>NZ_CP031466.1:1206349-2412698 GCF_003368325.1 Paraburkholderia caffeinilytica | reverse complement strand
AGATGGCCGTAGCAGCGTCAAGGGCGTCTACCTGGCGGGCGATGGCGCATGCGTGCGCGGTGCGGACGCAGCCGAACGGTCGGGCCGTCTCGCGGCCTTGGCGGCATTGCGCGATCACGGCGTGCAGGTCGAAGGCGTCGAGCGGTTGCGCGCCGAACTCGCGCGTTTCACACGCTTTGCCGCGGGCTTGCGTGAAGCCTTTCCGTGGCCCGCGAAATTCGCCGCCTCCTTGCCGGACGAAACGATTGTTTGCCGCTGTGAAGCGATCACGGCGGGCGAACTGCGCCGCGTCGTGCACGCGACCGGCGCGCAGGAGGCCAATCGCGCGAAGGCGTTTTCGCGCGTTGGCATGGGCCGCTGTCAAGGGCGCTATTGCGGCCACGCAGGCGCTGAAATCATCGCGGCGGCGGCTTGTGTGCCGTTGTCCTCGGTGGGACGGTTGCGCGGTCAGGCGCCGGTCAAACCGCTGCCCGTGGCGCTTGTCGAAGAGGTGGACGAATGAGCGCGACGACCCGCAACGAAGCCGATGTCATCGTGATCGGCGGCGGCATCATGGGAACGACGACCGCGTTTTTTCTGCGTCAACGTAAGCGTTCGGTGATCCTGCTCGAACGCGGACTCACGGGGCAGCAGGCGAGCGGCGTGAACTTCGGCGGCATTCGCCGGCAGGGGCGCGCGCTGCCGCAACTGGCCATGGCGAACCGCGCGTTGCGCACATGGCAACGCTCCACGGAACTGCTTGGCGAGGACATCGAGTTTCTGGCGTCGGGTCACACGCGCGTGTGCTACCACCAGAAGGACGTGGAGAATTTCGATCAATATGCGATCGACGCCCGTGCTTACGGTCTCGACCTCAACGTGCTGCACGGCGAGGCCATGTTCCAGCGTTTTCCGTTTCTCGGACGCGAGGTGCTGGCGGCATCGATTTCACCACTCGACGGTCACGCCAATCCGCGTCTCGCCGCGCCCGCGTTTGGCCGTGCGGCCGCGCGGCTCGGCGCCCAGGTGATCGAGAACACCGAGATCGTGCGTGTCGAAAAAGACGGTGAACGGTTTCGTGTGGAGAGCGCCCGCGGCGACGTGTATTGGGCCGCGCAACTCGTGATTTGCGCAGGCGCCTGGGCGAGCCGTCTCACCGAACAGTTCGGCGAACCCGTTCCGCTCGTCGCGAGCGGACCGCAGATGGCCGTGACCGAACCGGTGCCGTATGTGTTCAAGTCGTCGATGGGTGTGTTCACCTCGATCAAGGAAGAAAGCATCTATTTCCGCCAGATTCCGCGCGGCAATATCATTGTCGGCGGCGGTCCCGCTGGGCCGGCGGATGCCGTGACGTGCCGCGCATCGGTCCTGCCGCAGAACACCGTGCGGCAAGTCGCGCAGTTGCGGCGGCTCGTGCCGGCAATGGCGCCGCTGCATGTGATTCGCGTGTGGAGCGGCGTGGAAAGCTATCTGCCCGACGGTGAACCGGTGATCGGTCCGAGCAGCACGGTTGACGGTCTTTACTACGCGTTCGGTTTCTGCGGTTCGGGTTTCCAGATCGGTCCGGGTGTTGGCGAGACGCTGGCCGAGCTGGTCGGCACGGGTAGCACGGATATTCCTCTCGACGTGTTTTCCGTTACCCGGTTCGCGAAGCAAGCCGCGCCCCGCCCGACCATCGCGACGTCATGAAACAGACCCTCAGCCTCAATGCCGCCCGGGCGTTTATCGAAGCCCATTTCGACGAGCCGGTGACGCTCGCGCAGCTCGCCGCGCTGTCGGCGCTCAGCGTGTCGCGCTTCGCGACGGTGTTTCGTCAGCAGTACGGTTCGTCGCCGTATCGCTATCTGTGCGGGTTGCGGATTCAGCGGGCGCAGACCTTGTTGCTCGAAGGCGTGCCGGGATCGGTTGTCGCCACGGAGGTGGGATTCTTCGATCAAAGCCACTTCGGCCGGCATTTCAAGCGATGCTGCGGGATGACGCCCAGCATGTTCATCGCGCGCGCCGGCGCGAACGCGGCGAAGAATGCGGTGAAACACGGTGGCGGGGTTCAGGCTACTGCGCCGCGTTCAGCTTCCGCCATAACGTCGTCTTGCTGATGCCGAGCGCCCGGCAAACCGCATCGCGATCGCCGTCGCAGGCGGCGAGCGCGGCGCGGATTTCGTCTGCTTCCACGTGACGGCTGCGCTCGCGCAACGTTAGCGCCGCTTTTTTTGTGCGCGCGCTGGGTTGCTCGAAGATTTCAGGCGCGACGGCGCGCAGTACTTCGCGCGTAAAGACGGTTTCTGCTGCGCCGTTCGAGTCCGTGTGCACGTCCGCATCCGCGTCTGCCAGTTCCACCGCGATCCGTTCGATCACGTTCTGCAATTCCCGCACGTTGCCCGGCCACGTGTAGCGCTTCAATGGCTCATTGAGATTGGCGAGGACGCGCTTTGCCGCATCCGCATCGGGCAGGCGAGCCGCCAGTCTCGGCTCGCGCGACGCCGCCTGCAGCAGCAGTTCGACCGCGAGCGGCAGCAGATCGTTGGGCCGCTCGCGCAGCGGCGGCAGTGCGATGCTCAGAATGTTCAGCCGGTAGTACAGGTCCGCGCGGAAACTACCCGCCTCGATGCCCTCGGTCAACGTGCGATGCGTCGCTGCGACAACGCGGATGTCCACGCGTGTTGGTTCCGTCGAGCCAAGCCGCACGACCTCGCGTTCCTGCAGCACGCGCAATAGCCGGCTCTGCAACGACAGCGGCATCTCGGCGATTTCATCGAGAAACAGCGTGCCGCGATGCGCGACTTCGATCAGCCCCGCCTTGCCGCCTTTGCGTGCGCCGGTGAACGCGCCTTCCTCATAGCCGAACAATTCGCTTTCGAGCAACGCCTCCGGAAACGCGCCGCAATTCATGGCGACGAAGGCGAAGTCGCGCCGCGCGCTCAGCTGATGCATGCTCTGCGCGACCATCTCCTTGCCGGTGCCGCTTTCGCCGAGAATCAGCACGGTGGCGTCCGATTTGGCGTAGCGCTGCACGAGCGTGCGGACCCGTTGGATCGAATCGGATGCGCCGACGATATCGTCGAGCTTGTAACGTGCGCTGAACTGCTGCACACGCTGCCGTGAGCGCAACGTGCGGTCGAGCTTTTCGACCGCGCGTGATTCCTGAAACGTCAGCACGGTGCCCGCGGCCGAACTGCTGCTCGCCAGCGGCCCGCGATGCACGACATAGCTTGCGCCCCGCACCGTGCAGAACGCATCGCCGTCCGAGTCCGGCAAGCTGCCTGCGAGATCGGGTGCGAGGTCCAGCAAGGCGCGGCCTACGGCTTGCGCCGCGTCGATGCCGAGCACGTCGGCAAGCCGCTGGTTCATCGCTTCGACGTGCCCTTGCGAATCGAGCGCCACCACGCCGTCGCGCAGATGTTGCAGCAGATTGTCGAGCCGCTGACGGCGAACTGTTTCGCGGCGGGTGGCCTGCGCGACTTCGAGTGCGGTGTCGAACGCGGCGCGTACCGATGCCCGCGAGTACAGAAACACCGCGCCCATGCCCGCGTTCGCCGCGAGATCGGCGATGAGTCCCGGGCCGACCACGGCGTCGATGCCACGGTCGCGCAGATCGAGAACGACACTTTCCGCATCCTGCGCCGATTGATACGACGCAAATGTCACGTCGATGCCATACGCGGCGATGAAGCGCCGCACTTCGTCAGGCGTCTCGCCGTGCGTGACGAGCGCGACTCTCGCGCCGTCGCGCCGCGCTCGCGCGAGCGCGTGCATGACGTCGAAACCCGTCGGGCCGATCAGCACGACCGGTACGCTGACGCGTGTTTTCAGATACGCCCCGTTGGAGCCACCGGCAATCACGACATCCGGACGCCCGGCGCCGACCGCGTCGATCTCATGCACGGCGTCTTCGAAGCCACGCGCGACGATGCGCAAATCGGCGCGTTCGACGTACTCGCCGGCAATGTCGAAGAACAGATCGCGCAGGCGGCTGATGCTGACGGCCCAGATGCGGGGGCGCTGCGCGGGGTCGAAGGGAGGCGTGCTCACGGTGGGGCTCGTTGTCTGGCGAAGGGAGACGAAAAGTCCGCCTATTATGCGCCTTTCGTTTTCGAATTTGAAATCTGCGATTTCATTTGTGAAATCTTGAGGTGGTGTAGCCGGGAGACGATTTTTTGTTAAATCAGGTACTTAGCGGCGCGCGTCCTGCATGGCCCATTCTTTGCGTTATCAGCCTCCGTTTTTACCGGTTACCGCATTGAAACCCCGAAAGACAGGCTCGGCGCGCTGATTGCCGAACGAACGCAACCCCGCAGTTGGAGACGAAATGATGAGTGAAGCCGATAACAGCACGCCGAACGCAGGCGCCTTCAAACCGAAGAAATCCGTCGCCCTGTCCGGCGTGACGGCCGGCAACACCGCGCTGTGCACCGTCGGCAAGACCGGCAACGATCTGCACTACCGCGGCTACGACATTCTCGACATCGCGACCACGTGCGAATTCGAAGAGATCGCGTATCTGCTGGTCCACGAAAAGCTGCCGACGCAGGCCGAACTCACCGCCTACAAGACGAAGCTCAAGGCCTTGCGCGGCCTGCCGGCGAACGTCAAAGCCGCGCTGGAATGGATTCCGGCCGCAGCTCACCCGATGGACGTGATGCGCACCGGCGTGTCGGTGCTCGGCACGGTGCTGCCGGAGAAGGACGACCACAACCTGCCGGGCGCACGCGACATCGCCGACAGGCTGATGGCCTCGCTCGGTTCGATGCTGCTGTACTGGTACCACTACTCGCACAACGGCAAGCGCATCGAAGTCGAAACCGATGACGACTCGATCGGCGGCCACTTCCTGCATCTGCTGCATGGCGTGGAGCCGTCGAAGGCGTGGGTCGATGCGATGCATGTGTCGCTGAACCTGTACGCCGAGCACGAATTCAACGCCTCGACGTTCACCGGCCGCGTGATCGCGGGCACGGGATCGGACATCTACTCGGCGATCACCGGTGCGATCGGTGCGCTGCGCGGCCCGAAGCACGGCGGCGCCAACGAAGTCGCATTCGAGATCCAGTCGCGCTATCAGACGCCGGATGAGGCCGAAGCCGACATCCGCAGGCGCGTCGAAAACAAGGAAGTGGTGATCGGTTTCGGTCACCCGGTGTACACGATTTCGGACCCGCGCAACAAGGTCATCAAGGAAGTCGCGAAGAAGCTCTCGAAGGAAGCGGGCAACAACAAGCTGTTCAATATTGCCGAACGTCTGGAGTCGGTGATGGCGGACGCGAAGAAGATGTTCCCGAATCTCGACTGGTTCAGCGCGGTGTCGTATCACATGATGGGCGTGCCGACGGCGATGTTCACGCCGCTGTTCGTGATCTCCCGCACGGCAGGCTGGAGCGCGCACATCATCGAGCAACGGATCGACAACAAGATCATCCGTCCGAGCGCGAATTACACTGGTCCCGACGATTTGCCGTTCGTGCCGCTCGCCAAACGCGTGTAAGGGTGTTCAAGGCAAACCGGCGCGCCCCCGCAAGCTAAACTACATAGACTGTCCGAATGACACGCTGACACGCAAAGGTCGCGCCGCCTGAAAGAGGGGCAGTGGATTGTTAAGCACGGCTGCCGCCATCGTCCCCGGATCATTATTGTTTTGTCCCCTACGCCATGAATACTGCCAACCGCAAACGCCTTCCCGGCACCCAGCTGGATTTCTTCGACACGCGTGCCGCCGTCGATGAGATCCAGCCCGGCGCCTATGACACGCTGCCGTACACCTCGCGCGTGCTGGCCGAAAACCTCGTGCGCCGCTGCGATCCGGCGATGCTGACGGCGTCGCTCAAGCAGATCATCGAACGCAAGCGCGAGCTGGATTTTCCGTGGTTCCCGGCGCGCGTGGTCTGTCATGACATTCTCGGCCAGACCGCGCTGGTCGACCTCGCCGGCCTGCGCGATGCGATCGCGGCGCAAGGCGGCGATCCCGCGATGGTCAACCCGGTCGTGCCGACGCAACTCGTAGTGGATCACTCGCTCGCCGTCGAGTGCGGCGGTTTCGATCCGGATGCGTTCGCGAAGAACCGCGCGATCGAAGATCGCCGCAATGAAGACCGCTTCGACTTCATCAACTGGACCAAGCGTGCGTTCAAGAACGTCGACGTGATTCCGCCGGGCAACGGCATCCTGCATCAGATCAACCTGGAGCGCATGAGCCCGGTGGTGCAGGTGAAAGACGGCGTGGCCTTTCCCGATACGCTGGTCGGCACCGACTCGCATACGCCGATGGTCGATGCGCTCGGCGTGATCGCGATCGGCGTGGGCGGTCTCGAAGCGGAAAGCGTGATGCTGGGCCGCGCGTCCTATATGCGGCTGCCGGATATCGTTGGCGTGGAACTCACGGGCAAACCGGCCGAGGGCATCACGGCGACCGACGTCGTGCTCTCGCTCACCGAATTCCTGCGCAAGGAGAAAGTGGTCGGCGCGTACCTCGAGTTCTACGGAGCCGGCACGGCCAACCTGACGCTCGGCGATCGCGCGACCATCGCCAACATGGCGCCCGAATTCGGCGCGACGGCGGCGATGTTCTACATCGACGAGCAGACCATCAAGTATCTCAAGCTCACCGGCCGCGACGACGAACTCGTCAAGCTGGTCGAGACCTACGCGAAAGAGACTGGCCTGTGGGGCGATACGCTGAAGCACGCCGAGTATGAGCGCGTGCTGACGTTCGATCTGTCGACCGTGGTGCGCACGCTGGCGGGTCCGTCGAATCCGCATCGCCGCTTGCCGGTGTCCGAGCTCGCGGCGCGCGGCATCAGCGGCAAGGTGGAGAACGAGCCGGGCCTGATGCCGGACGGCGCCGTGATCATCGCGGCGATCACGAGCTGCACCAACACCAACAACCCGCGCAACATGATCGCCGCCGGTTTGCTGGCGCGTAACGCCAATCAACGTGGCTTGACGCGCAAGCCGTGGGCGAAGACCTCGCTCGCGCCGGGATCGAAGGCGGTCACGCTGTATCTGGAAGAAGCGGGCCTGTTGCCGGAACTTGAGCAACTGGGCTTCGGCGTGGTCGCGTATGCGTGCACGTCGTGCAACGGCATGTCGGGTGCGCTGGATCCGGTGATCCAGAAGGAAATCGTCGAGCGCGATCTGTATGCGACGGCCGTGCTGTCCGGCAACCGCAACTTCGACGGCCGTATCCATCCGTATGCGAAGCAGGCTTTCCTCGCTTCGCCGCCGCTGGTGGTGGCCTACGCGATTGCGGGCACGATCCGCTTCGACATCGAGAAGGATGTGCTGGGCGTCGACGCCGAAGGCAATGCGATCAGGCTGAAGGACATCTGGCCGTCGGACGAAGAGATCGACGCCATCGTTGCTGCGAGCGTGAAGCCGGCGCAGTTTCGCAAAGTGTACGAGCCGATGTTCGCCGTCTCCGTCGATACCGGCGAGAAAGCCGATCCGCTGTACGACTGGCGTCCGATGAGCACGTATATCCGCCGTCCGCCGTATTGGGAAGGCGCGCTGGCCGGTGAGCGCACGCTGACGGGCATGCGTCCGCTGGCGGTGCTCGGCGACAACATCACGACGGACCACCTGTCGCCGTCGAACGCGATTCTGGCGGATAGCGCGTCGGGTGAGTACCTCGCCAAAATGGGCTTGCCGGAAGAGGACTTCAATTCGTACGCAACCCACCGCGGCGATCACCTGACCGCGCAACGCGCCACCTTCGCGAACCCGACGCTGAAGAACGAGATGGTGCTCGAAGACGGCAAGGTGAAGGCGGGTTCGTTGGCGCGCATCGAGCCGGAGGGCAAGGTGACGCGCATGTGGGAAGCGATCGAAACCTACATGGAGCGCAAGCAGCCGCTGATCGTGATCGCGGGCGCAGACTATGGTCAGGGTTCGTCGCGCGACTGGGCCGCGAAGGGCGTGCGACTTGCCGGCGCGGAAGCGATTGTGGCGGAAGGGTTCGAGCGGATTCACCGTACGAATCTGGTGGGCATGGGTGTGTTGCCGCTGGAATTCAAACCTGGTGTGAATCGTCTCACGCTTGCAATCGACGGCACCGAGACCTTCGATGTAGTTGGCGAACGCAAACCGCGCGCCGACCTCACGCTTGTGATTCATCGCAAAAACGGTGAGCGTGTGGACGTGCCGGTGACGTGCCGCCTGGATACCGCGGAAGAGGTGTCGATCTACGAAGCCGGGGGTGTGCTGCAACGCTTCGCACAGGACTTTCTTGAATCGACGAAGGCGGCGGCTTAAAGCTTTTAAGCTTCTCTCATCAGGACACTACTTTCATGGCCCACAAACCTCAGATCAAGATTCCGGCGACGTACATGCGTGGCGGCACCAGCAAAGGCGTATTCTTCCGGCTGCAGGATTTGCCGGACGCCACCCAGGTGCCGGGCGCCGCACGCGATGCGCTGCTGATGCGTGTGATCGGCAGTCCGGACCCGTATGGCAAGCAGATCGACGGCATGGGCGGCGCGACGTCGAGCACGAGCAAGACCGTCATCATCGCGAAGAGCAGCAGGCCGGATCACGACGTCGACTATCTGTTCGGGCAGGTTTCCATCGATAAGGCATTCGTTGACTGGAGCGGCAATTGCGGCAATCTTTCTGCTGCGGTGGGGCCGTTCGCGATCAGCGCGGGTTTGGTGGATGCGAGCCGGATTCCGCACAACGGTGTGGCGATTGTGCGCATCTGGCAGGCGAATATCGGCAAGACGATCATCGGGCATGTGCCGATCACCGATGGCGCGGTGCAAGAAACAGGGGACTTTGAACTCGATGGCGTGACGTTCCCGGCGGCTGAAGTTCAGCTCGAGTTCATGGACCCGGCGGCGGAAGAAGAGGGTGCGGGCGGCGCGATGTTTCCGACGGGGAATCTGGTCGACGACCTCGACGTGCCGGGCGTTGGCACGCTGAAGGCGACGATGATCAATGCCGGTATTCCGACTATTTTCGTGGACGCGGAAGCGATCGGTTATAAGGGCACCGAACTGCAGGACGCCATCAATAGCGACGAGAAAGCGTTGGCGATGTTCGAGACCATTCGCGCGCACGGTGCGGTGCGTATGGGCCTCATCAAGCAACTCGATGAGATCGCGACGCGGCAGCATACGCCGAAAATTGCTTTCGTTGCGAAGCCTGCCGACTACGTTGCGTCGAGCGGCAAGCGGGTTGCCGCGAGCGACGTCGATCTGCTAGTGCGCGCGATGTCGATGGGCAAGCTGCATCACGCGATGATGGGGACGGCCGCGGTTGCGATTGGCACGGCCGCTGCGATTTCGGGGACGCTGGTGAATCTTGCTGCCGGCGGCGGCGCGCGTGATGCGGTGCGGTTCGGGCATCCTTCGGGGACGTTGCGCGTGGGGGCCGAGGCTCGGGAGGAAGGCGGGGCGTGGACGGTCACCAAGGCAATCATGAGCCGGAGTGCGCGGGTGTTGATGGAAGGGTGGGTGAGGGTGCCGGGGGAATGAGCTAACGGTTGCCTGCACGGCTTCACTGCAACTCAGTACCCGTACCGCTGATAGACCTGGGCGGATGGTCCGCACCAGGCTATCCAGACTATTCAGGCTATCCAGGTTATCCAGGTTATCCAGACGATCAGACCAGCACGCCGCCGCCGTCCACGACGACGGTTTGTCCCGTGACATAGCGATTGGTCATCAAATGGAGGTAGGTTTGCGCGAGGTCCTCCGCCTCGCCGACATACCCGACTGGCCGGCGCCAACCTGGCCTATCCATGTGGTGCATCTGCCCGACGCGCATAGGCCGCCGAAGCTGGAGAGTTTTATCTCCTTTTTCCAGGAAACGTTGGGGCAGGGCAGTGAGCGGCAGCATGGTCGTGGTCCTGCGAAGCCGGTTGTCTCTGCGCGGCGGCGGCGCGCCAAGCCGTTGTAGACGTCTGGACGAAGACCGTCTCGGTGCATGAATCGCTGAAGGACCTGGACGCGCCGCCTTACTGCTCGTTGGTGTTTTCGGCCGCTTAATTGGGCGCGACAACCGGTTGCTGCGTGGCGTCGGCTCTTAATGCCGCGGTATTTTTCTCTGCGGGGGTTTCCCGTTGCGGCGCGTTTGCGGTGGCTATCGGTTCGCCTGCGCGCTGCGCCACCTCTTCTGCAAGCAGGTCCGCTGCGTGGCGTGCCGTGATGCGGCTTTGCGGAACGCCTTTTGCATCGAGTGCAATCACTTTGTACAACTCGCGGTCGCATTCGAGTTCCTGCTGGTACTGCTCCGCCGTGTCCACCAGCAATTCGAGGAGCGTCTGACGACGCCGTCTTTCCTCAAGCGTGATGGAAGGATTCCTACATATCGAGGACGCAAGTGTAATCAAGGTATCCAGTTGAGCCAGGTGCCGGTCGCATAAATCGAAGGCGGACAGGGCAAGCTTTTCGTACTGGATTGCGTCGACAGGCGGACGTGAAGCGGGTTGATTTTTTGTGGACTTGCTCATGATGCGATCTCCCTGTTACTTCCTGGATCGCCCGACACTCGCTTGGGAAGGGGGTGAGCGGGCACGAAGCGGGATTGGAAGACCGGGCTTGAACCAAACCGGCGAGCCTTGCGGCTCCCCCACGACAGCCCGCCCATTGCAGAACAACAGACGTGCAGAAGTAGACGCACAACCGCCTGAGCGGGTGTGCGGGTTCAGCTAGCAGGCTTCCAAACCTGGCCACCGGGTGTTTCCCGACGACTTGGTAATTATAAGGCAGGCCGCTCGGGTTGCCTTCAATCTTGTAGGCTAAATGTTTGATTTAGCCGAAAGGATAAGACGGAGTAGGACAAAGGGACGGGCGTTCCGTCGATGCGGCCATTCGCACATCGGCGTTGGATGCCGCTAACTATCGCTGACTAAAGTTTAGACATGTTATCGGACCGAATTTCCGATCCTGACGTGAGCGAAGGCGTGCTAACGACCCGAAACGGTCCGTCGAATTTTCCCGTAGCGGTCATTCGGTTATAGGACCGGACTGGACGGCTCCTGCCCGACGGGTCGGGGTGCATTACCTCGGATCATTTTCAGGTAACCAACCCTCCTCGATCCGCTTTATCAGCATCGTGTCATTCCAGGAGCCTCGAATGGGGAGCTTTCGTTGCTCATCGGTGATCGAACCGACGCGCCATTCCTTCTCACCGTCCCACAACCACCAGTCGACTACTTTCCCGACGGCAGGATCGACGACGCCAGCCCGGAACACCGGGACGTTCTTCGAATGATCCGGAATGGCATATCTCCCGATCTTGCGAACGATGCCGCGAGAGAAAGCGGCTCCTGCAGGAAAAAAGATCCAGAAATTCGTTTCTATCGCTACGAGCGATTCGAAATCTGTAGGGGCGTCCGCGAACACACCCGGCAACACTCGGATCAGCGTGCCCATCGGAGCGATTTTCTTCACATACTGGAAGTATGCGTCGCCGCCGGACGTCCTGATTCCAAAGACGTCTCCTGAACGAATCACGTTGCTCTCCCTGTAGAGCTATTCGGCGAGGCATTGTCGACGATCCTCAAGACTGAGTCGAGTGTCTCCTGTTGGCCGACTGCTGCCCGACGCGTTCGGCCATGGCCTCTCCGAATCGGCCACTCGATTCGCCTGAACGGCCAATTTCGCGCTCACACGTACATAAATTTCCTGACCTTTATCTTGCCATTCAGCCGGCCCGTCGCATACTCGACAGGCAAAGTGGTACCGCTCTTCGCTCGTTCCATAATCCACGGAATTGGCCGGTGCACGATCTTCTGGCCGTCGATGACCAGGTCAAGGACTTCATAGTCCTCGACGTAGACCCGCATGATGGCGCGCCCCCGACTTTGCCACTCCCAATGTGCGGGAACAAGACGCCTCGTCACATTGGCCTCGCCAACTCGAGGCGCCACACCCATGTAGTTAATAATTTCGTAAACCAGCGCTCCTATTAGGAGAAGTACGACCGCATACCAGAACGAAATGAGGATGCCGGAACCGATCATCCCACTCTCGAATGTGCGAAATGGGAGCAATAAAAGACGCGGAAGATGCATGTTCAATCCATTCCCGACCATCGAGCGTTGACATTGTTTCTACGGCAGTCGGACGTGCAACTTGAGAGATCGACTGGACAGCCGCTCCGGATGGCCGGTCAGTGCCTCATGCGATTCGCGTACCGAGCCGCCACCCGCCGGCGAAGGTGGTCGGGTGTGCGCGATCCGGAACGGCCCTTCAGACTCGCCGCAAGCAGCCACTCAACTTACTCAACGGCACGCTGTATGTGGCTGATCAAGGCCATCAAGTCTGGGTTATCGCCCCACATGTCGAGTTCTCGGGTTGCGATCAAACTCATCGCCAGCGGCCCCTGTTTGGGTTCCGATGGTTCTCCGATGACCTGCGCGCGACACCACATAAGTTGACGATGAATGGCTGCCCGGCAATTCCCGGTCAGTGCCGCTTTTCCGGTGGCCCCATCAACATTAACGTCCGCACGTACTAGTTTAGAAATCAAGCACCGTTATAAGCTGAAGGCAGTGTGGTGCGTACTAGATCCGAAATGGAGCAGTAACGCGTCGATCGAGAAATTCGCCTACATCGCCAAGGCGTCGGCGTGCGAACGATTTACGCAGACTGCTCGCAAACGTATTGCAAATCGAATAACTTACTCGGTTTGCATAGCGTAATTTTCAACAGCTTTACGCAATCCAGCCTGCAATCAAATTCCCGGGCATGAGGCACGCATCTTTTGCAAATCCATTTAAACCTGCATTTACGAAAATTTAAATGTCGGTTATATGCGCATCGGATTTAAAAGAGCGAAACCCTATCATCTTGGATAGGTGTATTTGATTTGCAATCCTGAGATATTGATATGGACACGTTGACAGCGTGTCGTCAGGCATGAAAACCATGCAACCCAAGAGATGGAGACCAGTTATGACATCCGAAGTTACTCTGGTAGCAACCAGCCAGCAGATTAACCTGCTGGTGGTAGTCGACACGGAATATGTCAAGGGAATAACCAAGAATCCGAGCAAGGATTGGAGAGCGCCGACCGGCATCAACCACTCTGGCCAGTTCATGCTTTGCACTGGCGCGCGAGGGCCCGTGAAAGGACAGGGGACGGGCGATCTGGAGTTCATGGCGTACCCTGGCGACCTCGTGTCGTTCACCGGTACGTCGATTTATGACAACTCCGATGATGCGGTGCTCGTGTACGGCATCCAGCACTTTGCGGGCGATATCGTATTCAACTATCCCTTCAACTACAACGCCCTTCAGAGGAACGGGGCAGCGCAACCCAATCCCGAGTCGCCGGATCACAATGGTCTGCCGGCGATTCAGAAGCCGGAGATTTTCCCAAGTCTAGACTCGAGAGTAGCGCGAAGCGGTAGGGAAGGCTTCGGCATCTGCTTCGGACTCTACACGTTAGTCGGCGGACAAAAGCAGGAGCTTTTTGGATATTACTGGTGGGATCCGTACGTTAGCGTCGCAGGTTGACCGGCTGCCTCCATGGGCATCTTGAAGGAATAGGAATTACCTCGTGTCGGGTCTGCCATCAAAAATATAATGCGGCCCGACACTTCACAGTTGAGATGGGAAATTTAACGTTTAGCCACTGAAGCGGCTTGTGCCAACGAGAAGGGCACCGAGAAGGAGATCGAGGCCGCAAAGGTGGCTGGCTCCAAGGCGACAGCGTTCATCGAAGGCTCAGCCTGAAGTTATTCACAACGAACGAGCCTTTCGCGACAACATTGCCGAGTTCCAGGTGGCAGTCCGCGAATGCGCTCCATAGCAATCTGTACCGCTCCTTGATAGCCTCGACGCCAGGTGCGAGGAGCAGTGAGGGGCGCATGACCGCATGGTCGGCGTAAAGCCCGAAGAAATTCTTGCGACTACGTAGGTCGTTGAAGTGGTGGAGCGCTTGCATGAGCACCGCCTTGTTGCTGGGGTACGCCATACGCGGATGCGGTGCCTCGCGATATCCGAACCTTGGTCAGACTTCCGAACGCTCCACTACCACCTCACTGATTTGCAGCACGGGTTGTATATCCGTGTAATGGGCTATGTCGGCCCTGATCTCCTGCGCGTGCGGGCCGCGGGCTGCCTGGAAAGCTTCGACAGAAGTGCAGACGAAGTCGCACTTGGCCACGTAAACAGGGTCACTGCCCGGAGCACCGCCAGCGATGCCCTTGTCCACCGTGTAGTACAGACATGCGGCGCCGAGCAGCTGTTTCATCATTGGCATATGCCTCTCGCGGTAGTAAGTATGATCGAATCGCGCGCCTGCGGCGTATGGGTACATGACACTGATTTTGATCATCGGGTTCTCCTGTTGCTGCACGGTAATCGAGGCGCAACCGCCCGCGAGACGACATCGAGGTCGCCGATATAGGGCGTGGCCAAGGCTTCTTCCAGAATCGGCATACTCATTCTTCTGATTGTAAGCGCCGGTGAACCCGTCTTGCCAGTTTGGTGGCGCTGGGGGTCCAACGGTGCGGGAGCAGTTCGGCAATGTCGGACGCTTTATGGGTCGGCAGCCGGGTGAGTACGTCTTTCAGATATCAGGCCGTAACCGTGTCCGCTCGAAGGTTCTGTCGCAAGAACATCTAAATGCGCCGCGGTATGGCCTCTGCGAAAAAATCGGTGACCCGTCGCACACGCGCCGGTACAAACCGGCGTCTCGGCCAGACGAGGCTTATGTCGCGGGCGTCGCCCATAAATTCGTCGAGAACGGTGATGACGTCCGGATGCCGGAGATCGTCGGCAAGAGAGACCTTGGCGAACAGGCCGATTCCCACACCGGCGAGAACACCGGCCCGGATCGTTTCGATACTGTTGGACGTGAGATTTCCGCGCACGGACGCGATAAATCGACCTTCTGGTCCTACAAAAGGCCAATGCGTTGACTCCGTCAAGCCGCTATATACAAGGCAATTGTGATCAACAAGCTCGGCGGGGGTCTTTGGCATTCCGTGTTGCTCGAAGTAGCGACGGGATCCGACGCATACGAGGGGAGTGCTGGCCACGCGTCTGGCGATCGCGTCGGGATCGTTGACCGGCCCCACCCGGATCGCCAGATCGATCCCGTCCTCCACCATATCTCGCACGAAGTCCGAGAGAATGAGATCGACCTGAAGGCCAGGATTGAGTGATAACAGGTCGGGGATCAGCGGCAAGACATGAAGACGGCCGAAAGTACCTGATGCAGCGATCCTGATCAGACCTGAGACATCATGCGTGCTGCTGGTCAGTTCGCTGTCGGCGTCATCCATCTCGTCAAGCAGCGGTTTTGCCCGATCGTAGTATCTCTGCCCCTGATCCGTCAGGGTCACGCTGCGCGTATTTCGGTTAAATAACACCACGCCGAGGCGCCTCTCGAGCGCGCCAATAGCCTTACTGATTGCCGACTGTGAATCACCCGTTCTACGCGCGGCGGCGGTAAAACCGCCTGCTTCCGCCACGGCTATGAAGGCGTTTAATTCGTTGAATCGATCCATACTAATTCCTCCAGGGAATTAATATTATGACAAATTAAGCCATTATCATCGATTCGGACATCGCCCACAATCCAGCTTTCTCCACATGTTGAAGGACTGGTGTCATGAATATCGATCTCACTGGCCGCAAGGCCGTCGTTACCGGGTCGACGGTGGGTATCGGCCGAGCCATTGCAGAAGGGCTGGGGCGCGCAGGCGCCGCGGTCGTGATCAACGGCCGCACAGAGAAGCGCGTCTCCACGGCGCTTAGGGAGCTTCGCGAACTCTTGCCAAAGACGGAGTTTACCGGCGTCATCGCCGATCTTGCGACCCCGGAAGGCGCGGCGGAGTTGTTCGCGCAGGCGCCGGATGCGGACATTCTCGTCAACAATGTGGGGACTGGGCGTTGGAAGTGCTTCTTCGAAATTGAGGATCGCGAGTGGATCGATCTCTTCGAACTTAACGTCATGAGCGGCATTCGCGCCTCCCGCCACTATGTGCCGAACATGACGAAGCGCGGCTGGGGGCGCGTCGTCTTCATCAGCAGTGAGTCCGCGCTTGCCATCCCCAAGGACATGATCGACTACGCCACGACCAAGACCGCTCAGCTCGCCATTGCGAGGGGCTTGGCCGAGGTGGTCGGCGGAACGGGCGTCACCGTCAATTCGGTTCTCCCGGGTCCGACGAATTCGGAAATCATGGGTGGTTGGGCGCAGGCGAACGCAGATGCGCAAGGCATTACGCGTGAGGAAGCCGAGCAGCAGTTCCTGAAAACGAATCGCCCGACCACGCTCCTCAATCGCTTCGCGACAACCGAAGAAGTCGCAAACCTGGTCGTCTATGTCTGCTCGGAGCAGGCGTCGGCGACAACAGGTACTTCCTTGCGTGTCGACGGCGGTGTCGTTCGGACAATTGCATAGGGCGCCCGCTTTTTCACTCGTTCAACGCGGTTTCGTTGTACCGCGCACCACTGCGCGTCAGTTTGCCATTCCCGCGACGCCGGCGAGAACAGGGCGTTCGCTGAACGCGCGCCTACGCCACGAAAGAGCGAACACGCAAGCGCGGGGGGCCAGGCATCCGGCTCGCAAAGGGCCGAATTGCGGGCCGAGTCCAGTGTTTTTCGACGCTTCGCTTCGCCGGATTGCGGCCTAAGCTTGGACTCAATTTTCTGCACCGAAACAACGAGAAAACAGCGATGTCCACACGACTTCACCGGGTGTCTCGCGCGGTTGGTTTTGCCCTTGCCGCCGCGACATTCGTTATATCTGGCACGGTGCTAGCCGGACATCCCACCCGGTTTTCCTCGTTTTCCGCCGACGATCAGATTTTCATCAAGTTGCATGACGCCGCCCGCGACAACGATCCCGCGCGTGCCGCGCAACTGGCGAGCCTGATCCCGAATTATCCGGCGCCGGCTTATCTCAGCTATTTCCAGATCAAGCCGCGTCTGTTCAACGGCGCGGGGCATGCGAATCTCGACGCGCCGGACGCACCGGTGCTGTCGTTTCTGCAACGCTACGACGGACAGGCGATTGCCGACCGTCTACGCAACGACTACCTGCGCGTGCTGGGGGCGCGCCACGACTGGCACGATTTTGATTCGCAGTATTCACAGTTCGTCCTGAACGACGACACGCAGGTGAAGTGCTATGCGCTCGAGTCGCGCGCCGCGCGGGGTGAGAACGTGGCCGACGCGGCGCGCGCGCTGCTCGTCGAGCCGACGTGGTACGGCGACGGCTGCGTCGATCTGATCACCGCGCTCGACCGTAACAAGCAGTTCACTTCGGAGGATGTCTGGCAGCAGATTCGCCAGGCCTACGAACAGGGCGCGACGAGGACGGGCGGCAGACTGGTCGATGCGCTGGGCACGGCACGCCCGGATCCGCTGCTCCTCGATCAGGCGACGAACCAGCCGCGTCTGCTGCTCGCGAAAGGCGTCCAGATGGATGCGGCGTCCCATCAACTCGCGCTGCTCGCCATCACGCAGGTGGCAGCCAGCGATCCGGCAGCGGCCCCGGCCATCTTCACCGCGATCGCACCGTCGCTTACCCTGGCGGAACGCGCCATAGGCTGGGGCACGATTGCCTATCAGGCCGCGACCCGGCAGCTGTCAGGCGCGGTGGACTGGTACCGGCTATCGGCGAACGCTCCCCTGTCGAGCCAGGCCTATGAGTGGCGCACGCGCAGCGCGCTGCTGGCAGGAGACTGGACGATGGTGCGCCGGTCGATTGAGCAGATGCCGGCCGCGCTGCGCGCGCAACCCGCATGGGTCTACTGGTGCGCGCGCGCCTTGAAGCAGAGCGGCGAGGTCGCGGCAGCCGACCAGGAATTCGGAAGGATCGCGGGAACCTACACCTTCTATGGCCAGTTGGCCTCCGAAGCGCTCGGCCAGCAGATCGTAATTCCGCCACAGACCAAAGTGACCGACGAGGAAGTTGAGAAGGCCGGCCAGACACCGGGCTTCGAGCTGGCAAAACGTTTTTATGCACTGCACCTGCGCACGGAAGGCAACCGTGAGTGGAACTGGCAGTTGCGCGGCATGACTGACCGGCAACTGCTCGCAGTCGCGGAGTACGCACGCCGCATCGAGCTCTATGACCGGGCTGTGAGCACCGCCGACAGGACGCAGATCGAGCATGATTTTTCGCTGCGCTACCTGGCGCCGTTCCGCACGGTCGTCGAGCGCGATGCGCAGTCCACCGGGTTCGCTGTCGAATGGGCGTATGGCCTCATTCGCCAGGAGTCGCGCTTCATCATCAATGCGCGCTCGGAGGTCGGCGCAGGCGGCCTGATGCAGGTGATGCCGGGCACCGCGGAGATGGTCGCGAGGAAGATCGGGCTCGGTACCATCTCGCAGGCGAGAATGAATGACATCGACACGAATATCCTGCTTGGCACGTATTATCTGTCGATGATTTACAAACAGCTTGACCGTTCTGCCGTGCTCGCGACCGCCGGCTACAATGCCGGCCCTGGGCGCCCGCGTAAATGGCAGGCCAACCTGCCGCGTCCGGTTGAAGGCGCGATTTTCGCGGAGACGATTCCGTTCAACGAAACCCGCGACTACGTCAAGAATGTGTTGTCGAACACGGTCTACTACGCGGCGCTGTTTGATGGCCGCCCGCAATCGCTGACGGAGCGGCTTGGCCATATCGAGCCCCGATGACATCGTGCCCAACACTGCTGAGCTGACCGCACGGGCGCGGTGGTCGCGGCTACCTATGCGACACGGAACCACGATCCATCTCTATCTGGATGGCCTATCAACGGGGAACCGAGAAAATTGAATGCTCCTTGCCGAGCCTCTTCCGTCATTCGACAATTTTTCCTTTGACCGTCGGCATTGGCAGCGAAAGCGGACATGCCGCCACGAAGGCATGCCGCCAGGACTGTCGGGAGAGCGGCATAAACTTTACCCCGTGCCTGGGTAAAGGCGACGGGGTTCGCGATGTGCCGCCTGAGTCAACCGTTACCTGATCTCGACCAGTGTTCCCTTGCGGCGTGACACGCTGCCATCGGGCAGGAAAATATTGGTGTAGGCAATGCCATTGCGAAAATCATCGACATGAACGACATGCTGACCGGCGCGACGAGACCAATAGATCATGTACACGTCGTTGCCGACAGGCGTCACGGTAATGTCGACGGTTGCGGTGTTCTTGCCGTCCGGCGATGTGAACACCATTTGGTGGGCCGACTTGAAATCCAGGCGGAACTTCTGATCACCAAAATCCACGTTGTACGATTTTCCAACCGCTACAAATTCCGAGTCACCTGCCGCCAACACCGCATAGGCGTCGGTCGGCTGAGCCGCAGCCGTTCCAACGATTGCGAACGAGCTGACGGCAGCTAGCAGCAGGGAAGACAATGAGATTTTCAACTGCATAACCCTACCTTCCAAACGAATTCGTCGGGCGTTAGCTCGGCAAACCAGCGATAAGCGGAGCCAACGCCGAAAATGATCACCACACCGTGATGGCGCTTCGTGCGCCGAACGGTATTGGTGCCGCAGCATAAACAGGGTGAGTACCTGCTTAACCGTGCAGGCGCTTCGCCACCTCCGACACACGTGCAGCATAGAGCTTGACCGTCTCCAGGTCGCCCGTCGAAATCTCATCGGCACCCGCATCCGAGGGAGACTGCACGAGCGCGCCAACCGAGCCACCCAGGTTGTTGACGTCACCGCGAGAAGCAGCTTTCGTATTGGACGGCGTCAGACCCAGACTGACCCAGATGCCGCCGTGCTGCGACGCCAGCGTTTGCAGGTAGATCAGCGTGACCTGCTTGTCGCCGTTGAGGCTGGCACTGTTCGTGAAACCACCGAACACCTTGTCCTGCCACTCGCGGGTGAACCACTTCTTCGACGTCGCATCCGCGAACTTCTTGAATTGCCACGGCACCGAGCCCATGTAGGTCGGGGCGCCGAAGACAATGGCCTTGGCCTCGGTGAGCGTGTTCCAGCTCGCTTCCGGCACATTGCCTTCGGCGTCGATCTCGATCAGCTCCGCATTTGCGCCCTGTGCGGCGGCTTCGGCGGCCCGCTTGGTGTGGCCGTATCCCGAGAAATAAACGATGACCGTCTTTGCCATGAAAACTCCCTGTCGTGTGATTGAGCGCATCCGCGCGTGACGACCCGGATGGTATATTTTGTAAACCTACACAACAAGAAGTTACCTTGTGGTAACTGGTTACTCGAGCGATACCATGGATACCAAGTCAGAGCGCGCCTACGGGAAAGAAGTGGTCGCCCAATACAACGTCTATTTGAAGGGCTGCCCGGCGCGCCTGGTGTTCGACAGGCTGGCAGACAAATGGTCCTTGCTTATTGTCGGAATCCTTCGGCGAGAGCCGCGCCGTTTCAACCAGCTTCGCCGTGAGATCGATGGGATTTCGCAAAAGGCATTGAGCCAGACGTTACAGAAGCTGGAGCGCGATGGGCTGGTGAATCGGAACGCTTTCCCGACAGTTCCTGTGACGGTCGAATATTCACTCACCGATCTTGGCAAAACATTGTCGGAACTCATCGAACCCCTCGTATCGTGGGCGGAAAACCATATCGAGCAAGTGCTTCGTTCACAGCATCGATATGACGAGCAACGTACCGAATAAGAGTCGCTGTCAAACTGGAGGGTGAGCGTCGGCTTTTAAGAGCGCACCGGACGCCTGAAGGTCACCATGATCGCCGTTAGCAGTGGCCGTTCATGTTAAGGCTTGTGCGTCATCGTGCGCTCACGCGGCAGCAGACAAGGGCAGGCGTCGAACAAGCCTTAACACCTGCCGCCGATCACCGACAAGCGCGGTCCGGTAACAATGCGACAATCGCTTTTTTACGGCTGTATCAGACAGTTGATGTCGACTTCGCAAGGGCGGCATAGCAGCAAACTGCTTCAAACTCGCATCGCCATGCAGTAACTTTATGTTCCGCCCATGCCTCACCATTGTTCCGTTGTCTTCACATCCACTGCCGCTTCAGTAGTCGTACACATGCTCCGTAACCAGGCCGTCCTTCCCGGCCGCCGCCAGAAAATCGGATAGGCCGCGAACCGGCACCAGCAGCGCGACGCGCCGGGTATGGGCAGGCATCGTCAGTGATTGTTCGAACAACATACGGCCGCTATCGTGCGGCAACGCGGCGTCGTCTTTCATCCATACCGTGACCAGAATCTCCGATGTGTTGCCGGCGATATCGGTGAGATGAATACCTTGTTGCGCGAGCGATGTCGCCGCAAGCCTGAAGTCGAAATAGCGCGGTAACGCAAGCAACGCCCGACCGTCCGGCAGACGGGCAAGCACGCTGACGTGAGCGGGCGCAGACCATCCATCGGGCAGGTGATCCACAACAACATCGGTCGTCATCAGAGCCGGTGTGTAGGTGGCCCGCGTTGCCTTCTCGATCAGTTTTCCATACACAGCTTTAATCGCGTATTCGGTGGTCAACGCGTAGCGGCGTTCCCATTTGCGCATAAGTCCCGGCCCCCACATCGGGACGTCGCTCCACAGGCGGCGCAGCCGCGCGCTGAAGTCGAACAGGTACCAGGGCTCCTGACGGATAAAGTCCACGTACTCCTGAGCCGCCTGGGCGCCGTAGCGGTCCTCGTCGGTCAGTTTCTTTCCGCCGAGCAGCCAGCTTGCGCGACCCACGGTATTTTCGTAGAGGGAGCGCAGCGCATATTCCACGGTCGTGCTCGATGCGATCACCCAGATCATCACGTGGTAACCAGGATTGAGCGGATAGTTGTCGTGCATCTGCTCGCGCGTGACGGCCGCGTAGCTCGACCAGAGCTGGCCGATCTGGTCCAGAAACGGAAAGTCGTGCGACGGCTCGGATTGCACGATCCGCGCGTACTCCGCGGGGCTGTGCACGAGATACCACTCCGGAAAGGTCAGCAGCGTCTGCTCAGCGCCGCGGCGATCCGCTGCAGGCACGGGGCTTTGGTATGAGGTGCCCGGTGTCGCGGGCGTCTCCGCATGCGTAACCGGCGCAGCGAATGTCAGCGCGACACCGATGGCGAGAAGCGCGTTCCGCAACTGCCTCATCATGCGGCCTCTCCAAGGCGCACGAACGCCATCAGGATGTTGTCTGACGGATCGCCTTGCTGAGTCAGGCGCAAGCCGGTATGGCGAAAACCTGCCGCTTCGACGCGCGCGATCCAGTCGTCCACGCTGGCGAAATGACGCAACTCCGAGCGGTTGGTTTCCCACGTTTCGCCGAGCCTCGCGTTGAAGACCGTATGGGCAAGTGAAACGAATGCATCCATTGTCGGCGTCGTGACGTCGTGGTCGCGGACCACGAAATAGCCACCGGGGCGGACGATCCGCGCGATCGAGTCGAGAAACGGCGCGAGCTTCGCCGGCGCCATGTGGTGCAGGCCGACAAAGCAGCTCACCAGGTCCGCGCTATTGGCAGGCAACGCGATGGGCGCGTAGTCGTTCAAAGGCTGGAACTCGCCGATCGAGCCGATCTGCCCGCGCTCGACAATATCGACCGGGCTCATTCCCGGCCGCACGTCATGAACCAGCGTCGCCTTGCCTTTGAGCCGCAGATACTTCTTCATGGCACGAACATAGCGTCCCGTCGTACCAATCTCGACATAGTCCTGCAACGGCGCATCGCCTAGCAGCATGGCGGCTTGCCTGCCCATTTCCGCCTTCTGCATCGATAGCGACGGCAACGCATGCGTGAGCATGGCGAGGCGCGGTGTGATCGATTTGAGCCCCGCCTGGATCGCGCGATAGATGCGCTCGTCGCCAGTGTGTTCGGCTGCCGACGTCTTGATCAACGTATGCAGACGGTCTTCGGGCAGCACGTTGAAAATGTTCTGCAGGAACGCATAGAAACGATCGGCTTCGCGCTCGCTGCGATAGATCGTTTCGAACAGGGTGCCATCGCGGTCCGCCTGGTTCGCCGCAACGGCCAGTGGAGAAACAGGTGTTGCGGCGGCCGGCAAAGACGTCGCTTCCGGTACGCTTCGTTCGGGAGCGTAGTACCGGTCCCACAGCGCACCGCGCAGCCGATACTGCGGATCGAATTTCTCCTTGAGCGCAAACATTTCGCGCGCCCGCGGATAGGCACGATGGAACTGCTCGTGTGTCGCATGCAGCTGGTAGGGCAGATAGTACGTGCCACCCACCGCGAGTACTGCATCGATCAGCTCGCGCGTCCAGACTGCCACGCGTTCTATCGCATTCGCCCGGGTGCGCTGTTTGTAATAGAGCACGAAGGCAAAAGTCTCGCCGCGCGCCCACGCCATGACGGTGCGGTTATCGGCGAGCGCATGACGGATCGAAATGTTGACCGCGTTCACACGATGCCGCGAGAGGATCGCCGATAACGCCTCGGCAAATTGCGTGACGGCGTCCACGGGCACGAAGTACTCCTGCAGCACATACGTGCGCCGGCGGCGCCCGACTGGTTCGAGTTCGGCTACGTCGTAACCGGCTTCGTAATTGCGCCAATGGACCTTCTTGCCGAAATGCAGCAGCGGGTCGTACAGAAACTCGCGACGGAATTTGCCAAGCGGTGTTTCAGTGATGGCCCATAGAAAGTATTTCGCCGCAAGAAAACCGCGACTGAGCGGTTGCAGCCGCGCCGACGTGGCCGGCGCATCGGTGACTGTCCAGCTGATCGCCCGGCCGCGGGTGTAGCGCGGCGGATAGAGATCGAAATTATGGAAGATCACATCTTGATGGCTGCGCACATTCGTATCGAACCATGCCTTGTAATCGGCGGTGTGCATCTTGCGGTCGCTGCGCTCGACCCGCGTGTTGGACACAAGGTCGAGTTCGGCTTCAGTGATGATGCCTACGCCGCCATATCCGCCGATCGCCGCGTTGAATAACGTGGTGTTCTCGGTGGGGGTGGCGTTGACTACGTCGCCGTTGGCCAGCACGAGCGTAATCGCCCGTACCGACAGCACGACCGGTCCCAATCCCATGTACCGTCCGTGCGCGTTCACCGACAGCGCTCCACCGACCGTGAAGTTCGCGTAGGTCTGCATGATCTTGACGGACAGGCCGTGCGGATCGATGAACCGCTGGATGTCGCACCAGCGGATACCGGCCTGCACGCGAATCACCCGTGTGTGCGGTTCGAAGCGGAGCACACGGTTCATCTTGCGCATGTCCAGATGCAGGGTGCCCGGACTCGCGGTGTGTCCGCCCATACTGAAGTGGCCGCCGCCCACCGACACCGGCAGATTGGTCTGGGTCAGCGCCTCGACGACTTCCTCTGTGGTGGTGGGCGTAGCGATTGAAAATACGGGGATCCGGTTCAGCTGGGTGACGTCGTTGACTGTTGCCATGCCTGTGTCACTCCCCGATATTGACTTTGAGATAATCCGAGCGGGTTGCCGGATCGGGGCCGAAGCGGTTCTCGTGATCGACGCCGCGGCGCAATACGTGGATCAGCACCCAGATCGGCCCGAACACCGGGACGATGGCGGTCAGCAACGACCATCCGCGCCGTCCGATGTCGTGCAGGCGCTGGGTGGAGAGCGCCACCGCGCTCCACAGGAAGACGATGGCGAAGACGGCCGCACCCATCTCGCCGAACCAGGAGCCGGCGAGACTGCCAAAGGCGGCGCACACGAGCGCGGCGATGATGATCCGTGTCAGCCATTCGCTGCGGGTGATACGACCGCGGCTCAAAAAGAAAGCGGGTGCGAGGGTGGTTAAAAGCATTTTTATTCTGGCCTATTCCCGGGAGTCATTTGTCGGTTCCAAAAAACGTTGAAACGTTTCAAGCTTCGGTGCGCAAGTTTAAGCGGACTTGATATTATCGGTCGATCTCAATCTTGAGAAAATTGGCTGAGCATAACTGTACATAATCATCCACTACAATAAGTGTGCCGCCGAGCCCACAAAGCATCAAAAAGGAATGCGTGAGCCTCCATGAAACTTTATAAAGTCGCGATCGCACTGGTCGTCGTGCCTATCATCGCGCTAGTTGCTGTATTAGGCGGCGCAGATTTGATCGCCAGTAGCCGCGAGCGGGACGTCCCGCAGAGCGCGGCGCCGGCCGGATCGCGCTTCGTGCGTGCGGCGGACGTGGACATGCTGATACAGGAGCGCGGCCCCGCTACTGGGCAGCCGATTGTCTTCGTTTCAGGCGTAGGCGCCTGGAGTTCGACGTGGCTTCCGACCATGGATTTTCTCGGTCGAGCCGGATATCACTGCATTGCGGTGGATCTGCCGCCATTTGGTTACACCAGCCGGCCCGCGGCCAATACGTACGACACGGGCCATCAGGCTTTGCGCATTCTCGGGATGCTCGACACGCTGAAGCTTTCGCAGGTGATTCTCGTTGGTCATTCGTTCGGTGGGCGAGCCACGGTCGAAGCGTTAATGGCTGAACCCGCGCGATTCAAGGCAGCGGTGCTGGTGGACGTTGCATTGTCTATCGATCCGCCGCCAGCCGACCGTGGTCTCGTTAGTAGCCTGATGGCGCTGCCGGCCGTCGCGCGGCCGGTGATCGCCGCGACGGCAACTAATCCACGGCTCACCGGATGGTTCCTGCGGAAGTTCACCTCGCGCCATGACGCGCTGACGCCTGAGCGGATTGCCGTCTATCAGCGGCCGCTTTCTGTGGTTGGAACAACGCAGGCGTATAGCTACTGGCTGGATGCCTTTGTCAATGATCCGGGACTCAACAGAAGCAGCCGCTCACCGGAATACGCGTCGCTGACGATGCCGGTTGAAGTGATCTGGGGAGCCACCGACGGCGTGACGCCCGTTAGCGAGGGACTACGCCTGTCACGACTGCTGCCCGACGTGCGCATGAATGTGTTACCTGGAGTCGGGCATATACCTCATGTCGAGGACAATGCGGCTTTCAATCGCGCGGTTGAGAGCTTCCTGATCCGCCTGCCGGGCATGCAGGCGAACTGAATTCGACGGGGCTAGCGGGCACAAGCCGGCCAGGAGCAGCCTTGCAATGCCGGCGCCACATTCGCCAATTCGTCGGTCGCTGTTGCGATCTTTGAAATACCGAACAAAGATGAGGATGATGAAATCTCTGCTTGCAGTGCTCTTCGTCGCGCAAGCGATGTGGCTGCCCCATGCCATGGCCGTTAGCGTTGAGGATGGTTTTGGAGCGTACAAAGATGCGGACGGACAGACCAAACTTGTTGCGTGCGAGAAGGCGATCTACGAGCGCAACTGGTTCACATATGACCGTGATCTTTTACTGAAAGGTGGCTTGAACACACAACAGGCCGAGGCGGTCTACGAGGCGATGAAAGAAGCAAACTTACGCGAAGTCTTCTTCACCGCCTTGGCCCGAGGCACAGACAATGACGCATATTCAGGCAAGCTGAAGCAGGTGGAAGCGTCAATGTTTGACATGTATGAGCAAGACGCGGCGGCCGCAGTACGGGAATACAAGCGCCTTGGCGAATATTGCTTGACTCAGGTATACCCAGCATTGATTGCCCGCAACAGTGAACTGGCAGAACTGGACAAATCCGTTCGTAGCACACCTATACCCGAAGAGTTGGTGAGGGCAGCCAAAGCCGAGTTCATAACGCGGGCGACAAAGGGTGCAGCAAAGTAGGTTGCGTTCCCCTTAAGCGGAGCGAGCCTCTCATGGCCTAACGCTTTTGACGTTGCTGGTCGAGATATCTTTTGGCACCACAAGTTCAACGGCTGATTCGCGGCATGGAATGTCTGCTTTGCAGAGAGTCGACGGACCGCTTCGGGTCGGGTGAGACGAACGACGATCGTCTTTGGTCGACCCATAAGCGTCCTTCCAGTTCAATATTCGAACGGCCGATCAACAGCGCAGTGCAGCCGTCCGGAGTCACGCGTAGTGAAATGGACCGTTCGCCCCATGCGCCTATGTTTGCGCTCGTTCAAATGCCGCATGTCCATATCGGTGCGTGGCTGCACCCGACTAAAGTGGCGCATATATAAACTCGTCCCATTCACGTGGCCCGGCGATAAAGAACCAATCGACCGTTTGCTCGAACAAATCCAGAAAGATGCGACAGAAAGATCGTCCTAGTCAGTTTTTTTACATGCTGTCAGAGTGATGTTATGTGCATGTAGCCAAAGGAGCCGTGTGTGTCCCACCTCGCAGAGAATCACGCGATTGCAATCCGCCAGTTCACCCCTGACGACGTGGTTGCGGCTCACTTGCTATCGCGGGCAGTCAAGTGGAGACATCGAGTCGAGGACTGGCGCTTCGTCGCGCGAGCGGGACACGGCTTCGTCGCGGAAGACACCACTGGTATTGTCGGCACTGCATTGTGCTGGAAGTATGGCCGTGGATCTGGGTCGATTGGCATGGTGATCGTCTCTCCCGAGCGGCAACGGCAAGGCATCGGACGCAAATTGATTGAAAAGGTCCTCGATGAACTGGGAGGACGCACTGCGTTGCTGCACGCCACCCCACCGGGCGAGCCGTTGTGTCGATCGCTCGGCTTCGCAGAAGTGGGCACGGTCAGGCAGCATCAGGGCGCCGCGTTTCATCCCCCGCTTATCTCGTTGCCACCTGGCGAACGCCTGCGGCCTCTGGGAGGCAACGACGTTACGCGCATCATCGACCTGGCATCCCGCGCAAGCGGGCTCGATTGCAAGCCGGTTATGCCCGTGCTTTTGCGCGAGTCCGCTGGAGTCGCGCTCGATCGCGAGGGCGAGCTGATCGGGTTCGCGCTATTCCGTCGCTTCGGCGATGGGTATGTGATCGGTCCGGTGGTCGCTCCCGCATCAAACGATTTAAGCCGGGCAAAGGCGCTCATCAGTCATTGGCTGTCGCTCAATGCCGGGATGTTCGTGCGGGTCGATATTCCCGGGGACACCGGTCTCTCCGAATGGCTTGACGAACTCGGGTTACCTCTCGTCGACGCCGTCGTGAAAATGTCGCGCAATGGACCTCTTCTGATGGATCCAAACGTTATGGAATTTGCTATCGGGAATCAGGCGCTTTGTCTGTGACTGCGGTTCGTCACGTGAGTTAAACACGGCGGTGCTGCGCACACATATTCTCACCATGGACGACAAGCCAAACGCATGGAATGAACATGGATTGCAAGCTAGATCGGATCGATTTGCGGATACTTTCGCAGTTGCAACGGCGAGGACGCGTTACGAACCTCGAGCTTGCGGAAACCGTCGGCCTCTCGCCGAGTCCATGTCTCATGCGCGTGAAACGGCTCGAGAAAGCAGGGTTCATCGTTGGTTATGGTGCACAGGTTCAGCTCGAAAAGCTGGGAGACGTGCAGGTCGTCTACACCAAAATCACCCTTGCCAATCATGGACGCAAGGACTTCTCGACTTTCCTGTCGGCGGTCATGCGTATCGATGAAATCGTGGAATGTCATCTGGCGAGCGGTAGTTGCGATTACTTGCTGAAATTCGTAACGCGTAGTGTGAGTCACTATCAAAGCGTCATAGAAGGTCTTCTCGACCGAGAGATCGGAATCGAAAATTTTTCCAGTTATGTGATTATCAAGTCACCCATCATCAAGCGATACGACCCGCTTGAACTGCTCTTTGCGCCGGGTCAGCCACCAGGTGATCCACGATCGGGCGCGTGAGGACCTGGCAGGTCTCGCGACAGTATGCCGCCTGTCCTTCGGGCGCCCGCCGTCCATCGCGAGTGACGGGCGGGCGGATACGCGACGCCGCTCGCACTCGCCGACGAATCAGAATCGATGTCTAAGGCCCACATTGATACGCGTCTGCGACGGCCTGCCAGCATCGATGTCCGTCGCGCCAATCACCGCCTGAGCATTCCCGGCACCGTTTTGCCCCGACGCGTGCGTATAGCTGACGATGGTATAAATGTCGGTCCGTTTGCTGAGCAGATAGTCAGCACCGATGCTGACCTGGTGGTAACGCGCCGCTGAATCGCCGGATGACTTCAGGAAGTTATACGCCGCCTCCGCGAGCCACGCAGGCGTCACTTTCCATACAGCGAACGCCGAAGTGTTGCGATAGATCTCGGTGCGCGAGAACTTCGATGCACCATCGGCCGAGTAGCGTGAGTCACTGTAGTACCCACCCACCGTGAACGCAGAGAACGCGTATTGGGTCGAGACACGCCATATATCGATCGCCTTCGCGGAAGCATACGCCGCGTTGACTGAACTGTTGAACAGCGTATCCGACGATGCGGTACCACGCGTCGATAAGGTGGGGTTGCCCCGATCCATGTGCAGATAGCCGCCCGCGACCGTAAAGCCGCCTTGCCCGTAACTGAGCGCTGCGCTATACGTCTGGCCCGACACAACACTGCCGGCCACACCGCCGAATCCGTACATCAATTCGCTGGTCAGGCCATACCAGTTGGGGCTCGCCCACTTTAACGCGTTGTTGAAACGCGCGCTGCTGTCGGCGTTATCGACGTCGCCCGGCGAAGTGAAGGTCTGTCCGAGATAGTTGTCACCTTGCGCCGGCTGAACGAGGTCCGTCAGCGGGTCGTAGACGCGGCCCATCGTGAGTGTGCCGGCCGTCGCGCTCTTCAGGCCGACATAACTCTGACGCCCGAAGAGCCGACCGCCCTGATTCATTTTGCCGGTGTTGAGATTGACTCCGTTCTCCAGCTGGAAAATTGCGGACAACCCGCCGCCTAGCGGCTCAACCCCTTTGAGTCCCCAGCGCGACCCGGACAGGCTACCGCTGATCAGACCGACCTGGGTCGACTGGCCACCACTGTTGTGTGTATAGACAAAGCCGTTATCGACAATGCCATATAACGTCACTGAGCTTTGCGCCAATGCGTTAGCGGCGACGCCGAAGGTTGCAATCGTTATCGCCCCTTTAATCGTGGTTCTTGCTGCACGCGACCTGTTCATCATGAATATCCGGTAAAGAAAAGTGAATGAAGCGAGCTGCGCACGAGGCGCGCGCAGACCGACCCGCCATCTGTCGTGGCGAGTCGAACTGGGAATGCGAGAGAAGTCCGGAGGGAACGGCCCCGAACCGCGTAACGAAAGGCGCTAGCCGCGTTGCAGGCGAAGCTGGTGCCGAGTCTGACGGATCGTCAAAGGTATTTCAGCCACCAGATATCCTTGCGGCGCTGCTTGAGCTTCGAGAACCAGCGCACCGGCAGGTACAGCGCGATCGCGAGTATGGCCCACCACAGCCAGATCCCCGCGAGGCTATCGAAGCCGTAGTACTGACCCTGATTGGCTCCCCACACATGCAGCGCAATCAGGTAGAGGGCCTTCAGCACGTACAGGTGAAGCAGATAGAAGAACATCGGTGCGCCGCCAAGTACGGCGAGCATGCTTGAGATCCGCTGGTCCTGAATCTTCTCGAAGCAAGCCAGCAAGACCAGCCCAAGTCCAAGCGTCGGCAGCAGAAACATCAACGACGGCGGATACTTCTTCGCGCTCATGAAGCTCATGAAAGTGCGCAGTGTATCGCCGGTATGAGCCCACGGCTTTTCGCCGTAGAAGTTCAGATAGCGAATCACGACAAAAGCGACCAGCACGCCCGCACCCACCTTCAGCAGCCGCGACATGCGCTCGCCCGGATCGATCTGTTTGGCGAACCATGGGCCGATCGCATAGCCGAGCAGAATCACGCCAATCCACGGCAAAATCGGATAAGTCGTGCGTGCCCGCGTAATGCCACCCAGGTCGATGAATACGCGTTGATGCAGGATCGACCACGGTACGAACAGAGGTGAATCAGGCCCAAGAGTGAATCCGTCGAGCAAATTGTGCCCGGCGATGATGACGATACCGATCGCAGTCTGCCACTTGCGCGGCAAGTGCAGCAAGGCCGACAGCGCGATCATGCACAGCCCGATACACCAGATCACCTGCAGCCACAGCGTCTTGGGTGGAAATTCCGCGGTCCACGCAAAGCACACGAAAGTGAGCTCCAGAAACACCAGGAAGATACCGCGCTTGAACAGGAACGCGGAGGTTTCCTTCGGCGTATGCGACTGACCGTACAGGTACGCGGACAGCCCGGTCAGGAAGATAAACACCGGTGCGCAAATTTCACTCACCATCCGCGTGAAAAACAGCTCCGGCGCTACGGTGAACGCATCCATCGGGTCGGTCACCTGACGATGCAGAAAAAACGTCTCCCGTACGTGATCGACGAGCATGCACAACATCACAAAGCCACGCAGTGCGTCGATAGCGATCATCCGCGTGCGCGACTGCACCGCCGGTGTCGCGACGGACCGTGCGGCCGCCGCCACAGGGTTGGATAAACCCGAAGAGATAGTCATTTGATCACCCTTGTCTGAGATAGGGCATAGCGTTCAGGAAAGTGGCGGGCGCTTTCGACCCGACACCCGTTCAATGCCCGTCGGGGCGAAACAGCTTTTCGTAGAAACCACTGGTCTTCACTTTGATCGTCACGGTTTCATCACCGCGATTGCGCCAGTACCAGCCATGCGTGCCGTCGAACGGCGCTGTGAACGAACCTTGCGCCGACGTCTGATCGACAGCTTTCCAGTAGCTGGTGAAGGCCTTGCCCGCGTGCGGCCGTTCGCCGTGCATATCGACGTTGACCGGCCCGCCCGTTGCTGACCACTGGAAGATGTAGTGATCGCCCTTCTTCATCTGTGCCTTGATCTCGGCACCCGCGTTCGGCGGCAAGACGAGTTCCATCTCGTCACTGCGATACGGCGTGGCTTGCGCAATCGACAGCCGATTCGGGGTCGGCAGATCGCCCGCTGTCTGCGCGGGCGCCACTCCCGAAATCGGCTCAGCGGACGGACTCTTCATGCCCATCTTCGTCAATCCGAGCACACCGCCGATTCCGGTGATATCGATGCCTCGCTCGGCAGGCAGAACGAACAGCGCGAGAATTACCAGCGCTGCGATCGCCGCACTGGACGTGGCTCTCATCAGGCTTTGATTCGATACTTCGTGTGTGCTCATGTCATGTCACCGTGGGAAAGAAATAGCCGGAGAGCTGAAAGCCGACGAGTACGAAGCCCGCGGTCATCAGTACCGCGTTTGCGAGCAGCGCGTGGCGCTGAAAGCCCGGCGAACGACGCCAGTACGTCATCGCGATCAGGATCATGCTGAGCGCGATCAACTGGCCGATCTCGACGCCGACGTTGAACGCGATGATGTTCGGCACCATGCCGTTGCGCGAAATGGCCATCTCCTGAAGTTTCGTTGCCAGCCCGAAGCCGTGAAAAAAACCGAAAATCAGCACGGCAAGTCTCGGATTCGGCTCGAAACCCAGCATCTTTTTGTACGCACCAAGGTTATCGAGTGCCTTGTAGACCACCGACAGTCCGATCACCGCGTCAATCAGGTACGGATTCGCATGCACATTCGCGATCACGCCGAACAGCAAGGTCGTGCTGTGCCCGACGGCGAACAACGTGACATAGCGCCCGACGTCCTTGAGCCGGTAAAGGAAGAAGATCACGCCGAACAGAAACAGCAGATGGTCGTAGCCTGTGACCATGTGTTTTGCACCGAGGTAGATGTACGGAATGAGATTGATACCCGCACTTCCTTCGATGAACGACTTGTCGTCATCTGAGACACCGTGTGCGTATGCGAGCGCCGTAGTGCCGGCGAGCAGCAGCAACATCAGCGGGCTGCCGTATGCGAGCGAGACCAACCAGGCGCGACAGAGCTTGCAGATGCGACTCATCCGCTGTTCCTTTGCGAAAGACGTTGAAGAAAAGGTTTGCACCGCCCGGCAGCCGATTTGTCGCCGGCAGAATGCGCACAGCTTCACTGAACCTTGAACCGTGCGCTCACCTTGGTCGTACCGTCTGCCATCGTCAGCAACGCGGTGACGCGCGAGCCAGGTGGCACGTCAACATCCTTTGAACGAAGCTGGTTGCCGGAGACGGCGGCGATCGGTGTTTCCTTCTTCGTGCCAGTAGCGGACGTGACGGTCAGCACGCCCTTGATGTTGCGTGCGTCGACCGGAGCGTCATCGTCAGTGACGAACAGTTCGACGGTGCGGTTCTTCGCTACCATTTCGACGGCGACGAGTCCGGCGTCGTCCATGATTCCGCCATGCTGCGGAAGCGGAACGCCATGCGCGCCCGCCTGATTGACCATGAATGCGGCAGCCGTGACGGCCAGGATACGAGCGAGATAGTTCATCGATGCTCCTTGTCGGATATCGGTTGAAATCGGTGTGACGGCGTTCGCGTTTTGGAACGCGCCGCATACGAAGCAACAAGGCGGCGCCGTGCGGCGTTTTTTTACTTCGCGTTCAGACGCGCGATTTCTGATGCCGGTAGCGTGGACGGAGCGCGATGCATAGGCTCGGCGCCGGCTGCCTGGTAAAAGGAAAGCGTCGAACTGAAACTGCGGATCGCGTATTTCTCCGTGACGCCTTCGGTGTTCACCCGCTCACCCGGCGTACGGTCTCGATACTCGATGCCGAGAACATAGGTGCCCTTCCAGGGCAACGGGAAGGACACCTTGCCTTCTCCGTCCGTGGTGCCGAGATAGTCCCATCCCGACCACGACGACAACGTCACCGGCTTGTTCGTCAGCGGTTCCTTCTGATAGAACACCTGGAACTGCGCGACGTTGCCCTTGACCACGCCGGTCGGCACGATATCGAGTTCGAGTTCCGGCTGGCGCGCGCTGAAGTCGCCGACCCAGCGCGTAGCCGGGGTCCAGTAGGTATCGACGGTGGTGCCTTCGTCGTGAACCTTGAAGATCGGATACTTGTGGTCCACCGCGATGAAGGAGTCACCCTTACCCGGCTTCTCTGCTACCGAAAAGCTCGCGCGTTGCAGTTTCATATCCAGGGGCTTCGCGCCCGACTCCGAGATCGACTGGCCGGCGAGCGCCTTGAAGCGGTCCATGCCGCCCGGCGTGACTTCAAGCATGTTCTTGTCGAACTCGCCGTAGTAGAACGTCATCGTCTTGTTGGGCGATTGCTCGAACCAGATCTGATGCGCGCTAGCACCTGCGGCGCAGAGCATCGACGCGGTGGCGAGGGCGAGAGTAGAGACGGCCAGCTTCATTGAAGATTCTCCGTTGTTCGATGACGTGCAAAGGACGGCTCGAACAATCCGGGCGACCTTCGTTACGCCAGTCTGCAATCCACGCCACGCAACCGATGGCGCTATCCGTTTGATGAGGGGTGTCGTTCTTTCAATCAACCTCGATAAAAACGACAGATGAATTACAGCACCCGCATTTTTCGAACAATTTCGAAACGTGCCCCTGTAGGTGCGTAGATATGTTGTTTTTGGTGTCCTGATTAGCGAAAAATTCTGTTGCACACTATGTGCGCGCGCTTTCCCGGATCTGGACAGGATTGCCCCGCGCGTGTGCGCGACAGTTGCCGAAAAATGTTTATGAAAGACTGAGTCGAGCGCGGCGCCGGGGTTTCGGCGTCGTGGCAGCGCGGATCGGGACAAATGAAAGGATCGTCCTAGCCTGAGCCGGAACGCGATGCGAGAGTAACGGGAAATACACCTGCTCGCCTGTGGGTTACATGAATTGCAGGATCACTGCGGTGAGCAACATATACCGGCCTGCTTTCGCGATCGTAACCAGCAGCATGAAGCGCGGGAAAGGCTCACGCATGAAGCCCGCGAGCACCGTCAGCGGGTCGCCGCTGACCGGCGGTCCAGAGTGCCGACGAAATGAGTCACCGGCGCCGCAGTTGCGGCGACCGCAAGCGACAGTCGGCATGGCTCCAATACGAGATGGGTTCACAAGCCGTCGAGTCGCTAGAAACGACTGATTGCATCGTCCGACACGTCTGGTTCCTGTCTGAGATTGCCACGATGATCAATCTCAGGATTCCGGATCCAACGAACGAGAGACAACCCATCATCGGTTTCACACAGGTGAACGCAATATTTCGGATCATCGCCTTGCCCAGGTCGAAGACCTTGCTCGACGTCATCCGGCCACATTGAAAGCGCGCTGTAGGCGAACTCTATTTCCCAGATGGAAGCCGTGTCGAGTAGCTCCGTCAGCGGTGATTCCCGGACCCACACGCTACAGGAGGCAACATCCTGACCGCTTTATAGGTAAGCCATCGATAAGCGGTTTGTCTAATAGACGTTGCTTCGTAGTTCGACTCTCTCCACTCGGCCTGCAAGCTCGAAGGTTGGAAAGCAGTTCAAACGTCACGGTCCGCACTCGCTATGTTCACGCAAAGTGAGCAAATCAAGCGCAAGGATCTCATGGACCCTTCACATCATGCCGAATAGTTGAGTCCGCGAAGATGCCCAGGGGCCCGAAGCGTTCCTTCTAGTCGTTTCTGCAGTCCCATCCCGCTCAAATATTGCAATCGTCGCCGCTGGTGACGCAGATCGGCACATGTCCGATGGCACGGGTATCTGTTGTAACGACGGGACTATTTAGTAGTAGAGCGGGTCTGCATATTCTTACCATCAACGCCGAGCGTAGAGCCGACCGGCGCAAAATACAATCGAACCAAGGTGAGCATATGAATCTGACCTATAACCTGACAAACGTAAGCGTCTATCATCCCAATCCGGATAGGACGTACGGAACGAGTAGCGGCCGCTGTACGGTCGAAGCAATCGCTGTTGATGGAGATCCGGAACGAAACCTGGTGGCCATACACGCGACATGTCGGGCAATCCAGGTCGGGGGTTCTTGGGTCGGCCCGCAAAAATCCGAGCGGGTAGGGCCCAGGTGGGTGCCGCAGTACACCGTCACGGGTACGCTGCCGGATGGCAAAATCATTTCCTTTACCGACCTCAGGTGCACGTGGCAGGGCGACGACAAAAACTGGACTGCGCACTCGTCTCGAACCTGCACGTTTATAAGGTAGTCATCCTGATGTTATGGCTGGCGCCACTATCGAGACTCGTTTTATCCGAATTCGCGGCTGCATAGCTACGGCAAGCGACAGGAAGAATGATTACGTGCCTCGGTGCCTCGGTGCCTCGAGGCGGCGTTGGTAGCGGCCCCGGCCAAAAACGTTTGCGGGTCATTCCCCATCGTTTTCCGCGAACCTTCCTACTTCGCGGCAGGGTCGAAGTGTACAAGAATGAAATCACGGGCTTCGATGCCCGCTGGCCACGACTGGAAAAGCGATCACGAGACGCCTCTGTCTCATGCTGCCAGTCTACGATGCACGCAGACGATCCTATGAGCTTCTGGCGCGGCGAGTCGCGTGGCGGCGCATCCATGTAAAGGCCAACCGTAACCTGGCGCTCGACGGTTTGCCGAAGGCTAAGCTTGCGCAGCGCAACAACCTGCTTCTCGCGCTCGCTCCGTGGCATACCCACCCACGCACGCTCGCGCACAGTTTTTGCAATTGCACAAAATTGGGAGAAGCGATGGAATTTTTGCTTGGCCTGGCAATTGGAACGTCTTTAGGCGCCTGTCTCGGCGTGCTCGTCGTGGCGTGGCTTCGGGCGTGCAAGGACGAGAGCAGCGGGCGCGACTACGCGAAGCCCGACCGATCGGCATTGGGTGAAGACATCCTATGAACGGGGGGATGCGGGTATCGTGTCCGGGTGTATCCGATAAGGCGCACGGCGCAACAGATGCCGGGAAAATGCGCCAACACCGCACACGTCAGACTGTCGATCCAGTCGTCACTGGCGAGCGTCCAGAACGGTCCAACGACCCTAAGCGGACTGCGGGCATATCGAAGCATTGACGGCTCTTCGCGACCGGGATGGAATGGACAGCCGCACTGATTCTTTGTGAGGTATCTTGGTACCGGTACCGCAACTATTCTCGAAAGAGGGCTCTTGCCGTGTCTTCCGCTCGTGTCGTCGTGCTGACGGTACTGTCCATGGTGGCCTTTGCGGCGAACTCGCTACTGTGCCGCGTTGCCCTACGGGGCACCGGAATCGACGCGGTGACTTTTACGTCGATTCGCATCGTGTCCGGCGCCGTTGTGCTGTCGCTCGTAGTGTGGGGGCAGGGAAGGCGAGTTCGGCACGCCGGTAATTGGCTGTCCGCGCTGGCTCTTTTCGTCTACGCTGCTGGCTTCTCGTTTGCCTATCTCAGCCTGCCCGCATCCACAGGAGCTTTGCTGCTCTTCGCTGCGGTTCAAGCCACCATGATCGGATATGGCATACACATCGGCGAGAGATTATCCGGGCTGCAATGGATTGGCTTCGTTTGTGCGCTGGCGGGACTCGTCGGACTATTGCTTCCCGGTCTTTCTGCACCGCCGCCAGGAGGGGCGGCCCTTATGCTTGCCGCCGGCATAGCCTGGGGCGTCTATTCGCTGCGCGGCAAAGGCGCAAAAAATCCGACGATGGAGACAGCCGGCAACTTTATGCGCGCGGTGCCTTTCGCCGCGGCGCTCAGCGCAATCGCGCACATGCATGCGGCGCTCGATTGGCCAGGCCTTGCGTACGCGATTGCCTCCGGGGCCGTCACGTCCGGCATCGGTTACGCCCTCTGGTACGCCACATTGCCACAATTGAAAGTCGCTAATGCTGCAACGGTGCAACTGAGCGTGCCGGTGATCGCCGCCATAGGCGCTACCGTTTTCCTTGGCGAGAGTCTCACGCCAAGAATCCTGCTGGCGTCTGCGGCAATCCTGGGAGGAGTCGCTGTCGTCGTCCTCAAACGCCAACGGTCCGCCAGCATCGAAAAGACGTAGATCTTCTTTTGGCCGAGTCATTGCGGCCGTTGTATTGGCTTGAGTTGACCAAACCAATCCGTGTGGTGATGACAACGAAAAGCAAACAGCGTGATCGCCAATTCGGCAGCTTGCTCGTCACGAGGACTCGTCGAGATGTCCCGATAGAAAGGGACGGCTAACGGCGGAGATCTCTGCTGAGATATGCAGCGACCGCCCCTTAGCGCGACGCCGCGCAATTCCTCAGGAAATGCCGGATGCGCGGCGATGATCTCGCGATTATCAAGTCTCAACTCGGATATGCAATCGAGGTGCAGTTCAAAGAAATGCACCCGATCTCGGCCCGATCCGGTCGCTCGAACGCGTGGCACCTTAACGACAGTTCCGCGCGCTGACAGCAGTTATTCGCACGCTCCCGGATCGTGCATAAGCCGCAAAAGTTCGAGGCAAATGCGGATGCCGGTCCAAAGGTGAGGGCCGCTTAAGTTTCCCGGCGGCTCAATGATGCGCGACGCTGTACACGTCCCAACGCGGATCCTGATAGCGTGCGCTTATGCCCTGGCCCAATTCAGCCGTGCTGGCATACTGGAACAGACCCTCCTCGATGTCGTAGAAGTGCAGCCGGCCGGCCCGCGTGTCCACCGCCATCATGTGGGTATCGTTGGCGATCAGGTACACCCCCGGTGTGGCGAAGACGATTCCGAACAATGCCGTAAGCGACACCTGATCGCCTACCTGAGCACCCTGCAGTTCTGCCTGCTGCAGGAGGTTCAGCGTTGCCTCCCGTTCGGTTCCCACGTTCCAGCGATACTTCACTTGCAAGATGCCTGTGCGCAGCTTGTCCGGATTGGAGTCCTTGGGTGCGACAGCAGGGTCGAGCGCGTTTTTCGTCCACAGCACGCTGGCCGCCACGCACCAGCCATAGCGGCGAAGAATCTTGCGGTCGCCCGCCTCGGTTTGCGAGCTGTAGTAGTCGTTGTGCGATGCGAAGAGTCGGATTTCTGACATGGTATGGGCCTCAGTCGACATACGTGAAGCATTGGGCGACATGCGACCCAATGCACCCCGGACCACCCGGGACGAGACCAGTCTAGGGGGCACCCTCAAGGCGCGATATCCAACGGATGGGCTAAACGAAGACAAGGGACTTATGGCATGGGCCCTTCCTGTTGTATCGCCGGCAGCCAGGTGCCGAAGGCGAGTCGGTGCGCTGCGATGCGGTGCCCCGCATCGCATCGCGACCAGAAAGTCGTGTGCCGCGAGAGATTTTCGAGTGGCTGCAACGTTCAGCGTTTCGATTCAGATGGCGAGCACTAAATGTCGATCACAAGTTCATCGGATTTCGCGCGAGACACACAAATCATTAGCGATCTACCCGAGGTCTGCTCCTCTTCGCTCAGCACGTAGTCGTGGTGTTCGACTTCCCCTGCCAGCACCTCGACCTCGCAACTGCGGCACAGTCCTTCCCTGCAAGAAAACGGAGGGCAGACGCCATGACGTTCGAGACTCTCCAATATCGACTCGTCGGCTTTCACCTCGCAGCGCTTCCCGAGCCTGGCAAGCACGACCGTGAATGCCCTGCCGGTACTGTCGGCGATCTGTGCCGGTGACACGGTAAATCGCTCGAAATGCAGATTGTCGCGCGGTATTCCGCACCGCTGGCCGTGATGCGACACGGCATCCATCAGGCCGCCAGGTCCACAACAATAGACGTGTTCGCCGGGTTTGACGTCGCCCATCAACACGTGAATATCGGGCACACCGCTATCTGATTCGTCGTTGGCGTGTACGTGAACACTGCCTCCGAAAGCCTCCAATTCCTCGAGGTAGGCCGCACACGTTCGCGACCGCACGCAATAGTGCAACTGCCACGGTACTGCATGACGGTCACACCAACGGATCATGCTAAGAATCGGCGTGATGCCGATACCACCCGCGATGAAGCGGTGCGATGCCGCCTCGCGTGACAGGCCGAACAATGTGCGAGGCGCGCTGATCTCGAGCAGATCGCCTTCGCGCAGCGACGTGTGCAGGTACCGCGAACCGCCGCGCGAAGTGGCGGAAAGCCCGACACCCAGGCGGTAACGGTCCGTTTCTGACGCGTCGTTGCAGAGCGAATACTGTCGCGTGAGACCGTCGGCCAAATGGACGTCGATATGCGCACCAGGCTCGAACGGCGCGAGAGCCGCGCCGTCCAAGGCCTGCAATTCGATGCCTAGTATGCCGTCCGCCTCGCGCTTCAGTCGCGTGACTTTCACCTGGAACATGTCAGGCTCCCTGCGTCACGGGCGACGTCTGCTTCTTTTCGTCCTGGAGCCGTTGATCCACGGCCCAGCGGAATTGCGTGAGCGCAGCGTCAATGCCGAACGGCATCATTTTGAAACTGGGATCCAGCACGAGATTCTTCTGTTGCGCGGTGATGATGTCGCGGTCTTCGTCGAATGCATCGACCACCGCCTGATGGATCGCACGCGTGACCTCGGGCTGATCGACCGCGAAGTTATGGGGATGTCCGAAGAAGTAGTGCGTGGAGTGCTCTGTTTCCGGGGTGAGCGCCTGACAGCCACGGAATTCGGCTGCGTCGACGCGCGCACCATCCTGCGCGCCCGTGCCGACCGGCGCCATGCCCGAATCCATGCGCAGAATCGCGGGAATGGTGAAGTCGTAGATATTCCAGCGATCCACCTTGCCCGGCCAGTCCTTGACGGCAGCGGCGAACGGAGGCGCATCCGTATTCAAGGTCCACCGCGTGATGCGAACGCCGCCTTCTATCCGTTCAACCTTAGGCTGTACTTTTGCGTAGTCCTCGGGACCACCCAGCGTGGTCGGATGGACAAACGGCAGATGCGAGAAGTCCAGCAGGTTATCGCAGATCAGCAGGTAGTTCACGTCGTAATGAATGTAGCCAGGCAAGCTGCGCCATTGCGGGTCGTCAAGCCAATGCGTGTCGGGAATCGCATCAGGGTCCGCGAGCGACGGATCGCCCATCCAGATCCAGATCCAGCGATGCCGCTCGACGACGGGGAAAGACCGGACCTTCGCCTGTGGCGGAATCCGCTGTTGCGCGGGTGCTTCGACGCACGTACCGTCGCGGTCGAACTTCAGGCCGTGATACAGGCAGCGGACGCAATCGCCCTCGCGTCTGCCAACCGAAAGCGGGGCGCCGCGATGACAGCAGCGATCTTCCAGCGCTACTACGCTGCCACCTTCCTCGCGAAACAGCAGGACCGGAATTCCGGTAATCGTGCGAGCGAAAAGCGCCTTGTCTTCCACCTCCTGCGACCAGGCGGCTACGTACCACGTATTCCTGATGAACATCGTTGTCTCCTTCATGTGAGACGCCCCTATGCCTGGGACGCTTGACCCCAAGATAGATTTGGCACCATCATGCGTCAAGCCAATGACGTTAATGACAGGAATGCACGCGGTGCATATACGTGATCTGGATCTCAACCTGCTGGTCGTCTTCGATGCGTTACTTCGCGAGCGGAGCGTGACGCGTGCGGCATCGGAAGTGGGACTCTCGCAAGGCGCAATGAGCCATGCGCTGAACCGTCTGCGCGCGTTTTTCGAAGACCCGCTCTTCGTCAAGACACCTTCCGGCATGGAGCCGACGCCCAAGGCGGCCATGCTGGGCGCTTCGATCGTCGACGTGATGGCAACCCTGCGTCAGGACGTGATTTCCCAGGCGCGCTTCGATCCTTCGACGGCGCGCCGTACCTTCGTTCTATGCATGACCGACATGGGCGAACTGGTCTTTCTGCCGCCACTGATCCGGCGCCTTCGCGAGGAAGCGCCGAATTGCATGTTGCGCTCGGTTCAGGTTCCGTTCGAGCAGATCGAGGGTCTGCTGGCATCCGGCGAAGCGGATCTTGCGTTGGGTTCGATCCGCGCCGCACCCGACGATCTCTATCAGCAGCAACTGTTCTTGCACTCCTTCGTGACGATGGTGAGCGTGCGGAACAAGGCGATCGGCGACGCCATCACGCGCGAGCAATTTGAGGCGATGCCGCAGATCGCCGTATCGTTGGCGGGGCGCACAAGGGACGCATACGACAGCGTGTTCGACGAATACGGCATCCGGCGAAATACCTATCTGACCACACCGCATTTTCTGGTCGTGCCGCTCCTGATCGACGAGCACCCCGATCTGATCGCCACGGTACCGCTGGAACTCGGCAATGTCTTCGCCAAACTTGGGACCGTCAAACTCGTCCCGCCGCCTGTAGCGCTTCCTCCGTTCGCGCTCCGTCAGCACTGGCATCCCCGATTTCATGACGAGCCGGGGAATATCTGGCTGCGACAACTCATCAAGCGCACTTTCGAACACTACCCCGAGTTTTTGTAACGGTAGAGACGGTCATTCGCGGCTGATTATTCAGATTCGATTACAAACATGGCTGGCTTCCTTTCGCGCAATTACAAAGCATCAAGTCTCGCGTGAGGGTCCCGATAACCCGATTGCACGTCGCTACCGTGCATTCGATTTTCGACCGTCTCTCCAAGCGCTGATAAAGCAAAGGAAGCGTTAGCACCATGTCGCCTGATTCGATCAACACGAATACGCCAGTCACCACACCGCTCCCGCCCGAGCCTCTGCCATCGAAGGATGCATCGTCGACGGCCGGCACGTCCGACCGTAGCAACGATGCGCTGATGACAGCGCTCAAGCTCACGTTGACGCGGCTCGGTATCGATGCATCAACGGGCTTAACCGTCAGCGACAGCAGCAACGACAACGCCGACGCCTTGTCGTTGCCGAGGCGCGTGAGTGCGTCGAGCACGTCACTGATCACGGCGCTCTATCAGGCGCTCGAACTGCAGCAGTCAATTGCCTCGGCTAATGGACTGAGCACCTCGGGCAATGGGACGAACGACGCGCTTTCCACCATGACAGATACCCAGCCATCCAATCTGGCCGTGAATGGCTATCGCGATCTCGGCGCTCAGATTGGCGATCTGGCGAAGATGTCCGGCGCGGTGGCAAGCGACGACGATTACGATACTGACGAGTGGGATTTATATATCGGCGATTCCAAAAACACGTCGAGCGCTGTGACAGAGTCGGCCGACCCGATGACAGCCGCAATCGGACAATTGAATCAGGCGTTACGCGATCACGTCGCGGCGCTCACGCAGAATGCGAACGCGAAAGTCTCGCTCGCTGCGGTACTCGACGGATTGTCTGACGAGACGAAGGGCGTTCAATGGCGGCCGCTCGGTGTGCTGATCGACGTGCAGGTGTAGTGTCCGGTCAACGCGGGTCAAGTAATCGCGTGTCAGGTCACGCCGTACTCGAGCGTCCGTCCAGATCGTACTTCCGTGCCGTCATGATTCGGATAACCCAGAACGGACATCGGCGTATCTATAGCGGTCAGCATGGTGTCTCACCGCGAAAACTTCAGAACCGCGAGGAAAACAATCGCCACAACGATGACGATCACGGCCGGCGCCGCAAATTTCAACGCGGACGATTCGCGCATCGCGCCGTCGCGTTCCGCCCGCCTCGAAAAACCTGCGAGCATGCCATGCAACGCCGACAGGAACACGACCAGAGGTAGCTTCGCGGTCAGCCATGCGGCGCCAAACCAGTGCCCCATCAACGCGATCGTCGGGCCGGTGATCCACACCAGTGCCAGCGCTGGCGTCGTCACCCGACGGTCCCAACGGCGCATCACCCGAAGGATCACGAGATTGTTCGCCGCCGCACAAATGGAAAGGACAAGCAGCCCAGCGACAAACGTTATTACCGACGCAACATGCAGTGCCTTGATTGACAGATAGATCATCGAGCAGTCCACTTGCGTGCGAGCCACGCCACATTCAGGAAACCCCCGAAGGGGACGATTGCAGCAACGGTCAGCCGGACAACTTCCGAGCGCTGCCATGCGCCGCTTGCCGCTGGTGTGACCTCATCCCTGGAACTATCGGTCTGGACCGCCGTTCGAGGTACGGCAGGTATGAACTGCACGGCCGACGAAACAGACAGGCGCTCATTCGGCGGAAGATGTCGTCTCATCGTCGACCTTCATGTGCGAAAGGCTCCGGCGCATTACAGCAACATTTTTTGGCCCGTTCATGATGCTGAACTGCTGCTGCGCTTCGAGCCACAGCGGCGCCGCCTGCTCGAAAAGATCGGCTCCCTCGGCGGTGAGTTCAACCACACGGATGCGACCGTCCGTGGGAGACGGTCGCATCGTCACGAAACCATCGCGCTCGAGAAAACCGATCATCTTTCCCATCGCTGTCCGCTCGATGTCGAGCCGCTCGGCGAGAGCATTAACCGAGGCGCTCTGCTGTTCGTTCAGGGTCGCCAGGATAAGAAACTGTGTGATGCGAAGCCCGGACGGCTGGAGATAAGCGTCATAAAGACGCGAGATCTGACGGGCGGCCTTCCTCACCGTAAAGCAGTTGCATTGGTCGACCCCGATGGGTTGGTTTTCCGGCAGCATCTCGTATCCTCCTCAACGTTGGTTAAATTGCCTGGGTGCCTCGCGCGTTAGTCAGGCAAAAGCGCCCCGATACTTCCCGATGAACGCCGGCACAGAAAGCGCCGGCGTGCCGGTGATTTTCTCGACGGCATCGTTAGTACCCTGGAACACGCCTTCGCGATAGTGCTGCGCGACTTCAACGAGGTGCTGAACAAGGAACGGAGGGAACTTGTACACCTGCTCCATCTGTTGCTTGAAATCCTCGATCGAAGTCGGGGCGTATTCGATCGTCACGCCGAGCACCTCGCTCATGGCTGCAGCGATTTCCGTGTGGTTCATCTCGACCGGGCCGTGGAGAGTGTAAGTCTTGCCGCCATGTTCTGCCGGATTCGCCAGAATGTGAGCGATGACCCTGCCCTGGTCGTCGGAGCTGATCGGAGCATGGCGACCGTTTTCGAACGGAAAATCGATCTTTTTTCTGGCCCAGATCTGCTTTGCAAAATGCGGGTAGACGAGCCAGTCCGCAAAGAATGTGGGGCGCAGATGCGTGGTGGGCACGCCGGACCAGTCGAAGACCTGTTCGGAAATCCAATGGTCCTGTGCCGCATGACTGGTCGACTCGCGCCGCGCTGAAATCTGCGACATGTTGACGATCGCGGCGACACCGGCTTCCTTCGCGGCCTGCGCGAAATAGGCTGCTGCGCCGAGAATCCCCGGTGCGATCGGGTGAAGGAAGTAGGCGGAGCTGACACCCTCCATGGCTGCGCGGATGTCGTCGATGTCGGTGAAATCTCCGACGGCGATGTCAACGCCGCGCGCCCGCAGCGCCGCTGCGCGCTCGTCATCCGAGCGCACGTAAGCGCGGACACGCTTACCCATCTGGAGCAGTTCGTCGATGGCTGCACCGCCGGTACGGCCGGTTGCGCCGCTTACAAGAATGGTCGATTCGTTCATGGCTTTGATCCTTTGAAGAGTTAAGAGCATATGCTCGTGTCAGGCAATATAGGAGCATATGCTCTCATATGCAAGTTTTTTCTTTGGACGGCTTCTGTTCGCCTCGAGCGAAACACCTCGCCTGTCACTGAGCATGGATGAAGGCCGCGCTAAAAAGCTGCCAGGCCGCGAACGACGCCGGGCCGCGCGCTGATCCTTGCGTACCAGGCGCGGAGTAGGGGGAGTGCGGACCAATCGAGGTCCTGCCTCATCGCAAAGGCACTCGTATAGGCAGCGATATCTGCGAGGGTGAACCTATTGCTAGCGATATATGGGGCGTCGATCAGGAATCGTTCGGCCTGAGCGAGCAGCCGGGCGCCGGTGTTCTTCAGGCACCAGGAAGGAAAGGTCGTATCGCCGCGGCGGAGATGTCTGGCGGCGTCAGGCGGCGATTCGTCGTCGATCCGCCTATGTAGCGCTCCGTGATCCGCCAACCGTTATCGGTCTCGCGAAGCCCTGCCGATTAGCGCAATGAACCGCGAAGCCTACAAGCGACGACCGATTTTACGAGCAGCCATTCAGAAATCTTCCTTAAGGTTATGTCCGCAGTTGCTGCATGAATTGGCGAATTTCTGTTGCGACCGCAGCCGGATTCTCGAGAGGTGACAGGTGCCCCGTATCGGGCAGTACATGCATTTGGGAGCCCAGGATTCGCGGCAATAGTTCGCCGCGCAACGTCTCTGGCCGGTCCACCTGATCACGTTCCCCAGTAATAACCAGGACGGGTACATTGATGGACAAGACGTTAGCGGTAATGTCTTCGACCATTCCGCCAAGTGGCCATGCAATCTTGGCCTGCGGTGCGCCGCGCAGACTGTCGGCGACAACCTGTTCGCGAAGTTCCGGGGTCAGCCCTTTCGCGGTGAGTACGTTATCAAGTGCCCAGATGATCGACTCCCGAGTGTCGTAGACTTTGGCCATCTCGGCGCGTTGCTCAGCTGAAAAGGTCATCGGTGACGGAGGCGACGGCGCCACCAGGATGACGCCCTGGAGCCCCGCGGGCCGACGCGACGCGAATAGCTGCGCGACCTTCCCGCTCATTGAGTGACCGACCACGACGTAGCGTTCAAGATTCAGTGCTTCAATGACGTCCTGCACGTCGTTTGCCAGATCGCCGATGCCATAACCCTGCTCGGGCGCCTCCGAATCACCCCAACCGCGGTGATCCATGGCTATCGACCGGTACTGGTCCGCCAGGTCACGGATTACGCCGTCCCAGGTTCGGCTTGACCCGCCGTAATAATGCAGAAACAGAAGCGCTGGTTCGCCGCTCCCACGCTCGTCTACATAAATTTGCGTTCCTCGAGTCTTGACATGCATTTTGGTTTTCCTGATCTGCAGATTATTTTCGGTGTCGGAGGGCACCGTGCGGATTGCCGGTGCAAGTCGTTTCGCAAGCGGGAGAGCAGCGCCGGAACCCGCTTTGCGCGCAACATGCGCGGCTGCGGAGGCGGTGGGCGCGCTAGCCGTGTGCTACCTCAGCTTTCAAACGGCGCATCATTAATCAGGTCGCACACGTTCGGAATATCGAAACCGTGTACATGGCGTCGGCCGATATCGGCGATTCCGGTGCCGATGGCCGTATGGGGTTTCTTTCTGGCGACTTCAGCCAGCGCTTCGGTAAACGCCGCTTTAAATCCAACGCGGGGGTAGAGCATGAGCGTGTCATCGATCAACGACGGCGTGACTTCGTCCAGAAACAGTCCGAAGACGTCGAGATGTGCACCCATATAGACGAGAGCGATTTCTGGCTGCTTGCGCTCGGCGAGGCCGCCCGCGGAGTGAAGCGCGATGGCATCCCACACGAGTTGCGTTTTCTCTTCCGGGTAGTCATGGGCCAGCAAAAGGCGGCTGGCCGCGTCGGCGCCGTCCACTTCGAAGCGTTGGTCGGCAGCGAATTCGTCCGTAAGGCCAAGGTCGTGAAGCAGCGATGCGAGATACACCACCTCCCGATCGTATTTCAAACCTCGCTTCCTGCCCAGGAATTCGGCGAACCACCATGTCCGATGCACGTGATGCATCATCGCTCCGGAATGGACACGCTCGACGAGAGAAGCTGCTTTGGTCGCGATCTCCGAGTCTGGAGCACTCACGCCCCCCACAATCACACGTTCACGCATTGCATACCCTCCGGCTCATGCGAACTTGTAGAGCGATCCAGTGTAGGCGGTTCGTCGATGGCTCAAATGACAGATCGCGGACGATTTCTGCCACAATCGTTCTCCCTATCCCCGGATACGCAGCGCCTCTTTCAATGAGAAAACGGACGAAACCTGTTTCTCCGCCCGCAGACCCGAGACAGAAGCGCGTGGTCATATTGGGTTTGCCGCCGGTGGACGCGCTCGACGTGATCGGTCCGGCGGAAGTATTCGCGTGGGCGAATCAACTGCACGACGGTGAAATTCCTCCGTATGTGCTCGAACTGGTTTGCTCGGCGACCGATGTGCACCTGGACAGCGAAACAGGTATTGGACTCAGAGGGCATAGCACGCTCGCACAGGAGCGTCGTGCCAACAAATCCATCGACACCTTGCTCGTGACCATGGGCTCCAGGACGTTCGAGCAGGTCGATCAAGCAGCCATAGAGTGGATTCGAACGCGCTCACCGACAGTGCGTCGCGTGTGCTCCATATGCGTTGGAGCGTTTGCGCTGGCTGCCGCCGGCCTACTGGACGGACGCAGGGCGACGACGCATTGGGGCGCGGCACGGCGCCTGGCGGAGCGCTATCCCAAGGTGCAGGTCGACCCGGCTCCCATCTGGGTGAAAGACGGCAACGTCTACACGTCAGCCGGCGTATCGTCTGGAATCGACCTCGCGCTTTCGCTGGTAAGCGAAGATCTGGGAAATGACTTCGCATTGGAAATAGCGAAGAATCTGGTCCTGTTTCTACGTCGTCCGGGCGGGCAGGCGCAGTTTAGTTTCACACTTCAGTCACAGCGTACGCACAATTCAGGTCTGAGCGACTTATGCCTCTGGATCGGTGAGCATCTGCATATGGACCTCACAGTCGAGGTCATGGCAGCCAGAGTTTCAACCAGCGTCAGAACGTTGATACGTATGTTCCAACGAGAATTGCAGACCACCCCCGCAAGATATGTCGAAAACGTCCGGCTGGAATCCGTTTGCCGTTCGCTTGCGCTGGGTGAGAGATCGATGCAGGACATCTGCCGTCGGAATGGTTACGACAGCGCCGACGTGCTAAGAAAGGCATTTACACGTCGCTTCGGGGTGAGTCCCACAGAGTACGCCCGGCGCTTCAGCAAGAGCGCCGAGCCGACGCAGTCCGGTTGACACTGGCCGCGTATCCTGCAAGGCGATGCGATACCCGCGCGCGTGCTTCGATGGCGGGACGCTCAATGTCGTCATCAAATGTCGACGGTAATCGACCGCATGAGGACCCCCGCGCCTCCAGCCATCAAGCGCGAAATCCTGCTGCTGTCGACGTCGAGAACAACCTGGATGACGCTTGGCGACGGTGGCTGCATCAAGTGGCCCTGCTCGATGGCTATTTCCGTATCGCCTACATCCATACGCTCGTATAAAAAGCAAGCCAGAGGCCCAGCTGCCGTTCCCGTCGCCGACTCTTCGGCAATTCCGAAACGTGGCGCGAACATGCGGGCTCCCGCGTGGCGACCCGGTACTTTCGTCGTGGTTGAAAATACGTAATAGCCGATCAAGTCGAGGTCGTCGCTGATTGATTCGATGGATCGCTGGTCCGGACGGATCGCAGCCACAGACCGCTCGTCCGGCAATGCAATCAGCAGAAAGCTGTTGCCCGTGTTGACAACGGTCGGACTTGCCGTGCTATAGATCTGCTCCGTTGATACGCCGATAGACTGCCCAACTTTTGCGGCGAGCTGGGACCCCGCTTCGATTGCCCGATAGGTCGGAGAGCGCTGTTCCATCAGAATGGTACTGCCATCAATTTCGATGTCCCTGCATCCGTCGATCGTCTCCTTTGACGACCGGCCATCACTCACTCTGCCGAGTTTTCTCAGGAGTGAAAACGTGGCAATGGTGGCATGGCCGCAATGAGGAATCTGCCGCGTTGGTGTGAAAAATTCCAATTTGATCGTCGCGACACTCGATTTCGACACGAATGCAGTTTCCGATAGTGCGGCCCGCTGGGCGACATGCAGCTTCTGACTCGCGGTGAGATCATCGGCATCGATTACCACGCCAGCGGGATTTCCCCCGGTTCCTCCGTCCGTCAAAGCATTGACAATTTGAACTTCAACCCGCACGAATCCTCCGTATAGACGAAACTCAGAAAAAGAAGGGCGACCCCACGTGACTGGCATGCATATGCCGAAGCTATAGCGTAATTGCACCCCGCCCAAGCTCAATCACACGCCCACCCACACGGATTTCGCCGCCCTCAGTAACCGAAAGCCGCAGCAGACTAGGGCGACCCACCGCATCGCCCTGTTCGATCTCAAAGGCCGCTGGCAATTTGCTCCCTTTGGCGAGCAGCCAGCCACCCAGGTTTGCGCAAGCTGAACCCGTGCCAGGGTCTTCCGAAATGCCTCCGCTTTGCTTCGCGAAGAAATAGCGCGACAGCACGCTTCCCGGCCGGGCAGAGTCGAATGCGAACACGTAGGCAGTCTTTCGGCCGAGACTGCTTTGCGGCCAACTATCCCACCGCGCGCTGTCGGGCCGTGCACGGCGAACCGCCTCTGTGCTGTTCAGCGCAACCAGCAATTGATCTGAACCCGTGTTGACCCATAACGGCGGCGTGAGCAAGTCGTCTTCGTTCAACCCTAGCAACGATGCGATTTCTGCGTTGGCCAACGAACTCGCTGCTGTTTTCGGCTTGCCTGCATGCGGCGCTGCGAAGGTCCACACGTCCTCGTGTGCGCTAACCGGTATCACCCCTGCGTTGAACTCGAGAGTGAGGCTGTCACCGGCCCGGACGACGTCTCGCACTACGTGTGCAGTGCCGAGCGCCGGGTGTCCGGCGAAAGGCATTTCATAGCCGGGTGTGAAAATGCGAACCTGCGCGCTTGCGCGATCCGACGGTAAAACAAACGTCGTTTCGGAAAGATTGAACTGAGTGGCAAGAGCCCGCATTGTCAAGTCATCCAAACCCCGCGCATCTTCGAATACGCACAACGGATTGCCGCCAAAAGTAGATTCGGCAAACACGTTTAGCAGGCGAAATGCGTAGGATTTCATTCAACGGTTACCTTGATGACAGGGTGGCAGTGGGCTATCGCGACATACTACCTGAGCAACTACCCGGGGGGGCAGATAGGTCACCCGGCCGGCAAATGCAGTCGAGTTAGCGCGTGAGTGATGCTAGATTACAAGGCTTCGAAACATCCCCGATGTGATGCCCATGATTCTGACAGGACCTGAGGTTGCCCATGCGCTAGAGAATGCCGAGGCCCGGCATTTGGCGCTGCAAGTCGAAACTTACCGCGGACTGACTAAACGTGAGGACGTCCATACGCTCGAGATTTGCGGAGGTGTCGCAGCGCTGACCGAAAACATCTTCGGGAGAAAACTGAATCACGTAACGGGACTCGGTATGGGTACGCCGGTCAGCGTGGACGCGGTTGAACAGCTCGAAACGGCTTATAACGAGCGGGGGCTGGATGTGGAGATCGATCTCTGCCCGCATGCGGATGGCACTACGCTCGCCGCGCTAACGGAGCGGGGATACGCGGTCAATGCTTTCAGTAACACCTATGTCCGAATGCTTCGCGATGAGGATCTGACAGCACGGCCACCTGAGGACATCGAGATCGTGACGGATCGCGCTGTCGTCGAGGACGTGTTTGTGTCGCATTCGATCGCCGGGTTCGAAATACAGGCGGTACGTAGACCGCCGATACTGCTTGAAGCGCTTGCCAGGATAGCCGTTGCAAGAGCCGATACGATGCTGTTTGCAGCAAAGTTGAACGGGCACCTCGCGGGCACAGGAGGCATGAGTGTCATTGCGACACCTGTTGGAAAGATCGCGCACCTCTATATCGCCAGTACGCATCCTGCCCATCGCGGCCGTGGCATTCAACTCGCATTGATCCGGTCGAGACTGGCCGCGGCGCGGAAGGCGGGCTGCGTCATGGCGAGCATTACCGCCCGGCCGTACAACACGAGCGCTCGCAATACAGAACGGGCCGGTTTTAGTCTTGCTTATACCAAGGCAACGTTTGTTAAGCGGTACTCCCCGGCAGCACAAGCCGATTCAATCAATCGCAGAGCGTCTGAGGCTATCGCGGGTGGGACGCTGAAAGCGGAATGATGAAGGCGCGTCGTTGTCCGACAGAAGTTACCCAGGAACGGAGCGCACCAGCCAATCGCGTGCGATGTTCGTGCATTCCGTCGGTCGTTCCAGCGTCGGGAAATGTCCGCACCCGTTAAGCACCTCCAGGCGCGCGTGGGACATTACCGCTGCGATGCGCCGTCCGACTTCGACGGGAACGAAACGGTCCGCTTCTCCCCATATAAGCAGAGTGGGTACTTTGCTCGCACCCAGCGTTGACCAGTGATCCGATCGGGTCAGCGTCGCATCGGACTGCCGGGCGAAAACGTCGGGGCCGTTAGCGCGCGCCATTTCGACAAACATTGCTCTCGATCCATCGTCGGTCGCGGGGATAGCATTCTCGGCGAATTCCCTGACAACGCATTCATGTTCTCCGGACCGAATTCTGTGGCTCGTTGCACGCACGGAAGCCGGGTCTGGGTGAACGCCGGGCTGGCAGTTCATCAGCCACAGGCCCTTAACACGGCTTGGGGCTCTTGCCAGCACCTCCATCGCGAGGCAACCACCGTACGCTGTGCCGACAAGGACGAAGGCTCCGGTCGTTTCCGCTAACAGTTTGTCTGCACTCTCTCCGAATGTCGGTTGCGCCAGCACGTGGACAGACGGTGAAACGAGATCCTTGAGCCCTTCAATCTGAGCCGCATACATTCGTCCGTCGCACGGCATGGCTGGCAGGAAAACAATCGGGAGCGACATGGGTCTTTGGAAATGGGTTAGCGGGTTACTGATTGAAAATCATCTGGACAGCATGACTTCCCACCGGGCGACGGAGTTAAAGTGAATTTGCCAAACCGCTTTAGCCGGAAGGAGGCCATCATGAACGATGGCGGCATCAAACTGCATTCGAACAACAGCGACTCACACGCGCGACGCTTCGCATACCCGGTTACGGCCGGTCGATTTTGCTTGGTACAGGGCCGAGTCAGCCATCTTCACCAGAATCGCGCCATCATGGACCGCCCGCCCTTGCGACGTCACCACGCCGATGCTCGCTGTCACACGGCCGTACGGACTGTGGGCGTGTTCAATGTCGAGATCGAATATGGCGTGCCGAATGGTCTCCGCGACGCTCGTGGCACCAACCGCGTCGGCATCCGGAAGGGTAACCACGAATTCCTCGCCGCCATATCGGGCAACATGGTCGGCCGGTCGGCGAACGCACAGGGCCACGCATTGGGCGACGGCTTTCAGTACCTCGTCGCCGGCCTGATGGCCATAGAAGTCGTTGTATGCCTTGAACTGATCGATGTCGACGAACAGCAGCGAGAGCGGAAGGCCGGTGCGATTGGCCTGTTGCCATTCTTTCTGCAGCGTCTCGTCGAAGGTCCCCCGGTTGCTCAGCCCCGTGAGGGCGTCCGTGCGTGCCAGATGCTGCAGTTTAGATTCCGCAAGCTGTCGCCGCTGCAGTTCTCGCGACAGCAGCAACGATCCGGCTCCGAGGATAATGGTGAATACCGCCATCACGATCCCGAGCCGCATGGCCCGGCGTTGCCATTCGGCGTAAATGTCGCTTTCTGCAGGCGCCACGTCGACGATGAGCGGCAGCCCGGGTAAGTGCTTGTACACGTAGAGCCTGCGGATCCCGTCGATCGAGGCAGTGCCGGTAAACGCGCCTTCGTTGGTCGCCATCGCGCGGATGAACACGGCGGCGCTCTGGATGTTCCGCCCAACCACCTTTGGGTCGTAGGGCAATCGGGTGATCATGGACCCGTTGGTCTCGATGACTGCCGCCGTACCGCGCCGCCCCACAGAGAGGCCGTCTAATAAGGCACGGAAATAGTCGATGCTCAACGTCCCGACCACGACACCGCCGAAGGAGCCGTCCGCGCGCGTAATCCTGCGGCTCAGGGCGATTGTGAGCGCCCCGTCGCGCAGCCGTGATGCATAGGGCTTGCTGATGTAGAGACCGGCGTTGCTGTTGTCGCGGTGAAAGGTGAAATAGTCACGGTCAGCGAAGTTTCCAGCGCGTGCCGGAATGAATTGGGAGTCCAGGGTGATGTCGCCACGCTCATTCATCACGAAGATCGAGCCGAGGTATTTGCCCGAAGCAGCGCGGTCGAAGAGCACCCCGCTTTGCAACTTTGGGGGGAGTGCCATGACCTGCGGATCGTTCACTCCATCCACGACCGCCTGCAGAGAAAGATCGTAGAGTTCAATGTTGCGGGCGATATCCCGCTCGATGACCAGCATCAGGTTCCGCGCGTTCTCCTCGGCGCGGTTGTAGGCGTCGTTGCGGGACTCGAATAGTATCCATGCGCACAGGCCGCACGTGAACAGGATCAGCAGCACACCCCCGGCGATTACGCCGGACGGCGACAACACCCGCGAAGTGGCTGACGAAACAATTCGGCGCGCAAAGGCCGACAATGACGAACGCATAGAGCCTCGTGAGACGAATTCGTATACGCGCCTGAAGGGATGCAGCCATGCATGAGAGGGCCCGCGTAGCTTTGGAGTAGTAGATCGTCGTTATCTCGTACGCTACTTCAGACCCAAATGTGTCCGATTATCGTCGCATTGGCGCTAGAAAGATCGTTACCTGAGTATTTTACTGGGCAGCGAAAAAAAACGTTGTGTCGCACCGTGTCTGGATCGCCAACCATTCGCATGTCGCCAGTCGCTGTTATTCGATCACTTTGTGGGCATGCAACAGTCGATGTGCTGCAAACCGTTGCCAGGAAAAGGTCAGGGAGAAACTAAAAACCGCTGTCCGTGAGGGCAGCGGTTTTTCTTACGTTGGGTGGCGAATCAGGGACTCGCCAGTCGCGAAACTCTGGCGCCGCTCACAATTACAACTGCGACAACTGCGACAACTGCGACAACTGCGACAACTGCGCTTTACGCGCTTGAAGCGCTTAGTCGGTTTGCGCTCATTTGCGCCCGGTCGTCATCTTCAACAACGGCTATTGGCCGGCGGCCGGCGACACTACGCTCGGCGTTGCCAGCGTGTTGTGACTCCCAGGAGCATTGGTGAGGGACGTCGCGCTATTGTTCGTGCTATTCGGCAGGCCCGGGTTCGTCGATCCGGCGCTCATGCCGCTGTCCGAGTTGGCGACGCCAGGCGTGCCGTAGCCGCTCGTTGCATTGGCCGGCGGCACGGCGGCCGGCGACACGACACTCGGAGTCGCCAGCGTGTTGTTGCTCTGTGCATAAGCGCCGCCAGACAGCGTGAGTGCGGCGACGGCCGCGATTAACGTGCTGGTTGCCTTGTTCATGACCCGTTCCTCCTTGATTGGATTGGAATTTCGACACAAACGACCCATTCGTATTTCTCCATAGCGGTCGTTGTGCACCTGGCTCGTGGCGATCAAACAAACTCGCGGGACCGTTCGTACAGTGCGCCGACAGCGCGGGATCGAGTCCATACCAGGTAACAGCAAGTTTAGGAAAGCGGTCGCTGATAATTAAGCGCATTGTCCGCAAGGGTGAATTTCGATTTCTGGAATTACCTCTAATGGGTCACGGTCCTGAATCTGGGTTCGGCGTGGTTCGGCATTGCGCGGAGCATGCGACGTGACTCGCGAAGAAAGTATTGGGCTGCCTGGATACTCGCCTGTCGCTTTACGGTTCTTCTGAAAACGGGTATCGCATGGAACCCCCTTGCTTACACTTCGATGAATAAAATATTAAGGATCAACAAAAAATCATAATTACAGTCAATGAGCATAGAAATAAAAAAGGGCGCGAAGCGTGTCGCCGGAAAAAGATGGCCTTGCATTCGGCGATAATTTACGAAAATTGACAAAATATTATTAAAAGTTTCTATTAGTAAGTCAAATTTAATTCTCCGCATCATCACAACGCTATAAAGCTATACTTTGTCGCTTTTGGCACTTTCCCCGTAAATCAAGAGGGCCATGTCTGCATATAAAATGGGGACACTGCAACGAAAAGCATGAAAAGCATTGCTGCGGCTGAAAATTTTCCAGAAAACAAATAAATCAAGATGGCGCCGAAATTGTACCGGTCAAATTCAGCGATGAATTATTGGTAAAACGAAAATCGAGCTATAAATGAGACGAGAATCTTTCCATAAAGCAGCTTGCGTTTTTCTGTGTACATCGCTTCTGTTCTGCTCGCCGTTGTCTATGGCCAGCGTCACGATGAATTTCGCGAATACCGACATCGCGCAGGTGGCACGCGCAATTGGAGCGGCCACAGGAAAAACCATAATCGTCGATCCCAGAGTAACAGGCCAACTTAACCTGGTGTCGGAAAACCCGGTATCCGACGAGGTCGCGATCAAGACACTGGAATCCGCGTTGCGGATGCAGGGATTCACGTTATTGCAAGATCACGGAGTCATCAAGATCGTGCCGGAAGCGGACGCGAAGCTACAAGGCGTGTCGACTTATGTTGGAAATGCACCTGTCGCAAAGGGCGATCAAGTCGTCACACAGGTTTTTCATCTGCACCGGGAATCTGCTAACAGTGTATTGCCCATTCTTCGGCCGTTGATTTCACCCAATAATACCGTTAGCGCTTACCCCGGTAATAACACAATTGTCGTCACTGATTACGCGGACAATATTCGGAGAATAGCAGCGGTCATTGCCGGCATTGACGCCGCATCGGAACCCCATATCGATGTCGTGCAGCTCAACTTCGCCGATGCGGCCACTACTGTTCCGCAGGTTCAGAAACTGCTGGACATGAGTGCCATTGGGGAATCGGATCCGACGCAAAAAGTTACAGTGACGGCTGATCCCCGAACCAATTCCATCGTGCTCCGCTCCGGCGAGTCCGAGCGTTTGAAGGAAGCGGAAGCGCTGGTGATCAAGCTTGACACGCCTGCCCGAACCCCAGGCAACATCCACATCGTTACGCTGCGAAACGCCGACGCCACTGACATCGCAAAGACGTTGCGCAAGATATTGGGCCAATCAAACTCCGGCGATTCGAAGGACGGTAGTGCGCAATCCAAGGGAAACGGCGCAGGTTCGTCCCATCTTTCGAATAGCGACGGTTCACTGCCTCCGTTACCCAGTATCGGTGGCACCACATCGACGTCTTCGGGGGCATCGACGACTACGGGGGCTTCGTCTGGCGTGGGCGGCGCCAGCGCAGGCGCCGTACCGAATTCGGATGATCAGGATGGCGATAAAGGAAATGGGGAAATCGTGGCCGATGTCTCCACCAATTCCTTGATCATCACCGCTTCGGAACCCGTATTCAAAAATCTCAGCACGGTTATCGCCCGGCTGGATCAACGCAAGGTTCAGATCTACATTGAATCGCTGATCATGGAGGTGTCGTCGGATAAAACGGGGCAGTTTGGAATTCAGTGGTTAACCACTTCAGGTCTCGCGACTCTTGCTGCATCTACAACCAATGTCGGAATAGTTGCCGGCTTCGGGAATATTTTGGGCACCAAGGGTCTGTTTCAGGCCCTGCAGACAAACTCCGACGTGAACATCTTATCCACTCCGAGTCTGCTTACGCTCGACAACCACGAAGCCCGAATACTTGTCGGAACCAACATTCCGATTGAGACCGGAACTTATTCGACCAACACGACCAGCTCCTCTTCTGCCTCTGCGTTTAATACTTACGATCGTCAGGATGTCGGGATCATGCTGGATGTAAAACCGCAGATCAATCAGGGAGGAACAATCAGACTGCAGCTTTACCAGGAGGATTCAAGCGTCATCAGTGGAACTTCCAACAACGCCGGCGGATCCAGTATCAATAAGCGGGCGCTTCAGTCGACAATCCTGGCTGACGATGGTCAGATCGTGGTGCTGGGTGGACTGATCAGCGACTCTTATACCAATGGAAACAGCAGCCTGCCCTGGATTTCAAAGGTGCCTTTGTTGGGGTATTTGTTCAGGAATGAGACGAAGAATAGAGAGAAGACGAATTTGCTGATCTTTCTGCGGCCAGTAATCGTAAAAGACGCGTCCACGTTGGCAAATATCTCGTCGGACAGGTACGGATATATCCGAGGAAAATCGCTTGATTATAAATCGGAAAACTGGACGCAAAAGGACGATACACAACCCGTCCCGCCGCCAAATAACGGGAATCAGCCGGGCAGTGAAGAGAACTTGTTCGACTTGACGCATATCGAGCATAAAATCAATGCGCCGTGAGCGTCGCCACAATGTATGGGAATGGCGTCGCGACTTCCCGCCAGACAAATCGCAAGGTCACTTCAACTGGAAGGGAACCATGTCAACTCCCTGGGCCGGGCGCTGCCTTTACGGCGGCGCGGTGCAATACGAAGCTCGGGGCACTTCACTCGCGCAACTCGTCTGTCATTGCCTGCATTGCTCGACGCCCAGCGTCCGCAAACATCTCGCGCAGCCGTTGCCGCTCGTTGTCGGTGAGATGTGAGGCCGCAGCCGGCATTGCGAGCACCAATTGCAGCGTCAGGTCACCGCGCGAGCCGGTGCGGTCCGTGAGTCCATGTCCGGGTAGACGGATCGTGCTGCCCTGCTGCGCGTTCGGCGGAATCGCCATCTGGTGCGCACGGCCCAGGATCTGCGCTTCGAAGTTGCCGCCGAGCGTGGCTGTCACGAAATCGACCTGAATCTCGCTTGCGAGATTCAGGCCGTCGCGACGAAAGGCCGCGCTGCACACAATTGCGACTGAGAAGATCGCGTCGCCCGGTGGACCACCATTCGGCCCGGGATGGCCGCCACCTTCGACGACAAGACGCTGGCCATCCCATACGCCCGCTGGAACCTTCACCGTCTCGGACTTCCGGCAGGTCCTGATGCCCGTACCGAGACACGTTTGACACTGCTCACCCGCTGGCGGGCGACCGGTTCCCCCACAGGCCATGCAGGGCATGCCCGAGACCGACAGACCGCTGCCGTAGCAGCCCGCGCACTGGGAAACCCTTTCTTGACATGGGTGACAGGGTGCCTTCACCGAATAGCTCGCTTCGACCTCGCCGCCGTGGATCGCGGCTTCGAGCGGCACGAAAAGTTCGATCAGGCAGTTCGCCCCGCGCATCGGAGGCGGGCTGCGGTGTTCGTGTGCGTGTGCTGGCTTGCTGCGCCGCTCGGTCGATGCGTCCGCCGGGATAGGCACGGGCAGACCACGCTCGCCGGTCAGAATCTCAAACGCTTCCTGAATGCGCTTGAACACCGGCTCGACCGCCGATTCGCGCCCCTTGTTGCGATCCGGGTGGTACTTCGCTCTTAGCCGTCGGTACGCACGCTTGACGTCTGCCGGCGACGCAGTGCCCGGCAGACTCAGCCGCCTGTAGTATTCGTCGAGGCTCACGTGTTTTCCCCCGTTTTTTTACGTAAGCGCAAGTCTATCAAGACACAGCGAAAGCACTGTCAGGTGTCGATGAAGGGAGATCTATCGACGCTTGAGTGTCCGTCGCCAGCCGTCTACCGATTCCCCGCTATCCGGCCAGTTCACGATGCAAGGCCCGATACTCCTGCGAGAGTTTGTGTCCCGGGTCGAGGTGGATGACGGGGGTGGCCTGCTGATGCGATTCCCGGATCTTCACGGACGAAGACAGCCGCGAAGCCAGCACCGGCAAGCCCTCGCTGACGAGTTCGTCGACCAGCTTCTGTGGCAGGCTCGCACGAGGCTGAAACTGGTTGATGACAATTCCCTCCACCTCAAGCGCGACGTTGTGATCCTGCTGGATCTCCTTCACGTTTTCCAGCAACGTGTAAAGCGCGCGACGGGAAAAGTCATCACAGTCGAACGGAATCAGACAACGTTCGACGGCGATCAGCGCGGAGCGGGTGTAGAAGTTCAGCGCCGGCGGCGTGTCGATATAGATCGCGTCATACATGTCGAGCTCGTTGAGCGCGTCGCGCAACTTGTAGATCTTGTAGCGGGATTCCAGTTTGCCGTGCAACGCGTCCAGATCAGGATGAGCGGGCATGACGTCCAGGTTTTCAAACGGTGTCGGATGAATGAATGACGTGACTTCCACCGGTTTGAAGCTGAACGTCAACGCGGTTTCAAAGAAACCGGCGACGGTGGGATGCGCTTCACCGGCCTGCGGGCCGAGCAGGTACTGACTTGAATTCGCCTGGGCATCCAGGTCGATAACCAGCGTGCGCAGACCTTCGCTCGCGCTGATGGCTGCCAGGTTGCAGACAATGGTCGATTTGCCTACGCCACCTTTCTGATTGAATACGACGCGCCGCATATTCTCCCCTTGAACGGAAGCTGTCCCAAAGCCGCCAGCATACCTGAGTCAGCGAACACCTTGCCGCCTGCAGTCGAACCGCAACTGGAAGAGACTGCGGCGTTGCTTGGCCCAGTGCAGGCCGACATGACTAACACACCCTTGCGTCGAGCGCGTATTCGCGAATCGCAACAGGCCTCTTCCTCGGAATACTCCGACAGCCTGGCGCCACGGCATCGTCGACGTCATAAAAAAGACTGTGCGGCGAATGGAATGTTTGCCCGGACACTGTGTTTGCACCTTCGTACACCAGAATCCAGCGCCCGCTTGCAGTCCGAAACATCGACGGGATGATTGGCTGGGTATGGTTCGTCTATCGACTCGCCGCAACGGTTGAGCGAAATCCGCGAATCTCATCCTTCACATCTCTCGGAGAAGTCTCATGAAGTTGAATTCGCTTGTCCTCGCCGGTTTCGCCGGCGTCACCTTGCTGAGTGCAACGACGTCATTCGCGCAGGACAGCACCGCCGCCCCGTCCGCACCGATCAGGAATGTCGTACTCGTTCACGGACTGTTTGCAGACGGGTCGAGCTGGCAGAAAGTGATTCCACTGCTGCAGGCGAGGGGCCTGCACGTGACGGCGGTGCAGAATCCGACCACCTCGCTCGACGCGGACGTGGACGCGGTCAAGCGCGTGCTTGCGCAACAGGATGGTCCGACGCTGCTGGTTGCGCACTCGTACGGCGGCATGGTGATCAGCCAGGCCGGCGATGATCCGAAGGTCGCCGGTCTTGTGTACATTGCCGCGCGTGCGCCGGCTGCCGGTGAGGACTATCCGGCGCTGACGAAGAAATTCCCGGCCGCGCCCGCATCGGCGGGGCTTCAATGGTCGGTCGACGGCTACGGCAAGCTATCCGAGCCGGCATTTGTGAAAGACTTCGCCGGCGATCTGCCGAAGGCTGAAGCGGAAACGTTCTATGCGGTCCAGCAGCCGATCGGCAAGGCGATCACGATGGCGAAGACGACCGTCGCCGCGTGGCAGGACAAGCCGACCTGGTATGCAGTGTCGACTGACGATCGGACTATCGACCCGGATCTGGAGCGCTTCATGGCGAACCGGATGCGCGCGCATACGATCGAGCTCAAGTCGAGTCACGTGTCGCTGTTGTCGCATCCGACCGAAGTCGCGGATCTGATCCTCGAAGCGACCGGCGAGCAGAAGTAAGAGGGGGCTCGCGTCGCCGTCAATTGCGATCACGGGGCATGGCGAGGTCTAGTCTCCACCGTCGGCTTTCAGGTTGGGCTTAGGGAGTGTGGCCTTGCGCATGCTTCTACGAACGCGTTAACAATCGGCGCAGGCTGTTCCCTGAGCGCTGCGCGCTCGGGTTGAAAGAGCGTCGCAACGAAAAACGGATGTTCATCCATTTCGACAACGCGTACATCGCCTGCCTCATCCTCTCCGGCGACTCGTAAAGGGCCTGAAACAAGCGACGTTCTGAACTCGGGATTAAGTCCATAGCGACAACGGTAACCCTCCAATGTTTCGCCGACTCCATAGGCAGTAGCGATGCGGGTTCCTGGAAACAGTCGAACCCGATCCACCGTTTCAACCAGAGCGCATTCAAGTGGCGAAATGACTGCGCGCGTAGCGCCTGGCGCCGTTTCCGCGTGCTCTGCATCGGCCCAGCCAAGCACGTTGCGCGCGTACTCGACGATGACGTGCTGAAATCCCCCGCATGTACCCAGAAACGGGATTGCTCTCTCGCGGGCATGGCGAATGGCGAGCAGCGCGCCTTCAGTGTTCTGGTAGGGACTCGCGGGGACGCACCAGATTCCATCGAACATAGAGATACGCGAAACCGAGGTGATTTCGACGGTGGGAATCCATTCAAATTCGACTTCGATCCCCGTCGTCTCCGCCGCTCGCTTCAAAGCATGGGGAATAGCCTGGTGAGCCGGCACCGAGTGGTTATAGTCGCCGACCAGACCGATAGTCACTTTCTTCAGCATCGCTTTTGTTCTCCTCATTGACCTGCATGCAGCACGCAATTACGGCGGGATTTGCTCTCGTGCATGCCCGTTCAAGTTCGATAAGTTCTGGATCATGTCGACGGACATCCGCAGCGTGCCTGGTCAACAGGTTGAGAACCCCTGATGTTCACGTGGCCCCTTGGGATTCGCGACCGTTGGGGATCACGTGCAACGCCGCACCAAGCTCGTCGAGTTCGAGACAATGGGTTCGGTCATGATCCAGAAGCTCGCGAACCAGTTCCTCCAGGGTCATTCGACGAATGCCATCGCGCAGACAGCAGCGTGTCAGCGCTTCGGGCGTCAGTTTCCCAAGCGACGTGCACAGACGTCGCCGAGCCTTTGCGAAGGCCCGGGCAGCGGCATGTAAGTCCTGCTCAACGTAATTGCGTGAGTCCGCGAGAGCCGTTCCATCCACGGAATCGATATCAGGAAGATGCGCCGACAGGATGGCTTCGATGCGAGCCGCGAAGATCGCGTCGAGATCCCGAAGGTGACAAGCGTGTTCGACGAGCGCGAACCCCGTACCTGACGGTCGCCGGCGCCACAGCTTCTCGGGAGTGCGGGTGACGCACGCTGAAAGCTTGTCCGGCATCGACGCAAGTTCGCGGATGATGTCGGGCCACGCCAGCTTGATAGGGCTGGGGCTGAACACGGCTCCGTAACTGAACCACGAGCCGCCGACGCGGCCCCGTGGCTGGACGACCTCATGGCCGTGCCGTCGCATGACTTCCGCGACCATCGCGCCGCAGAACTGACGGGCTGTTGTGTCCTGCTCGACTTCTGGAAACTTCTGCGCAATCTCGTCAGTGACCGCGGCGATTGCCGCAACGCCGACGCGCGAAAGCGCTGCAAACTCGATGTAGCGCTCGGACTGGACGATCATGGCCTCCAGTTGTTGTCCGAGTGAGGAGGCTCTGAAGCGGTCGAAACGGGAATGCATGCGATCCTTGACCCGGCGTTCGAGTAACGTATCAAAACGATACGTTACTCGAAAAAAGGCGTCAAGTACCTAAGCGCACGATGAAGCCGACACGAAACCCCCATTGAGAATCGTGTCAGCGAGCCGCAGTCATTTACCGTCAATGCGACGAGACGAACTTTGATCCAGGAAAGGCTGAATGCGGCGCGAAGCTCTCGCGAAGGCGTTTCGTTTCCGCGGCAGGCAGCCCGGGGATCCTGTGAAAGCTGCGCGTGCCACGTTGTCGCTTGTCGAAAGCGACGAGCCGCCATCGCATCTTCTGCTTGGAAGTGATGCGCTCGGTCTGGTCCGGGAAAAGCTCTCGTTACTCGGCGCGGAAATCAATGCCTGGGAAGCTGTCACCCGATCGACGGACGGATGAACGCGCGTAGCGACCGTATTGGGGAGCGCTCTGAAGCGGCTTATCGGCAATGAACAGCGTCGGTTTGAGCCAATTAACGTTAACCCGAGAGGGAGGGAAACGACGGTGCCGGTGGCTGTGACGGCGGCCATCACGGTGGTGCCCGGCGACCGCGAACGGGCGATTGGCGCGAATGCTTCCGGAAGAGGCCTGAGCGACTGATCCGACAATTGGCAGAGACGCCATGCGCTAGCGCACTTGCCGCATGTTCATGTCAAGACGATGATTGTCGTTACCGGCCATCGAGCGCTTCGCCGCGTAGCCAGGCACTGGCGATGTCTGCAATACGGCATCGTGACAACGGCTGCGACCGGCAATGAAGCCATATCGATTGCCGCATATAGGGGAGCACAGACAAATGAACGTCATCGATACATGGGCCATCGCGTCCATAAGTAATGTGGCCATTCCCTCGCAAGGCTTCACCCATGCAGTCGAAGCGGTCGTGAACGCATACTTGCCCAAGGGCGTGGTGCTGGTTGCACTGCTGTGGTGGGTCTGGTTCAGACCCGAACCTGCGGAAGGACCCGACGGCGAGGCCGTCCGGCGACACCAGCGCGAACTCGTCGTGATCGCCATCGCGAGCGGCTTCATCGCGCTGGTGGCCGGCCGCCTGCTTGCACACTACCTGCCGTTTCGCGTGCGGCCAATGTATGAACCGGCGTTGCGTGCGTTCTTTCCGGAGGCCAACGTGGACGAACCGGTGCTGCGAACGTGGAGCTCGTTTCCAAGCGATCACGCCATGCTCTGGTGCGCGGTCGCCATGGGCATTTTCCTCGCCTCGCGACCCGTGGGGATCTACGCGCTATTGCACGCTGTAGTGCTGATCGGCCTGCCGCGCATCTATCTCGGCGTGCACTACCCGACGGACGTGCTGGCCGGCGCGGCACTCGGCATCGGCATCACATACGTGATGAGCGCCGGCGCGATACGCACGCGCATCGCCGCACCGATACTGGCGTTCGCGCAGCGCTTTCCCGGCGTGTTTTATGGCGCCGCGTTCGTGCTCAGTTTCGAGCTGGCGACACAGTTCCAGGAGTTGCGCGTGTTGGCGCACGGCCTGATACATGGGATGTAGTCGGCCGGGGAGGTTGGAGAGGAGGCGCCCATTGCCTCCTGCTGGACACGCTCGCATGGATGGTTTGGCCGCAACGCGGGAAGGTTGTCGAAGCGGACGTTCAACATCAATCGAAACCGCTACAACAAATGCGCATGCGCCTCTCCGTCGCACCCGGTGCTATCTTGCGTCGTGCTGTAGATATTTGTGGGCAAACGCGATCGCCATGCTGCCTTCACCGACCGCTGAAGCGACCCGCTTGACTGGACTCAACCTGACATCGCCGCAGGCAAACACGCCGGGAACACTCGATTCGAGGAGGTAGGGATCCCGGCTATGGGACCAGCGTCCCGCCTTGACGACGTCGTCGCCGGTGAGAACATATCCGCGCGCATCGCGTGCGATTTCCGGCGGCAGCCACTCAGTCTCTGCATCCGCCCCAATGAACACGAACAATCCACCACAGTCGTGTCGACGCACCCCTGCGCTCAACCCATCGCGCACGTCGATCGCTGTCAAGTGGGTATCGCCGTGCGCGCCGACGACTTCCGATCGCAGTTGCACCGCTACGTTCGACTTTCCTTGAAGCTGCTCGACAAGGTAGCGAGACATGCTCTTTTCCAATGAATCGCCTCGCAGGACAAGCGTAACCATGCGCGCATGATTGGCAAAGTACAACGCCGCCTGGCCGGCCGAGTTGCCGCCGCCGATCAGATAGACGTCGAGTCCGTGAGTGGCGTTCGCTTCGCTGCGTGAGGCGCCGTAGTAAATGCCTTTACCGATAAACCGGTCGAAGCCGTCGATCGCGAGGCGGCGCCATGTGACGCCAGTCGCGAGAATGATCGTTCGCGCCCGGATGACGTCGCCTCCGTCGAGATAAACACCACGCCCGGCGACATCGATTCGAGCGACAGACCGTGTCACCAGAATCTCTGCACCGAGCCGCCTTGCCTGCTGCAATGCACGGCTCGCCAGTTCGTCGCCCGACACACCGTTGGGGAAGCCGAGGTAGTTCTCGATACGCGACGAGGTGCCGGCCTGTCCGCCCGGTGCCTCACGTTCCAGCACGACGGTACGCAAGCCTTCCGACGCACCGTACACTGCCGCAGCGAGACCGGCCGGTCCGCCGCCAATGATCATCGTGTCGTATTCGGCGAGGCGAGGCTGTGTCTGCAGACCCAGCAACTCCGCAAGCTCGCGTGTCGCGGGGCGGCTCAGCACCGTTCCGTCGACCAGTCGCAATGCCGGGCAATCCTGCTCTGGCGGACAGGTTCCGGGCCAGCGCGCCGCCAGTTCGGGCGCATCCGGCGTCATCCAGTCGTAGCTGATCTGGTTGCGGGCGAGGAACTGGCGCAACGCGGTACAAGCGGAGTCCCAGCGACTTCCAATCATGATCACGCGGGCCTTGGGCGGCTCGGCGGAGAGGCCCTGCAGTCCGCCAATGCGCTCGCGCGCAAGGGCGCCCATCTTGAGTGCAACTTCCTGCGAGGCCGCGGCAAGTACGTAGTAATGCTGAGCGTCCACGCGCATGACACGCGACGGCTCCGCTGCCCGATAGGCGCCTGGAAACGGGCAACTCAGCGCGAGCGGCACTTCGCCAAAGATGGTTCCGGGCAGACGCCAGCCCAGCGTGCGCTCGATACCGTCGAACGTCTTGACGACTTCCATCTTGCCGGCGAGAACCGCGTACAGCGCGCGCTCTCCGCCTTCATGGACCGCGAATTCACCCGCGCACAGATGTAGGTCCGCGGACGTGTGCGCGAGATGTTCCAGTTCGTTGTCAGGGAGTGTCGAGAACAGCGGAATCGCCCGGATGTCGTCGATTGTCAGCATGGCTTCGTCCAGCAGGCAGACCGAACCAGTATATGACTTTCGGATGCGAATGTTTGTGCGCTGGCGCCCGTTCGCCGGTCTAAACGCGGCGATAGCGTCCGCCGCTCCGCCGAGGTAGCCGAGGCCGGAGTCCGCGTTGCGCCGCTCGACACGAACGGCCGTTTCCGGTCGAACGCCGTTCGGCGGCGAACTTCAGTGGTCGACCCACGGCGGCTGCTCGATAGTCCACAAAACGGTCGTTCAACTGGCGGAGGCGGCGTAACTTCCCACCCAGGATTTAATAAGCAAAGCCGGATTTTTCATAAGACTAACGGATTCACGGGCTTAAAATTCCCTTCCCGATAGATGGAAGAAGGGTTCGAAATGAGTCAGGAACAGTGGAGTACCGTGGACGAGTATTTCTCACGCCAGCTGGTGCCGTCCGACCCGGCATTGGATGCCACCCTCGTCTCCAGCGCGGAGGCGGATTTACCCTCAATCAACGTTGCGCCTAATCAAGGGAAGTTTCTTCATCTGTTAGCAAAAATACGTGGTGCGCGCCGGATTCTCGAAATCGGAACGCTTGGGGGTTATAGCACGATTTGGCTGGCCCGGGCTCTGCCATCGGATGGTGCGTTGATATCGCTGGAATCGAACGCGGCATATGCGAATCTTGCCCGAAAAAATATCGAATTCGCCGGGTTATCAAACGTTGTTTCAATCGTTCTTGGAACGGCATTCCAAAGCCTGGAGCGCCTGATTGAAGAGAAGGCGGAACCCTTCGACCTGGTATTCATCGACGCGGATAAAGAAAGCAATCCCGACTATCTCCGATTGTCTCTTCAACTGTCGCGACCCGGAACCGTGATTATTGGCGACAACGTCGTGCGAAAAGGTAAGGTCGCGGACGTTGGCAATAGTGATCCCGACGTCATTGGCGTTCGGCGATATTTCGATCTGCTTGCGGCCAATCCTCAACTGTCGACAACTGCGATTCAAACCGTCGGGTCGAAAGGCTGGGATGGTTTTTCCATCACCGTCGTTTCCGCGTAGCCTGGGCATTGCCCGGTTTGAGAGGAGGGCGTCTGATCGTCACGGCGCCGGCGTTGGCCGTCGATGGTATGGGTCCGTGCTTCGAACCCGCGGGACCTGAACGACCGCGCTGGCGCAGTTTCATTTCCAAAGGTCATGCGGCCTGACCGGTGCGCGGTGTCCCGGTTGCTCGAGATGAACGATATATAAATTAAACATTATCATAAATGTTAAAAACATTAACTATCGTAAATCGAAAGCCGGGTCTACGCTCTGATCATCCCCGTCGCATAGGCTCGGTTCGCGGCACTTGAGTCTCCGGCCGGGTGAGGGGTAGGCGATCGAAGGAGATGACCATGAATACCGCCGAGAAGTCCTTGCGTTACCTGGTGGAAAAGTGGCTTGCGCCTGCCCCGCACACGCACATTCGCGTCATTCAGTTTGGGCATATGCGCGAAGACAGGAGACGCTATGTGCACGTCGAGGCATCGGCGCCGAGCGGCCCGCGCGCAATCTTTTTCTTTCGGCACGACGACGGCTGCTGGTGCGTATTTCCGCCCCGGATCGCGCGTCCTTCAATGACTGGTGATAGGTGGGCCGCCTGAACGGCTTAATCACCTCGTTCAGGTGGCTGCCGGGATCGCGAAGTTCGCTTTCGCCCACGCGGCAAACGTCGTCGGCTGCTGGCCGGCGACCTTGTTGGCGAGCGCGATTGCGTCGCGTGAATCCGAGCCGAGATACGTGTGCGCTTCGAAGTAGGCGAGCATCGCCGCGATACCGTCGGCGTGCGGAAACCAACCGGCAAAAACCTCGCGCGGGACTTGCTTGAACGAGAGCGTGTTTCCTTGTTGATTCAGAGTGGCGACGATCTCGTTGAAGCTCAGGAAATCGCCGACCAGCGCCAAATGTTCGCCGCTCCCCGCGAGTTCCGGCTGTGCGAACGCGCCGGCCACGAGGCGACCAAGCTCAGTGATGTCGCCCATATGGATCACGCGCCGCTCCGGATCAAGCGGCAGCACCCAACCCACGGTGCCGTCCGCCTGTTTCTGCGGAGCCATCAGGCCGATCAGGTTTTGGTAATAGAACGGCGCGATCACGAACGTGTGGTACGCAAATCCGGCTTCGCTGACGATCGATTCGACTTTCGCCTTGGCCGTGAAATGCGGGACATTGATCGCGCCGCCGCTGATCGTCTCCACATTGGGAAGCGTCGACCAGATGACGTGCTGCACGCCGGCGTCTTTCGCCGCGTTGACGGCCGCGAGCGCCTGCTTGTGTTCGTCTGCCTGGGCTTCCCAGGAATTGGTGACCAGGAACGCGCCATGTGCTCCGGTAAAGGCGGCCTTAAGCGTTTCCGGACGATTGAAATCCGCCAGAGCGACTTCGTCGGCCAGCTCCGGATGCCTGTCCGGATTGCGCGTCAACGCGCGCACTTTGAATTGACCGCTCGCCTGCAGCGCGCGCACAACTGCGCCACCTTGCTGACCGGTTGCGCCGACGACGGCGATGAGCTTCTGGGTGCTCGACATGGTTGTTCTCCAATAAGTATTTTGTTACTTCGCGCTTGAGCATCGGATGCGGCATGCACTTGAGCGAATCGATATTCAGCGTCAGCGGCCTGATCACGCCGTGCATCGTCAGATTGCCGACGACCGTGCGCGGCATAGGGCGATGCAACGCCACCTTGGAGCGGGAGAATGACTTTTCACGGCCGCCTCCTGCATGACGCATCAAGTATGGGGATTAAATTCGCTTCACACTAGACGGTAAAATAGGATTTGATTAATCCATTTTTGGAGGAATGTCATGCTCGATCTGAATGATCTGGCGATGTTCGTCCAGGTCGTCCGCGCCGGCAGCTTCTCCGAGGCGGCGCGGCGCCTGCGCATGCCGGCAAATACGCTGAGCCGGCGCATCGATCAACTCGAAGGGCAACTCGGCACACGCCTGTTGCATCGCTCCACTCGCAAGCTTGCGCCGAGCACCGAAGGTCAGGCGCTGTTCGAGCGCTATGCGCCCGCGCTTGATCAGATCCTCGAGATCGAGCGACGCCATGCAGATGAGCAGGCGCCGTCCGGCTCGGTTCGCGTCACCGCGATGGCCGGCCTGTTCGAATTCTTTCGCATGGAATGGTTGGTCGAGTTCTACGTGCGTTATCCAAACATCAGCATCGACTTTCTGCTCGACGATGCGCCTTCCGATCTGATCGCCGAGCGCATCGATCTGGCCTTGCGCATGGGCATCGAGACCCGTAGCGGCCTTAAGGTGCGTCGGCTGGCGCCGAGTGCAATGATCCTCGCGGCGAGTCCGGCTTATCTGGAACGGCGCGCCGCACCACGCACGCTGCGTGAACTGGCCGAACACGACTGTCTGACGATTTCCAATCGCCAGGGGCGCAACACGTGGCGTCTGCAGGGTCCGCGCGGCAGTCAGGAATTGACGATCAACAGCCGGTTCGCGGTCAACGACATGCGAGTGCTGGCGCAGGCTTGCATAGCTGGACTAGGCATTGCGCTGCTGCCGCAGTTAATCGTTGAGCCAATCATCGCGCAGGGGAAACTGGTACGCGTGCTGCCGACCTATCGGCGCGCCAGCACCGACCTCGGCCTGCAGCTCGTCTACACGAGCCGCCCACCGGTGCCGCCCGCAGTAGCGGTCTTCGCTGAATTTCTGTTGGAGAAACTGGACAAGGCGATGACCGATCCCTCACGGAAGACTGCCAGCCGATAAGTTCGTTACCTTACCCGGGACGGGCGAAGCGTAAGAGTCGATTCAGCGACGAACAGATCGTCGCGCGCCTGCAGGAAGCGGGATTTGCGCGTGTAGAGCGCGCCCCTTATCCCGAACTCACCTTCAGAAAGAAGGTTCCTTCATGGGAAGCCAACGATTTCTACCGGCGCGGCGACATGTACGCTCATCTCTTGCGCGTATCGGGCCGCTAGTGAATCAGCTCTTCGGGATACGTTTGGCTCATCAGTGAGCGAAGCATCTCGCTGTCGTTACGGCCTGCGTCAAGGGCGAACAGTTCGTCGGAAAAGGCGCGGTCTGCAGAGATTTCTCGCTTTATCACGGTCTGCAACGATGACTTTGCCGCTACCAACACGACATCGCGGTCCTCTTGCCTGTCTGCAGTGACGTTCGGCAGCTCAGGCACGACGTCTGGGTCAAAGCCACTCTCAGTTGCATGAAAGAATCCCCACGTTCCGCTTTCCACCAGCAGAACGTAGAAATCCGGCAATTTCATCAGTTCCCGCGGCTCGACCGCTGCCTCAAGCTGATCCTGAAACTCCTTCAGAGCGTCGATTGCGGCCACTCGCCGCTTGGCATTGGCGAGTGGCCCGTCGAGCACATCCTCTTTCAATACGCCGGTTTCGATGGCCGCGCGGGTGGCAACGGCCACTGCCAGAGCTTGAGGATGGCCAATATCGAATTCCATCTTGAAGTTGCAGATTGCACACACGATTGTCGATCTCCCCAAGCCGTGCTTCTTTACGGCGTGACGATATTGAAGAAGAAGTCGAAATTATCGAGCCAGGTAACGAACTCGCCGAGCTTCTGCGCGTTGCCTGCGATCTTCGCTTTGCCGGACGTCACCAGATTGGGCATGGTGGTTGTGCCCAGCATCACGTCGTTCAGATCGGCGCGCGTCATGGTCAACGACGCGTCCGCTGATTTCGACGTTCGACTTTTCGAGTAGTGCAGCGCGCTATTTTCGACGCCAATCGCGTAGCTTTCGTTTGTGTCAGTCAAGACCAGATTGAACTCGATGGTTTTTCCCGCAGCTCGCTGTCCGTTCAGGCGGACCCCTTGATAGTCGAGGAACAGGTCAAGCGGCATCGCCCTGATGGTGTCCGGGTTTTGTGGGCTGCCAATTGGAACTTTATGAACGCCGTTACGAAGCTCCATGGCACCGGTGAGATAGAAGTTGCGCCAACTTGCCGATTCCGACTGATAGCCCAATTGTTCATACGCGTCTGCCAGCATATGTTTTGCGGCTGTATTTTGCGGATCGCTGAACACGACATGGTTCACGACCTCGGCCACCCAACGGTAGTCGCCCTTGTCGTAGTAAGTCTGAGCCTTGTGCAGGACGGCTGCCGGGCCTCCCATGAATTCGACATAGTGCTTGCCGTTCTCGGCCGGTGGAAGCCGGTGAAGGTTCGCGGGCACTCCATCAAAAAAGCCGAGGCGTAAATTGTATTGCGCAACGATGTCGTGATAGACCGTGCCGTAGTAGCTACGGCAGTACCACCGCCGACTCAGGCTGTCAGGAAGCCGGAGCGTCTCGGCGATTTCGAGCGGCGTGTACCCGGTGTTCGCAAGGCGCATCGTTTGATCGTGAAGGTAGCGGTACATATCGCGTTGCGCGCCGAGGAACGGCAGTATCCGGTCGTTGCCCCATGTTGGCCAGTAGTGCGATGCAAATAGCACCTCCATGTCGGGCCCAAACATATCGATCGCGGCCTGCAGATACTTCGACCACAACAAGGCATCGCGAACTTTTGCGCCGCGCAACGTGTACAGGTTGTGCAGCGTATGGGTCGCGTCTTCCGAAGCACAGAATGCCTTGAACTTTGGCAGGAAGAACATGAATTCCGACGGCGCTTCGGATTCGGGCGCCATCAGAACGATAACTTCCACGCCATCGATTGTTAGCTTCTCGCCGGTCTTTTCAGCGAAGTGCGTGGGTACGAGCAACGTGATATTGCCATTCGACGAAGTCTTGCCCAGTCCGCCGTCGACGATGCCGACCGTGCTCCGCGGCAGCAACATGCCGTACATGTAACTTGCCCGACGCCCCATCGCATTGCCCGCGATGACGTTCTCCCCGACCGCGGCTTCCGTAAATCCCGCAGGAGCATATATATTTACCTTGCCGGCTTTCAGATCGGCTTCGTCGACGATGCCCCGAATGCCACCGTAGTGATCAGCGTGGCTGTGCGTATAGATGACGTTCGTGATCGGTTTGTCACCGAGATGCGGAACGACGAGCTGTTTCCAGACTACGCTAGATACGTCGGCGGTGGTCAACGGATCGATCACGATCCAGCCAGTATCGCCTCGAATGATAGTCATCACGGAGAGGTCGTAGCCTCGGACCTGCCATATACCGTCCACGACTTCGAACAACCCGTGATTCATGTTGAGTTTTGCGTTGCGCCAAAGGCTCGGATTCACGGAAGCCGGCGAGTTGTTTTCAGGGCCGCCAGCGACGAACGCGAACTGCCCCAAATCCCACGCCGCACCGCCGTGAGTGCCTGGAATGGCGCCGCTACCCGGCAGGGTAGCGACAAGCCCGCGGCTGGCGTCCTGAAAGTCGACGGTGTCGTCGAAAGCGAGAAACCTGGCATAGGCCTCGTTGACCTGACGCGTTGCCTCCGTTGGCGGCTTTGGGCCGATGCCACTGGGTGGCGTGCCATGCGTGGCTTGGGCGAACGCGTCGCCGATCAGACTGCCTGCCCCTGTAGCCATACTTACCGTGGCTACGCCGCGGAGAAATTGCCTGCGTTTGTTGGGCGACGAGGGGTTGTCTTCGATTGACATGCGCTTGCCTCCTTATGGACTTCAAAAGAACCAAATCGAGAGGATGCTGCAGACAGCCGATGCGGTTCAAAGACTAGCAGATTGAGCGACCAGATGCTCATGAAATTGAAAGATGATCAGTTCGCACTGCGGCATTTGACGCTGCTCCAGGCGTGAAAGCTGATAGATGTGCGAATGCCCAGCGGCATTTGAGCGGTGGCATCGTGATCAGCCGGGCTCGCGACTATCCGAAGGTGGCCGGATAGAGTCCGATGCGATACGCATAAACTGGCCCGAAGCGGTCTTTCGTGGAAGCCGGCAGTGAGCGTTCGTCAGTAACGGTCGTGACTCGCGTTCAGTCCGAACTTGCGCAGATGAAGATCGCGGCTTCTGAAGTATTCCGAAATAAAAGGGCAATGCTCCCGTATGCCGGATAGAACGGATGCCCTGCTTAAAAATTGTCGGATGCGAGTCGAGGATTATCCGTCAGCACGGCAATCTTGCCAGCGAACCGGATTGCGCGGATGTTGATGGAAGAGTGCGTGAGGGTGCCGGAGAGGTAACCCGGCACCCGTTCGTCTTTACAGGTAGCTGCAGATGTAGTCGAGCGTTTCGATCACGTCGATATCGAAGCGGCTCTTGCCGGGCACCGAGAACGACTCGCCCGCGCCATACGTCTTCCATTCGTCGCTGCCTTCGAGGCGGATGCGGCATTGGCCGGCTTGCACTTCCATGAGCTCCGGCGCGTCGGTGCCGAAGTTGAGCGCGCCGGGAAGGATCACGCCGAGCGTCTTGCGCGTGCCGTCCGCGAAGAGAACGGTGTGCGAGACACACTTGCCGTCGAAGTAGACGTTGGCGCGTTTGATAACGGAAACCTGATCGAATTGCGTTGTGGCCGTCATGGCGGTCTTCCTTTGGGTCATCGTGAATGGAGGCGTTCGCGCTGCGTAGCGGCAGCGGGCGCTGCGCGATATGCGCGGACCGCCCGCACGGGCTTTCGGTCCAGCGCAAGCCCGCCATCATACAGGCGCCCGGCGACGCCGGCCGGTAATCCTCGCGTCTGTCAGAGCAAGACCGCGATGCGATCCCGGCGGCTAGTCAGCCCGGCGCCAACGACCGGAATCCGGGCACACATTGACCGGTTCACCGTTCAACTGGACTTGCTCCGTATCCGGTTGCGACGACGTCGAAGGGGCAACGTCGAAGGCGACCTTAAGCGCGTGCCCAACATGGGCATTTTCGATGGGGAGCTCCCAGGTCAGGAATATCTGGATGCAATCCTGCTCCGGCGCGAAGTCGGCTGCATTGAAACCACTGCTGCCGCGCTGAATGACGCCATGAGGCTGGCCAGTATCGAATATCACAACCGTTCCCCGGGTTAGAGGAATGCGCCGGCCCAAAGCGGGGAAATGCAAGTCCAGGCCCCTGTCCTCGCTCATGAAGAGATTGCAGAAGGCCGCATCGCCATATTGCGCACCGTCGTGGTGGTACCTCGCGCCGCGGCAGGCCATGAGGGCTACGTCGCTGGCGGCGAGCACCTCGGGCAGTCCAAGCGCGCGCGTCCAATCGGACACGGCCTGCACGCAGCGTGTGTAGTCGGGCCAGCGCGCCCGCGCTCGCGGCAAAGGCATCGGCTCGACGTCTCCGGGTTCCAGGAGCAGATGCGACGATATCTCCCGGTCCCAATCCGCAAGCAGACGCGCAGGGGGCACAGGGACGTCGACCGTGCCGGATAGCACGATGCCGCTCACGCTTCGACTGCGGATGGCGTCGTCACTCCAGTAATAGGAGGTCAGCATGTCTCGCATTCGATTCAGTTGGGGGGGAATTCATGCGGGCATTGTAACGATTCCAGGAGGGCGCCTCGCGTACATGCGCCGGGCCTGACGGTGTGAAGCTGTGATGCGAGTCAGGTCCAGCGGTTCTTTCTCTTGCACCCACGAGGCCGCGTGCGAGGTGCCCCCGGGCACCTCGCGTGGCGGACTAATGCTTGGGTGTGGACGGCGTACTGCCATCGCCGAGCCCGCCTGTGAGGCCGCCGAGCAGGTTCGTCAGCGGGGCGAGCGGAGACGAGCCACCGCTTGCGCCGCCGAGGGCGCCGGTCAGGGTGCCGACAAGGCTGGTCAGTGGTGCAACCGGACTAGACGCGGAGTTCGTCGACGATCCGTGCGAGGTGCCGCCTCCCAGACCTCCGGTTAGTCCGCCGAGCAAGGTGGTAACCGGTGCGAGGGGGCCGCTGCTGCCTTGCGAGCCGCCGCTCACCGAGGCCACGGACAGTCCGCCGAGCAACGCGGTCACAGGCGCCAGCAGGCCGCCCGTGCTATGGCCGCTCGATCCGCCTGTCACGCCGTGTGAACCACCGGTTGCGCCGTTGGCCACGCCGTTGCCGTTGCCGCTACCACTGTTGTTGCCCAGCGTGATCGGCACAATCGGTACGCTGATTGCGCCGACGCTGACGACCAGGTTCACGATCGGATCAAGGAGGCCGCTGGTGGTTTGGCTGCCGCTGCTGGAGCCAACGCCGGTGGAACCGCTGGAGCCGCCGTGACCGCCGTTTCCGGAGCCGCCGCCTGAGCCCCCGGAGCCGCCGGAGCCGCCGTGGCCTCCGTCTCCGGAACCGCCACCGTAGCCACCACCTGAGCCACCATGGCCACCGTCTCCAGAGCCGCCGCCGTACCCACCGTCCGAGCCGGAAACCGAAACGCCGCCCCAGGCTGAGCCGCCGGTACCACTAGCACCCGCGCCACTGCCGGCCCATCCGCCGGCTGTGGCACCGCTTCCTGTCCACGAGAATCCGGATCCCGGTTGCCCGGTCGTCCATCCGCTGCCTTGCGTAAACGAGGCAGGCGGAGTGGACGTGACATCTCCAGCCTGAGCCGAAGTGGCCAGCGACCACCATAGGAGTGCGCTCGCCGATGCAACAAGAGTGTGTTTGAAGGGAGCCATGATTAGTCCTTTCGCGATGAAATCGCGTCCTGATTGGTCAAAGGTGTAATCAGTGCCCCCGGAAAACCGCTGATCGGTCTTGCAGAAACGCTTGCTTTTCTAGCCCGGGATCGCGTTTGTGCGCGTCGCCTTTCGTTTAATTCTGGAGCCGGCGCTGTAGCGCCATGCCTGGATGTGGCTTGCTCGGGCAATGGGTCGCCGCAAGTTCCGAGCCAATGCACCGGTGACGGAGCGCTGCATGTTTCGCGCACGGGCAGCGCCGAAATTGAGTGGCGCGCGGCGAAGAGGGTCTTGCTGGGCAAGGTGGATCGGGTGGGGTGCGGAACGCAGTGACGGCGTCGTGTGGCGCGTGTTACGTCCGCGGTGTTACGTGTTCCCGTCACGTCGAACGTAACCTCGTTGCTGCACTTCGCGTCGCGCAAATAGTTCAGACGAAAGGCGTCATTGAAACTCTATGGAGTCCGATCAATTGAGGCGCGTGTTGGAAACACGCGTTTGGATATGTGCCGGTTCAGTGATTTTTGTACGCCGTAGCGCAAGCAGCAGAGAAGGGTAGGGGGTGCCGGCGACAGGACGACCGCGCAACGAATTCATGAAGCCGCGCGCATTGCTGTCGTGGCTGACGCGAGTCCCGCTGGTTCCAGGCCTGGCGCCAGGAGCACGTTCCGGGCTCACTTCGTAGCGATTGCCTGCGTTTCCTCGATCAGAGACCTGATCCGCCCCTGATCGACAGGTGTCGCCGGGTTGTAGACGATCATCTGAAGATCCGGCCGCCCGTCGACGGCGAACGATGAGTATTCCAGCGAGATCGGCCCCAGCACGGGGTGGCGCAGGTGCTTGACTCCATCGCCGTGGGTCCGCACTTCATTGTCCTGCCACATGGCGGCGAATTCGGGGCTTGAGCGGCACAGTTCGTCGACGAGCGGCGCCACCTCGGTGTCGGCGCCTGCGCGCGCGGCGTCGATCCGGAAGGCGCTCACCACGAAGCGGGCCACGCTGGCCCAATCGAACTGCGCGGCACGAACGCGGGGATCGCAGAAGATCATGCGCAGGACGTTGCGCCGTTCGGGTGGCAGGGCGCCGTAGTCGGTGAGCACCGCCGCGGCCGCGCGGTTCCAGGCAACCACGTCCCACGTCGCAGTCCTGACGATTGCCGGACTATAGGGCAGCGCATCGAGCAGGCGCTGCAGTCGCGGCGTGATCGCGTCGCTGCCGCGATAGCGGACTTCGGGCGGATGGCCAAGGCCGAGCAGGAATACGTGTTCGCGCTCGACTTCGGTCAGCATCAGCGCCTTCGCGATGCGGTCCAGCACGTCCGCTGACGGATTGCCGCCGCGTCCCTGTTCCAGCCACGTGTACCAGGCCGCGCTGATATTGGCGCGCTGCGCTACCTCTTCCCGGCGCAGTCCCGCCGTTCGCCGCCGTCCACCGGAAATGCCGAAGGACGCGGGATCGAGCCTGGTCCGCCGGTTCTTCAGATAATTGCCGAGCCGATTGTCGCTCGCGCTGTCGTTCGCGTGGGCCATGCGCCACCTGGTAGAACGTATACATGGATAACGTCACCACTTTAACAGGATGATTTTGCTTCGTACATCGCGCTCAATCCGCATGGTTGGGCATGCGCAATAGCGGCCTCACCTGCCTTGGATATCAGGATGACCTCGGCTGGTCCCGGACCCGTCGCGACGCAATCGCCGGCGGACGCGTTTTCCTGCTGCGCCGATCCGGCCGGTTCTCAGCGCACAGGTCTCCCGCATCGCCACGTGAGACGATCATATATATCACGGTGTGATATATAATCGAATCGAAAGCTCAAATCAGAATTCGAAATGCTTCCCCAACTGCTGGGGAGCTGAAATGGGCGCGTTACCAGGTTTCGTGCCGATCGAGGCCGTGCCGATGTTCACCTGAACAATGTCGTGGCGGACCTATCCGATCGCTCGATTGGACGACACCGTGAAAGTTGACAAAGGAATCCACCATGGCCCCGTTCAACAGGATCCTTCTCTGCTACGACGCCACACCGGAGGGACAGCTCGCGCTGCGTTACGGCGCGGCCCTCGCGCAGCAGCTGCAAGCTGAAACCCATCTGCTGTCGATTTTCGACTGCACCTATTGGTCAAGCGGGTTCGACGTTCTGTCGTCGATGAAATTCGAAATCGATGAGCAGGCGGCGCAAGAGACATTGCGTGAGGGTATCGACTCGCTGCGGGCATGGGGTGTGACGGCAACGGGACACTATTCGGTCGGAAACGCGATTGACCAGATTTCCCGGCTGGCGGATTCATTGAAGGTCGATCTGATCGTCATTGGACACCACCCACACAGTTTCCTTGCACGCTGGTGGACGGGAGAAAACCACGCATTGCTGCTCGACCGCGTATCTTGCGGCGTCCTGTTCAAGGTGGCGGCCTGACGGTCTTGCGGGAATTCGAATCGGAGCGGATGCGATCGCGCAATCGATCGCACAACCATGACGGAGGCGAAGATGATGATGGATCTTCTGGTGCAGGTTGTCGTGGCGGGCGCAGTGCTGGCGCTGGTGATTCTTTTCGTCGTCGCGCAGGATGCCATGCGCAATCCTCGTGAACGCGTTCTCCGGCATGCAAGCGGCAGGCACTGGTGGAACCGCACGCGTCACGGACCTTGACACTGCCGGCGGCGCCGGTCCCGCGAGGTTCCCCGGTCTTCGCATGACCTCGACCTCGGGCCGACATGATCGAACCGCGCTGCAAGAGGGCGTCTACAGCCCCCAGATGATGTCGGCATTATGTTTGCTGGCCTCGCGCATCATGTCGAGAAATGGCCAGGCCCGCTGCGAAAGTCCACTGCTGGATTCCTGACGGCGTTCGCGGGAATACTGCAGTGATTCGAGCGCAATCTCCGCCTTTTCATCGTCGGAAATCGCCGCTTCGAGACGACTGATTGCGCGAGGCAGTTCATCGTGGAGAATGACCCCGCGCGAATCGAGACGCTTGCCCACGAGACCCAGCAGATACTGGGCGAGATCCCTGAGCATCACGACATCGGGCGTGGCGGGCGATTGAAACGTGATCAGCATGATGGCTCCTTGCTTCGATCTGTATTGCGCCATCGCACCGGAAAGCCATTCGAGCTCATCCCCGTGGACTGAGACAACGTGTCTTTCGCGTTGTGACGCAATGCGACCCGGGGAGCCGGTGATCGTCATTCTGTAATGGCGGCCGGGGCCTTCACGATGACTGGCTTTGCGCGTCGGAGCGAAGCACGGTATCCCCATGGACGCATGCAATCCAGACAAATCATCCTTGTAGTTTTATCCGGACTGCTCCTGTTTCAGAACCCGTCACGAGAAGGCCTCTTTCAATTTTATATCACAGAGTGAGCTATTCAAATTGCGAATATCGCCGGCAGAGTCAATCCGAGCCATGCGCAGGACCAGGCTAAACCCTTGGCCCGCCCGGTTTTACCGGGCTGTGGCGGGCCCGAGCGCACTTTTATATCACAATGAAATATAATCATGACGATGCGTTCTTTCGTTTCGCGAGGATTTCGCCGTAAGGTGTGGCCTCGTTCCGTGTGATCCCGCCCCCTCATTTTCCTGGTCGAACCTTGTCCCGTTACGCCCTCATCCGCTGGCTTTCCAGCTTCGCCCCGCATCCCATTGCTGTCCGGTGGCCGGAACGTTTCAGATCGTGCCTGGGCGCATTGCTTGGAATCGCGTTCACCGGCGGGAGCATGCACGTCCTTCTCGGACCGGCGGCCAACATTCCGCTCCTCGTTGCGCCCATGGGCGCTTCGGCCGTGCTGCTGTTCGCGGTGCCGGCCAGTCCGCTTGCGCAACCGTGGTCCATCATCGGCGGCAATCTCGTTTCCGCCACGATCGGTGTTGCCTGTGCAAGCTGGATCGTCGATCCGGTCGGCGCCGCCGCTTTGGCCGTGGCGCTGGCGATCTGCGCGATGTTCGCGCTGCGCTGCGTTCACCCTCCGTCGGGCGCGGTTGCGCTGACCGCGGTTCTTGGCGGTCCGGCCGTGCACGCGCTGGGCTACCGCTTCGTGGCCGAGCCTATTGCGATCCAGTCAGTGGCGCTGCTGTGCGCCGCCATCGCCTACCACGCGGCTACCGGGCATCGCTACCCGCACGTCGCCCAGAGCCCGGTCAAAGGCGCGGCGAGCTCGGCGGCGTCCAGCGAAGGTTTCACGCGCGCGGATCTCGAGGCGGTGCTGAACCGGCGCGGGGAATTGCTCGATATCGACACGGACGATCTGGAATCCCTGTTGCGCGACGTTCAGTTGCAGGCCTACACCCGCACGTTCAATGAACTGACCTGCGCGGATATCATGTCGCGCTCGCTGGTCGCCGTGTCGGCAAACACGCGGGCTTCGGCCGCGTGGAGTCTGCTGAAACAGCGCCATATCAAGGCAATCCCGGTCACTGACGAAAAGCAGCACGTGATCGGCATCGTGACCCGCGCCGACCTCGTCGACAAACGGGCGTTCAGCAAAGGGGCCGGTTTGTCGTCCCCGGTGCAACGCTGGTTCCGGCGCAGCATCACCCCGGCGCCGCTTGTCGGTGCGTTGATGAACGTCGACGTTCACACGGTCGACGCGACGACGCCGATCGTCGAACTGGTGCCGGTGTTCGCGAATTACGGACACCACCACATCCCGGTTCTGGACTCGAATCAGCGGCTTGCCGGCATGATCACGCAGGCGGACCTCATCGCGGGACTCTATCGCCAGGCTTACGCCAGACAGCGGCACGCGGCATAGCACGATCACGGACACGGACGGACGAATGCGCTTATAAATATCACGACGTGATATAATCCGCGCTTCACCTATTTCTCCACGGCACTCCGATGAAAACACTCACCCGCGGCCTGACCAAGGCGAACTTCGAGCAACTGTCCGAGTTTCGCTACCAGATGCGGCGCTTCGAGCGTTTTTCCGAGCAGGCCGCGCAGGGTGAAGGCATCACACCGTTGCAATATCTGTTGCTCCTGCATATCAAGGGCTATCCGGAACGCGACTGGGCGACCGTCGGCGAGCTGGCGGAACGGCTTCAGGCGCAGCATCACGGTGTGGTCGCGCTCGTGTCCCGCTGTGAGGCGCTCGATCTGGTCCGCAGAAAAGTCAGTGAAACGGACCGCCGCCAGGTGGAGGTTCATTTGTTGAAAGCGGGCGAGCAGGTGCTTGCCCGCCTTGCCGAGATGCACCGTGCCGAACTGAAGTCGCTCAAAGGCACGTTCAATGTTCCCCAGATCGATGTTTGAGTCATCATGAGTCTCGATACCCATAAGCGCGATTTTTCCACCAACGCGCGGCTTCCCGGCATTTCCGCACTCGCCGCCGGGATCGGCGCCCTCAGCACGCTCGCGGCGTTCGTGCTGCTGAGTCTGATTCATCTGTTCACCAATCTGTTTTTCTTCCAGACGTTTTCGTTTGCGGACCGCTCGCCGGCCCTCAATACGCTGGGTATCTGGGTGGTGATCATCCCCGTGACCGGTGGCCTCATCGTCGGGTTCATGGCCCGCTACGGTTCGGAAAAGATTCGAGGGCATGGCATTCCCGAAGCGATCGAAGCCATCCTGTTCGGCAAGAGCCGCATGTCGCCGAAAGTGGCCATTCTCAAGCCTTTGTCGTCCGGTATCGTGATCGGCAGCGGCGGGCCGTTCGGCGCGGAAGGCCCGATCATCATGACAGGCGGCGCGCTGGGGTCGCTGATCGCGCAGTGCGTGAAGGTCACGTCCGCGGAACGCAAGACGCTGCTGGTTGCCGGCGCGGCGGCGGGCATGACGGCGGTCTTCGGCACGCCGGTGGCGGCCGTGCTGCTGGCGGTCGAACTACTGTTGTTCGAATGGCGTCCGCGCAGTTTTTTGCCGGTCGCGCTTGCGTGCGCGGTCGCGGGGTTTGCGCGTGCGGCATTCTTCGGCACGGGGCCGCTGTTTCCGCTTGAAACTGCGCCTCCCGGCGCGCTGTCGCTGGTGTCCTGCATTATCGCGGGCCTGCTGTCCGGCGCGCTCGCGTCTGGCCTGTCGGCGGCGCTGTACAAGACCGAGGACCTGTTCGGCAAGCTGCCCATCCATTGGATGTGGTGGCCCGCGCTCGGTGGTCTCGTGGTCGGCATTGGCGGCTTTCTCGAACCCCGCGCGCTGGGTGTCGGGTACGACGTGATCGGCGACCTGTTGCACCAACACATTGCAATCCAGATCGCGCTGGCGATCCTGATCGTGAAGGCGCTCATCTGGGTCGTGGCGCTGGGTTCGGGCACCTCGGGCGGCGTGCTTGCGCCGTTGCTCATGCTGGGCGCGGGGCTCGGCGTCGTGCTCGGCCACGTGCTGCCGGGCGGCGAACCGGCACTGTGGCCGCTCGTCTGCATGGCGGCCACGCTTGGCGCCACGCTGGGTGCGCCGTTGACCGCGATCGTGTTCGCGTTTGGCCTCACGCACGACAGCAACGCATTGCTACCGCTGCTCGCCGCGACACTGATCGCGCACGGGTTTGCGACGGTCGTTATGAAGCGCTCCATCATGACGGAGAAAATTGCCCGGCGCGGGTATCACATTTACCGGGAATACGGCGTCGATCCGCTTGAACGCCACCATGTCGACGAGGTGATGTCGCGTACCGTCGAGACAATCGATGGCGATATGTCCGTGGGCGAAGCGCTGGCAACGTACTTCGGCACGGCGCAGAAACATCGTGCTTATCCGGTCGTGCGTCAAGGCGTGCTGGCGGGCGTCGTCGATCGCGCGGTACTGGAAAAAATTCGCGATGACGAGGCAGCGGATGCGCTCGATTCGCGCCTCTCCGACGTCTTGCGTCACCGCTCTCCCGCGTTTGCGCTGCCCAGCGAAACCTGCCGGCTTGTTGCAACGCGGCTGGCGGTGCATGGTCTCGAACGATTGCCCGTGGTCGCGGACGCCGAAACCTTGCAACTGATCGGCATCGTGTCGCGCAGCGATCTGGTCAAGCCGTCGCTTGCCCATTTCGACGAAGAGCACAAGAGGGAACGCTTCCGGCGCTTGCGGGTTCAGCCTGGCAAGCGGCACTTTCCTCCGGTTCCTTGAGTCACCGGCTCAAGTCACCGGCTCAAGTCACCGGCTCAAGTCACTGGCGGGTCACTGGCCGGCCCGCTGCCGCAACAGATATACGCTTTGTCAGTGCCCTTTCGGGGGCACGCCTCTCCTGTCTTTCCTGCCTTTCCCGCTGATCCAGCACCCATTCCTTAGACAGTATCGTCCCCACGTTGCGAAGCCATGACGCGCTCGTCATGGCTGCCTCGCAACCGCATCGAAGAAACGCGCATCGCAGGCCGGACCCCGGGAACGGAACGGGAACGCGGTTCGCACACGTGACATCCAATCCCATATTCAGGTTCGAATCGGCGGTGGATCGCATGCGGACCGACTCGGACTTGCCATCGTCATTCAGGAGGCGCGACATGAAAATAACCAGTGCAGCACTGTTCGGCATCCTCACCAGCGCACTCGCGCTGACCAGCCTTCCGTGCTGGGCGCAGAGCGCCGGTCCAACCGATCCTCAGATCGCAGCTATCGTCGTGACAGCCAATCAGGTGGATATCGACGCCGGCAAGCTCGCGGAATCCAAAACAAAGTCGAAGGATGTCAAAGCGTTCGCGCAACGCATGGTTACCGATCACAGCGGCGTCAACAAGGCCGCCTCCGACCTCGTGCACAAACTGGCCGTCACTCCGGAAGACAATCCGACGAGCCAGAGTCTCAAACAGGGCGGCGATGCGAACCTCGCCAATCTGAAGACACGCAAGGGCGCGGAGTTCGACCGGGCGTATATCGACCATGAGGTGACCTATCACGAGAGCGTTCTCGATGCGCTGGACAAGACATTGATTCCGAGTGCGCAGAATGCCGAACTGAAGGCGCTTCTCGTCAAGGTGCGTCCGGCCTTTGTCGCGCATCTCGAGCACGCGAAGCATCTGCAGGCAGAGCTGGGCAAGAGCGGTGGATGACCGGACTCGTTGCGCGGTTGGACAGCGCCGGGGCACGCGGCGTACCGGCGGTTCTGTCCTTGTCTGCGCAGTCGTTGCGATCATGGCGCCGTCGCTGGCCGGCGTTTCCGAGGCTGCGGCCGGGACGTACGTGATCGTCATCGAGCAGATGCGCTTCAATCCGCCGGTGCTCACGGTGCACCGCGGAGATCGTGTGACGTGGGTGAACAAGGATCTGTTTCCCCACACGGCGACTGCAACGCCGACAGCGTTCGATTCACACGAAATTCAGCCCAATGCATCGTGGAGTTACGTGACACGCCAGACCGGCAGCTATCCGTATCTGTGCACCCTCCACACCACGATGCGTGGCACACTGATCGTGCAATGAGGAACGTGCAATGAGTGAGGGCGACCGGTGAGGCAGTCATGACGGACATTGCTGAAGCACATTCGACGTTTGCCGCGGACGACGAACGCGAGGCCGTTCGACGCATCGTCGCGGGAGATCGATTGGCGTTCGAATTGCTGATGCGCCGGCACAATCGGCGGTTGTATCGTCTGGCGCGCGCCACGTTGCGTGACGGAGCGGAAGCGGAAGACGCGTTGCAGGCGGCATATCTGTCTGCTTATCGTTCGATCGGACGGTTTCGTGGCGATGCCACGCTGCTCACCTGGCTGTCCCGCCTGGTACTCAACGAATGCTATGGACGCTTACGCCGGGAAGCACGCCGTCAGAACGTGATTCCGATGGTGGACGTGAACACTCATGTCGATATCGATGCCATGACCGCGCGAGATTCCGATTCCCCTGACAAGGCGGTAGCGCGTGCCGAGCTGAGAACCTTGCTCGAGCGTAAACTGGATGAACTGCCGGAAGTCTTTCGTGTCGTGTTCGTGCTGCGTTCGGTCGAGGAACTGAGTGTCGAGGAGACCGCGCAGTGTCTCGACATTCCGGAAGCGACGGTGCGCAGCCGGCATTTTCGCGCAAGGAGTCTGCTGCGCGAATCATTGGCACAGGAGATCGATCTCGCCGAGCGCGACGTATTCGAATTCGGCGGTGCCCACTGCGACCGGGTGGTCGCCAACGTCCTGTCGCGGCTAGTCAGCGAAGATGGCCAGGATAATTGCGCACCGGCGACATGAATCGTCCCTTCTCGCCGGCGCCTTTCGCTGTGTCTGGGCATTAGCGGGCATTCTCGCCGTGGCGGCAAGCTCGGGCGCGCAGGGGCAAACGCAAACGCAAACTGAAACGCGGGCGATCAGGATCACCTCAGGCACCTACGGCGCGAATTGCGAAACGCCGCGAGCCGACGCGACCCACGACGTCGCGCGTCAATGCGACGGACTTCAGACCTGTACGTACATCTTGCATAGGCCGCTCACGAGCGCGCCATCCAAAGGCTGCAGCAACGACGTCAAGGGCTCCGGAGACTTTCGTGTCGACTGGCTGTGCACCGATACCGAATTCCACACCGCCACACTCGGCGCTGAAGCAGGGCCGGGCAGCCGGCTTGTGCTGAGTTGCATCGAAGAGACCGGCCCCGGCAGATAGACATCGCCAGACATCGCCGCGCATCGCCAGTCCAACCCAACCTCCCAGGGAAAACAACCAGTGGACGAGCGCCACGGGTGGTGTACGATCCAATTGTTACATTGTTTAATGTAACAATAAAAAATGTCATCGTGACGGCGGCCGTACGCCCGTCGGACAGCATATTCGGGAGGCATGTATGGGTGACAAGTCCATTCCACACGTCGACGTGGACGAACTGGCGCAATTCCGCGAGGTCCAGCAACTGGCCTATCGATGCGTCGAAAGCGTCGGTGCGTTGCTCCAGCCGGGCATGACGGAAAAAGACGCCGCCCGGCTGTTGACCGAATGGCTGCAGGATCACGGCGTGCGCGACTGGCTGCACAAACCCTTCGCCTGGTTTGGCGACCGTACCGCTTTTGAAGGTTTTTCCGGGCTGTCGCACATGGCCGGTTTCAACCTGGCTTTCTTCCCGGGTTCGCGTCGGCTGGAAGAAAACATGCCGGTCATTCTCGACGTGGCGCCGGTGCTGAACGGCGTGATCGCCGACGTCGGCTACGCCACCTGCATCGGTACGAATCCCACGCTCGAACAGTTGAAAGACGACCTGGCCGAACATCGCGAGTTGATCGTCAGCATGGTGAAGCAGCGCCGCACGCTTGCCGACGTGGCGCGCGCGGTCGACCTGTTGTGCAGAAAACAGGGCGTCGAGCCGCGCCACAAGGCCTATCCGTTCAAAGTGCTTGCGCATCGTGTCGCGAAGCTGAACCGGCCCGCCAAGCCGCGTTTCGTGGCGCGTTTCGGCCTGAACGCCACGCGCAACCTCGTCCTCGACCAGGTTAGCGCGGGCAGGAAGGAGGGCTGGTCGCCGTTGTGGTCGATCGATCGCCGCTCCGAGCATGCGCCGACGCCCGGCCTGTGGGCCGTCGAGCCGCATCTCGGCTTTCAGGGGGTGGGCGCCAAATTCGAAGAGTTGCTGGTCATCACCGATGACGACGCCTACTGGCTCGACGACGACCTGCCGCATGTGCGCCGCTGGGCGCAGCGCGGTCGGGCGTTGGTCGCGGCATGACGGAGGCGCATATGCAACTGCTCACCGAACCCGTATCCCCCGCGCTATACGAAGCGCCCCCCGCCATGCACCGCACCGATTTCACGGTGCGCTCGGGCGACGTGACGCTCGCCGCGAAGGCATGGGGAGATCCTGCCCGGCCTACCGTGGTGCTGGTGCATGGCTATCCCGACAACAGCGCAGTCTGGGACGCGCTGGCTGCGTTGCTGGCACACGATTTCCATGTGGTCGCCTACGATGTTCGCGGGGCGGGGCAATCCACTGCGCCTAAGGGGACGGCAGCCTATCGTCTGGGAAAACTCACCGACGACTTCATCGCCGTCATCGACGCCGTGAGCCCCCATCGCGCCGTCCATCTGGTCGCGCACGACTGGGGCTCGATCCAGGGCTGGGAGTTCGTCACCGAAGAACGCTTGCGCGGGCGCATTGCCTCGTACACGTCGTGCTCGGGCCCTTGCCTCGACCACGTCGCTTACTGGATGCGAGCACGCTTGCTGCGTCCCACGCCGCGGTCGATCGGCAAGCTGATGGGGCAGCTGGTGCGTTCCTGGTATGTGCTGCTGTTCCATTTGCCGGTGCTGCCAAGCTTGACCTGGCGCGTGTGGCTCGGCCGCGCGTGGCCGCGAGTACTCCGTCGTGTGGAAAAGACGCAGATCGCGCCGCGCCCGACGCAAACGCGGGACGGCGTGCGCGGCGTCTCGCTGTATCGCGCCAACTTCATCCGCTGCCTGTTCACGCCGCGCAAGCGCTATGCGCACGCGCCGGTCCAGGCGATCGTGCCGACGCTGGACAAATACGTCAGCCCGGCGTTGTCCGAAGATCTCTCGCGATGGGTGCCGAAGTACTGGCGCCGCGAACTGACCGCACGGCACTGGCTGCCGGTCACGCATCCCGAACAGATGGCCCGGATGGTGCGTGAGTTCGTCGATCACACCGAAGGCGGCGCCGAACCGGAGACGCTTCGACGCGCCCGTATGGACACAGCCCGCAAACCGCTCAGCGGCAAGCTCGCGGTCGTGACCGGCGCGGGCAGCGGCATCGGTCGATGCATCGCACTGGAGTTCGCGAAGCACGGCGCCTCCGTGGTCGCGGTCGACATCGATACTGCGAGCGCGGAGCGCACGGCTACCCTGGCCAGGTTGTCAGGCTGCGAGGCGTACGCGCGCCAGGCCGATGTCGGCAGCGCCGAACAGATGGAAACGCTGGCGGACTGGGTCGGGACTGACCTCGGCGGTGCCGACATCGTGGTCAACAACGCCGGCATCGGCATGGCAGGCGGCGTGCTCGACACCTCGGCACAAGACTGGGAACGCATTCTTCACGTCAACCTGTGGGGTGTAATTCACGGCTCGCGCCTGTTCGCCTGGCAGATGGTGAAGCGCGGCAATGGCGGTCACATCATCAACACCGCGTCGGCCGCGGCCTTCGCGCCATCGCGCGACCTGCCGGCCTATGCGACCACCAAGGCGGCCGTGCTGATGCTGAGCGAGTGTATGCGCGGAGAACTCGCGGGTCACGGCATCGGCGTCAGCGCACTCTGCCCGGGTTTCGCCGAGACCGGGATCATGGCCTCGACCCAGTATGTCGGCGCCAGCCCTCAGGATCAGGACCGCATGCGCCAGAAAGCCACGAAGCTCTATCAGTTGCGCGGCCTGCAACCCGAGACGGTCGCGCAAGCCGCGCTTCGTGCGGTACTGCGCAACCGGCCTGTCGTCGCCATCGGCATCGAGGCGCATTCGATGCGGTTCATCTCGCGCTACATGCCTGGGCTCAGCCGCCTGATCGCCCGCATCGGCATGGTGCCACGCTGATTTCATCCAAAGGACGCCGGAGATCGTCATGACCCAGGAACACGCTCAACACAAGATCAGGGCGCGCCATGTGAAATTCGACTGGCGTCAAACGCCGGTCCAATGGATTCCCGGCGACCCGTCGAGCACGCACATCATCAATGTGCTGAACCTGCTGTTCCCCGCCGGCGAACTCTGGTTCTGCCGCGTCTACAACAAGGCATTGCCGCTAATCACCGACCCGGCGCTGCGCGACGACGCCGAGGGGTTTCTCAGGCAGGAAGCGGTGCATTCGCGCTCGCATGGCGGCGTGCTCACGCATTACTACAAGGCTCACGGCATCGATACGCAGCCGTTTACAAAGAAGCTCGACTGGCTGTTCGGCAAGCTGCTCGGCGAGCAGCCGCTTGGACTGAAGATCGGCAAGACGCGTTTCTGGTTGCGCCAGCAGCTGGGCGTCATTGCCGCGCTGGAGCACTTTTTCGGTTACCTCGGCAATTGGGTGCTCAATGCCAACGGCCTCGATGCCGCCCATGCCGACCCAACCATGCTCGACCTGTTGCGCTGGCACGGCGCCGAGGAAGTGGAGCATCGCACGGTAGCCTTCGACATCTTCCGGCATATGGGCGGCACGTACTTCGAACGCTGTTTCCACATGCTGTCGACGGTCATTCTTCTACTGTACTTTCTCACGCACGGCGCGCGCTTCATGCATCGGCGCGATCCCGACGCTGGTACGTACCGGGGTTTTATCCTCGCCTGGCGCGCCGGGGCGCGGCGCGGTTGCCTGCCGTCGTTCTGGAAGATGATCGCGGCAGCGCTACGCTACTTCAATCCGCGCTATACGCCGCATCACGAAGGCTCGACCGAGCAGGCGCTCGCCTATCTTGCGACCTCGCCCGCTGCGCAGGCCGCGGCGCATGGAGGCAACTGGGTGCGCGATGCGAAATAAGGCGGCATGAGGCGCCAGACGCGACGGCGCCCGGCCGTGCGGGTCTGTCGGACGACATGGGTCCGTTCGTGCTCAAACAGGGCAAATGTCCGAAGCGCCGTCACGGCGCGCGAGGTTGAACACGTGTTGGCGGCCGCTCTGTGCAAGAATCGGGATTCTTGCAACGAGGACGGAACGCCGCAATGGTCGAGAATCACATCAACAGTCTGGACATCCGAAGGCTTTCTCCAAGGGAATGGGCGCAAGCCTTTCCTGTCATCGCCCAATTGCGGTCGCTTGATGAAGAGGAATTTCTCAGGCGAGTGAGGCTGCAATCGCATTCCGGCTATGAGCTTGTCGGCGCGTTTCAAGGCGGCAAGCTTGTTGGCGTGATGGGGATGCGGCCGGTCCACACGTTGGCGCGCGGGGCGCACCTGCACATCGACGATCTCGTCGTCGACGCGGCGACGCGAGGCAGCGGTGCGGGTCGCGCCTTGATCGACTATGCGGAAGCCGACGCGCGTGCTCGCGATATGACTGCGGTGTTTCTCGACGCGCGGCCGGATGCCGTTCCCTTCTATGAACGACAGAAATACGTGTTCCATCCTGCACCGTCGATGAAAAAAGTTCTCTTGCCCTCATAGAAGCGAGGTGGGTTATCGTCAGCAACATTCGTCTACAAGAGGATCGAAAGTCATGACCGACAAGCAAGATATAGCGCCCGACAGCACCGCGGCGCGAGTCGCTTTGTGGCGCGCTCTGCATGTTCAGTCCGACCCGCCGCCGCATGTGCTGGAAGACGAAATCGGCCTTACGCTGCTGGCCCCGGACGCGGGGTGGCGCAGTCGCGGGGACATGGACCCGCAATTCACGCGACCCTTTCGCGCTTCAATCGTGGCGCGTGCTCGCTTCATCGAGGACCTCGTCGTGGAACAGGCCGGGCGCGGACTCGATCAATATGTCATCCTCGGCGCCGGCCTCGACAGCTTCGCCCAGCGGCGGCCGGAGATCGCATCCCATCTCAAGGTATTCGAGGTCGACCAGCCGGGTCCTCAGGCATGGAAGCGACAGCGTCTGATCGAACTCGGCTTCGGCGTTCCGGACTGGCTGCGCCTCGTGCCGGTCGATTTCGAGGCGGGAGGCAGCTGGCGGGACGCGCTCGTGAGCGCCGGCTTCGATGACAGCAAGCCGGCAATCGTGGTCTCCACCGGCGTCAGCATGTATCTCACCAGGGAGGCGAACGCGGCCACGCTGCGCGAAGTCGCGGCCCTCGCGCCAGGATCGATGCTCGCCATGACGTTCCTGCTCCCGCTTGAGATGGCGGACCCCGAGGTGCGCCCTGGGCTCGAGATGGCGGAGAAGGGCGCACGAGCGAGCGGGACACCGTTCCTCAGCTTCTTCACCCCGCCGGACATTCTGGCGCTGGCCCGCGAAGCAGGCTTCAGAGAAGCACGACACGTCTCGGCGGCCGATCTCACCGAGCGCTACTTCAAGGGCAGGACAGACGATCTGCGTCCGCCAAACAATGCTGAAGAGCTGCTGGTGGCCAATACGTAGCGTGTGCCCATACGCTTTCCCGCTCGACGTGGGCGCGCGCATGACCGTTGCATCCCGGAAGCTGCCGTAGTGCTGTCACCGCGTATCTCAACCGGGCACGCTGCGTCGATCGCCGGATCGGTGGCGGAGATCATCGTCATCAGCGCCGTCGAGATTCGAGAGGTTCAAAGAAACCAGCGGTATTCCCGCGCACTCACCTCATTCATGAAATCCAGATGGTCCTGGCGTTTGTTCTCGCAGTAGACCATCACGAACTCTTCGCCCATGCCTTTGCGCACCGCCGGATGGTCCTGCATCGCGGCGACGGCCGTGAGCATGTCTTGCGGGAAGTCGACGCCGCTCCCGCGATCTTCGTTGAGCGGCGCGATCGGCTCGCGCGCAGCATCCAACCCGTGTTCCATGCCGGCGAGAATCGCGGCCAGCACCAGGTATGGGTTGGCGTCGGCGCCCGCCAGACGGTGTTCGATGCGCAAGTTGCGGTCGTCCGATTCGGGAATGCGAATGCAGGCGTCGCGGTCTTCGAAACCCCAGCTGGCGCGGCTGGCCGCATTCGTCTTCCAGCCATAGCGGCGAAACGCATTGTGGTTGGCGGCGAAGACGGGCATGCAATGCGGCAGCAAGGCGAGGCAGCCGGCCACCGCATGGCGCAGCGGGCGCTGGCCGTCGACGGCCAGCAGGTTGTTGCCGGCCTCATCGTAGAGGCTCACATGCACATGCATGCCGCTGCCCGGCGCGTGCAGGTACGGCTTGCTCATGAAACTGGCGCGGTAGCCGTGTTTCATCGCCACGCCGCGCGTGCTGCGGCAGAACAGGGCGGCCCAGTCGGCGGCGCGCAGGCTGTCCTCGTTGTGGCCAAAGTTGATTTCGAACTGTCCGGGCCCTAGCTCGGCGGTGATCACGGTAGCGTCCACGCCCTGCTCGCGCGTCGCGTCGACCATCTCGTTGAGCACACTGGAGAAACGCGACAGTCGCTCGATGTGCATGTTGGACTGGTCGTCCCTGTCGTTGCAGAACGGGTCGCGTGGGAACTGCGGAAGACCGTCGGCCAGCCTGGCGTCGAACAGGTAAAACTCCAGTTCGAAGGCGACAACCGGGCGGATGCCGCGCCGCTCGAAGCGTTTCAGCACGCGCGCCAATACCTCGCGCGGCTCGAACTCGATGGGCGCCTCGGTGCCGTCCGAGCTGATCAGCATCTGTCCCAATGGCTGGCTTTCCCATCGCACGGGCTTGAGGGTGCCGGCGATCAGGCGGCGCTGCGCATCCGGATCGCCGTCGTTGAAGCAATAGTCGCCGATCGGGAACACGCCGCCCTGCGCACCGAGCAAGATGCAATTCTGCGGCAGTTTCAGGAGGCCGCCGGCAGCGACTTTCTCGAGCATGTCCACAGGGTATCGCTTGCCGTAGAAGTGCCCGGGGAGATCCAGGCAAATGAGGTCGACATAACTCACCTCGGGATACGCCGCGCGGAAGGCGCGTACTTCGCTGAGCAGGTCGGCGCTGGGGGCAGTCATGGTGTTGTCCTTCTCACGCGAAAAGACGCGATGATCGAGCTTCAGTTAAAAGCTGCCTTGGGAAAAGGCAGGCAAGCCGATGGCATGACAGAGCGAGATATTCACGCCGCTATCGATTAGCCATCCGAATTGTCATTCAGCGCAGCATTCGCTGCCGCGTCATGTACTGTGTGAATGCTAGGTGAACACCCAAAGTACCCGTGTGGGTTCGTCGGAGAGATTGGCGTAGCGGAAGCGGGCGTGCGCCGGCACCTGGAAGCCGTCGTTAGGGCCGAGCGTCGCCGGTTGCGCTTCGTCTTCCAGCCAGATGGTCAACTCGCCTTCGAGGACGAAGCCGCCTTGCTCGTCGCTGTCGTTCAACGGTTTGTCGCCGCTGCTGGCGCCCGGCGCCAGGTGGCTCTCCAGCATCGAAAAACCCGCTGACATATTCGGCGACACCAGCACGTCGGTCACGCCCTCGGCGTAATAGAGCGTGCGGCGTTCATCCGGGCGGGTCACCCAAGGCAGCGCGCGCGGCTTGCTCAGGCTATAGAAATAGGTGGTGGGCACACCGAGGGCCTCGCCGATGGCGGTCAGATCACCCACGGTCGGACGCGAGAGGCCGCGCTCGATCTGGGAAAGGAAGCCGACCGAGCGGCCGATCTTTTCCGCCAACGCGCCCAGCGTCACCTTCTTATGCTTGCGCAGGTCCCGGATCAGTATCGCGAGACCTTCAATTTCTTCCTGCTTGTTCATCTTTCGTCCCTTCTCTCAGACTCTGTCGCGCAGACGATACCAGGTCTTGCCGATGACCTCCAGCGGCGCGGCCAGCAGCGCGCCGCCGGGAAAAGGCGGGTTGTCGATGGCCTGATACAGGTCCAGCAGCTCGTCGTCGCCGAGGATGGCGTCGGCGACAGCGCGGGCGGCGGCGAGCGTGGGCAGCACGCCGTGGCCCGAATAGCCTTGCAACCAGTAGCGCTCACCTTGCCGGCCGACATCCGGCGTGCGTTTCATGCTGATGTCGATATGCCCGCCCCACGCAAACTCCAGTTCCACCCCGCGCAATTGCGGAAACGCCCGTTCCAGGTAAGGCCGGGTGGCCGCCGCAATATCCTTTGGAATGCCGCCCGCGTAGGTGCAGCCGCCGCCGAATAGCAGGCGGTTGTCGGGGCTCAAGCGGAAGTAGTCGGGAACGAACTGGTTGTCGATCACGCAGCTGTTGCGCGGCAGTAGCGAACGGGCCACCTCCGGCCGCAGCGGCGACGTGGCCACCTGATAGGTGCCGACGGGCAGCATGCGTCTGGAAAGTTGGCGGTCGAGACGGTCGATATAGGCGTTGCAGGCGAGCACCAGCACGTCCGCACGCACCTCGCCCGTGTCGGTGCGAGCGGCAAAACCGTCCGGCGTCTCGCGGTAGCCCAGCACCTGGCTTTGTTCGAAGATGCGTCCACCGGCCTGTTCGAGCGCCGCCGCGAGGCCCTGGGCCAGTTTCAGCGGATTCAGATGGCCCGCCTCGGGATCGTAGAGCGCCGCCTGGTAGCGTTCGCTTGCAATCCATTGAGGCATGTCCTCGCGAGCGATGAAGCGCATCGCGTCGTAGCCCCACTTTTCCTCGGCCTCCTGTTGGGCTTGCCGGAGCAGGGCGATGCGGCGCGGCAGCACCGCCGCCCACAGACTTCCAGTCCGGTAATCAGCATCGAAGCCATGCCGCGCCGGCAGCTCGCGCATCTCCCTGGCGGCCCAGCGCATGCTGTCCCACAGTTGGCGGGCACGCTCCAGGCCCAGTGCCGCCTCCAGCGGAGGCATGTCACAGGACCATCCGAGCAGCGCCTGCCCGCCGTTGCGCCCGGACGCCGCCCAGGCCACCCGGCTGGCTTCCAGCACCGTGACACGCCTGCCCGCGAGGGCCAGACGCAGGGCAGTGTGCAAGCCACTGAAACCCGCGCCGACGATCAGCACTTCCGTGTCGAGGCGCTCTTCCAGCGTCGGCCGCAGGGGGATCGGGCCAGGATAGGTGCGTGCGTAGTAGCTCGCGACGTGCTCGGCGGACTGATCGAACATGTTGGCTCTCGTGAAAAATCCGTGAAAAAATCATGGAAAATTTCATGAAAAAATACCATTCATTTTTCACGAACGCAAGCGCGCGTCAAAACGCCAACGTTTTTTTCATCGATCCACCGAGGGAGAAACGCGCATCGGGTTGAGTTCGGCCGGCGCAAGACCCTATTGCTGTTCCGCTCCGAAGGCGCGTGGGTCCGCGCGGCGTCTTAGATCTTCGGTTGTTTCCCCGGTGTTGTCAGGCCGCCAACCCGGCGGCTTGACGACATAGCCCCATGCCTCGCCAATGGAGCGCGCGGCCAGCAGGTCGCGCCACAGCGCGCGCCAGTGATCGAACTCGATGGCCAGCAGGTTGTAGGTCGTCATCGGCCGGACCAGGCCGTAGCGGCACGGCACGTCGCGCCGTTCCGCGATGTAGGTGCCAAATAGCCGATCGAACACGATCAGCACACCGCCGTAATTTCCATCCAGGTATTCGAGGTTGGACGCGTGGTGGACGCGGTGTGCCGAAGGCGTGTTGAGAATCCATTCCAGCGGTCCGAGGCGTGGGATCCAGGTGGCGTGCAGCCAGAACTGGTAGAGCAGATTGAGCGAAAGCAGTATCAGCACGATCCGGGGCGGCATGCCGACCAGCGGTGCAAGCATGAAGAACAGCAACGAACCGGTAAGACGGCCAGTCCAGCCGAAGCGGTATGCGGCGGACAGGTTGAGCTGATTGGGTGAATGGTGGACCGCGTGAGTGCACCAGAACCAGCGCGTCCGATGGGCCGCGCGGTGATACCAGTAATAGCAGAACTCCTGACCGACGAAGCACGCGAGCCAGGCGCTCCAATGGTTCATCGGTAAAGTCCAGAGCCTGTGCTGCCAGAACCAGTTCATTGCGTTGCCCCAGAACGCAAGCGGCAGCAGCCAGCGCAACGGATATTCGCGAACGAGATAGTCGACCACCGAGATACCGGCCGCCCGCCAGTCGTAGCGGCGCCAGCCGTGTCGGAGGGAAAGCACCAGCGCCTCGGCCAATGAGGAGGCGAGGACCAGGACGACAGCGAATTTGAGTACCGTGAGCAACGCAGCCATGACCGGATCATCCCTATCGTGATGCCAGCTAGCGTGATTCTACGCGGCTTGAACGGCAAGCGAGCCGGGCGAGCGGAGTCCGCCGGGGGCGGATTTCGGCGATCTGCGCTATTGCCGGAGGCGTTGCGTTTGCGAAGCCCGCTTCCGTCAGAGACGCGCAGCGCTTCCGCGCCGATGTTTCCGGCAGGACAGTGGTAACCTTCCCCCGCTTATCGAACCGGCCGGCGTGGCATCTTCCGCGCCGGCATCCAACATCGACCGAAAGAGTGATCATGACCAGTTCCATCTACAGCGCATCCGTCCCAGTCTTCAAGCAAATGCTGACTGCATTGTCCGAGGTGCTGAAGAAAGCCGAAGCACACGCCACCGAAAGGAACATCGAGCCGAACGCGCTGCTGCAGGCGCGCCTGTTCCCGGACATGTTCCCGCTGGTGCGCCAGGTGCAGATCGCCGCCGACTTCTCCAAGGGCGTAAGCTCGCGCCTCGCCGGTGTAGAGGTGCCGTCATGGCCCGACACCGAAGTCACGTTTGCCGACTTGCAGGCGCTTATCGCCAAAGCGTTGGCCCACCTCGGCGCGCTCGACGCCACCCAGTTCGACGGTAGCGAGAACAAGGAAATCGTCCTGCGTCCGGGCACGCCGAAAGAGAAGAAGCTGGTTGGCAGCGCCTATTTGCAGAACTACGGCCTGCCCCAGTTTTTCTTCCACGTCACGACGGCCTACGCGATTCTGCGCCACAACGGCGTCGAAATCGGCAAGCGCGACTATATGGGATCGTACTGAGCGTCGCCGCGCGGGCAGGGTGTGCAAGCCGCTATCATCGACCGTAGTCCCCAAAGGAGAACAACCGATGAGCCGACCCGATTTCATCAGGCACTGGACCGAGTTGGAAGAACCGGATGCACATTCCTATCGCGGCGATACCGAGAAAATGGCGCTCGACGCGCCGCTTTCCGCCGCTCTCGGCATTACGCGCATTGGCATTCATCACGTGAGACTTCTGCCCGGCCGGCGCACCTCTTATCCGCACGCGGAAAGTACCGAGCAGGAGTTTGTGTACGTGCTCGCAGGCAAGCCCGATGTCTGGATCGACGGTGTGCTTCATCCCATTGCTGAAGGCGACTCCGTCGCGTTTCCGGCAGGCACGGGCATCTGCCACACCTTCATCAACAATACGAAGGAAGAGGTCAGGCTGATGGTGATCGGCGAACGGCCGCGCGACGACAACCGCATTCGTTATCCGCTCAACGAAGCGTACGAACGGACCCGTGCGGACCGCTGGGCGGACTGGCCCGCGAGACCGCTCGGGGACCACAACGGGATGCCGGACTGAGGGCTACGCCGCGGATCGCCGCTTCGGCGTTGGTCCGGAGCGCATTCCTGCAAGAATTGGCGATTCAGGCTAGGCTACCCCGTGGGCCGTTTTGCGCCGCACCGAAGCGGCCGCGCCATAGGTTATTCCAGTCAGGAACGCAATGAAACAACAGCTAACAATCGATTTTGTCTCCGATGTCGCATGTCCGTGGTGTGCGATCGGCCTGTCGTCGCTTCAGCTCGCGCTAACGCGCCTGGGCGATACGGTCGACGCTCGACTTGCCGTGCATCCCTTCGAGCTGAATCCGGAGATGGGGCCGCACGGCGAGGCCATTGTCGATTATCTCGGCAAGAAATACGGACGCACGCCGGAGCAGATCGCCGAAACCCAAGCCATGATCCGCGAGCGCGGCGCGAGCGTCGGTTTTGCCTTCGGCCCGCGTGCGCACGTCTACAACACCTTCGACGCGCACCGCCTGCTGCATTGGGCCGGTATCGAAGGCAAGCAGCTGCCGCTCAAACTGGCGCTGCTGCGGGCCTATCACGGCGAGGGCAAAGACCCGAGCGATCACGAGGTTCTTGTCGACGCGGCCCAATCGGTGGGGCTCGATGCCGCGCAAGCGCGTGAGGTCCTGCGAAGCGGCATCTACACCGACGAGGTTCGTGCCGAAGAACGGGAATACCAGGCGAAAGGTATCCAGTCGGTGCCGGCGATCATCTTCAACGGTCGCTATCTGGTGAGCGGCGGGCAACCCGTGGAAACCTTCGAGCAAGTCATCCAGCAGATTCTGGCCGAAGCTTGATGCGGCAACCGCGCCGGATAGGCATCCACAACCCGCCCTGAAATGAGCGACAAATAGTGGGAAACAGGCGCGAGATCCACTTACGCATAATATTAGGGAATGCCTAATTGAGCCGCTGCCGTTCAGCGGCGTAAAATCGTGGCACATCGGTTTGGGGGCACCGGGCATGTGTCTGGCTTCTCGTTGCGATTTCAGCCGCGTTACCGTTACCCGGCAACACCCGGCGCAGCGGCTTCCCGCGTTTTTCCGACCCGCTCCCCGCGCTAAGGCCGGCGGCGGTCGCGGAATCGTCGTTCAATCCGCACCATGATCCCGCTCATTTCCGTCAACAGGCTCAGCAAGCGCTTTCCCGGCGTGAGGGCGCTGCATGAAGTCCAGTTCGAGCTCATGGCGGGTGAAGTTCATGCGCTGATGGGCGAGAACGGCGCCGGCAAGTCGACGCTGATGAAAATCCTCGCCGGCGTCTACACCCGGGATACGGGCGACATCCTCTATGACGGTCAGCCGGTCGAGTTCTCGAGCCCGCGCGAGGCGCAGGCTTTGGGCATCGGCATCATTCATCAGGAACTTCAGTTGATGAATCATCTGACCGTCGCCCAGAACATGTTCATCGGCCGCGAGCCGCGCGGGCGCCTCGGTCTGTTTCTCGACGAAGACAAGCTCAATGCGCAGGCGCACGACATTCTTGCACGCATGCACGTGAACCTCGACCCGCGTGCGGTGGTCAGCACGCTCACCGTCGCGAGGCAGCAGATGGTCGAGATCGCCAAGGCGTTGTCGTTCGACTCGCGCGTGCTGATCATGGACGAGCCGACTTCGGCGCTCAACGACGCCGAGATTGCCGAGCTATTCCGCATCATCCGCGAGCTGAAGAACCGGGGCGTCGGCATCATCTATATCTCCCACAAGATGGATGAGCTGAAGCAGATCGCCGACCGCGTCACGGTGTTGCGCGACGGCGAATATGTGGCCACCGTGACCGTCAGGGACACCAGCGTCGACGCGATCATCGGCATGATGGTCGGGCGAACCTTGACCGACGTGGCGCCTTCCGGAAGCGTCGCAGGCACAGGCGAAGTCGCGCTCGAAGTCAACAATCTCAACGCCGGCCCGCTGGTCAGAGATGTAAGCTTTGCGCTGCGCAAAGGCGAGATATTGGGCTTTGCCGGCTTGATGGGCGCCGGTCGCACCGAGGTCGCCCGCGCGGTGTTTGGCGCCGATCCGGTCGAATCGGGTGAAATCATCGTGAAAGGCGTGAAAGCGACGATCAGGAATCCGAGCGATGCGGTGGCGCGCGGCATCGGCTATCTCTCGGAAGACCGGAAGCGTTTCGGCCTTGCGACCGGCATGAACGTCGAATCGAACATCGTCATGTCCAACTTGCGCAAATTCCTGTCGTTCAATTTCTTCCTGCGCCGTACCGAGATACGCCGGACAGCCTCCCATTTCATCAATCTGCTTGCGATTCGCACGCCCTCCGCGACGCAGGAGGTGCGGCTGCTCTCGGGCGGCAATCAGCAGAAAATCGTCGTTGCGAAATGGCTCGAGCGCGACTGCGACGTGCTCTTCTTCGACGAACCGACGCGCGGCATCGACGTCGGCGCAAAGAGCGAAATCTACAAGCTTCTGCGCTCGCTCGCCGGACAGGGCAAGGCGATCGTCATGATCTCGTCGGAATTGCCGGAGATCCTGCGCATGAGCGACCGCATCGTCGTAATGTGCGAGGGCCGCATTACCGGCGAACTTTCGGCCACGGAGGCGACGCAGGAGCGCATCATGCAACTGGCGACGCAGCGCGAAACCTTAAAAGCGGCGTGAGCCCGACGAGGAGAGATTCAGTTCATGACCCAGCCATCGGACACTTCGACGCTCGCTAACGACGGACGGTTGTCCGGCCTGAGAGCTCGCGTCTTCACGCCGACCGCTCTGCAAAAGCTGCTCGCCTTCGGGAGCCTGATCCTGTTGCTGGTCTTTTTCAGCTTCGCGTCTCCCGCGTTCATGCAGATGGACAACATGCTCGGGATTCTGCAGGCGACGGCCGTCAACGGCGTGCTGGCGATTGCCTGCACGTTCGTCATCATCACCGGCGGCATCGATTTGTCCGTCGGTACCTTGATGACCTTCACGGCGGTCATTTGCGGCGTGTTTCTGACCTATTGGCATCTGCCGATGTGGACCGGCGTCGTGGCGGCGATCGGGACGGGCGCGATCTGCGGGACCATTTCGGGCACCCTCACGGCGAAAATGAAAATACCGCCGTTCATTGCCACCCTGGGCATGATGCTGCTGCTAAAAGGCCTTTCGCTCGTCGTCTCGGCCGACAAGCCGATCTATTTCACCGACACCGAAAACTTCTACATGATCTCGCAGGATTCGCTGATCGGCGCTGTCCTGCCAAGCCTGCCGGTTCCGAACGCGGTCCTGATTCTGTTTTTCCTCGCGGTGGCGAGTTCGATCACGCTCAATCGCACGGCGCTCGGCCGCTACACGTTTGCGCTCGGCAGCAACGAAGAGGCGGTGCGCCTGTCGGGCGTGAATGTCGACCGGTGGAAGATCGCCATTTACGGCATGGCCGGGGCCATTTGCGGCGTCGCCGGGCTGCTCATCGCCTCGCGGCTGAATTCGGCCCAGCCGGCGCTCGGCCAAGGTTACGAACTCGAGGCGATCGCCGCCGTAGTGATTGGCGGAACCTCGCTCAGCGGCGGTGCGGGCACGATTCTCGGCACGATCATCGGCGCGTTCATCATGAGCGTCCTGACCAACGGACTGCGGATCATGTCCGTCGCGCAGGAATGGCAGATCGTGGTGACCGGCCTCATCATCATTCTCGCGGTCTATGCCGATATTTTGCGGCGCAAGAAGAGCTGACGAAGGTCGACGCGACGCGAAACAAGATCAAGATCAAGATCAAGAAAAGGGAGCGCCCAAGGCTCCCCCCACGGCTGAAAGTTGATGGCCAACCTAGGAGGAGAAACCTCATGTTGAAAAGAAGACTAATCGGTGTCGTGGTCGGCGTTGGCGCGCTCATCGGCGGGACGGGAGTGACGCAGGCGCAAGACACCTACATCCCGCTGATCTCGAAGGGCTTCCAGCACCAGTTCTGGCAGGCGGTCAAATCCGGCGCGGAGCAGTCGGCCAAGGAACACAACGTCAGGATCACTTTCGAGGGTCCGGAAACCGAGGCCATGGTCGACAAGCAGATCGACATGCTCTCGGCCGCGCTCGCCAAGAAGCCCCAGGCGCTCGGCATCGCCGCGCTCGACAGCAAGGCGGCCATTCCGCTGCTGCGGCGGGCGCAGTCCGCCAAGATACCCGTCATCGCGTTCGACTCCGGCGTCGACAGCGACATTCCGCTGACCACGTGTGCGACCGACAATCTTGCCGCCGCCGCGCTCGCCGCCGACAAGATGGCCGAGGCGATCGGCAATGCGGGCGAGGTCGGCGTAGTGGTGCACGACCAGACCAGCCGCACCGGCATCGACCGCCGCGACGGCTTCCTGAATGAGATGAAAGCGAAGCATCCGAACATCAAGATCGTCTCGGTCCAGTATGGCGGCGGCGACCACCTGAAGTCCGCGGAAATCGCCAAGACGATGATTCAGGCCAACCCCAATCTCAAGGGCATTTTCGGGGCGAATGAAGGGTCGGCGGAAGGTGCCGCGATCGGCGTCAAGGAATCGGGCAAGAAGCTGGTCCTGATCGGCTACGACTCCGGCAAGGAGCAAAAGGACGACATCAATTCGGGCTTGATGGCCGGCGCCATTACGCAGAACCCGGTCGGCATCGGCAAATGCGTCGTCGACTCCGCGGTGAAGGCGTTGAAGGGCGAGAAGCTGCCCAAGAAAGTCGACACGGGCTTCTACTGGTACGACAAGACCAACATGAGCGATCCCAAGATCGCGGCTGTGCTCTACGATTGACCGGCGCCGTCAGGTGCGAAGAAAGAGGAGGGGGCGCGACGCGCCCTCTTCGCTTCTCGCCTCACCTCGCCTCGCTTTACGTCGCATTGCTGAGAACGAAAGCGGCCGCAAAGAGGCCCGGCGAGCACGCATGCCCCTCTTTGCTTACAAGCAGGAGTCGATAGCTGTCGCAGAGGAGGGGTTCAGATGCCTACCATCACCAGGTTGTCCGTCCGGGACATTCGGTTCCCGACCTCGCGTTCACTCGACGGCTCCGACGCGATGAACGCCGCGCCGGATTACTCCGCCACCTACGTGACGCTCGAAACCGATTCGCCGAAGGGGCTCACAGGGTACGGCCTGACCTTCACCATCGGCCGCGGCAACGAAATCTGCGTAAGCGCGGTGCAGGCGCTGGCTCCGCTCGTCGTCGGCAAAACGCTCGAGGATATCGCCGCGAACATGGGCGCCTTCTGGCGCGCGCTGACGTCGGACAGTCAGTTGCGCTGGATCGGTCCGGACAAGGGCGCCATTCATCTGGCGACGGCGGCGGTCGTGAACGCGGCCTGGGACCTGTGGGCCAAATCCGAGGACAAGCCGGTGTGGAAGCTGCTCGTCGACATGAGCCCCGAAGAACTCGTGCGATGCCTCGACTTCCGCTATGTGACCGATGCGATCACGCCGCAGGAAGCCATCGCGATGCTGCATCGCCATGCAAGGACCCGGGACGAACGCGAAAAGGAGATGCTGGCGCACGGCTATCCGGCCTATACGACGTCGGCGGGCTGGCTCGGTTACGACGACGACAAGATTCGCCGGCTCGCCCGTGAAGGCGTCGCGCAGGGCTGGACGCACTTCAAGCAGAAGGTCGGCGGCAATATTGAAGAAGATATGCGCCGGGCTCGCATCCTGCGCGAGGAAATCGGCGAAAACCTGAAGCTGATGATGGATGCGAACCAGGTGTGGGATGTCGACGAAGCGGTCGCGAACATGCGGCGCCTGGCGCAATTCGATCCCTGGTGGATCGAGGAACCCACGAGTCCCGACGACATTCTCGGCCACGCGGCCATCCGCGAGCGGATTCGGCCTATCGGCGTGGCGACGGGCGAGCACTGCCATAACCGGGTGATGTTCAAGCAGTTGCTGCAGGCGCAAGCCATCGACTTCTGTCAGGTCGATAGCTGCCGCCTGGGTGGTCTGAACGAGGTGATCGTCGTCTTGTTGATGGCGGCGAAATTCGGTGTGCCCGTGTGTCCGCATGCGGGTGGCGTCGGTTTGTGCGAGTACGTGCAGCACATTTCGCTGTTCGACTATATCTGCGTGTCGGCGTCGCTGGAAAACCGGGTGCTCGAATACGTGGATCATCTACATGAGCATTTCGTCGATCCTGTCGTGATTCGAAACGGCCGTTATATGCCGCCGCAACGTGCCGGCTACAGCATCGAAATGCATGCGGCATCGCTCGATGAGTATGACTTTCCCGAGGGGCCGGCGTGGCGGACGTGAGGCGGCGGAGGTTCGAGGAAATCGTCGAGCCGGCGGCCCGGGGTCGATTCCGCGGAGCGCGCAATAGGCAGGCGTGAACGGTATCCGGAGGCAAGCCATGCAGGAAGAAACGATACGTGAAGCCCTGAATGCGCACTGGCGCGCGTCGGCGGCCGGCGATCTCGACGCGGAACACGATATTTACGACGACGACGCCATCTGTGAGTATCCCCAATCAGGTGAACGAATCCTCGGGCGCATTAATCTGCAGGCGCTGCGCAGTCGTCATCCAGATAAGCCGTCGGGGTTCGACGTCAGGCGAATTCAAGGAGAAGGCAATCTCTGGGTCACGGAATACACGATCGCCTATAGGGGACGAGCGGCTTACACGGTAAGCATCATGGCGTTCCGCAACGGCAAGGTCGTTCACGAGACCCAGTATTTTTCCGACCCCTTTGAGGCGCCGGGTTGGCGGAGTCAATGGGTTCAGCGGAGCTGAGCCAGTGCCGTCAGTCGGGGATCACGGGCTCGACCAGCTTTGCCAGCTGAACGAGCGATTCCTGCCAGCCGAGGTAGCACATCTCCACAGGAATGACTTCGGGTATGCCCTCCTGCACAATGGTGACCTCGGTTCCACAGGACACCTGCCGCAATGAAATGGTGGCGTGCATCTGGCCGGGCAGGTTCGGGTTGTCGAATCGATCCGAGTAGCGGATTGTCTCGAACGGCACCAGCTCGACATATTCGCCGCCGAACGAGTGGCTGTTGCCGGTGCCGAAGTTACGGAAGGACATCTTGTAGGTGCCGCCCACGCGGGCATCCATGTGGTGGACCTGACAGGTGAACCCGTAGGGAGGAAGCCACTTCGCTATCGCATCGGGTTCGAGGAAGGCGCGATAGATGCGTTCGGGCGTTGCGCGCAGGACGCGGTGGAGACGGACGGTTCCGGTAGTCATGGTGTGCTCGCCTTTCACTCAGGAAGTTGGACATACCCCTACGACGATTCGGCTACGCCGGTATCGACACAGGTTGAGACCAGGACAAACCCGTAGGCGTCGATAAGTCTCAACTGCTGAGGTCTCTACACGGCCACCACGCGGTTGCGGCCATCGTGCTTGGCCCGGTAAAGCCGCTCATCGGCGACGCGTAGGAGTGTGTCGAGTGTGTCGCCGTCGCGGCCGAATTCGGAGACACCAACGCTGACGGTCACCGCGACGGTCCGCCCGGTCCCGGTATAGAACTCCTCGGTAGCCACAGCGCCCCGAACGCGCTCCGCGATCGAACGCGCCGCGTCCAGCGCGGCTTTAGGCAGCAGCACCATGAATTCTTCGCCGCCGACCCGCGCCACGCCGTCATAGGGTCGAATGGCGTCAAGGCATTTCTGCACGAATCGCTGCAACACCTCGTCACCCACCTGATGGCCGTAGCTGTCGTTGATCAATTTGAAGTGATCGAGATCCAGCGCCAGCAGCGAGAACGGCGCACCGTCACGCTTGGCGCGTGCGATTTCCGCCTCCACTCGCTGGATAAACTCGCGCCGGTTCGCGGCGCCCGTCAGCGGATCGGTCGCGGCGAGGTGCTCGAGCTTGTGATTGGTGCGCTGGAGTTCCTGCAACGCGCTTTCCGTGCGCGCCATCGCTTCAGCGAGGCGCGCCATCAGTTCTTCCTGGCTGTAGATCGTCGAGAAGGACCGGGTCGTGCGAAACGCCTGAACGACGCCATAACTGAGCAGGAAAAAGCCGGCGGCAAAGATCGCGTGCGCCAGCCACCACATATGATTCCAGGGCTTGCCGAGAATGAACGCGAGAGACGCGAGCGCGAAGAAGGTGATCGAGATGCCGTAGATCACCATCAGCGGCGAGCGAATGCGGCGCAGCATCAGCACCGTGACGTTCAGCGTCGAGAAGACGAGCGCACCGCCTTCCATGGAGAGCCGCACGGCGAGGTCGCCCGCAATGGGCGAGTTCGCAATGAGTCCGACGACCAGGTCGATCACGACGAACACGGCGATCCACGTCAGCCACGCTCGCGGATTCGTGCGCCGCTCGAGCGACTCCGGCGCGCGGTGATAGGAGAGCAGCCCAACCAGCAGCAACACCGACATCACCAGCCGCGACGCCGGTCCGTAGAGCAGGAACAGCCAGATATTGTGATGCGCCATGCCGGTGAACGCGCCGTGCAGCGCGTAGACCAGCACGAAGCCTAGAAAGCCCAAAGTCAGCCACCGCAACAGCGGTTCACCCGACGACAGATAACAACGCCAGGTCACGTAGGTGACGAACAATCCCTCGAGCGTCGCCGCTGCGATCGCGATTTCGTGGAACGCGTGGTTTTCGAACTTCAGGCTCGGGTCCTGGAAGAAAGCCAGATAGGCAATCAGGTAGGCGGGAAGGAGTGCAAAACCAATGACCAGCAAAGCCGAGTAGATCTTGGTCACGATCCCGATGAGGCGAGGCGGCTCTTCGATTGAAATTGTCGTGCTCATGTGCCCGTCTCCGACAATACTGCGGTGGTTTATTCGCACCGCCGAGCGATTGACGCGTGGATTTGGCCGATTCGGACACGGCGCCATGTTGTTATGGCGGGCCAGGCATATCGCGCAGCGGATTACCTTCAGGCGATGGAAAGTATAACGGACTGCGATTCGTGTCGGCGACACATCGAGCGTGTAATCGATTCCCGATATGCGATGCGGATATCATTCTGAAAATGGCAGAAGCTGCGGCCGACAGTTGCGGGCCGCTGAACTTCCGCTGACTCGATCTAGCGCTACGCAGCAGCGCCCCGTAAATCTCTTATGTGCTGATAGACGGTTGCGCGACCCATGCCTAGAACATTGGCAACGTAATTCGCCGCGCTCTTTCCTTTGAACGCGCCTTCCTCCCACAGCGCCTCGACGAGTTCGCGACGATGTTCCCGGGTCAGGGAGTTGAGCGCCAGCTGGCGTTCCTGAAGCCATGCATGGAGAAACGTGTTGATGCGCTCCTGCCAGTCGTCCTTGAACAGCTCCTCAGGCTGCTTCACGAGACCTGCGCCCGACACCACGCGATCGATGACATGCTTGATGTCCTCGAAGACGGCGATGTTGTAGTTGACGCACATTACGCCGACCGCCGCGCCGGCGTCGTCAAAGAGCACCGTGCTGACACAGCGCATGCGTCTGCCGTCCCAGTTGATCTTTTCATACGGACCGATCGTGCCTGACTGCGCCGAATGATCGATTTCTTCCAGTGCCGATTCGTCGCCCAGTTCACGCTTTGACAGGTTGTTCGCGATGTACGCAATCGTCTGGCTGTGCAGGTCATGAATGACGATCTCGACGTACGGAAAGAAGAGCAGCGCAATGCCGTCGGCGACGCGGCCGTAGCGATCCAGCAAAAGCCGGCGCGCGGCTGTGGTCTTAGTCTTTCGCATAGGGAAGCATGAGATTGTTCAGTTTGGCCGGGTCCGGCGGCGTGTGCGTCGAGGTGCAACGACTATTCGTGCGATGCACTATTTTGCCACGGGCGGTGTTCATCCCTGTTTGGGGCCACCCACGCACAGCCGCATCGGTCGTGCTCAACGGGTGGGCTGCCCGGCCACGTGCCTGAACAACGCGTAGGCGATCGCTACATCTTCCAGTCCGAGTCCGATTGAGCGAAAGAAAACGTGCCGTTGCCCGGAGGGTTTTCGGGCCCTGCCGGATACCAGTTCGGGTAAATCGCCCAGAACGCTGTCCGGCGACCAGTCATGCAATTGCGCCGCCAATTTCATTTCACCCGCGCTGGCAGGCGTGGTTTGCCGGTAGTCGCAATAGACGTCCATGTCTTGAATCCACGCCGGTGGAATCTCATGCGCATTGGCGACATTCGTGCTGATCGACGTGATGAGTGCCGGCCTGGTCAGCATGGTGTCCGACAGGACAGGCGTGCCGGAGGACGTGCACAACGCGATCACATCGGCATCGCGCACGCACTCGTCGAGCCGGCTGCAAATCCGCACACGCTCATGAAGGGCGGCGACCTCCGTGCACTTCGCTTCGTTTCCCGCCAGCGCCGGTGAAAACACATTGATCGAATCCCACGCCCGCAGCGGCGCGAGGTGACGCAAATGCGCCCGGCCCACTGACCCGGCGCCGACGATGGCAAGCCGGCGCGCGTCCGGCTTTGCAAGGTGATCCACCGCAAGTGCCGTCGCGCCGGCGGTGCGCTCGGTGGTGAGCAGGCCCGCATCGCACCACATCAAAGGTTGCCCTGTTTCCATCGACATCAGTGCGGTCCATGCCGTAATGACCGGTTTCGATCCGGTCACGATGTACGGCGACAACTTGGCGCCGAATACCCTGGCCTCCGCCATGACCCCGAGGTACGTGATGAAATCGCCGGCCCCTTGTGGAAACGGGGTAAAGGTCTGGGAGGGCTGCACCGCGGAGTCGTTCGCAAGCGAAAGAAACATGCGTGTCAACGCGCCGCGCACATCGAGGTGGGGCAGTGCTTCACGCACCGCGTCCTGCTGGACGATCAAGGGGAATAGTTTGTCTGTGCTGCTCATGGGCCTGCTCTCCACATCGTTGCCGGCTAGCGGCGTCTGCGCAATTCTAAAGTCAAAAAGTCCAGTCTGGACTTTTATTTTGAAAATCGCTTGCATTTGTGGATGTCCAGAATAGACTGTTGTTCCAGAACGAGTGTGAGAGCAGGCCCGTTTGGCACCTCATGCGCCTTCTCGAGGTCGCGCCGTCAGTTACCGCCCCGTGCCCTAATTTTGCGAACCCCCCATTTCATAGGGAACCATCATGCGTCTGAAGCTACCACTCTCACTATTCGTCGCTGCAGCTTTAATCGGTTCGGTCGGCACCGTCAGCGCCGAGACTCAAAGCACCTTGCGCTTCGGCATCGAGGCCGCGTATCCGCCGTTCGAAAGCAAGTCGCCGACGGGGCAATTGCAGGGATTCGACGTGGACGTCGGCAATGCGGTCTGCGCGAAGATGCGCATGAAATGCGAGTGGGTGGAGAACTCGTTCGACGGATTGATTCCCGCCTTGCAGGCGCGCAAATTCGATGTCATCAATTCGGCGATGAACATTACGGACAAGCGCAAACAGTCCATCGATTTCACGCCGCCGATCTACGTGGTGCCGATCGTGATGGTGGCGCGGCGCGGCTCCTCCTTGCTGCCGGATGTGAAGAGCCTGCAGGGCAAACGTGTCGGCGTTCTGCAGGGATCGTCGCAGGAAGATTTCCTCAAGGGCCACTGGGCGAATGCCGGCGTTTCGATCGTCTCGTATCAGGACCAGGATCAGGTATATGCCGACCTCGTTGCCGGACGGGTGGATGCCGCTGTCCAGGAAGCGCAGACTGTGGAGGATGGTTTCCTGAACAAGCCCTCAGGCCATGACTATGCGATTGTCGGTCAGCCGCTCAGCGATCCGGCAACGCTCGGTGAAGGAACGGGCTTCGGCTTGCGCAAGGGCGACAAGGCTCTGGCCGGAAAGATCGATGCCGCGCTCGAGGCGCTAAAGAAAGACGGCACGCTCAGCACGCTGTCGCAGAAGTATTTCAAGCGCGACATCATCGCGAAGTAAGCGGTTCATGACCCGATGCGGCTCGTTTCGCATCGGGTTCCGTTGTGAGCATTCGAGCGAGCTTATGGATTTCGACGTGATCGTGCTGGGAGCCGGGATTGTCGGCGTGTCGTCCGCGCTGCATCTGCAGGATCGCGCTCGCCGCGTGGGGCTTATCGATCGACGCGGCCCGGGCGAAGAGACCAGTTTCGGCAATGCCGGTCTGATCGAGAGTTCGTCGGTGGTTCCTTATGGTTTTCCGCGCGATCCCGGTACGTTGTTGCGCTACCTGCGCAACCGGTCGACGGATCTCTACTGGGACTACAAGGCGCTGCCGTCTTTCGCGACGTGGCTCGCGCGATTCTGGTGGGAGTCGTCTCCCGGGCGGCTCGAAGCGGCCGCGCGCGACATGCTGCCGTTGATCCGGCAAAGCGTCGCCGAGCATGATGCGCTGATCGAACGTGCCGGCCTTCAAAGCCTCGCGCACGACGGCGGCTGGATCGAGGCATTCCGCACGCGCCCGGAATATGAACGGCAGGCATTGGCCGCCGACGTCACGGCGAGCACATATGGACTGCGCGTGGCATCGTTCGATGCCGGCGCGCTGGCGGCGCGCGAACCCGGTGTCTCGCCGGGTTTTTGCGGTGCCTTGCATTGGCAGGACCCGAAGAGCATTTCCAATCCGGGCGCGTTGACGAAGGGCTATGCGCGGCTATTCGAAGGGGGCGGCGGCGCGCTGCTCGCCGGCGATGCGCTCACGCTGCGTCAGGAAGCCGATGCGTGGACGGTTCAGACGTCGCAAGGCAGGATCAGCGCCAAAGAGGTGGTCGTGGCGCTCGGCCCCTGGTCGGACAAGGTCTTTGAGCCGCTCGGATATCGAATACCGCTACGGGCAAAACGCGGATATCACATGCACTACGAGGCCACGAAGCCGATGCTCTCGGTACCGCTGGTCGACACGGAAAAAGGGTATGTGGTCGCACCCATGCAAGGTCGGCTGCGGCTGACGACCGGCGTGGAAATCGCCCGGCGCGAGTCGCCTCCGACGGGCGTTCAGCTGGAACGCGCGGAAGCCGTCGCCCGGCCGATATTCGGTCTGGGCCGCCGGCTGGACGACGCACCATGGCTCGGGTTGCGGCCCTGTACGCCCGACATGCGGCCTGTCATCGGACGCGCGCCGCGCCATCGAGGGCTGTGGTTCTCGTTCGGGCATAACCACCACGGATTGACGCTCGGTCCCGTAACAGGCCGATTGCTGGCGGAAATGATGACGGGGGGCGAGCCTTTCACCGATCCCTATCCGTTCCGCCCCGAGCGATTCCGATAGACGGCGTGGCGAACCCGCTTCATCGATAGGTCACCCCGCAACGAATCGTTGCGTCACGAATGACGAAGGAGAGTGGAATGAAAATCAAGGACTTCGGCGTCGAGCGCTGGATGGATCTCTACGAGAACCAATGCACTTACAACCTGGCCGAAACCTGCGTCGAGTCGTTGACGATGGACGAGTTGCTGACACTCGCAGGCAAGCAGGACAGCATTCTCGACGAGCTACGGCCGCTCAAGCTCACGTACGGCGCTATCGAAGGTTCGATGCGACTGCGTGAAGCGATTGCGTCGATGTACGCGCACCAGTCGCCCGCCAACCTGATCGTCACACATGGCGCGATCGGCGGGAATGCGTTGGTGTATCAGACCTTGGTCGAACCCGGCGACACGGTGATCTCGGTGTTGCCCACGTACCAGCAGCACTATTCGATTCCCGAGAGCTACGGTGCGGACGTGCGGATTCTGAAGTTGCGCGAGGAGAACGGCTTTCTTCCGGATCTCGCCGAGCTCCGCCGGCTCGTCAACGACAAAACCCGGCTCATCGCGATCAACAATCCGAACAACCCGGCCGGCTCGCTGATGGACGAACCGTTTCTGGCCGCGATCGGGGAGATCGCGCGCGCGTGTGGCGCGTATGTGTTGTGCGACGAGGTCTATCGCGGCACGGATCAGGAGGGCACAGGCTATACGGCTTCGATTGCCGACGTGTATGAGCGTGGCATCAGTACGGGCAGCATGTCCAAGACGTACTCGCTGGCCGGCCTGCGGCTCGGCTGGATCGCCGGCCCGAAGGATCTGATTCGCGCTGTCGCGATTCATCGCGACTACAACACGATCAGCGTCGGCATGATCGACGATCACTTTGCGTCGATCGCACTTGAGAACCGCGCGGCGATTCTTGCCCGCAACCACGACATCGTGCGTACCAATCTGGCGATTCTGGACGCATGGGTTGCGAAGGAGCCAGTCATTTCGTATATCAAGCCGAAGTCAGGAACGACTGCGCTCCTGAAGGTCGATCTGCCGATTTCATCCCTGCAGTTTTGCACGGACCTTATCGAGCAAACCGGCGTGATGTTCACGCCGGGCAGCGCGCTCGACATGGAAGGCTATGTGCGCATCGGGTATGCGAACAACCGGACAGTACTCGAAGCGGGACTGGCGAAGGTCTCGGAATTTCTCGCACGGTTTTGATCGGCATGGCAAATCGTACCGACGTTGCGTTTTGTCTGGGGCGGCCTTACAGCCCCTTCAAAAACGCAACCAGCAAGTCGCTCACTTCCGCCGCACGCTCGCGTTGAATCCAATGGCCCGCGCCATCGAGAATATGGCATCCACGCAGTCCGGGCAGCACGCTTGCCAGATTCTCGATGCGGGCCTGCGCGCCCGGGAACTTGAGGACGTCGTCTTTCGCGCCGGCCACGAATAGCGAAGGTTGCCGGATCACGCAGCCCCGCCACGCGGCCATCAGTTCCGACGAGCGTCGAATGCTGCGGTACCAGTTCAGCCCGCCTCTAAAGCCGGTGCGCGCGAACTCGCCCGCCAGGTAAGCGATCTCTTCGCTGCTCAGCCAATCCGGCAGCGTCTCGGGATCTACTGTGTTGTCGAGAAAACCTGCGCCGGGCGCGAGTATGCCTGCCACCATGCGGTCGGGCCCATCGCCCGACATGCTGAAAGTGACGCGTCGAATGGTGGCTTCGGGGTCGGCCTCGAACTCGCGCTCAGCGACGCCGGGTGTCTGGAAATGCTGCATATAGAACGTTCGCACGCCTTGCCGCTCCAGCGCACTGAGCAAGTCCTCCCGTGCAGGCGGATAGAACGGCACGCTCATGCCGACGACGGCCCGGAACAGATCGGGCCGCAGCATCGCCGCGTTCCAGGCCACCGGCGCGCCCCAGTCGTGGCCGACGATCACCGCCTCGCTCTCGCCGAGCACATGGACGAGCTCGACCATGTCGCCGACGAGATGCAGCATCGTGTACGACTCCGCGTCTGGCGGCGCATCGGTGCCGCCATAACCGCGCATGTCGGGCGCGACGGCCCGGAAACCAGCGGCTGACAGCGCCGCCAGCTGGTGCCGCCACGCATACCAGGACTCCGGAAAGCCATGACATAGCAGCACGAGCGGGCCGCTGCCCTGGCTGGCCACGCGCATGCGCAGTGCACCTACCTGCAGTGTTTCGAGGCGAAGTTCGTGCAAGATGGGCTCCATGATGTTCAGGTTAGGGGGTGGCGTTCAAACTCGCGTGGATCGTCCTGGACGATCATTCGCTGCTGGTCCATTCCACGTTTGCACCCACCGAGCGCAAATTTTCCACGAAATTTGGATGGGCACGGCGGATCGGCAGCGCATTGGTGATTTCCGAGCGCCCCTCGATACTCGCGGCGACCATGAGCAGCGCGATTGCCACGCGAATGATGTACGGACTTTCGACTTTCGCGGGACTCAACGTAAGTCCACCGAACGTGATCAGACGATGAGGGTCCGACAGGAACACGTGCGCGCCGAACTTGGAGAGCTCGACGGACCAGCCCATCGCGCCGTCATAGACCTTGTTCCAGAACATCGCGCTACCCTCGGCCTTCACGCCGAGCGCGATGAAGATGGGGAGCAGATCGACGGGCAGATACGGCCAGGGCGCCGCTTCCACCTTGGTGAGAATATTCTGGGTGAAGGGCCGCCGCACTCGCAACGGGCCTTCCCGAACGGCGTGCGACCAGCCATCGCGATGCACCACCTGCACGCCGAACTTCGCGAAGGTTCGGTCGATGAGCGGGAACTGCTCGGGCGCGGTGTTCCTGACCGCGATGTCGCCGCCGGTGATGGCGCCCAGCGCGAGAAAGGTCGCGATTTCGTGGAAATCCTCGCTGAACCGGAACTCGCCACCGCCGAGTTTGCGGCCGCCTTCCACGCTCAGGCGCGATGTGCCGATGCCCTCGATTGGCACACCCAGCATGGCCAGAAAACGGCAAAACTCCTGCACGTGCGGTTCCGAGGCTGCATTCACCAACGCCGATGTGCCGTTGGCCGACGCCGCGCATAGCGCGAAATTCTCGGTGGTGGTGACTGACGCATAGTCCAGCCAATGATGATTGGCAACCATTTGCGTCGTTGCGCGCACGACTAGCGAGTCGGCGGTGCGCTCGATGCACGCGCCGAAGCGCTCGAACACCTCGACGTGCGGATCGATCTCGCGCACGCCCAGCGTGCAGCCTTTCACATCGTTCTCCAGACGTGCGACGCCGAAACGCGCCAGCAGCGGCGGCACCAGCATGATCGAAGAGCGCATCTCCTCGGGCAACCTGTGCACGACGGGATCGAAGGACGTGGCGTGGTGATGCAATTCGAGAATGCCGGTGGCGAAATCCATCGACACGTTGCTGCCGAGCGTGCGGAAGATCTCGAGGATCTTCTTGACGTCGGTAATCTCCGGTACGCCGATGAGACGCAGTGGCTGGTCGGTCAGCAGCGTGGCGCAAAGGATAGGCAGGACGGCGTTCTTGTTGGCGGATGGCACGATCTCGCCGCGTAACGGGAGGCCGCCATGTACGATCAGGTTCGACATGTTCGGGAGTGGCTGGTGGGTGAGGAAGCGAGGCCACTATCATGCCATTGGACGGCGTTCGGCGGATGTTCCGGGATTCCGGGGCCGTTTTTTCCTTGTCGCTTCCTGACGCAATCTATCCAGCCGCTCGCGGCCAATGGCCCGCGACCGCTCCGCGCCTTCTATGTGATCTTGATGACGATCTTGCCCTTTGCACGCCCTGTCTCGACGTAAGCCAACGCCTCATTGGTCGACGCAAACGGAAAGATCCGATCGATCACAGGCCGTATGGATCCCGCGTCGATCAGGGCGGCGATCCGACTCAGTTGGTCGCCGCTGGCGCGCATGAACACAAATGAATAGCTGACGTCATGATGTTTTGCATTTTTCCTGATGCGATAGCTCAGAAGGCGCATCACTGTTTTAAGAAACCCGGAGGCACCCATCTCTTTGGCAAAATCAGGATCGGGCGGCCCGGCGATTCCGATGAGCCTGCCACCCGGTTTGAGTACGCGCAGTGACTTTTTGAGCGTATCTCCACCCTGCGTGTCGAGCACCAGATCGTAGCCTTTGAGGATGTCGGCGAAGTCGTCTTTCTTGTAATCGATGACGATATCCGCACCGAGTTGCCTCACCAGTTCGGCATTGCGCGCGCTCGTTGTCGTCGCGACGGTCGCGCCCACATGCTTTGCCAGTTGAATGGCAAATGTGCCGACGCCGCCCGAGCCGGCATGGATCAGCACTTTCTGTCCTTTCTTGAGCTGTCCTTTTTCGATCAACGCCTGCCACGCGGTCAGGCCTACCAGCGGAATCGAGGCGGCTTCTTCCATGGTAAGTGTTCTGGGTTTCAACGCCACGCCGTCTTCCTTGACCGCAATGAATTCCGCGAACGTGCCAATGCGATCCTTGTGCGGTCGCGCATAGACCTCGTCGCCGGGTTTGAATTGCCGCACGCGCGATCCGACGCGGACGACCACCCCGGCCAGGTCGTTGCCCAGAATGAGCGGCAAGCGATAGGGCAGAATGAGCTTGAACTCGCCATCCCTGATTTTGGCATCGAGCGGATTGACGCCCGCAGCGTGAACCTGGATCAACACGTCGTCCTCGCGCGGTTCCGGGACCGGCATTTCGCCGTCTCGCAAACCATTCTTGCGTCCATATCGATCGACAACAAATGCCTTCATCATGTTTCCTTGTGCGTGTTTCGTTGAGTGTTTCGTTGAGTCAGGGGAGGAGGGGGCGGTAACGCCGTTCAGGGTTGAAGTCGCAGGTCTTTGCGAATGCCGGCATCCACAAGGCCCGCGGGTGCAAACCTGCGCAGCAATCGCAAGCGACCGGCGAGTCCACCGGCGGTATAACGGAGTTTGGGGCGAGCCGCGATGGCGGCCTCCAGCACAGTCTCGGCTACAACCTCAGGCCCGTCGGCGCCCTCAACCAACTCTTTCGCTCGCTTGGCCAAGGCCGTGCGGACCTCGCGGTACTCGTCGAGGGGAGCGTCCGGCTCCATGAAGTTCGCGTCGAAGGACGTCTTGACGTAGGCGGGCTCGATGACGGAGACCCGGATGCCCAGCGTGCGCAACTCATGATCGAGCGACTCCGAATAGCCGGCCACCGCATGCTTGGTGGCGGCATACAGCGCCATGTAGGGCATGGGTAAGAAACCCAGCACCGAACCGATGTTGATAATCCGGCCGCTGCGTTGTCGCCGCATATGGGGCACCACGGCACGCGTCATGCGGATAATCCCGAAGAAGTTCGTATCGAAGATCGCGCGGGCCTGGTCAAGCGAACTCTCTTCTGCGGCGGCAGGTGCGACCCCGAAACCTGCGTTGTTGACGAGCAGATCGATGCGTCCTTGCAGGCGCAGTACTTCCTTGACGGCAGTTTCGACGGATTCTTCGCTGGTCACGTCGAGTGGCAGCATCTCGAACGTCCGCTGGCCGGCTTGTGCGCCGCGCCGGCTGGTGCCGTAGACCTTGTATCCAGCCTGGGCGAGCCGCCTCGCCGTGGCTTCGCCGATTCCTGACGAGGCGCCCGTAACGAGCGCTATTCCGGTTTTCATGGTGTCCTTCCGATATTGAGAGATGTCGTTACGTGGTTGGGCGAGCATTCATCTCGCCAAAAATATGATGATCGTCATATTTTTGGTTCAACAAAAACCGGCGCCGGGCCGGTGGATTTACGCATCAGTGGGCGCGAGTTTTTTCAATGCGGCTTCAAGGAAACTTTCCGACAGCCTGGGGTCGTCGACGGCGCGCGCCAGCACCATGGTGCCTACCATGGTGGCCACTGTCATGAGCGCCTGTTCGTGTGCGCCCGGTTGGCGCCAGTCGGGCAATTGGCGCGCAACGACATCGATCATCTCCTTGATGCGCCGTGTGGCCGCTCGCCGTACGACCGGCGCCTGGCGCGGCATCTCCGAGCCGAGGGCGGAGACCGCGCAACCCGTTTCTATGTTTTCGCAGTGCTCTTTCGACAGATAGGCGCGCACCATCGACGGCAACGCCTGCTCCGGCGGCACGGAGGCGGCGATCTGTTCTGACAGGGCCACGGTTTCGGCACCGGCGCGGTCAGCAGCTTCGGCAAGCAGCGCCTCGCGCGACGCGAAGTGGGAATAGAAGCCGCCATGTGTCAGGCCGGCCTCCTTCATGATGTCGGCCACGCCTGTGCCGTCGTAGCCGCTGCGCCGAATCGCGCGCGCGGCCACTTCCACGATGCGCTCGTGCGTCATTTCTTTGCGGCTGGCGGGTTTTGGACTGATAGATGGTTTTTTCATGATGACCATCATATAGCAGTTCGACGTAATTTGCTGGGCGGGGAATGTCGATGACGATCAGTGTCCCCTGGGCGCCATCGGCAGTGCAGCCTGCTCCAGGGTCTGGACAGTAAGGATGGGTGAGTTACGACGGCGCTACTTGATGACGATACCGATGCACGCGGTCAGTCATAAAGATATATGACGTCATATAAATATGAGTCCGATCGCCAATGGGTGCAAGAAATTGAAAGTCTAACGATCCAGGCAATTACGGGTAAATACGCGTTGAGGAATTTCGGCAAGGGGTCAATTCATCTTGTATGATAACGTATCTTAAACTTGGTCCCGCGTGCCACTGTATGTGCCGCATCTTGCGAGATCGAAGCCTCAGGTTTTGCGTTGTTTATGTCGTAAACAAACAGACGATAGTCAACTGGATCAGTAGGCATGCGTAATCTGACAATAAGACACAGTCTCCTTGCCGTTCTTGTGCTTTTCGCCGGCATGATTCTGATCGGCGGGGTAGTGGGGGTGCTGGCACTTGGCCGTTCTAACGACAACGCTCGGCGTCTGCACGATATTGCGAGCCAGGAAGTGCTGGTCAACGATGCTTACAAAGACTCCACACGCACCCGCGCGGCGCTGACGCGTGCGTATTCGGCATTGAAGGAGCGCAATGACGAAGCGACCCGCGACTCCGCGCTCAAGAGTGCGGCCACGACATTGGAGCGCGCTGACCGCGAAACCAGGATGTTTCGTGATGCTGATAAATTTGCGGGGCAGGACGACGCGCTGAAGCAGCAACTCGTCGATTCCTCCAATGCGCTGGCCACGATTCTGCATGCTGCATTCGACGCCTTGCGGCAGGGCGATACGAACGCCTACGTAGCGATCAACGACAAACAGATCACGTCGGCCGGCGTCGCCTATTCGGCCAACGTCGAAAAGTTCCAGAACCTCGCCGAGGCGCTTGCCAAGGATTCCGCCGCGCAAGGCGATCGCGAATACACATGGGTCGTCGCGATGGTGATAGCGGGGGTGGCAATGGCCCTCGCCTTGATCGTCGTCGCGCATTTCGCGTTACGCAAGATCGTGGTCCGTCCGCTGCAGGTGGCATCCGAGTTGCTCAACCGTATCGCGGGAAGTGACCTGACCGTATCGATTCCGGAAGGCGGCAGGAGCGAGTTGGGACAGTTGTTTACGGCGATGTCGCAGATGCGCACGGGTCTCGCGAGGACCGTGTCGAATGTGCGCGTGAACTGTGAAGCCATTCACGGCGGTGCGCGCGAGATCGCTGCCGGCAACCTCGATTTGTCGAGTAGAACCGAACAGCAGTCGGCATCGCTCGAAGAAACGGCGGCCAGCATGGAAGAGCTGACCTCGACCGTCAAGCAGAACGCCGACCATGCCCGCCAGGCAAGCCGGCTCGCCGCCAACGCGGCGGACGTCGCACAGCGAGGCGGCGACGTCGTGCAGCGGGCAGTGCACACAATGACGGCAATCACGGCCAGTTCGAACAAGATTGCCGAGATCACGGGGATGATCAACAGCATCGCATTTCAAACCAATATCCTGGCGCTGAATGCGGCGGTCGAATCCGCGCGTGCAGGGGAGCAGGGCCGCGGTTTTGCGGTTGTCGCCGGCGAGGTGCGCACGCTCGCGCAGCGCAGCGCGGCCGCGGCGCAGGAGATCAAAACGCTCATTGCGGCATCCGTCGACGATATCCGTGATGGAAATGAACTCGTTGTCCAGGCGGGGCAGACCATGGGCGAGATTGTCGGAGCGGTGCAAGGCGTCGCCACCATCATGGCCGAGATTACCTCGGCGACAGTCGAGCAGAGCACCGGCATCGAGCAGGTCGGGCAAGCCGTCAGCCAGATGGACCGGGTGACACAGCAAAACGCGGCGCTGGTCGAGCAGGCCGCTGCTGCCGCGAGCGCACTTGAGCAGCAGGCGCAATCGATGACAGATGCTGTTTCGGCATTCCGCCTCAATCGGGCTTGACCCGCACCCGCACACCCGCATTCAGTAAAAGCACCCGTCGCGCCCGTGCCGGGCCGGCGATGCGTTGGCATCGGCTGACATCCGTCGAAAAGACGGAAGCGGCCGGCGCTGGATAGTCATGTTCGACGAATTCAACCATTTCAACGGAGTGTCACGATGAGCGTTAGGGCCACCCTGGTCGCAGCAATCCTGGTTGCGGGTGCTTTGGGATCGGGCGCGTCGCAAGCTGCTACGTATGCCTATGTATCGAATGCGGATAGCCAGGACATTTCTGTCTTCAGTCTCGACCAGTCGAGCGGCTCGCTCGCCGCGGTCGAGACAGTGCCGGTTGGAGGCACCGTCATGCCGATGGCGCTCTCGCCCGGCCATCTCCGGCTCTATGCGGCGTTGCGTTCCAAGCCGTATAGCGTGGTGAGCTTCGCGGTCAATCCGCTCGATGGCCGGCTGATCGAACTTGGCAGGGCGCCGCTTGCGGACAGCATGGCCTACGTATCGACGGATGCGACCGGCCGCTATCTCTTTTCCGCCTCGTATGGCGGCAACCTGCTGGCAGTGAACCGGATCGGCGCGGATGGCGTGGCGGGCGACGTTCTGCAAACCGTCAAAACCGGCCCAATGGCTCACGCGATACGTAATGCGCCCGACAATCGCTATGTCTTCGCATCGGTGCTCGGCGCGGATGCGTGGCTGCGTCTGAAATTCGACGCGTCAAACGGCCAGTTGACCGATGACGCCGCGCCCGCCTATTCGTTGCCTGCGAAGTCGGGGCCGCGCCACTTTGTGTTCTCGCCGGATCATCGCTTTGTCTATCTGATCGACGAGCTCGATGGAAAATTGCATGTGCTCGCCTTCAATAGCACGCGCGACACGGTCAAACCGGTCCAGACCGTTTCCATCCTGCCGCCCGATTTTTCCGGTGACAAGCCGTGGGGCGCGGATCTGCACGTTACACCGGACGGACGTTTCCTGTACGCATCTGAACGCACGTCCAACACGCTGGCTGTCTATCGAGTGAGCGCTAAATCAGGTGAATTGACGCGCGTCGGTACGTATCAGACAGAAAAGCAGCCGCGCGGATTCAGTATCGATCCTTCGGGCAAGTATCTGCTGGCAGTCGGCCAGTTGTCGTCGACCCTGAGTGCTTACCGCATCGACAGCAGGACCGGGGCGCTGGCTTTGATGGGTCAATACCCTGTGGGTAAGGGGGCGAACTGGATCGAGATCGTTGAGTTCGAAGGAACGAGCGGCAATTGAGTGCCGGGTCATGCGGACAAGCCGATCACGCTGGGCGTGAACTGGCTTGTCCTTCTGTGACGTTGGAGGATCGGGGGTCGGGGGCCGGGGGCCGGCGTCGCGATATCCACTCCCATCGCGCGCCGCCGGGTTCGCCCGCTAGCTACAGCTACAGCGAACGCTCTATCGCCTGACCGAGCAGTGCCAGGCCCAGGTCGATCTCACTCTCCTTGACGGTCAACGGAGGAGCGATCCGGAAGACCCCGCCCATACCGGGCAACTGCACGATGTTCATGCTGAGCCCCAGGTTCATGCACTCGCGGGTGATTTTCGAGCCGAGTCCGTCCGCCGGCTCCTTCGTGCGGCGGTCCTTGACGATCTCCATACCCAGAAGCAACCCGCGTCCGCGAATGTCGCCGATGCACTCGAAGCGTTCCATCAGATCGAGCAGCCCGCGCCTGAGTCGCGCGCCCATCAGGTTCGCGCGCGCAACCAGGCCCTCGCGCTCCACGACATCCAGCACCCGCAGCCCGACCGCGGCGGGAAGCGGATCGGAGACATGGGTCGTGTAGAACAGATAACCCAGTTCATGGGCCCGCTCCTCGATCTGCGCGGAGGTCACGACGGCCGCGAGCGGCAGGCCGGCGCCCAGCGTCTTCGACAGCGTCAGAATGTCGGGCGTCACGCCATCGCGCTGGCAGGCGAACATCGTGCCCGTGCGCCCGACGCCGGTTTGCGCTTCATCGAGGATCAACAGCATGCCGCGCTCCTCGCATTTGCGCTTCAGTGCGGCCATGTAGCCTGCCGGCAGTTCGATGATGCCGCCGGAACTGAGGATCGGCTCTGCGATGAAGGCAGCGAGATTGCCGCTCGACTGACGATCGATGAGATCGAAGGCGTAGTCCAGTTCCGCCAGGTAATCGTATTCCCCATTGCGCTCGAAACGCGGCCGGTACGGGAACGGGGCAGGGATTGCATAGGAGCCGACGGCTGCCGGACCGACGCCCTTGCGGCCGGCGCTGTACGTTGCGGATGCCGCATTCCCCGTCATGCCGTGCCACGACTGCGCGAACCCGACGATTTCATATTTGCCGGTGACCAGCTTCGCCATGCGAATGGCGGCCTCGTTCGACTCCGCGCCGGTGCTGAGCAACAGCGCCCGGTCGAGTCCGTCAGGCGTGATCTCGGCCAGGCGCGTCGCCAGGTCGACCACCGGTCGCGACAGCATCCCGCTGAAGAGATGGTCGAGCTTGCCGGCGTATTCGTTGATGACCGACACGATTTCCGGATGGCTGTGCCCGAGCACCGCGCTCATCTGCCCGGAGGTGAAATCCAGGATCGCGCGGCCGTCCGCGTCATAGACGAAGCTGCCCTGGGCGCGCTCGATGATCATCGGCTCGAAGGTGCCGCCATAGCGGATGAGGTGCTGCCTGGCGTTGCGCCAGAAAATTGCATCGTTGTTCTGGGACACCTTGCTTCTCCTTGTCGGGTGGCGAGAATAACTTGCAGTCTAGATGGCGCTCTGCTTTCATAGAATCGAATAGTTCTTATCGAAGATAGTAGCGAGCCTTATATCTTGAGTCTTTCACTCGAAATCGATCTGCTGCGTTCGTTCGCCGTCATTGCCGAAGTCCGGGCGCTCAGTCGCGCGGCCAACCGGATCGGCCGGACCCAGTCCGCGTTGAGCCAGCAGATGAAGCGCCTCGAAGAAATTGTCGACCAGCCGCTGTTTCAGCGCACGGGCCGCGGGGTGGTGCTGACCAATCCCGGCGAGCGCCTGCTGATCCACGCCCAGCGCATCCTGCGCCTGCACGACGAGGCGATGGCCGATCTGTCCGGTAAAGGCCTGTCCGGGACGATCCGCTTCGGCTGCCCGGACGACTACGCCGCCGTTTTCCTCCCACATTTGCTGCGTCAGTTCTCAAGTCAGCACCCGCATGCCCTGGTGGAGGTTATTTGCGCGCCCACACCACGGTTGCTTGAACAACTGGAGATGCATGCACTGGACCTTGCCATGATCTCGCTGCCGGACGACGCGACGAATGACGGCATCATTCGTCGCGAACCGTTGGTCTGGGTAGGCTATCCGGGACTGGATTCCACGCATTTCGACCCCTTGCCGCTGGCGGTTTCCGATCCCGACACGCTCGACCACGTGGCGGTCTGCGAAGCGCTGCAGCGCGCGGGCAGGGCTTACCGCATCGCCTATGCGAGCAGCAGTCTGGCCGGTCTGACGGCGCTGGTGCGCTCGGGGCAGGCGTTTGCCGTCATCACACAGACTGCGGTTCCCGCGGATCTCTGCATACTCAATGGCGATCCCGCGCTTCCATCGTTGCCCACCGTCGGCATTACCCTGAAGTTCGAGCGGGAGCGTCCCGCCCATCTGATCGCGGTATTCGCGGAACACATCAGATTGACGCTGCCGTTGCTGTGATCGAACAGATACGGCAGGGCGGCGACATGCCGTCGCAGTGGATACAGAAAGTGAAACTTTTCTCCTGGACATGTCGACTTTGATGGTATTGCTTCGTCGTACCAGTGTCGGCATGCGGCTTGCCTCCGCATTCGGCCAATACAGACAGGAGATTTGCCATGACGATTCAGAAGATCACGCCTTTTCTTTGGTACGCCGAGGACGCCGAGGAGGCCGCTGCTTTCTATGCGGATATCTTTCCGGACTCGCGCGTCGTTCGGGTCACGGCGGTGCCGAGCGCCGGTTCCACGAAGGTTGTCGAGTTTGTGCTCTTTGGGCAGCCCTTCTTCGCCATGAGCTCTGGTCGGCCCGACTCGTTCAACCACGCAATATCCCTGATGGTCGACTGTGGCGACCAGGCTGAACTCGATCGGTATTGGAACGCTCTTCTCGAAGGCGGCGGTTCGCCCGACGCGTGCGGCTGGCTGAGAGACCGCTTCGGCGTCTCGTGGCAGATCGTTCCATCCGAACTGATGAAGATGATGGCCGACCCCGATCCGGTAAAGGCCACGCGCGTGGCCGAAGCCATGATGAAAATGGTGAAGTTCGATGTCGCCGCGCTGAAATCCGCCTATTTGGGGACGACGGCCTAACAAAAGACCACGTGCATCGTGTGCGGCATGGCATGGCATGTCGGTCAGGGGCGACCGTTCTTGCTGACGCTCCTCCGACCGTATTCAGACGTCCGTCAGGAAGTTCGGATGCCTCGTGCGGATCTGATCGACCTGGCTGAGCGTACCCGAGAGATGCTTGCGCAGCGCCGCCTGCGCGGCCTCGGCATCCCCTCTTTCGATCGCATCGACGATCTCGGTGTGATCGCGCACCACCGCCATCGTCTTGCCCTCCACCGGCAGGTGCAGGCGACGCAGCCGGTCGATGTGGCCGCTCAGTCTGCGCACCAGATCCCAGAGTTGCGGCACGTCCGCCGCCTCGTACATCTGGCGGTGAAAGGCCTGGTCGAGCAGCGAGAACTGCTCGTAGTTCTTCAGGTCGCGCACTTCCATCTGCCCGGCAATCGTCGCGCGCAACTGACCGATCAGTGCCGCATCGCGCCGCTCCGCAAGCGTGCGCACGACTTCCAGTTCGATCGAGCGGCGCAGGAAGTGCGCCTGCAACGCGGACGTCACGTTGATCTGGCTGACGACTGTTGCGTGCTGCGGAAAAATGTCGACCAGGCCTTCCTCGCCGAGCTTCATCAGAGCGTCGCGCACGGGAGTCTGACTCAGACCGTACTGAGTCGCCAGATCGGCGCGAGAGAGCACCGTACCGGGCGCCAGTTCGAGGGACAGGATCATTTCGCGCAGGCGTTCGAATACTTGCGGCGCGGCATGGCGGGACCGGTCGAGCCGGGTCACCCTCGACTGGGAGGCGTTGGTTTTCATGTCAGGACCAGAAGCGTGGGTACAGGCGGGCACTCGTGTTTCCACCCGCTGAAATATTAGTACTATAGCCGACGCCCGCGCGCGCCCAGTGGTCGTGCAGCCGTTTTGGGTAGGTGCGGATCTGGGTGTTTTCCCCACTGACGCACTAATATATTAGTGCTTTACCATGCGTCCATTCACTTCAAACCCATCCATTTCCGGACTGCCGCCATGACTCGCGACATCACCGTCACCCAGGTGCGAATTACGCCGATCGCCTTTCGCGACGGCCCTCTGCTCAACGCTGCCGGCATCCACGAACCGTGGGCGTTGCGCGCCATCGTCGAGTTGGAGACGAGCGATGGCCGCGTGGGCATCTCGGAGACCTATGGCGACGAACCGATGCTGCGTGTGCTCGAGCGGGCCAAGGCGCTGGTGGTCGGCCTGTCGCCGTTCGACCTGAACCGGATGGAAGAACGCGTGCGCGCGGCGATCAAGCCGAGTGCCGGTGCGATCGAATTCGAACTCGCCCCCGGTTCGCACTCGGCCAAGAACGCGCCGAAAGTCATCAGCACGCTTGAAGTCGCGATGCTCGACCTGCAGGGGCAAATCGTCGGCGCGCCGATCGTCGATCTGCTCGGCGGCAAGGTTCGCGACGCAGTGCCCTACAGCGCCTACCTCTTCTTCAAGTACGCAGAGCACGTCGACAAGCCCTACGCGCCCGATGCGTGGGGCGAAGGCCTCAGCGCGGAGCAGATCGTCGCGCAGGCGCGCCGCATGATCGATCTGTATGGCTTCCAGAGCATCAAGCTCAAAGGCGGCGTGTTCGAGCCGGCGCACGAGATCGCGTGCATGCGCGCGCTGCATCAGGCGTTCCCGGGCGTGCCGCTGCGTCTCGATCCGAACGCCAACTGGACACTCGAAACAAGCATTGCGGCCGCGCCTGAACTCGACGAGCTGCTCGAGTACTACGAAGACCCGTGTCCGGGGCTCGCAGGCATGGCCGAGCTGGCGAAGCATACTCGCCTGCCGCTTGCCACCAACATGGTGATCACGACCATGGAAGATTTCCGCCGTGGCGCCGAGATGGGCTCGGTCAAGGTGTTGCTGTCGGACCATCACTACTGGGGTGGTCTGCGCGCGACTCAGACACTCGCGCGCATGTGCAAGCTGTGGGATCTGGGCATGTCGATGCACTCGAACTCGCATCTCGGCATCAGCCTGATGGCGATGACGCACGTCGCGGCAAGCATCCCCAACCTGACCTACGCGTGCGACACCCACTATCCGTGGCAGGAAGAAGAAGTCATCAAGGGCGGCCGCGTGAGCTTCGACAACGGCGCGGTACGCGTGCCTGCCACGCCGGGTCTCGGCGTCGAGCTCGACCGCGACCGCCTGGCCGAACTGCATGCCCAGTATCTGTCGTGCGGCGTGCGCAATCGCGACGACCTGAAGCAGATGCAGAAGTACGACCCCGGTTTTAGCGGCAAGAACCCGCGCTTCTGACCCGACCGGATGTCCGGCGCGCGATGCGCATTGCCACCCCAGGAGACCACCTTATGAGCAGATCCATCCCGGCCGCGGCCGCGGCCGGCCCGGACCGGGCGAGCACGCTGGCGAGCGCCGTGCGCAAGATCAAGTGGCATGTGCTGCCGCTGTTCGTCGTGATGTTCATCGTCAACTACATCGACCGGGTGAACATCGGTTTCGTGCGCCAGCATCTGAGCGCCGATCTGGGCATCGGCGCCGCGGCTTACGGGCTCGGCGCGGGGCTCTTCTTTGTCAGCTACGCCGTCTTCGAGGTGCCGTCGAACTTGCTGCTGCAGCGCCTCGGCGCGAAGGCGTGGCTCACGCGCATCATGTTCACGTGGGGCCTGGCCGCGGTCGGCATGGCCTTCGTTCGGGGCGAGACGTCGTTCTATGCGATGCGGCTGCTGCTCGGCGCGGCCGAGGCCGGGTTCTTTCCGGGTGTCATCTTCTATTTCACCCAATGGCTGCCGCGCGACGAGCGAGGCAAGGCGATGGCGATCTTTCTCAGCGGCTCGGCGCTCGCCTCGATACTCTCCGGGCCGATCTCCGGCGCGCTGATGCTGATCAGCGGCTGGGGCCTGCACGGCTGGCAGTGGATGTTCGTGATCGAAGGCATGGCTTCGGTGGTGCTGTCCGGCTTCATCTGGTTCTGGCTCGATTCGAAGCCGCACGACGCCAGGTGGTTGAGCCGCGCCGAGCAGGACGCGGTCGTCGCCGAGATAGAAGAAGAGCAGCGCCAGCGCGACGCGGTGCATGCGATCAGGCGGTCCGTCTGGACTCTGCTGCGCGACCCGCAGATCGTGATCTTCTGCATGATCTATTTCTCGGTTTCGCTGACGATCTACGGTGCAACGTTCTGGCTGCCCAGCATCATTCGAAAGATGGGCCATTTCAACGATTTCCAGGTCGGGCTCTTCAATTCGATTCCGTGGGTGATCTCGATCGCGGCGATGTACTTCTTCGCGATGCTCGCGGCACGCTTCAAGTTTCAGCAGGCATGGATTGCGTGCGTACTGCTGATCGCCGCGCTCGGCATGTATGCAGCCGGTCAGGGCACGCCCATGTTTTCGTTCGTCGCGATCTGCTTTGCGGCGATCGGTTTCAAAGCCGCGTCGTCGTTGTTCTGGCCGATTCCGCAGAGCTACCTGGATGGGCGGATTTCCGCGGCGGTGCTGGCGCTGATCAATTCGATCGGCAATCTCGGCGGGTTCGTCGCGCCCGCCGCGTTCGGCTTGCTCGAGCAGAAAACCGGATCGATCGAAGGAGGGCTCACCGGGCTGGCCTTGATGTCGGTGGTGGCGGCCGGACTCGTCTTCTTTTCCCGCATGAAGCCTCGAGAGGGGCGGTCCGCCCTCGCGCTGTAGGCGGGCGGCGACCGGCACGCCCAAGGGCGCATCAGCGCAGGAAGGTTGGTCTTTGTGATTCAGGCCGCGCCGGAGCGGGTCGACGATCCGGCGCATTGAAGCATTGCCCAAGCGCGGCTCGCTCAGAGCCAGGTGCCGCCCTGACGTTCGCTCGGCTCTTCCTTGAGGGCGTCGAAATCGTGAATCCAGTCCAGGTGATGCAGCACGCTGTCGCGCGCGCCGAGGCGGGCGTTGCGCGCCTGCGCGGCCGGTCCGTCGGGCAGATGCAGCACGTCCGCCGTGGCGATCGACGCGTACTGCACCTTGCGCGTGCGGCCCCGGCGCAGGCGCTCGTAGGCTTCCTGCGCCTCGCGCCAATTGCCCGGACCCGCCGCGGCCAACTGCGCGGCCAGCACCACGGCATCTTCGATCGACTGGTTCGCGCCCTGGCCGTGATGCGGCACGAGCGCATGCGCGGCATCGCCGATCAGCGTCACGCGGCCCTTGCTCCAGCGGCCGAGCGGAGGACGGTGGAACAATCCCCAGCGCTGACTGATCGGCACCGCGGTAATCATCTGCACGACGGCCGGATGCCAGTCCTTGAACAGGCGTAGTTGCTCGCCCTCGCTGGCGGGCATGACCCAGTCGCGCAACGGCCATGGCGAGGGATGGCGTTCTACCAGCAGGAAATTCTGGTCGCCTTTGCCGCCGATAGGATAGTGCAGCAGATGGCCGCCGGGTCCGACCCAGAACTGTATCGTCTCGGGATCGGGCAGCAGGTCCATGCGCTCGGCCGGCACCACGCCGCGAAAGCCCGAGCAGCCCGAATACAAGGCGTCGTCGTAGCCCAGCATCCAGCGCCGGGTGATCGAGCGCGCGCCGTCGGCGCCGATCACCAGATCGGCGTCGATGCGCCGACCGTTATCGAACGCCAGACTCACGCGATCGGGGTGCTGCTCGAGACCTGTCAGCCGATGGCTGAGGTTGATGCGCTCGAGGCCGACAGCCTCGGACAGCACCGCCTGCAGATCGGCGCGATGAATGCCCCAGTACGAGCCGCCGAACTGCTCGCGATAGCCCGGCTCGCCGCGATGATGACCGATGACAGCGCCGCTGCGTCCGTCGCGATAGATGAGGCCAGGCACCTCCGCGCACACCTTGTCGAATGCCGGACGGAGTCCCATGCGCTCGTAGAAGCGCGTCGCGTTGGCCGAGAGCGCGACGGCAGCACCCACTTCGCGCAGCGCTTCGGTCTGCTCGTAGAGCTGCGCATCGATTCCGTGCTCGCGCAGCGCGAGCGCAAGCGTCAGGCCGCCGATGCCGGCGCCGACAATCGCAATCGTTAGGTCCGTCAGTTTCATGAATGTGTCTCCGATATCCAGATTTGTAGGTGAGAGGCGCTATCGCATGCTCAGGCGGCGCGTCGAATGCAGGTGCCGTGTCAGTATTTTCAGCACTAGACCTTCATTCCTCAATAAGATGAAATGAATCTACTTCATCACTGGATTGAATGAGACGGGGTTATGCGATAGCCATGGAACTGGACGACATCGACCTCAATCTGCTGCTGCTCTTCCAGCGCTTGATGCAGGAGAGACGCGTTGCGAGCGTCGCCGAGCAGATGAACATGAGCCAGCCCGGCGTCAGCAACGCGCTTGCGAAGCTGCGGCGCCGGCTTGGCGATCCGTTGTTCGTGCGCGGGCCGGGCGGCGTGGTGCCTACGCCGTTCGCGCTGCGTCTGGCGGAACCGGTCTCGCAGGCGCTCGCCACCCTGCACGCCGCGCTCAACCCCGCGACCGGCTTCGATCCGCTACGCGCCATGCGCACCATGACGATCGGCATGACCGATATCGGCGAGGTCGTCTTTCTGCCCGCATTGCTCGAACGACTGTCGCGCCTGGCGCCGGGCGTCGCACTCAATACAGTGCGCGATACAAGCGTCAATCTGGGCAACGAGATGGCCGACGGCCGGGTCGATCTGGCCATCGGCCTGCTGCCGCAGCTCAAGGGTGGTTTCTATCAGCGCCGCCTGTTCGATCAGCGTTATGTCTGTCTGTACAGGCGCGGCCATCCGCTTGAGGACGTACCGCTTACGCTCCCTGTCTGGCGCGAGGCCGAGCATCTGGTCGTCGTGGCGGCCGGCACCGGCCACGGTCAGGTGGATGAATGGCTGAGACGGCGCGGCGTTCAGCGTCAGGTGCGACTGACGGTGCCGCACTTCATGAGCGTGGGCTACATCCTGCAACGCACCGATCTGATCGCCACGGTGCCGGAGCGGCTGGCCCTGCAACTGGCAACGCCTTTCTCGCTCAGCCTGCGCGCGTTGCCCATGACGCTGCCCGCCGCGCCGATCCATCTGCTCTGGCACGCGCGCGTTCAGCAGGACGAAGGTAATCGCTGGCTGCGCGGAGTCGTGATCGACCTGTTTGCGGACACGGCGCCGCAGGTGCGCAAAGCGGGGGGCCAGCGAAAGAAATAGTGTCTGGGGACGAGAGACGCCGAGCGATCGGGGAAACTGCCACAGCCCGGCGACAGCGGGCTGTGGCGTCAGACATTCATCGTCGGGCGGACAGGCGTTACGCGTCAGATGGATGGCGGCGTCTTGACCGGCAAGCCAGAGGCCGGATCGAGGTAGAGCCTGGTCTCCCGGCGCTCATCGTGATGGCGGTTGAAATCGAACATACCCATGATGCTGCCCGCCTTCGCGTCGAACGAGCCGCCTCCGATCCGGTTGCCATCCAGCCAGTTGTCTTCGATGAACCGCACCACGGACGACTGATCGATCAACGTATGGTCGACGTAGTTCTGTTTCGCCCAAGGCGAAATCACCACAAATGGGATCCGGGTGCCGGGACCGCACCGGCCGTTCACAGGTTTGCCGTTCAACCCGTCGGGGCCGGTACCTGAGCCGCAAATACCTGGGCCGGTCAACTGATCCGCGACCGAGTCGAACGACGCGCTCGTCGGCAGCGCATAGGCGTGGTCGTACCAGCCGTCGGAGTCGTCCCAGGCCACGATAACGGCTGTGTCACGCCAATCCGGTTGCTGTTGCAGGAAGTTGACGACCTTCGTCACGAACGCCTGCTCGTCAAGCGGATCCGAGTACCCGGCGTGACCGTCCTGATAGGCCGGCGCCTTCAGGAAGCTCACCGCAGGGAAATTACCCGCTTGAACAGCGCTATAGAAATCGTCGATATCGTACTGATGATTCGCGGGATCGACGCTCGAGCGATGTGCGCCGTAGGTATGCCCGATGGCCGACACCGAACTGGGGCGCAAATGCTGCGGGTTCGATGTCGACGCGTAGTACTGGAACCAGTTGTGGTGCGGAATGTAGTCGGCTGTGGCGGCGCCGACCACTTGTGACGTCGTGCTGCGTTTGCATCCTGTCGTTCCGTTGCTGTTCGTGGCCGACAGATTGAAGCCGCCCATGAAGCCGCCCCACGTAATGTTGCGCGCGTTGAGCAGGTCGCCGATGTTCTTGCCGGTCATCTGCGCGGAATCGGTGGTGCTCGAGCACAGATCGTAGGCGGGATCGACGTCGTTGATCATCGTGAATCCGCCTTGGCCGTCGTTGACGTAATAGGAGCCGGCCGTCGAGGGCTGCTTCGACGTCAGGACGACTTTCATGCCGTTGGTCTGGCCTGAGACGACTTCGAGCGCACCTGGCGTCGACGGACCATATGTCGATGTATAGGCGTTATCGCTCATCGCGAAGTTCTGCGCGTAGTTCCAGAGCGCCGTGACCGTATTGCCGTCGTAGTAACCCATCACCTGGCCGGCCGTGCCGAACGCGCCGGCGCCGCCGCTGGTGCCGCGGCCCGTGTATTTCGGAAAGAGGTCTGCGCGGCCGTTGTCGTATGCCTGCTGCTCGGCCGTGTACGCATGGTTCTGGTCGGCTGTGGCCGCCTGCGTGCGATCGAGACGGAACGGATTGGCCGCGCCCGTGCCGTTGGCGGCGTTCGTATAGTTCGGATTGTTCGTCAGCAAGGTGCCCGATAAGCCGTTCACCTCCGGCGTGCCGGCTTGCGCTGCAAAGGCAGGTTCTCCAGACGGATTTGCCGCATGCGGGTAGGTCGCGAAGTAGTGATCGAACGATACGTTCTCGCCATAGATCACGACCAGATGCTTGATCGGTGTGGCTGTATGGACGTCATCCCGCCGGGCGTCATGCTGGTCCCCGTCGTGGTCTTCGCTGGCGCTCCATGCAGCCGTCGTCGCAAGCGCAACAGCCGTGAGCGAAATAAAGGCAATCCGACGCCAAAGCATTGTGTGGCTCCCAGTAGTGTTACCCAAAGAGAATCGCGGCGCTCGGGATGGCTTATCCAACCGGCTTCACGACGCTGAGCCGATCCCACAATAGAGAGCCACGCGGTAGTTGCATGACAGCAAGCGCAATCATTCAATCACGCACGTATGAATGATTGGCGTCGGAAACCTTTCATGTTGTTTCGATTCGCGATCTGCGTATCGGGGAGCCGACTCGATCGTGGTTGGAGAGATCGATTGGCGGTTCGGTCGTTTGAATGACCGTGTGGGAAGAGAAAAAGCCGATCACACCAGCAGGGTGGCGCCTGCCCAGGCGATCAGCACGACGCCCAGCACGCGGCCGACACGCTCACCGCCGGGCAGGATTTTCTCCACGAAGACGATGAGCGACAGCGCGGCGATCCAGACGAGATTCATGATGCCGCCGACAAACAACAAGGCCATCAGCAGCCAACAGCAGCCCACGCAGTAAATGCCGTGACGCATCCCGAGCAGGAAGCTGCCTGCGACGCCTCTACGCCAGTGCGCGGTCAGGAAATTCACGGGTGAACGGCACTGCGTCAGGCAGGCGTGCTTGAGCGGCGAGAACTGATAGACGCCCGCCGCGGCCAGAACGATCGCGGAAAGGGGCGCGCTCTTCGACCACAACATCATTTCCGAAATGAGGCCGGTCGGCTGCAGCACCTTTTGCAGCGATGCCGCGCAGATCGAGAATGCGAGCCATGCGCTCAGATAGCCGGCCAGCAGAAACAACGACGGGATGGCCGACCTGGCCTCGATCGCATCGTGGTGCCGCAATACGCGTCGATACAACAGGACGAGCGGCGCCGCACTGGGCGTCATCATCGCGATCATCATCACCCACCACATGAGGACCACGGTCGGCAGCGACGGATCCATTCCCCCGCCGCCGTCCGCCAGTCGATGCGGGAACAGCGCGACGGCCGTCATATCGAGTGCGGACATGCCGATCCCGGCGCCCGTCCACAAGTAGGCCCACGACACCGCGACGACCGCGACGATGCCGAGCGCGGTGATGACGCGCTCGCGTCCGAGGATATTTTCGACGCTGCTCATGCCGCGGCGCGATGCCGGATCGGTCCTTTGTTATTCAGGTGCAGTCGCGCGAACTGCGCGTAAGTCCCCTCGAGATCCAGTGCGATGTTTCCTTGCGAGCGGCTGGTGCCGGAGCCGATTTCGGCAAGCTCGTATTCGAAGCCGTGCGGCAAGTCGATTCGAACGCGATGCTCGTCGCCCGTCACCGGATTGCGGATCGGTTCGCCGACGAGGTCGAATACGCCCTCGACATGAATCCGGCCGCGTCTGGCATCGACATCGACATCGAAGTCGATCTTCGTAAAGATCGGATCGAATGCCTGCTCGAGCGTCGATGCGAATACGGAGAACATCGTGGCGAACGGTTCGGTGTCCTGCCCCGTCATGATTTTCAGAACGGCTTCGCGCTGCTCCGGGCTGGCCCGTTCGTCGACGATCGGCTGACACTTGCCCTTGCCTTCGTGGATCGGTCCCGGCCAGTGAAACACGACCGCGATATTGAGGCCGTCGAGTCGCACGTCGCCGTAGTAACCGTTGCCGATCGAGATGGCGCCCATCGCTTCGCAGAACCCGTTGTTCGGCAGTGCGTTGAATTGGCACGGGCAACCGTATGAGCAATTGCAGTTGACCAGTTCGGTGCCTTGGATTTCCCAGGGAGTCATGGTTGTTCTCCTTGTGCTCCGCGATGAGTAGCGTGCTTCGAATCTAGTGTATGGCAGAGGGGAGGGAAGTCAAAGTCTGGGTTGACCGGGCGCGCAGGCGATTGCGGCGGGCGTTACATATGATGTTTTGAAGGAGGCGCTTGCGATCGGAACGGCCACTACCTGATCCAGGATCTGCCATCGACCTTGAGAACATCGTCAGGCAACTACGGCTCGCGTGCTGTCGATTACCGACGGGCAGCGGTTGCCAAAAGTGGTTCGACCGATCGCCCGGATCCGTCTCACCGGTGCTCTCGTTCCCGGCATACGCCTAGCACAAGCTGCCGAAGCCAGCGATGAACAGGATCGGCCTCCAGACGAGGATGCCACATCTGCGATACCGTGATCTCCCCGGTCGTCACGGGAAGCTCGAAGGCGTAAGTGGTGGCGAATGCGGGCTCAGGCCGATTGCCCAGAAGCGACGCAGGCACGAGCGCTATCAGGTCGGAGGCGCGCGCCACGGCGAGCGCCGCGAGAAAACTCGGCACGACGGCGACAATCGTTCGCTCAAGCCCTAAAGCGGCCAGCGCCTCATCGACCGGTCCGCTTGTGCGACCGCGTCGTGAGGCGACCACATGGCCGAAGGCCGTGTACCGTTCGGCCGTCACCTCGCGCTCCATGGCGAGCGGATGTCCCTGTCTGACCGCGCCAAGAAAGCGATCCCGGAACAATGCCTGCACCCGGACTTCCGGGCCCATTTCACCCAGAACACCAACCTCGAGATCAGCGGAGCCGTCCCGCAAATACGCCGCGGTTTTCTCGAGCTTGGGCGCAAAATGCAAACGCACGAGTGGCGCCGCCGCGGTCACCGCAGCGATCAGTGCGGCACCGAGCGCATCCACAAAGCCGTCGTTGGCGCGAATGGTGAAGGTTCGCTGCAACGTCGAAAAATCCGGTTCCGTGGTTGAGGGGCGAAGTACGGCGCGTGCCTCATGAACCGCATTCTGAGTGCGCTGACGCAGTGCTTCCGCATGAGGTGTCAATACCATGCGTCGCCCCGCCCGCACCAATAGCGGATCGCCGGTTGCCTCGCGAAGCCGGGTCAAGGTTCGGCTCATTGCCGAGGCACTCAATCCCAGCCGACGCGCAGCACCGACCACGCTGCCGTCGGCAAGCAATACGTCGAGCGCAATGAGTAAATTCAGGTCGGGTTCTGACATGCCTGATCCTAGCATCATCCGTCGAGACATGGCGTTTGGTGCAGGTTATAAGTGCAACGGTTGCGTCTTCCGCCCTGTCTCCCTCGTCGATATATTCGATGTACCGACTCATGACCGAACGCGTCGCGCTTCGAAGCCGCGTTCTATCGGGTCTCACTCACAGGGAGCCAGCAATGCAAGACAACTCTCCGCGGAAAACCGTCCTCCTCATCGGCGCATCCCGCGGCCTCGGATTCGCCATGGTCGAGGAATACCTCAAGCGTGGCTGGAAAGTGATTGCCACGGGGCGGGCGGGCTCGACAGACAAGCTGCGCCTGCTCTCGGAAAGCAGCCAGGGCGCACTTGAAGTAGAAGCGGTCGACATCACGATGCCCGACCAGGTCGCCGCGCTGCACGGTCGTCTCACGGATCGACGACTGGATGTACTTTTTGTGAACGCAGGCGTCAAGAACGAAGATGGTGAAACGATCGCCGATGTCTCGACCGGGGAGTTCGTGCGCGTCATGGTGACGAACTCGTTGAGTCCGATGAGAGTCGTCGAGGCGTTTCAGGATCTCGTGCATGAGACCGGAACGATTGGTGTCATGTCGTCCGGGCAGGGGAGCCTCACAAACAACGATAACGGCAAATACGACGTCTACCGGGGCAGTAAGGCTGCTCTCAACATGTTCATGCGCGGCTTTGCGGCGCGCCACCGAAACGACGCGAGAACCTTGCTTCTGATGGCGCCGGGATGGGTGAGGACGGACATGGGCGGTCCCGATGCGCGTCTGGGCATCGAGGAAAGTATCCCGAACGTGCTGAACACGATGGAGGCATACGAAGGGCGCCCCGGATTGCATTATCTGGACTACCTGGGAAGAGTCGTTCCCTGGTGAGCGGTGAGGAAAGTGTCGAAGTCACGGCATCCCCAGCCGGATTGCCCGGGTCCGGATGCGTGTGGCAACGTTCGCCAGTTTATTCTTCACGTCCTGATCCCAGCGACGATGAGCGCTGTCCGTCCATCCTGGTGACATCATCGGGATGGACGAAAAACCGCCGGTACTATCGTTGCCTCAAGCCGTAGTCGACACCAGGCTCCCAACCGTTTGCATATGCGGATGTCCCTTGAGGTTATCCGCGAGCGTCTGCACAAACGACTGCAACGACGTCCCCGAGCCGCTGTCGCCGAGTGAGCTCAACAGCGCCTGGAAATCCGTCTGCAGCGTCGAGGCCTGCGAAGAAGACGACGAAGACGACGAAGACCCGCTACTTGCATCCGAGGTACTGGATGAGGCGCTCGAACCTGTCGTGGTGCCCGACCCGAGTTCCTGGGCGAGCGCGTTCAGCGCACCGCCAATATCGCCATAGGAGGACGTCGCGATCGAGTTCGTCGAACCGCTCGTGCTATCAGACGTGGAGCCGTCGCCATTGCCGGCTTGCTGAATCGACCCGAGTGCCTGGAACAGCGCCCCGAGAAAGGCCTGTAGCGCGCCGGAAACCGCATTGGTCGACGACGAATCCGTCGTGGAGGCGGAAGAGGTGGAAGAGGTGGAAGAGGTGGAAGAGGTGGAAGAGGTGGAAGAGGTGGAAGAAGCCGCGGTGCTGGATGAGGTCGAGGAAGCCGTTGTGCTCGCCGTGCCCGAGGTAGCCGCGGTCGACGACGTGCTGCCAATTCCAAGCGTCGACAACGCCGCCTCGAGTGCCGACAACAGCGGGTTCGAGTCCGTCGAGCCGCTCGACGAAGACGACGAGGGCGGCGGCCCTTCGCGATGGCCGCCTGCCGGGCGACGAGCGGCGCCGATAGAAAGCAGGTCTGTGCTGGTTTGAGAACCGCTCACACTTTGTATGCTCATAATGCCTGATCTCCTTACGAATTGAGCATTCAGGGTAAGCGATGACAACACTTCCAAATGCCTGGTAAGGGGCGGATTCCCGCCCCATCTCGCTCATCGGTAAGGCACGGAAAGTTATCGCTCGAAAATCGTCGTCCTTTCAGCGCGCTACGCCGTTGACGTCGATCTGGAAATATGCCCGCCGCGCCCGGATGAAAATTTCTTTGGGCTAGCCGGCTTTGACTGTCGATTTCGAGCGCGCTCATACGTCGTCAGGTTGAAGACGCCGAAAGTCTTTGGAGATAATCTGAGAATCACTTTTCTTACAGGAGCATCGAAATGCGCGTGATGGTCATGGTCAAGGCGACCCCTGAATCCGAAGCCGGCCAGATGCCGGGCATGGAACTGATCGAGGCGATGGGCCGATACAACGAGGAACTCGTCAAAGCGGGCATCATGCAAGGCGGCGACGGACTGAAGCCGAGCTCGAAGGGCGTGCGCGTCAAGTTTTCCGGCAAAGACCGAACGGTCGTCGACGGTCCATTTTCCGAAACTAAAGAACTGATTGCGGGGTACTGGATCTGGCAAGTCCAATCCATGGACGAAGCGATTGAATGGGTTCGCCGCTGCCCGAACCCGATGACCAGCGATTCGGAAATCGAAATTCGCCCCTTCTTCGAGCCCGCGGATTTCGGCGAAGCGTTTACGCCGGAACTCCAGGAGAACGAAAAACAGTTGCGGCAGCAAATTGACGCGCAGCGCCGCTAACGGCGTTACGCGATGGGCGGCCGGTCCGCGCCGCGTCTGCAGGCGCGCCACCGGCCGTCCGGCGATCAGGGCGTCCAGCGATAGACGGTGATGCTGGAGCCCTTGACGTTGTTCTTCGTGACCACGTATTCGCCCGTCGAGCGAAGGTAGGCCTTGACGCCGTACATCGAATCGAGGGCGCTGCTGGCGTCCACGGCAGCAGTATTGGTGTTGACCAGGGTGGCGTCGAGGTTGCCCGTGGCGAGATTGAACGCGTCGATGTTAGGCAGGGCTTGCCCGCTGCCGCTGAACCAGTAGCCGACGAAGAGATAGCTGCCGGCCGCGTCAATCGACTTGGCGCCGGCGTGGGGAAGGGTGATCACCGGATTGGGTTTCGTGGTGTTGCCCGCGCTCCAGCCGTGATACACCTCGATCCGCGTGCCGATCGACGTCCAGTCCGTACTCCCGACGATGCCCTGTCCGAGAATCATGGTGTCGCTATCCGCGAGGTAGACGATGCGCGTCAACGGCTGGACGCTCGCGGGAATGCGGATGGGGACACCGGCGCCCCACGTCGGCTTGCCGCCGGCGTCGAAGCCGGTTAGCGGGTAGTGGTAGATGGAGCCGGTCTTGTCCAGGCCGGCCCACACGCCTCCCTTGCTGTCGAGGCAGAATCCGTCCCTGACCGAGGCAGTCGTATTGAAGGCCGTACCGGGAAGCGTGGCGTCCGGTATCGCGATGTAGCCATTCGCGGCATTGAAGTGGAAGAAGTAGAACGTATCGGGATTCTGGCTGGACGCCACGAGGATCCGGTTGGCGCCGACGGCGGCAAGTTGGCCGAAGTGCTCGTCCCGTGCGCGATCGTTGAGGTTGATGCGCGGATCCGACGGGTAGGTGAACGGATCGACCGTGTTCGCGACGAAGGTGCCGCCAGCGGTGCCGGCGTAGAGGTTGGTGCCGCCATAGAACGAGGCGCCGTCCGTGGCCGGGTCCGGAGCGGCGACGCCTTCGAAGTTGAGCGACCGAAGCGTCCACCGCAGGTTGCCGGCACTGTTATACGCATGAATGTCGGTGCCGCCGTTGCGGCCGAGGTCCCAGCTGCCGCCCCACGGGTTGTTGAGCACATAGAGGTTGCTGGCGGTGTCCTTGCCGATACCGGCGACGCGGGTAAAGCGCTTCGCGCCGACCTGGCCTTTGATCCCCGTCGTGGTGTCGAGATAGCCGCCCTGAATGCCGAACGTACCGGCCAGCGTCGGCGTGCCCGAGAGCGTATAGCGCTTGATGTTCATGTCGGGGCCCTCGTCTCCGGCCATGAGTTGCCCCGATGACGCATCGAAATAGAGCGCCGACGGCTGCGACCCGCCGGGCATCCGGATGGTATTGAGCAAGGCGCCGGTTGGGCTGAACTCGACGATCGAGCCCTCACTCTTCTGCGCGACCCAGACGTTGCCTGCGCCATCCAGTGCGAGCGCGCCCGGGCTCGAGATGTTGATGTCCCGCTTCCAGACACCGTCGGTCGTGAAGATACGGACGCGATTGCCATAGAAGTCGCTCGCATAGAGGAGCGAGCCCGTCGTGGCGAGTCCGGTGACGACGTCGACCTTAGGCTGGTTGTTCAACGCACTGACCTGTATCAACAGATCGCGGGTCTTGGTAGTGCGGTTATATCGTCCCACCGCGCCGCTTCCGTACGACCCGCCGGGTTGCAGCGCCACGAAAATCGAGGTTGCGTTGCCCGTGATCGCGCTGCCCTGAAACTCGCCGTGCGCGCCGATCGAGCCGAGGCTCTTGCCGTTCTGGTAGATCGCGACGCCACCTTCGTACTCGTCCCACATCGAGGCCGTATAGATGACGCCGTTGGGCGCGACCCACATGGAACGCGCGGTGTTACCGACGTGGGCGGCAAGGGTGCCATAGGTGTTCGCCAGCCAGTCGGTGGTGTTTTGCGCCTGACAGGCCGGCGCAATCGTGGCGATCGCCGCGGCGAGGAACACAGCATGAATTCGTTTTTTCTCGAGCATGACCGGTGCTCTCCTGAACGTAGTGATCATTCACGTGAATGGCCGATCAGCCAGATTTCCTGGCATCCATGATCGGTGGAATCTTCTTCGAAACCATCTGGCGCAGTCTGCGTTGTGTTCAGCGTATCGCCGACAAGTTACGGGGCAGGATTCTTGCTGTCGGCGCTATGTGCGGTTCCGAAATTGATAGCACATCTGGCAAGCATGGCAATCGTCGATGGCAGCAATGTGTTCGTGCCGAACTTCGTTTTATGCAATCCGCATAAACAGGCTGAAATTCACTAGCTAATGATCGACTGCACGCAACCGGATTGTCTTCGCAGCACGGTTTCGTCGAACCACATGCGCATCGGCTGAACTGCACGCAGATGTGTCAGTGACAGACCACACGGAGAAAAACGACTGGCTCACTATAGGCCTGCTGTCCGCTACGGGGCAGCAGTTAACCTAATGGAGCCAAAAAATGAAAGCCGTTTCTGACCGCTTGAAAATGAACGACGCATCACCGTCGCTTCCTGCCTTTGTGGCATCACGCGTCGAGCAATATTACCGGGAGCGGGTGGAGGAGACGTGGGGAGGCGGGCACATCATGCGCGGTCGTATCCCGGGGCCGGAGGCGCTGCATCTGTCGAGCAACGACTACCTCGCCATCGGGCGTCACCCCGACATCATTCGCAGCATGGGCCGAACCTTGCGTTCGGACGGTAGTGGCTTGTTGATGTCGGGCATCTTCCTGCACGGCGATTGTCCGCAGTTGAAGTTCGAAAGCCGCTTGTCGACCTTCATGCACGCGGAGGCAGGGGTGTTGTGTCAGTCGGGCTATGCGGCGAACATCGGGCTGATCCAGTCGATCGCTTCGGCACGAACGCCCATCTACGTGGACATGATGGCGCACATGTCGTTGTGGGAGGGTATCCGTAGTGCGGGTGCGATCCCGATACCGTTCAGGCACAACGATGCGGCGCATCTCGAGCAACAGATCGTGCGGTATGGGCAAGGGGTCGTGCTGGTCGACTCGGTTTACAGCACGAACGGTAGCGTATGCCCGCTTGTCGCGTTCGCCGATGTGTGCGACAGGCATGAATGCGTGTTCGTGGTCGACGAATCGCATTCGCTCGGCACGCATGGTCCGGGTGGAGCGGGACTCGTTGTCGAACTCGGACTGGAGTCTCGTGTCGCATTTCGCACTGCAAGTCTTGCGAAGGCTTTTGTCGGCCGGGCCGGTTTTATCACCTGTCCAGCCGATTTCCAGGAGTACTTCAAGTTCGAGTCGAATCCTGCGATCTTCAGTTCCACGCTGTTGCCTTACGAGATCGCCGGGCTGGACGCGACGCTGTCGGTGATCGAAGGTGCCGGCCGACGGCGCACGAGACTTGCTTCGAATGCCGCCTGGTTGCGGGAGCAGTTGAGCGAGCTTGGGTATAACCTGAATGGCGGCGAGAGCCAGATCATCGCGCTCGAAGCGGGTACGGAGCAGCGTACGATCGTGCTACGCGATGCATTGGAATCACGGGGTGTTTTCGGTTCTGTGTTTTGTGCGCCGGCGACGGCGCGCAATCGTGCGCTGATCCGGTTGTCGATCCACGCTGCGTTGACCGACGCTCAGATCGAAAAGATCGTGAGCGTCTGTCGTGACATTCGCGGCGAGGTCGAGCTTGACAGATGGCCTTCCACCCGCCGCCTCGGGGAGCGGCCGTCGTCCCGCAAACACAGCGACGAGCAAAGTATGGCAGACAGTGCGTTAGCGGTCTGATAGCGGCATGACATGGAGTTCACGTGAGTGAACTCCATGTTTTCTGTATGTCGCGGTCCAGCCACTCAAGATAGCGGTCGTAACTCAGCACGTGGCTCAGATCGAATCCGGGCGGGTTGGGAATCACGGCATAAACGTAAGCCTGTTGCCCTGTAAACCGTGTTGCCGGGTGCATATAGCTCTCCCACGCGATGTCGTCCGCAGGGAAGTACCCGCTGGTTCGCCAGAAGTACGGCAATCGGCCGCCGCTTTCCAGGGCGTCGAAAAAGGCCACGGGTGCGCCTTGCACGCTGGCTATCTCGCGTACGCCCCGCAGCGTTTCGTTCGTGTGGACAATCAGCAGATAGGACTTGCCGGCACTGTCGAGCATGAGTAGCCCGTTTGGCGAGTATGAAAGATAGTGTTCAACGATGCCGAGCGAATCGAAGAGTTCTCTTATCCGCGCGACCAGCGCTTCGTCACGCAAAAACGTATATTCCGATGTCACCAACGTGTCGAGGATGGACTGACACCGGTTATCGAAGTAGGCATGCTGCATATCGCGCACCGCACGATTCAATGCACTGACAGCCGACATGTCCTGCTTGCGAATGAAGCGATGAATGATGCCTTCGTTGAAGCTCTCCACCGCGATGTGCTCGTTCGCCTTGCCGGTCAGCATGATCTTGCGTACAGCAGGGTCTGTAATGCCGCGGCAGAATTCAAGACCGTTCAGCCCGGGCATGTCGTAATCCACGACCACCACCGATGTCGCCTGAAACCGGTCATCGTCGAACACCTGATTGCGGACGGTGTCGACGTTCATTGCGATGACCTGCTGAGCTTCATCCTCATCGGTTCGATCACGGTACGGAGCGAAGATCTGTTCCTCGTGTGCACCGGGACGAGGGCGTTCATTCACGAACTGCAGGGCTTCCCTTGACGAACTGAAGAGCCGGAAGGCAAGGCTCGGTTCGAGTTGCAGGCACAGATTCGACAGGAATGCCGCGCTGTCGTCGACGAACGCGACCGTTGTCGGAAAATAAAATGGTTTGATCGTATCCATTGTCATGGTCTGGGAAAGGTCAACACAAATTCGGTATACATGAACTCGATAGACGTACAGTCGATGGAGCCGCCCATCACACGCATGACGTCACGACAGAATGCGAGTCCGATGCCGGTGCCGACGGAGGCGTCATCTGCTTCAGCCGATGACGTATAGAAACGCGTGAAGATGTGGGGAAGCACATGGGACGCGATGCCGACGCCGGTATCGCGAAAGAGGAGCTGGTTCACGCGTGGTCCGGACGCCAGCCGGATCGAGATCAGCGCGCTGTCGACATTTGCCATGCCGCGGAACGCATTTTTTAGCAGATTGAACAGCACATGGACCACTAGCATCTCCGAACCTTCGAACGTGAAGTCGTTGATGAGGTCCGTGAGCACCCGTTGTTGCTCGCCTGCGCGAAATGGATAGCGGTCGAGCGCGGTCTGCACGCATTGCCTGATCGAGCACCGTGCAATCTGTTGGGAATGCCCGTCGGTGAACCGCGCGTTCGCGAGCAGCATGTCGATAATGGTATTGGAATGAACGGCCTCCTGTTCAATGCGGGAGAGCACTCCGTCCATGGAATGAAGATGGGCGACGCGGATCCTGGGAACACGTAGCCCGCTGTCTTGCGCGATGCCGTACGTTTCGAGCAGCAAAGGCAGGTAGCTTCCGAGGCCCGCGGCGCCGGCGCGGATGGCGAGCAGCGGCGTACGCAGTTCATGGGCAATGCTGCCGGCAGTTGCCAGCATTGCCCGCTCCTGCTCGACCCGGATACGCTCCGTGTCATAGTTGGCGACGACGCCGATCGCTATAGCGAACGAAAAAATCGCCAGATGAACGAGATACGTGGAATTCACACTGACAACGTCGGTTGTTGCCCAATAGGCGAGATACGCGAGCGCAATGCCGATCAGAAAATTGAGCAGCAGCATGAGCCAGTCGAGCAGCAACACCATGACAAAAGCGGCAATCAGCGCGCTTTCGATCCAGACGTTTGAGCCATTGTTTTTCAACAGCATAAACGTGAAAAAGAACGGCAGTGAGTAAAAAATTGTCGCATACCAGTAGTACGGCAAGAGCTTTCTCGCCCAGGATGGCCAGCGCTCGGAAAATAGAATGGGAATAAACAGCGCGGAGCCGACCAGCCGCAGTGGCAGGTTCTCGTAAGGCTGGGGAAAAAGGTCGTTCCAGATATAGTAATAGAGCGGGAAGCCGACGATCGCAATGATCGAGAAGGGGCGCATCCGGCGGCTGACGTATTGCAGGTTTCGCAACGCAGGAGCGAACACCTGGGCAAGAAATAGGCGGATCGGCACCAACGTGCGGGCGCTTCGCGGAGGTGTTCTCGTTGCGTCCATTATTTCCAGAATAAAGGATTTACCGGGTTTCTCAGGCAAGGTTCCGGCGTTGAAACGGTTGATGCATCGCGCGGCATGATCTGGATTATGTGGCGCGCGCATTTGTGCGCCCCAATTTACCAACCTGTCGAAGTTATTTGCCACGGCCCCGGCACAAATCTTGACCTAAGGTGACGCCGATGTCACGGCAAATAATTTCCTTCAACCGGTTTGCCAGGTGGTATCTGCGTACATGGTCTTGTAACCCGGGAAGAATGATCCGGTATGTATGCGCATTGAATCAAGTAGTAGTTCGTCATCGAGGCTGGAATCAGCCGGTATTTTCCCCGATATGCGACAAGGCTCATTCACCTCGGAACGGTTGATTTTGCAAATGGTCGAAATCAATTCGCGCCTATTTAACCCGAATCCGTCAACAAGAGAGGGGAAACATGAAAGCAATCGAAAGCATGCGCTCGTCCGTGCAGATCGGCTCATGGGCGGCGGTGTGCCTGCTGGCGGCGGGGTTTAACGCCTCAGCCAGTTTCGCGGCCGATGCAGAGTCCGTCCTTCTGCCTCAGGATGTACCGCACTACAGGGTGGGAGACAACTGGACCTATCTGTGGTCCGATCTGCTGTCTGGACAGAGTAAAACCATCACGCAAACCGTGACGTCGGTCCATGCCGACGGGAGTGCATCGCTTCTGATTGCGCCCGGAGGCGGGCGTGTGGAACTCACCCCTGAAGCAAACGTGATCCCCAACGGCGCCGACCAGCATGCCTGCGGTATCGCGCTGCATTTTCCACTGCGAACCGGAGCGCACTACGAGGCGGACTGCCAGGCCGTTGGTGCAGCGGGTGCGACTGTACTGCGGCGCGCCCAGTGCGAAGTGGAAGAGGTGGAGACGATCAAGACAAGGGCCGGCTCATTCTCCGCGATCAGGATCAGAATGACGGGAGTCTGGTCGCCGCAATCCGGCGCCGGCGGCGGGCCGATGACGGAGACACTGTGGTATGCCCCGAGCGTCAAGCGCGTTGTCCGGGAGGAGTTTCAAGGCCGCATGGCCGGAAAGGGCGTACCCGCCACGACTGCTATGGAACTGGCGCATTACGCGGTGAAACCGTAGCGCGTGGCCAGGACCGGAGGGTCAGCGCGCGGGCGAACGGGCTTTGCCGTCCACCGCCAATGTGCGTTTGTCTCGCGTAACGTCGTATTCGACCGTTTGCGCTGGTGTAACGGCGCCATAGGAAATGCCGTTCACATAGACGGCTCCGTCCTTCAGTTCGATCGTGTCGCCGCCGACCCGCGCGGTTCCTCGTTCGCCCTTGAGAACTGCGACGGAGCAACCCTGCGTTGAAAAGCTGCGGACGGTCGTGGTCGGCATCGCAGGCTCCCCTTGCTGGTCCGGAAGGAAAAACTGTGGGAAAAAAGCTCCATGTGCGTTCGGAGCATTTGCCGCGCTACATGGCTGTGCATCCTTGCTGTCGGCGCCGCGTGCGGTTCCGAAACTGATAATACATCCGGCAAGCATGGCAATCGTCAGTGGTAACAGTTTGTTCATGCTGATATCCGTTATGACGTGAGTCCCATGGACAGGAAGTCGATCGCAGAATAATGCGGTGTCCGTATCTTGGCGAACGACGTCTCGATCCTTTCGATCAATTACGCCGCGCCAATTGATAACGATTCGTCCGCCTGCGTCTTCGTCCCCGCAATGCAGGACATGATTTGCGCACTGCAGCTAAGGGAATGACCTCGGTCTTTCCGCTCGTCGTGGCCAACTGCAGGCCAGGAGGCGAATATCTGAAATGCATTGACACATCCGTCGGACACATTTAATTTCCCAATCCTTGAGACAGGTCATCCGACTGATTCCACGATGCACGATGGCAGAGGCTAAATCAGATGCGGCCCTAGGGGCGCTGCGTGAGAGCAGAACCCATATCAGGTACCACGTCAATACTTAATGCGCAGAACGCTTTCACTCCTGACAGTAATGATTGCATTGGCGGGGGCCGTGCAGGCCGCGCCTGCCATCCAGATCGGTGTGGTGCTCGCGGGCTCGGGCCTGGATTTCTGGGCGCCGATGAGCAAGGGCATGCACCGTGCCGCCGACGATCTCCATGTCGAACTGGTCATGCGCAGTCCTTCCGACGGAACGTCACTCGGCGCACAGCCCAATATCCAGTTGAGAATGCTCGACTACCTGGTGAAGAGCGGCGTAGCGGGTATCGTGTTGGCGCCCGAGCCACTGCAAGATGTGGCGACACCTGTTTCGCTCGCCGTTCCTACGGTGTTCGTCGACCGGAGCAGCACGGATTACAACGCGATTTCCACGGTCAGCACCGACAATTTCGCGGCAGGTAGAACGGCGGCCCTGAGTCTGGTCCCCGTTCTGCACAAGGGCGCCAGAATCGCCGTGCTGAGACTCGCGCCGACTATCAGTTCGACAACCGCGCGTGAAGAGGGTTTCCTGAGCGTCGCCCGTGAAATGGAGTGGCGCGTGGTCATTGCCCCCTATGTCGGGTATCAGTTTCGCGAGACGGAAGCACGGGTGCGCAAGGTTCTGTCCGGCGACATAGGGCGCCTCGACGCGGTCTTCGCTCCGAACGAGACGACGGCCTACGGGGCCTTGCACGTGGTCGAAGAGATGCCTGTCAGCACTCGTCCGCGTCTGGTCGTATTCGATTGGCGTCCGGAATTTCTGGGTGCGCTTGAGCGCAGCACGATATACGCGGACATTGTGCAGGATCCCTACCGTATGGGTTATCAGGCGGTCGAGACGCTGTTCGCCGCCTTGCAGGGTCATGCGCCTCGTCCAAAGCTGTTTGTCGACGTGGTGACGGTGACACGCGCAAACATGAATGATCCGGCAATACACGCCGTGATAGCCAATTACAGTCGATAGCGACTCGGGAATGAGCGCGCCTCTCCTTGCGAATCACGCGTTTCCCCCACGACATGCCTGACTGATCGACTCAAGGCGTGAAGCGGATTCAGACGACGAACCTGCAAACGCCCGCGTGCCGCCGCGGATCGACTGCTCGCATTCGCCTGGGCGCGGATACTGGGCGCAATTATCGGGCGCATTGAAAAAATGGCGCCGGATACTATCCTTCATCTTGGCATCGTAATTCCACGCGTGCGACCTTGAGCATGCTGCTCTTGTGGTGCGAGGTCTCCTCAACGGTTATTTACGACGGGACTTGCGAGATGATCAAGCGGATGTCGCTTATTTCTGCTTCCGTCGCACTGGGCTGCATCGTTACGGTTGCCCCGGTACTCACCAGCATCTATATCGCCGACGAGGATGCAGAACTTCGCGAGCAGGAGGATTTGCAGCAGTTTGCCGCGAAAGCGGTGATGCGCACGGAGCTCGTCACCTACCAGGCGTTCGCTGCTATCGCGGATATGGAGGCACGCCCCGGCGGTCTCTGCTCCCCTGTGCAGATCGCGCAGTTCGCTCACGTGATTTTCAATTACCGCTACGTGCAGGACGCAGGTGCATACGGGGGAGGAGAGTACCTCTGCTCTCCGCTTTCGGGCGACGTTCGGGCGCAGCATCTGACGATGCCTCCACCCGATTGGCGGAGCAAGGACGGCTATCAGCTCTGGTACAGGCAGAAGAACCCCGTCAGCGACGAGCGTCAGGATATTCAGATTGGCCGCAATGGGAAGTACGTCTCGATTGACCCGCAGTCCTACGTCGACCTTATCGATCCCGCCCAAAGACCGATCGCAGCGATCAATGTCGAGACAAACACAATCCTGGCGTTGTCATCGGGCGCGGACGGCGACGATATGCTCAGCGCGTGGAAGCTCGCTGGGCATGTGAACAACGAACAATGGCACTATGCTGTCGCCCGTTCGGCAAGCCGGCCCCTCGGTGTGGTAGTCAAGTCTCCGCGTAGCAGCCTCGTGGGTCACTGGCTTGGTTTGCTCGTGATGTGGCTTTCGATTGGTGTCGTTGTTGGAGGCGTGCTCGGCTGGATTGCGTTCAGGCAAATCTCGCGGCAGCTCTCCTTTCCGGCGACGCTCGAATGGGCGATAGTACGCAAGAAAATCGACGTGTTTTTTCAGCCGATCGTTCGCCTCACGAGCGGCGAATGCGTTGGCGTGGAAGCGCTCGTCAGATGGAATTTGAACGGACGCAACATCTCGCCGGAAATTTTTGTTGCGGTCGCGGAGCAAAACGGCCTGATTCAACCGTTGACGGACCTCGTGCTGGACAAGACGCTCGATGATCTGTCGACGCTCTTGCGCTCGCGTCCTTCGTTCTACGTCTCCATCAACGTGAGCAGCGAGGATTTGCGGACGCGCCGTTTCCTGAACGTTCTCACCGCCCGCCTGAGGGAAACAGGCATCCGGCCTGCCCAGATCAGGATCGAGGCAACAGAGCGAAGTTTCATGGACGCCGATGCAACGCGGCAAACAATCGCTGCATTCAGGGATGCGGGTCACCCGGTCTATATCGACGATTTCGGAACCGGGTATTCCAGCCTGTCGTATCTGCAAACCTTTACGATCGACGTCCTGAAAATCGACAAGTCATTTATCGACACTATTGGGCAGGACGCAGCATCGAGCATCGTCGCGCCTCATATCATCGCGATGGCTCACGAACTGGGGGTGGAGATCGTGGCGGAGGGCGTCGAGCGCGATGTTCAGGTTGAATACCTGGTCGAGCGAGGCGTTCAGTATGGACAGGGCTGGTTGTTTGCGAAAGCCATGCGTGTCGATGAACTTGTTTTGTGGCTTAACGAAAGGAGAACGGTGCTTCAGCCGATTCATCTGTAACACGGGTGCGCAGTGAGACATGGCGGCGCCGCGCGTGCTTATGTGCATGCACATGCGAACCGCAACGGGCCGACGACACGAACAGGAGTTAATCGTCTCTTGTATTTCGAACAGCGGATATTTGCGTATCTATCCGATCAGCCTGTCTGTCGCATCTCAACGCAGCAGCATCGCACATAGCGCCACACCGGCCAGGTAGGTCCCAAGTGCGCCGACGAACCGGAAAGGGTTGGGTTTTGCCATCGTTGGCCATGCGATCAGTCCGACGACGAGCAAGCAACGGCACGCGGTTGCCGCGACGATCAGCGACACTGTCGCTGTCGAAGGCGATCGCGCACCAAGATAGAGAAACAGCAATGCGAGGAACGGCGCGTACTCTGCTGTATTGGCATGAGCACGGACGAGCTTGTGTAGCAGATTCGCGGGGTCCGGCTCACAGCCTGAGTTGGTGCCTTCACGAAAACGCATTGCCGAGATGGATAATCCGAGGCCGAAAAGTAGAAGCCCTAGAACTGCCACGCATGCGAGAGCAACATTGTTCATTTAAACGAATCCTCCCTCCGAAAGAGCGGCCGATGCATGAGGTGCACTATTCGTTTCGTCCCGGCCAGAACGGCGCTTCGATAGCAAGGCTACATTGATTGGGCAAGCCTGGTGGCGTTTGAATTGCACCCGACTGTCTGCGCAATTATGGTTTGCCAGCGTTCTTACCGTTCGGCAATTTTCGTGCTTTGCCGCTCATGCGTCGAGCTGAGCAAAGGGGCGGCCCTGGAAGCTGCCCAACCGATGGAAAGGCACAAACGTCCGAATGCCATCCCGGAGTGGTCGGTCAGCGTGCCGTCGCAATCAACGTCCGTGACGTTGAATGAAGGGCCGAAGGGATTACCTTCGGCAAAATTGCGACGTACCCATTCAGCGCTGACGGTCTCCTAAAGCTTGAGGGAACCAGGGAGCGCTCGAGCAAGTTCAGACGCCTTGAGTGTTGCCTCATGGCGCGCCATGCCAAACATGCTGAGTGCAGCGACGATAGCAGGAATCGCTACCAGCACGAACATCGCGGGCAGGCCCAGATGCATGGCTAGCAGCACTCCACCAACCATCGAGCCTACGATCGAACCCACCCGGCCAATGCCTAGCGCCCAACTTACGCCGGAACTGCGGCTGAAGGTTGGATAGTAGGCCGCCGCCAGCGCATTGACACCAGTCTGCGAGCCGCCCGTCCCAAGACCCGCCCCAAAGACTGCGAACACCAGCATCGGCAACGTCGAAGCAACGCCGATAAGCAGGATAAACACGGCGGCCACAAGATAGGAACTTGCGAGCACCAGACATGGATTGTGCCTGTCCATCAGGCGGCCAATCAGCACGGCGCCGACGGTGCTGCCCAAGGGCAGCACCGCGGTGATCAGCGCAGTCATGCCTAGCGGGACGCCAGTGTTGTTAATGACCGTCGGCAGCCAGCTGGTGAGCAGGTAATACACCAGCAGACTCATGAAGAAGGTGAGCCAAAGGCAGACGGTGCCGACGATCACGCCTTTGCTGAAAAGATTGCGGACGGGGGAGCCTTTGAGCTTGTTCTCGGGGACCGCGAACGTCGCATGATCGAGCGGCTCTTGAGGCGCGATGCGCCGGAGCGTGCGGGTCACCTGCGCCTGCATCCGGCCGGACAGCGCCAGGTACCGCACAGACTCGGGCAGCAGCCACACCAGAACCGGCAGTAGCACCAGTGGCATGGCTCCGCCGAAGAGCAGCACGCCCTGCCAGCCATGCAGGGGCAGGATCTGCGAGGCGACTACGCCGCCCAATGCCCCACCCAGCGTGAAGCCGCAGAACATGCTCGTCACCAATAGCGAGCGCTGTTTCTCCGGACCGAATTCGGACGTCATCGTGATTGCCGTCGGCATGGCTCCGCCGAGGCCCAGGCCAGTCAGGAACCGCAATAGTATGAGTTCGCGCAGGGAAGTCGCGTAGGCGGACCACAAGCACATGGCACCGAAAAGCGCGACTGAAAGGCAGAGTATCGGCTTGCGTCCGAACCGGTCGGCGAGCGGACCGAACAGGAGCGCGCCTATCATCAGACCAAACAGGCCGCCGCCGAACACAGGCGCCAATTGAAGCGCGCTCAATGCCCATTGCTTCCTGATGGCAGGCGCGATAAATCCGGCGCTCGCCGTATCGAAACCATCGAATGCGACTGTCAGGAAACACAGCGCGACGATCAGAAGTTGATACGTCGATAGCTTGTGCGAGTTGATGAAGTCCTGAACATCGACCGTTCTGATCGTCGCCATGGCATTCTCCCTGCAGTCGCTCATTCAAGGCCGTCTTCGAGTTCGGTGCCGGCAGGAAGCCTGCACCCGCGCGTTCCCCACACGCCGTCTCCGGCGGCCTTGATGTTCTTGCGCGGTCACCGATGGATCTGGTCGCGCGTCAGGTTTGAAACTCTGGAATGTCGGGTTTGGCGCCCCACATGCAGAAGCCGGTGGGATCGAACGGGAACTGGCGGGGGCGCCATGTCGCCTCCTCGTCCGGCCTGATCAGGCGAACGCCCGTCGAATATTCATAAGTCATTCCGTCGGGCCCCTCAAAGTAAAGAAAGATGGCGCCCGACGTCGGATGGCGCCCCGGACCAAACCGGATCGATATCCCTTTTTCACGCAGGATGTACCAGGCACGCATCAGGTCGTCGATACTTTCAACCTGGTGATTGATATGTTGAATGCCGGCGAACGAGGACGGGAAGAGGGCGACTCTGTGATGCACCTCGTCGATCCTCAGCAGCGGTGCAGGCCCGATCCAGTCGCTAACGCGCGCATTGCACAGTTTCGTCCAGAACATCTCGTCGCGTTGGGGATCGCTGGTGCGTAGCCCCACATGGCTGAAGCCGGTGATTCCGGCGTCGCGTGACGGAAAATAACGACGGCCGCTATGCAGGGCGCCGCACACCAATTCGATCTGGTTACCCGACGGGTCTCTGAAGCTGATGAAGTCGCGTACGCGACGTCGGTCGCACTCGTCGCGACTTCCGGCGTGTATGCGGAAACTGTTCTGCTCCAACACCGCACCCGCATGTTCGAGCGCCTCGTTCGTGATGACATCGAAAGCGATGGTATGGTCGTTCGGATCACCCTCGAAATAGACCAGCGTGTGATCGCGCTCATCGGAGCGCAGGTACGCCCACCCACCCTCGCGGCGCACTGGCTGTAATCCAAGGATATCGGCGGCATACTTCGTCGCGGCGTCAAGGTCGCGGGTACCGAGCCGAACATACCGGAGTTCGCGCAAATTGATCATGAACAGCACCCTGCAGTTCGCCTATCTCCAAGGATAGGCGGCATTACCCCTGTGTGCACGATGTTCGTGGGTATCGCTTGTCACTTTTTCCGTCACAATAGGTAGGAATCCTGCTATCACGCTTGAGGAATGTCGGCGCCAACAGACGCTGCTCGAACTACTCGTCCACACTGGCGAGCAGTATCAACAGGATCTTACCTGCGACCGCGAACTGTTCCAGGTGATTGCACTGGATGCAAAGGGCGTCGCTCAAAGCCGCATCACTGCGAAGCGTGCGACGTGCCTTCTTGACGAGTCGGCGCAGATCGCAGCCGAAGCTCAAGCCGAAGCCGAAGCCGAAGCCCGGCCTACGGCAACGAAGACCAGGCAGCGCAAACAAAAATCCACCAAAGACACGACGAGCGCAAACGCAGAAACCGTCCAGCAATCGGCTATCGCGCCGCAATAGCCATTCGAAAGCAACCGACGCATCGATCAACCGCCCCTCGACGATTTGAACAAGACAGAAAACCGCATGACAAGCTATTACAGCAGTTCAGTCAAAGCCAATGCCGGCTACGTCGGCGACCTCGTTGGTCGTGAATCGCGGCCATCCTCAGGAATCCAGCACACGAGCCCCGGCCTCAACGATTGCCTCAACCCTGGCCCGGCAACGTGCCTCGCATCGCTTCTTCCGCATGAACGCGATGACACCCTCACGCCTGCATCGGCCGATTGCGCACAACCTGACCGAGCGCGGCACAACCGATCAACAGCGAACCCGTGACGAAGAACACAGCGTGCAGGCCGAGATGCACGCCTATCACGCCGCCGATCAGCGGCCCGATAACCTGACCGGCGAATTGCGCGGACTGAAGATATCCGAGCATCGTTCCCGACTGGTTTTCGGTGACCGTCTGCCGCACCAGTTTCGCGATCGACGGCAACAGGCCGGCCAGCGTCATGCCCATCAATCCGCGCAGCAGCGCAAGTTGCCACCAGTGCGTGACGAATGCTTGCGGCACCATCACGAGTCCGGTCAACACGAGGCAACCGAGAATCACGTTCCAACTGCCGATCCGATCCGCCAGTGCGCCGAGTCGCGCCGCGGTCAGCATGCTGCCGAACGCCGAGCACGCCATCACGATACCGGCGGTGCGGGCCAGATGGTCCGTGGGCACATTGAGGTGCGCGATATAGACGGTGATGATCGGCTCGATCGACATATTGGCGAGCAGCACCATCATCGCGGTGAGCAGCAGCGTGATCATCACCGTGCGGTTGGCCAGCTTCGGCGCCGCGGAGCCGGTTGATGCGGGCGCTTTGGCATCGGCACCAGGGTGAAAATCCTCGCGCACGAACAGGATCGTCAGCAGCGCGGCGACTGCGATCATGGCGCCGCCGGCAAAGAACGTACTGCGAATGCTGATCAACGAAGGCAGCAGACCGCCCACCAGCGGACCCACGAGACTGCCGGCCAGCGAGCCGGTCGAAAGGATGCCGAGTGCCCACCCCGCACGTTCGCGCGGCGCCTGGGTGCCGATCATCACAATCGACGCCGATGCATAGCCGCCGATCAGTCCGGCCAGCAGTCGCAACACGATCAGTTCGGTCACGTTGTGCGCCATGCCGATCAGGGACATCACAATCGCCATGCCGACCGCCGCTCTCACGAGCATCGGCTTGCGCCCATAACGATCGGCGAGACGTCCCCAGAGCGGCGCCGTGACGGCCGTGCCGAGAAAGGTCGCGCCGAACGCGACGCCCGACCACTGCACGACCGCCGCCTGCGAAGTTACGCCGAGTTGCTGCACGTAGAGCGGCAGAAACGGCAGCAACATGCTCAAACTGACGAGCGTGGTAAACGAGCCGAACACGCAAATGAACAGGTTGCGGCGCCAGTAGAGTGTGTTTCGTGCGGCGTAGCTGGTGGTGTGGTTCGTCAACCCGACCCCGGCTCCACCGGCCGCGGCGTTAGCTGGCTGATTCATCACGCCCCCCGTGATCCAGCGCGCAACCGCGCACCGGGGATGAGCACCACGTTCTGTTCCGAGTTCATTGCCTGCTCCATGCGTTTGGCGTTGCAGCCAGGTTTGGCCGCAGCTGTTACCCATGGCAGGCAGTTTACGAACAAACACGCAACGGGAGAATCGCCGCCGCGCGGCAGCTATTCTTTCGCGTGGCGGTTTAATCCGCGTCGGTGATCGCTTTGAGCGCGCTGAATTGGGCGCGCAGGCGCGGCACCGCGAAGTCGACGAAAGCCCGGACTTTCGGCACCGCGAGACGGCCTTGCGGCGTGAGCAGATGAACGGGGAGCGGCGCCTGCTCGTAACCGGTCAGCACGATCTTCAACGAGGCGTCACGAACCTGATCGGCGACGTGATACGAGAAAAGCCGCGTGACGCCGTGTCCTTCGACGGCTGAGGCCACCGCACCCTGCACGCTGTTGACGATCAGCCGCGGCGTGAAGTGCACGGTTTGTGGCGCGGCGGAATTGTTCGACGACGGAAAGCTCCACGAATCGACGCCGAAGTGCGTCATCGAAATAATCCGGTGCCGGGCGAGATCGGCAGGTTCCGTGAGACGCGGATGGTTGGCGAGATAGCGCGGGGCGGCAACCACCACGCGGCGTACTTCGCCGACCGGCATTGCGATCAGCGTCGAATCGGCCAGGTGGGCAATGCGCAACGCGACGTCGATCCCTTCGTCGATCAGGCTGGCGGGGCGGTCGAGCAGGTAGAGGCGCGCGGTGACCTCGGGATACTGGTCCACGAACTCGTCGAGCAGCGGGCGCAGAAAGTCCTGGCCGGCGGCCACGGGCGCGGTCAGCGTCAGCGTGCCGCGCGGCGCGGCGCGTTCGCCGGCAATCATCAGATCGGCTTCTTCGAGGTCGGTCAGGATTCGCCGGCACGAGGCGGCGTAACGCTCGCCGGCTTCGCTCAGTTTGATCGTGCGCGTGGTGCGATGCAGTAGCGCCATGCCGACGTGCGCTTCGAGAAACGCAATCGCCCGGCTCACGGCGGCGGGCGAGCGGCCGAGGCGCCGGCCCGCCGCGGCAAGGCTGCCCTCGTCGAGGGCGCAGACGAAGACCTTCATCGCATCGATCCGATCCATCGCCGGTCAGTCCTCGAGGAGGGACGGCGTGGCGCCGTCGCGCGCCGTGGAGCCGAGCGTCTCGACGAGAAAATCGACGAAGCGTCGCACCCGCAACGACACATGGCGCTTGTGAGGATACAACAGCACGAACGGCCGCGAGGCGCCGCCGAACGCCGGCAACACTTCCACCAGACCGCCGGTCACCAGATCCTGCTCGACCACGAAACGATACGTCTGGAACAGCCCCGCGCCGTTGCGCGCCAGCGTCACGCCACCCAGCACGTCGCCCGCGCTCGAATAGCCGCCGTCGGTGAAAAGCTCCTGTACTTGCCCACCGCGTTTGAACAGCCAGGGAATCTTGCGTCCGCTGCTCGGCAGGTCGAACTGGATGCAATCGTGGCGCGCGAGGTCGTCGACCGACGACGGCGTTCCGGCGCGCGACAGATACGCGCGGCTGGCCACCACGACCAGTTCCGCGTCTTCGAGCTTGCGGGCAATCAGATTCGATTCGCCGGGCGCGCTGCCGCGAATGGCCAGATCGAAACCTTCTTCGGCGAAGTCGATGTTGCGATTGCTGATGTGCACGTCGACCCGCACCTGCGGATGCCGTTCGCGGAACGCCGGCAGGATGGGCAGAACGCGATAGTGCGCATAGGGCGTCGGCATGCTGATGCGCAACACGCCGGCGGCGGCGGACTGCTGGCCGGTCGCTTCGCGCTCCGCGTCGACGAGTTGCCCGAGCGCCTCGCGGCAACGCTCGTAGTACGTCCTGCCCGCTTCGGTCAGCCGGATGCGGCGCGTGGTTCTGACGAAGAGCCGCACCTCCATGCGCTCCTCGAGCCGCGACACCGAGCGGCTCACGGCCGCAGGCGTGACGCCGGCCGCGGTGGCGGCGTCCGTAAAACTCTCCAGTTCCGCCGCGAGACAGAACAGCTCGATGCTGCCGAGCATCAAGTCGTCGAATTGGCGCTTGCTGGTTCGTTCAACGATCCGCGGGTTATTCATTACTTGGTGTATCAAATGAATTCGACATGGGCGTATTTATCGACACGAGTGGCATAAGTATAGTCAGTTGCATGGGAGCCGGACAGACATCGCGGCTCCCTGCGGCGCCAGCCGATGAGCGGCCCGCAGCTGCCTTTGCTTAGCTTCCTTTATCCATGGAGTCGTCGATCATGAACGCGCAAAACAAGACTGTCGTCATCACCGGTGCATCGAGCGGTATCGGCTTTGCACTGACCCAAGCCTATCTGGAGCGCGGCTACAACGTCGTCGGCAATGCCCGCACGATCGAGCGCCTGAACGCCGCCGCCGACAAACTCGGCGCCCCGTCGAACTTCCTCGCCGTGGCGGGCGATATCGCGGAGCCCGAAACAGCACGTGTGCTGTTCGAGCGCGCGATCGCGGCGTTCGGCCGTGTCGACATTCTGGTGAACAACGCGGGCATCTTTATCGCGAAGCCCGTGAGCGAGTACACGACGGAAGATTTCGACGCCATTGTCGGCACCAATCTCAAAGGCTTCTTCTATCCGACGCAGCAAGCCGCCGCGCACATGTCGGCCAACCGCGCGGGACACATCGTGAATATCTCGGCGAGTATCGCGCTTCAACCGAACGTCAGCGTGCCGGCCTTGCTGCCGGTGCTGATCAAAGGCGGCATTAACGCGGCGACCCGCGGCCTCGCGCTCGAACTGGCTGCGCACAACGTGCAGGTGTCGGCCGTCGCGCCCGGCATCATCGACACGCCGCTGCACGACAGCGGCTCGCACGAGTTCCTCAGGTCGATGCAACCCGCGGGCCGGATCGGTGCGGTTCAGGACATTGTCGATGCCGTACTCTATCTGACCGATGCGAATTTCGTGACCGGCGTCATCGTGCCTGTGGATGGCGGGACGACGGCCGGCCGGTGGTAAGACACCCGTCGAATCCGGGGCAACTGAAAGGAGTGCATCATGCCGTACATCAAGATTGAGGTGACGCGCGAAGGCGTCACGCGCGAGCAGAAGGCCGAGTTGATCAAGGGCGCCACCGATCTCGTGGTGCGCGTGTTGCACAAGGACCCCGCGGCCACTTTTGTAGTGATCGACGAAGTCGATACGGACAATTGGGGCTGGGGGGGCGAATCGATCACGGACATACGCGCGCGGCAACGCTGAGCGCGCCACGAATTGCAAGGGGCTGGGGACATGAAAGACTCTCCGAATCTGCTCGCCCGCCTGGGCGTCGACTTGCCGATCGTGCAGGCGCCGATGGCGGGCGTGGGCACGCCCGCGCTAGCGGCGGCGGTATCGAATGCAGGCGCATTGGGCTCGCTCGGTGTCGGTGCGATGAACGCACAGAGCGCGCGGGCGGCGATCCATGAAATTCGCGCGTTGAGCGGCAAGCCGTTTAACGTCAATGTGTTCGCCCATGCGCCGGCCGTTGCCGATCGCGTTCGCGAGGCGCGTTGGCTCGCGTATCTGGCGCCGCACTTCGCGCGCTTCGGGGCGACGCCGCCCACGGCGCTGCGTGAGATCTACACGAGTTTTGTCGAAGACGATGCGATGCTCGAGATGTTGCTCGACGAGCGTCCGGCGATGGTCAGCTTTCACTTCGGCTTGCCGTCGGCCGCGAAAATCGCGGCGTTGCGCGACGCCGGGATCATGCTGCTGGCGAGCGCCACCAACCTGGACGAAGCCGCTCGGATTCATGCAGCGGGGCTGGACGGCATCGTTGCGCAAGGCGCCGAGGCAGGAGGGCATCGAGGCAATTTCGACCCGTCGGCACCGGACGAATTGCTCGGCACGATGGCGCTCGTGCGACTGATCGTTCGCGAGATTCCGCTGCCGGTGATCGCGGCCGGCGGGATCATGGACGGCGCGGGCATCGCGGCTGCGTTGACGCTGGGCGCACAGGCGGCGCAACTCGGCACCGCATTCGTGTCATCGCCCGAATCGGCTGCCGACGCCGCGTATCGGGCCGCACTGCTGAGTCCTCACAGCCGCACGACGTTCATCAGCGCGATTTCCGGACGGGCGGCGCGCGGCATCGAGAACCGGTTCAGCGAACTGGGCGATGATCCGGCGCGACCCGCGCTGCCTGACTATCCCATTGCCTACGACGCCGGCAAGGCGTTGCATGCGGCCGCAAAAGCACAGGGAAGCGCGGCCTATGCGGCTCAATGGGCCGGGCAGGCCGTGCAGCTTTCGCGGGCGATGCCGGCGGCGGAGCTGGTCGAGACGCTAGTTCGCGAGACCCGCGCGGCGCAAAGGAATCAAAGGAATACATGAGGCCGCGCCGCGCATCGAGTTGGCGCGGTCACGCTCGCCGCCTAGCGACGCCCGCTGCGGCCCCACACGTAACGCACCCAGCGTTGCCACCTGCTGCGCTGCGGAGCGATCGCGTTGCGCGATGCCTGCTCTTCGCGATCGCGCTCGACGCTCTTCTGCACCTGTTCGTGGATCTGGCGCAGCGTCAAGCCGCCGGGGCCTTTCACTTTGTCGGGATCGGAGTCGTCTGTCATGGGCATGGCCTCGTCCGGGTAGGTCGACTCGATCTTGATACAGATGGACAGTCGCCGCAAGCACGCGGAAGCGGCCTGCCGACGGCGTGTCGCCGGTTCGGCGGCTAGTCCGTCAGGACGGTGGGTGGCGGCTCGTGGATCGGCGTTCAGCCTTGACGTGAGCCGTCCTTGAATCCGCAGGACTGGCACAATCGGGGTGACCTCCGATTTGCTTGGGAATCTTCATGCCAGACGCTGTCCCGTCTCCGCCGCCTGCATCACCTTCGTCACCTTCGTCGCGTATCGGCCCCCTGTTTGCCCTGTTTCCGTTCCTGCGCCCCTATGCCGGCCGCTGGGCGTTGGCGTTCCTCGCGCTGGTGACCTCGGCGGGCGCCACGCTGGTGTTGCCGGTGGCGTTCAAATACCTGATCGACCGTGGCTTCGCGGGCGGCGACCGGGCGCACATCGATCGCTATTTCTTCGCGCTATTCGTCGTTTCGCTGGTGCTGGCCGGCGCCACGGCGCTGCGCTTCTATCTCGTGTCATGGCTGGGCGAGCGGGTCACCGCCGACATGCGGCGCGCGGTCTACGACCACGTGCTGGGGATGAGTCCGCAGTTCTTCGAGACCACGCAGACCGGCGAAGTGCTGTCACGCCTCACCGCCGACACCACCTTGATCCAGACGGTGGTGGGCACCAGCCTGTCGCTGGGATTGCGCAACTTCTTCCTGTTGACAGGCGGCGTGGCGATGCTGGCGGTGACGAGCCCGGTGCTGTCCGGCTACATCATCGCGACGCTGGTCGTGGTGGTCGCGCCTATCGTGATCTTCGGCCGGCGCGTGCGGCGGCTTTCGCGCGCCAGTCAGGACAAGCTTGCGAACACCAGCGCGTTGGCAGGCGAGGTGCTCAATGCCATGCCGACCGTGCAGTCGTACACGCAGGAGCCCTTCGAGGTGCGGCGCTTCGCCGGCGCGGTGGAGGCGGCCTTTGAGACCGCGCTCACGCGCATTCGCGCACGCGCCTGGTTGACCGCCGTGGTGATCGTGCTGGTGTTCAGCGCCATCGTGTTCGTGCTGTGGCTCGGAGCGCAGGCGGTGCTGGCCGGGCGGATGACGGCAGGCCAGTTGTCCCAGTTCATTCTCTACGCGGTGTTCACGGCCGGCGCGGTGGGGGCGGTCGCCGAGGTGTGGGGCGATCTGCAGCGCGCGGCCGGCGCCACCGAACGTTTGCTGCAACTACTGGCGGCGCGCTCGCCGGTGCTGCAGGCCGGGACCACGGTCGCGCTGCCGGCGCGAGGCGAGGGCATCCGCTTCGACAACGTCAGCTTCTCGTATCCGTCGCGCCCCGGCATTGCCGCGCTCTCCGCGCTCTCGCTCGATGTCCGTCCGGGCGAGCATGTCGCCCTGGTCGGGCCGTCGGGCGCGGGCAAAACCACGCTGTTCCAGCTGCTGTTGCGCTTTTACGATCCGCAGTCCGGCAGCATCCTGATCAATGGCGTCCCGACGCGCGATGTGCCGCTCGTCGAGTTGCGCAAGGAAATCGGCGTGGTGCTGCAGGAATCGGTGATCTTTTCTGGCAGCGTGCTCGACAACATCCGCTACGGCGCGCCGGATGCCACGCTCGCGCAAGTGCAACGAGCGGCCGACATGGCCGCCGCGGCCGGCTTTATCGATGAACTGCCCGAAGGCTACGACACCTTTCTTGGCGAGCGTGGCGTGCGACTGTCCGGCGGACAGCGCCAGCGCATTGCGATCGCTCGCGCGATCCTGAAGAATCCGCCCATCCTGCTGCTGGACGAAGCGACCAGCGCGCTCGATGCCGCCAGCGAACGGCTGGTGCAGAAAGCGTTGGACAATGCCGCGCAGAACCGCACCACACTGGTCATCGCGCACCGTCTTGCGACCGTGCAACAGGCCGATCGCATTGTCGTGCTGGAACAAGGCCGCATTGTCGCGCAGGGCCGTCACGCCGAACTCCTTCGGAGTTCGCCGCTCTATGCCCAGCTTGCCGCCTTGCAGTTCGGCGAGCAGTTGGGGCAAACGGCGTAGCGAGGCGCCGTGAGCGATCCGATTGGGTCGGCGTGACAAGCCATACGCGTTTCTGTTCAGAGAAAAAAGCGCCGCGAAGCTATCGCGCGCTCGGCCCGGTCGATTGCCTTAGTTGAAATAGCGCACGCACTTCGTGTCCATGCTGCGGGTGCTTGCCGTCGAGCACATCGAGCAGATACTGCGCGGTAAGCCGCCCGATCTCGTACGTGTCGACTCGCATCGTCGTGAGCGCGGGGCGTATCGCTTTCGCGATCTCGAGATCGTCGAAGCCCGTCACGGATAATTCGCCGGGAATCGCGATACCCAGTTCCTCCGCCTCGCGCAGGACACCCAGCGCGATGTGATCGTTGCCGCAGACGATCGCGGTCGGGCGCTCGCACGGCGCCTGCCAGATCGAGTGCAGGCTGCGCCGCCCGAATTCGATCGTCGATTTGCCTTCGAACATGTGCTCCGGCCGCACCGCGAGTCCGTGGCGTTCGAGCGTCGTGCGGATGCCCGCCATGCGCGCCTGCACGCGATCGTTGTCGCGCGTCGGCTGGATGCAGACCGCGAACGAGCGATGCCCGAGGCCGATCAGGTGTTCGGTGATCTCCGTATAGGCGGCGTGATTGTCGAAGCCGAAGCAGACATGTGGGCTGTCCTTGCGATACGCATACGTGATCGCATAAGGCACGCGATAGCGCCGCAACGCCTCGAACAGTTCGGGCGGATGAGCCTCGCCCACCACGGCCATCGCCTCGACGCCGCGTGCGAGCATGGCGCGCACCTGCACTAGCGCCTGCGCCGGATCGTAGTTCGAGCAGCCGAGCACGAGTGTGATGCCGCGCGCCGCGAACGCGGCCTGCATGGCGCTCACCTGCGATGCGAACACCTGATCGTCCAGCGTGGGAATGATGATGCCGGCAATGTGACTGCGCGTGGACGCAAGCGCACGGCCGGCCGCGTTGGGAAACCAGTTGAGCGTGAGCGCGGCCTGTTCGACACGCTCGCGCACGTTCGCCGAGACCTTGTCCGGTTCGTTGTAGACCCGCGATACGGTCGCCGTCGACACCCCCGCGAGCTTGGCGACATCGGACAGCACGGTGCGGCCCGTGTTGCGGCGGGCACGGTTCGCCGGAGTTCGGACGGTGGACGGAGCGTTGGGGGAGTCGGGCATCGGATCAGAAAACAAGGGGTGAATCGAAGAACGCCCGACATCTTACCGCCGCGTGCGCGTGCGAAGCGCGAGCGTGCATGGCAGCGAAGGCTGGCGTTCCGGTCACCGGATGCCCCGGACGGCTGATACCCGCGAGCCTAGCGGCGCTGACCGAGCGCGGCGATACGCGAGCGGAAATGCTCGGTGCCGGCGACGATCTTGTCGAGCACTGCGTCGAGCGCCCAGAAGCGTTCGCGCACGTCGTAGTCGATCGCACGACAGCGAATCGAGTCGAACGTGCCGATGCGCTGGTGGTAGATCTTCGCAAGCGCGGGGTAACCGAGCGACTCGGATACGGCGGCGAGCACGAGAAACGTCGCGAGCTCCTCCGCGAGAGCCGGATCCTGCGCCGCGTCGTTGCGCAACCAGTTGTACAGATCCGGGTGAAAGTTCGTGAATACGCCGTTGAAGCCCGCGGAGCCGGCCTTCATGGCATCCCACGCAATGGCGGCGTTGGCGTTCAGGATCTTCAGCGGCGAGCCCTGGGCGAGCGCGACGCGCCGCTTGACGGTAGCGAGATCGCAGCTCACGTCCTTCAGCATCATGAAGCGGCCGGTATCGATGCAGAGCTTCAGTTCATCGTCGGACAGAAGCCGCCGGTACGGAGCAGGGCATTCGTACAAACCGAGCGGCATGTCCGACGGAATACGCGCGAGGAGCCGCTTGAGATTCGCCGCGAAGGCCTCCGTTCCCTGACGATTCGGATCGAGCCGGTTCGTCACGAGCACGACGCCTTGCGCGCCCGTGGCCGCGGCAACGTTCAGCTCTTCGGCCTGGGCATCGGCGTCGTCGCTGATGTGGCCGGAGACCACGACCGGAATGCGGCCGGCAACCTTCTCGACCACGAAGCGTCCCAGCGCGCCACGCTCGGCGAGCGTCAGAAACTGCATTTCGCTCGACTGCGCGACGGCGAACAGCGCGTTGGAACCGTGCGCGATGTACCACTCGATCAGGCGTTCGAGGCCGGCGTAGTCGATGGCGCCGGAATCGTCGAACGGCGTCAGCATCACGGGGACGATGCCTTCGACTGAAGTTGCGGCGTGCTTGGCGGTGGTCATGGTGTTGATCTCCGGGGAAGGAATTCGATGAGTTGACGCGGCGGCCGCCTTCAGGCGGGCGCTCGCAGGGTTTCAGTGGAGCCGGGCCGGTCGTCGATCGGTTTGCGCACCAGCAGCAGGTAGCTCATGGCGCCGGCAAACGCGATGCCGGCGGCCGTCAGCAAAGCCGGGACGAACGACCAGGTCTGCGCGATGTAACCGGTCAGGATCGGTGCGAGGGCGCCGCCCAGAAAGCCGCCGAAGTTCTGGATCGCGCCGAGCGAGCCGACGCGGTTCGGCGGCGCCGCGGCGGTGGCAAGCGCCCATGAGCTGGCGGAAGCGGCGTTGGCCAGAAAGATCACCACCGAGATGCACACGATCGCGATCGTGTTGCTCTCGACGAGCGCCGCCGGAATCGTGAACGCGACCATGCCGAGCATCGCGATCACCACCGCATTGCGACGGCTGGTGACCGGGTTCGTGCTGCCGCTCGTGATGAGATCGGAGAACCAGCCGGCCGTAAGCGAGCCCAGAAAGCCGCAGAAGAACGGTATCGACGCAGCAATGCCCGTATGCATCAGGCTCATGTGCCGTTCCATCGTCAGGTAGCCGGGCAGCCACGTGAGGTACACCCAGTTCAGGTAGACCGAGCCGAAGAAGCCGATCAGCATGCCCCACGTGGTGCCGTGCGAAAACAGCGAGCGCCAGTCGGCGAACGTGACAGCGGGTGCCGGCTTGCGGTCCGTTTCGTCGCCTTCGAGATAGTGCCGCTCCGCTTCGCTCATGGTGGCCTTGGCGGGATCGCGATACACCGCGAGCCATACGGCGGCGACGATCAGGCCGAGCACGCCCGTCACGATGAAGGCCCAGCGCCAGTTGAACTGAACCACGATGATCGACAGGCAAAGCGGCGCGAGCGCCGTGCCGAGCGGGGACGCCGAATTGAAGATGCCGGTCGGCTTGCCACGCGCGCGCAGCGGGAACCAGTTGCTGACGACGCGCGCCGCCGACGGAAACTGCGGCGCCTCGCCGATGCCCAGCATGATCCGTGCAAGGATGAACCAGCCGAAAGTCGAGACGAAGCCGCCGGCGGCCTGCGCGATCGACCAGACGATCAGGCCGATGCCTAGCAGCTTGCGCGGCCCGATCCGGTCGACGAGACCGCCCACCGGCAACTGGAACAACGCGTAGCTCCAGGAGAACGCGGACAGCAGCAGGCCCATCTGACCGAGCGAGAGCCCCATGTCATGACGGATCAGCGGATTGGCGACCGCGAGGGTTCCGCGGTCCAGATAGTTGACGATGCCGCTCACCATCAGCAGCGTGAGCGCCACGATCTGGGCGCGGCGGATTTTCGGTGGTGCCTGCTCGAAGCTCGGGGTGGCGCTCATGCTGGTTGTCTCCGGTTCATGTCTTTGCTTGGGGCGGGGGCGCGCTGATGCGATGTCAGGTCGCCGGAAGATCAGGGTGCTTCAATTGCCATTTCTCGCGCCATGTTAGCGCTTACATGTTGGCAGATTGGCCTAGGACAGAAAGGCCATTTCAGCCAGTTAAACGTGTATCATTGAAATGATAGCGCTTACATTTTGAACCGCATTCCGGCGAACTGGCAAGCGCCAGAGTGGCTTTGGCGGGTAAACACCAGTCATTTGCGGCCGGATTCCGGCGAGTTCGCCTACTTTCAGCCGCATCGACATCGCTCCTTTCTTCATGCCTGAAGGGAGACAGGACCCTGACGTTGCTGACGTTGCTGACGTTGCTGACGTTGCGTGAGGGGCAAGCGCGGTGTTGAAACGCTAAAGCGTCAGAACACGGCGACGTTGCCCGGTGTCACTTCACGCCGTGCTTCGCCTGCCAGCGTTGCATGAACGCGGTCTCATCGTGTTGCGCCTTGATGATGTTTCGGGCGAGGCGCTTCAACTCGGGATCTTTGCCGTATTTCAGTTCCACCTGCGCCATTTCGACCGCGCCTTGATGATGCGGAATCATGTGGGCGACGAAGTCCTTGTCGGCATCGCCCGTGTAGGCAGGCGAGTCCATGGCCTGCATCATTTTCTCGTCGGCGTCCTTGAACGCCTGGGTCGATGCGCTCGACCCGGTGTCCGCCGAACCGGACATGTCCATGCCGGGCATCGACGCACCCTGCTGGGCGTAGACGGGCGCCGCGGCCACGGCAAACGCAATGCCGCTGAAAAGGCAAAAGGCACGGAATGCGCGAAGGTTTTTCATATTGGGTTTTCCGTTGGGAAAGAGTGATGTCAGGCGACCATGACGCCGCGAACACGGAGCACAGCTCAATCGACAGACATAGTCCGATGCGATCCGTTCAGCCCTTGAGCGAAGGATGAAACCCCGCCGCTTCGATGGCCTCGATGACGCGTGCCGGCGACAACGTCGAGATGACCGTCACGATTTTAACGGGGACATCGACGTCGAGCTTCGCCGCGGGGTCGAGTCCAGTTACTGCACGCGTAATGGCGTTGGCGCATCCGCCGCATGACATATCCGGGATGTCGAATTTCATTTACTGCCTCCGATGAAAAATCAGAACCCGAGGTTGGACCTTCCCACGGCGGGAAGGTCAAGCCTGTCAGTTCATGTTGTTTATGCTGCCGCCAATCGTCGCAGCCGTATCGACGTAAAAAGCCGCTTTGGGTTGTTGCGGCCGCAGCCTTACAGTCTTCTTAATCAGCGTGCTAGACTCCGTACCCATGTCTTACTGGCGCAAACTCTTCCTTGTCGTGCTGCTCGTGCTGAGCCTTCCGGTTCAGTCGTTCGCGGCCGTCGCCATGAAATGCGAGTCCTCGCATTTCTCAAGGGAAGGGACGTCCGCGCTCCACGAGAATGCCGGCGAGGCGACTCACCAGCATGACCATGCTGCGATGATGGCCGATCGCGCCAATGACGATGCGGATGCCCACGCCCAGGAACACCGTCATCCGGGCGGCGCGCATCATGATGCCTGCTCGACATGCGCGTCCTGCTGTTTCGGCGGCGGCTTGCCGGCCGCTCCGGTTGCGGCGATCTCCGCCGACGCAGTCCATTTCGTTGTGCCTCTTGCTCCCTCTGTCCGTGTCGCGTCATTTCTGACTGACGGCATCGAACGACCTCCCCGAATCTCGCTCGTCTAGTTCCCTCGCAGCGTGATGCTGCGATGTTCAATTTCGCCTTGATGGCCGCGCGTTGCGCGTCGGCCGTCAGGGTGGCATACGACGAGAAAATCAATGCGAACGTTTATTGCGGCGCTGCTCGGCGCGACGGCAGTATTGCCGTCGCTCGTGCACGCCACGTCCCCACATCCCGACCCGGCGGATGCCGCGGCGTCGGTTCCGCCGGTCAATGTGCCGTCGGCCTTTGCGGACTATCGGCCATACCGGGAGCAGAAGGCGCCCACCTGGCAAGCGCTCAATCGCGCGGTGGCGAGCCCATCGGGCATGCCCGGGATGAACCACGGTCAAATGCATTCCGGCGATGCCGGTGCGGATAAGGATGCCAACGCTGGTTTCAACCACGGTTCCAACGCCAACGCCGGCCCCAACCACGGCTCCCACGGCGCCCATCACGAGGGCCCGGCGAAATGACGCGGCATCTCTTTCCTGCCGGCAGCGTCATTGCCGCGATCGCCGTGGCGGTGTTCTTTACCGGTTGCACGACCTTTTCGAAAGACGGCGGCTTCGACACCGTGTCCACTACAGCATCGCAGCGGCTTGGCAAAGACGCCGTGCTGGTGAAGACGGATGAAGACCGAAACGCCGTCGCCAAACGTACCCAGGAACTGCTGTCCCAACCGCTCGGCATGGACGACGCGATCCAGATCGCGTTGCTGAACAACCGCGGATTGCAGGCCTCGTATAGCGAACTCGGCATTGCCGAGTCGGATCTGGTGCAGGCGGGACGGCTGCCCAATCCCGGCTTCACATTCAGCCGCACGCACGGCGGCAACGATCTGAGCATCAGCCGTACGTTTACGCTCGGCTTGTTGAACGTGCTGACGCTGCCGTTGGCGACACGCATCGAGGGGCGCCGTTTCGAGCAGACCCGGCTGCTCGCGGCGGACGCCATGCTCAAGGTCGCCGCCGACACCCGGCGCGCCTATATCGGCGCGGTCGCCGCGAAGCAGTCCGCCGCCTACGCCGGGCAGGTGACGGACTCAGCTGAAGCCAGCGCCGAACTTGCGTTGCGCATGCAGCAAGCCGGCAACTTCAGCAAGCTCGACTATGCGCGTGAGCAGGCCTTCTATGCGGAAGCCGTGGCGCAACGGGCGAAAGCGCGGCAGCAGTCGGTAGCCGCGCGGGAAAAGCTCACTCGCACAATGGGGCTGTGGGGTTCGCAAGCGCAGTACGACCTTCCCGAGCGTTTGCCCGACCTGCCTGCAACAAGGCCCGAATTGCAGGACCTCGAGCGCTTCGCGATGCAGAACCGCCTGGACATCCAGGCAGCACAACTTCAGACACAGAGCGTTGCAAGCTCACTGGGCCTAAGCCAGGCAACACGATTCATCAATGCGCTGGATGTCGGGTATCAGAACAATTTCACGACCTCCGACGGCCGCGAGCAGGGTTACGAGATCAGCGTCGAGATTCCGATTTTCGATTGGGGCGCGTCGAAAGTGGCCCGTGCCGAAGCGATCTATCTGCAGTCGGCGAACCGCGTGGCCGAAACCGCGATCAACGCGCGCTCGGAGGTTCGGGAATCGTACTCGGCCTATGTGACCGACTACGACGTTGCAAAGCACTATCGCGACGAAGTCGTGCCGATCCGCAAGACCATATCGGACGAACTGCTGCTTCGCTATAACGGCATGCTCGCGAGCGTGTTCGAACTGCTCGCCGATTCGCGCGACCAGATCGGCGCGGTGAACAGCGCGATCGACGCGCTCAAGGACTACTGGCTCGCGGAAACCGACCTGCAACAGGCGCTCGGCGGCCGTCTGCCGCCGCTTGCGATGGCCTCGGCGCCATTCACATCCACGGCGCCGCAAGCGTCATCCACAGATTCTGAAGGTCAATGACATGGTGTCTCGTCGAAATTTTCTGGGCGGCTCTGGGGCCGCGTTGTTGGGGGCGGCGCTCGTCAGCAAGGCCGGCGCCGCGTCATTGCCTGAGGCGCCCACGATGGCCGGGGCCACGATGCAAAGGCCGCTCGCGCCGCCAAACGGCCGGCCGTATACACCCGTCGCCACACTGAACGGCTGGTCGCTGCCCTGGCGTATGAAGAACGGCTGGAAGGAGTTTCATCTGATTGCCGAGCCGGTGGTGCGAGAACTGGCGCCAGGCATGAGTGCGAACCTGTGGGGCTACAACGGCCAGGCGCCGGGGCCGACTATCGAGGCAGTCGTTGGCGACAAGGTGCGCATCTTCGTGACCAACAAACTGCCCGAGCACACCACGGTTCATTGGCACGGCATGCTCCTGCCCTGCGGCATGGATGGCGTCGGCGGTCTCACGCAGCCGCACATTCCGCCGGGCAAGACCTTTGTCTACGAGTTTCAGCTGGAGGAACACGGCACCTTCATGTATCACCCGCACTCGGACGAGATGGTCCAGATGGCCATGGGCATGATGGGGACGTTCATTGTTCACCCGAAAGATCCGGGCGTCATGCAGGTGGATCGCGACTTCGTGTTCATCATGTCCGCGTACGACATCGACCCAGGCAGTTTCACGCCACGCGTGAACGAGATGACCGACTTCAACTTGTGGACGTGGAATGCGCGCGTCTTTCCGGGCATCGATTCCTTGCCGGTACGCGCCGGCGATCGGGTGCGCATTCGCGTCGGCAATCTGACGATGACCAATCATCCGATCCATCTGCACGGCTATCGCTTCGAAGTGGTGGGGACGGACGGCGGATGGATTCCGCCTTCCGCCCGCTGGCCCGAGGTGACGGCGGACGTCGCCGTCGGCCAGATGCGCGCCATCGAGTTCACGGCGGACCGTCCGGGCGACTGGGCGTTTCATTGCCACAAGTCCCATCACACCATGAACGCGATGGGCCATCAGGTACCGAACCTGATCGGTGTGCCGCAGAAGGACCTCGCGAAGCGCATCAACAAGCTGGTGCCCGAGTACATGGCCATGGGCAGCACAGGCGGTTCGATGGGCGGGATGGAGATGCCGCTGCCCGACAATACGCTGCCGATGATGACCGGCACGGGACCGTTCGGCGCGCTGGAAATGGGCGGCATGTTCACTGTCGTGAAAGTGCGGGAGGGGTTGGGACGCGACGACTACCGCGATCCGGGGTGGTTCAGGCATCCCAGGGGGACGGTGGCCTATGAGTACACAGGGGAGATGCCGCAGGGTTGAGCCGGCGACGCGGCGCGCCTATCCAGGGAAAACCTTACCGGTCCTTTGTACGTTAGCTCACCAAGACCAGCCAAACTTTACGTGGCCACGCTTTTGAGATGTTATGCTGACGCGTCCCTTCCGTCGCAGCAGACAGGTCCGTGCCATTTTAAAAAATACCTGATTAATTAGGAGTCAGGCATGTTGAGAAAGGTGGTCGATCGGGCGAAACAAATCCGACGCAGTGAGGGATTCAAGCATTCCGTGGCCATGCCGCGCCGGATTTCACTCCATGCTACCCAGCGTTTGAACAGGGGAATCTTCTCCATCGAAATCCAGGAGAACTCCGGTTTTTTCTCCGTGATGCAGATGGTCCTGTTTATTCTGATGTATTGCGATGAAAAATCTCTCACGCCATGCATTAGCGCACGCGGCGGCCTGTATGGCGACGCAGAGGGGAAGCTGGACTGGTTCTCGGCGTTCTTCGAGTCCGTGCACACGCCTCCCGGAGCCGCGATCACGCAAAAAGTGAGGACGTCGACAGTTCGCGATCTTGTCCAGCTGGGCTTTCGTCAGCGCTATGAAGCCCGGCTTCGGCTTGGAAGCGCCAGCGAACTCTTCTTCGCGCACTATCGTCCGGCCGCGCATATCGTCGAAGAAGTCGACGCGATCTGCGGGAGGCTCGGGCTCGGCACGTCGACCCTTGGCGCGCATTTCAGAGGAAGCGACAAGACGCTGGAAGCCGTCCCGGTTTCATGGGGAAGCTTTTGCCGGCAGGTGGAATCCACGCTCGCGGATAACCCGCACCTGACCGATATTTTCGTCTCGAGCGACGAACAGGCGTTTATCGATTATTTTGTCGCCTGGCCGTTCAGCAAGCCGGTCAGGGTCGCACCGGCAAAATACCTCGCCTGTGGCAGCACGCCCGTTCACTTTAGCGGCTACCCGGGACTTGAAATCGGCCGCGAGGCGCTGGTTTCCAGTCTGCTCCTGGCCAATTGCGGGTTTCTCGTGAAGACACCGTCCTATCTGTCCGCATGGTCGAAGATATTCAATCCCGCCCTTCCGGTGAGGCTCGTCTCGCCGCCGCGCCCGGACGCATTCTGGTTTCCCGATAGCCGGCTCTGGCTCGAACAGGCTGCGCACGACAAAGCGGCAGAGGCGACGCAAGCGGTGCAAGCAGCATAAGCGGCATACGTGGCATACGCGGCATAAGCGGCATAAGCGGCATACGCGGCTCAATTGGTTCAATTGGTTCAATTGGCATGGGGGCGCTTAAGCCGCCTGCGTGGTGGCCGTTTTCAAACAGCAGGCTTCGCTGCGCGCCCAGAGGCGGTCCGTGACTACTGCCCTGTATAACCCACGGGTGCCGTGTACTTGCCCTGGATCGCATTCGTGTTCGCCAGCGCGATATAAATCGGCGACTCGGTCAGTGTGAGATTCGCGACGCCGTTTGTGTAGCTCGCCGAGCTTGCATTACCCATCATGTCGATGACGCTTACGTTGCCGTTCGTGCCGGTCGAGTTCACGGTCAAGGCATAGCTGGTGCTATAAGTCGAACTGTAAGTCCCCGATGACGTTGGCCAGCTCGCATTGTTGTGCGTCCATAGCGCCACGATCACCGCCCCCGCGTTCAGTTGCTGGAATGTATAGCCATACACCATCGACGGTAGCCTGTTGACGCGCCCGAGCGTTTGCGTGCCGTCTATGACGCGCGTCAGCGCGGCGAACGCGAGTGCTTCTGGTTTGGGACTCAGATTAGTCGCGCCATATTGCCCCTGCGGATCGGCGAGATCGAAGAACGTGCCGATGCCCACGTCAGCGGGTAGTCCGGGCCGTAGAAGAAGTAGGTGACCTGCGCACCCTCGCCGATATTAAGTCGAATTGACGTTCCAATAACGAACAACAAAAAGCTCCTTCCAGAAAAATCGACTTGAGCCCATTCAATAAACGTAGATTTTGCTCGATACAGCGCTATTCGTATGAATAAACCCGCTCGAGTAGGCGAGATTTTTAAACGCGAAGCGGTCGCGTAAGTCGCTCTTATTTCCAGAAAACGTTCGTTTTGACACTGCTTCAAACTTCCCCCATTCCGCTTGACACTGCTTGACTGTCCCTTTTGAGCATCGTCCCGATAATTGCCACCGGCGCGGTCGGTTTGAGCGCAACGCCATTGCTGAACCCGCCACACACGGTCTTTCAATACGACGCATTACTTATCAATGGGGATAACCATGAAATTCACGCGCTCAGGCATTCTTGCTACGGCGATTGCTGTGGCAGCCGTCATGCCGGCCGCTTCGCAGGCAGCGGACGGCACCATCACGTTCACCGGTCAGATCACCAGCCAGACCTGCACGATCAGCGGTAACGGCGGCGGCAAGAACTTCACCGTCACGCTGCCGACTGTCTCGACCTCCGCGCTGGCCACTGCCGGCACGACCGCGGGCCGCACGCCGTTCAACATCGCACTGTCGAACTGCACGCCGAACTCAGGCAACGTGTCGACCTATTTTGAACCGGGCGCCACGGTCGATACGACCACCGGGCAGTTGATCAACGCTTCGGGCACGGCGACCAACGTCGAAATCGGCCTGCTCAACGGCGACAGCAGTGTCATCACGCTGGGCGCCGCCCAGGCTTCGCAAAACTCGAAGGCCGTCGCGCTGGCAAGCGGTGCGGCCACGCTCAAGTACTTTGCGCAATACGTGGCGACCAATGGCGCGTCGACGGCGGGTACCGTCAATACGACCGTCCTGTATTCGATCGTCTACCAGTAAAGAACAAGACGCTACGGGGCGGTAGCCGGCGCCCGGGAGAGGCGCCGGCTGTCGAGGAGATCAGAGTGAACCACGAGTTCGCCACACAATCAGGATAACGAAATGGCAATGCGAAAAAAATTATCAAGGGCGATGACGGTTTTCGCATTGTCATGGTTGGCGAGCGGCGCGCATGCGGGTGTGGTGATCAGCGGGACGCGCGTGATCTATCAGGCAACGGAGCGCGAAGTAACCGTCAAACTCAGTAACGAAGGCGACGCGCCGGCACTCGTGCAGGTGTGGCTCGATACGGGCAACCCGAACGCGATGCCGGACGAATCGAAGGTGCCGTTCACCCTGTCGCCGCCGCTTTTTCGTCTCGATCCGAAAAAAGGGCAGAGCCTGCGGCTGATCTACACGCAGGAACCCTTGCCGCGAGACAAGGAGTCGCTGTTCTGGCTCAACGTGCTTGAAGTGCCGCCGCGTGCGGCCGCGAGCGCCACGGCGGACGATCCGAATTCGCTGCAGTTGGCGTTCCGCTCGCGCATCAAGCTGTTCTTCCGTCCGGCGGGGCTGCCGGACAATGCGGACGAAGCAGCCGCGAAAGTCAGCTGGAAATTCGTGCGCAAGGACAACGGCGCCTACGCGCTCGAAGCGACCAATCCGACGCCTTATCACGTGACGTTCAGCAAGATCGTCGCCCGTGAGAGCACGACGAGCTGGACCAGCGACAAGGGCGGCATGGTCGACCCGGGCGCGAGCGCGGACTTCGACGTCGGCAACGTTGCGCCGCTTGCCATCGTGCCGGCGCAAGTCGACTACACGTTCATCAACGATTACGGCGCGGGCGTCAACGGCACAATGCTGCGCGACGGGACCCGCAAGTAATCATGCGCACCCGGGAATATTCTTCGCGGCCGCGAGCCGGAACCTGGTTCGCGCTCAGGCGCAGCCATGCGGTGATGCTCGGCGCGCTGGCCGCCTGGGGGGCGACGCCCGCGTTCGCCGAATCCACGATGCTCGCCGACGTGCAGTTCAACAGCGAGTTTCTGATGAAACCGAAGGGCCAAAGCGTCGACGTGTCGCGTTTCGCGCGTGGCAATCCCGTGCAACCCGGCGAGTACACGGTCGATCTCTACGTGAACGGAAACTGGGTCGGTCACGACACGCTGCGTTTCGCGGCACGTGAAGGTGCGGGGAACGCCGTGCCGTGTTTCAGCAAGGCGCTGATCGAGCGCCTCGGTCTGGACTATTCGACACTGTCGGACAAGGGCCGAGCCGAACTCGCGAAAGCCCAGGCGGGGGAGTGCGCGAACCTCGCCGATCTAGTAGACGGTGCGTCGCAAGCTTTCGACCTGTCCGATCTGCGGCTCGATCTGAGCATTCCGCAGGCGGCGCTGCTGCGCAATCCGCAGGGCTATGTGAGCTCCGAGTTCTGGGACGAAGGCGTGACTTCGGCCACCTTGGGCTACAACCTGAATTCGTTTCGCGTGACGGGTTCGGGCTCCGCGGGGTCGTCAAATACACAGACCTATCTCGGCCTCAACAGTGGCGTCAATGTCGGCAGTTGGCACTTCCGGCAGAATTCCGCGCTGACGTGGCAGTCGAACGGACCGCGTACGTATCAGAACATCGCGACCTACGTGCAGCACGATCTGCCGTCGATTCGCAGCCAGTTGACGCTCGGCGATGCTTTTACGGATGGCGCCGTGTTCGACAGCATCGGCATTCGCGGCGTCGAACTTGCGAGCGACGACCGCATGTTGCCGGACTCGCTGCGCGGCTATGCACCGCTGATTCGTGGCATAGCGCTGACCAATGCGCGCGTGAGCGTCACGCAGAACGGCAACAAGCTGTACGAGACGACCGTCGCACCGGGCGCATTCGAGATCAACGATCTGTACGCCACCGGCTACGGCGGCAACCTGCTCGTCACGGTCACGGAGGCCGACGGCAGTCAGCACAGTTTCTCGGTGCCCTATGCGTCGGTCGCGCAACTGCTGCGGCCGGGCATCACGCGTTTCAATGTGGCTGCGGGCCAGCTTCGCGATGCGCAGGTCAACCAGCATGACAACCTTCTTCAGGGAACGGTTCAGCATGGTTTCAACAACGTCATCACCGGCTACGCGGGGACGATCGTTGCGGACGGCTATCTCGCGGGGCTGCTCGGCGCGGCGGTCAACACGCCGTTGGGCGCGGTCGCATTGGACGTGACCGAGGCACGCGCCAACATTCGCGGCGTGACCAACACCACCGGCCAGAGCGTGCGGATCAGCTATAGCAAGCTGGTGCCGGCCACCAATACGAATTTCACGGTTGCCGCTTATCGCTATTCGTCGAGCGGCTTTTGGGCGTTGCGCGACGCCATGCTGGCGCGCAACGCGGTTGCCGGGGGACAGGACCCGAGCGCGGTCGACCGCCAGCGCAATCAGATCCAACTGACGATGAATCAGACCTTCGGCAACGGCTGGGGCAATGCCTATGTGGTCGGCTCCACGCTCGACTACTGGAATCGCGGCGGCACCACCACGCAATTCCAGATCGGTTACAACAACGTGCTGCGCGCGCTCGGCACCAACTTCAGCTACAACGTGTCGTTGTCGAGACAGCGTGACGGTCTGACCGGGCAGATGAATAACCAGCTCTTCGCGAGTGTTTCGATTCCGCTCGGCGCCGGCCAGCATGCGCCAACCCTGTCGACCAGCTTCACGCATAGCAATCAGAGCGGTTCGTCCGGGCAGGCGATGCTGAACGGCTCGGCGGGCGTGGACAACGAATTCACCTATGGCGTGACGGCGAACCATGCACCGGGCTCGAGTACCGGCGGCGTGAACGCCCAGTACCGCAGTCCGTACGCGACGCTGGCGGCGAGCGCAAGCGGTGGCTCCGGCTACTCGCAAGTGTCGGCGGGTGTGACCGGCGCGATCGTCGCGCATCCGGGTGGCGTGAGCTTCGCCAACGATCTGGGCGACACGATCGGAGTGGTCGAGGCGAAAGACGCGAAGGGTGCCCGCATCACTAATTCGTCCGGCGTGCGTGTCGACAGCTTAGGTTATGCGGTGATTCCGTATCTGACGCCGTACAGCCTGAACACGGTCGAAATCGATCCGAAGGGAATCCCGCTCGACGTCGAATTCAAGTCGACCAGCCAGCAGGTGGCGCCACGTGCCAACTCGGTGGTGATGATTCACTTCGGCACGGTGACCGGCAGGGCGGCGGTGATCTCGGCACGCTTGCCGAACGGCGCGCCGTTGCCATTCGGCGCGACGGTCTACGACGCGAAGGGGCAGAGTGTCGGCGCGATCGGTCAGAACAGCCGGATCTTCGTGCGCGGCGTGGCCGACGGGGGCGCGCTTACCGTGAAGTGGGGCGATGCCGCGGATGAACGGTGTGCCTTCGGTTATCAGTTGCCGCCGAAGCGCGAGGATCGCGGCGCGTACGCGCATATCGATGCCGTGTGCGGCGCGGCGAACCAGGAAGCGGCGAGCGCGGCCGCTGGAGGAAATGCGCAATGAAGATAGCTCTATTTTTCAGAGCCGTACGAGAATGCTTCGGCATCCTGATGCTATTCGCTACAGGATGTGCCGGCCTGATGGCCAGCGCACCCGCTCGCGCAGCGTTGCAATGCACGATTACCGGCTCGGCGGCGATCAGCTTCGGCACGCTCACCGTGCCGCGCGACACACCGGTCGGCACGGCAATTGGGCCGGTGCAGTCTTCGACCGTGTCGGTCAACTGCCCGTCGAATCCCGGCACGGTGCCGCCGTACAACAACGGCTGGTATATCCAGTACTATCCGCAACTGACGGGCAGCCCGGTTGCGGGCGTGTGGAATACGGGAATCGCCGGCATCGGCATCAAGGTTGTAGACGTTACGTATGGCAACAAGACGCTGTCTACGCTGAATGTCGGCGGTTGGGGGGATTTCGGCGCACCGATCACGACGACGGCTGCGTTCCAGGGCAGCTTCACGTTCACCTATCAGCTGGTCAAGACCGCCGCGCAGGTGACGACGGGTGGCGCTGTGAACATCCCGCAGTTGTTCACCCTGGTCAGCCACAATATTCCGGTGAACGTAACGTCGCCGGCCCTGGTGACGATTTCGGTCAACAACACGTCGATCGTTGCGACCACCTGCACGGTCACCACGCCATCGGTTAGCGTCACGCTGCCAACCGTCAATGCGAGTGCATTGAGCCCCGTCGGCACGACAGTCGGCAACACGAATCTCAGCATCGGACTCTCGTGCCAGGCCGGCGCGAATGTCTACGTGACGCTGACCGACGCGACCACGCCCGGCAATACGACCAGCAATCTGACGCTTGCGAGCGGGTCGACCGCGACCGGTGTCTCGTTACGCGTGCTCAATAGTGGTGGAACGGCAGTCAGCTACGGGCCGGATTCGGCGGTGGCGGGCAATCCGAATCAGTGGCTGGTCGGTGCCTCGGCAAGCACGACTCGCATTCCGTTGACCGCGCAATACATCTCGACCGGCACGGTGGGGCCGGGCACGGTGAAGGGTCTCGCCACTTTCACGATGAGCTATCAGTGACGCCCGAAGGCACGGCGTGTTGACTTGCCTAAGCGTCTAAGCGTCTAAGCGCCTGAGTGCCTGAGTGCCTGAGTGCCTGAGTGCCTGAGTGCCTGAGTGCCTAAGCGCACAAGCGCACAAGCGTTCTAGCCGCGCATCCCCAAGTCCGCAAAACCGACGGTTTTCGCTTCGCATGCTTGCGTAAAAGCCGCGTCGTAGCTCGAGAAAAAGACCGTGCGGGTTTCGGCCAGCGTTTTAAACAGCTCGACCAGAACCCCGCGCGCCGAGGCGTCGAGTCCGCCGGCCGGTTCATCCGCGATCACCACTTTGGTCTCACCGAGTACAGCTCCCGTCAGAAAAATTTTCTTGCGCGTGCCAAACGACATCTGTTCGAAGCGCTTGTCGAGATGCGGGTCGAGTCCGAAGCGGTGCGCCAGATCGAGCGCGTGGCTGCCGACGGTTGTCTTTCTCTCCGACGCCACGCGCGCCAGATACTCACGGCCTGTCTGCTCCGGATAGGTCATGCAATCTTCGGGCACATACGTGAGCACGGATTTCGCCTCGTGCGGCGCGGTGCGTAGTGAATGGCCGCCAAGCCATACGTCTCCGGCGTCGGGCTCGATCGTGCCGGCGAGGATGCCCAGCAACGTCGATTTGCCGCTGCCGGATTCATCGTTGAGCGCCACGCATCCCGCCGCCGTGTCGTAGTGCAGCCCCTGAAAGATGATGCGTTCGCTATAGCGTTTGCTGAGGTTCTCGAATCGAAGCATGACGTGCAGTGTGTGTCAGCCGAAGAATGTGCCGCGCGACGCTCGCGGGATTGCGCTCAGCACGGTGCCGGGTGGCGAGGATTCTTCGGAAAGTGAGCGGTGTGCAAGTGTAGCAGCGCGCTCACACGCTTTCCTCGCATCCGGCAATGACACCACCCGCTGGTCACGTAAGCGCGAACATTGCGTGCGCAGTGTAAAGTTGCGTCTCTGTGCGCCGTTAAAGAAAATAGCTTCACTGCCATTCTGCCCATCTCCTGAATATCTCGACGCTCCCCCGTCGAGCGCAATCCATGCAAACTGCTGCCCGCAAAGCGGCCCAACCGTCCCGCGCCGAACTCCGGCGACTCGTTACGGCAATTGTTATCGGCAACGGCTTCGTGGCGTACGACTTCACCGTCTACAGCTTTTCCGCAGTCATCATCGGCAATCTGTTCTTTCCATCGAGCAATCCCGCGTCGTCGCTGCTGCTCTCGCTCGGCACCTTTGGCGCGGGCTTCGTGATGCGTCCGCTCGGCGCGCTCATGATCGGCCACATCGCCGACAGCCGCGGCCGCAAAGCCGGCCTCACGGTATCGCTCACGCTGATGACCCTTGGCACGTGGCTGATTGCGTGCCTGCCGGGCTATGCGTCGATCGGTCCTGCCGCGACGGTGTTGATGGTGCTCGCGCGCCTGATGCAGGGACTCGCCGCGGGCGGTGAAATCGGGCCGGCGTCGGCCTCGCTGATGGAATCGGTTGCCTACCGGCACCGCTGCTTCATGGTGAGCTGGCGCGGCGCGAGCCAGGGCGCGGCCGCCTTCGCCGCCGCGCTGGTCGGGGCAGGCACGACGGCGCTGCTGTCGCCCGCCGCCATGCATGACTGGGGATGGCGCATTCCGTTCGTGCTGGGCGGGCTGATCGGACCGGTCGGCTGGTATTTGCGTCGCCGGATGCCGGCGGGCGAGCCGCTGCAGCGTGCGCGACTCAGCCCGAGGCGCATCTTCATGGAGCACCCGCGTCCCTTCGTCTGCGGTCTCCTGATGATGGCGGCGCCTTCGGTGGGCATCTACGTCACGGTTTTCTATATGCCGGCTTACCTGGTTCGTACGCTGCATCGGCCGGCTGCAATCAGCCTTTTGACGGCCTGCCTGTCGGGCCTCGTGATCCTGGTGGTGACGCCGCTCGTGGCGCGCGCGGCCGACCGTTTCGCGAGCCGCAAGACGTTGCAGTACGCGGCACTCGTGGCGTCGCTGGCGGCTGCGTGGCCGGCATTCTGGGCGCTGACCCACGGCGTGGGCGACGTCGCCGCGCTCGTCGTCATCACGGGATATGTGGCGCTTGCGGTCAACAATGCCGGCCCGAGTTCGGTGCTGATGATGGAGGCGTTTCCGGCGCATCGGCGCGCGGCCGGACTTGCGGTGATTTACAGCCTGGGCGTTGTTCTGTTCGGCGGATTTTCGCCGTTCCTCGTAACGTGGCTGATCAACCGGACGGGCGATCCGATGGTCCCGGCGTGGTATCTGATAGCCGCGACCCTGGTGACGCTGGCCGCGTTGAAGGCATTTCCCGAGGCAGAGGCGCCCGCTGCGTGCCTTGCCGGTGCTTCGCAGCCGCCGGCTTAAACGCTCGCCCAGCGCTCTCTCGCACCGCGGTGCTGCAGGTCCAAAGCGCGCGCCCGCATATCCTGCGGACTCATGTCGAAGGCGCGGCGAAACGCGCGAGTGAAATCGGACGCGCTCTGGAAACCGAGTCCGTAGGCGATTTCCGTCACCTGAAGATGCGGGAAACGGACCAGTTCGTCCGCCGCTTCCCGTAACCGGCGATTGCGGATATAGGCGCCGAGCCCGCCGTCGTGCTCGAACCAGCGATAGATGGTGGCGCGTTTCAGCTGCAACGCCTGAACTACGCTGGTCGGCGTGAGGTCGCTCTGGTGCAGGTTGGCTTCGACGTAGCGGCGCACCTGGCCCATTACGGCAGCCTGCATCGCCGCCCGGCTCGCGCCCGTCAGCCGCGTCTCCTTGCGGAAGGCGGCGATCAGCAGTTGCGCGCCGGCATGCAATGCCTCCGCCGCGCTGACTGGATCGAGCTTGGGGATTTCCCGGGCGACTGCCGCCAGATGGTCCAGCACGAGGCCGGTCAGCGGCGCACCCTGTTGGACGACGCGGCCGTGAATCGCTGTGGCGTCGCGCAGTTCCTCGTCCACGATCGAGGACGGTACGAACAGGCTCAGAAGCCGGCATTCGGGCCGCTCGGCGCGAAACGGCTGGTTCAGGTCGAACGCAACGATGCCCCGCACCGAGCCCGGCGCGCTGCGTTTCTTGCGCATGCCTGTCACGTGGCCGACTTCGCCTTCCACGAACAGTTGAAAGACGTAGTCGCGCCGCGAGTCTGTGGATACGCGCGCGACCGACCGTTCCAGCAGCATCGCGTCCGTGCTGCAGTCCGTAAACACCATGCCGCCGACGGCATAAAGATCGATCTCGCCGCGAAACCCGCTGACGATCCGCTCCTTCGACGGCGGCGCGTCGACCACATGCCCCACACGCTGGCGCCACGCCAGAAATTGCTCGTTGGTTGCGAACGCGTTCGTGCTGAAGCGGCTCGTGGAAATGACGGAGCGCGATTCGGCTGCGGCTGCAGCGGCCAGGTGTGGCGGCAAGGTGCGCTGATTCATGGATCGGTTGCTGCGAACGAAGAATGCGGTTCTGGTGGTGTGGCGGCGGTAACCGACTATTTAACACACCGTCGCCCGGAACTGAGACGGATGGACAAGCCTAACAAAAATCCTGCGGTATCGTCGGATGATTAGATGCAGATCGCTTTCATCGGCGGCGCCGTCCATCCGGTTATAACAGGGCCCGCTCTGGAATCGCAACTGCGCACAAAAACAGCGCCGATCGGTAATCGCGGCGCAATGGGCGCAAGGCTCGGTTTTTGCGGTTGGCCAATTGACGGGGTATCGAAAGATGAGCGGCACGAACAGGCAACCTACTGCCCAGCGAGGCGGGCGGCGTCCGGCCAGTCTGGTGGATGGCCAGTTGGAGCATCTTGAGAACATGGTTCAGTACGTGACGCGTGGGGACGCGGTTGGCGTGTTGGTCCCGCTAGATCACGAGTACTGGGAAAAGCGTATTCGCGCGCTGGAAGAGACGCACGAGTTGATTGCCAGCCAGCGCAAACGTCTCATCAAGCTTCTCGACCGGCTCGGGAGCTACGCGCAGATGAAGCTGAGGCGGCGTACCGCTGCCTGAGTTCGGATCTTTTGTAGGGAAGGGTTGCGAGGATCGGGGGTAGTGGCGGGAGAGCAGACCGGTGCCACAAGGTGCCGGCAATAAAAAAGAAGGACCTGAGAGGGCGGCAATGATGCGGATGGGCTCAAAGAGGTTCGCCGCTCAGCTGTGAAACCGTTGGGCAGCTTGTCCATCGGAGGTTTGGGGGGCAACAGGCACCTCCGGACTTGGCCGAGCGACCGGCCGGGGATGGCCACGAAAGTGTCGTCCTCGCCGGGCGCTCGCTCGGGCGGTTGGGTAGTCGGACCGCGACAGTTCTCGAGTGAATTGCCATGACAGCCGGCCAGGTGAGGCCGCATGATACCGCGCCCTTACTCAAGCCGCATGAAGGCAGAACGTAATGCGCGGTCCCTTCAAACGGCGTCTGAAGCGGTGCTTTCATCTCTCAACGCACGCCCGTTGCGGGCGGCGAAGGTAGCGGTCGTTTGCGCGGCCATTGGACTTGCAATGTCCACCGGCGCGCGCCGCGTTTTCAAGCGGAGAATCGGTGCTTCGATCAACCGCCAGGACAGCACGGCCAACGTCAGCGAAATCAGGAGCGACGCGACAATTCCGGCGACATGCGCCCACAGCGGCACGGTGCCGCCGAAGAATGCCGTGGCGCGGTGGTTGCGGGTCAGGTCGGGAATCAGATTGTGATAGAGATAAAAGCCGTAGCTGATACGCCCGAAGTTCACCAGCCAGCCGGTCTCGAGCAGGCCGATCGCGGTCGCGTTGCGGCAGCACGCAATCGAACACACCAGCGCCGCGACAGAGAGGCCATACAAGGCGCTGACCATCGTGAAGGCAAGCGAACTGTCCAACTGACTCCACACGGGCTCGGCCGCACAGAACGCCACGACGAAAACGCCCAGCGCGAACAGCGTCCCGCCATGCCCAAGTGCGATTCGCAAGCGGCTTTCTTTCCCGGCGATCATCAGGCCGCCCATCCCGCCCAAGGCCAGCAGCCAGAAGTTGGTCAGCGGATGCGTATAGATCGTGATTTCCTGCCACTGTGCCGCGCGCATCGCCAGCAGCGAAACCAGTCCCACGGCGACGATCGCAAGACACACCGTGCGATGCCGCCGCACCGCAACCAGCAACAATAGCGGCGCGAACACGAGATAAAACTGCTCTTCGATCGCGAGACTCCAGAGATGCGAGTAACGTCCCGGCCAGTAATGCAGCACAGAGCCGATCCAGACATTCGAGAGATACGCGAAATGAAACGGCATGCCGCTCGCCAGCTCGGGGCTCGCTATCCCGAGCGCCATCAGCACGCACATCACCACCAGCATCAGGTAGTAAATCGGGAAAATGCGCAACGTGCGGCGAAACAGAAAGCGCTTTAGTTCCACACCAAACCGGCTGCCGTTTCTTTCGATGCGCGCGCGTTGAGCGGACAAAATACCGATAATCAGAAAGCCGCTCAGTGCGAAGAATATCCACACGCCAAGGTGGCCAATCTCACCGACGTCTCCGAATAAACGGTGTTGAAAAAAAACCATCAGGACTGCAATCGCGCGCAATCCGTCGAAGCCGGCAATCCTGTTGTTCATGTGATTGTCTTCCAGTGCAAAGGCGGCGCGCGAGGCGCTGCCGTTCGGGACGAGAGTGGAAGGACCGGAGTGCATCGGTGACGGCACGGCCAGCAACGGCAATCGGAAGGCGCTGCAATGACGCTCAGCCAGCCAGGAGATCGAGGATCAGCCCGGCAGCGTGTCCGGTCCACATGAGTGGTCGCCGTCGAGGGAGGCATCGCGCGAAGCGTGGGATGTCCGACGGGCCTGCATGAATCCATCCTACGATGAAAAAAAGCGAAAAAAATCGCGTATCGCAATCGGTGATTATTTTCAGTGGCCTTTACCGATCGCGTCGGTGTCCGACGTATTAAAAGCCGCAAAACTTGCCGCAAGACTTTCCATCAATCGGGGCGTGACGACGCAGTATTACTGCAGGCCGACATCCGATTTTCAGATTGCTGGCACACCGAATGGATTTAAAGGGCGGTTGTCAGCGCGCGCGGAGGCAACGCACGGTATCGGCGGGAACGTTTTATTCTCATGGAGTTCCTACTGAGAACATCGGTGTGTGACCGCTTTTCACGTTGCATTGCGCACATGCGCCATCTTACGAGAACCTGAATGGACACCCGCCGCGGACGCTCGATCGAAGTGGATTTCTTCCGCGGCGTCGTGTTGCTCGTTATCGTGCTGGACCATATTCCCGGTAGCACGCTTTCTCATGTGATGTTGCACGCCTATGCGCTGTGCGACTCCGCGGAAGTGTTCGTGTTCCTCGGCGGTTATGCGTCGGCGGCAGCGTATGCGACGGTACTCGCGGGCCGCGGCGAGCGTGCGGCGAAGATGCGCTTCGTCAGGCGCTGCTGGGAGATTTACCGCGCCTATCTATTGACGGCCGTCTTGACGCTGCTGTCCGGCGCCGTCCTCGCGCTATTGCATCTGAACCAGCCGATGGTCGACCTGACCGGCTGGCAGCCGTTCGCGGTTCAGCCGCTGCGCGAAGCGTTGGATATTGCCGTGCTGCGGCGCCAGCCGTATCTGTCGAGCGTGCTGCCCATGTATGTGATCTTTGCGCTATGCGTACCGTTCGTGGTGCCGCTGGCGCGCCGGTCGTCGCTCGCGGCGCTGGGCTTGAGCGTGGCGGTCTGGGCGCTCGCCCGGCCGCTGGCCGTACTATTCAGCATTGACGACATGGCCGACTGGGCTTTTAATCCGTTTGCCTGGCAACTGATGTTCGTGCTGGGTATTCTGTGCCGGATGCAACCCATCGGCGAGCGCTTTCATGCCTCTCTCACGGCGCGCTGGTTCACGCGTGCCGCGGTGGTTGCGGTGCTGGCGTTCGCCATCGTCAAACTCTTTGTGCTGACGCAGCCGCTACCCGGCGTGCTTAAACAGAACCTTTCCGTGGAACGCGTGATCAACTTCATCGTCATCGCCTGGCTCGCCGCACGGTTCGTGCGCATGGGCAGCATCGCATGGCTCGCACAGCGGCTGCCGGCCGTGGTGACGGTCGGCCGGACCGGGCTCGTGTGTTTCGTCGCCGGCACGCTGGTGTCGTTGCTCGTCGATACGGCAACGCCGCATATGTTCCATGGTTTTCGCGGTACGTTGGTCGGACTCGGCGGCGATCTGGTCGCCATCGGCGCGGTGCTGATGATCGCGCGCGGCTGGAACGACTGGAAAGGGCAGCAGGCGCGCACGGCGGTCAACGGCGCGCGCTACGGATGAGGGCGCGTGTGCGCCATGTGCTTTCTGCGCGGCATTCGCGCACGGTCGTCACGATGGCCGGCGCCGCGCTATGGCTGACGAACGCCTCACCGGCATGCGCCGCGCCCAAGGACGCGCCGCTTGCCATGCGCTGCGCGGAATTCGCCGGCGCGGTGTTGCCCCCCGAACTGATCGCCTTGCCCACGGCCGGCGTGCAGATCGAAACTGCGACGATGGTGGCGGCCACGGCGCCCGGCAATCAGCAAGGCGGCGAATATTGCCGTATCACCGGGCGCATCAAGGCGCTCAAGGCCAGCACGCCCGATATCCGCTTCGACCTGAATCTGCCGCGCCGCTGGAACGGCCGCGCGTTGCAGATCGGCGGCGGAGGCTATAACGGCGTGGTGGTGAGCGGTACGGGCGTGATGCCGTTCTCTCCGGATCGCGCACCGCTCGCGCAAGGCTATGCGACCTTCGGCGACGACTCGGGGCATGTGGGCGATTCGTCGCTGGCGATGTTCGGCCTCGTGGATGAGGCGGTGACCAATTTCGGCTATGCGCATCTGAAGAAAACGCACGACGCCGCGCTCGCGCTCATTGCACGCGCATACGACCGGCCGCCGCAACGAATGTATTTCGCCGGCGGCTCGACGGGCGGCCGCGAAGGCTACACGGTGATGCAGCGCTATCCCGACGACTACGACGGCGTGATCGCCAATTCGCCCGCGCTCAATTTTTCCGGTGTGCGTTTGATGGGCGTCAAGCTCGGTCAGGCGGAATACGCGACACCGGGCGGTTTCATTCCCCCGCTATTGCTCGAGCGCGTGTATCAACGCACGCTCGCGGTCTGCGACCGGCTCGATGGCGCGGCGGACGGCATCGTCAGCGATGTCGGCGGATGCCGGAAACACGAAGCGGAAATCATCGCCTCGTTGCGCTGCACCGGACGGGCTCCCTCGCATGACGAGTGCCTCACCGACGCACAGCTCTCCACCTTGCAGGCGATGAGCGACGGCTTGTCGTTGCCCTACAGGCTGGCGTGGAACGTCAGCGGTTATCGCGGCTACAACACCTTTCAGGGCACCCGTCTGACCGGCCTGCTCGGGCTGGGGCATCAAGCCGGGCGCTTGCCGGTGCCGACCTTCTTTGCCAACGGCTATCTGTTCGCGCAGGGTGACGGCTACATCCGCTATTTCGTGACTCGGGATGCCGGGTTCGACTCCCTCAGGTTCGACCCGCTGCATCCAGGCAAATACCGCGAACAGCTCGTCGCGCTGTCGCAGACGATCGGCGCGATGAACCCCGATCTGGCCCGCTACATCGCGCGGGGCGGCAAGCTCATCACGTTGCAGGGTCTCGCCGACGAAGTCATCAGCCCGAACCAGACGATCGCCTACTACGAAGCGCTGATCGATCGTTTCGGCATCGACCAGGTCAATGCGTTCATGCGGCTTTACATGGTGCCGGGTTTTCAGCACGGCAGCGGCGTGTTCATCCCCTCGGTGGATTTGCTGGGTGCGCTCGACAATTGGGTGACGCGCGGCGTATCGCCCGAAACGTTGACCGCTACGGATATCGCGGCCGCGACCAACGGGCGCTCGCGTCCGCTGTGCCGTTACCCGCTGTTTCCCCGCTATGGCGGCAAGGGCAATGTGAATCTCGCCAGCAGTTTCGCGTGCGCCGAACCGTGACAGGATCCAGACTGTCCGGCAAGAACCCCGGCCGGCCCTGAAAGGCCGACACGCCTCGCTGACGAACCCTGATTCGGTCTATCCGCGCCTCGGGCATCTCGGGGTTGCGCTGCACGCTTTCCCACTTTCATTTACATTGCGGGTGCGGCGGCGTAATCGCCCCGCCCCCTTTTAATCCAATACCGGTGTCTGCCATCGTCGAATCCATGCAGCCAATCGTCTCGGTCACGAATCTGTCGAAAACCTACGCCACGGGTTTTCATGCACTCAAAAACATCAATCTGGCGATCAATCGCGGAGAAATCTTCGCCTTGCTTGGGCCCAACGGGGCGGGCAAAACCACCCTCATCAGCATCATCTGCGGCATTGTGAATGCGAGCGTCGGCAGCGTGACGGTGGACGGCCGCGACATCGCGGCGGACTATCGCGGCGCACGCTCGCTGATCGGCCTGGTGCCGCAGGAACTCACCACCGACTCGTTCGAAACCGTCTGGGCGACTGTCTCGTTCAGCCGCGGACTATTCGGCAAGCCGAAAAACCCCGCGTACATCGAGAAGATCTTGCGCGATCTGTCGCTGTGGGAAAAGCGCGATAGCAAGATCATCACGCTGTCGGGCGGCATGAAGCGCCGCGTGCTGATTGCCAAGGCGCTCTCGCACGAACCGCGCGTGCTGTTTCTCGACGAGCCCACGGCCGGTGTCGACGTCGAGTTGCGCCGCGATATGTGGAAGCTGGTGCGCTCGCTTACGGCAAACGGTGTGACGATCATTCTCACCACGCACTATATCGACGAAGCGGAGGAAATGGCTGACCGCATCGGCGTGATCAATGCGGGCGAGATCATGCTCGTGGAAGAGAAGACGGAGTTGATGCGCAAACTCGGCAAGAAGCAGTTGACGCTGCAACTGGAGAGTTCGCTCGCGGAGGTGCCGTCGGCGCTGGACGGTTATGGGCTGGATGTCGGCAAGGGCGGCAACGAGTTGATCTACACGTATGAGGGCGAGGGCGGGCGCACGGACATCATCGCGCTGCTCAAGGCGCTCGACGATGCCGGCATTCGCTTCAAGGACCTGCACACGACCCAAAGTTCGCTCGAAGACATCTTCGTCAGTCTGCTCCGAGGTAACCCATGAATTTCTACGCAATCCGCGCGATCTATAAGTTCGAGATGGCGCGCACCTGGCGCACGCTGATGCAGAGCATCATCGCGCCGGTGATCTCGACTTCGCTTTACTTCGTCGTGTTCGGCGCGGCCATCGGTTCGCGCATCAAGGAAGTGGACGGCATCAGTTACGGCGCGTTCATCGTGCCGGGGCTGATCATGCTGTCGCTCCTGTCGCAAAGCATTTCGAATGCATCGTTCGGGATTTACTTTCCGCGCTTCACCGGCACGATCTACGAGTTGCTGTCGGCGCCGGTGTCGTATCTCGAGATCGTAGTGAGCTATGTGGGCGCGGCCGCCACCAAATCGATTCTGCTCGGGTTGATCATCCTGGCGACCGCCGGCCTGTTCGTACCGCTGCAGGTGCAGCATCCGTTCTGGATGATTCTGTTTCTGGTGCTGACCGCGGTGACGTTCAGTCTGCTCGGTTTCATCATCGGCATCTGGGCGGATAGCTTCGAGAAATTGCAACTCGTACCGCTCCTCATCATCACGCCGCTCACGTTTCTCGGCGGCAGTTTCTATGCGGTCAATATGCTGCCGCCGTTCTGGAAGGTCGTGACGTTGTTCAATCCGATCGTTTATCTGGTGAGCGGTTTTCGCTGGAGCTTTTATGGCCTCGCTGACGTGGATGTCGGTGTCAGCCTCGGGATGACCGCGCTGTTTCTGGCGGTGTTTCTCGTGATCGTTGCTTGGATCTTCAAGACCGGGTACCGGCTCAAGAGCTAAGCGCCTCGATGCGAACCGGCTTGCCGCCGGTTCGACATCATGCGGCCGACGCCCGGGCACATGTCGTATGGGCCGGCCGCCAATCAAACCGCTTGGCGCGCCGCCTTCGCTATCGCTTTGCACGGTGCGATACCGGAATCGAATCCGATGATCGGCATGCATGCGGCCGGCTTGACACAGACGCCGGCCGCAGCATGCGCTCATCGCTCTCCTACGTCACATACCCCTGCGCCACGTTGATCAGCTGCACGCGATTGCGCACGTTGAACAATTGCCGCAGGCGCCGCAAGTGGTAGTCGACGTTATGCGGCGACAGCCCGAGGAAGTAAGCGATTTCCTTGTCGCGCTGCCCCTGCACGACGGCCTTCAACACCGCATGCTGCAATTCGCTCAGCGCGACACGCTGCTGCTGCTCGGGTGCGATCCCGATCACGCTTTTCGCGTGCGTCCAGATGAATTCGTGGATCGTGTGCGCGAACATCAGCGTTTCGGCCACGATCGATTCCGTCATCCAGCGCGGGTTGCCGATCTCCGAGTTGAAGCACAGGCTCGCGCTCAGTTCCGGCTCGGGCAGCGGCATCCGCGTGAGAATCCCGCTTTTGCGGCCCGTGGCCTCCAGCAGGTCGATCAGCCCGCCGAGCCGCTCGCTGCGCATCTGCGCGCGCGGCAGATCGGCGCGCATGTCGGCGGTGTTCCAGAGGAACGGCATACCGGTCGGCGACGCCAGCGCGACGCGCGGATCGAGCTCGAAATAACGCTCGCGGAAATAGCGCGTGAGCCATGTCTGCGACTCGTAGCTGGTCAGCACGAACATCGACTTGTGATGCGCGGTGGTGCGCGTGGCCGAATAGCTGAACGAGTCGAAGCCGAGTTGTTTGATGCGCCGCCGCACGAATTCGATGCGGTCCTGCGCACTGCCAAATTGCACCAGCGGACTGATTACCGGCGCGGCGCGCCGTGCGGCGGGCGAGGGCGTGCCGATCTCCTCTTCAGTGAAAAGAGTCAGGAAACCGCCAGCCGATATGCCTGACGCCATGCGGGTTGATGTTCTGGATGCTTCAGCCGCGTGGGCTGAATTCTCGAGTTGCCGCGTGCCGGCCGGGTAAGCCGGTTGTGCGGTAACCGCTGAGTTGTATGCCGCCGACACGTGGCTGGCCTCGCCTTGCGGCGAGCCGGTCAGCCAATGCGGCAGCGTATCGCATTCGTGTTCCATGAAACGGTAGCTCCGGCGTTCGAAACGCGTGATGGACGACAACCTGGATGATTAACTATTTCCAAATATTACGGTAGCCGGTTCCTTGCTATCATTTTTGAGATCTTGCGCTGACCTCTAACCGGCGACGCGGATACGACAGGGTTTGTTCATGTGCATAGAGGACCTCCCAGAAAGAGACGTGATGGCAAAAATTCCAAAGCTGACAACAACGCTTGCCTACGACCGCTATATGGCGGGACAAAAACTGGTGTCGAGCGTGGATCGCCCGTGGCGGCACCTGGTGTTGCGCTCGTATCTCGAACCTGACGAGCAGGAACTGCTGGAGGCGCCCGGCCTGCAGGACGTCACGCTGATGACGCTCGGCAGCGGCGCCGAACACCTCGAGCGCAACCTCAACGGACGCTGGGAGAGCGCCGACCTGCGCATGGGCGACGTCTGGTTCGTGCCTCCCGTGCCGATCTCGTGGCGCTGGCGTTCGATCAGCGATGAGCCGCTGTCGACCGTTCATTTGCACCTGGAGCGCAGCCTGATCGACAGCGTCGCCGACCAGATGGAACTGGGTGGCTCGCGCGAACTGTCGCTGGGCGACGCGATGCAGTTTCACGACCCCTTGATCGCCGGGATGCTTGACGCATTGCATCGCGCCGCAGCCGACCCGGCCGACTCGCGGCTCTATGTCGATGCGCTGGCTCACGCGCTCGCCGCTCATCTGTTGCAACATTACTCGCGTGGCCGTCACGCCGAGGCCGGCTTGCCGCCGCACCCCGAGCGCCTGGTGCCACGCCGCATTCGCCGTGTAACCGATTACATTCGCGCCAACCTTGCCGCCGATCTGGCCATCAGCGAACTGGCCGCACAGGCCGGGTTAAGCAGCTTTCACTTCGCGCGCGTGTTCCGCCGCGAAACCGGTGAAACGCCCCATCAGTTCGTCACGCGTTTGCGGCTCGAGGAGGCCGCGAGACTGCTGCGCGCCACCGATCAGCCGGTGTTGCAAATCGCGCTTGCGGTTGGTTTCGAGAACGCCAGTCATTTCTCCGTGCAGTTCAAGCGTGGCTACGGCGTGACGCCGCTTGCCTACCGGCTGCGCGGCTAAGCGTCAGGTTGCGCGGCTGGATCGTGCGGGCGGCTCGCCACCATGCGATGCCCTGGCGGCATGCCGGCGGTTGACGGCACACGGGATTCGTCAGTCCGGCCGCAGCATGCCTGGTCATGCCTGGCTGCCATGCTGCGCGAGAATGCCCGGTTGCCGCGTGGCACAGTGTAGCGAGGCCGGTCGCGGTGGGTTGTCGAAGGCAAGGTTTGATAAAACGCCGAAAACGGCAATCACGCACTTTTCGCAGTTTGCTGCGCATTGCGCGGCTTGCAAACTACGAAGTTTCGTGGCGCGATCGAGGATAAGCCTGGCATGGGCCAGCCTCGGTGCTGTTCCGGCCAGTATTGAAGCCGTTGGTTCGATGCGCGGTGAAGTATGGAGCGGCCTGCAATCATTGCGCCAGCTGGGTTGCGATAGCGCGCGGCGAGGCGCACTGGGCGGGCGGCGGCGGGCGCGATGCGCGTTCTCCGCCATCACCTAACTAACTGGCCTGACCCGTTGCGCGGCAACTGTATCTGTCGAAGCATTGCACCGGCCGACAGAATGTTGCGCCGACGGCTTGACCCCAGCCGGCGCCTGACCGACCTTTTCACTCAACCCGTCACACCGGATACCTAGCGATGACCCGACTTCGAATCACCTCCTGCGGCCACGTCTTTACCGCCGAAACCCATCCTGATGCGCCGGAAACCGTGGCTGCGTTTCTGAAGCTGCTGCCATACCGTCAGAAGATCATCCACGTGCGCTGGAGCGGCGAGGGCTGCTGGGTGCCGCTCGGCGACTTCAAGCTCGAGAACGACGGCGCGGCAGTCGGCTTCGAAAATCACACGAGCCATCCGTCGGTTGGCGACATCCTGTTCTATCCTGGCGGCTATAGCGAAACGGAGATCATTCTCGCGTACGGTTCGTGCTGCTTCGCCAGCAAGATGGGCCAACTCGCGGGCAATCACTTCCTGACTATCGTCGAAGGCAAGGAAAAGCTGCGCGAACTCGGCACCAAGGTGCTGTGGGAAGGCGCACAGGACGTGCTGTTCGAGAAGATCTGAAGCGGCGGCGACGTGTTTGCGCGGGCTGCGGGAACGTGTTTTAACTCTCGTTGATTTTCTCCTGCGTGAAGCGTTCCGACGCCTGGTCGTGTCTACCGCGGCGAGCGGCATCAGACCGCTCGCTGACTTTTCCCGCTTGTTGCCCGTGTCACGCACGGTGTCGCGTCGTGAACTCAATGCCCATCCCCCTGTTTAAGACGCGTTAAATAAGACGCCTTGAGAGCGCGCCTTAACACGGCCTAAAAACATCCCCGTTGATTTAAGACGTTTGGCACATTGCGTCCTAAACGGGGTATGCCGGTTGTGCTTATTCAAGCTAAAAAATCACTTTTAGGAGTTTTCGTATTCGCCGTTTTGGAGGCGGAGTGCACACTATGGGCGTCGCGTTTGGCGGCCATGGGAACGCGCAAGTTTTTTGGCGTGTGAGTTAACTATGTATATCTGCTGTCTCCTGAACCGACGGCAAACTGAAGACTGACGTGTTTGCCAGTCAGTGAGCGTGCCGAGCATTCTTAAGTTCTTCCGCGTCCAAGTTAAATATTTAGGATGTCTTAAGAATAATCTTGGTGACTGTATTTCGATAAAGAGATTGGGAGGAATGTTGAATAAGACTTACAAGACTGTTTGGAACAGAACGACCCGCACGTACGTCGCGGCGTCCGAGGTGCGGAAGAGCCGTGGCGCGAGGGGCGCATCGGCATGTGGTGCGCGGGTGGCCGTCGGCGCGGGATTGCTGGGGGTATTGGCGTTTTCGCTGCCGGCATCGGCTGAAGAATGCGAGGTGAGCAATGGCGATTGCAGAGCGGCGGCTGGAACGTTGCGTCCGGCGTCCGTGCTGAATGACATCGCACCGAAGAAGCCGCTCAATGCGATCATCAACGAGCCTGCGGGAACGGAGGCCAGCTTGCTGGCGGCAGTCCCGCAGTCACTTGCCTCGACGGCAAGCACGTCCGCATTGTTGGGTGCGGGCGCCGTGGCTCCACCAGACGATGTGCCGGTGACCCAGTACATCGCTGTTAGTCCGGTGATTACGCCAGGTTTGACGACGACGGCACTCTATGGCGAGAACGCCATGGCGGTCGGTGTTGGAGCGACCGCCTTGGGCGACGGCTCGCTGGCGGTCGGCGCGAGTTCGGGAGCAGCGCTGAACAATTCCACTGCGGTGGGTTCGGCGGCGGGGGCGCTGGCGGTGAATTCAACGGTTGTGGGCGCCGGTGCCACGACCAATTTCATCGCTGACAACGGCGTGGCGATCGGTTATCTCGCCAAGGTGCAGAATGCCAACGCGCTTGCCATCGGCACGAACGTTCAGACCAACGCTGAGGATTCCATTGCAGCGGGCAGCAACGCATTCATTGCCACCGTGGCAAGCAGGGCGATTGCGCTCGGTTCCGGCGCGAGCGCCACCGCCGCGGACTCTGTCGCGCTGGGTGCGGATTCGTCGGCCGAACGGGCTAATGTGATTTCGGTGGGCAACGGCACGCTGCAACGTCAGGTTGTGAATGTCGCTGCGGGTATCCAGAGCCATGACGCCGTCAATATCGCGCAGTTGAAAGGCGCGCTGGCCGGGCTCGGCGGCGGTGCGGACGTTGCCGGTGACGGGAAGATCACCAAACCTGCGTACACCGTTGGAGGCGCGACCTATAGCGACGTCGGCTCGGCGCTGTCCGCGCTGGCCATCACGGGCGCTGCGGCGACGGCGGATGCGGTCCAATACGATTCGACGGCGCACGACAGCGTGACCTTCGGTCAGCTCGGCACGCCGGTGCGGATTACCAACATACGGGCCGGGGGACTGGCGGCCGACAGCCTGGACGCCGTGAACGGCTCGCAACTGTTCGCGACCAACCAGGCGGTGGCGCAGAATACCAGCGACATCGCCGCGAACACCGGCAGCATCACCAACCTCGATCAGCGCGTCACGGATAACACCACGCGGATTACCAACCTCGATCAGCGCGTCACGAATAACACCACGCAGATCACCAACCTCGATGCGCGCACCTCGACGATCGAAGGCGATGTGAGCAACATCACGAACCAGATCACGAATGGCGAAATCGGCCTTGTCCAGCAGGATCCGGTATCGCGCAATCTGACGGTGGCCAAAGACCGGGACGGCGCCCGCGTCGATTTCACGGGCACGAGCGGTGCACGCGAATTGACCGGCGTCGCGGCGGGTACCACGGATACCTCCGCAGTCAATGTCGGCCAGGTCAAACCGATCGTGGCTGCGTTCGGCGGCGGCGCGCAGATCAACGCCGACGGCTCGTTGACCGGTCCCACCTATCACATGCAGGGCGGCACGCAAAGCAATGTCGGCGACGCGCTCGGCTCGCTCGACAGCGGGCTCACCACGTTGCAGCAAAACATGGAGGCCGGCGGGATCGGCATCGTCACGCAAGATCCTGTGTCGCGCATCATCAACGTCGGCGCGACGACGGACGGCAGTCTGATCAACGTAGCCGGCACGGCGGGCAACCGGGTGCTCACCGGCGTGGCGCCTGGTGCGGTCAATACCGCCAGTACCGATGCGATCAACGGGGCGCAGCTCCATACGCACGCGGCGAGCACGGCGGTGGCGCTCGGCGGCGGCGCGACGGTCAATCCGGACGGCTCGGTGTCGGCGCCGTCGTACAGCGTGGGCGGCACGGTGGTGAACAACGTTGGCAGCGCGATCAGCAATCTGGACGGCCGCGTGACCCAGAACACCAGCGACATTGCCGGGCTGCAAACCACGATCAACAACATCGGCGGCTCGGTGGCGAACGCCGTCCAGTACGACAGTTCCGTGCACGACAAGATCACGCTCGGCGGCACGGCGGCCAATGCGCCGAAGGTCACGCTCACCAACCTGCAGGATGGCGAAGTGTCCGCCACCAGCACCGACGCGGTCACCGGCGCGCAACTCTGGAGCACCAATCAGCAGATTGGCAGCCTCGGTCAGCAGATCGGCGACCTCGGTCAGGCGGTGAAGAACACTCAGGCCACCGGCAATTCCTATGTCGCCGTCAACAGTTCAGGCAGTTCGGCCCAGGCGATCGGCAACAGCACCGTGGCGATTGGCGGCGGTGCAAAAGCGAGTGCGCCGAACTCGGTGGCGATCGGCGAAGGCTCCGTCGCCGACCAGGTGAACACGGTCTCTGTTGGCTCGGCAGGCAACGAGCGCCGCATTACCAACGTCGCAGCGGGACAAGCGCCGGGCGACGCCGTGAATATGCAGCAGTTCCAGGGCGGTATGAACGATATCGCGCGCCATGCGTATTCGGGCACGGCGTCGGCGATTGCGTTGACGATGGTTCCGGAGGTCGATGCGAACAAGAACCTTGCGATCGGTGTCGGGACGGCCGGCTATAAGGGCTATCAGGCGGTCGCGGTCGGTTTGTCGGCGCGCGTGACGCAGAGCCTCAAGGTGAAGCTCGGAGCAGGCATCAGTTCTGCCACGACGACAGTCGGCGCCGGCGCGGCGTACCAGTGGTAGCCGGGCAAGGAGGGTAGGCGCGCGCGCAGTTCGCGCACGCGTCGACAAGCTTTTCGCCCACCCCGCACGTTCGATCGTGCGGGGTGGCGCGATACTTACTTGAACAGCTTCGTTGCCTGCGAGAGCGTGTTGAACACGCCCCATGCCAGCGGCACCATCACATACAGCCAGAAGACGGCGAGCTTGAGCTTGTTGGTCGGATGAACGGCTTGAACGGTCGACATGCGAGTCTCCTTAGGCGCCTTTGGCGAGTTGTGCGTCGGTCATGTGGTGCTTGTCGTCGACACGCTTGACCAGCAGGTTGCAAACGAAACCGATCACCAGCAGCACAACCATGATGTGGATCGTCATCGTGTAGGCATCGGCCTTGGCAACGCCGTGCGCCACTTCATACGCGCGGATGTAATTCACCAGCACGGGGCCCGCCACACCCGCCGCGGCCCAGGCGGTCAGCAGGCGTCCGTGAATACCGCCGACGAACGCCGTGCCGAACATGTCCGCGAGATATGCAGGCACCGTTGCGAAGCCGCCGCCGTACATCGACAGGATCACGCAGTACGCGAGCACGAACAGGGCGATCTGGCCGGACGCGGCAAAGCCGGGCACGAGGTAGTACAGCACGGCGCCGAGCGCGAAAAAGATGAAGTAGGTGTTCTTGCGGCCGATCCAGTCCGAAGCCGAGGCCCACACGAAACGGCCGCCCATGTTGAACAGCGAGAGCAGGCCGACGAAGCCGGCCGCCGCGGCCGCCGTTACCGTGTCCTTGAAGCTCTCCTGAATCATCACCGACGCCTGGCCGAGAATGCCGATGCCGGCCGTCACGTTCAGGAACAGCACCAGCCAGATCAGATAGAACTGCGGCGTCTTCAACGCCTGATCGATGTGCACGTGGTTACGCGAAATCATCTTCTTCTGGCTGGTCGCGGGCGGCGTCCAGCCGGCCGGCTTCCAGTCCGCCGGCGGCACGCGGATCGCGAGTGCGCCGATCGACATCGAGATGAAGTACGCAATGCCGAGCACGACGAAGGTCTCGGCCACGCCGATGCTGGTCGCGCTGCGGAAGTGGTTCATCAACGCCACCGACAACGGCGCGGCAATCATCGCGCCGCCGCCGAAGCCCATGATCGCCATGCCGGTCGCCATGCCGCGACGGTCCGGAAACCAGCGGATCAACGTGGACACCGGCGACACATAACCGAGGCCGAGTCCGATCCCGCCGATCACGCCGTAGCCGAGATAGAGCAACACGATCTGATGCAGGTACACGCCCAGCGCGGAAATCAGAAAGCCGCCGCCGAAGCAGCACGCGGCGGTAAACATCGTGCGGCGCGGCCCGACATGTTCGAGCCACTTGCCGGCAAACGCCGCCGACAAACCCAGGAACACGATCGCCAGCGAAAAGATCCAGCCGAGCGACGTCAGCGACCAGTCGTCAGCGGCGGATTGCGTAATGCCGATGACTTTGGTCAGTGGACCGTTGAACACGGAAAAGGCATACGCCTGACCGATACAAAGGTGGACGGCGAGCGCTGCGGGCGGAACCATCCAGCGCGAAAACCCCGGCTTCGCAACGGTGGCCTGTTTGGAAAAGAATGGTGCTGAGCCTGAATTCCCGCTCGGCTCGGTGATGCTGCTCATGGTCGGTCTCCGGTGTGACGAATGCTTTGTTATCGGCGTTTCTTACGTAATGCTTTAGAGCTGCGGTGTAAAAAATGCAGATTCATGCAGCCTCGATATATGTATTCTTGTTTCATATGGCGAGCGCTAAATTCAGACAAAACTCGTTTCGTCGAACGATAGGGTGCGAATCTGGCCTTTGCAATATGAGATGTAAATGCATAATGCATTAGCCTGGTGAAATACGACCGTAATTTGCCGAAATGCGGCGATGCGGCACGCATGCCGGGAACGGACTACTGAATGCAGCTGAATGCAGGGCAGCGAGCGCCGGGAATCGACAAGAAGGCGGAGCGCCAGGGGAGGGGCGTAGCGTGTGAAGTGCCGCAACCCGCGAGAAATCCATCGTTCATTCAAAAGCCAACGGGCCGGTCGCGGCACCTTTGCCACGCCGGCCCGCTGCAATCCTCATTGGCAGGAATCAGGCGGCCGTGCGCCCCGTCTTCATCTTCGCCGCGACCAGTACCGAGATCAGGCAGCCGATCGCCAGATAGGCCGCCACCGGATGCCAGGAGCCGCCGGCAAAGCTGACCAGCGCCACCGCGATGAACGGCGTGAAGCCGCCGCCGACCACGCTCGCCACCTGATAACCCACGCCCGCGCCGCTATAACGGTACTCGGTGCCGAACAGCTCGGTGAACATCGGCTGCTGCACGCTGACGATCATGTCGTGGGCGACGTTGGCGAGCATGACCGCGAAGACCACGATCCACACCGTCGAGCGGGCTTCGAGCGCGAGGAAGAACGGCAGCGCGCTGAGCATGCCGACCAGCGCGCCGACGATATACACGCGCCGGCGGCCGAAACGGTCCGCAAGCCACGCGAAGCACGGAATCGTCACGCAGCTCACCGCGCCGACCAGCAGACCGATCGAGAGGAAGAACTCCCGCGGCATGTGCAGATTCGCGGTCGAGTAGTTCAGTGCGAACGCCGTCACGATATACATCGTGAACAGCTCGGCAAGACGCAGCGCGATGATCAGCAGGAAAGCCTTGGGGTGCTTCAGCAAGGCCTCGACGATTGGCAGCCGTACGCTGCGTTCGCCCCGTTCACCGACCTTCTCGACGAACTCCTTCGATTCTTCCATGCTCGAGCGGATCCACAGCGCGATCAGCACCAGCACCACACTGAACAGGAAGGGCAGGCGCCAGCCCCAGCTCAGGAACGACGCGTTATCCATCGAACGGCTGATGATCGCGACCAGCCCGGTCGAGAGCACGAGGCCCACGCCATAGCCGACCTGCACGCCGCTGCTGTAGAACGCCTTCTTCTTCTCCGGCGCGCTTTCGACCGCCATCAAGGCCGCGCCGCCCCATTCGCCGCCGACCGCGAAGCCCTGGATCGCGCGCAACGTGACGAGCAGCACCGGCGCCCACCAGCCGATGCTGGCGAAGGCCGGCAGCAGGCCGATTGCCGCGGTGGAGAGGCCCATCATCATTACCGTGAGGACCAGCATGCGCTTGCGCCCAAGCCGGTCGCCATAGTGGCCGAACACGAAGCCGCCGAGCGGCCGGAACAGAAAGCCGACGCCGAAGGTCGCGAATGCGGCGAGTGTGCCCATCGCCGGGCTGACCTTCGGGAAGAACTCGGCGTTGAAGACGAGCGCGGCGACGATGCCATACAGCAGAAAGTCGTACCAGTCGACCACGGCGCCGACAAAGCTGCCGAGCGCCGCTTTGCGTGCCTGGTTGCGCGCCGCGCGATTGCCGGCGATCGCCGTATTCGGCGCATCTGGGATGGTGGTACTCATATCGGTGTCTCCTTCGAATTCTCGGGGTGCTGTCTGGAAGCGCGCGGCAGTTGCAGGGCAGGGACGCTGCGGCCCATCACAGGATTCCCCGAAGGTTAATGATACGAAGCGGTTCCCACAATCCGCACGGAGATGAAATTGCGCGATCACCGAACGCGACTGCGCGCATAGCGCGCGTTTTGCGCGTTTACACGGAGCTTCATGTATTCGGACGAGCGGAGGAACCGCCCGCGAGTCGCCCGTGCTACCTTGGATGTGTAATCCTAAAAACAACAGTTACTGATATACTACATACGGAATATTGATTTTTGCGGCGTTGCAGCATATGATTGAGTCATCTCTTTACTCAATCATTCGGAGTTACAAATGGAATTTGTTCCTCTCGCGCTGCTCGCCGTGGGTGTCGTAGGTTTGGGCTCTGCCGCCACCGTTCTGCTGACCCGCTGGATCCCGCAGCCGGTTGCGCAACTTGCAGCGCAACATGGCCGGTTCGTCGGCTTGGGCGAGCAGGATGGCAGAATGACCGCAGTGGCGCCGTATCGCGCGCATGTTCAACAAGAGGCGATGAATGTCGTCAGAACTTCAAACTGAAGCAGTGGCCACACCTTTGACGTTGTCGTTGCAGCCGATCGGCGCGAGCGCGAGCTTGCGCGATCAGGCGTATGTCATGCTTCGTCAGGCCATTGCTGACGCGGATATCTACCGGACTCGCGAAGAAATCCGGCTCGACGAGCGCGTGCTGAGCGAATCGCTGGGTGTAAGCCGCACCCCGGTGCGCGAGGCGATGACGCTGCTTGAGCAAGAAGGTTTTCTGCGCATGGTGCCGCGGCGCGGCATCTATATCGTGCGTAAGAGCAAGCGTGAAATCGTCGAAATGATCCAGATGTGGGCGGCGCTCGAAAGCATGGCTGCGCGCCTGGCCACGCTGCACGCCACAGACGAGGAAATCGCCCGCCTGCGCCACATGTTCGACAATTTCCGCGACGCTACGCCGGCCGAGCACATCGCCGAGTATTCCGACGCCAACATCGCGTTTCATCAGGCGATCGTCGAGCTGTCGAAGTCGCAGATCATTCTCGACACGATCAAGAACATCTTCATCCACGTGCGGGCGATTCGCCGCATGACCATTTCGCAAAGCGACCGCGCGTCGCGTTCGATCGTCGACCACCTGCGCATTATCGAGGCGCTGGAGCAGCGCGATACCGAACTGGCCGAGCGGCTGACACGCCAGCATTCGCTCGATCTGGCGACGTTCGTCGAAGCGAATTGCGATTTTCTGGATTGATGGCTGCTTAGGCGCCTGTTCGGCGCAACCGATGGAAAAAGCCCGCAGTGATGACACCGCGGGCTTTTTTGTTTTTCCGATCCCCATGCGTGAGCGGCGTTGGGCAAGAAAATGGCCCAACACCGTGTCACCGGAATCATCTCCCCGACGCCGCATTCAGCCGGCGTCTTCGGCCTGTGCTCATGGGCGTTCGCCATTTTTCCTTGCTAGTCGTCACCTTGGAGTGGGGATACGCCCAGCTTGACGGTCGTTGAAATATGGTATGTGATATATCAAATGCGACTGAAGCGAGCAGCATCTCAGTGTTTTCCCTCGAATCGAGCAGACCGGCACAGTGTTATTTGGCTGCAATGTAGGCCGCGCAGGCGTTTAGGGCAGGAACCCAGAAGCAGCCAAATTTTGAGATCGCGCTTGATTGAATCTGATATATCACATACCGTATGTATCGAAGCCAACCAAGCATCCGCGCGAGCGGACGCTATCGAGGCGGGCGCGTCGGTCGATAACCGTTGCACACAACTGACTGATCAGGAGACATGACATGAGCAAAGCACTCGACGGCGTGCGAATTCTCGATTTCACACATGTGCAATCGGGACCGACCTGCACGCAGTTGCTCGCGTGGTTCGGCGCGGACGTGATCAAGGTGGAGCGGGCCGGCGCCGGCGACATCACGCGTGAGCAGCTGCGGGATATTCCCGACGTGGACAGCTTGTATTTCACGATGCTCAATCACAACAAGCGCTCGGTCACGATCGACACCAAGAACCCGGAAGGCAAACTGGTGCTCGAGGCGATGATCCAGAAATGCGACGTGCTGGTGGAGAATTTTGCGCCGGGCGCGCTGGACCGGATGGGCTTTACGTGGGAGCGGATTCAGGCGTTGAACCCGCGCATGATCGTGGCTTCCGTGAAGGGCTTCGGCCCGGGTCCTTACGAGGATTGCAAGGTCTACGAGAACGTTGCGCAATGCGCGGGCGGCGCGGCCTCGACCACCGGTTTCGACGACGGTCCGCCGGTGGTGAGCGGTGCGCAGATCGGCGACAGCGGCACGGGCTTGCATCTGGCGCTGGGCATTGTCACGGCGCTGTATCAGCGCACGCAAACCGGCCGTGGTCAGAAGGTGCTCGCCGCGATGCAGGACGGCGTGCTCAACCTGTGCCGGGTGAAGCTGCGCGACCAGCAGCGGCTCGAACGCACCGGCACGATGAAAGAGTATCCGCAATATCCGAACGGGACGTTCGGTGAAGCGGTGCCGCGCGCGGGGAATGCGTCGGGCGGCGGCCAGCCGGGCTGGATTCTGAAGTGCAAGGGTTGGGAGACGGACCCGAATGCGTATATCTACTTCATCACTCAGGCGCCGGTGTGGGCGAAGATCTGCAACGTGATCGGCAAGGAAGAGTGGGCTACCGATCCGAACTACGCGACACCCGCCGCGCGCTTGCCGCATCTGAAGGACATCTTTGCCGAGATCGAACGCTGGACCATGACCAAGACCAAGTTCGAGGCCATGCAGATTCTGAACAAATACGACATTCCTTGCGGGCCGATTCTCTCGATGAAGGAAATCGCCGAAGAACCGTCGCTGCGCAAAACCGGCACGATTGTCGAAGTGGATCACCCGACTCGCGGCAAGTATCTGACGGTTGGCAATCCTATCAAGCTGTCGGATAGCCCGACTGAAGTCAAACGCTCGCCCCTGCTGGGTGAACATACCGATGAAGTGATGGCTGAACTCGGCTACTCGCCCGAGCAGATCAGTGCATTGCGGACCGCCGGCGCGATTTGAAAGCTCAAGGAGCGATGTATGGATACGTGGATGCGTTTCATGTCGAGCGACGGTGGCATCGTGTTCGGCCGGGTGGAAGGCGGCTATCTGCACGAGTACGAGAGTCTCGTTCAACCGGTGCCGACCGGCGCAGTGTTGTCGACACGTGCGCTCACGCCGCTCGCGCCTTGTGCGCCCGGCAAGATCGTCGCGTTGTGGAATAACTATCACGCGCTCGCGGCGAAGCTCGACAAGCCCGTGCCGGCGCATCCGCTGTTTCTGCTGAAGCCGGCGGGTTCGGTGATCGGTTCGGGTGAACCGATCCGTCGGCCGCTCAGCTACGCGGGCAAGATCGTCTACGAAGGTGAACTCGGCATCGTTATCGGGCGGCGCTGTCGTGACGCGAGTGTCGAAGAGGCCGCGGAATCGATCTTCGGCTACACCCTGGTCAATGATGTGACCGCAGCCGATCTGCTGAACGAAAATCCGCACTTCCCGCAATGGTGCCGCGCAAAGGGCTTCGATACGTTCTGCTGCATCGGGCCCTCGATCGTCTCCGGTTTCGACTGGCGCGAAGCGCATCTTGTGACGATGCTCGACGATGTGGAGCGGCAGAACTATCCGCTCGCCGATATGGTGTTTTCGCCTGCCGAGCAGGTGAGTCTGATTTCACAGGACTTAACGCTCGAGCCGGGCGATGTGATTGCGTGCGGCACGTCGGTCGGCGTTGGTTCGATCAAGGACGGCGCGACGGTGACGATCTCGGTCGACGGGATCGGCACGTTGAGCAATACGCTGACTACTGTGTGTGAGATAGCGCTATGACGCGACGGCCGCGGCTCGTTGCGTTGCTCGGCAGCGGCACGGGACTCGCCGTCATGGTGGGCGGGTTTGCGTGCTACCTGTCGGCGGCGGCGCAGGCGAATGTCGAGCGTATCGAGCTCTACGCCGCGGTCTTCATCGGTGCGTTGGTCTTCGCCACCTCCGCGATCGCGTTCTGCAAACTGCGCGGCGTGTTGGACCTGCGCGCAGTCGCGCGTCCCGGCCACGGCATTGTCAATGTCTCGGCGCTGCTGCTGTGCGGATGGCTCGGCTACGGCTTCGTCACCGAACAGGCACAGCCGTTCGGACTCGCTGCACTGCTTGCGATGAGCGTACTAGCCGTTGCGCTAGGCACGCATCTGATGACCAGCCGCGAGTACTCGACCGATCGCAATTCACACGCGCATGCATTTGCGGGACGTTGCGATGGATCTGCGCCGGAGCAACGCGGGCTGCTGGCGCGTATCGAATGGCACGGCGGCGAAGAGCAGGCATGGGCGCTGCGTGAGATAACGCCAGGCATCGTGCGCGCGGCGGCATATCGGCACCGCCGCGGCTGGCATGACACTGGAACCGCGGGCGTGCAAAAACGCGGGCTCGTCCGCCAACGCGCCATCCGCCGCGCGATGTGCCGTCAAGGATGAATACACCGATGCCACCGATGCGTCAGGCGGCAGGCCGCGCGAACGGCGGAATCGTCTCGCCAATGCCCTTATTCGCCGCCTGCCGCGAATTCGCTGTAGTACCTGGCCTTCTTGCTCAGAATCATCTGGGCAAGAAACTCCGCGTCGTACGCCGTGTGAAGATGCGGGTGAAACCGCTCGATGAAGGCAGTGATGCGCGCCGCTTCACTGTTGAATTCCTTCAGCACGTCGAGCGTGGCCTGGTCCCAGCGGAACCGCAGGCCAAGGTCGCTGAAGGCAGCGTTGTACGCGCTCAGATGGGCGTCGTCGGGGCTGTCCGCGGTAGCGCGTGCGGTACGCGTGCTGGGATGAGACTCAACCGAAGCGCGGTTCATGATCGGCCTCCTGGGCTGACAAGTAAGGGAACTCACTTGCAGCATAGGGATGCTGACCAATCCGCAATAGTTAAAGTTTTATTGGCTGTCCATAGCCTACTGCTTATAGACGCTCAATTCCTTCACGCGCGTGATCTGCTCGATGAGCCCCGCGCCTTCCTCCATGAGGAAGCGTTTGAAGGCGACGGCAACCGGCGGCAGGCGCTTGTTCTTCCGATGCACGACGTACCAGTTGAGCATGACGGGAAAGCTCTCGACGTCGAGCACGACCAGATGGCCGAGCTGCAGCTCGAGACTGATCGTATGCGCGGACAGGAACGCGATGCCCATGCCGGCGATCACCGCCTGTTTGATCGTCTCGGTGCTCTTGATCTCCATCGCGATCTTCAGATTGGAGAGACGGCCGGCGAAGCCTTCTTCCATCGAATTCCAGGTGTCCGAGCCGCGTTCGCGCACGATGAAGGCCTCGTTGGCCAACTGGCTCATCTTGATGTTGCGCTTGTGCGCGAGCGGATGCGTGGGCGCCGCCACGATCACGTACGGGTGCGGCGCGAACGGTTCGTTGGTCGCGTCGGTTTCATGCGGCGGCCGCACCATCACCGCGAGATCGGTCTGGTTGGTCGCGAGTTGATGCAACAGTTCCGCGCGATTGTGTACCGCGAGATTGAGCACGACGCCCGCGTAACGCCGCGTGAATTCCGCCAGCAGACGCGGAAAGAAGTAGTCGCCGGCGCTGATCACCGCGACGTTCAGTTTGCCGCCGGAGACGCCCTTGAGCTGACTCATCGCCTCGTCGACTTCGTGAAACTGCTGAATGATCGCGCGGCTGTAGTGAAGCATCTCGGTGCCGGCCGGCGTCAGATAGATTTTTTTGCCGAGCTGCTCGAACAGCGGCAGACCGGCATGTTCCTCGAGTTGCCGGACCTGGGTGGAGACGGCGGGCTGCGTCAGATGCAATTCTTCCGCGGCGCGCGAGAAGCTCAGGTGGCGCGCCACCGTTTCAAAGACCTTCAATTGCCGCAGAGTCGCATTGCGCATCGTCATGGCCAATGTATAAGCAAATATGAATCGACATAATAACAAACTTTAATTATTAGTTATTCAGCAATGACCCTAGCATGGGTCTGCATAAGAAGCGAAATTGCCGGTGCGGTACTCGGCGCGATACCCGGGTTAACGCTTGTATTCGAGGCGTAGCAGGGGAAGCGGCGAACGTCGATGCAGTCCCGATTTTTAATTGATCGGAATAAAGAATTCGTCAGAAAAACGACGATTCAGGCAGGGCAGGCCTTAAAGAATTCAGATTAAAGACGCAAATATTAAATATTCCCGAATGGCAAGGCTGTTCGGGTCACAAGCATAAGGTGAGACGCATGCAGTGCGGCGTGACGGCCGGCCGCACTCAATAAATAGCGGAGACAAGGCTCATGGACGATATCACTCAGCAGACCACGGCTCGCGCATTCTGGGGGAACCGTTGGTGGCAGCTCGTCATCGGCATGGTGTGCATGGCACTGGTGGCCAATCTGCAATACGCATGGACATTGTTCGTCACACCGATGAACGCGCGGCATCACTGGGGTGAAGCATCCATTCAGCTCGCCTTCGCTATTTTCATCCTCACGGAAACGTGGCTCGTGCCGGTGGAGGGCTGGCTGGTCGACAGGTTCGGACCGCGCCCGGTGGTCGCCGGCGGTGCGGTATGCGCCGGCCTCGCGTGGGTCATCAACTCGTATGCGACAACCTTGCCGATGCTGTATGTGTCGGCGGTCATTGCCGGGATCGGCGCAGGCGGCGTGTACGGGACCTGTGTCGGCAACGCATTGAAGTGGTTTCCGGATCGCCGCGGTCTTGCGGCCGGTTTGACTGCCGCAGGTTTTGGCGCCGGCGCGGCCGTCACCGTCATTCCGATCGCCAACATGATCACGCGCTCAGGTTACGAGCACACCTTCTTTTTCTTCGGCATTCTGCAGGGCGTATGCATACTTTTGCTCGCGCTGCTGTTGAAAAAGCCAAACTTGCGCCAGCAAGCCGCACCGAAAAAGAAGTTCGCGGTCTCCAAGGTCGATTACACGCCGGGACAGATGATCAAAACGCCAGTGTTCTGGGTGATCTACGTGTCGTTTGTCGCGGTGGCGGCGGGTGGCCTGATGGCGACCGCGCAAATCGGTCCGATCGCCAAAGACTGGGGGCTCGCACGCATCCCGATGACGATCTTCGGCATGACCCTCCCGCTGCTCACCGCCACCCTTTCCATCGACAACATCTGCAACGGTTTTACCCGTCCGCTGTGCGGTTTCATTTCCGACAAACTCGGCCGTGAAAACACGATGTTCGTGATCTTCATCGGCGAAGGTCTCGCATTGCTCGGCCTCATGCAGTACGGCAGCAACCCGTATGCGTTCATGACCTTCGCGGCATTGATCTTTCTGTTCTGGGGCGAGATTTTCTCGATCTTCCCGGCTATCTGCGCCGACACTTTCGGCAGCAAATATGCGGCGGCCAATGCGGGCACGCTGTACACCGCGAAGGGCACGGCTTCGCTGCTGGTGCCGATTGCTTCGGTGCTGTCGGCCACAGGCGGCTGGAGTCTCGTCTTTATCGTCTCTGCCGTCGTCACGATCGCCGCGGGCGTCTCGGCGAAGTTCATTCTTGCGCCAATGCGTTCGCGCTGGATCGAAGCGCACAACGAGCCCCAGGGCGTGCTGGCCGTTGCCGGCAGCAAGGCTTCGCGGCTTAGCCATTGGCCCGAGCAGAGCGGGGAATAGGGTGACCCACCCACACCCGGCAGTGACGTCATGAATGTTTCGCTACAGCAACTCAAGGTGTTTGTCGCCGTCGCGCGCGAACGGAGCTTTACACGCGCGGCGCGCGAGTTCGATCTGACGCAGTCGGCGGTGAGCCGTTGTGTGCGCGAACTCGAAGACGCCGTTGAATTGAAACTGTTCGACCGCACCACGCGGCAGGTCGAACTGACTCACGCGGGTGCAAGTCTGGAGCGCAGAATCGGCCGCCTGCTCGACGAAATCGAGTTGACGCTGCGCGAGGAACGTGCCGCTTACGACGGACACACCGGCGTGGTCGTACTGGCGAGCAATCCCGTGTTGTCGTCGAGTTGGGTGGCTCAGGGACTGGCGCGTTGCGCGTCGGCGTTTCCCGAGCTGATCGTATCGGTCAAGGATCAACCGCAAGGCAGTGTGCTGGCGAGCGTCGAGCAGGGCGAAGTGGACTTCGGCGTGGTCTCGGTGGCGGAACCGCTGATCAGCGATCAGTTGCACGCACAAGTGGTTTTCACGACGCCGCTGCATGGGGTGATGCCCCCCGCGCATCCGCTGGCGCGGCAAGCCAGCGTCTCGTGGCGTGCGTTGCACGAGTGGGCGCTCGTCACGTTGAATGCCGACGCGGGTGTGCGCGCCGCGCTCGACCTTGCCTTCAATTCGCACGGCCTGAAGCGACGGCCCGTGCAGGAACTCGGACATGTTGCGGCAGTGTCGCGCATGGTCGAATTGGGTCTTGGCATTGGCGTTCTACCCGTCGATGAACATTGGCCCGCGCCCGGCGCTTCACTGGTGAGCCGGCCGCTGGTTCCCGCGATGAATCTGACGACGCTGCTCGTGCATCGCCGCAACCGCTCCCTCAGACCCAACGCCGCGGCGGCATGGGCGCAGTTTGCCGCGCCCGCTGCCGCGGCTTCGAATGCCGCCGGCGCCGCGCCGGCCGATCCGCTGCCGGTCAGCCCAAGCAACATCCCACGCAAGGAGCTTCATGATGGAAACTGAAACCGACCTCAGGCACCATGATTTGCTGATCGACGGCAAGCGTTTGCCGCCCGGCACCGGCGAATATTCCATCGACATCGACCCGGCGACCGAAGAGCCGATTGCGCTGGTTGCACAAGGCAGCGCGGCCGATGTCGATACGGCGGTGCATGCCGCGCGTGCCGCGTTGAAAGTGTGGAACGCGATGCGGGCGGCCGACCGGGGCCGCATCCTGATGCGTCTTGCCGGCCTGATGCGCGCGAATCTGGACGAGCTCGCGGCGCTCGAAAGTCTCGACGCCGGCAAGCCGATCTCGGCGGTGATGCGCCAGGATATTCCCGCAGCGATCGATACGCTCGAATACTACGCAGGCTGGTGCGACAAGATCAATGGCCAGGTGGTGCCGGTGCGCCCCGATGCCTTGACCTACACGCTGCGTGAGCCGGTCGGCGTGGTCGCCGCGATCGTGCCGTGGAATTTCCCGCTGATGATCGGCATGTGGAAGATCGCCCCCGCGCTGGCGTGCGGTTGCACGCTGATCGTCAAGCCCGCGGAGATTACGCCGCTGACGGCGTTGCGCATCGGCGAACTCGCGCTTGAAGCGGGCGTTCCGCCGGGCGTGCTGAATATCGTCACGGGCAAGGGGCGGGTGGTCGGCGATGCGCTGGTCGCGCATCCCGGCGTCGACAAAGTCACGTTCACGGGTTCGCCTTCGGTAGGACGCGGCATTCTGCAAGGCGCGGCCGGCAACTTCAAGCGTGTCACGCTGGAGCTCGGCGGCAAGTCGGCGAACCTGATCTTCCCGGATGCGAATCTCGACAATGCGGTGCGAGCGGCGGCGTCGGGCGTTTTTTTCAACACCGGCCAGGTCTGTTCGGCGGGCTCGCGCATTCTGGCGCACCGCGACGTCTACGACGAAGTTGTCGAGCGTCTCGCGGCGCGTGCGAAAGCGATCAAGGTCGGCGATCCGGCGGCGCGCGAAACGTCGATGGGGCCGCTCATCTCCGCGGCACAGATGAAAACCGTGCTCGGCTATGTCGAGACGGGGCGCTCCGAAGGGGCGTCGCTCGTGACCGGCGGTGCGCGCGTGGGCGAGCGCGGCTTTTTCGTCGAGCCGACGGTGTTCGCCCATGTCGAGCATGAAATGCGCATTTCGCAGGAGGAGATCTTCGGGCCGGTGGCAAGCGTGATTCGCTTCGACGACGAAGCCGATGCGATCCGTATCGCCAACGGCACGTTGTATAGCCTTGCGGCCGGCGTGTGGAGCGCGGATATCGGCCGCGTGCACCGGGTCGCGCGCGACCTGAAGGCGGGCACCGTGTGGATCAATACCTACGGCTATACGGATGTGCGTTTGCCCTGGGGCGGTTCGGGCGATTCCGGCTTCGGCCGCGAGCATGGCGACGTGGCGATCGAGAACTTCACCGAGCCAAAGGCGGTGTGGCTGGCGATCGATCAATAGGTGCTGCAAAAAAGGATCGAACGCGCGTGGCGTTCGATCCTTTCCTGATCAGGCGTGTGAGACGTCGATCGAAGCGCCGACGGGCGCTCAATCTCCCTGCAATGCCATCCTTTCGCGCAGTTTGACGAGCGCGAGCACGACGTCGATAGTTGGCGTGGGCTCGCCGACGAGACAACCCATTTCCTGCACCACCGTGAGCAGCGGGTCGATCTCCATCGGACGGCGATTCTCCAGATCGACCAGCGTCGAGGTCTTATGCGCGCCGACGGCACCCGCACCGTCGATGCGTTTTTCCACATCGACGCGAAAATGCACGCCGAACTGATCCGCAATGCGCTTGGCTTCCAGCATCATCGTGCGCGATACCGCACGCGTGCCGGGGTCGCTGGTGAGGACATCGAGCGTGGCGTGGGTCAATGCGCTGATCGGATTGAAGCATAGATTGCCCCACAGCTTGAGCCAGATTTCATCGCGGATATTGTCGCGGATCGGGGCATCGAAACCCGCGGCCTGCATGATCTCGTGCAACTGCTGAATGCGCGGCGTGCGCTCGCCGCTCGGCTCGCCGATCGGGAATTTCTTGCCGTACACATGCTTGATGACGCCCGGCTCGACGATTTCCGCTGCGGGATAGAGCACGCAGCCGATTGCGCGTTCCGGGCCGAGCTTGTTCCATTGGCTGCCGTCCGGGTCGATGCTGGCGAGCCGCGTGCCGGCGAATTTTCCGCCGTGCTGGTAAAAGTACCAATAAGGAATGCCGTTGACGCCGGTGACGATTGCCGTGTGCTTGCCGAGCAGTGGCTGCATGGCATCGACCACGCCGGGCAGCGAGTGCGCCTTCAGCGTGACGATCACGACATCCTGCACGCCCAGCTCGCGAGGGTCGGACGTGCAGCGCACCGGCGCGCTGAACGTTTCGCCGTCCATGATCAGGCGCGCGCCGTGTTCGCGCATCGCCGCGAGATGCGCGCCGCGCGCGACGAAACTCACGTCCGCGCCGGCACGCGCCAGTTGCACGCCCATCAAACCGCCAATCGCTCCTGCCCCGAAGATACAGATCTTCATGATGCCGCCCCTGTGACTATGAGAAGTCGCTTGCCCGATGCCGCGTATCGTCTTGCCGTGGCGGCGGGGTCATTGTTCGAGCATAAGTCTGCAAGGTGATTGCAGATAGTTAAAGTTTCTCGATCGATGTATTAGGAATTGGTTATAGACGTGGAGCAGTTGGATTTGCAGGAGCAAGTTCAGACTCAATGAGAGCTTGACTTGATCCGGCTGAAGAATGCTGCGATGCATTGGGAAACTTCTTAGGCCAGAACAGATTGCATAAGAGCAGAATGCGCCTTCGTTGAAGAGTGATGCATTCGGGTGGCATTGCAAACGGGTCATTGGGAGCGATGCCATGAGGTTTCGTCAAACTGCTGGCCGCGATTTCGCGGAAATGGAAAGCGTGCTGGCACGCCTGCTCGACGTGATGCTGGTCGCACTGAGTGCCGCGCTTGCTTCGCTCCTGTTCGCGGCCGGTGCGGCTCATTCGATTCTCGAAGGCGCTTTCGTCGCGTTGGACATGGCATTGGCGATTTTGCTGTTGCCCTTGTTCGGTATCTATGAATCGTGGCGCGGTCGCTCGAAATGGCGCCTTGTCCTCAACATCGTGTTCGGCTGGATCGCAGTGCAGGTTTGCGGCCTTGCGATCATGTTTCTGCTGCATCGCACTGCGTCGGTGTCGCGGCTCTGGTGCGTGAGCTGGACTGTCGTGACAGCGGCCGGACTCGTCGCATCGCGGCTGCTCGTGCATAGGGTGCTCGGCCGGATCAGGCGCGCCGGGCGCAATCTGCGCATGGTTGCGGTAGTGGGCGCAGGTGCCCATCGCGATAGCGTGATCGGCAACATTGCTGGTTCGCCTGATGCCGGTTTTCGAGCGGTTGCCACGCTCAATACGCGGCAAGCCAGCGCGCCCGATTTTCCGGGTCTGCCATCGTTTGCGTGTTTGCGTGAATTTGCGGCCTGTGTGCGACGTGAGCAGATCGAGGAGGTGTGGCTCGCGCTGTCCATGTCCGAAGAGGACACGGTGTTGAAGGTCCTTGACGAATTCAAGGGCGACCTCGTCAATCTGCGTTTCATTCCGGACGTACGCAGTCTCGCGATGTTCGACCGAAACGTGGTCGATCTGATCGGTGTGCCGGCCATCAATCTGATGGCGTCACCCATGACTCCGTACGCCCTGCTTCAGAAAGCGATTTTCGATCGGCTGTTTGCGGCCACGGCCTTGCTTGCGCTGGCGCCTGTGATGCTGTCGATTGCCGTGGCGGTCAAGATAACCTCGAAGGGCCCCGTGCTATTTACCCAGCGGCGCAAGGGCGCCGACGGACGTGTATTCCGCATCTACAAGTTTCGCTCGATGCGCGCGCACAAGCAACAGCCCGGGGTGCTTCGTCAGGCTACCCGCGGGGATCCGCGCATCACGCGTGTCGGCGCGTTTTTGCGCCGCACGAGTCTCGACGAGCTGCCGCAGTTTCTCAATGTGCTGCGCGGAGAGATGTCGGTGGTGGGGCCGCGGCCGCATGCAATAGAACACGATGACCAATACCGCAGCGTTGTCGACGGTTATATCCATCGTTACAGGATCAAGCCCGGCATTACCGGCTGGGCGCAAGTGAACGGCTTTCGCGGAGAGACCGACCGGATCGAAAAGATGCAGGGGCGCGTGGAACACGATCTGTACTACTTGAGGAACTGGTCATTCTGGCTGGATATGCGCATCGTCGTCGCGACGGTGGTGAAGGGGCTGGTGCATCGGAATGCGTATTGATCCTTAGCCTCCGGGCGTTCCAGGAGAACGTCGGCCGGCGGAACTGTGCCGGCTGTCAGGTGGCTTTCATCTCAATGCAATATGAATCCCGTCTGCCCGATGGTGGGCAGCGAGAGCGGCGCTACGGCGTGCTCGCATGAAGAATAGGTTGAACACGATGTTAGCGGTAATTCAAACGGGCCCGGTCTATCGGCTTGGTGCATTGATGGCTGCGGTCGCCTTGTTGACCAGCGCGTGCGCGGGGGCGCCCGGGATGCGGATGGAAACGTCCCGTGTACACAAGATGCCGGGTATTGACGGCGGTGTCCCCCCAACTGGAGATGCCGGTGAAGGTTCGGCAAGCGAGAAGGTCGATGCGACCTCCGGCACGCCGGATATTGCTATTACCGAGGTCAATGCGTCGCTGATTTCGCGCCTCGCCCAAAGTCAGAAGCAACAGCAGGCCGAGCTTTCGCAGTTGCTGTCTGGCGCCCCCCCGGCTTATACCGTCGGCCCTGGCGACGTGCTGCAAATCGTCGTCTGGGATCATCCGGAGTTCGCGGCCGCGCTGGGTTCTTCGCAGACGCAATCGTCGGCGCGACCCGGCGACCCGCTGCCCGGATTCATCGTCGATCAGAACGGCAGCCTGACGTTTCCGTATGCAGGTCCGCTGCACGTGGCTGGTCAGCGGACGGATGAGATACAGCAGCGCTTGAGCGGCGCACTTGCGAAGTACTTCGTCAAACCCCAGTTGACTGTGCGCATGGCCTCTTACCGGGCGCATCAGGTCTATGTCGACGGCGAGGTGCGTAGCGCGGGTGCCCTCGCGGTCAACGACGTGCCCATGACGCTGTATGAAGCAATCGGCCGCGCCGGGGGCTTCAGCGAAACCGCCGACCAAAGCGACCTCGTGCTCGTGCGCGACGGCGAATCTCATCGTGTGAACCTGACGCAGTTGCTGGCGCAAGGCGTGAGTCCGTCGCGGCTCTATTTGAAAACCGGCGATCTGTTACGCGTCGCGTCGCGCGACGAAAACGACGTGTATGTGATGGGCGAGGTCAACAAGCCGATCTCGGCGATTCCACGCAGAACCGGCCGCATCACGCTCGCGGATGCGCTTTCGCAGGCTGGCAGCGTGAATGCATCCACCGCCGACGCCGCGCAGATGTTCGTGGTTCGCGGCTCATTGTCAGGGACGCCGCAAGTGTTTCACCTCGACGGCCGGTCGCCGGTCGCAATGCTGCTCGCCAAGGATTTCGAGTTGCAACCCAAAGACGTCGTGTATGTCGACGGTAGCGGCCTCGTTCGCTTCAATCGGGTGCTGAATCTGTTGATGCCTTTGATCAGCACAGGTTTGACGGCGGGGGTGATCGCGAAATGATAAAGCGCGTGCTGGTTGTCTGCGCAGGAAACGTGTGCCGCAGTCCGATGGCAGAAGCCCTTCTTGCGTGGCATCTCGAGTCGGTAATGGTGGAGTCAGCCGGCATGACGGCGTTGATCGGTCACGGAGCCGATCCAGTCGCTGTCAGCCTGATGGGCGAACGAGGCCTCGATATACGGTCACACCGTGCACGTCAGTTGGTCACATGGATGCCCGCTACCGCCGACCTCGTGCTCGTCATGGACCGTCTCCAGCGGCAGCAACTCGAGCATCGGTTCGCATCTCTTCATGGACGCGTCTATCGGCTAGGCGACATGCCGGCGTCGCCCCGCCATTCGGACGCGGGCTTCGATATTCCCGATCCGCATCGCAAAGGCCGTGCGGCATTCGAAGAAAGCCTAAGGCTTATCGAAGCTGGAGTCGAAGGATGGGCCGCGCGCATCGCGGAGCTATCCGGCGGCCGCGTGGCGTCTGTTCCCGTTGTCGGCGAATCGTCAACCTGACGGCCGGAAAAAAACCCTATCTTTACGCACAATGAAACCGTTGCAATCGCCCGCAAACGAGGCGTTAAAACAAGATGATGTGATTGACCTGATTGGGGTACTGGATGTGTTTGTCGGGTACCGATGGGTCATTCTCAAGATTTGCCTTTGCTCCCTCGCGCTTGCGACGGCGTTTGCCTTTCTGCTCCCTCCGCTTTATCAGGCGGATATCTCGGTTCAGGTGGAGGACGGCAGCGGCTCGGGTGCCGCGCAGAGTTTGCTAGGGGACGTGTCGTCACTTTTCGACTACAACTCGCCGACGTCGGCCGAGCAGCAGATCATGGCGTCGCGGCTCGTCGTAACCAGTGTCGTCGACGAATTGCGTAGCTATATTGTCGTGCGCCCACGCCGGTTTCCGTTGATCGGTAATTTCATATCCGGGTTCAATGATGCTGTGATGCGTCCCGGTGTCCTGGGCGTCGGAGGGTGGGCATGGGGCACGGAAAGTGCCGACATCGTTCAGTTCGACGTGCCAAAGCGGTTGGAAGGTGATCAGTTCGCGCTCTCGGTGCTTTCGGGCAATCGCTACCGTCTGTCTGGTTGGGATCTTGATGAGGCCGTTACCGGTCGGGTCGGTGTGGCTGAGGTGTTCCAGACGAGCAGTGGGCCAATGACTTTGCTTGTGAAGTCGTTCAATGCCGCACCCGGAACGAAGTTCAAGCTGACCCGGAAATCGCGGCTTGACACGATCATGAGCATGCAGAAGGGCCTGGAAATTCAGGAGAAGATCAAGTCGTCAGGCGTTCTCATTGCAACCCTCACGGCAACCGATCCCGTGTTGGTTCGGGACCAGTTGCAGGCGATCGGCCGCTACTACGTGAAGCAGAACGTCGAACGCAAAGCCGCTGAAGCGGCGCAATCCCTGGTGTTCCTTGATACGCAGGTGCCGCTGCTCAGAAAGCAGTTGGAAGACGCCGAGGCGCGCTACACGCAGATGCGAAAGAAGCAGGGCACCGTCGATTTGCCGGAGGAAGCCAGGATAGCCATTCAGCAGACTGCAGATTCCAGAACGCGGATGCTCGAATTGCAACAGAAGCGCGATGAGCTCGCTTCGCGGTTCACGAATTCGCATCCCGATGTGATTGCGCTTAACGCGCAAATCGCCGCTCTTCGTTCTCAGCAAAGTGCGTTTGATCAGCAGATGAAAATCTTGCCCGGCGTACAGCAGGACGCAGCACGTTTGATGCTCGATGTGAAGGTGGCGACCGATCTCTATACGGCGTTGTTGAACAATGTGCAGCAGCTGAAACTGGTCAAGGCAGGCAAGACCGGAAGTGTGCGCGTTGTCGACACGCCTGTCATTCCCGAAAACGTCGCATTTCCTAATCGGCCCGTAACGATCGCTGCGGGTGCGTTGCTCGGATTGCTGTTGGGTGTCGGCTTCGCGTTCGCTCACAACTTTCTGTTCGCGGGGATTGCCGAAGCGGACGAGATTGAGCGTCATGCCGGTTTGCACGTGTACGCGACGATTCCGGAGTCACGCAAACAACAGCAGATCGATCGGAACAGCATTGACCATGCATCGGCTGTTCGCCTGCTTGTTGAGGCTAATCCTCGCGAACCAGCTGTCGAAAGCCTGCGGAGCATGCGTACGGCACTCCAGTTCGCGATGTTGAACGCAAGAAATAACGTGATCCTTATCTCCGGCCCTACGCCTGGCGTCGGGAAATCCTTCGTATCCGCGAATTTCGCGGCACTGCTGGCAACGAGCGGAAAGCGAGTGCTAGTCATTGACGGTGACCTTCGCAGGGGCTATCTCCACGAATACTTCGGTCAACAACGCGCGCGCGGCCTGACAGACGTCATTACTGGGGCCCTCTCTCCAGATCAGGTCATTCATCGTAGCGTTGTTCCGAATCTTGACTTCATCTCCACTGGTGTGCTGCCGCCTGGCTCCGCCGAGATACTGATGCATGAGCGCGTAGGGCAACTTCTTGAAAACAGCGCACACGATTACGACGTGGTGCTCGTCGACTCAGCCCCGGTTCTGGCCGCAGTCGACGCGGTGGTGCTGGCGGAGCATTGCGCGACAGTGATGCTCGTCGCCCGGGCCGGTCATACGCGCGTTGGGGAACTGGTGGAGTCGGTGAGGCAGTTTGCGCACGCCGGAATCACGGTTAGCGGTGCGCTTCTCAATGGTCTCGATCCAAAGTCCGGACGACGGAGCTACAACCGTAAGAATGGTGGTTACCGATATGTTCAGTATTGCTATGAAGATCCTCGTCCTGCATTGACGAGCCGCTGGCGTCAGCTGCTTACCCGTTATGATCGGGGGCAGTGATGCAAGTCAGTACGGAAGGTGTCGCCGAACGGTCACGGTCGGTGGATGCCGGCAATTTTGTGAGCACATCGCCGGTTCGCCGAGATATGAGGGCGCCTCCTTTGCGGGTGGCGCTCGTCGTTGAAGCGGCAGGTGGTGGCGTAGCGGTCCATATTGCCGATATGGTGTGCGGCCTGCGCGCTTGCGGTGGCTTCGACATTCATCTGATTGTCCCGATCGGCGACCGTTTCGACGGAGTGATTCTTACCGAGAACCTGCTCGCGCAATGCGATACGGTTCATCGTGTTTCGATGCACCGCTCGGTTGGTACGGCGGACATGATCGCCTTCGCTCAACTATCCAGGTACCTGCATAGGATCCGGCCGGACATCGTTCACAGCCACAGTTCGAAGGCGGGAGCGCTCGCGCGGATGTGCATTGGACCGTGGGCGCAGGTCTACACGCCGCACGCTGTCTACACGCTGAATCTTTATTTACCGCGGGCACAACGGCGGTTTTACGGGCTGATCGAAGGTTTCCTCGGCCGTTTTCGGAGCGACCGCATCATCGCTGTTTCCGTCGACGAAGCGGAACATTTGCAGCAGGTATTGCGTATTCCAGCAGATCGCATCGAAACGATTTTCAACGGCGTGCCCGCACCGGCTTTGCTTCCGTCGATTGAAGCGCGAGTTGCGCTCGGGTTGTCGCATGACGCCGTCGTTGTCGGTTTTGTGGGCCGTCTGGACTTCCAGAAAGGCGTTGACCGGCTGGTTCGGGTCGCACAGCGCCTCCTCGAACGGGGCATGGATAACGTCATTTTTGCGGTGATGGGTCCCGGTGACTTCGGCAGCGTTTCAGGCGTGAACGAAGAGTGCGTTCCCACGAACCTGCGCTTGCTTGGATTGATTCCAGAAGCACGCCGCTACTTCTCCGCCTTTGACATCTTTGCACTTCCAAGCCGCTACGAAGGTTTTCCTTATGTCGTCCTCGAGGCTATGGCGGCCGGTATCCCGATTGTGTCTACCAGGGTGTCCGGAGCAGCGGAACTGATCGACGCCGAACAGATCGGCTTTGTTGTTCCCAATGAAGACGACTCAAACCTTTTTGCGGACGCGACAGCGGCGCTCGCCCGGAACCCGGCGATGCGCGATCGCATGAGCCGTAACTGCGAGCGCGCCGCCGAGCGATTTTCAGCTACTGCAATGGTCGAACGGACCGCCGATCTTTACCAGCGTCTGCTTAGGGGGATTCATTGATGTCAAACAGCACGCATGTAGTTCTCCTTCACGCGTACAGTTCGAAGAACTCTGGAGACGGTCTGCTGGTCGACCTGTCAATCGACCTGCTGAAGCAGGCCTTTGGGGAGGCGACGCGAGTGTCGATCGTCGCTGCTGATCCGGCTTCCTTCTCCCAATACCCCGAGGTTCACCCGGCACCGGTTCTTGCAGAAGCGGGGATCGCCCGTATTGCCGGAGCGGTCGGTATGACGCTGCCGATCGGCAAGAACCGCCGGACGCGCGAGTTGTTGCAAATTCTGTCCTCGGCCGATCTTCTCGTCGGTGTCGGCGGGGGATACTTGCGTGCGCGCAACTGCATGGAAGCTTTCAAACTGGAAGCGGGTCACCTGCTTCAGATGCGTGCGGCGTGTCTGTCGGGCAAACCGACCGTGTACTTGCCGCAAAGCATTGGACCTTCGATGCCGGCACGACCGTTGCGCGCGCATCTCTCGAGAATGCTCGCGAGGTTTTCTTGTGTGTTCGTTCGTGATGACCGCTCTGCCTCCTTCCTGGCCGACAACGCGAACACTCGTCGCGCGCCTGATCTGGCTGTGCTGGACTTCGAGCGGCGCAGCGCACAGATCATGGCGCAAGCGGAGAAGTCTCGCACCCGTGTGGCTCATGTGGCATTCGTTCTACGGCGGGCGCCGAAATGGTCGATGCGGCAACGGGAACGGTACGAGAGCTCCACGCGACAACTGATTCAACGATTGAGGCAGACATGCCGGATCAGCTTTGCCGTGCAGAGCAGAGGGCGCGGCAACGACGACCTCGCGTACTACCGAAGCATCGGCGTCGACGGCGAGCTTGTGTCGCTGAAAGAAATGCTGGCCACGGATACGCCGGACTTCGTGGTATCGGTCCGCTTGCACGGCTCGCTCGAGTCAGTGCTGAGTGGCGTTCCTTCCTATCACCTTAGCTATGAGCGCAAAGGCTTTGGTGCATATTCCGATCTCGGATTGGACGGTTGGGTTGCCAATGCGGCTGACTTCGACCCCGAGAATGTCGCCGCGGCAATCCTCGCGCCGGGTGCGATTCGTAATTTCTGGGCGAACACCTCCTCTGGCTTCGAGCGCATCCGTGCTGCACGGGAACGGATACTTGTCGAGCTCCGGGCCGCACGGGGCTTATAGCGCGGGATGGTTATGCACCTGTTCATCCGGCTCGCCTTTCGCATCACGTCGCTAGCGCTGAAATTCGCGCTAACGGTCGTTGTCGCCCGTATGCTCGGATTTGCGGCTGTGGCCGACTACGGTCTGGCGCTTGCCGTGTCGGTTGTGTCGTCCAAATTGCTCGGACTAGGATTCAGCACCGAAATGAACCGACGATTGAGCGCCGTGAACCCGGGCGACGCGATTCAGGACGCGCGCCGTTTACTCCTGCTCTATTGCCTCGTCTACGTGGTGATCGGTGTCGCCGTCTTGACTGTGCGCAGCGGTGCCGGCTTCGACTGGTTTCGTCGAATCCCACCTGGCGTTCTCTGGGGCGCGATGTTGGTGGCCTTCTCCGAACATATCGGGCTTGAGACAACTTCTTATGTTTTTTCGCTGCATCGGCCACGCCTGGGCGCACTGCTGCTTTTCATTCGCACGGGTGCGTGGGCCGGCGTCGCGATTCCTGGTCTACTCACCGGCATGATCGTATCTATTGAGACGATCTTCACGCTCTGGTGGGGGACGAACGTGATTGCCGCGCTCGCGGCATGCTGGTGCATCTGGCGTCGGGGACTTGAGGCAAGCCTGGGGCAGCCGGTGTCGCGCAAGGTAGGCGGCGTTCGCTCGGTGTGGGTGACGGGTTTGCCGTTCTTTGTCGCGACAACCGTATTGTCCGGTCTGCAATACGGCGAGCGATTTCTCGCGAGCAGTACGATCTCTGCTGATTCGCTCGGCCGCTACGTGTTTGCATGGTCGATCGCAAATGCTATCCAGACGATCGCCTATGCCACGATCGTGATGACGGCCGGGCCGCGGCTGGTACGTTCGTTGAGCGGGGCCGGCAGCGACTTCTGGTCGACATTGCGAATTTCGATGCGGTCTGCCCTTGGCATCACGATTATTGCCGCGGTTGCGATTCTGATTGCTTATAAGCCGATTTTCCACGTGGCCCGCGAACCCTCCGGTAGCCGTGAACTCACCATGTTGAGCATTCTGCTTGTCTCCTTCGTCCTCCGCTCTATCGCCGACGTTTATTGGAGTGGCGCAGTCGCACTGCGCCTGGGCAAGCAGGTTGCCATTGCAATGACTGTCGTAGCGGCTATCGGTATTCCAGTGGAATGGCTATTGGTGACGCAGCTAGGCGCAATGGGCGTGGCGCTGGCGCACCTGGCAGCGAGTACTGGGATCGTGGCGATATTGGCGTTTATCGTGATGCGTGTCCGTGCTGTACCCGAAACTGCAACCGCCAACAGAGAGGCTATTCATGTTCCGTAAGGTACTCAATACCGGCCCGCGGTTTAGCAACGGTGTCGTTCGATTGATCTCCGGCTTTGCGATCCTGTTGTATATGACGATGTACTGGAAAGCCAGCATATTTCTGCCTGAGTTCGTGTTCCGCGACTCAGACAAGATTCAGTCGCAGATTGGCGGGTCAAGCACCTATCAGGATACCTCTTTTGACGCGGTCGCGAAGTTTTATTCTTCGCTCGGTAGTGTCGGCACGAACCTTTTCGTGGTGAGTGTCGGCGCCTTGTTCATCTGGCTGATGTTCGGATACTCGAAGCGGCTTGGCGGTTTGCTGTTGAATACCGTGCTGATTGCGCCGTGCGTGTTCTTCAATTTATTCGTTGCCAGCAAGGACACGATCGTCGTTCTGATGTCTATCGTGCTTATTCTGATCGGCCGGAGATGGGGCGTGCGAAATCTCATGGTCGCCGCAGTTGCTCTCTATGTGGGGTATGCGTTGACGGTGCGGATCTATTTTGCGCTGATCCTTGCGATCGCAGTGGGCGCGTGGGTATTTCGTCGAGCATCGCTGCGACTGAAGACGGTTCTGATCCTTGCGGTTCTGGTGGGGCTGTATATGTTGCCGGATATCGCGTACTACGTTTTGTTGCATCCGCGCGATATGGCTGTCGACTACCTCGTCGCCGGCTCGCCCTATGGTGCGCGAACAGGTTTCTACAACCTGTTCGCGCCGGACTCGTTCGCTGCTTTCTGTGCGGATTACCTCTACGCAATCCTGAAGTTGAACGTTCCGGTTCTGTTTTATCCGGGGCCGAAGGAATTCCTGATGCTGGTTTTTGTATGGATCGCGGTTGGTTCCGTATGCGGCCGAACATCTGATCATCTGGAAGGAACCGGGATGGGAGCCATAGATGTGCTCGCAAGTCTGGTAATCGGTCACATGGCGGTTTCGATGTTATTCGAGCCGGACCTGGGAAGCTACATTCGACACCTGTCGAGCGTTGCGCTTTTTTGTGCATGGCCGCTCAACTCATTAGGACGCCGATCAGGTTCATTGTGTGGATCCGCGTTGATACATCGTGCTCCGGGTTCTTCTGAAGCGCCGATGCGGACACCCGAAACTCGAGCGCCACGTCACGCATGATTTCATTTCGGAATCTATCGAGGACGGGCGCAATCGCAATCGCGCATTGCATGGTCGGCATAACCATGCAAGTTCAGGCGCAGCAGTTCGGACAGCGGGCTTTCGATAGCGGAAGCCCCTTAAAGACAGGCATGCAAGTCAAGGTCGAGCGCTTCACATCGACATCGGCGATGCAGATCAAAGCTGCGGGATTTAGCTTTGTCCGTTTCGGCGTATGGGCGAATTCGATGCAGACCGCTGAATATCGGAAGCGGGTAGCCAGCGCGTTCGGCGCTGCTGAGGATGCGGACCTGCCGGTCCTTCTTACGGTGCGCTCGACAATCCCTCTTGCTCGGTCTTATCAGTCGGATGAGGCGGCGCGCAATGCGCAACTACGCGACGCCGCGCAGCAACTGGTTCACGTAGTAAACAGTCTGGTTGGTACTTACAGGAACAATGTGCTTGCCGTCGAACTCTGGAATGAACCGGAGTTGCCTGAATACTGGCCAACCGGCGATGTCGATACGACGTTTCCGGTATATATGCGGGCGGTATGCGCCGGACTGAAAAACGTTCACGCATTGAAGCCTGTGATTGGGTTCGGCTTCGCGAGAGCCCCAGCATCCGGTTCCCGCTCGGACAAGCTACTACAGAGCGTTCAATCATCGTCGGACCATTGCATCGACGCCGTTTCATACCATGCATATGGAATGGGCGAACGGCAGATTCAAGATGCATCCGCGTACGTTCTTTCCCGCTATGGACTGCCGGCACTGATTACAGAGTGGGGCGTCTCGTCTGGAGCAAAGGGGGGTGTGATCGGTCAGGCGGCAAGCATCCAGGCATTTCTTATGAGGCGTGCTTCGATGAATACACCGCTGATCTCGATCTACGAGTGGCAGGACACAGTCAATGGCAAGAATGCGCGCGAGCGTAATTTCGGCTTGGTGGACGCCTCAGGGACACCGAAGCCGGCGCTCGGAGCAGCGCTGGAAGCGCTGCGCAAACAATGATCGCCAGCTTAGCGCGGTGGCTGCGATTTGCCGATCCGTTCTGTCAGCTTGCACATCAGTGAGGTCAGGAGCATGAGACAGACGAGTGCCTCACCCGCGACGAAGGCGAGAGCCGCGTTCAGATGACGTTGAATCTTATCCATGCGCCGCTCCATGGCGTTATTGCAGAGGTTCTATTACTGTCCCCGCCTAACCAGCAAAAAACTCACCCCAATCGCCCCAAGAAACGCCCCACAGCAGCGATTGAACCACCGCCGAACCTTGGCGCGAACCAGCCACTTGCCAAGGTGCATGCCAGCCCACGAATACAGCGCGATCGCCACCCATTCAAGCACCAGAAAACTCGCGCCGAGCACTGCGAACTGCGGCAGCATCGGTTTGGCGATATCTACGAACTGCGGCAAAAATGCGGTGAAAACCAGAATCGCCTTCGGATTGCCCGCCGCCACGAGACATTCCTGCCGCGCAACCCGCCAGAGCGACGCGTCGTCCTGCCGGATCGTATCGATGGCCGGAGCGTCGCTGCGCCACAACTGGATGGCAAGCCAGATCAGATACGCGGCGCCGGCCAGTTTGATCGCCAGAAAGAACCACTCGGATGCGTGCAGCACGACGGCGAGGCCGGTCGCGGCCAACACCAGCATCAGCGCGAACGCGACTAACCGGCCGGTGCCGCCGACGAAAGCCGTCATGAAGCCGTGACGCGCGGCGACGTTGATCGATAGAAGATTGTTCGGGCCAGGCGCGAGGTTGATCGCGAAGCAGGCGGGCAGGAAGAACAGCCAGGCGGTGATAGACATGACGGCTCGCACGAAGAAGGGGACGGGGTTGACGAATCGGGCGCGCGAGACGGCAGGTGCCGGCGATGCTTCGACTCTGCCCGATTCTGTCTTTCCCCGGCATTCCCCGATTGTAGCGAATCGGCGGACCGTGCCGATCCGGTCCGTCTGTTCAATTCACCGAATTGACGAAGCCCGGGTCGCTGATCAATGCTTCCACGCTCAGCTTGACCGTGTCTTCGATGGCGATCGTATAGCTGGTGAATTTGGGTGCCTTCTGCCTGACTGTCTTGATGGTTGAAAACACAACCTTCCGGGTGGCGGCATCGGTCACGACGTAGCGCATTTTCAGCGTCCAGGACGCCGGCGAGCGCGTGTCGTCCACCGTGAACTTCTCGATGCTGCCGCTCAAAACCTTCCCGCCTTCTGTGAGATGAAAACCGGCGAGCTGCAAGCTGCTGACAATGCTGTTGCGCACGGTCTCGTTGATATCGTTTTTTAGCACGATATCGGTCATCCCCGTGTTTTCGATCCGGTTCGGCGAAACCTGGCCGTTGCGCGCCGGCATGTAGGCGAAATCGCTGGCGGGGGCGATGCTGAGCCAGCCGGTTGGATGCGCGGCCGCACGCGGTGGGCAATTCAGGCCGAACCACGACCAGGAGCAGGCAGACAGCATCAGCGGCAGTGCGACGACGCCGCAACCCTTGAGCACAGCGGATCTCAGGGCCGGACGCAAGGGACCGAGCGATGGCCGCAGAGACGGACTCTGTTGCGGCGACTCGGGCGCTGTGCTGGAAAAAGCGGCGGTCGAGGTCAGAGGAATTGCCTTTTAAGTTGAGTCATCCCGGTACAGAGCAGCATGGTAACAGCGAGCCGATCCCGTGCCTCTTCCTGGTTGGGTCATTACCCGGATCAGGGTCCGGAATTCCCGGACAATTGAAACAGCCCCGCTCAGCGGACAACACGATCAAAAGAAACCGGCTTTCCCCTGAGTCATGTCCACCAGAGCCAGTCTGGCATCGTCTACCGCGTTGGCGGGCAGCCGGACGGTCATCTTCACCAGCATCCCGTAGGCACTGTCCACGAGTCCGTAAGCTTCGGCCTCGATCCATCTCCGCACCTTCGCTTCATCGGCGTAGCTCACTTCGACGATCAGCGTGACCTGAGCAATCCGCTCCACCCGCGGTGCGTCCAATAGAGCCGAAGCAATCGCGTCGGTATACGCCCGCACCAACCCGCCGGCGCCCAGCTTCACGCCGCCGTAGTACCGCACGACGGCGGCCAGCACGCCGTCCAGATCATGATGCCGCAGCACTTCGAGAATGGGCCGGCCCGCGGTTCCGGATGGCTCGCCGTCGTCGGACATGCCCGACTGGCCACCTGCCAGCAGCGCCCAGCACACATGCGTCGCGCCAGGATGTTCGTCGCGCAGACGCCGCAACTCGGCCATCGCGGCGTCGCGATCGGCGACCGGTATCGCGTGCGCAATGAAACGGCTCTTGCGGATTTCGAGTTCCGCACAGAGCGGTGCGGGCAAGGTAAAGGTGGGCAAGGCAAAGACTTCAATGGATGAAAAAATGTGGGCCGCATGGGGAGCGCATGCGGCCCTGTGCCTGCAATGGTAACGGATCGTCGGCGGGGAATCGTCGAACGATCTACAATCGTCCGCTGAACGCGTGCCTGTCCGCTGAACCGGGCGCGCCACAAAGGAGACGACATGCTTGATCTTTCCACGCTGGGAACCTTCGTTGCCGTTGTGCTGGGGCTCTTTCTGATTCCCGGTCCGGCCGTGCTGCTGGTCTTGACCCGCACGGTGCATGGTGGGCGCAAGGCCGGCATACTCACCGGTCTCGGCATCGCCGTTGGCGATTTCATACACACGTTAGGCGCATCGGTTGGCCTGTCGGCCATATTGATGACGTCGGCACTGGCTTTCAACGCCGTGAAATTCGTCGGCGCCGCCTATCTCGTCTATCTGGGGATTCGCGCCTTGCGCGAAAAGCAGGCGAGCGCGCATTTGCCGGCTGTCGCGCCGGTCTCCGCTTCCAAGGCCTTCTTGCAGGCGATCCCCGCCGAAGTATTGAACCCCAAGACCGCGCTGTTTTTCCTCGCGTTCCTGCCGCAGTTCGTTCGCCCCGAGCACGGCTCCTCGTTTCTGCAGTTCACGACGCTCGGACTGATCTTCGTCGGCATGAGCGCGCTTTATACGACGCTGATCGTGCTGACCATTCGTCCGCTGGGCAAGCTCGTCAAGCGCCTGACATGGCTTGGCCGCTGGCAAAACAAGATCATCGGCGTGCTGTTCATTTCGCTCGGCCTGCGCGTCGCGACGCAAACACGCTGAAGCGGCGGCACCGACCCGGCCGCGTGCCGTTTTCCGGTTCGCGCGTGCGGAAACACGCCGGCACGCGCGATCTAGATATTCCGGCGCTGCCGCCTCAGGCGGCCTTCGCGTGCGTATTCCATCTGGCCCTGCGTGCGCACGGCGAGTCTCTCCTGTTCGGCGCGGCTGATCTGCCGCGTGTCGTCGATATCGCCCACGCGCAGCACTTCCTGCGCGATCCGTATGCGTAACGTCATTAATGGTTCGCCGCGTTCGACCAGCGTGCGGTCGGCGGCGCGCGCCTGCTGGACGCCGCTGTCGATCAGGCTGCGCAACTCCAGCAGCGTGAGCCGTTGACGTTGGATCTCGAGAATGAGCCGCTGGACGGCTTGCTCGTCTCGCGTGCGCCACCAGGCGCGCAGTTCGGCGAGCGTGGGAGGATCGAAGGGAGGGAGGCGCATTGTTCAGACGAAAAGTACTGTATATGCATACAGTATAGCCCGTCTTTTTCACGGCAACGCGTCGCGCGCGGTGACTGAGCCGAAACCGAACAACGCGAGCGAACCACTTGCCGCCTAGCGTCCCCGTCCCTTCGCTGCAGCTTTGCCTGGTGCCGGCACAGGCGACTCGCCAGTACTGCCGCATATCAACGCCACGCCCGCCACTGCCATCGCCCGCAGCGACGCGCGCGAATCGCCCGCGCGGGCGCGCAGCGCGAGGCTATGCAAAATCGCCGACGCGATCTTCGCGAGGAGGGGCAGTTGCGCATCGGCGGGCAGTTCGCCCGCGGCCTGGGCCAGCTTGAGACGTTTCTCGAAGGCCTTGTCGTAGGTGCGCAGTCCCTCGGCAAGCATCGCGCGGACTTCGGCGTCATCCCCCGCTTCGACCGTGGCGGTGCCGATCATGAAGCAGCCGAGCGGATCGCGGTCGGCGGGCAGGTACCACGCGAGCGCGCCGTCATAAACGCGCAGCAGGGCTTGCGGCAATGGCAGGTCTTCGCCGAGCGCATGAACCATCGCGAGTCGGCCGGCCTCGATATAACGTTCGAGCGTGGTCAGATACAACGCATGTTTGTCGCCGAACGCGCCGTACAGGCTCGGGCGGTTCATACCGGTCGCGGCGCTCAATTGATCCAGCGAGGTGCCCGCATAGCCGCTGCGCCAGAACACGTCTGTTGCATCGGCGAGCGCCTGGTCGGAATCATAGGCACGTGGACGGCCGCGAGGGCGGACTTCTTTTTTTGTACTGGTCGGCATAAAAATATGGTGGAAGTGATTTATATGCAATATAGTACAAAAACATTAACGACAGGAGACTTCCCCATGGATCTGTACTTCTCGCCGCTCGCCTGCTCAATGACCACCCGAATCGCGTTGTATGAGGCGGGGGCACAGGCTCGATATATTCAGGTCGACACGAAGTCGAAACAGTTGCCGGACGGCTCGGACTTCTATCCGATCAGTCCGCTCGGGCAGGTGCCGGTGCTACGCACGGACGAAGGCTGGCTGTTGACCGAAAACACGGCGGTCCTGCCGTATGTGGCCGATCATTTTCCGGCCGCACGGCTTGCGCCTGCCACGGGCACGGCACAGCGCGCGCGGTTGCAGCAATGGCTGGGTTTCATCAGCACGGAGTTGCACAAGGCGGTGTTCGTGCCGCTGCTCGATGCGCGCGCGCCTGAAGACGTGAAGCGCTATGCGCGCGACAAGGCCGCGTTGCGGCTAGGCGTTCTGCAAGATCATCTGGCGCAAAGCGAGTATCTGCTCGACGCGTTCAGCGTGGGCGACGCGTATCTGGTCACCGTGTTGAACTGGGCATCGTATGGCGGCATCGATCTGTCGCAATGGCCGGCGGTTGCGGGTTACTACAAGCGACTGATGCAGCGGCCGAGTGTCGCAAAAGCCGCAGGGGAAGAATTCGCCCTGTTTCAGGAAGAAGTAGCGAAGCGCGTGAAAAACTGAGGGCGGGTTGCCGGCTGCGCGATCAATCGTCGCCATGCTGGCAGAAGCGGCGCCCCGGAATGTGCGACACGACTGCCTGAGCGATTTCGAGTGGCGTGCTTTCCGCTGGCACCACACGGCGGCTCGATTCGGGGGTGTGCTTCATGGTCCATTCGACGAGTCTGTACGAGCGTCCCCAAGGGGGTTGCAAGGGGTCCGAGACCTTGCACGAATGGATCTGGCGCACCCATTCGTTGCCGGGCATCGCGCGCAGATGCTCGAATACCGTGTCTTCCACCATCGTTTGACTCCTTCTTCGCAGGCATGCTGTCCATCTATCGGCGCGTCGGCGACATCCCTTGAGAGAAAAAAAGCGCCGCCGATGTTCTGGCGGCTCAACAGGGGATGTTGGACGCCATAGTTACAGGTAAGAATTAAGCCAAACTTAAGATCGCACTTAAACTTCCCGCGGCTGATTCCTTTGCCTGATTGGCCCGTTATCTGTGCCGGTATCTGTCCGGTTACCTGTCCCGATCACCGCTCCCTTAGCGCGCTGTTTTGCTTGCGTGATGATCCAGCCCTCAAGACCGCGCGGAATCAGCCGTTATTACAGCGGTTGGGGCCGCCGACCCCGCTTCGCCTCCGGGCCCGCATCGATAACGTGACGAATCTCGCTCAAACGCCGCTTTCAGACCGCCTGCGCTCGCTCGTCGATACCGTGCAGCACAACGAGCGCACGCTGCGCCGCTTTCAGAACGTCGAGTTGAGATTGATCGGCGCGCAGGATTTCGCGTCGTTTCTCGACACGCTGTTCAGCCATTTGCCGCAGGAATTCTCGCTGGCGAGCGTGACGTTGTGGCTCGACGACCGCGCGCCGATGCTGCTCGAACTGCTCGATCCGGGCACGCTGGACGCGCTCGACCAACCCAATCTGAAAACGTCGCGTGAAGGGGGGCTCGCCGCCCTTGGTCTGTGCGACGAAGGACGGCCGTGGCTGGGCAAGCTCGGCCAGCTGGATGAAACGGCGCGACGCGCCTTCTTCGGCGACGCTAACCGACCGGCGAGCGCGATTTTGCTGCCGCTCGCCGCCGGCGGCACCGTCAGCGGCTATCTTTGCCTGTGCAGCGATGACCCGGGGCGTTTCGCCGAAGGCATGGCCACGGATATCCTGGAGCGCTTTGCAAGCATCGTCACGGCGAGCCTCGACAATGTCGCGCATCGCGAGCGGCTCAAGCAACTCGGGATGACCGATTCGCTGACCGGCCTCGCCAATCGCCGCTATTTCGATGAACGGCTGCGCGAGGAAATCATGCGCGCCGTCCGGTATGGCGTGCCGGTTGCGTGTCTTTTCATCGATATCGACAGCTTCAAGCGGATCAACGACACCTACGGACATCAGACCGGCGACCGCGCGCTGGCAGCGGTGGCGGCCTGCGTGCGGCAGCAGGTACGGCTGGGCGATACCGTGGCGCGCTACGGTGGCGAAGAGTTCACCGCGCTGCTGCAAGGCGATCGGGCCGATGCGCTGACGGTCGCCGAGCGCGTGCGGCTGGCTGTCGAGAAGCTGGATTTGCAGGACGATCGCGGTGAACGCATCGCGTTGACCGTGTCGATCGGCGTGGCGGCGCGCACGATTACCGGTGCGCCGGCGGACGCGGCCGCGCACGGCCACGCGATGATGGAAGAGGCCGACCGGGCGATGTACCAGGCCAAACGCAATGGCCGCAATCGCATCGAGGCGATGGCGAAAGCGGGCAGCGACAACGCGCCACGCTAACCGTCGCAGCAGGAAGGGTGCGGCGCGATTCACGGAGCCACGGGGCCTCATGCGTCCGGCGGCACCCCCAGCAATTGCAGCGCGCCACCCGTCACCGCGCCGAACACCGGCCCGGCCACCGTCCCCCCATAGAATGCCTTGCCGGCCGGGTCGTCGATCATCACGGCGACGATCAGCCGCGGATCGCTCATCGGCGCCATGCCGACAAACAGGGCGCGGTAACGGTTTTTCGCGTAAGTCGCGCCGACCTGTTTGCGCGCCGTGCCGGTTTTTCCGCCGATCCGGTAGCCTTCCACCGCCGCCGCGCGCCCTGTGCCGCCAGGGCCGGTGGCCAATTCGAGCATCGAGCGGATCGCGCGCGCGGTGGCGGGCGTTGTGACCGCGTGGCCCTTGTCGGCAGACTGTGCTGCGACGGTCGCACCTGCACTTGCACCCGCACCTGCGCTCCCGTTCGCACGTCCGTTCGCATTTCCGTCCGCATTTCCGTCACTACGCAACAGGCTCACATGATGCAGGGTGCCGTTGCCGGCATAGGCGGTATAAACCTGTGCGATCTGCAGCAACGAAGTGGACAAGCCGTAGCCATACGCCATCGTCGCCTGTTCGATCGGACGCCAGCGTTTGTACGGACGCACCTTGCCCGACGCGACACCCGGAAAGGTCAACTCGGGCCTTAATCCAAGCCCGTATTCCTGATACTTGTTCCAGATCTTTTCGGCGGGCAGATTCAGCGCGAGCTTGGCGAGCGCGATATTGCTCGACTTCTGCACGGCTTCGGAGACGGTCATCGCACCGTGATTCGACGTGTCGTGAATCACCGCCGGGCCGATCTTGTACCAGCCCGGCGCGGTATCGATGATGCTTTGCGGACGCACCTTGCCCTCGTCGATCGACAGCGCGACGACGACCGGCTTGATCGTCGAGCCGGGCTCGAACGTATCGACAACCGCGCGATTGCGCAGTTGCCGTCCGGTGAGACGCGCGCGGTCGTTCGGATCGAAGCTCGGATAGTTGGCGAGCGCGAGAATCTCGCCGTTGCGCGCATCGAGCACGACCACGCTGCCGGCTTCGGCGCGATTTCTGGCGATGGCGTCCTTCAGTTGCGCGTAGGCGAGTTGCTGAATGCGCCGGTCGATCGTCAGATGGATGGTGTCGCCGTTCTGCGCGGGCACGAGCGGCCGGGTCTCGGACACTACCCGGCCGAGGCGGTCGCGGATCACCTCGCGCTGGCCCGGCACGCCGAGCAGCTGTTCGTTGGCGGCGAGCTCGACGCCCTCCTGGCCGTTGTCCTCGATATCCGTGAAGCCGACCACGTGCGCCGCCGATTCGCCTTCGGGATAAAAGCGCTTCGAATCCGCGATCTGCGTGATGCCGGCGAGGCCCAGTTTGTTGAGGTGACCGGCGGTGTTGGCGTCCACCTGGCGCTTGAGCAGCACGAAGGTTTTGTCGCCGTTCAGACGCCTGCGGAGCTCCGCCAGCGGCAGGTCCAGCAGCTTCGAGAGCGGCGCGAACGAGGCTTCGTCGAGCAGCTTGGGGGAGGCCCAGATTTCGTAGGTCGCGAGGCTGACGGCGAGCATCGAGCCATTGCGGTCGACAATGCGCCCGCGCGTCGCGTCGAGTTCGAGCGTGCGCTGATAGCGTTTTTGTCCCTGATCGACATAGAAGTCCTGATTGACCACCTGCACCCAGAACGCGCGCGCCGCCAGCGACGCGAACGCGCCGAACACCAGCAGGACGACAAGTTTCGAGCGCCACATCGGCAGGCGCGCGGCCAGCAACGGGTTCTTCGCGACGGGTGCGTACGGATCGTGAGGCTGCGATTTCTTCTTCTGGATCATGAGTGCGGATAACGAACAGCAGTGCGAGGGCGAGAAACCGGCGAGGCCGGTGGCCTGTTGCGCGTGACTGTCGAGTGTGCTCCTCGAGTGAGAGCCGCACGCGTGTGGCGTGCAGCGGAATTAGCTTGCGCCGCCCGAATCGGCGGCGGCCCGGCCGTGGCAATCGGCGCTGCCCTGATTGTAATCAGAACGTAATCTTGATGCGAGAGCCATGCAAGGGAGCGTGACCGGGCGGCACGTCGTGCACGGTGCCGCCGCCGGGCGCGGCGACGGTTGCGGGATCGGTTGCGGGATCGGATGCGGCAAGCGTTCGCTGAACGGGGCGCCTTCGCGGACGTGGGTATAGCCGTAGCCGCAAGACGTAGCCGGCACACGCACAGGCGCAAACGCAGGCGCAAACGCAGGCGGACACAAAAAAGCCGCGCGGACTTGAAAAATCCGCGCGGCTGGTTCGTTCGATTGATGCGTCGACTCCGACGCGGCGTGTTAAAGAGGCGCTCTCTGCCTGTAGAGCGCCTACTTTTTGTGCGCTTCTCTTCTGCTTATGGCCCGCAGTCTGAAAAGAGCCTGAAAAGAGCCTGAAAAGAGCCTGAAAAGAGCCTGAAAAGAGCCGGCGGCCTCAGGCCGGTAAAGCGAAGCTCGAGATTGCCTCGCGCAACACACCCACCTGATCTTTCAGCGAATGGGCCGCGGCGGCGGCTTCTTCGACGAGCGCGGCATTTTGCTGCGTGACCTGATCCATTTCGCCGACCGCACGATTGACCTGTTCGATGCCCGCGCTCTGTTCGCGCGACGCGTTGCTGATTTCCTCTAGGATCTCGTTCACGCGGCGCACCGACTGCACGATTTCGCCCATGGTCGAACCGGCGTTGGCGACCAGCGACGCACCCGCTTCGACGGTATGGGTCGAGGTTTCGATCAACGCCTTGATTTCCTTCGCGGCGGTGGCCGAGCGCTGCGCGAGGCTGCGCACTTCCGCGGCGACCACTGCGAAGCCGCGTCCCTGTTCGCCCGCGCGGGCCGCTTCGACCGCTGCGTTGAGTGCGAGGATGTTGGTCTGGAACGCGATGCCGTCGATCACGCCGATGATGTCGCCGATCTGCCGCGAGCTGCTGGTGATTTCGCCCATCGTGCGGACCACGTCGTCGACGACGCGGCTGCCGCGCGTGGCCACATCCGCCGCCTGACCGGCGAGTTGCGCTGCTTGCAGGGCGCTGTCCGCGTTCTGCTTTACGTTGACCGTCATCTGATCCATGCTCGATGCCGTTTCGACGAGCGCCGCGGCCTGTTCCTCGGTGCGCTGCGAGAGATCCGTGTTGCCGGCGGCGATTTCCGTCGCGCCGATATTGATGTTTTCAGTGCCGAGACGCACGCGCGAGACCGTATCGACGAGGCCGGCCTGCATGGCGTGGAGCGCGTGCAGCAGACTGTCGCCGGGGGCGTTCGCCTGCACCGGCACGCGGGTGGAAAGGTTGCCCTGCGCCATCAGTTGAGCCGCTTCGACCGCGACTTCGAGGTCGCCGCCGAGCGTGCGGCGGATGCTGCGCAACACCAGCAGCATGACGGTTGTGGCGATCGCGCCGACCGTCAGGATGATGACGAGCCAGCGCAGCAGGTTGGCGTAGAACGCGCGCTGCACGTCGTCCATGTACATGCCGGTGACGAGATACCAGTCCCACGGTTCGAAGTGGAACGAGAAGCTGGTTTTCGCCACCGGTTTATCGCTGCCGGGCTTGGTCCACAGATAGTCGGCATAGCCGCCGCCTGGGTGATTGCCTGCGGCGACGATATCCGTGAACAGATGATTGCCCGCCGGATCGGTGAATTGCGCCATGTTCTTGCCGATCAGTTCCGGCTTGATCGGGTGCATCAGCATGACCGATTGCGAGTTGTTGACGGAGATATAGCCGTCCTTGCCGTAACGCATGGCGGCTAGCGTTTCGAGCGCCTGCTTTTTGGCTTCGTCCTCGGTGATCGTGTGCTGCTGGGCGAGGGTGTAGTAGCGGTTGACGATGTGATTGGCCTGATCGATCAGCGCGGCGAGTTGATCGCGGCGGTCGGAGATCATCGAGGCGCGGTTTTGCCATGCGCCGAAGCCGCCGATCAGGATCAGGCCGGTCCAGAGGACCGCGATCATAGAGGCTAGTTTTTTGTTCAGAGTCATAGCAATGGGCTTTTTGCTTTCGCTTTCGCGAGGTGGTCGGTCAGGTGGTTGCTCTTTCACTTTTTGGCTTGCGGCGAGTGGCTTGTCGCTGACTGTGTTTACGGCTTGTCGTTGTTTGCTCCGCAGGGGAGGGGAAACCCGCTGTTTTATTTGTATGACTAAATGGGGGCTAATTTGGTTGGTCTGGGTTTTCGTTGATTTGGGTTTTGTGCCCTTCCTTGAATTGTTAGTGGTCCATTAGCGTTCGCCCCTGTGCGGGGCAGGCACTTACTTTCTTTGCCGCCGCAAAGAAAGATAAGCAAAGAAAGCGGCTCACACCACCCCTGCTAAGCGGGTCCCGCAGCACGCAGCGGGTAGTGGTGCATCTGGAATCTGTGTTCGTGCACCTGCATGTGCGTGTGACAAGGGCGTCATTCTTCCAGCGGCGCTGCGCGCGCCGAAGCGTGCTTCATAAAAACCCCCGCTACGTTTTGATACCTACGTCTCGCCACCGGGCCGTGACTCATCTTCGCCTTCGCCTTCGCCTTCGCCTTCGCGATTGTGATTGTGATTGGAACTGCAACTGCAACTGTGACTGTGATTACCGCACATCGACAAATCATTTGAAGTGGGGGTTTCCGGGTGAGTGCAGAGGCATGTCGCCGAGGCGAAGCCGATGGCTTTCGCTGCGTCCAACCGAAGCTGTTGGTTTCCCATGCAGACCCGTCCGCGACGCACGTAGTGCGGAGTGGGAGCTGATGAATCCTTTGTCACACGCACAGGCAGGGGCACGAACACAGATTCCAGATGCACCACTATCCGTTGCAAACCACGGTGCCCGCTTAGCATTAGCGGTGTGAGCCGCTTTCTTTGCTTATCTTTCTTTGCGGCGGCAAAGAAAGTAAGTGCCGCCCCGCACAGGGGCAACGCTAATAGACCACTAACAATTCAAGAAATGGCACCAAACCCAGAACCACAGAATAACCACGACCCCGAACGGGGCAACACCAATAAACAAATAACTAAACTAATCCAGAATAATAAAAAAAGACAATACAAAAAAACCAAAAAACCGCCCCAAAACCCAAGCCCCGCAGGGCCCAATCACATTCCTCCACATAACGCCAAAAAAATCCAAACCCAAACGCCACTGCATGAAATGCAAAAAACAGCACATTTTCCCACTTAACGGCAACATCAGAAAAGCCGAATACCAGCTAGACGCCGGATAAAAACGTTTTCAGCTATAGTCGCCATTTTCCAGCCGCCAGCCGGGCAAAAAAGAGCACCAATAAGCCCGCCACAAGGAGTAAAAAGAAAATGAACGCCCGCGAACCTGCTTTCGTCTCCGCGTCCCGCAGCGCGCGTCTGCGCCAGATGCTCGTGAGCAACGAACTCGAATTCATGATGGAGGCCCACAACGGTCTCTCCGCCCGCATCGTCCGCGAAGCCGGATTCAAGGCGATCTGGGGTTCGGGCCTCGCGATCTCCGCCCAATTCGGCGTGCGCGACAACAATGAAGCCAGCTGGACGCAAGTCGTCGACAACCTCGAATTCATGGCCGACGCCAGCGATCTGCCCATCCTCCTCGATGGCGATACCGGCTACGGCAACTTCAACAACGTGCGACGCCTCGTGCGCAAGCTCGAACAACGCGGCATTGCCGGCGTCTGCATCGAAGACAAACAATTCCCGAAAACGAATAGCTTCATCAACGGCGAGGCGCAGCCGCTCGCCGATATGGACGAGTTCTGCGGCAAGATCAAAGCCGGTAAAGACTCGCAGTCCGATGAAAATTTCTCGATCGTCGCGCGCGTCGAAGCACTCATCGCCGGCTGGGGGATGGACGAGGCGCTGCGTCGCGCGGAAGCCTATCGCCAGGCAGGCGCCGACGCGATCCTGATTCACAGCAAGCTCTCGCGTCCCGACGAAATTCTCGAGTTCGCACGCGAATGGGCCGGCCGCGGGCCGCTCGTCATCGTGCCGACCAAGTACTACAGCACGCCCACGGAAGTGTTCCGCGAAGCCGGCATCAGCACGGTCATCTGGGCGAATCATCTGATCCGCGCCGCGACCTCGGCCATGCAGGCCGTGGCCAAGGACATTCATTCGAGCGAAACGCTCGTCAACGTCGAAGACAGCATCGCCGCCGTCAACGAAATTTTCCGTCTGCAGGACGCCGACGAATATTCGGAAGCCGAAGACCGTTATCTGTCGAGCGGACGCGCGGCCGGTGCGGCGATCGTGCTCGCGGCAAGCCGCGGCAAGGGGCTCGAAGCCGTCACTGAAGATCGTCCGAAAGTCATGCTGCCGATCGCGGGCAAGCCGCTGTTGCGCTGGCTCATCGATGCGTTCAAGAAGCAGAGTGTCAATGACATCACCGTGGTCGGCGGTTATCGCGCCGACGCGATCGATACGGCCGGCATCAAGCTGGTCGTCAACGAACGTCACGCGCAAACCGGCGAACTGGCGTCGCTTGCCTGCGCGGTCCGCGGCGAGGTCGACAAGCTCGCGGGCGATACGGTCATCTCGTACGGCGATCTGCTGTTCCGCAGCTACATCCTGCGCGATCTGGTCGAGAGCGAAGCCACCTTCAGCGTGGTGGTCGATTCGTCGCTGACCGATGCGGAAAACGCCAGCGTGCGCGACTTCGCATGGTGCTCGGCAGCCGACGATCGCGGGCTGTTCGGCAACAAGGTCACGTTGCGTCACGTGTCGAGCGGACAGGGGGCCTCGTCGGCCATCGCTTCGCAAACGCCGCATGGCCGCTGGGTCGGTCTGCTGAATGTGCGCGGCGAGGGGCTTGAGCGTTTGCAGGCGGTACTCGGCAAACTGCAGGCGCGCCCGGATTTCGATTCGCTCGATATGCCCGCGTTGCTGAATGCGTTGATCGAAGCGGGCGAATCGATCGAAGTGCAATACGTCCACGGTCATTGGCGTGGCGTGAACGATCTGGAAGACTTCCGCCGCGCCGGCGATTTCGCGCATGCGCAAGCGCCGTTCGCGGCAGCGGTCGGCAAGCAGACGAACGCAGCCAGCGGAGCCGCACAATGATCGAGGCGGCACAGTTCGTCGAGGCGGCGCGTGAACGCGGCTTCGACTGGTATGCAGGCGTGCCGTGCTCGTATCTGACGCCGTTCATCAACTACGTATTGCAGGACGAATCGCTGCACTACATCTCGGCGGCCAACGAAGGCGATGCGGTCGCGTTGATCGCGGGCGTCACGCTCGGCGCGCGGAACGGCCGGCGTGGCATCACGATGATGCAGAACTCCGGCCTCGGCAATGCCGTGAGTCCGTTGACCTCGCTCACGTGGACCTTCCGTCTGCCGCAGTTGCTGATCGTGACGTGGCGCGGGCAACCCGGCGTCGCGGACGAACCGCAGCACGCGCTGATGGGCCCGGTTACGCCCGCGATGCTCGATACGATGGAAATTCCATGGGAAACCTTCCCGACCGAAGCCGACGCGATCGGCCCGGCGCTGGATCGCGCGATTGCTCACATGGATGAAACCGGCCGGCCGTACGCGCTCGTGATGCAAAAGGGCAGCGTGGCGCCGGTCGAGTTGAAAGAGGGCGAGGCGAGTGCTCGCCGTGCGCCGGCGCCGCCGCGTTCGCAATTCAAAAACGTCGCCGCGAACGAGTTGGCTTCGCGTCACGATGCGCTGCGGAAGGTCATCGCGCACACGCCGCTCGAATCGACGGTGGTGCTCGCGTCGACCGGTTTTTGCGGCCGCGAACTCTATGCAATCGACGACCGCCCCAACCAGTTGTACATGGTCGGCTCGATGGGTTGCGTGACGCCGTTCGCGTTGGGTCTTGCGCTCGCGCGTCCCGACCTGCACGTGGTCGCGCTCGACGGCGACGGTGCCGCGCTGATGCGCATGGGCGCATTCGCGACGCTCGGCGCGTACGGCCCGTCGAATCTCACGCACGTGCTGCTCGACAACGGCGCGCACGACTCGACCGGCGGCCAGGCGACGGTGTCGTCGCAAGTGTCGTTTGCGGGTGTCGCTGCGGCGTGCGGTTACGCGTCGGCAGTTGAAAGCGACGACGTCAACGCGATCGACGAGCTGTTCGAAACGGCACCGTCGCCCGATGGTCCGCGCTTCGCGCGACTGGCGATTCGCCGCGGCACGCCCGACGGCTTGCCGCGTCCCACTATCACCCCGCCCGATGTGAAGACGCGTCTGATGCGCCACATCGGCGCCGCTTAAGGAGTGCGCTGATGTTGCTGCTCAATCCCGGCCCGGTGACGCTCACCGAACGCGTTCGCCACAGCCTGTTGCAAACGGATTTGTGCCACCGTGAAAGCGAGTTTTTCGACTTGCAGGAAGAGGCGCGCACGCGTCTGGTCGATCTGTATGGCCTCGACGCAAGCGAATGGCAGGCGGTGCTGATGACCGGCTCCGGCACGGCCGCTGTCGAAAGCATGACCGCTGCGCTGGTGCCGCAAAACGGCAAGCTGCTGGTCGTGGAAAACGGGGTGTACGGTGAGCGTATTTCGCAGATCGCCACGCAATACGGCATCGCGCACGCGTCGCTGAAACACGACTGGATGCAGGCACCGGATCTCGCGAAGATCGCCGAACGCCTCGACGCGGACAAAGCGTTCACTCACGTCGCCGTGATTCATCACGAAACCACGACGGGACGTCTGAACGATTTGCAGGCGCTCGGCGCGCTGTGCCGTGAACGCGGCCTGCGTCTACTGGTGGACGGCGTCAGCAGCTTCGGCGCGGAAGCGATCGATTTCACCGACACCAGTCTCGACGCCGTCGCGGCAACCGCGAACAAGTGTCTGCATGGCGTGCCGGGCGCGTCGTTCGTGCTGGTGCGGCGCGCGGCGCTCGCACAGGCGGCGAGCCGCACGTATTACCTGGACCTCGGGCGCCTCGCGCGTTTGCAGGATCAGCGCAATACGCCGTTCACGCCGTCGGTCCACGCGTATTACGCGCTGGTCGAAGCACTGCGCGAACTCGCCGACGAAGGCGGCTGGCAAGCGCGCCACGCGCGTTACGCGGCGCTCGCCGAGCAGGCGCGCGCAGGCCTCGCCGAGCGGGGCATCGGCAGTGTGTTGCCGCCGGAGCAGTCGTCGGTGGTGCTGCGCGCGTATCGCTTGCCGGACGGCGTGACGTATCCGCAACTGCACGATGCGCTGAAGGCGCGCGGCTTCGTCATCTACGCCGGTCAAGGCGGGTTGTCGGCCGAGTTGTTCCGCATCTCTACGATGGGCAATCTCCACGCCGCCGACATCGACCGTCTGCTGCAAGGTTTTAGCGAACTGACGCGCTAAAGCACGCGTTCATTCGCGCGTCCGGCAGCGGTTCGGCAACGATCCGACAATAGGCGCGTCGGCGTCACACCGGGTCTTTGTCCGGCGGTCCATCGGGCCGCTGCGGCTCCTCGGTGTGATGACCCGGCGACGGCGGTACGAGCGGATCGGCTTCCGGGTCCTTGTTCGGATCGGCGTTCGGATCGGGAATCGGGCTGGTATGCATGTCGTAGCTCATTGCATCACCTTTGAGTTGAGAGGCGAACGGAAAGCGGGCGGCACGGCCACCGGCGGCCGAATTCACCCACACGCCGACCGTTTCCTTCTAGCGTAGGCGATCCAGCGCGCCGCGCACCGCTTACTTTTTCCTGCCGCGGCGCACGCTCAATTGCCAGTAACGCTCGGTAGCGAAAACGTCGTCGTAATCGCCCGCGCCGAACGCGCGCAGCTGGCTTTCGTAAGCGTTGACCGCCTCGCGTTTGAGCTGCGTGCGGCGCGCAAGATCAATCGTGTGGCCGGCGCTCGGATAGGCCGGCGTCGCGACGACGCCGCGTTGCGCGAGGTCGGCGAGCCGCGCCTGCACGACACCGGGCGTGCGGCGGTGAATCGCTTCCTCGTAGACGAACCACGTGAGATGTGAAAGGCGCGGCAGGATTTCGCAGCAGGCTTCGAACACCAGCACATGATCGTCGTGATGCAGGCCGAGCGGCATGAGCAGCGTGTTCGCGGTCGTGCGGTAGATGGTCTCTTCAAGCATCGCCGCCAATTTGCCGATCGACGGCGAATCCATGTATTGGCTGCCGCGAAACGGCATGCGCAGCGGAATCGCGTCGAGCACTTCCAGCGCGAGATTGTCTTCGAGCGTGCGGGCGTGGATAGCCTGATGGGCGTTCGCGAAACCCGATCTTTCATCCCATTCGGTATGCATTTCCTGCTCGGGCGGCGCGGCAAACACCGTGCAGACCGCGGCGTCAGGATGGGCGGCGAGCAATGCGCCGCAACTGAAGACGGCGTCGTCGAAATGGGGCGAGACGATGAAAAGGCGAGGGCTGGTTTCGCTCATGGGAGGTAGGGTGGTTTCGAAACGCGCGGCCGTATTCGAAGCTTCGATAGTGCGCGAGACACGCTTGCCGGATTGACGGCGTCACATCAGCTTAGGCGGAATCGGCGCAACGTGTGTAACCGTTGCAATCGACGCAAACCGCATGCCCGGCCGGGGGCGATTTTGCCGTGCTTTCCCGCAGAGGCTCACCGTCGCGCGTTTGGCCTATCCCGAACATGCTCACCTTCAGGGGCCGTGCATCGTGCGCGTAAGCGCTCAGCTATGAGCGCCTGGCCTGATTGATCACTCAGCTGTGAGCGGTTCCGGTTTTTGTTTCGCGGGCTACGCGACGTCTCCCGCCAGCGCCGCCGCGCGGCTGAACGCTGCCGCAATGGACGCCTCGATGTCGTCGCGCAAGCCGGCGTCGGCCGTTCTCAGCGCATACGACGGATGCCAGGCCGGCACGATCAGGCGCCCGTCGTGGGCGATGGTTTGGCCGAGGTATTCGGACAGATTGACGTGCGGGCCGGTCAGCGCTTCCAGCGCGGTCGCGCCCAGTGTGACGACCACGCGTGGCGCGATCCGCGCCAGTTCTTTTTCCAGCCAGTACTGGCAAGCCTCGACTTCGCGCCGCGCGGGCGTGCGGTGGACGCGCTGCTGATCGAGCGTTTCCCATTTGTAATGCTTGACGGCATAAGTCAGATACAGCGCTTCCCGTTTCAGACCGGCGCGCGCCAGCACGGCGTCCAGCAGTTGACCGTCCGGGCCGGTGAAGGGCTCGCCGTGCTGGTTCTCGTGCTCGCCGGGCTGTTCGCCGACCACCATGATCGCCGCATGGGCGGGCCCGACGCCCGCAACCGCCTGTTTCGCATTGCGCCATAACGCGCAGCGCCGGCAGGTGGCGAGCGGGCCAGTGGGCTCGATCAAGGGCGGTGTCATCGCCGAATACTCGATTGGCGGCGTGGACGGCACGGTGACGGTGGCGCTTTGCGCGCCCAGACGGCTGCGCTCACGCGCGAGGCGTGCGGGCAATGGCGGACCCGCGGGCGGCATTCTCCAGTAGCGCAACGGCACGGGCAACGGCGCGGCATTGAAGGCGTTGGCGTAATACGCAAGCCAGAGCGCCTCCGTGGGCGTGCTGGTGACGGCTTCGCCGGTCATGACGCTGGCCGGTAGCGCCTGCGTGGCCTGTTCGTGTTCCTCCGCTGCCGGCTGGTCGATGCGCATCAGCATGCCGTTCCAGAACACCGCGCCGTGCGGCGTGGCGAGCATCCACGTGGAATCGCCCATGCGAGCGGCGAAGCGCGCGGCGGCACGCGCCAGCAGGTCATGATGCGGCTCGTACCAGCCGACGAATTCCGGCCACCCCATTGACGGATCGCGCCGTCTGAACAGCGTGAGTGTCAGCAGATCCTCGGTTTCGTGTTCGATAGCGCGGATGCGTTGATCCAGCAGCGAGCCGTCGGGGTCGCCGAGATCGAGGACGGTGCGCTCGCCGCGCGTCCAGCGCCATAGGACGCGGTACAGCAGCGACCAGCGGTCCGGCGCGCGGAAGCACGCAGCCGTTTTCAGCCAGGAGAGCAGTTCGCGGGGAATCGCGGGTGTGGCGGACATACCTGTGCCGACACTGCCTGCGGCAGTGCCGACGGGTTCGGCGTTTGGCATGCCGGCTGCGGTCGCGCTGGAGGTTTGTTCCGCTGCGGACGTTGGCGAAGATTGCGCAGTCTGCCCCGTGGGCGAACCACTGCCATTATTTGGGGCCGCCGCCTCGTTTCCGGACTCAACCCACTCGATCTGCGACGGCTCGACACCTTGGCGCAGCAGCGTCCGCGCAGCGCGCCGCCATGCGGTGAAAGACGGTTCGATTGGAATGCGTTTCATGCTGACGCGGCGTGGCTGCGCGCAGTGCGATGCGCGTATCCATGTGGCCAAAATACTGTATGGATGTACAGTATCCACTAAAACACCGGCCAGGATCAAGTCGGCGGGTTCTGCGGGTATCGCGCGCCTTGCTGCCGACGTTCGCGCATTCGGCGTAAGAGGTTCGGCGGGGCGACTGCTCAACCCGAGCGCTCAACCCGAGCGGTCATTCAACCACGTTTAACCCGCCATCGAGCAAAGGCAATTCATGGCAATTTTGTATTGTCATTAATTTGCCTTGCTATTTAATAAGTTGAAAAAAGACATTCCATAGACTAGAGTGGTCGGTAACTTCTATCTGTATACCTATTCCAATCTCCAAAACCGGAAGCGGATAACGGCCGATCTCGTCATTGATCACGGTGATCCATGCCGGATCAGACTCTAACGTCTGGGTTGCGCCGGGCAGCAATCCAAATTAATCACGTCCGCTTTCTGATGCAAGCCAGCGCGATTTATCCTGATGCAGATGCGTGGGCGGCATTTATAGCAGATTTTTATTTTCAATAAACTCGGATTTATATCGATCTGCGCTCACATCGGGACGCAAGGCGTATTCCGTTGTGCCGCACATGAATCGAAGTCGTGCCGACATTCATGTCGATGCTGGTTCCAGAGATTCCGAAATAGCACCGCGTCCCTCTTATTGGATCCGTCCTTGTCGAAATGCATCCGGTGCGATTGCGGCCAGGCGGCCGATCGCGATCCAGGTTATATCCCAGGAAAGGGGATCATTATGCAATCCGCATGCAAGGTAATTGGCAATGTGCACTATGTTCGCCGCACCCTGATTGCTTTCACTCTGATCGCGGTCGCCGCATTCCAGCCTGCCGCAGGCCAAAGTCTCGTCATCAAAGACCTCGGCGCGCTCCCCGGTGAATATAACTACAGCAACGCTCTCGGAATCAATGAGCGCGACCAGGTGGTCGGCTACTCGATCACGGCGGGTGGGAACACGCACGCCTGTCTGTTTGAAAACGGGGTGGTGACCGATCTGGGCACGTTCCCCGGTGGCAGCTACAGCTCAGCTAGCGCGATCAACAATCGCGGCCAGGTGGTCGGTTCCTCGAGCACCGCGCGCGGGAACTCGCACGCCTTTCTGTTCGAACATGGGGTGATGACCGACCTGGGTACGCTACCCGGCGGCGACGTCAGCGGAGCGAACGGGATCAACGAGCGCGGCCAGGCGGTTGGTCTAGCGTCCAATCTACGCGGGTACGTTCACGCGGCTCTGTTTGAAAACGGCGTGGTGACCGACCTGGGCACGCTCCCCGGTGGTAGCGATAGCGGAGCTTTGGGGATCAACGATCGCGGCCAGGTAGTCGGCTATTCGTCCATCGCAGGTGGGTACGCGCACGCCTTTCTGTATGAACACGGGGTGATGACCGACCTGGGCACGCTCCAGGGGAATAACGGCACCAGCCATGCTCAGGCGATCAACGATCGCGGCCAGGTGGTCGGCATATCGTCTACCGCAAGCGGGGACGTGCACGGTTTTCTGTATGAAAAGGGGGTAATGACTGACCTGGGCACGCTCCCCGGTCGCAACGATAGCAACGCTTTCGGGATCAACAATCGCGGCCAGGTGGTCGGCGAATCGGATGCCGGAACCAACCCGTACTTGCCGCATGCGTTTCTGTTTGAACATGGGGCGATGACCGACCTGGGCACGCTCGCCGGGGACAACTTCAGCGAAGGTGTCGGGATCAACGAGCGTGGCGACATCGCGGGCAACTCCACGTTGCACGCCATACTTTGGACACGAAAAAAATGATTGCCGATCTCCGGCTAGCGGTTCGCAAAAATTGTTGGAACCGCGGGGCGAGCGTCCAGCATTGAGTTTGCCAACGGCGCGGGCACGCTCAGTTTAAATATTGCGCAGGTCTTCCGGCGTATCCACGTCCCGCAGAACCCCGGGGTCGTCGACATCCAGCCGCATGACCCGCTGCGAGGTCAACAGCGCGCGTGCACCGGTGTCGCCGTCGAGTGTGATCAGCGCGTCCCGATGCTCGATGCCGAAGCCGACCGGATGGCCGCGCTGTCCCTGATAAAACGGTGCGACCAGCGAAGCGCCGCCGTCGAGCGCGCGCGCCACTGCTTCGATCGTCGTGGTGCCGATGCGCGGCATGTCGGCGAGCGCGACGATCCAGCCCTCGGCGTCGTCGCTGGCTTCGATGCCGGCGGCGAGGCTCGCGCCCATGCCATGTTTGGCGTTCGGCGCGAACACCACGTCGCAACCGGCGTCGTTCAGGAGGCGCGCGAGGGCGTCCGAGCCCGGCCGCACCACAGCCAGCACGCGCGAGACGACATGCAGCAACCGGTGCGCGGCTTCGTGCGCGACGGGCGTGCCGTCGGGCATCTGTGCGAGCAGTTTATTGTGCAGGCCGTCCGGGTCGAAGCGCGAGCCGAAGCCGGCGGCGAGCAACACGCCAGTGGCGAGCGAGGCGTAGGCCATGGGCGGGCCCCGGTAGAAAGGATGAGACCGATTGTGCGATGCAACGCGCCGGCAGGCAAGCGCCAATGCATAAGCCGACGTGTGCCGTCATTCGAGGCGGTGCCCGTACAATGAGCCGCTTACCCCACTTCACAGCGGATTTTCATTGCCATGAAACGCCTCGACGACAAGGCCGCACTGATTCTGATCGATCTGCAGAAGGGCATCCGGTTTCCGAAGCTCGGCCGCCGCAACAACCCGGACGCGGAACGCCATCTCGTGGCCTTGCTCGCCCATTGGCGCGACACCGCGCGCCCCGTCGTGCATGTGCGCCATATTTCCCGTGAGCCGGACTCGGTATTCTGGCCGGGGCAGAGTGGCGTCGAATTTCAGCCGGCCTTCGAGCCGCGTGAAAGCGAGCATGTTGTCGAAAAGAACGTGCCGGATGCATTCATCGCGAGCGGGCTCGAACGCTGGTTGCGCGTGCGGCAAATCGATCAGCTGGTGATCGCAGGCGTGATCACGAACAATTCGGTCGAAGCCACCGCGCGTACCGCCGGCAACCTCGGCTTCACCACGCTGGTGGCGAGCGACGCTGCCTTTACGTTCGACATGCGCGATCTGAACGGTCGCCTGTGGGCGGCCGAGGACATTCACGCGCTGTCGCTCGCGAACCTCGCGATGGACTATGCACAGATCGCGACCACCGCGGAGATCGTCGGGCGCGCGTCACGCGCCTAGCGTGTATTCGGCGATCCGGTCCACGCACGCAGCGCACGCACGCACGCCGCGTGCGTGGCTGCTCTTATCCCTGTGCCGCTTGTCCACCTCGCAAACGCCTCACACCTGCATCGCCCCCATCACCTTATCGAGCGTCACCGGCAGATCGCGCACGCGCACGCCGGTCGCGTGATACACCGCATTCGCGATTGCCGCTGGCACGCCGGTGATGCCGATTTCGCCGATACCGCGTACGCCGAGCGAGTTGATGTACGGATCGGGCCGATCGATGAACGTGATGTCGAGCGAACCCATGTCGGCATTCACCGGTACGTGGTACTCGGCGAGATTCGCGTTGGTGAAGCGCCCATAGCGCGTATCGAGCGAGGTTTCTTCCTGCAGCGCCGCCCCCACGCCCCACACGATGCCGCCCATCATCTGGCTGCGCGCGGTCTTCGCGTTCAGCACGCGTCCCACGTCATACACGCCGACCACGCGTGGCACGCGAATCGTGCCGAGGTCGGCATCGACATGGACTTCGACGAACACGGCGCCGAACGAATGAAACGAATACTTCTGTTTCTCGTCGCCGGGTTTGACCGTGGAGGTGGTTTCGATCGGCTTGCCGCCTGAGCGCGCGATGATCGCCGCCGCCGGATCGCGCTTTGCCGGTTGCGAGCGGCTCACGACCCAGCCATTTTCCACCGTGATGTCGTCGGGTGCGATGCCGTGCACCGGCGAGGCTTCGTCGGCGAGCGCCAGTGCGATCAACTGGCTGCGCGCCTGGGTCGCGGCATCGCGCACAGCGGGCGAGACGCTTGCCGCCGATTGCGAGCCGCCCGATCCCGGCGCTCTCGGCAGCGACGAATCGCCGAGCGCGAAGTGAATGTTTTCCGGCGCGAAGCCGAGTGCGTCGGCGGCAACCTGGGTCATCACCGTATAGGTGCCGGTGCCGAGGTCCTGGGTGCCGGAAGCAACCATGGCGCTGCCGTCCGGCAGAATGCGCGCAATCGCCGCGGCTTCGCTGCGGTTGGCCGGATAGGTGGCGGTGGCCATGCCCATGCCGATCAGCGTGTTGCCGTTGCGCATCGAACGCGGTGCGCTCGTGCGCCGCGACCAGCCGAATTTCTCCGCGCCGATCTGATAGCACTCGCGCAAGGATTTGCCGGACCACGGCTTGTTTTCTTGCGGATCGGCATCGGCGTAATTCTTCAGACGCAGCGCGAGCGGGTCCATCTTCAACGCCGCGGCGAGTTCGTCCATCGCCGATTCGAGCGCGAACGAGCCGGTTGTTTCGCCGGGTGCGCGCATGAAGGTCGGCGTGCCCAGATTCATCGGCACGATGCGGTGCGTGGTCACCTGATTGGGCACCGTGTACAGCATGCGCGTGACCATGCAGCAGGTCTCGGTCCAGTCTTCGAACATCGACGTGTTCGAAATACTGTCGTGGCGTATCGCGGTCAGCGTGCCGTCGTGCCGCGCGGCAAGCGTGAGATGTTGCTCGGTATGCGGACGCGCGCCGACGGGACCGAACATTTGCGGCCGCTCGAGCACGAGGCGCACCGGGCGTCCGGTCTGTTTTGCGGCCATCGCGCACAACGACACATGCGACCACGACGATCCCTTGCAACCGAAGCCCCCGCCGATAAACGGCGAAATCACGCGCACGTCGCCGGGCGGCATGCTGAATGTCCTGGCGACCGCCTGCGCCGCACCGCTGACGCCTTGCGTCGAATCGTAGAGCGTGAGTTGCGGGCCGTCCCAGTGCGCCATCGTGGCGTGCGGCTCCATTGGGTTGTGATGCTCGATCGGCGTCGTGTAAACGGCGGCGACGTGGACTGTGCCGCCGCGCATGCCGTCCTCGAAGTCGCCGCGCTGCGTGTCGGTGGTGCGGCCTTGCGGTTTGTCGGGCGCATGGCCGTTCGGCTTCGCCTCATTGAAATCGAGTGTCGCGGCGCTGCCCTGGTAGGCAATGCGAAGCTGACGCGCGGCGTCGGTGGCATGTTCCAGCGTATCGGCGACCACCACCGCGACCGGCTCGTTGTTGTAGTGAATCTGGTTGTCCTGCAGCAGCGAGAGGCGCCGCCCGGCCGGCGGTGTCAACGTGGGCCGGCCGCCATTCGGCAGACGCGGCGCGTTCTGATACGTCATCACCAGCAGCACGCCGGGCAACGCCTGCGCGCGGCTCGCATCGATCGACGCAATGGTGCCGCTCGCAATCGTGCTGGTGACGAGCACGGCATGCGCGAGCCGCGCTTCGGGGAACTCGGCGGCGTAGCGCGCTTCGCCGGTGACTTTCAGCAGACCGTCAATGCGGTCCAACGGTTGGCCGATCAGATTCATGCGACACCTCCGGCTCGGCCCGCGGCCTGGTTCACGGCGCGCACGATCGCGCGTTGCGCGAGCTGCACCTTGAAACGATTGTCATGCTGCGGCCTCGCATCGCGTAGCGCGGCGGCAGCGGCGTTGTGCAACGTGGCCTGGGTGAGCGGCCGGCCATCGAGCATCTGCTCGGCGGCGCTCGCGCGCCACGGTTTGTGCGCGACGCCGCCTAATGCGATACGCGCGGTTTTCACGCGATCGCCGTCCATCTGCAAGGCGGCGGCCACCGAGATCAGCGCAAATGCGTAACTGGCGCGGTCACGCACTTTCAGGTAGTGGGCGTTCGCGCTGAACAAAGGCGGCGGCAAATCGACGGCGGTAATCAACTCGCCCGGCTGCAAAGTCGTATCGATGTCGGGCCGGTCGCCGGGAAGCCGATGAAAGTCGGCAAACGGAATCGTCCGCTCGCCTGCGGGGCCGCTTACGCGCACGACGGCGTCGAGCGCGGCGAGCGCCACGCTCATATCCGACGGGTTCACCGCAATGCATTGCGGACTCGCACCGAGAATCGCGTGCGTGCGATTGTGGCCGTCGAGCGCCGCGCAACCGCTGCCGGGCATGCGCTTATTGCACTGCGTGAAGGCGGTGTCGTAAAAGTAGCCGCAGCTGGTGCGTTGCAACAGATTGCCGCCGACGGTCGCCATATTGCGCAATTGCGACGACGCCCCCGCCAGAAATGCTTGCGACAGCAACGGGTATTGTTCGCGCACCAGTGCGTGATTGGCCGCGTCGCTGTTGCGCACCAGGGCGCCGATGCGGATGCCGCCATCGGGCAGCGTAGTGACTGTATCGAGTCCGCCGATGTGCGTGATATCGATGAGCCGCATCGGCCGCGCCACGCCGCCCTTCATCAGGTCGAGCAGATTGGTGCCGCCGCCGATGAACACCGCACCCGGTTGCTGCGCCGCGCGCACGGCGCCGGCGACATCGGCGGCGCGTTCGTAAGAGATCGCATCCATGCTGGTCGCTCCGTCAGGCGTTGTGGCGGTTGGCGCTGCCGCCGCTGCCGTTGTTCATGGCACTGCCGGCGTCGTTGCCACTGCCACTGCCGGCGTCGTTGCCACTGCCACTGCCACTGCCATTGCCACTGCCGCGCGCAACGTTCTTGCCGCCGCCCTCATGCACGGCGCGCACCGCCGCGACGATATTCGCGTACGCGCCGCAGCGGCAGATATTGCCGCTCATGCGTTCGCGGATCTCGTCGTCGGAAAGTTGCGGGGGGCGGCTGCGGACGTCGGCGGTCACGGTGCTGGCCGTGCCGTTGCGGAATTCGTTCAGCAGGGCAGTCGCGGAACACAACTGCCCGGGCGTACAGTAGCCGCACTGGAACGCGTCGTGCTCGATGAAGGCCTGTTGCAACGGACTCAGCACGCCGTTGCTGGCAAGTCCTTCCACCGTCGTGATGTGCTCGCCCTCATGCATGACGGCAAGGGTAAGGCAGGAGTTGATGCGGCGGCCGTCGGCGATCACCGTGCATGCGCCGCATTGCCCGCGGTCACAGCCTTTTTTCGTGCCCATCAGTCCCGCGTACTCGCGCAGCGCATCGAGCAAGGTCACGCGCGGTTCGAGTTGCAGCGTGTAAGCGCGGCCGTTGATCGTCAGCGTGACCGGACGGCCCGGCACGGGTGCACGGACCTCCGCAGGCGGCGCGGCCGGAGTGGGTGTCTGTGTTTGCGCCCGCAGATGCGGCGCCGCGCCGACGGTGGCCGCAGCGGCAGCCGATTGCAGAAAGCGGCGGCGCGACGGTTGGGGTAGCGTGGCGGCGGGCGCCTCGCCGGAATCCTGACGTTCGTTCTTCGTGGACATGGCGGTCTGCTGGCTCCATTGAAAGGTCAATGCAGGCATGGCGACATGCGGGTTACCGACATGCGGGTTACCGACGTGCGGGTTACCGACTTACGAGCAGCCGACTTACGAGTAGCCGACGGGCGGGCAACCGGGCTTCGGTTGAACCGATGCGTCGGCTAACCGCACGTCGGCATCCGAAGCGTCGCGCTCTGGTTCATCGCGCCCAGCAATTTCGGTGCCGTTGCGAATGCAACAGTATCTCGACGCGGCGCAACCGGGCCCGCACTGACCTGGCGGCGAGTCACGGCGTAATCAATCGAACCGAATGGTGGAGCGCATAACCACAAACGCCGCGGCGCACGCACGTCAACCACGGACGTTGCGCTTAACGAACAGGAATGTAAATACAGAAAGGCGCCTTCTTTCTGCGTGCAAAAAGAAAGACTGTTTTGCGTGAGACGAGGAGTCCGTCCGAGCGCCTAGGGTGTCGCCAACCCGGCCAGGCTCTCCCGCAGCCACACGAGCGCCGGGTCGGCCTGGTTGCGCGGGTGCCAGCCCGCGTACAACGTGAAGCCGCGTGCGTCGAACGGTAGCGCAAAAGTGTCGAGCCGGTCGGCGTAGCGTGCGGCGAAGCGCGACGGCAGTGTCGACACATAGTCGGTGTTCGACAGCAGTTCGGGCACCAGCGCGAAGTGCTGGAGCGACAGCGCGACGCGCCGTTCGCGGCCGAGTTCGTCGAGATGCTCGTCCATGAAGCCGTGAAAACTGCCGCCGCTGGTCGACACCAGCACGTGATCGAGCGCGCAGTAGGCGTCGAGATCGAGTGGAGCGACCCCGCGCGGGTGGCCCTTGCGTTGCACGAATACGAAATGCTCGTCGTAGAGCTTGCGGGTTTTCATCGACGGCGGAATCATCCGGTCGGAACCGAGCAGCAGGTCGATCTCGCCGCTTTCGAGCCGCGACGCGGCGGTGGGCTGGTCGCCGATCACGAACGCCACGCGCACACCGGGCCCCGCGGCCGTCGGCAAGCGCTCCATCAGGCGCATGCCGAGCACCGCGGTGGCGTTGTCGTGCGCGGCGATCACGAAGCGCCGCGTGTCGGTATGGGGATCGAAGGCAGGCTGGTGGCGCACCACCGCTTCGAGATTCTTCAACGCGGCATGAAGCGGCTCCATCAACTCCAGCGCCCGGGCCGTGCGTGTCATGCCGCGGCCGGTTTCGGCGGGCAGCAGCAGCGGATCGCCGAAGATCTGGCGCAAGCGCGCGAGCTGCGTGGAGACAGCCGGTTGCGTCAGATGCAGCCGGTCGGCCGCACGCGTCACGTTCGACTCGGCGAGCAGCGCGTCGAGCGAAACCAGCAGATTCAGATCGATGCCGCGGAGATCAATCATGTTGATGGGTCGCATGCGAGTAATTGATTTCTAGAATACGTGCCGCGCTACTACAGTTCAAGCACCGAAACGAACTGAAGGAACCTCACATGAAAGCCTGGATGCTCGATGAACCCGGCAAGCCGCTGGCCTTGCGCGACGTGACGCAACCGCAGCCGCGCCGCCATGCCGTGCTGGTGCGGATGGAGGCGGTACCGTTGCTCAGTTACACGCGCGATTATGTGGAAGGGAAGTTGCCGTATGCGTATCCGCCGAGACCGTTTTCTCCGGGCACCAACGGGGTCGGCCGGATCGTCGCGGTAGGCGAGGGCGTGGTGGCGTTTCGCGCGGGTCAGCGGGTCGCTGTGAATCCGTACTGGATTGCCGACGAAACAGTGCGCGAGCCGGCGCAAGCGCTGTTGGGGCTCACCGCCATCAGCGCCGACAGCGCTGCGCTGCTGGCTGAATTTCCGCACGGCACATTGCGCGAAGTGGCCGAATTTCCGGCCTCGACGCTGATCGCGCTGGACGGACTGGACGAGATCGACGCCGCTCGTCTCGCGGTGCTGGGCAAATTCTCGGTGCCGTTCGGTGGTTTGCGGCGCGGCCGTCTGTCAGCGGGCGAAACGGTGGTGGTCAACGGCGCGAGCGGCTACTTCGGCTCGGCGGCCGTGCTGGCGGCGTTGGCGCTCGGCGCGAGCAAGGTCGTCGCGCTCGGCCGGCGCCGGGAATCGCTGCAGGCGTTGGTCGAGCAAGGCCGTGGGCGGGTGGTGCCCGTCGTGTTGACTGGCGACGCCGCGCAAGACATCGCAGCGATTCGCGCGGCAAGCGGTGGCGGCGCGGACCTCGCGTTCGACATGGTCGGGCAGGCCACCGACGCAAGCGCGACCCTCGCCGCATTGCGCAGCCTGCGCCGCGGCGGGCGGCTCGTGCTGATGGGCAGCATGCAAGTGGCCTTGCCAATTACGTACAGCGAGATGCTGCTGAACAATTGGGAATTGATCGGCCACTTCATGTACACGCGCGCTGACTATCTCGCGCTGGTTTCGCTCGTGACGTCCGGGCAGATTCCGCTCGAAGCGGTCGAGTTGAAGTCATATCCGTTTGCCGAACTGGAGGCGGCGATCGACACCGCCGGCCGCATGTCGGGTCTGCAATGCACGGTGGTGGAGGGCAGATCGTCACAAGCGTGGGGTTGAGCGCGTCGCAGCTTGGCTGCAGCGGCATAAAAAAGCGGCCTTGCTGATTCACAGCAAGGCCGCTTTTGCCTGATTGCATGAGTCAGCCGCAATCGATCGGCGATCGATCGATGCCGTGAATGACCGCATCGATCTAGCTCTCGCCGAGCGGTCCGCTGACGACGACACCGTAGTAATGACCAGCCGACGATTTGAAGATCCAGTGGGTGGTGCCCGACACTTCGTTTGCCTTCTCATCGTCTTCGATGCTGTAAAGACGAACGACGAGGTGGCCGCCAAGCAACGCAAGATCCGGGTTGTCGCTGCCCTTCAGAAGTCCTTTGCGGATCCAGACGCCGAGGCCTTTCTGTTTCTCTTTATGGTACGCGCTGACCAACGAATTCTTTGCCTTTGTTGGTTTTTCAGTATCGATTTCGTGAAGCGGCATGATGCATCTCCTTTGAAGATTGCGGTTGCCAATAGTGAAATTGCCGCCGATTCGTCCGGTTAGCCCATGACGATGTTCGCCAGCTTGAACTGATACGGCACAGCCGTGGTCCCGCCGCCGCCGCCCGTCATCACGACGTCGCAGCGCGCGATGCCGAGCAGCGACAGTTCGGTGTTGATGTCGGAGATCACGGCGGAATTCATCACCTTGCCTTGCTCGACCTCCGAGGCGGTGCCGATCCAGAGCGTCGGCTTGAACTCGAACACGGCCTTCTGTCCCGGCACGATGCCGGTTTTCTTCGCGAGCAGCCGGTTGTCCTTGAACACGCCGGCGCTGATGGCGCCCGTGCGCAGATCGTTGCGCAACTGGATCTCGCGCGAACTCGACGATGCGCCGGCGAGCGCGAGCACATTGCCGGATGCGGCGCGGCTCACGCTGAACATCTGGCCGTTCTGCGCGACTTTCTGCGGCATGTAGTTGCCGTCCGCGTCGCTGGCGGTGACGGTGGTTTGCAGCGGAAAGACGAACGGGTGATTGTCGCCGCGCCCGCAGTTGCTGATGACCTTCCATGCGACCGCGAGCTCGTCGAAATCCGTCGAGACGTTTTTCTGAAAGATCACGATCTGACTGTTGTTGACGTCGTTGGAGAGGTTGATGAAGTTGAGTTTGATGTCCATGACTGACCTTTTCCTGGTGGAGTGAAGCGGCGTCGAACGACGAATCCTCCGACGCCGGACGCGTGTCCGCTAAGTCCGTCGTTACGCCATCACGACGTGTTCGAGCCGGAAGGTGAACGGCAGCGAGCGCGGGCCGGGACCGCCGCCCGTCATCACGATGTCGGCGCTGGCAATGCCGAGCAGCGAAAGCTCCGTGTTGATGTCGGAGATGACCGCCGAATTCAGCAACGCACCTTGTTCGATCTGCGACGCGACACCGATCCACAATGTCGGCTTGAACTGGAACACGGCCTTTTGCCCCGGCGCGATCGATGTCTTGGTCGCAAGCGGGCTTCCGTCCTTGTAAATGGTCGCGTTCGCGGCGCCGTTCGGCAGATCGTTGCGGACCTGGACTTCCGAGCTGTTGCCCGGCTCCGTTCCGAGCGTGAGCACGTCGCCCGACGTCGAGCGGACAATCTGGAAGACCTGTCCGTTGCTGGCGGTTTGCTGCGGCATGTAGTTGCCGTAGCTGTCGCTCGCGCTCACGCTCATCGTCATCGGAAATTTGAACGGATGATTGTCGCCCTGGCCGCAGTTGCGAATCACTTTCCACGCGATCGCCAGTTCGTCGAAATCCGTCGCGACGTTTTTCTGGAAGATCACGATGTTCGAGTTGTTAGCGTCGTTCGAACGGTTGACGAAGTTCAGTTGAATATCCACTTGCCTGCTCCTTGAGGTTGAAATACGGCAATCGGTTTGCCGCGCACCTTGCCACCGGCCTGCCGGTTGGACGGGCCGTCAAACGAAAGAAGAGGTGAGACGCCGCATGCCGGCGTCGTGTCGACGCGAGACGCTAGAGATGCATGACGTTTTCGAGCGCGAAAGCGAAGGGCTGTGCATCGGCGCCGCTGCCGCCGCCTGTCATCACGATGTCGGCCGCGGCAATGCCGGCGAGGGGCAGCATCGTGTTGTCGCTCGACAGCACGGCCGAACTGAGCGCACGTCCTTCCTCGATCTGCGACGCCACGCCGATCCACAGCACCGGCGTGAAGCGGAAAACGGCCTTCTGGGCCGGCGCCACGGCCCACTTGGCGGCGATCAGCTTGCCCGCGCTGAAGGCGTTGACGTTGACCGCGCCGCGCGGCATCCGGTTGACGACCTGGATGTCCGGACCGCCGTCCGCGCCGTTCGCCGGCGCCGGTTCGGCGACGAGCCGGGCGCGGCCGGTCGGATGAGTTCCGATGACGAAACGCTCGCCGTGTTGCGCGCTCATGCGCGGCGAGTAGTTGCCGTGCTCGTCGCCCAGCGCGATCTCGATCTCGCTCGAATAGACGAACGGATGGAGGCCATCCCGGCCGCAGAAGCGAATCACCTTCCATGCGATCGCTAGCTCGTCGAAATCGGGAATCACGTTGCGCTGGAACAGCACGACTTCGCTGTTGCCGCGGTCATTCGAGCGGTTGACGAACCGAAGATGGATGTTCATTTCGCCTGCTCCGCGCTGTCATCCGAGAGATGCTTCTCGACCCACTGCGTGATGGCGGGAGAGACGCTGCCGGCGATCGACGACGTATGCAGCGTTTGCGCCCGGCTCTGCGCCTGCACGTCGTTGGCGAACCGGCCGAACGCCATCGCGGCATCCGTGGCGTTGCGGCTGCGGGACAGGTCGTCGAGATACTGGGCGGCCGCATCGGTGAGCGCACCGGTGTGCTGCACGTGACCTTGGGCGATGCGCGTCGCGAGGTCGGCATTGATCGCGGCCAGCTCCTTGATCGCGGCGGCAGCGCCTGAGAGCGCGAGACGGTCGCGCTGCTCGCGCCAGCCGGCATCGAATGCCGATTGCGCCGCGCTCGTGTACTGCTGACCGCTCTGCAAGGCGGTGCGTACGAAGGCACGCCACGCGCCGACATCGGTTGTGACGCCCGGCAGTCCCGCCGGGTTGGCCGACTGCGCAACGAGTTTGCTGAATAACTGGAAGGCGGCGAGATTGGCGTTTTCCCACTGCGTGATGAGGGTCGAGAGCATGACGGGTCCTTAATCGGTTCGGGTTTCGGGTGCGGGCTCGATGGGCGTTGGCAATCGCCGCATTCACTGACGTGCGCCGCCCAGGCGCTCGATCATCTTCATCACCGCGGCCATTTGCGGCGCCTCGCGAGTGTTGAAGTCGGGATGGTCCGGGTCCGGACTCGTGTAGCCCCAGAAGTCCCAGCAACCGAGCGGATTGACGGCCGATTTGGCAGCCTGCGGGTAGAGCACGATCAGGCGGTTGGTGTCGGCGATCTCGTTGTAGCCGGCACCGCGCATGAATCGTTGGCCGACCGCATCGGCGTTCTGCACGCAGCCGTGAAACGCGACATGCACCGCGCACGCTGCATGCAGGCAATCCGCCGGCACATACACGTACGCTGCGTCGGCGAGCGACGCGCGGCGATCGGGATCGAACTCGCGCTGATCGAAGCTGCGCAACTGGCCGCTTGCCTGCGCCGTGGGCGCATTCAACGGCGCATTGGGTCTCGCGTAGATCCAGCGCAGGATTTCGTGCGATTGCTCGAAGCCACAGTTGTTGATATACGGGCTCTGGTTCGCGTCGCAGGGGGAGTCTTCCGGGCGGTTCGTGATCAGTGCATGGCCGGCGTCGGGATGGCGTTGATACTCGATGCTGGATTCCGGTACTTGAGCCAGTTCATAGAAGCGCCTGGCCTGATCGACCACACGGGTCGCGACGACGCTATCCTTCGCGCCGCTGAAGAGGTAAATGCGCTGCTCGCGAAGGTTGGCCGGGTCGTCGATCTGGCCGGCCCTGGCGATGCGTTGCGCGGCCCGCCACGCGCCTTCCGCCGCCGGCGCGGCGCCTGCGGGCTTCATGCACAGCGTCACCGCCGCCACGGCGGGTGCCACGAAGGCCGACTCGCCTGCGCAATCGAACGCCCCGCCGGCCACGATGCCCGCGCCGATCAGACGGCTCGACCAGGCAACGTCGAACTGGGCCGCCATGAACGCGCCGGACGATAGTCCGGAGACAGACGTGTGCTGCAGGTCGGCTCCGAGCGTGGGCAGCGGTGCGAGCTCCGCGGCGCTTGCGCACGAGACGGTCGCGGCGATCAGCACAAACGCGCTGAACCACGTGCGCAAGCCATGGCGCTGGAATCCGCATGGTTGAACATTAAGTTTGGATAACGAATCGTTATGGGCGGCTGCCGAATTCATGCCATTGCTCCTGTTGGGGGTGTGATCGTTAAGCGTTCGGGTCTACGTGTCGGGCATTCGTTGCTTGTGTCTCACTGCCCTTGCAGAGTAGATGCGCGGTGCGCTCGCATGAATAGGGCGGAAGGCCGGTACGGCGACATAGGAAGGATGGCCCATGCCGACGTTCCCGCCATACCCGCCGCGCGTGTCAGGGCGCGCCGCCGGGCGTGCATGGCGCCAGCGGGATGGAGACGCTGCGGTCGGCCGTGGTGATGGCGACAGGCTGGTTCGACGGCGTGTAGCGCAGCCGGTGGATGCCGCGCGGCCCAAAGCCGCTGTCGATGTCGGCCAGCAGATCGGCGCCGTCCGGAATGCCGGCGAGACTGTGGCCGCTCATCATCGCGGGCCGGCGCTGCGGGTCGTCCCAGCCGGCGCTGTCCGCGGACGTGTAGAAGGTGGGCAGCACGCCGATCCGGTAAAGACTGTCGAGCGTTTGGGCAAGCCGCTGTCCGCAGCGCTCGCATAGCGCAGGCTGGTGCGCGGACTGCAGCGCCTGGTTGATTCGCCCGACTTCAACCTCGCAGGTAAGCGCGGGCGAAGACTGTTGCGCGTGCGCCGCAGTGGCGCAATAGAAGGCGGCGGCTCCGATTGCGATTGCGCAGACGGCACGCGGCCTGAGTCCGCGACCCGGACGGTCGTGATGGTTTGAAATCATCGGAAAGTCTCCTGTCAGGACACTAGGAAATAAACAGTTTTCGTTCGGCCTGGCGGCGGCGCGTCAGTCCCGCGAGTGGCTTGCCGCCCGCTTTGTTCCAGACGAGGAACTGGTCGGCGGCTTGACGGGTTGCACCTGCGTTCAGATAGCGCAGCAGCGTCGAAGAATGCAGCCGCCCCGCGCCAAGGTTGAAGACGAACGACATCAAGGCATCGAATTGCTGCTGCGTGATCGCGACGCGTATCAGCTTGCGCAGCGCGAGTTCGGCGCTGCGCAAGTCGCGCTTCAGGAGCGCCAGCGCCTCGGACTCCGTGAGCGGGCGATCGAAGCGTTCGTGCGGCAGAATCAGATGCCCATAGCCGATCGTCGGTTTGCCGACAGCGTCGAGATAGCGGGTCAGGCGCAAGCCCTCGAACTGTTTGATCAGGTCGATACCTTGTGCGCCGGTGGATGCGGGTTGCTCAGGCATGGCGTTTCTCCTCGTCGTCGTGGCGTGCGCGCGGCACGAGGCGGTGGGTGTATTCGTCGATCACGCGCATGATCGCTTCGGGCGGGTCGAGCGCCGCAAACTGCATTTCGATGTCGATGTGCTGGCTGTCGCGCTGAGCTTGCTGACCCTCGGCGTTCGGGCGTGCCGACGGCGGCGCGAGCGTCACGAAAAAACGGCCGCGCTGATCGCCGCCCACCAATCCGCCTGCCGGCAGCGTTTCGGTGAAGTCCGCGCGCACCGTGAGGTGCACGACCATCCTGTCGAGCGCCAGTCCGCGCGGCGTCGCCAGCGCGACCAGCGGCACCGGCATCGTGTGCTCCGCGTCGAGCGCCACCTCGACGGCGCGCGGCGTGAGCAGGCCGTCCTCGTTCTGGTCGAAGAACTGATCGAGCACGGTGGTGTACTGAAGCGAGAGCAACTGGTTCGCGGCGGCTGCCGCGTGCTGCATGCCACGCGTGATGTCGTCGAGCGCGAGGCCGCGCGGCGGCGGATTGCCGGCGTTCGGCGGCGGCGCTCCACCGGAGGGTGGAGCGCCGGGCGGCACGTCCTCGCCGCTGCCGGTCGCCATGCGAGCATCGCCAGCCGCCGCCGAGGCCGGGGCTGAGGCAGGCGGCCCTGCTTGCGCGGTAACCGGCGGCTCGCCCGCTTCGAGCGCGGCGGCCGGCTTGCTATCGATTGCGCCCTGCGGGGCCGTGCGCTGCGTGGCGTTGTCGTGCGGCACGCCGTCCGCCGGCGTGCCGCGTGAGGCCTGCATGCCGCGGCGTCGCTTGAAGAGGTTGAACATGGTGTCCGTCCGCCGTCCATGGCCGTCGCGTTTATTGATGGACAGGCTGCTGGCCGCTCGCCTGGGTGCTCGGTTGCGTGGTCTCGCCGGCGAGCTTGCCGTCCGTCGGCGTGGCCGGCAGCGGCTTGACGTCTTTCGCCTTGTCTTCGGTCACGACCGGTTTGGTGGCGGCGTCCGTCAGGAAGTCGATGACGCGCATCAGCGCTTCCGGCGGGGGCTGCCGCTTGATCTGCGTGTGGATCGAATACTTGGCTCGCGTGTCGGTGCTGCGCGTTTGCTCCGACTTGTGCGAGACGCGTCCCGAAATGCTTACGCTGACCGGGCCCCAGCCGAACTTGGCCTGGAATTCCCCGCCCGCCTCCGTGGACTCCGCCGACTTCTCCGACTGAGTGATTTCCATCTCGAAGTCGATCGTGCCTTCTTCGATGGCGATGATGGGATGAACGATCGCGGCCAGCAGGGGGATGCGCATGGTCTTCTGAACCATGCCTTTCGATACGCCGCTCTCGTCGACCAGCGTTTCGTCGTAGTCGAACTGCACGGCGACTGCCTTGCCGTTCTGAATGCACACCTGCATCAGAAAATCGGCATAGCTTTTCGCTGCCTGGGTTTGCGCGGAAATCATTGCTTTCAATGGCCCCGCGATCATTTGGTCCATTGGTAAGGCATTAATGACCGAGCCGATAAAATTGGCATCCATACAAACCTCCATGGTGAATTTGTGACAGTGCGAATACACTGCCTTTATTCAAATTAGATAAATTGGAGGGATCTGTGGAGAGGCCATCCGTCATGCATGACGGCAGGGGTCGTGGACATATTAATTCTGAAAGAAATGGAGTGCCTTTTGCATTAGAACGTTTGTCATGGATCAACGGGACTAGTGCGTCATTTTCAAAAGAGCGGTAAAAGCGAGCCGAAGAGGCGCAAATAACGTGAACCCGAGCGTCTCTCTACCGAGGGGATACGCGTAAATGAACGTTCTGATGATCGATAGCCCGCCGTTGTTCGTGGCGGGGGTAGCCGATGTCTTGTGGAAACGCGACAGCAATTGCCAGGTGTGGTCGGCCCAGCGTCCCGAAGACATCTACCGCATCCGCGAAGACCTGCCGCCGGGAACGGTCGGCGCGGTCACGCTCGAATGGGACGAGCGTGCCGCGCGAATAGGCTGGCCGAAGGTGCTGCAGGATGTCCTGGGGACGGTGCCATGGCTATTCGTGGTGCGCACGGTGGGTCGTCAGGCGATTGCCGATGCGCTGATGGCGGGCGCCTCGGGCATCGTCGAGCGTCATGCGAGCGCGGACGAATTCGCCGATGCGCTCTGCCGTGTCGCGTCGGGCGCAATCTATGTTCCGCCGACTTACGGCCTTGGTGCCGAGTTGGGGCCGGCACAAGCGCAGTCCGGCGATCGGGCATTCGAGCGCCTGACGCCACGGCAGCGCCAGGTGTTGCGTCTGCTGGCCGAAGGGAAGTCGAACAAGCAGATCTGCCGGGTGCTCAACGTCGCGGAGGGGACCATCAAGAATCACCTGTACGCGCTCTTCCGGCAGATCGGGGTCTCGAACCGCACGGAAGCGGCGCTGTGGCTCGCGCGTCATGTGACACCTGAAGACGTGCAAGGTCAGCCGCTCTTATGTGCAACGCATGAATAAACGGCGCGCTTACATCCGGCCCGGGGGGAGGTGGCCGTATGTAAGACGAGCTAGGCCGGCGCAGCCTGATGTTCCGCGTCTTCAGCGGCGAGGGTGTCGATGGCGTGCTGCATGGGCGCCGGACTCACGCTGACTTCGCCGGCGAACGGCCGGTCGACGGCCAGCACGAAAAAGAACGCAAGACCGAGCGTGGTTGCCCAGATGGTCACGAGTCCAAGATGAAAACGGGTCACGGGCAACACGTATAGCAGCACCAGCGAGAGCGCGCTCGCGATCAGCATGACACCCCACAACGTCACCGGCATGGCGACATCGAGTGCCTGCAGCCGATGCTCCCTAAGCTTGGTCATTTCATTCACGCGGGCAAGCACTTCGGTCAGGAGTGCCCGCTCGCGATCGTCCGACGGCACGATCCGGTTGGTGGTCGCGAACATCCGGTCGAACGCGGCCTGGGTCCCGGCGTCCGCGCGCGCGTACTGCTGCATTTGCGGCCATTCGTCCCGAACCACATGCTCGATATAGACGATCAGCTCGCGCCTCGCGATGAGCGCATCCGGCTTGCCGAACGACGCGAGATCGTGAGCGAGTTCGGTCGCGCACGCGGCTTCGGACGAGACCGTGCCGGCCGCTGCGTCGTAGGTGCCCCAGACCGTGATGGCGGCGAACGCGACCAGCAGCGAATTGATGGTCGTCACCGCGGACATCATCGCCACGGTCATGCCGCGCTGTTCGGCATTGAGATGAACCGGAAAGCAGCGGCGAAACAGCAGATAGCCGCTCAAGGCCGCGGCGAGCGTCGCGCCGACAATCAACGCACCCATCAAGGCGGCCGGCATGTTGTAGAGGAAGAGCATCGTGTTACTCCGGGTCGTTTGGAATAGAGGTAGCGGATAGCCGGACCGGCTCGCCTGCCAGCATCGCGCGGGTGAGATCCGCGAGGCGCCGGCGCGCGGTGTCGCCGGCATCCGGATGATCGAGCGACTGCTGGAGATCGAGCAGGCTCGCGGCGATTTCGCTCTGCCATTGCGTGCGTTCGCTCGCGGCCTGGGCGCGGCGCGTCTGCTGTGCGGCGTCCGCGTCGGACGAGCGATCGCCGCGCACGAGGGTGTCGAGCGTGTCGACGAGCCGTTGCAGCAAGCGGTGTACGGCAGTCGCCGAGAAACCGCCGAGCATGGCGAGAGCGGGCTTGCCGAAGCTGTGCATGCTGCCCTGATCGAAGAGGTGCGACGGCAGCATCTCGACGAGGATTAACCCGGCAATGAGTCCGAGAATCAGGCGCGCACCGTAAGATGCGTCGTACTTCGGGTCGTACGTCGAGGCGGCGATGTAACGATGTGCCTGAAACAGCGTCGCGAACGATGCGCCGAGTCCCGCGCAAAAGAGCAGGAACAGCGCATTCCACAACAGCTGCGTGCCGTGCGAATCGAGGAACCCGCGCTCGACGTTGTCCGCGGAGACGTCGGGCGACAGGCCGGTTGCGACCACGGCGATCAGAAATGCAATCGCCGCGACCGTCAGCAACCTGATCAGCGGCACTGGACCGAGCCACGCGAATGGACGGCCGAGACGGTGTTGCGCGTCGAGCAGCGTGACGGCTTGCGGAGTGGCCGGCGCGATGAGCGCGGCCAGTTTCCGGTGGATCGATGCAAGCGAGTGCTGCGAGGTGCCGGCGTAACGAGGCGCGTCGCCGGCGGTGTTTGCGTGGCGAGGCGCGTCGCCGGCGGTGTTGGTGTGGCGAGGTGCGTCGCCAGCCGCGCCGGGAGGCGGGTTGTCAGGCGCGGTGCCGTCGATCAGCGCGCTCAGTAACGCGATGGTTTCAGGCGCGACCGGCAGGCCGTGATGCAACGCGTAGCGCGCCATCGCCTCGCATTCGTCGCGCAATTGGGCCAGCAGTGCGCCGGGCGATGCGCCGTCAGGGAGGGCATTGTCCCTTGCGGCATGCAGCCGGAAGCGGTTGGCAAAATGGTCGGTGCCCATTTCAGCCTCCCGGTTCGTTGCGGTGGCCGATTGCCGCGCGTGCGGCGCGGCAGGTTCGAGTGAGGAAGCGTCGCAAGGACATGATGTTTTTCCTGTTGTGGAAAAGGGCCGACGTGCGCGAAGAACGACGCGCTCTCCGGAACGGGGCAGCGTGCCCGGATGCGTTCGACGGCGATACCACTTTGCGTGTCTCGCGCGCTCAGGACAATCCAGCGGAAGTCACGGATGACGGGGTGACGAAGCGCCCGTGACGGGCGTTCGAGTGACGGCAAAAAAAAAGCGGCCTTGCTGGTTTTCAGCAAGGCCGCTTTGCACCGGCAAATCGTAATTGGTCGTTCAGTCGTTCAATCGTTCAGTCGATGCCGTGAAACACCGCATCGTCCGACGCGCCGCGCTATCAATCGTGCGCCTGTTCCGGATGGCGGAGGCGCGAATGATTGCGGCCGTAGGCCCCGTAGATGACAAGCCCGATCACGAGCCAGACGAAGAGCCGCAACCACGTGACGAGCGGCAGCCCGACCATCAGCAGCAGGCAAAACAGAATCCCGAGGATCGGGATCACCGGCACGCCCGGCGCGCGGAACGGCCTTAACGCTCCCGCGTCGCTGCGGCGCAGATAGATCACGGCGCCGCAGACGAGAATGAACGCGAACAGGGTACCGATGCTGACCATCTCGCCCAACACGTTGATCGGCGTGAACGCCGCGACAACCGCGACGATGGCGCCGATCATCATCTGGCTCAGATGAGGCGTTTGCAGACGGGGGTGGACTTCCGCGAACAGGTGCGGCAGCAGGCCGTCCTGTGACATCGTGAAGAAGATGCGGCTCTGGCCATACAGCAGCACGAGAATCACGGTCGTCAAGCCGGTCAGCGCACCGATCTTGATGAGCACGGAAAACCAGGTGACGCCGATCACATCGACACCTTTCGCGATCGGATCCGGGACGTTGAGCTCGGCATACGGAACGAGTCCGGTCAGCACGCCGGCCACCGCAATGTAGAGCAGCGTGCAGATCACCAGCGAGCCCAGAATGCCGATCGGCATGTCGATCTGCGGCTTGCGCGCCTCCTGGGCCGCGGTGGACACCGCATCGAAGCCGATGAAAGCGAAGAACACGACAGCCGATCCGCGGAGAATGCCGCTCGCGCCGAAATTGCCGAATTCGCCGGTATTCTGCGGAATGAACGGATGCCAGTTGGCCGGATGCACGAAGAAGGCACCGATGACGATGAATGCCAGCACCACGGTCAGTTTGATCGCCACCATGACGTTGTTGAGCCGCGCCGACTCCTTGGTGCCGAGCACGAGCATGATGGTCAGCACGGCGATAATGAAGACCGCCGGCAAATTGACGACCCCGGCCACCGTGCTGCCGTCGGCGAGCGTCACCGTGGTGCCGGGCGCAGCCGCCATGGTGGGCGGAATGTTGATCCCGACGTTGTGCAACAGGCTCACGATGTAGCCTGACCAGCCGACCGCAACGGTCGCCGCGCCCATTGCATACTCGAGAATCAGATCCCAGCCGATGACCCACGCGAATAATTCGCCGAGCGTGGCATACGTATAGGTGTAACTGCTGCCGCAGACCGGCAGCATGGCAGCCAGCTCGGAGTAGCAGAGCCCGACAAAGGCGCAGGCAATCCCGCCGAGGACAAACGAAAGAATGATGCTCGGCCCTGCATAATGGGCCGCGGCCGTGCCGGTCAGAACAAAGATGCCGGCGCCGATGATCGCGCCGATACCCATTGCCGTGATGCTGAGCGCGCCCAGCGACTTCGACAGATGGCGTTCGCCGCCCTCCGCGCTTGCGACAATATCCGCGACGGACTTGCGCGCCATATAACTCGTGTCGGCCATGATAAGTCGTCCTGTTCGTATGTGGGTGAATCCAAAATCGAATCGATTCGTGACGCACTGCAATAAGCGACTTCTTTAACGACGACTGACACTGCTGAGGTTACGGTTGGGGAAGGGACTGACGAAACCAGTCTAGTTCGGATTTAGTCGGGTGGGTACTGAAGATGGAGGTTGCGGCCGCCGAAGCGGCCTTGCGGATAACCTGCAAGGCCGTCGTTCAATTATCGAATCCTGATCAATCGATGCCGTGAAACACCGCATCGTCCGGACCGAGATATGCCGGCGGGCGCCACGCGGCGTCGCGCATCGAATGCTGAACCAGCTTTTCCACACCCAGCAGCACGGCGAAAATCGCCATCCGTACCGGAATGCCGTTGTCGGTCTGCCGGAAAATCGCAAGACGCGAGTCATGGTTCAGGTCGACGCTCAGATCGTTCGCGCCCGGCCGGCTGTCGCGCGGCAGCGGGTGCATGATCAGCGTGTCGGGGCCGCACACGCTGTCCATCAGCGCCTGGTTGATCTGGAAATCCGGCGTATAGCCTTCGAAGGATTCGTCGGTGAAGCGCTCTTTCTGGATGCGCGTGGCGTACACCACGTCGGCGCCGCGCAGCCCCGCGGGCAGATCGTGGGTCTGTTCGATCACGTGATCGTTGCGCGAAATCTGCTCGACGATGTAGCTCGGCATTTCGAGCGTGGGCGGCGAGATCAGCGTGAACTTGATGCCGCGATACAGCGCCAGCAGCTTGACCAGCGAATGCACCGTGCGGCCATATTTCAGGTCGCCGACCAGTGCGATATGCGCCCCGTCGACGATCTTGCCGAGACGCGAGAACTCGCGCTGGATCGTGTACAGATCGAGCAGCGCCTGGCTCGGATGCTCGCCCGGGCCGTCGCCGCCGTTGATCACCGGCACGTTGGTGGCGCGTGCGAATTCGGCCACCGAGCCTTGCTCCGGATGGCGGATCACCAGCGCATCCACATAACCGCTCATCACGCGGCTGGTGTCGTAGATCGACTCGCCCTTGGCCATCGACGAAAACGTGAAGCCGGTGGTGTCGCACACCGAACCGCCGAGCCGGCAGAAGGCCGCGCCGAAGCTCACGCGGGTGCGGGTGCTGGCCTCGAAGAACAGATTGCCGAGCACCGCGCCCTCGAGCACGCGGGAGATTTTCCGGCGCCGCGCGATCGGCTGCATGATGTCGGCGACGCGGAACAGCGCCTCGACCGAGTCGCGCGAGAACTGATCGACCGACAGCAGTTGCGGCTTGCCTTCGAACAGCATCTGGCTCGCCAGCGATTGCGAGTCTACGCTTTGCGTATAGGTTTCACCCGGCTCGCCATGCACCACGATCTCCGACACGAAACGCTCCACGATCTCCGGCATGGCGCGCGATTCCTGCGAATCGTCCGGCAAGAGCCATGTGTCGAGCGCGCGGCGCGATACGCCGATGCGGCTCGCGAACGTGTCGCGGGTCATGTTCAGGCGACGCATCGCGTCGCGTAGGAAGGCTTGTTGCGGGACGCTCATGCGGGCACCTGTCGGGTATGGGTTGTGTACCGGTTATGTACGCGGTGCGTATATTAGTTTCCCTGTCGCAGAAGTCAAGCAGTTTTGCGAGTTTGGCAAACCCGTTTGCCGATCCGCTTTGCCAACTCGCGCCGGACGCGGTTACACTGCGTCTCATGCATTCCGGCCCAACGCTCCGACTCCGTCCGTCAACCATCGCACGTCTCGCTTTCGCGAGCGTCGTGGCCGCGCGCGCGGGGTTCCCGAGCGCTAGCGCCAAAGCCAAAAAACAGCCGCTCATCTGACCGGAGCACGCTGTTCCGTCAGATGTGCGACGGAACAGCCGGTCAACGCCCGCCTGCGGCATTCCCTGTTTTTCCCCCTCGCACTGCTGACTGGAATCGATACGGTCGTCATCGAGGTAAAGACATGTCTATTTTTTCGGGTATCTGGGTTCCGCTCATCACACCTTTCGCCGATGGCGAGGTGGATCACGCCGCGCTGCGCGCGCTGGTGCGCCGCTATGCCGACGCGGGCATTGCCGGGGTGGTCGCGCTCGGCACGACCGGCGAGCCGGCCGCGCTCGACGCCGCCGAACAGGACGCCGTGCTGGCGACGATTCTCGACGAAGCGCGAGCGCACGCCGCCGCTCGCGGCGCTGACGCACAAGCGCTGCCGGTGCTGGTCGGCGTGTCGGGCAATCACACGGCGAGCATGAAGGAGCGCATCGAGCAACTGAACGCGCTGCCGATCGCCGGTGTGCTGATGGCCGCGCCGTACTACATCCGGCCTTCGCAAGCGGGCATCGTCGGGCACTTCATGACGCTTGCCGATGCGAGCGACAAGCCCGTCGTGCTGTACGACATTCCTTATCGAACCGGTGTGCGGCTCGAACTCGACACGCTCCTGACGCTTGCCGCGCATCCGCGGATTCAGGCCGTGAAGGATTGCGCCGGTTCGCTCGACACCACACTCGCGCTGATTCGCGACGGCCGCTTGCAGGTGCTGACCGGCGAGGACATCGCGATCTTCAACACGTTGTGCCTCGGTGGAAGCGGAGCGATCGCGGCCTCGGCGCACGTGCGGCCGGAGCGGTTCGTCGCGCTGTATCGTGCGTTGTCGGCGGGCCGGCTCGACGAAGGACGGCGTATTTTTCATGAACTCGCGCCGCTGATCCAGGCGCTGTTCGCCGAACCGAATCCGGCGCCGGTGAAGGCCTTGCTCGCCGCGCAAGGTCTGATACGCGACGAGTTGCGCATGCCGATGACGCGCGCCGGCGATGCGCTGGTCGCGCGGCTCAGGGAACTGGACGGGCTTGATCGGATAGCGGTGCGCGCGGCGGAATTGCCAGCTTGAGTGCGGATGGATTGCGGCGCCTCGGTGGACGGCAAGCTCACCAGGCGCGATGCCGCGCAGGCGGCGCCGATTCTCGTGTCGTTGGCCGGCTCCGCACGCGAGACGTGCAAGGCCGGCTAAACGGCTAGCCGGTCAAGCGGCTAAGGGGCCAAGCGGCCAAGCCGATAAGCGGATAAGCGGATAAGCGGATAAGCGGATAAGCGGATAAGCGGATAAGCCGATAAGCCGATAAGCCGATAAGCCGATAAGCCGATAACCGCCCGCGCTTTGCGTCAAACCGGCCCCGGCAGCGTCTGGCATTGCGCGGACGTGTCGTGGCCGAGCGCATCGCAGCGCGGCGACCGCGACTCGCGCGGCCCGCGCATGTCCCGTGACCCGGCGAGAAGCTCATGCGCGCCGCGGTCGAGCGTGGCGAGCATGTCGCGTTCGACGATCAGATGGTGCAAGGCCAGCACGATCAGGCCGATGGTCAGCAGCAGATCGCCTGCAAACACGACGGCGTAAAGCGCCGAGGTGGTGCGAGGATTGCCGTACAGCAGCGTCATGTTGGAGCGGTCGAGCAGCACGAGCACGAGCGGCACGACGGCATTGAGCGTCGCGATGCCGCTGCCCACGGCGACCAGCATGCGCGCCGGCCCGAGTTGCGGACGGCGCCGGCGGACCACTTCATACAGCGTTGCCGCGCGGCACGGCGCAAAGAACAGCGCCAGCAAGCCGGCGCGGACCACCAGCGGCGCGTTCCATGCCAGCACGCTCCCGTACAGCACGCAGAACACGGCTGTGACGACGAGGCCGGCGCGCCACGGTGCCGATGCGCCGAACAGATCGCGCGTGCCCGACCAGATCAGAATGCGGCTCTGCAACGCCAGCGTCGCGGTGGCCAGCAACAGCAGATCGCTTTGCCAGATCTTGTGCAACGCGAAGCATGCCGTGGCAGCGGCAAGCAGATAAAAGCCGACGGACCAGAAGCGGAAGGCGCTGACCTGCGCAAACATACGCGAAAGTGCTGTCGTGATGAAGGCGCTGCACAGAAACGTGATTAGCCACACCGTCTGGAACGTCGCTACGTCAATTTTCATGAAGTCTCCTGCAGCCAATCTGTCTGTTCCTGCTTATCGGTAAAACGAGGCTGCGCAGCGGACGCGCCGCGATGAGCGAACCGCGTCGCAAAGGTCCGCGCATTTCAAACCGATCCGCATGCTCATGCCGTCACCGTTCTTGCACGCAGCATCTCGCCGAAGTCGTCGGCGGTGAGCGGCTTGCCTAGCAGGAAGCCCTGCATCTCGTCGCACATCATCGACTTGAGCTTGCCGAGCTGCGATTCGGTTTCGACCCCTTCGGCCACCACGTCCATGTCCAGCGAATGCGCGAGCGCGATGATCGCGGAAACGATCGCACTGCCTTCCGGTCCGTGCTCGTCGAGGCCGTTGGTGAAGAAGCGGTCGATCTTCAATTGCTTGACGCGAAAGCGTTGCAGATAGGCGAGGCTGGAATAGCCGGTGCCGAAATCGTCGATGGCGATCTCAAAGCCGCTTGCCTGGAACTCGCGGATCATTTCGATGGTTTTCGGCGCGTCCTGCATCGCGACGGTTTCGGTGATTTCGAACATGATCTGCGCGCATTGCACGCCTTCGGCTTGCACGATATCGAGCATCGTCGCGACCAGGTTCGGTTGCGACAACTGACGCGGCGACAGGTTGATCGCCACCTTCATCAACGGCAGGCCTTGCTCCACCCAGCGGCGAATCTGCCGGCACGTCTCGCGCAGGACCCAGTAGCCGATCTGTACGATCTGGCCCGAGCGCTCGGCAATCGGAATGAACTCGAGCGGCGTCAGCGTGCCGAGCTGCGGATGGTGCAGGCGGATCAGCGCTTCGGCACCCGCCAGCGAGTCGCCGCTGCCGTGGAATTTCGGCTGGAAGTGCAGCGAGAAATGGCCGGTGGTGAGCGCTTCGTGCAGCGCGCTTTGAATCTGCAGCGTGCGCATTGCGGCTTCTTTCATGCTTTGTTCGAAGAAGCGATAGGTGCCGCGGCCTGCGCGCTTGGCTTCGTACATGGCCGCGTCGGCATGTTTGAGCAGCGTCTCGACGGTATCGCCGTCGTAGGGAAAGAGCGCGATGCCGATGCTCGGCATCACCTGCAGCGGCTGCGAATCGGCCCATACGCCCTGGCGCATCCGGTCGAGCACGTCTTCGGCCATCGTGCCGGCGTCTTCGCGTGAAGCCAGGTTCTCGGACAGCACGACGAATTCGTCGCCGCCGAGACGCGCGACCGTGTCGCTCGCACGCACACACTGCAGAAGACGCTGCGCGAATGCGGACAGTACTTCGTCGCCGGCCGAGTGGCCGAGCGAATCGTTGATGGTCTTGAAGCCGTCGAGATCCATGAACAGGATGGCGAACAGCGAGCGCCGCCGGCGCGCGCTATGGATGGCGCGGTCGATGCGTTCGGTGAGTGTGCTGCGGTTGGGCAGGCCCGTCAGCGTGTCGAGCGTGGCGAGCCGCACGATCTGACCGTTCAGTTTCGACACCGCGCTGACCAGAAAGCTGGTGCGCGCATCGAACCGCGACAGGATCAGCGTGACGATCAGAATCGCAAACGTGAACAGGATCACCGAAGTCGCGAGCCACGCGGCATTCACGCCCTTGGCCGCGCCGCACACGGCGCCGGCCGGAAACTCGGCGGCCGCCATGCCGGCGTAATGCATGCCGCTGATCGCGACGCCCATGACCAGCGCCGCGATGAAACGTTTGCGCAACACGTGGTGTTCGCCGTCGTTGCTGAGTGCGCGCGCCATCCACAGCGCGGCGGTCGATGCGCCGATCGCGATCGCCAGCGAAGCGGCGAACCAGGCCGGCTGATAGTGGATGCCCGGCTCCATTTGCATCGCCGCCATGCCCGTGTAGTGCATGCCGGCAATGCCGAAGCCCATCAGCACGCCACCGGCGATGAGCCGCAGTGGCGTGAGCCGCGCCTGGGTCGTCACGATCAGCGCCAGATACGACGCGCCGATCGCGAGCCCAAGCGAATAAGCGGTCGTCGAGAAATCGTAGCCGAGCGGAATCGGCAGCGAGAAGGCGAGCATGGCGACGAAGTGCATCGACCAGATGCCGACACCGAGTGCCGCGGCGCCGCCGAGGCGCCACGCGTGCCGCTGACGTGCCGACGCCAGCAGGAAGATACGGCCCGTCAAATCGAGCGCTGTATATGACGCCAGCGCCGCGACGGCGAACGAGATTGCAACCAGCCAAAAATTGTATGAGCTCTGCATGTTAAGTCCAACCGCAAAAGGGAAGCGGCTGAACTTGTTATCGACCGTTGGCGGCGTTTATTTAATTGATTTTCAATATGTTAGTCATCGGCGTTGGGCATCTTGCAGCCGGCCTTGGCGCGTACCAGGGCGAACCCTTCGTCGCGCCGGCCTCACAGCCAGCGGGTTTCAAAGCTGCACAAGGTGAGCGGCACGCAATCGCACTCGGTGAGCACCACCTGCTGCTCGAGTTTCACGCCCTGGCTGCCTCCTTCCGCGCCGATGTAGCTCTCGACGCAAAGCGTCATGCCGGTTTCGAACCGACCGTCATAACCCGCGCTTTCCCAATCAACCTGGTGCGCAATGGACGGATATTCGTCGACCATGCCGATGCCGTGCGCCACGCAGCTATATCTGTTCTTCAGATATGGCTCCGGTATCTTCCAGGCCTTTTCCGAGAATTCGCGGAATGTCATGCCTGGGCGCAACAGGTCCATGTTGAAATGGACTTGTGAATAGGCTGCCTCATAAAGCTTGCGCTGCTCGTCGGAGGGCCGGGTATGGCCTACCGTCCATGTCCGGGAGATATCCGAGCAGTAGCCATTCGGCCCGACCATATCCGTATCGAACGCTAACAACTCGCCGCGCTGCAGAACCCGCGAGGAGCATTCATGCATCCATGGATTGGTCCGGTCCCCCGAGGCGAGAAGGCGGGTTTCAATCCACTCGCCGCCGTGCCGGATATTTTCGTGGTGAAGGTTGGCCCAGAGATCCTGTTCGGTCATGCCCGGCCGAAGCTCGCGATGCATCCGCTCAATCCCTTTCTCGCAGGCGCGCAGGGACTCGTTGATCAGCACGAGCTCGCCTGATGACTTAACCGTCCGGGCCATCTCCATCATGGCCTGTCCGTCCAGAAGGGTCAGGCCGTTCCTGATCAGACAGGCGGCGCCGATGGGGTCGAGCCGGTCGACCGCCAGACGGCGCTCGTTCGGTGCACGCCTGCCCAGCGCATCGGCTATCTCCGCCCCCCACACGTCAGCGCGGCGCCCGGCTTCGGTGCCCGCGCTGAAGAAGGTCCAACCGACAGCACTGCGCATCTCGAGGTCCAGATTCAGGCCATCCCACACATGCTCGCAACTGTGAAACTCCCACGCGATGACGCGGCCGTCGGCAAATACCATCACATATCGCGACGGATTGCGTCCTGTCCAGATTTGCATGTTCGATGTGTCCGTTGCGTAACGGATGTTCACCGGGTCGTAAAGCAATATCGCGGGGCAGTTGTTCTTGTGTAGTTGTTCCCGCACCCGGGCGAGCCTGTGGGTCCTGACATCGAACAACGCGTTGTTCGTCCGCGTCAGATTGGCGGCAGTACTCGCATCAATCGTCTCGTCGGCAGACATGCAATTCCTCCGGGGAATCATCTCGCTTTATATGAAACTCGAATCCGGCGTGTTCCGTTTGCCGGGCGATCGGGCAGGGCACTTGCCTTCCCGGAATGCAGCTGTCGCCGAAAAACACACAGCGCCCGGCGTTGTCCGGTTCATCGAATGGTCGCTCAGAGTTCCAGCACCAGATCGGAGGTAGGACGGCTGCAACATAGAAGGCGGAAGCCCTTCTGGACGTCCCTGTCGCGAATCCCGCCGTTGTGATGCATATCCACTGTGCCTTCGAGTACCCTGGTTTTGCAGGTGCCGCACATACCCTGACTGCAGGAGGAGGCAATCGCGACCCCCGCCTTTTTCGCAGCAGCCAGCACGGTTTCCGACTGGCTCATCGTGAACGCTCTGGCGGAGCGGGCAAGCTTGACCGTGAAGATGTCCTGAGCTGCCTCGTTCTCTTTCGAGGTAGAGGTAGGGGCAGCGGCAGCGGCAGCGGCAGCGGCTGGCACCGCTGCGGCACCTGCCGGGATATCGAAACTCTCCTGGTGATAACGCGCCGGGTCGTGACCGCCTTCGCGGAGCAGATCCCTTATGGCACGCATGTAGCCGGCCGGGCCGCAGGTGAACACCTCGCGGTCTGCGTAATCCGGAAGCCATTCCGACAGGAGTTCGAGGCTCAATCGGCCCGTCGCACCGGCCCAATTCTTCTCGCCGCCGATTTCCTCGCATACGAAGAAGAGGCGCAGACGAGGGGAGAGTGTCGCGAGTCTTTGCAGTTCCTCGCGAAACACGATATCGGCGGGTGTTCTTGCACTGTGGACGAACGCGATATCACGGTCGAGCCCGAGATCGATGCTCGCGCGTGTCATCGACATCAGCGGCGTCACGCCCGACCCCGCTGACAGATACAACGACTTCGGCGCAGGCGCAACGGTCGGGGTGAACGTGCCGGACGGACCATACGCTTTCAGCTGACTCCCTGGTGTCAGGTTGTCATGAAGCCAGTTGGACATGATCCCTCCCGCAACCCGCTTTACCGTGATGGAAAGCAGATAGGGACGCGTGGGCGGCGAGGAAATCGTGTAGCAACGTTCGATCGATTGTCCTTGCACATTCGCCGATACCGTCATGAACTGACCGGGCTCGAAACGCACGGGCAAGTCATCGCTCGTGCGAAATTCGAAGCTCTTGACGTCGTGCGTCTCGTTGACGATGCGGCAGCACGTCAGCGCCTGCCGCTCGCTACTCGGCCAGAGCCTGCCGCCGCTCTCCCACGTGTCGGGACTGGACAGCCTGTCAGCGGCAGCGGATCCGGCATCAAGGATTCGTTCGGAAGAGTTCATGGCCGTCATTCTGCTCGGATGCCGTGTGCGTTCAATCGGGCTGCATACCAGCGCGAAAACTGGTCCACGTAGGTTTCCGTGAAAGGCGAGAACAAGCCCGGCGAGTATGCCGGGTCCTGAGTGCCTTCGTGCGTGATCTCCACGAGGTGTTTATCCTGCAGGTTTGTTGCAACCCACACTTCGGTCAGATCCGAAATCCTGTAATCCACGCCCTCGACGGCGTCTGCGTGAACCAGCCACTTCGAGCGCACCAGCGTCTTGTCTGGCGCGAGCGGAATGATGTAGCTGATCACCGCGTGGTCGCTCATGACATGCGTCCACGAGTTGTGTGTCCAGAGGTGCGTATCGCCGAGATCGCGCCGTTGGAGATTGCCAAACAGCCTGGTGCTGGCGACCCTGGTGTCGATGGTCTGCGATTCACCGTTGCCGGCGATGACGAGTTGCTGGGTTCTGAACTGGGTGACCGCATCTTCGTCCAGCCACTCGACACTGGCGCTGATAAATCCGTCCTGCTCCCAGCTTGCCTGACATGCTGCGTTGCGCGCCTTGTACTCGTCCAGCGCGCGCAGCGATTCCTCGCTGAGATTCTCAGGACAGAAGCCGAAGTCTTCCGGCAGGAAAGATGCCGTCAATTCCGGATGAGTGGCCTGGCAGTGGTAACACTCGCGATTGTTTTCCATCACGAGTTTCCAGTTGCCGTTCTCGATGATTTCCTGCTCGAAGGCAATCCTGGTGTTCTTCAGGTCGTACGGCGCAAAACGCGGCGCCATCGTTTCTTCCAGCTTCGCGATGTCCTCCGGCGGGTTCTCACCGAGGCAGACGAAAATGTGCGTTCCGACAATCCTCGTGTGCACCGGAATCAGGCTCCGGCAGGTCGGATCGAAGTCCTTGCCCATGTGGGCAGCGTGGCGCAGGCTTCCGTCGAGGTCATACGTCCACTGATGGTAAGGACAGACCAGCATGCCGACCGTCGACTTCCCAGCCTCTTTCAGACGTGCGCCGCGATGGCGGCAGACGTTCCGGTAAGTGCGGACATTCTCATCGTCGTCGCGCACGATGATGATGGACGCCTTGCCGATATCGACGGTCGACACATCGCCGGGTTCGGGCACGTCCGCCGTGACGCCGGCCAGGATCCAGTGCTTGTGGAAAAAGACCTCGACGTCCGTTTCGAAAACATCCTGGCGGCCAAAGAGCTCGCCGGGCATGCCGTGACCGGGTCGACGGCTTCGGATTAACTCGCCATGGGTTTTGCGTTGCACTTCGGACATCGTCTTTCTCCAACGTTCAGGATAGGTCGGGACTTCGATTGTTCCCGCTATGACTTGAGTATTGGATTGACGAAAATGAGCGTCAATGCGCTTTATTTTCGGTCTGACATTACTTTAGATTATGCGTGAGCCCGCTTCTCCGGGCATGTATGGGCGGCGCCTTGCAGGCGCTTCAATTCTCTATGGAATCCTGCCGAAGCCAGTCGATGAGAGCGTCGATTTCCGGGGCAATCGTGCGCCCGTGCGGCACCACGATGTAGTACGAATCGCTCACTTTGAGCGAAGCGGACGGCAGCCTGACAAGTTCGCCAGCCTCGAGAAGGTCGTGGACCAATCTTCCCCAGCCAAGGGCGATACCCTGACCGTAGCGTGCGGCCTCGATTGCATCCGTATAAAGACTACAGCGCAGCGCGAAGTTCAATCGCTCCGGCCTCACGCCCACAGCGTGAAACCACTCATCCCATCCCATCCAGCCTTCCGAGGTGGAATCCGACTCGATGAGGGCGGCGCGAGTGACGTCCTGCAGCGATTCCGGCGCGCCTCGCGATTTCAGCCAATCCGGCGAGCAGACAGGAAAGACCTCTTCGTCAAAAAGGAAGGTTGCCGTGCCATCGCCCCATCGTCCGTTTCCGAATCGTACGGCGACATCAATTTCCTTGGGGCGGAGGTCAGCGGTGAACATCTGCGTGGAGATGCGAAGCTGAAGATTCGGCTGGGCTTTCCTGAGGGACCCCAGCCGAGGCAGGAGGCGAAAATGTGAGAACGCAGACGTTGCCGCAAGCACCAGTTCCTGTTGGACCGGGCCGCTGGCCAGCCGGTCAAAAACGCCTGCAATTTTCTGCATCGACTCGGCGACGACAAGATACAGCGCCTCACCTTCCTCAGTGAGTTTGATTGAACGATGCAGACGGTCGAATAGCCGGGTCCCGAGCGTTTCCTCGAGAAATTTGACCTGCCGGCTTACCGCGGCCTGGGTCACCCCTAGCTCATCGGCTGCCAGCGTGAAGCTCCCGTGCCGCGCGACCGCCTCGAACTCGACGAGCGCTGTCAGCGAAGGGATAAGCCGTCGATATCCCTTGGTCCGTGCGGTTGGCGGTTTCATTTCGCCCCTCCAGCCAGAATAGGGCCGCGTTGTATGAATCGTTTCGACATAGGCATGACGAGCGGTTTTAACGATTTCCGCCCGGCGCTTATGGTCAATTCACTTCCCGTTGGTCAGGGGCGCGTGGCTCGTGGTTGAGAAACGATCGTCGACCCGGTATGCGCGACGACCAGTACCGTACAGCCCTCTTGCGAGAAAGTGCTATGCCGCGATCCGGCCGGGTAGCTCACCGTCTGTCCCGGCAGGAAATCGGTGCCGTCGTCGTCCGTGAATACTCCGTCGAGAACAAGAATCAGCTCGGTCGAGTCGTGTTGATGCTCGAACGACCGCGCCCCTGGTTGCAGACGCATCCAGTAGCTGCTCCACGCACCGTTCTCATCGTCGGCAACGGGAATCCAGAGAAAGCCGGGAAGCACTGTTTCTCCGATTTTCATAGGCTGCCAGTCACGCTCGTCGATGGAATAACAGCGTCGCCCATTCTTGACGTTCAATCCAAAGAGAGCCATTTCATCCTGCGCGTGCCCGGTAGTCATGATCTGCCGTATCCAGTGTCGGTTAAAGAGGAAGTCCTGCCTGTCGTGCCTCGGCTGCCCGCTGTTCGGGCAGCCGGAGCGCTTGCATGCTACGTTCATGGTCCAGCGCCGCGCGCTACCCGGCGCCCAGCGTTGATGCCTCGCTTTGCGGTCGCGCCACGCGATAGGCATTCGGCGATTCGCCATATTCTTTTCGGAACTCACGGCCAAGATGCGAAGCGTCGGAGAAGCCGCAGGATGTCGCGATATCGGCCACTGTCCGGTCAGAGCTCGTCAGCAGCCATGATGCCGTGCGTATCCGGATCTGTCGCCCGTACGCGTGCGGCGACTTTCCCGTTTCCGCGGCAAACAGACGCTCGAGCTGCCGGACGGACATCTCGAGACGGCGGGCAAGTTCTCCCAGGCTCAACGGTTGACCCATGTGCTGTTCCATCAACAGGATCGCGCGCCTGACCTTGGGGTGCGCTGCGGGTTCGAGTCCTGGAGGATGCGGCTGCGGGGCATTGCCTTTCTGGGCATCATCCACAAGCATGATGCGCAGCGCCTTCTGCACGACTGTGGCCTCGACATGGCGCAGCAGGATAGCCGCCGCCACATCGATCGAGGCGCGCCCGCCCGAGCAGGTAATCCGGCGTCTGTCGATCACGAACAGCCGGTCCGCAACAAGATTGCGTTCGTCAAGGCCCGGAAAGCGCTCGACGAAATCCCAGTAGTGGAACCAGCTCACGCAGATGCGATATCCGTCCATCACGTCGGCCCGCATCAAGGCAAATACCCCTGTGCAAATGCCGACCAGGGTGGCGGACGTTTTCGCGGCGTCGCGAATGAACTGGAGCGTGGCTTTGCTTGCGGACGGCCCGGAGTGCAGCAACCCGCCGACGATCACGACGTAGTCGAAGGGTTTGGCTTCCTCGAAGGTGGTCCACGGCGTGACCTGGATGCCACAGCTTGCCCGGACGGGGGTGGAAGACTCGCCGACGATGGTCCACGAACAACGGACTGGCCTGCTCATGTCGCCTTCGTCGCTTGCCAGTCTGAGAAGGTCGACGAAACCGGAAAATGCGGTCAGCGTGAAATTGGGCAACAGCACGATTCCAAAGCGCAGCGGCCGGGCGGTTCCGTGATGAATGGGGTCGTTAAACATGGGACTGCCTGCACTCACGCTGCATTGACGGTGTAGAAGCGCTCCGGAAACCGGCGAGGAAGGAGAGTCGTCTTTCGACGGACCTGCTCATGCTGTTCGAACGGGTGTCGGCGCACGCTACCTGGTGGTTTCCGCCGCTTCGACGCCTCGCCATTCGCGCATCATCGCGCCGACTTCCTCACCCAGCCATTCACGGAACTGCAGATACTCCGCTCGAAGCTTCGCGTTCTTGTGCGTGATCAGGTAGTGATGACGGTCGTGGAACTCGAGCGCGTCCTGCACCGGCCGGATCAGGCGGCCCTGTTCGATCTGGCGATGGACAAGATGATGCCAGCCGAGCAGGGTGCCTTCGCCCGCTTCGGCCTGAGCGACGAGGAGTCGATAGTCGTTGCTCTCGAAGTGTTCGTTTTCGCTGATCCTGTCGGAGCCATCGCCTTGCTGAAACCAGTTTCGCCACACGCGCCAGTCGACATGTTCACACACCTGGGCCCGTCCCAGCAGCGAGAGGTTCAACGTGGGCTGCGACAGCAGGTCGAGCGGCTTCAGCGACTGCCCGCGAAAATGTTGCTCGAAGAACGGCCGGCTGCAGACGGGATACACCACGTCGTGGAAGAGCGGCTCGACTTCATACTCCGGTTCGCGCGGCGGATTCTTGGTGATGATGACGTCAGGTTGCATGAGCTCGTCCAGCTCCATGAAATGCTCGGTCACCATCACGACCAATCTGATATCCGGGAACCTTTTGCGGAATGCGGGCAGCCTGAACGACAGCCACAGCGCCGAGAACGTATGCGAGACGCAAATGGTCAGCGCGCGCTTGTCGGAGCGGCGCACCGCCTCGGCCGCTTCCGCGATATTCATGATCGACAGATACGACGCGTTGTAGAGAATGCGGCCCGCGTCGGTGAGCGCAATATGCCGCCCGGTTCGCTCAAACAGGGCCACATCGAGTGAATCTTCGAGTTCCTTGATTTGCCTGCTGATTGCGGCCTGCGTGACGCAAAGCACTTCCGCCGCCTGCGTGAAGCTTTCGTAGCGCGCCGCGGTGACGAAGCATCGCAGCGCCCGTAGCGACGGCATCTGGGCGAGGAGTCTGTCAGCGAATAAATGCTTCTGTTGCATCGTTGTCACCTTTTCACGCGCAAGCGCGTGGTTCTGTCCGAGGACTGCGGATCCAGGCCGCGCTATTTGCCCCGGTGCAAGGCGGCTACCCCGGTCATGAGACCGAGGCGTCTCAACCGGAATAGTTTGCGAGTCTCTTTGCTCGCTGGCAAGAGAGGTCAACCCGGGGGCTGCGTCGCCCCCGGCGGCGTTGTGTGCGGCGTTGTCGTATGTCGCCTTACATGCGGCGTTGCGTGCGGCGCTATACGTGACCTTGAATCCTCGCCAACACCCGGTCCAGAGCGTCGGCGAAATGTGCATACGTACCGCGTTTCGTGAGTTCGTTGTGAACCTGTTCGTTGATGCCGCCCGGCGTCATGCAGTGCTCGATCAGCCCCGCAAACGACTTCCCGCTTCGGGTCGTATCGTGTGCGAGACCCACAGCGTAACCCGACAGAAATGCGCGAGCGGCATCGTAATCCAGCCCTTGGCGGACCAGCCATGACGCCTGGGCTTCCAGCACCGCATAGAAGCTCGCCATCGTCGCCGTGACGGCCGACAGTGCGTCGAATCTGGCCTCGTCGTCGACTTCGACCGCTTGCCCCAGCGCCGAGAACAAGGATGTCGCCACGCGATCCGCGGGACAGATAGCCGTGCTTCCGTTGCCCTCGGCCACGGCCGGCAACGGTATCGCGCGAACGACCTTGCTGTGCGCGCGGATAAGCCTGCGCACTTCGTCGATTGACATTCCCGCGATGAAGCTGATGACGTGATGGCGCGCATCGAAATGCAGTTCGCTCAATACGTCGGCAGCGATTTGCGGCACGACTGCAAGACAGACAACGTCGGACGCCTCGAGCACTTCCTGATTGCTTTCGCATACCTGCACTCGCTTATCGAGCGCGGCAAGCGCCGCAGCAGTGTCCGCGTTGCGGGGCGACAGCGAAATGCGGTCAAACGGAAAGTCGAACTTAAGCAATCCGGTGACGACTGCCTGCGTGATGGTGCCGGTCCCGATGAATCCAAGTCGCATTGGGTCTCACATAGCGTTAAAGCGCGGCAGCATTAAACGCAGCCGCGTCGGGAAAGTCAACAGCCCGGCGTGACAGGCCGGGCTCCCGCTCGAATCGAATTGCCTCAGTCCAGCCTCAGTCCAGTTTCAGCCAGGTGGTCTTCAGCTCGCAATACTGGTCGTGCGCGTAGACCGATTTATCGCGGCCGCCAAAGCCCGATTGCTTGAATCCACCGAAAGGAGTCGACAGGTCGCCCTCGCCAAAACAGTTCACCGTGACCGTACCCGCCCTGATCCGGGCGGCTATCTTGTGAGCGTTGTTGACGTTGTCGGTCCATAGCGATGCAGCGAGTCCATAGCAGGTGTCGTTGGCGATCCGCACAGCCTCGTCGACATCGGCGTATTCGATGAAGCAGACGACCGGGCCGAAAACTTCCTCGCGGGCGATGCTCATCTGCGGTGTGACGTTGTCGAAGATGGTCGGCTCGACAAACCATCCGCCGGTTTCAGTGCGCGTGGCTTTGCCGCCGCACACGAGGCGCGCGCCTTCCGCCTTCGCTTTCTCGATGTGGGCGAGTACTTTTTGATAGTGCTTCTCTTCAATCAGAGAACCGAGCTTGACGTCGGGGTCGAGCGGGTCGCCCGTTTTCCATCCTTGCAGAACGGCGAGGACCTTGTCGAGCAACTCGGCTTTGCTAGTCGAAGGAACCAGAATACGCGAGCCCGCGCTGCAGTTCTCGCCCATGTTCCAGAAGGCGGCGGCGACTGCCTGCTCCGCGACGGCGTCCAGGTTCGCGACGTCGGGCAGAACCACTTGAGGATTCTTGCCGCCGCACTCCAGCACGACGCGCTTCAGGTTCGTGTCCGCCGAGTAATGCAGGAAGCGCTTGCCGGTTTCCGTGGAGCCCGTGAAAGCAACCAGGTCGACATCCGCATGGCGGCCCAGGGCCTGGCCCGTGCTTTCGCCAAATCCGGTTACGACGCTGAGGACGCCCGCGGGCACGCCGGCCTGCGTTGCGAGGTCGGCGATGCGCAGTGTCGAAAGCGAGGTCTGCTCGGCGGGTTTCACAATGACGCTGTTGCCCACCGACAGCGCAGGGCCGATTTTCCAGGCCAGCATGAGCGCGGGGAAGTTCCACGGCAACACCGCACCCACGACGCCGATCGGCTCGCGCGTAATCATGCTCACGACGCTTGCACCCGACGGCGACAGTGCGTCGTACCGCTTGTCGGTCACTTCCGCGTGCCAGCGGATACAGGCGGCGGATTCGGGGATATCCAGTCCCATGCATTCGCTGATTGGCTTGCCCGCCTCGAGTGCTTCGAGAAGCGCCAGTTCCTCGGCGTTTTCCTCGATCAGTTGCGCGAGCCGCAGAAGCACCGACTTGCGCTGCGCCGGCGCTGCCTTCGACCACACGCCGGACTCGAACGCCTCTCTCGCCGCCGCAACCGCGCGCTCGACGTCTTTCGTATCGCACTTTGCGATATCGGCGAGTACTTTTCCCGTCGAAGGATTGAGTGTCTGGAACGTCTCGTTCGACGCAGCCGGACACCTTTGCCCCGCGATAAACGCTCTTCCGTCGAGTGAGAGGGTTTCAGCTTTCTGCTGCCATTCCTGATAAGTCGTCATGTCCTGTCCTCACAAAATTAAAGCTCGGCCCCCGCCGAAAATTCCTTCATCCAGATAGCCGCCGAAACCGCTACGTCCGCAATCGGGCGGACCGGCAGCGAGCGCGGATGCGGCTGATTCAAAAGCTGGCGAATGAGTTCATCGGATTGGCCGAGTGCATATTCGGCGATGAGCTTGCCGGATGCCGAGCCTCTGCTCAGACCGAGGCCATTGCATCCGATCGCTTGAAAGACGCCATCGTCTCTGCGCCCAAACAGCGCACCGTTGTTCGCGGACAGACACAGCGGGCCGCCCCATGTGTATTCCAGTTCGACGTCTTTGAGCATCGGAAAGCGCCGGTCGAACGACCGTTGATGCATGCTCTTCGCCTTCGCGAGATCGGCTTGCGAAAGTTCGAGGCTGGGTCGAAAGGCGAAGTGGTTGCGAACGCAGATGCGGTCCGTCATCAGACGGCGGACGGTCGAGCCCATGGGGTCGGCGGGAATCAGTGCCCACGACGGCGTACCGCCGAGCCTCGCGACTTCCTCCGGGTTCATGACCCGCGTCATGGAGGCGAACGTATAGACGGGCAGCAGACCGTTCGGATGCCCGCCGAAGGTCGCCGCATACGCGTTGGTGCATAGAATCACGCGCTTCGCCACGATCTTGCCGCCGTCGAAGCTCAGGACCTTCCCCTGACGCAGATCCTCAATTCCCTTTACCGCGCTCAGTTCGAAGATCTTCACATTCTCCGGCAACGTCGCCGCGAGACCACGCATCAGCGCCGCGGGTTGAACCGTGCTGCAACCCGGCGTAAATAGCGCACCCTGATAGAAATCCGTTCCGGTCACCCTCGCAATGGCCGCCTCGTCCAGCCACTCGAAGCCTTCGCCGATGCGAGCGAGTCCTTCCGCAAAGTGGGTCAGTGCGGCGTGCCCCTTTCTGTTCACCGAAGCGTGAAACTTGCCGTCGTCCCGCCAGTCGCAATCGATGCTGTACCGCTTGACCGCCGAGCGCACATAGTCGATACCGTGGCGTTGAAACCGAACATCGGCCTTGTCGGCTTCCACACTGCGCGAGTAGCTTTCACTGCTTATGTCGTGGGGTAAATCGACGAAAAATCCGGAATTTCGTCCCGCCGTGGTGCGCCCGATACGGTCCGCTTCGACCAGTGCGATCGTGGCGTCAGGCGCAAGCTCCGCCAGACGCCGCGCGGCACACAGCCCCGTAATACCTCCGCCCACAACGACCCAGTCATATCGATGCCCGGAAGACACCGTATTGGCAGGCGAGGGCGGCGGCAGACTTTCCCACCAGCCGTTCACGCCGTCTGGCGCCGGGAACCGCGCGAATTCCAGTTTCGAGGTCATGCAGTTACTGCGCGCTGCGCAACATAGGTTGAACAAGCTGGCCAAACGCGCTGCGCTCGTCGTCGGTGAGCGTGCCGAGCGGCGCGCGGGCAACACCGACCGGCATGCCGGCCAGCTCGCATCCGTAGCGAACGTACTGGATGAATTTCCCGCTGCGCTCCAGCAGTTCGAGTACCGGCAGCAGTTGCGCCATCAGCTTGCGGCCCGTCGCGAAGTCGCCTTGCCTGACGCATGCGTCGAGGAGCGCGGTGTGCGCTTCGGGCAGGAAGTTGGACGCACCGGCGACCCAGCTCCTTGCGCCCCATACGAAGAACTCGAGCGCCTGGTCGTCCATGCCGCAGCTCAGTACCAGCTTGTCACGGAAATGCGTGGCCAGATGATGCAGATGCGAAATGTCGCCGGTGCTTTCCTTCATCGCGATGAAGTTCGGCCGCTCGAGCAGCGTGGCCAGCACGTCGTCGCCGATACCCGTGCCGGTGCGAGCCGGGAAGTTGTACAGCATGATGGGCATGTCGAGGCTGTCGTCCACCGTCAGCATGTGGTTCAGCAGCTCTTCCTGGGTCGGCTGGGCGTAATACGGAGCGGCGAGCAGCAATGCGGACAGACCGGCGCGCTTCGCTTCCTGACCCAGACGGATGACCTCTTTCGTCGTGGTCGCATTGATGCCGGCAGTCAGATACGTCTTGCCGCCCGCCGCCTCGGCAACGGTGTTGAACGTCTGAACCCGTTCTTCGAAACTCAGCGCATAGTACTCGCCTGTCGTTCCGCCGACCCCAAGGCCCGACACGCGGCCGGCAAGATTGGCGGCATGCCTGCCGAGAAGATCATGGTCGATTTCTCCGTCCGGCTTGAACGGCGTGACCAGGGGTGTGTGTACTCCCTCGAAGCTCATTTGAATTCTCTCTTGTATGAAAGGTGCAAAGCGGGTGCAAAGCAGGTGCAAAGCGCTGCCGGGATAGCCGGCAAGAATCGTTGGCAATTCGTTGACGAATTGCCGGCGGATTACACGAGTGCCTCAGCATGCGAGTAAATCGGAAACTGGCTGCACAAATCTTTTACGCGGCTGCGGACCGCGCGTTCGACCTGGTCATCGCCATTGGGCTCCTGTTCGAGCGCCGACAGGACCTCCAGAATCATCTGGCCGACCTGCTCGAACTGGTCGGTGCCGAAGCCTCGCGTTGTTCCGGCGGGCGTGCCGAGGCGGATTCCCGAGGTGACTGTCGGGCTCTCCGTATCGAATGGAATGCCGTTCTTGTTGCAGGTGATGCCCGCACGCTCCAGGGCCTTTTCAGCCTGCGTGCCGGTGAGCCGCTTGCCGCGCAAATCGACCAGCAACAGATGGTTGTCGGTCCCGCCGGTGACGAGGCTCAGGCCGCCCGACGTCAGGACGTTGCCGAGCGTCTGGGCGTTACGCAGCACCTGGTCGATATACGTCGTGAATTCCGGACGAAGCGCTTCACCGAAGGCGACCGCCTTGCCGGCGATGACGTGCATGAGCGGACCGCCCTGCAGGCCGGGGAATACGGCCGAGTTGATCTTTTTGGCCAGGTCGCCGTTGTTGGTGAGGATGAAGCCGCCGCGCGGTCCGCGAAGTGTCTTGTGCGTTGTGGACGTCACCACGTCCGCAAATCGAACGGGGTTTTCGTGTCTGCCCGCTGCGACGATCCCGGCAATGTGCGCCATGTCGACCATCAACAATGCGCCCACGCTATCGGCGATTTCGCGGAACGCGGCAAAGTCCAGCGCGCGCGGATAGGCCGAATAGCCCGCGATGATGAGTTTGGGGCGATGCTCTTCGGCAAGCCGGCGCACCTGCTCGTAGTCGATGCGGTACGTTCCGGGACTCACGCCGTACTGGACCGCGTTGAACCATTTGCCGGAAAGCGCGGGACGCGCGCCATGCGTCAGATGTCCGCCGGCATCGAGCGACATGCCCATCACCGTGTCGCCCGGTTTGACCAGCGCGAGCATCACCGCGCCGTTGGCCTGGGCACCCGAATGAGGTTGCACGTTCGCGTATTCGGCATCGAACAGCGCTTTCACGCGGTCGATGGCCAGCGCCTCAATCCTGTCCACATGCTCACAGCCGCCGTAGTACCGTTTTGACGGATATCCTTCCGCGTATTTGTTGGTGAGGACGGTGCCTTGCGCTTCCATCACCGCGGCCGAGACAATGTTCTCGGAGGCGATCAGTTCAATCTGGGTTTGCTGGCGACGCAACTCCAACGCAATCTCTGATGCGATGACGGGGTCACGGCTCTGGAGAGTTTCAGCAAAAAAGCGTGAGTTCTCGTTCACGTGGTCACTCCGGAATTAATTCATGTGAAACGGGTGATGCAACGCCGTGAGCGGCCGATACGCCTGCGCCCACGGCGAAAACAACGTGATTTATTGCTGCAGCCAGGCCTTCAATTTTTCCGGATGCGCGTCGACGAATTTCTTCGCTGCGGTCGCATAGTCGTTCGTGGCGTTGCCCTCGAACTCGATGGCCTCGACGTCAGCGAGCGTCAGCTTGAAATGCTTGAAGAAAACGTCCGCTTGCGGAAACTTGGCGGCGAACTGTTTGGATGCGAAGGCGTGAACCTGCTCCTCGCCGCCCAGCGTGCCCTTGGGATCCTTGAGATAACGCATCTGCCACTTCTGGAAAAGCCAATGCGGGCTCCAGACCGTGGCCACGATCCATTGCTTCGACTGATAAGCGCGCTGCACGCCTGCGAGCATGCCGGCTTCGCTCGACGATTGCAGGTTGTAGCCGTTCAGGTCGTATGCCTTGATGGTCTTTTCGGACGCCTGCATCAGACCGCCGCCGGGCTCGATACCCTGGACGGTGCCGTTCAGCTTGCTCTTGACATCAGGCTTCTCCAGATCGGAAATCGACGAGAGCTGGGACTCGGGAATGTACGCCGGCACAGCCCAACCGTTCTTGCCGCCGGTATAGATGACGCTGACGTCGTCCATATCGTTCTTGTACTTCGCGTAGTACGTTGCGTGAGTCACCGGCAGCCAGCCGCCCACCATGATGTCGAGGTCGCCGCGGGCCACGCCCTGGTACTGGATGCCGATGTCGGCCTGAACAAACTGCACCGGCTGCTTGAGGCTCGTCTCCAGAGCGTATTTGGCCACATTGGCCACGGCCAGAACGTCGGCCCAGTTGGTGACCGCCATCTTGACAGGTTCAGCCGCGACCGCCGACCCCACACCGGCAACCATGGTAACGACCGCCGACACCGCCAGTTTCGCAACAAGCGACTTCAACACATTGCTGTCCATACAGTACTCCTACGTGATAATGAAATTTTTTGAAAATCTGACGGCCGCTGCAATAGCTGGCGTGTCTGGTCTCCGAACTCCCTACTACCTACTGCCTGTGGCGATCGCACCGCAGCCGCGATGCGATACCGCCGGTCAGGTTCGCGCCGCGGCGTTTGTGCCGGCCTTTGCCGTTCCCGCGCCGGGTGTGACTCCGGGCGTGACGCGTTTGGCCTTCTTTGCCTTCTTCGCCTTCACGCCAAAACTCTCCGTCAAGCGGTCGAGCACGATGGCAAGCAACACGACGCCGAGTCCCCCTTCGAAGCCGATTCCGATGTCGAGACGCTGAATGCCGCTCAGCACATACTCGCCCAGTCCGCCGGCGCCGATCATCGACGCCACCACGACCATCGAAAGCGCCATCATGATGGTCTGATTCACACCGGCCATGATTGAAGGCAGCGCATTCGGCAGCTGGATTTTCCAGAGAAGCTGCATGTCCGTACTGCCGAAGGCGCGGCCCGCTTCCAGCAATTCCTCGCGCACCTGCCGGATACCCAGAGTCGTGAGGCGTACGACCGGCGGCATGGCAAACACGATGGTGGCAATCACCGCCGGGACGCGTCCCAAGCCGAACAGAATGACCGCCGGGATCAGATAGACGAAGGCGGGCATCGTCTGCATGAAATCGAGCAGCGAGCGCAGAATCATTTCCACCCGTTTGTTGCGAGCGCCCCAGATGCCGAGCGGCACACCTACCACCAGGCTAAAGAAGGTCGCGGCGATAACGAGTGCCAGAGTCGAAACCGTTTGGGCCCACAGACCCATGTATTGAATGGCGAGCAGTGCCAGGCCGACGAAGACCGAAAACACGATACCGCGCCGCCACAACGCAAATGCCACGAGGATCACGAGCATCGCAACAAACGGAATCGCAGCCAGTCCGTCCTGCAGCAGCTTGATTACCGCACCCAGTGAGGCGGAGAAAGCGTCGAAGCCGCCCCGGAAATGCTGAAAGAGAAAATTGACGCCGTTTTCTGCAAATTTCCCGATGACTGACGAGTTCATGCTGCTCTCCGTTCCATAACCTGCTTGAGTATCGTCCGGCAGGACACCACGCCTGCGAGCTTGCCTGCCGTGTCGGTAACGGGCACGTCGTGATCCTGGCTCAACGCAACAGCGGCCAGTTGATGCAGGTCCGCGTCCAGCGAAACCGCATTCACGTCTGGGAGCAGGGCGTCGCGCACGGGGCGCGTACCGGACTTATGCAGGGAAGCTGGCGTGACGCAGCCCTGATATCGGCCCGATTCGTCGCAGACATAGCCGCATTCGACACCGCTATCGATGAGCGGATTGAGGTAACGTTCCGACGATGTGCCGACGTCGCAGGAAATGAGACCCCGCTCGATCTTTGTCATCAGGCTGGATGCCTTGAGGAACCGGGAAACATCGACGTTGCGGAAGAAGTCCCGCACGTACGCGTCCGCGGGCGACTGGATGAGTTCAGCAGGCGTGCCGACCTGGATCAGGCAGCCATCCTTCATGATGCCGATCCGGCCGCCAATCTTGATGGCTTCTTCGATGTCGTGCGAAATGAAGACGATTGTCCGCTGCTCTTCTTTCTGAAGCCGCAGAAGCTCGCTCTGCATTTCGAAGCGGATCAGCGGGTCCAGCGCCGAGAACGCTTCGTCCATCAGGAGGACTGCGGGATTGACGGCGAGCGCACGTGCGAGGCCCACTCGCTGCTGCATGCCGCCGGATAGCTCGCTGGGCAGCAGCTTTTCGTACGAGCCGAGACCGACTCGCGTGAGCGCGGTACGCGCGATTTCGTAACGCTGCGCCTTCTTGATGCCGGCAACTTCGAGTCCGTACGCGATGTTGTCCAGGACCGTACGGTTCGGCAGAAGCGCGAATGACTGAAACACCATCGCCATCTTCCTGCGGCGCACGTCACGCAATTCCAGCGTGGACATGGGCGCAATGTCGCGGCCTTCGAGAATGACCTGGCCGGACGTCGGCTCGATCAGCCGGTTGAGCAATCGAACCAGCGTTGACTTGCCGGAACCCGAGAGACCCATGACAACAAAGATCTCGCCCGCCTTGACGCTGAGGCTGACGTCGTTGACCGCCACCATGTTGCCGGTCTGCTCGAAAATCTCGTTGCGGCCAAGACCTTGCTTTATCAGCTCGGCGGCACGCTCGGGCTTCGGCCCGAAGATTTTCGACAGGTTTTTAACCGTAAGAATGCCGGTCCCGGAAACCGCGACAGGTTCGACTGCCGCTGCAACGTCTTCCGCTTCCATTGTGCCCGGGCTCAACATATCTCCCGGCGCAAATGTCAGGTTAGGGTTCATTCTGTATTCCCAACTGGCGAGTTCAAGAAATCAAGCCCGCGACCTTGTCTTCCAGACTCACCCCACACCAGGGGTCAGGATCGCGTCTGACTGAACATCCCCGGCAAGCTTCAGCACGCAACGGGATACCGCTGTCGACTATGAAAGCTGCAAGGCTGCCGGGCGAACAGCAGAAGATGATTCGTCGCATAAAAGAACAATTATGCCGACCGAGTGCTGCCCGCCTCCGCTTGATGCATGAGATGCAGCGTATCAAGCCAATTTGATCGATCCAGCTACATTTTCTGCCTGCTTTTCCCTACTTTTGGTAATGCAAGGCCGAGTGTGTCGTGGTGGCCGAAGAGGCGCTTCAGCCGGAAGTTCTGCGCAACGTCAGCGTCATCAGGGGTTGACGGAAAAAAAGCGGAGTTTCAACCAGGTCTTTGAATATTTAATGAGGAACCCTGTTATAGGGAATGTCCTGGGATGGGCGAAATATTTTGCATAACCAGAAGTAGGGCAAAGCATGGAGAAAACATAGCTGGATATGAAAATTTGGCTTGATAAGCTCCGATCCGCCTATTCGTAAGATTGGGTAAAAGCTGCGCAACAGGCATTTGACGGAAGAAATGTCTTTGGCGGAGCAGTGCCGGAGAGTGGTGGAGAAGGCTTCCGTTACTGACCGGATCAATGAGCGGTCATTGCGGTTAAGTCGGTGTTAATCATAAATCCAATATTCCTGTTTGGGGTCTTTACTATGCGAAATATAAAGCTGCTGGCGTCGGCATTGACGATGACGCTTTCGGTACCGGTTTTTGCGCAGAATACGGTCACGTTATACGGCGTGATCGACGAAGGCATTAACTACACGAACAACGCTGGAACGGGACACGCGTATCAACTGCAAAGCGGCTATGTGCAGGGGAGCCGTTGGGGGCTGAAAGGCGCCGAGGATCTGGGCGGCGGCCTCAAGACGGTCTTTCAGATCGAGAGCGGCTTCAACGTGAACAACGGCAAGCTGGGCCAGGGTGGCCTCGCATTCGGTCGACAGGCCTACGTCGGTCTCGCGCAAGACACGTACGGTACGGTCACACTCGGGCGGCAATACGATTCGCTGGTCGACTATCTCGCGCAGACCACGGCGAACGGAAACTGGGGCGGCTATCTGTTCTCCCATCCGTACGACAACGACAATACGGACAACACGTTCCGGGTCAACAACACGGTCAAGTACACGAGTCCGACGCTTGCCGGATTCCAGTTCGGCGGAACCTATAGCTTCAGCAACGACACGAACTTCGCGAACAATCGTCAGTACAGCGTTGGAGCGCAATACGTGAACGGCGGGCTGCTGCTGGCCGCAGCCTATCTTCAGGCGAACAACCCGTCGGCGAGCTCGGGTGGCGCAATCAACAACGGCGGAGACGAGAACTTTGTCGCCACACGTCTGCGTGTGTTCGGCGCGGGTGTCAACTACACGTTCGGCAGCGCCACCCTCGGGTTCGCTTATACGAATACGAACGTTAGCCAGCCACAGAGTTCCGGCTACGTCGGCACGATTACGCCGGCTAACGGTGCGACCCTGTCGTCCCTCAGATTCGACAACTTCGAAGTCAATGCGAAGTACCAGTTCACGCCGGCGTTCTATGTCGGGGCTGTATACAGCTATACGCGAACGAGCTTCAATGCGACGAGTGGAACGCTGCACCCGAACTACCAGTCAGTGGGCCTGATGGCTGACTATAATCTGTCGAAGCGTACGGACGTCTATGCTCAGGGCGCATACCAGCGCGTGGGCGGCGACAAGACCGGCACGGTTCTCGACTCCGCCTATGTTCCGGGCGCCGCCGACTTGTCGTCGACAAACTCGCAATTCGTCTTGCGGGTCGCACTGCGCCACAAGTTCTGAGCGGGACGGCTAGTCCCTGCTAATTGGCGGTCCGGCGATGAAGGGATGGCGCACTCGTGTCGAACGGCACGCGTGCGCCTTCTCGCTTAACGGCGTGCAGCTTCCTTCGCCGGCCGGCCAACACACGGCCGGCATCGGCGTAGTGACTTTTCAAGCGGATGAGTTGATGGCGCGAGCGCCTCCGCTTTGACCACCGTCCTCGGACGTCGCATACGCACATGGCGCGCTCAAACGCAAACTGCGCCTCGCAAACACAGTCAGCTTTTCCTTACGAAATATTCAGCATATCCGTACGCTATTTTCATTGCGCGGGGAGGCATCTCCGTCCGATAACAAGGTGGGGCCGGTCATGCTCATGCCGGCTACGAAGGCAAACGTTTGCGAATAGTATTCGCCGACGTATTCCATGGCATGGCGACGCGATCGCCGGTCGGTATCCCGCCTTCGGATCGAGGTTCACCCACCACTCAAAAAGCAAAAGGACGATATGACGAGCAACAACGATCAGATCAAAGGCGTTTCGCGGCGAAGCTTTCTGTATAGTCTTGGCGCGCTCGCGCTGTCGGCCTGCGGTGGTGGGGGTAGCCCTGCTGCGGCCGTGGCCGTGAGTCGTGCGACAAGCCTGGCAGCCACCTCGAGTGTGACGTTGGCCCATGTCGCGAACGGTGCGACGGACATCGCGACGAGCGGCGCATTCGTTCATCCTGGGCTGCTGCATACGCAGGCCGACTTCGACCGCATGGCGCAGAAAGTCACCGGGCAGGCATCCCCCTGGTATGACGGCTGGAAGCGGCTGATCGCTAACGGCCACACAAGGCTGTCGTGGTCGCCGCGCCCGCAGGTCGAAGTCGATCGCGGGGGCAGCGGCTCGCAAAACTATCCCGTGCTGTACAACGACATCGCAGCGGCCTATGCCTGCGCGCTGTACTGGAAAGTAACGGGCGACACGGCTTACGCCGACAAGGCCGTGCAGATCATGAACGCCTGGTCTTCGACGTTGCAGCGCCTCGGCGGCGATAGCAACGTCGATCTCGCGGCCGGCATTTACGGCTACGAGTTCGCGAATGCCGGCGAAATCATGCGCAGCTATTCGGGCTGGACCGCGACCGACTTTGCGGCGTTCCAGTCGATGATGCTCAACATCTTCTATCCCATCAACGTCGACTTTCTCAATCGGCACAACAACACCGACATCACGCACTACTGGGCCAACTGGGACTTATGCAACATGGCGTCGATCATGGCAATCGGTGTGCTATGCGACGACCACACCCTGTTCGATCAGGCGGCCAACTACTTTATCGATGGGGCCGGTAACGGTGCGATAGCCCAGGCGGTCTATTACCTGCACCCCGGCTATCTCGGGCAATGGCAGGAGACGGGCCGCGACCAGGGGCATAACACGCTCGGCATCGCGCTTGGCGGTGCAATCTGCGAAATGGCGTGGAATCAGGGCATCGACCTGTACGGATATGACAACAACCGCTTTCTCGCCGGCGCGGAATACGTGGCGAAGGCAAATCTTGTGCAGGCCGACGGCACCTATCTCACCGTGCCGTACATGACCTATTCGAATGTCGACGTGACGCAAACGGGTTTTTCAACCGCCTCGCAGGGCACGATCCGGCCTTGCTGGGCGCTCGTCTACAACCACTACGTGAATCGCAAAGGTCTCGCGGCGCCATGGTCGACAAAGTTCGCGATGGCGATCCAGCCCGAAGGCGGCGGCGGCGACTACGGCACATCCAGCGGCGGCTATGATCAACTTGGCTACGGCACGCTCACCTGCACGCGCGACGCGGTCGCGCCCGCCACTGCGCCGAGCGGTCTCACAGCGTTCCCGAGCGCGGGACAGGTCGTGCTGTCCTGGTGGGGCGTCGCTAACGGCACGAGCTATAACGTGAAGCGCGCGTCCAGTTCAGGCGGATCGTACGCGCTCATTGCGAGCGGCATTACCGATCCGTCGACGTACACGGACACGCCGTCGGCGGGCACATGGTATTACGTCGTGAGCGCGCAGACAGCGTCCGGCGAAAGCGCAAACTCGTCAGAGGTGGTCGCAGTGACGGCGGTGCAACCGCATACGTATCTGACGTTCAACGAAACAGCCGGCACGAGCGCCGCCGACGCGACGGGCAACGGCCATACGGGCACGCTCGTCGGCGGCGCGACGCATGTGGCGGGCCGGGCCGGTAACGCCGTGTCGCTCGACGGCTCAAGCGGCTACGTCAGCCTTCCCAACAACGTCGTCGCCGATGTGTCGGACATCACCATCGCCGCCTGGGTCTTCTGGAACGGCGGCAACGCATGGACCCGCATCTTCGATTTCGGCGCAGGTACGGGACGCTACCTGTTCCTCACGCCGAAGAACTCCAGCGGCGTCATGCGCTTTGCGATTACGACCAATGGCGGGCACGGCGAGCGCGGCATCAACGGCAACGCAGCGCTGCCAACGGGACAATGGGCGCACGTGGCCGTGACGCTATCGGGCACGACCGCGACGCTGTATCTGAACGGCAGTGTGATCGGCAGCGCGACCGATGTTGTGTTCGCGCCGTGGCGCGTCGGTTCGACTGCACAGAACTGGATTGGACGCTCGCAGTATGCCGGCGACCCGTTCTTCAGCGGGTCGATCGACGAGTTTCGCATCTATCGTGGCGCCATGTCGGCCGATCAGATCCTGACGCTGGCGCAGGCTGCGTAGCATGTAAGCGTGAATTGATTCGCTATATGTGTTGAACCGGGCTCCGGACTGCGAAGCCCGGTTCTGGCGATAGGTGGCGTGTGTGATCGTCGATGTCTGGCGGGAGATCGCGAGTGCCGTGTGCGGCTTTGCATGTGACGCGTTCCGCACGGCATTGCGATCCGGATACGACATACGAAGGTGTAGAGAGTAGGGTTACCTGTCGCTGAGTGGTGAAGCGAACGCGTCGCCGGTATGAACGGCTGTGTGCGGAAACTTCAAGGTCACGGCGAATCCACCTGAGGCCGGGAAAGAGAAAATAACGTTGCCGCCGTGGACCCTCATCACCTCCTGAACGATTGCCAGTCCCAAGCCGGACCCTGTACGCCGATCGGCGCCATCGGGCCCAAGCCTGACGAACGGACGGAGCGCGGATTCCCAATGTTCCGGCGCAATACCGCAGCCGTTGTCGTTCACGGTCAGTGCCACCGTTGTGCCGGAGGTGGTGATCGACACAACGATCTCGTCCGCGGCGCCATGAAGAAGCGCATTGTGAAGCACATTCGAAAGCGCTTCCTGCAAGCTGATACGGTCTCCGGAAATGTACGTGCACGCCGCGTCACTTTCGAACGCAACCGCGACATCGCGTTCATCGGCAAGCGGAATCGTGCGTCCCAGTACCTCCTTGACGAGCGCATTCAATTCGACGGGTTGCAAGGCAACGACTTCCGAGCGATGAATCACCATGGCGTGATTCAATAATTGATTGGTGAGCCGGCCGACATCCGAGGACGTGGCGCGCAACGCCGATAAACGTGCTTCGAAACGAGCCGTATCCGTCTCGGTGCTCAGCAGTTCGATTTGCGCATCGAGACGTGCGAGCGGTGTGCGCATCTGGTGGGCCGCGTCGGCAATGAGACGCTGCATCGACGAAAGTCGTTGCGCGAGGCGCTGCATGAGGACATTGATCGCGCCGATAATCGCGTTGATTTCGCTTGGTGTGTTGACGGCCACGGGTCTGAGGTCCGTTGGGTCACGCGATGCGATGATCGCTTCCACCTCTGCCAGCGGCCTTAGTCCATGCTTGATGGCGAGCCCGCTCGCGCCGACCGCCAGAATGCTCATGAGCAGAATGAGCGTCCATACTTTCAGACTCATTTCGTTGGTGAGCTGTTGCCTCGCGCGAGTGGTTTGCGCCACGGTGACGACTGCCCATCCAGGCGTGGTCTCCTCGGGCATGTAGCGGGCGATGGTCGCCATTCTGATGCGTTGATCCTGATAGATCCCGTTGGCGAAAACCGGACCTTGCTGGGCCATCTTCAGTGTCGCGGGGTTGTTGAGATCGGCATAGCCGGCGACCACCAGTCCGCGTGAATCCACCGCTTTGTAATAAACAAGATCGTATCCCGACAGCGTCGACAGGGCCGCCACCGGCGGGTTGAGCGCGAGCACACCGCCTTGAACGTAGAGATTTTCGGCGACCTGAATCGCGGCACCCGAAAGCAGCTGGTCGTAGGCGCGCTCGGCGGCAACGCTCGCGTAATAACGCGCGATCGCGGCAAGCGCCACGGCTCCCGAAGCGACCACCAGTGCGATAAAGAGCAAGGTTCGCCCGAATAGCGTCTTCGGAAACCAGTCAAGTTGTTGCAATCTGATACCCCATGCCCCGTGCGGTACGTATCTCGACCGAGCTTCCCTGAATTTTCTTGCGCACGCGGGTCACGTATTGCTCGACCGCATTGGCGGTCGGCTCCTTGCCGTAGCGGAACAGCTGGTTCAGCAATTCCTCCTTGGAAAATACCCGCTGCGGCCGGCTCGCGAGGATCTCGAGCAGCGCGAATTCCTGACGCGACAACGAAAGCGGCTGACCGTCCAGCTCCGCGAGCCGGCTGCTACGATCGATCGCGAGGGAGCCGATCCTCACTACGTCGTTCGCATGGCCGCTATTGCGGCGCAGTAATACCTGCACGCGTGCTTCGAGTTCGCGGTAGTCGAACGGTTTGACGAGATAGTCGTCGGCGCCGAGGCCGAGGCCGCTCACGCGATCGTCGATGGCGGAGCGGGCGGTCACCAGCAGCACGGGCGTGGAAATGCCTTCCGCCCTCATGCGACGCAGGATGCTAAAGCCGTCCATCGACGGCAGCATAACGTCCAGGACGGCGAGATCAAACCGCTCGACGGCCAGCAATCCGTACCCCGTTGCGCCGTCTGTTTCAAGATCCACGGCGTGGCCGATCCGGGTCAGGCGGCTGCGGATTGCCGCACCGATTTCCGCATCGTCCTCAACTACAAGAATCCGCATGACGCTGCCCTTCAGTTCGATTTCGGGTTTTCCCGGACGGGATTTGTCAGTATTTTCTCAGACTCGACCGCTAAGCTGTACAAACACCAAAAATGGTTTGGCGGTGCGGCGTGGCGACAAGAGCAGAGGAGACGCAATGCGGCGGGGCGCAACAAGGGGAGTGAGTTCGTACAGGAGCTCATGGACAGGACATGATCGCCGCAACGCGTCCCCAGCTGACAGGCCGGTACTTTGCGCATGGCTATCCGCCGACGGCCCATCATGGACCGCGTGAGTCATTTTCGCAGGCGCCGCGCGCTGACCGTCGCCGGTCTTGCCGCAGCGGCAGCGCCCGCGCTCGTGCTGTCGCGGACACGCGCCGTGCGCATCTCCAAGGGCTACGGGATACTTTATTTGCCGCTTCTTGTCATGGAACAGCAGCGTCTGTTCGAGAAGCATGCGGCAAGGCGTGGACTACGCTCGATCGCCGCCGAATGGGTGTTGCTCGACGGAGGAAATTCCGTCAACGATGCGATGATGGCCGGAACGCTCGATTTTGCAGGTGCCGGCGCTCCGGGCTTCATCGAGCTCTGGGCACGCGCCCGGGGAATCCCGAACGTCGAGGTGATCGGGATCAGCGGGTTGAGCACGACGTCTCTCTCGCTCAATACCAACAATCCATCGATCTCGTCGCTCCGCGACTTCTCGTCTTCCGACAAAATCGCCGTGCCCGGCATCAGGACATCGCTCTCCGCGGTGGTGTTGCAAATGGTTGCCAGCAAGGTCCTCGGGCCGCAGCACTTCGCACAGCTCGACTCGATCACGGTCAACCTGCAACACCCTCAGGCGATGCAGTCGCTCATCCGGCGTGAAAACGGAATTTCGGCGCACTTCACGTCGCCGCCGTTTTCGTACCTGGAGCTGCGTGAGCCGGGCATTCATCGTGTCGTCGACTCGATCGAGGTACTGGGCCCGCTCACACTCGACGTGGTGTTCGCGCCCAAAAGTCTGGTCGACACGGAGCCGGCGATTGCCGCCGCGTTTCTTGACGCGCTCGACGAGGCGAACCGCGTCATCGCGGAAGATCGCCGTGCCGCTGCTGCCATCTACGTTGCCGCGTCGAGCATGAAGGTGTCGGTCGACGACGTGATGCAGATGCTCTCGGCCCCGGAAACCCGTTTTTCCGTGCGCCCCAGTCAGTTGATGAACTATGTGGATTTTCTCTACATGGTCGGCACGATCAAGGCAAGGCCGCGCATCTGGAGCGAGATGTTCGCGCCAATGCTGGAAGACTACGGTTCGTCGTGAAAACAAACCTCGCGCACCAGAACGGGTGCGCAACCTGTGCCGTCATGCGAAGGCCGAATATGTGTTCGCCTGTCGCCGACGATTCGCACGCAATTGAGATCTGAAAGGAGTCTGTAGTGAGCGTAAGTACCGCCCTTAATCTGCCGTCTGTCGAGGAGAGGCACGTCATGTCGAAAATGGCGTGGCGCCTTATGCCGATCCTGGTCGTGATGTTCCTGATTTCGTTCATCGACCGGCAGAATGTCAGCTTCGCCAAGCTGCAGATGGCACACAGCCTTGGGTTGACCGAGGCCGCGTTCGGGCTCGCTTCCTCGCTCTTCTTCATTGGCTATCTGCTCTTCGAAGTGCCGAGCACGCTTGCTTTGCATCGGTTCGGCGCCCGCGTATGGCTCGCCCGCATCATGCTGACCTGGGGGGCGATCACCGTATTGATGGGGTTCACGACCTCCATGACGGTCTTCTGCGTGCTGCGCTTCGCTTTGGGTGTGGCCGAAGCGGGTTTCTATCCCGGCGTGATCTACTACCTCACGCTCTGGTTTCCGCAGAGCTACCGCGCGCGGGTTCTCGGTGTATTTACGCTGGGCAGCGCGCTTGCCAACATGCTCGGATCGCTGCTGGGCGGATGGTTGTTGAGCCTGAACGGTGCCGGCGGGCTCGAGGGCTGGCAGTGGGTGTTCATCGCCACGGGTCTGCCGGCTGTTCTGGTGGCTATCGCCGCCTTCAGATTGCTGCCGGCTTCGCTTCACGAGGCACGCTTTCTCAACCCGCGTGAAAAGCAGGTCGCGCTCGCCGCACTTGAACGCGAGAGTCCGGCGGATGCGGCGCACGAGCACCCGTGGAAGGCGCTGACGGATCTTCGTGTCCTCCTGTTCGCCGCAACCTACATGCTGATGTCGACGTCGTTGTATGGCGTGACCTACTGGCTGCCGACGCTGGTCAAATCGTTCGGCGTGTCGAGCACCACCAACGGCTTTCTGAGCATGTTGCCCTGGGGCATTGCGGTGCTGTTGCTGCTCTATCTGCCGGCGAAACTGCGTCGCGCGAAAGGCGTTCTCAAGGCAATGGCATGGGTTGCGGGCCTCGGCGTGCTGGGGTTCACATGCAGTCTTCTGTTGCCCACCACGCCGCTGCGCTTCATCGCACTCGTGCTCGGCGGCTCGTGCATTCCGCTGCTCTATCCGTGTTTCTGGTCGATGCCGCCGCGCTATTTCTCCGGGGCGCGTGCGGCGGCAAGCGTCGCGGCAATCAACTCGATCGGAAATCTTGGCGGCTTCTTCAGTCAGAACCTGATGCCAATTGTCGGGAAAAGCAGCGGGACCGCGTTCGGCCCGATGATCGTACCGATTGTGTGCCTGGCAATCCTGGGCATTGGCGCGATGGTCGCCTGGTTTCGGACGGAGCGCCGGCTGATCGTCGCGAACGCATAGCGGCGGCGCCCGGATTTCACTTGCGGTGTCTGTGCTCGAAATAGGGGGCGACGCCGCTTCCGCGGATCTGCTATCGATAGGGGCCACAGCGCGCGGCACGCGTGTCGGAGCCACCCCGACGTGTGCCAGTTCGTCTATGCAGGAGAACTTTGATGTCCCGTTTATCAATAGCGCGTCGTCTCGCAGCGGGTTTCGCCGCTGTACTCGTTCTGGTGGCGCTGATACTTTCGAACAGTATCTGGCGCCTGAACCACACGGCCCGCGAGACGGAGGCCATGATGGCCGTGCCGCTTGCCAAGGAGCGGCTTGTCAGTGACTGGTATGCGAATGTCAACGGCGGCGTGCGGCGGACCATCGCGATTGCGCGTAGCAACGATCCGTCGCTCACGACCTTCTTCGCCGACGACACCGCCGAGGCCGGCAAGGCAGCAAACGAGTTCGTCCGATCTATCGAAGCGCTAGTCAGCAGCCCGGAAGAGCGCGCGCTGTTTCAGGCAGTCGTTTCGAATCGCAAGCAATTCGTTGCGCTTCGTGACGCGATCACCCAGTACAGGAAGGAGGGGCAGGAGGCGCAGGCCATCGCTCTTCTCAACGAGAAGTTCCTTCCTCAGTCCAAGGCGTACCTGCTTTCCATGCGGGCCCTCCTGGACTACCAGCGCAAAGACATCGACGCGCACGCGAAGTCCATCGCCGCTGACAACGCGGCCAGCGTCGTCTTGATGCTGGCTTTGGGCGCGACTGCGCTCGGCCTGGGCATATTCATCTCCTATGTCATTACAAGGAGCATCACGCAGCCGTTGAAGCTGGCGGTGGTGTCTGCCAGACGGGTTGCGGACGGCGATCTCAGTACGCGTCTTCCGTCCGGTTATTCCGCGGAAATCGGGGATCTTCTCAACGCGCTGAGCAACATGCAGGAGCAGCTCTCGGTGGTGGTCAAAGGTGTCCGCGACAACGCGCGGAGCGTATCGATCGCCAGTCGGGAGATTTCGCAGGGCAATCTCGATCTGAGTCAACGCACCGAAGAGCAGGCGAGCGCCCTCGAGCAGACAGCTGCCACGATGGAGCAGTTTGGAGCGACAGTGCGCAACAATGCCGACAACGCCAGGCTCGCGAACGAGCTTGCGGCTGCTGCGTGCGGGGTGGTCGGAAAAGGCGGAGAGGTCGTCTCGGACGTGGTCGAGACGATGAAGCGTATCGACGAAAGCTCGAAGATGATCGGAGATATTATCGGCGTGATCGACGGACTCGCGTTCCAGACCAACATCCTCGCACTGAATGCGGCAGTCGAGGCAGCGCGAGCCGGGGAACAGGGGCGAGGTTTCGCGGTGGTCGCGGGAGAAGTCCGAACCCTGGCGCAACGCAGCGCCAAAGCGGCCAAGGAGATCAAGTCGTTGATTGAAGCGAGCCTCGTGCAGGTCAGGCAAGGCACCGTGCTCGCGGATCAGGCGGGAACGACAATGAGAGACGTTGTTCAGGCTATCGACCGTGTAAGCGGCATTATTGGCGAGATCAGTTCGGCCAGCGCCGAACAAAGCGAAGGTGCAGCGCAAATTGGTGTCGCGATCAATCAGATCGATCAAACCACACAGCAAAACGCCGCATTGGTGGAAGAAAGCGCCGCAGCGGCTCAAAGCCTTGAACATCAGTCGCGCCTGTTACTTGATGCCGTCTCGGTCTTCAAACCGGATGGCTCGGCGGCTTAAGCCGCGAGCGCCATGCCTTTTTTCGTCTCAGGGGCACTTGCACGCGACACTGTCACATCATCCCTTTGATCGATTTCGCCATGCCCGGAAGCTCAGTAGAGTGACTCGCGGTGCTGCCACTACGTGATGTGACGAAGTGGCGGCTTTCGATTCGTCTACCGGAGTGCACTAGTCATGGCATCACAACCCGTTTTTATCCAGGTCGGTGAACTTGCTGACGGTTTCGCGCCCGACAGCCACATTCTGCCGGCGCTTGACGATCTCGTCGGCAAGACACTGCGACTCGCGTTCGCTGACCACCCTACGCTCGAACTGGAGTTCGCAACGGCCGGTGTGTTGCGCTCGCATGTTCTGGCAGGCCAGCGGCGTGGTTCAAGCGGCGAACATCGCTATCGCGCGACATCGCTACGCAGCGGTATTTATCTGGTCGATTTCGTCGGCGAAGCCGGGGTGGTCGATTCGCACGCGCCGCAAAGTGCCGCTTCCACAGAAGGCGGTGACAGTGCGGGAGATATCGCCGCCACGCCATCGTCGAGCAGCTTTGTGCTCGACCTGAATCGCGGTTTGTGCACGTCTGTCGTCGGCACGCTTCCGAGCGAGGCGCAAACGCGGGTTGCTCCTTTTACGCGTGTCGAACAGGGCGACGAGTTGACCAGTGTGCGCGTCCAGTTCAGGCACGGTACGATCGCGCCGGGCCAGACGTCAGCGTCCGCGCCGCGGGGGCAGGCCGCCGCGCCGGCGGACCCGCTCGCCGCCGAGGCGTTGCATCGTCCCACCGGCGAACTGATCGGCATGCGCAATCTCTACACGTATAGCGCAACCGAGCGCTACGAACACGTGTATCTCAACGAGAACTTCTACGCGTGGCAGTGTCTGTCCGGCGTCGAACAAGGTCTTGCCGATGTCGACCGCTGCCACTATTTCGCCATCGACACGAATCTGTACCTGTTCGTGTGGCGCGAGAAAATCATTCCAACCCTGGGCGTCGTGATGATCGACCTCGACCGCCTCAGGACCGACGGCAAGATTTTTGGCTACAAGGGAAACCGCTTCGACGCGGTGTCGAATTTTCCGGTCGGCGCGCACGCGCGGATTCTGAACACGACACGGTATCCGCAATGACGCAAGCACCAGGCATATCCATGACGCAGGCTGATTTGCAGGCGATAGCGCAATTGCCCGGCAGGCCCGATTTCAGCGGTAAGGTCGTGCTTGTCACGGGGGGCGCGCAGGGCATAGGCCGTGGCATTGCCGAGGCCTTTGCCGCGTGCGGCGCGGAGGTCGCGATTGCTGATCTGCGTATCGAAGCGGCCCGCGATGCCGTGGCATACATCACCGCGGCAGGTGGCCGTGCCCATCCCTACGAGGCCGATATGGGCGAGCGGGAACAGATCGAGAGGCTGGTGGCCGGGATCGAATCCGGGCATCGGCGCCTCGACGTGGTGGTGCATAACGCCGCGTATTTTCCGCTGACCGCATTTCGCGACATCACACCCGCGATCCTCGAACGCACCCTGTCGGTGAATCTTGCCGCGCTGTTCTGGCTGACGCAGGCCGCTGTGCCGTCGTTCATCCGGCAGGGCGGCGGCCGGGTGCTGGCGACCTCCTCGGTAACGGGGCCACGGGTCGCGTATCCCGGTCTCGCGCACTATGCCGCATCGAAGGCGGGCGTGAACGGCTTCATCCGGGCTGCAGCGCTCGAACTGGCGAAGCACCGGATCACGGTGAACGGCGTCGAGCCAGGCATGATCCGCACGCCGGCCATGGACAATCTCGGCGATGGCGAATTGAACGGGCGGATCGAACGCGCAATACCGCTCGGGCGGCTCGGCGAACCGTCGGATATCGCCGCGGCGATGCTGTTCCTCGCGTCCGACGCGGCTTCGTACATTACCGGTCAGACCATCGTCGTCGATGGCGGCGCGACCCTCCCCGAGTGCACCGCCGCGCTCGCCTAAGGCATCACAGAGGGTCGAACGCCAGCGTCGGCACATCGACGATCGATGAGCCGCCATCGGCGACAAGAGTGGCGCCCGTCACGATCGACGCGGCCGGCGAAACGAGAAAGTCGCACACGGCGGCGATCTCCTCCGCGTCGGCAGGCCGGCGCAGCGGCACGTCGGCGCACACGCGCCGATAGGCGGCATCGAGCGTCTCGCCATAGCGCTCGATGAGCGGCTGCATCTCCGCATCGGCCATCGGCGTGCGCACCCAACCGGGGCAGACCGCGTTGACGCACACGCCGAGCGGGCCGTAGTCGCGCGCGAGCGAGCGTGTCAGACCGATCAGCGCGTGCTTGGCGGTGGTGTATCCACACACGGCAGGCCCGGCGGCCAGCGACGCGATCGAGGCGACCAGTACGATCGCGCCACGACGCGCGATCAGCTGGGGCAGGCAGGCGCGCGCGCTCACGAACGCGGTGTCCAGATTCGCGCGCATGGCGGCGGCCCACGCCGCATCGTCGGTGTCGGTCGCATTGCCGGAACCGAAGCCGCCGGCACAGGCGACGAGCGCGTCGATGTGAGCGCCGTTCGCGGCGATCTGCGCGATGAAGCGAGCCCAGTCCGCTGAACTGGCCGCGTCGCCCTCCAGCACGAGGCCGCTGGTTTCGCGCGCGACGCGCTCGAGCGGCTCGCGGCGCCGGCCGACCAGCGCGACGCGCGCGCCTTGCGCGGCAAACAGCCTCGCGCAGGCCTCGCCGATGCCGGTTCCTGCGCCCGTGATGACGACAGTGCGTTGCTCGGACATCTCAGACATAACGGTTCCTTGTTTGAGCGATGGAGAGGGATACCGAGTCTAGACGTGCGTACCGTGCGGCGGGATCAGGCAAAAGGATGACAAGGCCCCGCTGAATGGCGTGCCGCCGCAGCCGCGCGCAAGGCCGCCGATACGGCGTTCGGATTTGCCGATTTCGGCTAACGGGTTCGCCGGTTCATTCCTACACTGATTGCGAGCCTTCGACCCGGGAGATCGCGCATGCTGGATAGGAGCCGAGACGATCCCGTCTCTTCGAGCGCATACGGTACCGCGCTCGGCGCGGCGGTCGCGGCGTTGGCGGGGTTGGTTCGGCCTTCGGCCACGGTTTTCTATTCGGTCGGAACGGACAACGAACCTTCGGGCTTCGAGCTGTTCGGTCTGGCCGAAACGATGCATCGCGCTTACCTGCAGCGCTATTGCACGCTCGATCCGCTGCATCCGTCGTACTGTGCGCGTCAGACGCACAGCGTGTTGACGTTGACCGGTGCATTGCCGGAGCCTGCGCGTGACCGGTCCATTTACTGGAAGCGGTTCCTCCAGCCGCACCAGGTGGTCGACGTGATGGAGGTGTTGCTGCGCGACAATGCGCGCACCGTCGCTGCGTTTTCGCTGTTACGCATGGCGCCCGCTGAAGCGTTCAACGCCGATGAACTGAGCCGCGCGCGCGCCGTGCAGCCGCTGCTCGAAGCGGCGCTGGTGTCGCTGTTGCGCCGCGAACGTCCGATGCGTGCGCACACCGGCGGCCTGCCTGCCTTGACGCATCGCGAACAGCAGATCGCCCGGCGAGTCCGCAACGGGATGTCGAACAAGCAGATCGCCAGCGATCTCGCGCTCGCGCAGCCGACCGTCAAGACCCATTTGCTGCATATGTTCCGCAAGCTTGGTGTGTCGAGCCGGACCGAACTGATCGGCGCACTGTTCCTGTGATGGAGCGTATACACCCATGATGAACGCCTCGGGCATGGACTTCGCCGGCACGGAACTCGCCGGCGATGCAGAGTTGCCAATGTTGCTCTATGCGGTCGCCGCGTTGCGAGTCGAACCGGACGGCGTAGACGGCTGGTTCAGGCGTTGTCGGGGAGCACTTCCGGCGGTGATCTCGCGCGAAGAGGATGTCTCGGACATCCTGCTGCGTCTGCCGGATTGCTGGAACATCGTGGACGCCGCGCGCTGCGTGGGTCTGCATGACGAGATCGACATTCTGACCGGCGACCCACGCTTTAATCGCGGCATCGACGCGGCGAATTGCGCGATCGTCGGCCATGCCGACGGCACACGCTTCGCGCTGCTGTTGCAGATCAACGCCGCTGAGGCGGTGTTGATCCCTGAGCGTCCGTTCACGGATCGCGGGACATTCGAAGGCTGCCTGTGGCTTGACGGCCAGGCTGAGTCCTGACCCGCGAGCGACCCCTGTACGACTTCTAGATGTTTTCCCTCAACCGCCGGTTGCCTGCCGATTTGCGCTAACCACGTGCGGATCGGTCTGACTACATTGCTCCCATCCTGACTGTCCGCACTATCCGGCGGCACCTGACCCCTCTGATCACCTACGAGAGATCGAAGCTATGAATAGCAACAATGCAGTCGTCGTTAGCGATGCGGTAAAGGCGTTCGTGCAGCGCGATTTTGGCCTGTTTATCAACGGCGGTCCGCAGCCCGCCCATTCGGCGCGGCGGCTCGATGTCTTCAATCCGGCGACGGGCGAGCCGCTCGCCAATGTTGCGGATGCCGACGCTATCGACGTCGACAACGCCGTCACGAATGCGCGCGCCGCATTCGATGCGCGTGTCTGGAGCGGTTTGCGTCCGGCCGACCGCGATCGCGTTCTGTTGCATTTTGCCGATCTGCTCGAGGCCAACGCGGAAGATCTCGCCCAGCTCGAAACCCTGAACCAGGGTAAATCGATCAACCTCTCGCGTGCGGTCGAAGTGGGCGCGACGATCGAATACGTGCGCTACATGGCCGGCTGGGCAACCAAGATTACCGGCGAGACGCTCGATGTGTCGATTCCGTTTCCGCCCGGCGCCCGGTACACGGCGTACACGCGCAAGGAACCGGTCGGCGTGGTGGCAGCCATCGTGCCGTGGAATTTCCCCTTGATGATCGCCGTATGGAAGCTGGTGCCCGCGCTTGCCGCGGGTTGCACGATCGTCATTAAACCCTCGCCGGAGACACCGCTGACCGCGTTGCGGCTCGCCGAGCTGGCACTGGAAGCGGGGGTGCCGCCGGGGGTGTTCAATGTCGTGACGGGTGGCCGTGAGTGCGGTGCTGCACTTGCGGCACATCCCGGCGTCAGCAAGATCTCGTTCACCGGCTCGACACCCACAGGCAAACTGGTCGGCACCGCCGCCGTGCAGAACATGACGCGCTTTTCGCTCGAGCTCGGCGGCAAGAACCCGGCGGTGATGCTGGCCGATGTCGACGTCGATCAGGCGATCCAGGGCGTGCTGGCCGGCGGCTTGCTGAACCAGGGGCAAGTGTGCGCGGCCGCTTCGCGAATCTACGTGCATCGCAGCAAGTACCGGCAAATCGCAGACGCTCTGGCGGAAATAGCGGGCGCCATGACGATCGGCCCGGGTCTCGACCCGGCTGCGCAGGTCAATCCGCTCGTGTCCGCGCTGCACCGTGACCGCGTGCAGCAGCATATCGCGCGGGCGCATGACGCGGGTTTGCGTTTTCTTGCCGGCGGCACGCCGGTCGATTTACCAGGCTATTACGTGAGGCCCACCGTGATCGCCGACGTGCCGCACGACGCCGCGATCGTGCGCGACGAAGTGTTCGGACCCGTGCTCGCGCTCGTGCCGTTCGACGACCCCGTCGAGGCCATCCGTCTTGCCAACGACTCGCCGTACGGACTTGCCGCGAGTCTGTGGAGCAACGATCTACGCGCGGTCATGAACCTCGTCCAGCAAATCGACGCAGGCACCGTCTGGGTCAACTCGCATGTGCCGCTCGACCCGAGCATGCCGTTCGGCGGCTACAAACAGTCGGGCATTGGCCGCGAATTCGGCAAGTACGCCATTGAAGGCTTCACCGAAACCAAGTCCGTGTGCATCGCGCACTGAGCCGCAAGCGCAATTGCGAGCCTGATCTGCCCGGCTGCTTCCATGTCGAGACGCCGTGGTTGTAGCGCAATCCGTTCAATTCACGAGAGGGCTTTCAGATTTGCTACGCCACGCCTTTGCCGTATGAATTTTGAAAGACTGGGCGCGGCGCATGCTCACAAATCGGCATAACGATGCAGTGCAGGGCGGTTGACGGACGATTTGTCTTTCCGGATTCAATTTGTCGTCCTAGATTGACGGAGCGTGATCAGTACCCCTCTTCAAGGCTTCGTTGTGCCGTCTCAGTCTGGTCCTACGAATGGGGTGTGGAGTCGCCACATAGGAAATCGTGCAGCATATCGAACGTGAGCAGGGGGAGACGATGGAATTCCAGATCAGCGCGCTCGCAGACGTGCATGATCATTCGTTGGCGGTGAGTGGCTGGGAACAGGTGTATCGCCAGATCACACCGGGACGTTTCCAGAGCACGCTGGTCCAGGCCTCCTCGAATGACTTCCACTTTTTTCGCGAGACGACCAATCGCCGGGTCGCGCAACAGGGTACCGCCCCTGTGGGGCAATCGTCTTTGGCGGTTCCGCTCTATGCGCCGCTCGTCGGCACCTTCCAGGGACAACGGGTGGACGGCTACGCGCTCCTGCTGCTCGGCGCAGCCGAGGAATTCCGGTTTCACACGCCCGAGTCGATGCATTTCGTCGGTATCAGCTTGCCGACCGACGTGATGGACGAGCTGGTCAGCGAGGTGGTTGGCGAGTCGTGTGCGCGGCAGATGAGACAGAACGTGCTGCGCCTCGCGGACGAGCAGGGCGTGATGTTGCGCGAGCGGCTTGCGCCGTTTCTCGACGCGGCCGAGCGCAATGCCAGTGCGTTCACGCATCCGGCGGCCGCCAAGGGCTTCAAGGATGAGTTGATCAGCGTGCTGCTCGGTCTGCTCGACAGCGCGACAGGCGAGGCGCACCGCGACCTGACGCACACCACGTACAGCGATATCGTGCGCCGCTGCGAGCGCATCCTTCAGGAGAATACCGAGCAACCGATCACCGTGCTCGACCTCTGCCGCGCGTTGCGCTGCAGCCGCCGTACCTTGCAGACCAGTTTCCAGCGGGTCGCCAACGTGACACCCGTCGAATATCTGCGTTCGATCCGGCTTAACGCCGTGCATCGTTTGCTACGCTCGACCAGCGTGAATGAATTGCTGGTAGGCGATGCCGCCGCTCGCTGGGGATTTACTCACCTGGGCTATTTTGCGCGGGAATATCGCGATCTGTTCGGAGAGCTACCTTCGCAAACTTCACGCTTGCGATAAGGGCAATCCCGTTTGACGGGGTAGGGAATAGCGGGCTGTATCCCGATGTCATGGGCGTGACGGAGAACCGGCGGAACCCGGCTGCACTCGGTCGGGTCGACAAGCGCAATCGGCCGAAGTGACACTCGGTGACTGGACGCTAGTCGACCCTCCCGGGCTATGCCACGGCCAGGTAGTGTTTCGTCAATCTGTCCGTCAGGATGTGCCAGGAGATCGGCGTGCCTTTCTCGATGAACCAGCTATCGCCGGCCCTGTAGTGAACGGATTCGCCGGTATTCCCATTGCGCAGCACGCATTCGCCTTCGATCACGGTCGCATGTTCGGTAAATGGGTAGACCATGTCGAATTGACCTTTCGTGCAGGCGAAGTAGCCGGCGCTAACGGGCGCGGTCGGGGTGCCAAAGTGAATGTGGCCGAACGCCAGGACGTCTCCTTCGATAATCGTCGACCCCAGGTCGGCGACTGTGCCCCACGAGTCCAGGGCCGGCGGCGGTGCGCCCAATTTGATGCTAAGCATGTCGTTCTCCATTTTTACTACGGTGAAAGAAATTAGCGGCGCCCTTTCCAGAACCCGCTAAGCTGGTTCCATGCCTTTCCGCCGGTGGTCATGACGGCGCGCAAGCTGTCCTTGGCAAAGATGTTCAGGTGCGGAATCGAGCTCATCAGGTCATAGCGCTGTGACCCCTCGCTCATGCCCTCGGCAAGCACGCGGCATACGATGTGGCTCGGGGTCACGCCGAATCCCGCATACGCCTGCACATAGAACACGTTGGGATGGGCCGCCAGCGAGCCGATCTGCGGAAACAGGTTTGCGCCGCAGCAAAGCGGGCCGCCCCACGCCAGATCGATTTTGACGTCCTTCAGATAGGGAAATACCTTGAGCATGAGACCGCGGTTCCACGCCTTCAGGTCGCTGGGGATGTAGTCAAGGAGCGCCGTCGCGCTGCCGAACAGCAGACGGTTCTCATTGGTGACGCGGTAGTAGTCGATGACCGGCCGGATATCGCTATACGCTCCCCGAATCGGACTGATGCGCTGAATGAGTTCATCGGAAAGCGGTTCGGTGCACAGCTGGAACGCATAGGTGTTGACGGTCTTGCGGTAGATCTCCGGTTCCATGCCGTTGAGGAAGCCATTGCACGCCCAGAGCATTTTCGAGGCGCGCACGGATCCCATCGCCGTGCGCACCGTCACCCGCTCGCCGTACTCGACATCGATCACCGCGCTGTTTTCGAAAATCCTCGCGCCATGGCTCGTTAGTGCCTGCGCTTCGCCCAGCAGAAGATTCAGCGAATGCACATGACCCGCGCCCATGTGCAGAAGGGCGCTTCCATAGACATCGGAGCCCACGACCTTGCGAACGTCCGAACCGGTCAGCAGTTGCACGTCGACCGTGGGATCGACGGCCTTGAAGCTCTGTTCCCAGGCGCGCAGTGTCTTTTCCTGACGCTGGTTGAAACCGAGGTAGGCGTAGCCAAAGCAGAAATCGGCGTCGATGTTGTACTTGGCGATGCGCGACCGGATGATGCCTGCGCCTTCGTTACTGATCTTGAAGATCTGCTGCAGGCCTTCGTCGCCGACATGCTTCCTGATCGCATCGAGGTCGTGACCGATGCCGGCCATGATCTGGCCGCCGTTTCTCCCGGTGCCGCCATAGCCGAGGTAGCGGCCTTCGAGCACGACGATGTTGGTGATGCCGCGTTCGGCCAGTTCGAGCGCCGTATTGATCCCGGAGAAGCCGCCGCCCACCACGACCACATCGGCATCGATGTCTTCGTTGAGCACAGGAAACCTGAGATCGTATTTTTTCGTCGCGGCGTAGTAAGTCAGCGAGTCCAGCTTGTTCATTTCCACTGTTTTCTCTGGGTAAGATGAGATCCACGTGCCGCCTCGTGCACACGTATTGCCGTGTGCACGAGGCAGCGCAGGCGATGCGTTATAGCTTGGAACTGCCCAGCCGGGCGAAGGCCTGGGGGTCGCGGCGTTTGAGCTTTCTCGCCAGCACCGTGCCGATGACCGCGAAGACCGGCAGCAACGCCGTGAGTGCGTAGGAGAACGCCACGCTGGCGCCGGTCAGCACCGAAAAGTTGACGATGGCGAGAACCAGCACGACGGCTAGCGTCAGACCCGCGACGAGCGGGGCGACGAATGTGCGCAGCGGGCCTTCCGGGCCGGAACGAACCCGTCTGAAGAATGCAAACACAGCCGCGGACGACAGCGCCATCAACGCAATGATGCAAAGCGTCGCGACGTTCGTGAGCCAGGAGAACAGCGTCAGAACCGGATCGGTCCTGGCAACGACAAAGGCCAGCACGACGGCGGCGGCGAGCACCGTCTGGATGATCGAGCCGATGTGAGGGCTCTGATGGATGCGATGGGTGCGGCCGATCATTTTCGGCAGCAGACCTTCGCGGCCCGCCGCAAAGAAATAGCGCGACGCCGAGTTATGAAAGGCGAGCAGTCCCGCATAGACGCTGGTGATGAACAGGAGGCTCATCGCCGTGGTCAGGGTTTTGTTCGCGTAGTGATCCGACAGCGTATAGAGGAAAGTCGTCGGGTCGGACAGGGCCGTCAGCGTTTTGACGATCTTGCCGTCGCCCGCGCCGATAACCATGCACCACACGGAGAACGCGTAAAACACGCCGATCAGCAACACCGAAATATAGGTCGCCAGTGGCACCGTGCGATGCGGATCCTTTGCCTCTTCGCTGTAGATCGTGGTGGCCTCGAAGCCAATGAAGCTCGCGAAGCAGAACAGCAGGCCGATCGCCGGGGTGCCGCTGAGAAACGCATGGGGCGTGAACGACGCGCCGTTGATCCCGCTGTCGCCGCCTGCTTTCAGGATCGCCAGGTCGAGGATCAGTACGACGATATATTCGCCGAACACCAGCACGCTCAAGACCTTCGCCGAGAGATCGATTTGCCGGTAGCCAAGCACGGCAATGCTGGCCAGCGCCACAAACGAACAGGCCCACCACGGCGCGTCGATGCCGAAGCGGCTGCCTAGCAATCCCGATACGACGGCGCCGAACATGCCGTAGAGGCCGATCTGCATCGTGTTGTAGCCAAGCAGCGCGAGCAGGGCCGCGGCGCCGCCGGCGGTGCCGCCCAGTCCACGGGCGGTGAATGCATAGAAGCCGCCTGCGTTGGTGATATGGCGGGCCATCGCGGTGTAGCCTGCGGAGAACACCAGCAGTATCGCCACCGTGGCGATCAGCAGGGACGGGGTGCCCGCGCCGTTGCCGAGCATGATGCCGATGGGGAAGCCGCCGGCGATGGCGACGAGCGGGCCCGCTGCGGAAATGACAAAGAAGATGATGAACCCGAGGCCCAACGCACCTTGCCGAAGCTCGGTCGACTCGGGTGATTCAGCTACGACAGTCATGTGCTTGACTCCAGAATGGGTGATCGGGCAAGGGATTCTCTGGTTCGGAACGATTGTGCGCACGGTGGTCGGTTGCCTTTCCGATTGCCGTGCGCGATGCAATGCACTTTAGGGAGCCAAAATCGCAGCCGGGAGCGCAAATTGGCAACCCGTGACGCTGTGTCTGCATTGGGGCGTACCTGATCGACGCCAGGCGCCGTTACCGTAGCCATTTCGCACGGGCTCCCCGTGGTTTTTCCTCGCTGCTGAAGTCGCTCCCTTTACTGGGGCTTCAGGATGCCGTCCTTCGAAAGCAGGATCGGCACGCCGCGCGGGTTCGTCAATACGGCTGTCAGCGCCGCGCGGTCGGGCCGCTGGGTCGCGGCGAAATGCGCCGCGTCCGGCGTGCCTCTGATCACAAAGCCGTCGAGTCCGACGCCGATGACCTGGCCGCCCGCGACGCCCAGCGCCGTGATGGAACCGCTCGATCCTGAGTCGAGCGGCGTCCAGGTATCGCCGTCGTCGGTGCTGCGGTAAAGGTGCCCAAGGAGACCGCCGACCAGCACCGAACCGTCCGGTGCAACCGTGCCCGCCCACAGACTGCCCTTGTTGCCCGTTTCGCGGTACTCCCATGATGCGCCGTCGTCGCGCGAACGCAGCACCAGCCCTTGTTCGGCCACGACGAAGAGCACGCCGCGGCTGTCGGCGAACAGGTGATACAGGTTGCGGTCGGCCTTGCCGCCTCCCGGCGGCGCGGGCAGGGCGACCCGGGTCCATGTCTTGCCGCCGTCGTTCGTCGCCAGCAACAGCGACCACAGACCGGCGGCCCAGCCATGCACGGCATCCTTGAAATAGACGGAGAACAGCGGCTGATCGATCGATGGGTCCGAGCGCTGCAGCGTCCAGTGCTCGCCGCCGTCCGTGGTTGCCAGGATCGCGCCCCAGTGACCGACCGCCCAGCCGTCCCGCGCGTTGGCGAAATGGACGGCGGTCAAGGTTGTCGATGCGGGCACGGCGCTGGCCTGCCGATAGGTCTCGCCGCCGTTGTCGGACAGCAGCACGATGCCGTGCTCGCCGACCGCGACGATCCTCGACCCGGCATAGGCCGCGTCGAGCAGCAGCGAGTGAGCGGGATCGGTCCAGGCATGCGCCGCGGTGATGGCGAGGGGCTTTGCTCCCGGCGCGCTGGGGGACTGGGCAAAGCCGGGTTGAACCGCGAGCGCGGCGCACAGCGACGCGAGCAGCAGTGTCGATTTGATCATATCGGTTTCCCTTCGATGAGCGAGGTGCGTCAGTGGCTCAGAATGCCGGGGGCGCGCACCGGTTTTCTGCGCGGGAACACTCGCTCGAGCACGACCGCGAGCGCAGGCAAGGCGGTCATCGCCATCACGACGTTGACCACGAACATGAACGCCAGCAACTTGCCCATGTCGGACTGGAACTTGAGCGCCGAAAAACTCCAGGTGGCGACGCCAAGCGCAAGGGTGATCGCAGTGAAGATGGTCGCCACGCCCACTTCCAGCATCGCATGCTCGACGGCCTTGACGATCGGCTGGCCGTTGGCCATGTGCCATTGCAGGCGGTTGTAGATGTAGAAGGCGTAGTCGACGCCGATGCCGACGGCGAGCACCATTACCGGCAGCGTCGCGACGGTCAGTCCGATGTGCAGCTCCTTCATGAACCAGTAGCCGATGAAGGTGGCGACCGTGAGCGGCGTACAGCATGCAATCATCGCCCGCACGTCGCGATAGGCGAAGAACACGAGGATCAGGATGGCCGCGTAGACGTACAGCATCATCGGCAGCTCGCTTTGCGCGACTTCCTCGTTGGTGGCGGCGAGCACACCGCCGTTGCCGGCCGCGAGACGGAGGGTCAGGCCGTCGAGCGGGTGCGTGGCGCGATAGTGCTTGACGTCGTCGAGTACGCGCGTCAGGGTGGTGGCCTTGTGGTCGGTCAGGAACAGATGCACGGCCGTCATGCTGCAGTCCTTGTTCATATAGCCCCGCACCCGGCCGATTTCCGCCGACAGCGCGCCGTAGTTGGCGGAGTCGATCGGCACCACGTTCATCTTCGGATTGCCCTCGTTATAGCCCTCGTTGTAGGTGCGCAGCATGGCCGGATACGATTGCACCGACACCACCCCGGGCTCGCGCTGCATCGTCGAGGCGAAATCGTCTTCGAAGGTACCGACGCGTGGATTGTCGCAAGCCGCGCCGTTCGATTCGAACACCACCGTCAACCAGTCGAGGCCGATGTCGTAGCTGTTGGCGATCGATACCGCGTCGCGATTGAAGCGGGCGTCGGCGCGTAACTCGGGCGCTCCGGGTTCCAGCGTGCCGACCACGCGGTCGCGGCTTTGCCACGCGGCGAGCACGAAGATCGCGGCAGTGACGCCGACAACCGCATAGGCGAATTTCGGCTCCGCAACGCGTGCCAGCATGCGCAGCCACGTGGAACGGCGTTCGCGTTTGACGAGGGCACGGTCCGCGTAGGCTTTGGTAAAGTGAAAACACGAGGCCGCGACGGGCAGCATGATCAGGTTGGTGATGATCTTGTAGCCGACGCCGAGCGAGGCGGTGATCGCCAGTTCACGCACCATCGGGATCGGAATGAGCAGTAGCGTGATGAATGAAACGAGCGCGGTGATCAATGCCAGCGTGCCGGGAATCAGCAGACCGTGGAAGCTGTGCCGGGCCGCCTCCAGCGTCGACTTGCCGTGCGACAGTTCGCGCACGATGTGATTGATCTGCTGAATGCCATGCGATACCCCGATCGCGAAGACGAGAAACGGCACCAGCACGCCGAGCGGGTCGAGGCCGAAGCCGAGCAGTCGAAGGGTGCCGAACTGCCACACCAGCGACGTCAGCGAACAGACGATCGGCAGGATCGTGAAGCGGACAGAGTGGCTATACCAGTAGACTGCCAGGGCGGTCAGCAGCAGTGCGATCGCACAGAAGCCGAGCACCGACGAAGCGCCCTCGGCGACGTCGCCGATCTGCTTGGCAAAGCCGATGATCTGCACTTCGTAGTCGGCATCTTCGTAGCGTTGACGCAGGTTTTCCAGGGTGTGGTTGAACTGCACGTAGTCGAGCGCGTGACCGGCGGCGTCATGGTCGTTCAGATCGGCCGTGATCATCGCGCTCGTCTGATCGCGAGAGACCAGCGTGCCGACGTAGCCGCCGAGGGCCGCCGACTGGCGGATCGTCTCGACGAGAGCGGGGTTCAACTGCGCCGAGGTGATCGATCCGTCGATAACCGGCTTCGCGCGAAACCCGTCCTCGGCAATTTCGGTGACGAAGGTATTGGGCGTCCATAACGACTGCACGCCCTGGCGATCGATGTTCGGCAGAAAGGTCACGGCCTGGGTCACCTGATAGACCCTGGCGAGACCTTGCGGCGTCCAGATGCTGCCATGGCGCGCCTTCACCACCATCGTCAGGCGATTGGCGCCGAACAGATCACTGCGATACTGCTGAAACGTACGGATGTACTCGTGGCCGGTCGGCATCTGCTTGTCGAAGCCTGCCTCCATGCGTAGTTGCAGGGCGAACACCGCCATCACCGCGGTGAAAATGCCGATGACGCCTAGCGTGACTGCGCGATGGCCGAAGAAGAGTCGTTCGAGCCGACTGACGAAGTGATTTAACACGGCGGAATTCCTTCAAATAGGTCACGAGACGCCGGCGGCAAAAGCACGCTTGTGCCTGCCGCCGGATCTCATGCTCGAACCTCAGAAATTGCGGGTGGCGAACAGGCCCACGAAGTTGCGGTCCGCATACGGCTGGCCGACGCTCTGATGTCCGCCGAAGAACGCTGTGAAGTTGATGCCGGCTTGCCACACGGCCGGATTCTGGTTGAACAGCACATACACGTTGACGGATTTCGCGCCCTGCAGATAATTTGCCGTGAACGTCGGGGTGTAGCCATAGAGCGCATCGGAGAACGTCACGCCGGGCGTCACCTGCCAGCCGGGAATGACAGTGCCGTCGTAGGTCCAGTTGAAGTCGACCGTGGCGCCGACCGAGCTCGCAGTGCCTTGCGCCGCGATGATCGGGTAGCCGAGCCCCGAGTTGTTGTTCAGCCACGTGCTATAGCCCGCCGCCGGCACTTGCGTGACCGTCGTGCCGTTCACGGAACGCGTGACACCGCTCGCACTCAGCCCCGGGTAGTAGATCCACGTCAGTTCGGCGGTCAGCACCGCGAGGTCGGCGTGCAACAGTTTGAGGAACGGATAAGCACTCTGTGTGAGATTCAGCTGACCGTTGAGGTCGTACTGGAACTTCTTCCGGTCGACCCATTGCTGGCAGTTCACGCCGGACACGCCGTTAGTGTTCAGGTCGAGTGGGCCGCCCGCGCCGAAACACCCCGACAGCGCGACTGCATCCTTCGGCCGGTATGACAGTTCGGTGCCGATTGCCCAGTCGCCGATCGAGAAGTTCGCGCTGGCGCCGAACAACTGACGATTCTTCAGGTAGGTAAACTGGTTGGTGCCGTTGGCGAGCGTCGAGAGCACCGGCGCCTTGTCGACATAGTTCTCGTAGTAGAAGCCGAAGTTCACGTCGGCGTTGTGCGGCTTGTAACCCAGCTTCACGCCGAATTGCGGCGTGGTGTAACTGGGCAGCGCGGTCGATGCCGGAATGCCGATCGAATTGTATGGCGAGCCGGCGTACTGGCCGCTGATCAGGCCGCTGTTGATCGCCGAGAGGGTGGTCGAGTTGCCGCTGTTCGAACCGGCGATGGTGCCGGCATCCACGCCGCCGAGGTTGGCGTTGACCGTGCTGCCCGTCGCCGCGACCGCGCCGCGGCCGAAGTTGTTCGCCACCGACCAGTAACTGCCCACGGGCGGATAGCGATTGCCGTTCCAGCCGAACTGGTAGTACGCCTCGGTGCTCAGGCCAGCCGGGAGACCGGCCGCGAAGCTGATCATCGGCGCCGGCAACAGGGCCTGTTTGAGTTGCGTGCCCGGTATCAGGAGCTTCTGGATATCGACCGAATTGGTGGCGTTGATGCCTCCCGATGCAAAGTAGCTTTCTCCCCAGTTGATCACCTGGTTGCCGACCCGCACGTGGGCGGGCTGGCTGTCGATCGAGAAGTCCTTTTCGGCCCACAGGTCGAGCAGTTGCGCGTTGTAGACGACCTGTGCACGCGCGTCGCTGGACAGCGGCGTTCTCGAGGTGTCGCCCGCGAGGAAGTCGTACATGCCCGTGCCGCGGATCATGAACTTGTAGCCCTCGTTGGGCATGGTCAAGAGCAGCTCGCTGGTGGCGCTGACGTACGTGCTGAACGGTTGCCCTTTGCGATAGTTCAGGTCGCCGTTGTCGCCAAATCCCCATTGGCCGACGTTGGCCGCCGCGCCGCAACCGTATGAGTTCGGATCGCCCGTGAGCGAGCAGCTTGGGTTTTTCACGCGGATCCCGGCACCGCCCGTCAGATTGGAGACCCATGAGCCGTGCAGGTCGCCGATGCCGGTATCGAAGTCGTAGCCATACGCGCTGGCCGACAGGCCAAGCAACGTCGCGACCGATAGGCGCATCGCGGTTCCATGCATTACAGTGAATGCGCCTTGCGTTGGCTCGGCGCTTTCGCTTCTCGCGCGGCGTGCCGCGCGTTTCGTTATCCTGTTCATCCCCAAACCTCGTATGTGAGCCCGATCCCTGTGGAGACGCATCTGTCGATGCGTATTCGTTTGCTGATCGTTTGCTTATCGTTTGCCTATCGCTCGCTGATCGAGCGCAGGTTTTCTGCCGAGTAGTAATTCGACGAGAAGCGCGGATCGCTCGACTCTTCGAAATAGCGCACGTCCCGGCCGGCGCCGATCACGGTCTGATCGTCGACGTAGCGGCCGTTGAGCAGGTTGTATTGCACGAACGGCTCGACGTCGCACGTTCCGCCGAGCTCCCAGACGGGGATCGGATAACCCTCTTTGGTCTTCCAGAGCTTGCCCTGTCCGTCGTAGTCCTCGCCGATCAGCGCGAGATAGCTGTCTTCGTCGAGATACAGCACCTTCTTCTGCGACACGTGGCGCATCGTCGACTTCAGCGACGCCTCGACCACGTAGACGCGATGCAGTTCATAGCGGCGTGCGGACGGATCGACCGCGTCTGGCTTGAACACGTCGCCGACGCTCTTGTTGAAGTCGTACATCGCGAACGCGTTGTACGGCACGTACAGTTCCTTCTTGCCGACGAGCTTCCAGTCGAAGCGATCGATGTCGCCGTTGAACAGCCACGGTTCGTCGACGGTGTACTGGTTCTCGAAGCCGATCTGCGGCGCGTCATAGTTGTACGACGGCATGCGACGCACGCGGCGCTGTCCGGGGAAGTAGTAGTACGCCTCCGCTTCGTTGTCGGCGAAGTGGAAGGTCTGAACGATGGCCTGACCTGCAAACGCCGCGGGCGAGTCATAGCCGTAGTAGATTGAAAACAGCGAGTCCTTCGGGCCGAGCGCGTTTGCTCCTTTCTTGCCCCAAGGGAAGTACAGCGTCTGGCGGCTCGTGACCGAGATCCAGTCGGTGCTGCCCGGGCGCGGCGATACCATCGTGTAGACCTTCGCCCATTCGGCACCGACACCGCGATAGCGCGTCAGGTAATTCCACATTGCTTCCTGGCCGGTCTTCGCGCCGGGGAAGGGCAGGCCAGGCAAGGTGGCGCTTTGCAAATGGTCGCCGCTTGCGGTGAGTTTTGCGCTGTCGGCGTTCTTCCTGGTGTTCTCCTGGACCCAGTCCGGATAGCTGCAATCGCGGTGGGTGGGATACACGTCCATCCGGTAGTTCTTGACCTGCTTGAACAGGGCGAGCTGTCCCGGAGAAAGCTTGCTCGCGTACTTGTCGAGATTGGCCGCGGTGATCGAAAGCAGAGGCTTCTCGTCCTTGTATTTCCAGTAGTCGCCGCGCACCTTGCCTGCACTCCATCCGGCTTGCGGCGTATCCCGGCCGGCGAACGCAGGTATTGCGCCGTCGCTGCTGGCGCCCTTCTGCGCACCGGTAATCGTCAGATCGTTGGCGGACTCTGCCCATGCAAGCGCAATCGACCCGCTGCAAATGGCCACTACGCCCAGCTTAAAAAATTGCTTCATTTCCCACTCCTCTTGTCGAACCGGATACGGTTTTCTTCGGGTTGCCGTGAGGAGAAATCTAGGGATGCCAAAAAAATGTCTTTAGCCGAAATTGGCAAACCGTCGCCGAGGGTTTATCTGTAGAGGCTTGTTTTAAGGCCTATTTTTGCCGTTCGAGGCACGCGCGATGGGCGTGCGTGAGCGTGGCACGCGAGCAAAAAAAAGCGGAGCGCACTTGGACGTGCGCTCCGCTCTGAATGAGCAGAGAGACTGGATAGGATGCCTCTTGAATTGAGTCTCGATGAATCTGGCCGGGAGAGACGGCAGGCCGCGCCACGCCGGTCAGGGCGTGAGCGTGGGCGTGGTGGAAACGCGATCCTGAAACCCCGGGTCGCCGTGGCGGTCAATCTGCTTTGCGGACCGGTCTGAGCGCGAACGCGCCGTCGCCGAGGAGAAGCAATACGATCAGGGCGACAAGCCAGAAGGCAGGGTACTCCCACCCGCCGTCCTTATTGGTGAAAAGCCAACCATTTGCCGCGTGCACGGTGACGATCGCGCCAACGAGATCCAATCCCAGTGGAACCACGAAGTACGGAACGTACCATCCAAGGATCAAGGCGATCCCGCCGAATAGCTCCAGTGCGATCACCAGATAGGCAAGCGGCCCGGGCAAACCGATTGACTGGAAAAACTCGATCGTTCCCGGGATAGTGAAAACAAACAGCTTGAGCAGCGCGTGAGCGACAAACAGCACACCCAGGCTGATGCGCAGCAGCAGGGCGGCGTACGGAGCGGAATTTTGACGAATCATTGGCGGACCTGACGGGTAGGGCATGCCGTCACGCAAGCGTGGCTGCACGCGTATCTGGAAGGGTCAAGCGTATGCGTTGCGCGTACGGAGTGTGAGCGCAAATTGGCAAAGTCCAGTTTGCCGGATTGCCGAATAGAAATCGAATAGGGTGCGAAGCGCGCTTAAGAGGTCCGCAATCATTTACCGGCGTCTATCGAATCAACACGATTACCTACCTCGATTTCAGTAAAACCCTACAAAAATCTCATCCCGCGCCCTATTTGGCTTTCGTTCGCCTGTGCCGTCAATACGTTATGGCCAGATTGAACATCGCTACACGCCGGCGTAAATGGGGGCTCCTCACGCGGGCACATAACATAACCAGGAGGAAAACGAAAAAGTAAGTATTGGAAAGCGCCTGAGCGGGATGCTTTTGATTGGATAGATGGCGCTAATGTTTATCCCACTATTTGCATTCCAGAGTTTGCTCCAGGTGCAACAGCGTTTTGATTCCGTTCAGACGGATATTCTTCCCGGCCTGATCAATTCTGGCCGGACCGACGCTCACCTGGCTGCGAGCCGGAATTCGTGGTTCGTATAGTGAAATCATCGTGTCTGCATTCGACATGAGGTCCATATTCAAGACGCTGGTACATGCAACCAGGCTCAGAAAAAAATTGCACCGCACACCATGCACTTTAGTACCGAAGATCTTCGCCTCTTAGTGGATCTGGTCGATTTACTCGGCAAGCCGTCACACCTGAGCCTTATCGACCGTCCAGTCGCTATCCAGAAGCTGACGGCTTTGTTCCAGGCAGACTTCATTGGACACGCCGTATGGAACGGCCGCGCGGGTCGATTCGAGCAGGCCACCCACTGGGGGCGCGACGCTCAGATGGCCGCTGACTACGAGCAGCGATTCCAGTTCCTTGATCCCTTCTGGCCATTGCAACGCGGACGCCATGATCCAACACCGAGCGATACCTTGATCGATCGTCGAGCACTCCGTAGAACAGAATTCTTTGGCGATTTTCTGTCCCCTTACAAGGTGTACTCCGGCATCGACCTGTATCTGCACGACACGGATCAAGTCCAGTTCGACTATCGCTTCTGGACGAGCAACCCGAAAAAGCGCTTTGGAGCACGGGAGGTTGCCTTGCTCAATGTCCTGCGTCCTCACCTTGTCAACGAATACCATTTGCGCGTCATTGCGCGCGCTAACGATCAGGCGGGGATATCTACCGGCAGTTGTGCCAGCTTCCTGGTTCAGGAATCGGAAGACCCGAAGCCCAATCACAAGGCTCGCAAACTCATGGCCGACCTGGAAAGTGGCGAGAGGGAAGCGTTGTACCGTCTGTTATCCCTGATACTGCGCGACTCGACTTTGACGTTGCAGTGGAACGGTTTCAATCTTTGCGTCGAACACGCAGTCAGCGCGAGAAACAAGGGGCGTGCGTGCGTGGTGCACCTGCTCGCGCATACGATCGGGTCCGGACCCTGGCTTCAGCAACGGTTCGACCTGACTCTGCGTCAAGGAGAAATATGCCACCTGTTGCTCAAGGGTCTCGCCGACAAGCAGATAGCGGCCAGGTTAAACATCAGTTACTGGACTGTGCGCATTCATGTCGGCCGTGTTCTTGAAAAACTTATGGTCGATTCCCGTTCCGCCATTGGACTCGCCGTGCTCAATGCAAGCCATCAGGATAGCTCCGGCTAGAACTGCTTAAGGAAAGATCTCGCAATGGATGCAAACTGTTTGGCAGCCTTCTGACGCGCTAATTAGCGGCTTGCATCGCTAGGAGTAGCTATTCAGCCTCAGTAGCCGTTGCCGTTATTTCCTATAGAGGCCGCGCAAACGGGAGAGCACAAGGTTTGCCGCGGCATTCAGTTGAACCCTCGCGAGGATCAATGCGCTCCGGCTGGCGCCGGGAAAGCGGTGAACTCGCGCCTCGGGCATTACAGATAAGGATTTTCAATGAATTTAAGCATTAAAAAAAGGCTCATTGCCATTGTCGCGAGCCTGGTGCTCGTGACGCTTGCCTTGAGCGCCTTCTTTCTCACGCGCCTCAATGCCGCTGGGGGAGAAATGGAATCGATGTACCAGACCGATTTTTCTGACGCGGCGTCCGTGAGTGAGATCGATGGACTGCTTACCCGATCCGACATCAACATTCTCAGAATGATCGCGATCGGCGACCCTGCGTCGATTGCCGGATGGAAGCAGGAAAACGCGGAACGTTTTGACAAGGTCGACAAGGTTATCGGCGATCTGGAAAGTCATCGCGATGGCGACAAGCTCGCGGCGGTCAAGGAGCTGCGGGACGCCTACCAGAAAATGGCGGCCGGGATGAAGCACCAGGTGGAGCGCATCGAGGCTGGCGACGTGAAGGGTGGCGCTGAAGTCAACAGGCTGGAAGTCAAGGACAATGCCAACCACGTGTTCGGCATTCTCACCAAAATGAAACAGGAGTTGCGGACAACGGCTCAAGCGCGTTTCACAGCGCAGCAAGCGGCCATTTCGAATGCGCGCTATATCTCGTTTGGCGTAATCGCCTGTGCGTTGCTTTTCGCTGCCGGCGCCTTGATCTACCTGTTGCGGGCGATCCTCGTGCCGTTGAGTGCTTCAGTCAACATTGCGGATCAGATCGCCGCCGGGAAGCTCGGAAACGACGTCCAGATCGAATCGCAAGACGAGTTCGGCCAACTTCTCTCGTCCCTCAAGAAAATGGATCGACAGCTGAGCGATACGGTCTACGGGATCAAGACATCCGCTGAGTCGGTCACGGTGGCGTCGCGGGAAATCGCCAGCGGCAACACCGACCTGTCAGCCCGCACCGGGCAACAGGCTGCGTCTCTGGAGGAAACCGCCGCGAGCATGACGCAACTGACCGAGACGGTAAAGCAGAATGCCGACAATGCCCGCCAGGCCAATGCGCTGGCAACGCGCGCAACCGAAGTCGCCGACGCAGGTAACGAGACCGTCCAGGGTATGGTCGGCACGATCGAGAAAATCAGTGCAAGTTCGAGCAAGATTTCGGAGATTACCGGTGTCATTGAAGGCATCGCCTTCCAGACGAATATTCTGGCGTTGAATGCAGCGGTGGAGGCCGCGCGCGCAGGTGAACAGGGACGTGGTTTTGCCGTCGTCGCCAGTGAGGTCCGCAGCCTGGCTCAGCGCTCTGCCGCCGCTGCGAAAGAAATCAAGGAGCTGATCGGCTCGTCGGTGGCAACGATTCAGGACGGCTCGAGACAAGCCGTGGAAGTCAGTTCGACGATGGGGCAGGTCAAGCAGGCGATCAAGCAGGTTTCGGATATTGTCGGCGAGATTGCCGCGGCCTCCGAAGAGCAGAGCCGCGGCATTGAACAGGTGAATCTGGCTGTTGGCCAGATGGACGAAGTGACGCAACAGAATGCGGCACTCGTCGAGCAGGCGGCAGCCGCCGCACAATCGCTTGAGGAACAGGCAACCAGTTTGAAAGATGCCGTCTCGGTGTTCGAGATGGCTCCCGGCGCAGTGCAATCGGCGCCGCGAGTCGTTCTACCCAGGAGCAAACCTCGCCTGCCTGCACCGGCCATGCTTAAGACGCGTCACACTCCGCCTGCGAAGCCAAAGGTCGCGCCAGCCACCAGTTCCGACAAATCAGGAGCGGCTGTAGCCGATACCGCAGGCGAGGACTGGCAAACCTTCTGACTTGGATCCGACCACATGTACAACGCCTACAAAGTGCAACACGACGACAGCCGGGAAGCTCAAGCCGCTGTGTCCGAACAATCGCTGCTCGCCTTGGGCATTCAAGTCCGGGAAGTGAGCGACCGCGTGTTGCTCGATGCCCTTGCGACGCTATCGAAGACGAATGGCCACGCCGTTGTTCAGCATGGTGCGCGTCTCGCGGTCGTTGGCGAGCTGCTGGTTTGCATGCTGACACATCTGCCTAACGCCATGCGGGCGGATATTGCCGCCGCGTTCCGCGACAGGATTGAAGATCTGCTGTCCCTCGGCGACGACCGATGCTTACCTGAAAAATACCACTCTGCGCTCCTGACGGAAGTCAATCGCTACCTGAACGCACTTCGGCCAGGTTGAAGGCCGCACCGCCGTGCCAGGTTCCAGCCAGGCTGGCTGGAACCTCTGGTTTCGCGTTCGCGTGACGTCATTGAGTCAGACATTCGCAAACAGAATTGTTCAATGACGGCGAGGGTGTCGTCGACCTCCCAGTCCTCGCAGCCATGGAGACAGGTCAAGTTTGTCTACGCCAAAAACAGGACAGTCTTGCTTGACTGCAGCTAAATAAACTGTCTGGGAGGCCGTATACATATGCTCCGGTGGAGAGGCGCAAGACACCTTCCCTCAACTTCGCACGCGGAAGTCTTATGCAATTTCTCGTTGCGCCGCGCCGGTGTCGGTACTCAGATCCAATCGGTCCAGGACGGTAAGGCCTCCCTTCAGCCCAACGGTTTTGCGCAAGCCACAAGAATCCGCTGCCTAAGTTCCACCGGGCGATAGCCCAGGCGTCTGTCCGATGGGCGGATATGTGAAAATGAACTGTGGGCCTCCGTGTTCCGGTCGACTGCGTGAATCTGGCGCTGATGCTCCCGGCGCTCACTGGCAGCGCTCCGGCACTTGCTGCATTTCATAACCGAGTTATATCGCCACTACGTTGGAGCCTGCGTTGACATTCGAAATCGAGCAGCGGATCGAACAGGTCCTCTACATTGCGAAGGAAATCGCTGCTATTGCGGCGGAACTCCAGGTGTCCGCACAGGACGATGTTTCGGAAGACAGTGCAACAACGCGTCTGCAAGCACATTTGCTGCGCTTGCGAAACCTGAGTGTTGAGGTTGCCGCACACCTCGCCGCCAACGTCGATCGAAACAGCGGGATGCGTGAAGCGCTGGTGACCAGCGAGCGGCAGTTCCGCTCTCTCGCTGAAAATCTGCCGGACAATATCGCGCGCTGGGATTGCCTCGGCAACTATCTCTACGTCAACCCCACGCACGAACGCATTTTGATGAAACCCGTAGCGGACCTGATCGGCACGCGGATTCCGGAATCCCACGATCAGGTGCGCGCAGCGATTGCCCACGTTGCGGCCACCGGGGAAGCGTTGCCGTTCGTGCGCCAGACTGCATACGATAGCGAGGGGAACCTGCTGGTGCACGAGGTCAGCATCATCCCGGAAAGAAATGAAGAGGGGACGATTGTCAGCATTCTTGGTATCGGTCGCGATATGACGGATCGGATACGCATGCAGGAAGCGCTGGCGGCAAGCGAACGCCAGTTCCGTTCCCTTGCCGAGAATCTGCCGAATTATCTTGCGCGTCATACGATCCGTGCAGAGATCGTCTACCAGAATCCCAAGCTGGCGGCCTTTTCCGGTCACGGAATCGACGAGGTGGCGGGCAAGACGCCAATGCAGCTTTACCCCGACGGGCGATTTGAGGAATACGAAGGCGCAATTCTGGAAACAGCGCGTTCCGGAAATGAAAGGCAACTGGAATTGCGCTTCACGACGGAGGCTGGGCAGCAGCGCATTCACCACATTCACCTGGTTGCCGAACGGGATGAAACGGGCGTTGTCGCGTCCGTGCTGACCATCGGGATCGACATCACCGAGCAGCGCCAGGCCGAACATGATCTCAAGCGTGCGCTCGACTTCGCCGAGGGGATCATCGCGGCTATCCCCGATATTCTGTTCGAACTGGACCGGGACGGCCGATACCTGAATGTCTGGGCCAAAAACCCGGACATGCTTGCAAGCCCCGCGGAAACGCTGTTAGGCAGGACGGTCGGCGAAGTGTTGCCTCCGCAGCAGGCGACGGCCGCGATGGAGGCTATCAGGGCAGCCGACAGAGAGGGGGTGACCTATGACCACACCATTATCTTCGACCTGCCGGATGGCAGCCGCCGGTGGTTCGAACATTCGCTGGCGAAGAAACCTGGCGAAACGCAAGGCACCGACACGTTCCTCGTGCTGTCGCGCGATGTCACGGCCCGCAAGCTGGCGGAGCAGGCGCTCGACACCGCGCGCGTTCGCCTGCTGAGCGTGCTGCAAACCATTCCCGACATGGTATGGCTGAAGGACGCCAACGGTATCTATCTTTCCTGCAACCACGCATTCGAGCGTATGTTCGGCAGGCGGGAGTCCGATATCGTCGGGAAAACGGACTACCACCTGTTTAATGCAAAGGAAGCCGAACGTTTTCAGCAGACGGACAGGGCGGCCATCGCGGCACGACATATCTGCATCAGCGAAGATTGGGGCACACGTCCGGGTACCGGTGAACATGTGTTGGTCGAGAAACGCAAGCTGCCGCTATTCGATGCGGAGGGCAATGTAGTCGGGGTGCTCGGCGTCGGGCGAGACATCACGAAGCGCAAGCATACGGAGGAGATGCTTGCCGAGCGCGAACGGGAATTCAGGACCCTCGTCGAGAACTCCCCCGACACGATCGCACGCTACGACAAAGGCTTCAGGCGCGTGTATGTCAATCCGACTTTTGCGGCGCTCGTGGAAGGCGGCGCTGCCGCGCTGGTCGGCAAGAAACCGTCCGAATGTCCGGGCGGATCCAATACGCTGCTTTACGAGCAAAAGCTGGGGGAAGTATTCGCGAGCGGAAAAGATGCCGAATTCGAATTGAGCTGGACAGAGAAGGGCGGCGCGGAACGTTGCCATCTGATCAAGCTGGCCCCGGAGCGAGGCGTGCACGATACGGTTGAACATGTCCTGGCGGTTGGGCGCGACATTTCCGAATTGCACGTCTCTCGCCAGAAGATCCACCAGATGGCTTACTACGATCAGCTCACTGCGTTGCCGAATCGCGCGTTATTCAGCGAGCGTTTGCGCCGGATAACCGGCGATGGGTCCGCGCCTGGCCAACTCGCCGGCGTAATGATGATCGATATGGATCGCTTCAAGGGTATCAACGACACCATGGGGCACGCGGTGGGCGACGAGTTGCTGCGCGACGCGGCGAGGCGCCTGAGCGCCTGCGTGCGCCCCTGTGATACCGTGGCCCGCTTCGGGGGCGACGAGTTCGCCATTCTGTTGCCGGACATCCGCGACCGCTGTGTTCTCGAAGATATATCGAGGACGATCCTCGGCAGATTCGACGAGCGCTTCGCGCTGAACGGGAAAGAAGTGTTCGTTTCGTGCAGCATCGGCATTTCAGTGTATCCAGGCGACAGTGTCGAAGCTGACGATCTGATGAAATACGCGGACTCGGCGATGTACTCTGTCAAACGCGCCGGCCGTCGCAGCTTCCGTTTCTACTCGAAAGATCTGACGATCGACGCCACCGCGCACCTGCTGCTCGAATCGGACCTGCGCTGGGCGATCGAACACGGGGAACTCGAATTGCACTACCAGCCGAAAGTCTCGCTTCCTTCCAATGAAATAGTCGGCTCGGAAGCCTTGCTGAGGTGGAAACGCCCGGGATTTGGCCTGGTGCCGCCCAGCCAGTTCATTCCGATCGCCGAGGAAACAGGGCTGATCGCCGATCTGGGCGAGTGGGTGTTACGCGAGGCCTGCCTGACGGCTGCCGAATGGAACGCGGGCAACGTGGCACTCCACAAGGTGGCGGTTAACCTGTCGGCCAGCCAGTTCCAGTTTCGCGATCTGGTCGCGACGCTAGGCAAGTTTCTCGACGAAACCGGCTGTCGCCCTGAATGGCTGGAGCTCGAAATCACGGAAAGCCTGCTGTTGGAGGAGGACAGCACGATACTGGGCACGCTTTCGGCGCTCCGATCGATGGGATTTTCCATCGCCATCGACGATTTCGGCACGGGCTACTCGGCGCTCAACTATCTGGTCCGATTCCCCATCGACACGTTGAAAATCGACAGATCGTTCGTCCAGGGGGTGACGACAGACCGGCGTCACGGTGAGCTTGTCAAGGCGATCCTGTCCATCGCGCACTGCCTGGGGCAGCAGGTCGTCGCGGAAGGGGTCGAGACGGTCGAGCAGGCGGCCTTTCTGGAGGCGAACGGTTGTCGTGTCGCGCAAGGATTCCTGTATGGCCGGCCGGTGCCAAAGCCGGAGATGGCCTTGCTGCCAAGGCACCTGAAATTGAATGCAGCGGCCGGGATGTGACGAGCCTGTAATGCGAAGGGAAAGCCAATTTCACGCATGCCCGAGACGGAAATAGATCACGCATACGATGACAACGAAAACCATAATGGCAGCTGGCCATGCATTGTAGAAATCCTTTAACGTCGTGCCGCAATCCGGACAATAGAGCCTGTCCGGTTTGGTGGCCTTTCTGTTGAGCGCGAGCTTCGGAACGATGTAGCGCTTGCATCGGGGGCAATGTATGCGGGGATCGCTTGACATATGATCGGGTTAGCCACGTGTTTGCTTCTTGCGGCCTGCTTCCTTGTCTTGTTGAGGCATGCGATCCAGACGAGCCGAAGCGGTGCTCAAGGCAGCCTCGATCTCCTGTATCGCGGATTGAATTGGCCCGCTTGCAGGTGCCACGCGGGCTGCCAGTTGCAATAGTTCAAGGCGGCGCCGAAGCATAGGCATCACCATCATCTGGATAACCACCCTATGTGATGCGTCAGATGGATCGAAGCTCACACATGCCTGTAAAAGAGCTTCCGTGTCGGAATTGCTCCGCAACGAGGTTAGGGTCATTTTCCTCGGAATGAATTCGGGTTCCTGAAGAGAAGAAAGAAGCGTCGCGCGAACACGATGCCAAACGGGACCGGCTACAAGAGATAAAGCCAGGTCCGGGGAACAGGCAAAGCGAAGTCTTGCTCAATTCCATTGAGCGCAATTAAACCCTGACGATCTCTCTGACCCGCAAGGTCAATCGTGTACTCGATAATAGCCAGATAGAGGCTGATTCTAGAGTAGAGGCAAACAATTCAATAGATAAAATCGCTCGCGGGAACCATGCCTACAGCAGAATAAGGAAATCCTTATATTTTGTTGAGGCGTGTTAGGAGCAGCTGAGCTGGCCGTCCAGGGCGTCGCCCGTGTCGACCATGACGCAGTTGCGTCCGGCCTGCTTCGCTTCGTAGAGCATGCGGTCCGCGCGTTTGAGAAGCGCAACGACGTCGAACTCATCCGACGCCGCAGAAAAAGCGATGCCGAAGCTCGCGGTAATCGAGCAACTCATGTCCGCGCCGATGGGAACCCGCGCGTCCGCGATCAACCGGCGCAGCCGTTCGGCGAGGTCGAACGCGTGGGACGCGGTCTGAACGCGCACCAGCACCGCGAATTCCTCGCCGCCGATTCGCGCGACGACATCCGACTGACGCCAGCTCGCCCGGCAGAGGTCGGCCACGAGCCGCAGCGCGTCGTCGCCTACGGTATGGCCATGCGTGTCGTTGATCCGTTTGAAGTGATCGATGTCGAACATGACGAGCGCGATCTGCATGCCGGCCTCGTTCGCATCCTCGATCAAGGTGCGCGCCTGACTTTCGAAAGCGCGCCGGTTAGAAAGTCGCGTCAACGGATCGGTTTGCGCCATGGTGGCCAGCTCCGCGATCAGATGCAGGCGATCCCGCTCGAGCCGCAGGCGCTCGGCGCTGTTGTTCCTGAGCACGCGCATGGCGTCGAACATGCCGCTGATCTCCTTGCGGGCCGATACCTCGGGGATCTCCGTGGCCAGGTCGTCTCGCGCAATCGCATCGATAATATGAGTGGCCTGAACGAATGGGCCGATCACATGACGCCTGAACCCCGCGATCATCCAGATCAACACGGCGAGCAGCGCGGCCTCGGCGAGGCCTGTGCCGACCAGAAGCAGAAGTGCATCCTGGTGGTTTTTACGGATTTCTCTTTCGGCAAGAGCGGCCACGCTGTCTCGAAAGCCGATAATCGCCCGCATGGTGGGAACGTAGTGCTGTGCGAACTGTGCAGTCGAGATGCCTGCGCCGCCAGGTTGGAGGGCGAGCGCACGCACGGTGGCGACGTAGCGCAAGCCAGCTCCGAAATACTGGTCGTTCATCGCGGCGAGTGCCTGCGGATCCGATGCGGCGAGGGTCACGGTGCGCGCGTCGATCATGGCACGCAACTGGTCGATGCGGCCGCGCGTACGTTCGATGCCGAGCAGTTCGTCTTCGGTGAGTGGTCTGCGCACGGCGAGCGCACTCGTGAAACGCGAGCCCAGTTGTCCCGCCTGTTCCCGCAGGTCGGCGGTAAGCCGGCCCACGATCAGACAGTTGAGCGCATTGGCATCGCCCTTGACCACTCGGGCAGTCGTGGCCGTCACAAGCGGCATAAACTCGGGGATGATCGCAATCATCCGGGTCACGGCGTCTTGCAACGCGCCATCTCCGCGTTGCGCCCGTGGGAGGCGGGCAAGTTGATCGACGTTAGCCCGCGCAGCGGCCAGATCGGTCTGCAATGCGTTCACGACGCTGAGTTCGCCGGAACAGCGCGAACAGTGGTCCCCGCGCAGCGAATCGGCCAGCCGGGCCACCTGCACATCGCTTTCATGGCGTGCCCGCTGCAGCGCGGCTGCGCGCTCTGCGGGAATCGGCAGGTCTTCTCCGAGTACTCCGTTGGTTGGCCCCCGTTCTGCGGAGACCTTCTCCATCGCGATCAGCGCGAGGCGGAACGATTGAAAGCTATCGCGCGCCTCGTCGGCTCTTAGGTAGGCGGACCATGCGTGGGAGAGGAGCCAGCAGGACAGCACCAGGACCGGAACGAAGACGACCGCAACCTGAATACCGAAACGTTGGTTGATCGACATGGACGAAAGGGCGGTACGTATCATCGTGATTCCGGCGAACTGGGTTGAGACTGCGACTAGCTAGCCCACCTTCACCTGTTCAATACCGCGGCTTTTCTCCCCGGCGCGCCAACGCTACACGCATGATATATCGGCAGAATATTTTTGAGCAGTATGGCTAGGATTAGCTATGCGATAGCGCGGCACACAAGGCAACGTCCAGCACAGGGAGAGCATTGACGGTTGTGTAGGCGACGTATGGGAAGACAGGGCAGGACAGGACACGTCGGAGCGGAACTCGCGATAACGCGTTTCAACGCGGATAGCGCTGTGGCGTGATGTTACTGGAATCTGTCGATTGCGCCACTGGCTGACTGTGCGGCAGAACGGGACAATGCGTTGTCATGATCCACGCACGAGGAGTCCTATATGTCCCCTGTCTCATCCGTACCCCCCGCGGACAGCGCCACGGCGCTCGCCCACTTCAGCGCGTCGTTGTCGTTCGAAACCGATTGCGCCGACGTCCATGCGGCACTCGCTAGCGGCGACCCGCGTTCGATCGATTTCGTACTGCTCGACGTGCGCAGTGCCGCGCATTTTTCGCGCGGCCATGTGCCGGGCGCCGTGAATCTTCTGCACGGCAAGATCGTGGCGTCGAAGCTCGCCGGGTATCCGCCCGATACGCTCTTCGTCACCTATTGTGCGGGCCCTCACTGCAACGGAGCAACGCGCGCCGCAATCAGGCTCGCCCAGCTTGGCCGCCCCGTCAAGGTAATGATCGGCGGCATTACCGGCTGGCTCGACGAGGGTTTCCGGCTGGCTATTGCCGATGAGGCGTTACCTCGGTGCGATTCGTCTGCATTCGATTGAATGCAGGCGAATCCGAACAGCATTCCTGTGGCGAGGCAGGTGATTGCGTCTTGCGTCGCGTATTGGTGAGGGTTCTTTATTCGAGTTGCCGGCTCGTGCCGGCAGATGGGCCGGAGGTCGACGTTGTCACTTGTGCAGAGACAGTAGCCCTCATTGTCGCGATGCCACACGCCCCGGATACGTGGCGTAATCGTCAATCTCCGGTAACATCGTGCCATGCACAATCACCTTGTCGTCGCGCTGGCTTACGACCGGCTCTGTACCTTCGAATTCGGCTGCGTGACCGAACTGTTCGCGCTCGAACGTCCCGAGCTCGGCGTGGACTGGTATCGCTTCGCGGTATGCGCGAGCGAACCCGGTCCAATTCGGGCAGCCGGCGGCATCACCGTCGCCGCGCCGTACACGCTCAAGCTGCTCGATCGTGCCGACACGATCGTGATCCCCGGCTGGCGCGACGCCGACGAATTGCCGCCCGAGCCGCTGCTGAAAAAAAATCGCGCCGCCTACGCGCGTGGCGCGCGCCTTTGCTCGATCTGCTCCGGCGTGTTCGTGCTGGCCGCCGCGGGCGTGCTCGACGGCAAGACCGTCACCACACACTGGCGCTACGCCGATAAATTGCAGCAGCGCTATCCGCAATTGCGCGTGCAGCCTGATGCGCTATATGCCGACGAAGGACAGATCATCACCTCGGCGGGATCGGCGGCAGGGCTCGACATGCTGTTGCATCTGGTGCGGCGCGATCACGGCAGCGCGGTGGCCAACCGGGTCGCGCAGCGGCTCGTGGTGCCGCCGCATCGCGAGGGCGGTCAGGCGCAGTTCGTGCCGCGGCCGATGCCGCAAGACGAAGGCGGACGCCTCGCCAAGCTGATGGACTGGGTGCGCCGTCATCCTGCGTTGCCGCACACCTTGCGCTCGCTGGCCGAACGGGCGGCGATGAGTCCGCGCACGCTGCAGCGCCAATTTCACGACGCCACCGGCATGGCGCCTTATGAATGGCTGGTGCGTGAACGCGTGGCGATCGCGCGAGAATTGCTTGAAGCACCGGCCGAGTTACCGATGGCGCGCGTTGCGGAGCTGGCGGGCTTCGGTTCCGAGGAATCGCTGCGCCGGCACTTCCGGCGTATCGCGTTGACGAGCCCAGGCGCGTATCGTAAGAAGTTCGGGGTGCAGGCGCTCGGCTAGAGGCGCTCGGCTAGAGGCGCGTCGCTTTCGTCCTGCTGTTCGCTCATACGGGAACAGTTTCAAACGAACGCTTGCCGATGTGAAAAATCGTGTGTGGTTCACGCGTGACAGGCGGCTTGATGCGTGTTGCATGGTCCGTCGAAGGCGCTTGATGCGAACGCCCGTGCCTGTTCGAAAAGTCGCGGAGCGCCGCGTGCCGGGCGTTGCGCCTGAATCGCGCGATGGGCCGCCCGCTTCGGCGGCACGCAAGGGTTCGCGCGATCGCCGGTTTTCTGTCAGCATCACGGCCAGCATCCGTGGCGACTCACGTTAGACGTGTGGCGCATACGGCTAGTTGAAGCGCCCGTTCGAAACGCGTCGTCGCCACCGTCCTTTCCCGCTCATGAACGTCAAAATCGTCGCTGCTGCCGTTGTCGTTTCTGCTGCTCTCGCAGCGCTCATGCCTGCGCTCGTCGCCGCGCAAACGGAAGCGGCCGATTCGCGCGCCGAACTCTATCGCCGCAACCTGCTGGCGGGCAAGGACGTGCCGTGCCGCACGAACGCGTCATGCGCGGCGTTGGGCGTGGCCGCGCTCGAAGCAGGGCGGCTCAGGGACGCGCAAACGCTGGTCGCGATGGAAGCCGCGCTCGCCGAGGCCACCGCCATGCAGGCGAACGAGGAGAACTCGCCCAAAGCGACCAGTTCGGCGCGCTCTCGCGTGGCGATGGCGCTGGTTCATCAGGGCGACGTGCAAGTGAGGCTCGGCGCGCTGACGGATGCGCGCGCCTACTACCGGACCGCGGTGAGCCGCGGCAACGACTATCCCGACGACGCACTGCTCGGCCGCGCGGTGGCGGCGGCGCGTCAACGTCTGGAAGCGATTGCGGGCAAGGCGGTGGTGGCCGGTTTGCCGGCCAACGGCGCGCGCTTTGCCAGCTATATGTTTTTCGGCGCGTGGAACAGCATCGAGGTGAAGCCGGTGAAAGGGCGCCACGGCGTCTATCGGATCGATGGCGACTTCGTGTATCCGACTGTCGGCGCCGACGGTCTACCGGGCGCGAACATGGGCAGCCTGTCGGCCTACGTGCGGTTCTATGACGGCGTGGCGCGCGTGCCGGTGACCGATGGTGCCGGCGATGCGCCGCTCGACGCCACCGCGAGGATCACCAATCTCGCGCCTTATGACAGACATGAGGACAAACATGAGGACAAACATGAGGATAAACGCGAAGGCAGGCCGGCGGACAAACGCGCGGACAGATGCCTGATCGAGTTCAGGCTCTCCGCACCGGAGACCCTCGATGTGGCGACGCATGGTTCGCTGACGGAATGCGGTTTCGGTTTCAACGTCAGCGCGGACGGACGTTACTATCTGATGACAGGCTCCTGACGGCCGGCATGCTGCAGGCCGCGCGCCTGTTCACCTGCCGGCCGCATGCTTCCCCATCCGCGCTGCGTCTTTTATGATGCAGTGGCCGTGCACGTTTTACCGTTGTCCAGAACGTTCCCGTCAACAAGACTTCGATAAGAAAAACGCTCGTCATGCGAAACCTCCTCGATTATCCAGGACTCGTGTTCATCATGTCCTTCGTTGCGCTGTGGCTGGCGGCGCGCGTCGGCGCGTCGGTGCTGCGGCGCTTGAGAAAGATCGACGACGACGCACGCGACGACTTCAGCGTGATCCAGGCTGCCACGCTGACGCTGCTTGCGCTGATCATCGGTTTCGCTTTTTCCATGGCGGTCGGCCGCTACGATCAACGCAAGAACTACGAGGAAGAAGAGGCGAATGCGATCGGCACCGAATACGTCCGCGCTGATCTGTTGCCCGCCGCCGATGCGGCGACCGTACGCGGCCTGCTGAAAACCTATCTCGACGAGCGCGTGCTGTTCTACACGACGCGCGACGCCGGCGAACTCGCCAAAGTCAACGCCGAGACATCGCGCCTGCAGGACGCAATGTGGGCTACAGTGAGGAACGCCGCTGCCGCGCAGCCCACGCCGGTGACCGCGCTCGCGGTCGCCGGCATGAACGACGTGCTCAATACGCAGGGCTACACGCAGGCCGCGTGGTGGAATCGCATTCCTGTCGCGGCGTGGCTGTTGATGGGGCTGATCGCGGTGTGCGCCAATGTGCTGGTCGGCTACGGCGCACGCGGTTTGAAAGCGGGAGCCGGGTTGCTGCTGATCGTTCCGCTGATCGTGTCGCTGTCGTTCATGCTGGTCGCCGATATCGACAGCCCGCGCGGCGGGGTGATTCGCGTGAAGCCGCTCAATCTCCACGCGCTCGCGGATTCGCTCCGCTCGCATTGAAGTCATATTGAATCCGCATTGAACTGCATGAAGGAGAAACACGTGTCCGATATCGCACAGACCATCGCCAGCTTCAATGCGGGCCGCGATCCCGAACGGCTCGCGATGAAATACAAGCTCATGCGCGGCTCGCCGTTCGTGTTTCTGCGTGGCACCTGCCATCTGTTCTATGCGCGTCTGCCGCGCGGCAAGGTGCTCGACGATGCGCCGGCAGTGTGGATTTGCGGCGATATGCATGTGGAAAATTTCGGCAGCTACAAAGGCGACAACCGCCTGATCTATTTCGACAACAACGATTTCGACGAAGCCTGCCTCGCGCCGAGTCTTTACGAACTGGTGCGGCTCCTCACGAGCGTGCTGGTCGGCGCGAGCGACCTCAAGCTGAGCCGCGCGCAGGCACTCGCGCTTTGCCATACCGCGGTCGATTCCTATGGCGCGGCGCTCGCCTTCGGCAAATCGCGCTGGATCGAGGCGGAGACGTCGACCGGCATGGTGCGCGATCTGTTCGACGCATTGGCGAGCCGCACGCGCGCCGCGCATCTGGACCGGCGCACCACGCTCAAGGGTAAGACCCGCGTGCTGAAAGTGGACGGCAAGAAAGCGCTGCCGGTGAGCGACCAGGCGCGCGCTGCGGTCACTGCGTTCATGCAGCAGTTCGCCGCCGGGCAACCCGATCCGGACTTCTACCGCATCGTCGACGTGGCGCGGCGGATTGCCGGCACCGGCAGCCTGGGCGTGGACCGCTACGCGATTCTCGTCGAAGGCAAAGGCTCGCCGGACGGCAACTATCTGCTCGATCTGAAAGAGGCGCTGCCTTCTTCGGTGACGCCGCATGTGCGCACGCCGCAGCCGAAGTGGCAGAGCGAGGCGCAGCGTGTGGTCGAAATTCAGCGGCGCAATCAAGCGGTCTCGCAGGCGTTCCTGCATGCCGTCGACTTCAATCAGCGCTCGTATGTGCTGCGCAGCCTGCAGCCTTCGGAAGACCGCGTGGCGTTGAGCGATTGGAACGGCAAGCTGCCGCGTCTCGAAGACGTGGTCAACAGCATGGCGCAATTGAGCGCGTGGGCGCAACTGCGCAGCGGCGGCCGGCAGAAGTCGTCGATTGCGGACGAGTTGATCGCTTTTGGCAATCGCAAGGATTGGCAATTGCCGTTGATCGAACTGGCGACGCAATGCGAGGCGCAGGTGGAGACTGATTGGAAGGCGTATTGCGAGGCTTATGATGGTGGGGCGTTTGATTTGGTGGTGAAGCCTTGAGCTTACCCATGCTGGAGGTTCAGCGCTCATTGAGCAAACATCCAGCGTAGCTCGCGCATTGGCATCACCGTTGTGCTGCGCTGGTGCACTCTCGCGCCGTTCCGGACATCTTCCAATGCGCGGCGCATCCTCGCGCCGCGCATGCCAGTTTGCTCTCCAGACAAACCCTGATTGCTGTGTTCAATCTGCCGCTGCTATCGTTCGCAGGTCTTTGTGGAAGCGCTTCCACTCCGGCTCCCTGGCCGTATCCACATCGCGTTTCGCCGTACCCGGTTCAACCACCTCTGCGCAGGAGAGAATCCGTGGCAAACGACGCATCCGCTGTATCCGACGCTCTATCCCCCGCAGTTTCGAACAATTCGCTCGTCGATCCTTTCACCCCGCCGGCGGACTCCGCGCTGTGGCGCAAAAACTTCCTGCTTGGCGCGGCCACGGCTTCGTATCAGATCGAAGGCGCGGTGAATGAAGACGGCCGCTTGCCGTCGATCTGGGACACCTTCTCGGCGACGCCCGGCAAGGTGCTGGCGGGCGACACCGGCGCCATTGCCTGCGACCACTATCATCGCTGGGAAGCGGACGTCGAGCTGCTGGTCTCGCTCGGGCTCGAAGGCTATCGGCTTTCGATCGCATGGCCGCGCGTGATGGATGCGGCAGGCGCGCCCAATCGCAAAGGGCTCGACTTCTACAGGCGGCTCCTGAACCGGCTGAAAGAGAAGGGCGTCACGACCTTCGTGACGCTCTATCACTGGGACTTGCCGCAGCATCTGGAAGATCGCGGCGGCTGGCTCAATCGCGACACCGCTTACCGTTTCGCCGACTACGCCGACCTGATGAGCCGCGAACTGGCCGGCACGGTCGACGCATGGGCAACGCTCAACGAACCGTGGTGCTCGGCCTATCTCGGCTACGGCAACGGCCACCACGCGCCGGGACTCGCCAACGACCGCTTTGCGACGCAGGCGATGCATCATCTGCTGCTCGCGCACGGCCTCGCGATTCCGGTATTGCACGCCAACGATCCGGTCTCGCAGAAAGGGATCGTCGCCAACGTTGGCCGCGGTACGGCCAATAGCGACAGCGCCGCGGATCAGCGTGCGGCGCATCTGTTCGAAGTCCAGCACAACGCGTGGATTCTCGATCCGCTCCTCAAGGGCGCGTATCCGCAAGAGTTGTTCGAGTTGTGGCCAGGCACCGAGCCCTTGGTGCTCGACGGCGACATGCGGATCATTTCCGCGCCGCTCGATTTCCTCGGCGTCAACTATTATTTCCGCACCAACGTCGCGAGCGACGGTGCACATGGATTCCGGGACGTGCCGCTCGAAGGCGTCGAGCGCACACAGATGGGTTGGGAGGTGTATCCCGACGGCTTGCGCGATCTGCTGACCGGTTTCAACAACACCTATCAGAACCTGCCGCCGGTCTACATCACCGAAAACGGCATGGCTTCGGATGACCAGGTGATCGACGGCCGCGTCGACGATACGCAGCGCATCTCGTTCCTCAAGCGCCATCTCGCGGCGGTCGACCAGGCGATCAAGGCCGGCGTGGATATTCGCGGCTATTTTCTGTGGTCGCTGATGGATAACTTCGAGTGGGCGTTTGGGTATGAGCGTCGCTTTGGTGTCGTGCACGTCGACTACAGTACGCAGAAGCGCACAATCAAACGCAGTGCGGAGTGGGTGGCGAAGTTTTTGAAGGAGCGTAAGGCACGGGTTTGACGGCAGGTGAAGCTGGTTTGTATGTCGACACAGGAGACGGAATGAACTGCAGAAAAATGATCCTACGAACCGCGGTTGCCGCACTGGCGTTGTACGGCGTCGTCGCGCACGCAGCTGAACCCCTGAAGGCCAACGTGATTCACTGGTGGACCTCGGGCGGCGAGTCGGCCGCGATCCGCCAGTTCGCCGATGCGTACAATAAGGCCGGTGGCCAGTGGGTCGACAACGCGGTGGCCGGCGCCGATCAGGCGCGCTCCACCGCAATCAACCGGATCGTCGGCGGCGATCCACCCACCGCCGCGCAGTTCAATACCTCCCGGCAGTTTCACGACCTGATCGATCAGGGCCTGCTGAACAACGTCGACGATGTCGCCACCAAGGAAAACTGGAACGGCGTCTTTCCGCAATCGATCCTCGACAGCATCAGAGTGAAGGGTCACTACTACGCGGCGCCGGTCGATATTCACATGCCGGCCTGGTTCTTCTACTCGAAACCCGTGTTCCAGAAGGCCGGCATCGCCGCCGAACCGAAGAGCTATGACGAGTTCCTCGCCGATCTCGGCAAGCTGAAAGCAGCCGGTGTGATTCCACTCGCGCTCGGCGGTCAGCCATGGCAGGAAAAGATCACGTTCGACGCGGTATTCGCCGACGTAGGCGGTCCCGATCTTTATCTGAAGGTGTATCGCGATCGCGACATGAACGCGGTCAAGTCGGATGCGTTCAGGAAGGTGCTTGCGCAGTTCAAGCGCTTGCATGACTTCGTCGATCCGGGCTCGCCCGGCCGCAACTGGAACGACGCCACCGCGTTGGTGATTTCCGGCAAGGCCGGCGTGCAGATCATGGGCGACTGGGCCAAGGGCGAATTCTCGGCGGCCAATCAGACGGCCGGCAAGGACTTCGGCTGCTTCCCGGGTTTTGGTCCGCACTCGCCGTATCTGGTCGCGGGCGACGTATTCGTGTTTCCGAAAACCGACAATGCCAATGCGATCAAGGCGCAGAGTCTGCTTGCCACGGTGATGACCTCGCCAGCCGCGCAAGTGGCATTCAGCGCGAAGAAAGGCTCGATTCCGATTCGTCCCGATGTGGACGCCGGCAGTCTCGACATCTGCGCGAAGGAGGGCATTGCGATCATGAAGGACAAGTCGCGTCAGTTGCCGAATCCGGAAATGCTGCTCTCGCCCGACACGCAGGGCGCGTTGATCGACGTCATCACGAACTTCTGGAACAAGAACCAGTCGGTCGACGATGCACAGAAGGCGTTTGCCAGCGCGTTGAAGAGCTAGGCGCTCGCGATGCACGCGCTCAAGCTGGAAGCCGACGGCTCCAGGCCTCGCCAAGGGCCGCCGAAAAGGCCGCTGAAAAAGCGCTTGCCGATAGCAGCATGGGTGGCGCTCCTGCCGATGGTCCTGACCGTCGTGTTCGCCTATCTCGGCACGATGGTCTGGACCGCGCGCGTGTCCCTCAGCAATTCGCGCACGTTTCCTTCCGGCGATTTTGCGGGTTTCACGCAGTACACGCGGCTTTTCAATAACGACCGCTGGTTGCTGTCGCTGCAAAACATCGTGATCTACGGTGCGTGCTTCATTGTCGCGTGCATGGCGATCGGTTTGTTGCTGGCGATTTTTATCGATCAGCGCGTGGTGGCGGAAGGTGCATTGCGCACGGTATTTCTCTATCCGTACGCAATGTCGTTTGTCGCAACCGGGTTGGTCTGGCAGTGGATTCTGAATCCTGAGCTGGGCGCGCAGGCGGTGTTGCACAAGCTCGGTTTCGCGCATGCGCGCTTCGACTGGATCGTCGATCAGGACTGGGTGATCTACACCATCGTCATCGCGACGGTGTGGCAGGCATCCGGTCTCGTGATGGCGCTGCTGCTGGCCGGCCTGCGCGGTATCGACGACGAATTGTGGAAAGCCGCACGCATCGACGGCATTCCGCGCTGGCGTGTGTACGCGAGCATCGTGGTGCCGATGCTCGGGCCTTCGATGTCCACCGCCTTCGTGCTGCTCTTCGTGATGGTCGTGAAGCTCTACGACGCCGTGGTCGCGATGACGCAAGGCGGCCCCGGCACGGCGAGCGAGGTGCCGGCGAAGTTCATCATGGACTACCTGTTCGCGCGGGCCAATATCGGCCTCGCGTCGGCCGCGTCGATCGTGCTGCTGGCCACGGTGCTGGCGATTCTCGCGCCGTTCTTCTATGCCCGCAGCCGCGCTGCGTTGCGCAAGGAGGTGTGATGAACACGCTCAGTCCGCCACTGAAGGGCGGCACGCCGAGCCGTACACGCCGGCGCCGCCGTGCCTTTACACCTGCACGCCTGGGCGTCTACGCATTTCTGCTGGGCGCCGCGTTGTTCTTCCTGTTGCCGCTGTACGTGATGCTCGTCACGTCGGTGAAGCCGATGAGCGAGATGCGCCTCGGCAATCTGCTCGCTTTTCCCACGCATTTCACACTCGACGCATGGAGCGCCGCGTGGCAATCCGCCTGCACCGGGCTCGATTGCAACGGCATCCAGGTCGGCTTCTGGAATTCGGTGCGGATCGTCGGACCCAGCACGGTGCTGTCGATCATGATCGGCGCGGTGAACGGCTATGCGCTGTCGTTCTGGCGGCCGCGCGGAGCCGGGCTGCTGTTCGGCGTGTTGCTGATGGGCGCCTTCATTCCGGTGCAGGTGATGGTCTATCCGCTCGTGCGCGTGCTCGCAAGCGTGCATCTGTTCAGTTCGCTGCCGGGCATCGTGCTGATTCACACGATCTTCGGCATGCCGGTGATGACGCTGCTGTTTCGCAATTATTACGCGTCGATTCCGCAGGAGCTGTTCAAGGCGGCGCGCATCGACGGCGGCGGCTTCTGGCGAATATTCTTGCAACTGATGTTGCCGATGTCCACGCCGATCATCGTTGTCGCGCTCATCATGCAGGTGACGGGCATCTGGAACGACTTCATTCTCGGCCTGGTGTTCGCCGGCACGAAAAACCTGCCAATGACGGTGCAATTGAACAACATCATCAACACGACGACCGGCGAGCGGCTCTATAACGTCAATATGGCGGCGACCATTCTGACCTCCATGGTGCCGCTTGCGGTGTACTTCATTTCGGGCCGCTGGTTTGTGCGCGGCATTGCGTCCGGCGCCGTCAAGGGATAGGGCGGCATGGCAAACCTGGTGAATGTGGAAAACGCGATGGCAAATTCGGTGCTCAATGCGGTGCTCAATGCGGCGGACGTCGCCAACCCGGCGGATGCGGCGAACCTCGGCGGCGCGGCGGACACCCTGGGTCTATCGAATCCGGCCAACGTATCGGTGCGCAACCTGAAGATCCAGCTGGGTGCGAATACGGTGATCGAGAATCTCGATCTCGACGTGCGGGCGGGTGAGTTCGTCGTGCTGCTCGGCCCGTCGGGCTGCGGCAAATCCACCTTGCTGCACAGTATCGCGGGCTTGATCGACGTGACCGACGGCAGCATCGAAATTGCCGGCGAAGACGTGACCTGGGCCGATCCGAAAGATCGCCGCATCGCGCTGGTGTTTCAGTCGTATGCGTTGTATCCGACCATGAGCGTCGAGCGCAATCTGTCGTTTGCGTTGCGTATCAACGGCACGCCGAAGGCGGAAATCGCGCGGCGCGTCACGCGGGCGTCCGAGATGCTGCAACTCGGACCGCTGCTCAAGCGCAAGCCCGCGCAACTCTCCGGCGGCCAACGGCAGCGAGTGGCGATCGGCCGGGCGATCGTGCGCGAGGCCGACGTGTTCCTGTTCGACGAGCCGCTGTCGAATCTCGACGCCAAATTGCGCACCGAATTGCGCCGCGAGCTCAAGCAGTTGCACCAGCGCCTGGGCGCGACGATGATCTACGTGACCCACGATCAGGTCGAAGCGATGACGCTCGCCACGCGCATGGCGGTGATGCGCGGCGGGGTGATCCAGCAGTTCGGCACGCCCGCCGAAGTCTATGCGCGGCCGAACAATCTGTTTGTCGCGACGTTTCTGGGCTCACCCGCGATGAATGTGCTCCAGGGCACGCTCGAGCCGCGCGATGGCGCGCTACACTTTTGCACAGCGCATTTGCAGCTCGACGTATCGCACTATCCTTTCAAAAAGCTGCCAACGGACCGTCTGTCCTGCATGCTCGGCGTACGGGCCGAAGACGTGCGCGTGGGCGAGAGTTCGAGCCCGCAAATGAACGGGCGCGCGAACATTTCACTGATCGAGCCGATGGGCAACCATCGTGTCATCTGGCTCGACTATCATGGAGTGCAAATCGCGTCGATCGACCAGACCAAGACGCCGGTGGCAATCGGGGAGGCCGCGGCGTTCTCGTTCGATGGTGCGCATCTTTCGCTGTTCGAGGAAGCAGGCGGCACGCGTCTGTAGTGATGGGATGCAGCGTCGTCGAATACAGGTTGAACACAACAGGCTTGACGGAGAACCGTGTGGCAACACTCAAGGATGTCGCGGCACTGGCCGGCGTCGGCATGTCGACTGCCTCACGAGCCATTTCCGGTAAGGGACCCATTTCAGCCGATGCCGCCGCGCGCGTGAAGGCCGCTATCGAAGCGCTGAATTTCCGGCCGTCGTCCATCGGGCGGGCGATGGCGACGCAATCGCTCGGTATGATCGGTATTTTCGTGCCGACTTTCTTCGGCTCCTACTACGGCACGATTCTCAAGCAGACGGACACCGAACTGCGCGCGGTGCGCCGCCACGTGGTGGTCGCGACGGGATGCGGGGAAGTGTCGCCGCGCGAGCAGGCCATCGAGGCGGTGCGTTTTCTGATCGGCCGCGATTGCGACGGCGTGGTGGTGATCAGCCACGATCTGCACGACGACGATCTGGACATGCTGCATCGCATGCATCCAAAGATGGTGTTTCTGAATCGCGCGTTCGATCAGTTGCCGGAGGCGTCGTTCTGCGCGGATCACCGGCGCGGCGGCGAGCTGGCGGCGCGCACGCTGCTCGATCACGGGCATCGGGACATCGCGGTGATTTCCGGGCCGTTCAGTGCTTCGGACAATCAGACCCGGCTCGAAGGCTTTTTTGCCGAACTGTCGCGCGAGGGCATTGCGCGCGAGGACGTCACACTGGTCGAATCGGACTTCTCGCCGGAAGGCGGTTACGCCGCCGCGCGGAAGCTGCTCGATTCGAAGCGGCGCTTCACCGGCCTCTTTTGCGCGAACGACACGATGGCGGTGAGCGTGCTGGCGCGCTTCCACCAGGTGGGCATCGCCGTGCCGGACGAAGTCTCGGTGATCGGTTACGACGACGACTATTCGGCCGCCTATGCCGCGCCCGGACTCACCTCGGTGCATATCCCGACGGCGGAGTTGACCCAGAACGCCGTGCGCTGGCTGGTCAATCAGTGCTACCGGACCTCGTGGGAGATCATCCGCGAGTTTCCGGTTAGCGTGACGATGCGGGAGTCGGTGGGGCCGGCACCGGGTACGGCTTCGTCGACCCGGATCAAGCCGGCTAGTTGCAGCGTCGCGTCGTAAGCTCTGCGTGACGAGGCGCGGAGCCGCGCCGCGCCGCGTTCGGCCGCATGATCGCTTGCTACGTCACTTCCGCGCTGCGCAGCGGTTGCCTGGGGGCTGCTTACGTCCCGCTACGCAGCGACTGTTCGTAGCGCAGGCGCGCTTCTTCGTCGAGGCGCGTGTCTTCGAGTTCCTGTAGCACGGCTTCGAGATCGATCGGCGTGGTGTCGAGTTCGACACGGCCGGTCAATTTGACATCCGCGTGCAAGGCGCCCGTTTCGTACAGCGACCAGATTTCCTTGCCGTAACTCGTGTCGAGCAACGCAGGCGCGAAGCGGCCGAAATACGTGGCGAGGTTGTTCACGTCGCGCTCCAGCATGGCCGGCGCTTCCAGATTGCCGGCGGCGTCCACGGCTTGCGGCAGGTCGATGATCACCGGGCCGTCCGCCGCGAGCAGGATGTTGTATTCGGACAGGTCGCCGTGAATCATGCCGGCGCACAGCATGCGCACAACTTCGGTGAGCAGCCGCGCGTGCAATTCCAGCGCGCGCGCCTCGGTCATGTCGACATCGTTCAACCGTGGTGCGACGTTGCCGTCCGCATCGGTCACCAATTCCATCAGCAACACGCCGTCGGTGCAGATGAAGGGCTGCGGCACGCGCACGCCCGCGTTGGCGAGTTGGAACAACGCATCGACTTCCGCGTTCTGCCACGCCTGTTCCTGCACTTCGCGGCCATAGCGGCTGCCTTTTTCCATGGCGCGCTGCTGGCGGCTGTTCTTGACCTTGCGGCCCTCGCGATAGGACGCGGCCTGGCGGAAACTGCGCTGTTTCGCGTCCTTGTAGACCTTCGCGCAGCGCGTGGACTCGCCGCAGCGGACCACGTAGACGGTGGCTTCCTTGCCGCTCATCAACTGCGAGATGACTTCGTCGATCAGGCCTTCTTCGACGAGCGGCAGCAGGCGTTTGGGTGTTTTCATGCGGCCACCGGAGCGCAGTGGGTGGCTGATCGGCCGCGTGCGGCCGCTTGAGAGGGGAAGTGGTGCGGGATTCGGATCATGCCGGATTATAAGGGGTGGCGGCGAAGTGGCCTGTGTCAGCGGCAGAACAGAGGCGACCAGACTGTCGCGGCTTGTCCGGCACTTCAGGCAAAGACGTCTGTTTTGCCTGAAGTGCCGGACAAAAGGAGGCGACTCATTCTGGGCGAGCACACCCATAGCGTTTCTTGATGCCGGCTGGCGTGGTACGGGCTGATGGGTTACGTCGGCGTGGCGCTGCTCAAGAAAGCGAAATAAGGCCGCACTTTCATGGTGCGGGCGATACGGCCTCGGCAGACGGTGCATCGGGGCGCTGATGGACCGCAGCGGGATGCGCAAAGCCCGCATCGCCGTAAGTGCGCAGCACCTCGGAGATGATCACCTGATAGCCATCGAGCCAGTTCGCCTGCGCCGCTTTGGCTTCCAGGTGCGCGGGGTGCTGCATCAACGCCTGCAATGCGTCGAGCGACGCCCAGTAGTACACATTCGACGTCAGTCCGGTCGACGCGTTTTCCCACGCCTCTTCGCCGAGATAGCCGGGAATGGCCTTGGCGGCGCGGGCGATGGTCTCGTCGAGCCGGTAGAAGCGATCATCTAATTGCTTCGTCGCGAAGATGAAAGTTGACGTGTACATGGCGTAACCGGTTTGTAGGTGCATGAAGGGTTGGGCATCGTGGCGCTGCGTGTCGAGCGCGCATTTTTGCTCGTTATTTGCCGCGTTTTCAGGGGCGTTTTCACGCGGCGCCTATCTTACAGAATTGGCCGCGTTGTAATAGACCGCAACAGTGTATTGCGTTTTCCCTCATTTAATTCGCATCGCGATCGCTTAAACTTGGCAGTAACAAATTGTTACGGGGTGCGAGATGTTGGCCATGTTCATCATCGCCTGTCCGATCTGCATCGCCGCGCTGTTCGGCTTCGCGCGGCACGTGGATCCACTGACAGGGCAGTTCAGGCGCTAAGTCCAGAATGGCGCAGTTTCAGCGGCGGTGGTCGAACCATTGTCGGTTTCAGCCATTTTCTTTGGCCGATTAAAGCCACAACTCTTGCCTTGGCGTGCCGAGTCGCGGCACGATGCGCGATAACCTAAGTTTGGGGCACCATCGCGCATGCAGGATTTTCTGGCAAACATCACGACACGCCTTGGCGTACTGAAGGGCGTGCTTCCTTTGAACCGTGCCGCGGCAGCGCGCGATGCGCTGGCCGGCGTGCAGCTTGCGTCGATGGATATTCCGCAAGTGCTCGGCTATGCACGCATTGCCGGCATGCCGGCCGTTACCGGTCTTTACACGGTATTTCTGCCGCTTATCGCGTTTGCGTTCTTCGGCGCCTCGCGGCACCTCGTCGTGGCTGCCGATTCCGCTACCGCCACCATTTTCGCGAGCCGGCTCTCGACCATGGCGCCGGCGTCGAGTGCGGAGTATGCGGCGCTCGCCGGAATGGTCGCCTTGCTCACCGGCGTGCTTCTGCTCATCGCGCGGATCTTCAGGCTCGGTTTTCTCGCTGACTTTCTCTCTCGCACGGTGCTGGTCGGCTTTCTCGCCGGGGTCGGCGTGCAGGTCGGCATCGCCATGCTGGGCGACATGGTCGGCGTCCCCGGGCATGCCGCGCGCAGCATCGATCAACTCGCGCTCGTGGTGCGCGAGTCGGCCCGGATCAATCTGCCGACGCTCGCCATTTCCGCGCTGGTGGTGGTCTCCATTCTGGTTTGCAAGCGCTTTTTGCCGCGTGTGCCGGTGCCGTTGATCGCGGTCGTGGCGGGTATCGCCGCAAGCGATGTCTACGGCTTCGCGGCGCACGGCATTTCAGTGTTGGGGCCGGTGGCGGGGGGGCTGCCGCCGCTGCGCATGCCGTCGGTCACGTGGCAGCAACTGCTCGATCTGCTGCCGGTCGCCGCCTCGTGCTTCGTCATGATCGTCGCGCAGAGCGCCGCCGCGAGCCGGGTATTCGCGGAGCGTTATCACGAACCTGTCGATACCAATGCCGATCTGCTGGGGATTGCCGCTGCCAACGCCGCGGCGGCGTTTTCCGGCGCCTTCGTGGTGAACGGCAGTCCGACGCAAACCGCCATGGCCGATCGCGCCGGTACACGCAGCCAGTTCGCGCAGCTTGTGTTCGGGGTGGTGGTGGTTGTGGTGCTGCTGTTTTTCAGCCGCTTTTTGCAGTATCTGCCGCACTGCGTTCTGGCCAGCATCGTGTTTACGATCGCCATTGGCCTGATCAATCTGAATACGCTGTTTTCGATTCGCCGCGAAAGTCCCGGTGAATTCGCGCTGGCCGTGTTCACCGCGGCGGCCGTGGTGCTGATCGGTGTCGAGCACGGCATTCTGGTGGCCGTGGCGTTATCGCTGCTGCGGCATGTGCGGCATAGTTACCGGCCGCACACCATGATCCTCGTGCCCGGCGAAGGCGGCATCTGGGTGCCGGTGCCGGCCGCGCCCGGACTCGAGACCGCGCCGGGGCTGATCGTCTATCGCTTCGGCGCCGATCTGTTCTACGCGAACGACCACTTTTTCATCGACGACGCCCGTAGCCTGATCGATCAGGCGCCGAGTCCGGTGCGCTGGTTCGTGATCGACTCCGGCGCGATCACCGACCTGGACTATTCCGCCGCGCGTTCGGTCGGCGAGCTGTGCGCGGCGCTCAAGGCTAGCGGCGTGGAAGTGATTTTCGCGCGCGTGAACCAGTATCTGCATTCGGATATGAACCGGCATGGCATCACGCCGATCATCGGCGCCAACTGCATTTTCAACACCTTGCATGAGGCGCTGAGCATGGCAGGCGTCGAGCAGCCCGGTACGCAGGTCAAAGCCGCGTCGTAAAACGGCGGTTTGAGCAGGCGCGGCGGATGGCTTCAGGAATGCGGTTCTTCGTGAGCGAAGAAGTAGCCGGCAAAAAAGCATGCACCCGCGAGCAGGGCACCAAGCACGGCCACCGTATAAGCGAGCGCCGTACCGTGCCAAAGACTGTCGAACCACTGGTGAAGCTGCGCCATCACCACCGCCGCGTTGCCGCCGATGCGCTGCAGTTCGATCTGATAGCGCGGGTCTGCGATGCTGTACATGGAGACGGCGCTGTCGGGCGCCGGCGCCATGGCATAGAGGATCGCCGCGGCGATCAGGCCGGCGAGCAGCACGACGGCGCCCGCCAGATAAAGCCGTTTTTGCAAGGGCAGGCGATTCGCTGCCGGGTTCGGGTCGTTGCCACCGCTCATTGTGTCCGTGTGTCCGCTCGCGTCATCGGGATGACAGTATCGCAGAGCGGGCGCGTCCAGAAGGCGCGGCTAGCTTTTCGAAGTCAGCAGTTTGATTCCTGCAATGCCGAACATGACCGCGAGCGACCCGTCGAGCCAGCGACGGATCGCGACGTAGATGCGCCGTGCCGACGCGGTTGAAAACAGCACCGCGTAGCTGCTGAACACGGATACGCCGATCACCATGCAGCCGAGCACCACCGGCGCGGTGTGCGATGCGCCGCTGGCCGGCGACATGGCCAGTGAAACGATCGAAAGCCACACCAGAATCGCCTTCGGATTGGTGAGATGCAGGAGCAGGCCGCGCAGATAGAGCCGTTTGAGCGGCTCGCCATCGCGTGCGGTGGCGGTGGGCAGTTGTTCGGCGCTGAATGCCGAGCGCGCGGACTTGAAGCCGAGCCACAGCAGATAGAGGCCGCCGGCAACCCTGATCGCCACGAGGCATTCCGAGTACGTGGCGAGTACCGCCGACAAACCCAGCGACGCCAGCAATGCCCAGAAGAACGAGCCGGACACCACGCCGAGCGCGAAGGTCAGCGCGGATTTCCTGCCGGCGCTCATGGCCAGCGACATGATCGCGAGATTGCTCGGCCCCGGACTCGCCGTGCCGACGAAGTAGGCGCTATAGGCGATCAGGACATCGGCGGTGAGGAAGGAACTGGCGGTCATGGGCGTGTACACCTCGGCGGCGGGCAAACTGCGCCGCTCGTTGCGGCGCGGGGGAAACGCGTGGATCGATGCGCGGATCGATGCGCGGATCGATGCGCGCATCGATGCGCGAGCAACGATTCTGCCCGCCCGCGTGCGAATCTCACAGATACAGTTGACTGCCGGTGCAGCAGCACAATCGCGCTTTTGAGGGGCTGTTCCGGCTGCTCGGGTCATGCGGGCAACTCAGGCTGGATACTCAGCCGGCTCGGCGCCTTGGGCGCCAGCAGCACGAACGCTCAGTGACGAGCGTGCGCCGTTCGCTGAGCATGTTCAATCGATCGATTTTGGCGATAGTCAGGTCAAATATATATGGTTTTTCACCATTTTTAGTCGTGGTTAAAATTTGCCTCACGCGTGCGCTTTCCTGGACCCCTCCATGGACTGCTCCATGGGCCGCTCCATGAACCGCTACGCGAGCCCTCTTTCCTTTCTGCGAGTTTTCCCATCATGAGCGTTGCCGAAACCGTTTTGCCGCCGTTCCATCTGGCGTTTCCCGTGCATAGCCTGGCCGCCGCACGCGAGTTCTACGGCGAGTTGCTCGGCTGTCCGGAAGGGCGGAGTTCCCCGGACTGGATCGATTTCAACTTCTACGGCCATCAGATCGTCGCGCACCTCGCGCCCGAGGAAGTTGGCCACCGGCACACCAGCAAGGTCGACGGCGACGCGGTGCCGGTGCGCCACTTCGGCGCGGTGCTCTCGATGGCGCAATGGCAGGCCGCAGCGGACAAGCTGCAACAGGCCGGCATCGACTTCATCATCGAGCCGCATGTGCGCTTCAAGGGCGAGGTCGGCGAACAGGCGACGATGTTCTTCCTCGACCCGTCGGGCAACGCGCTGGAATTCAAGGCGTTTGCCGACATGTCGGCGTTGTTTGCGAAGTGATGCTTGCGACGTGATGCGGGTGCGAAGGTGGGGGGCAACCGCCTGCGCGGTGCCCATTCCATCTCGATCCGAACGCAACGCATTAGCATCGCGCAATAAAATCTAAGGGCATGTCTCGCATGAGTCTGGCGAGGCGTGTTTTTAATCGCCCCCTTAAAATCGCCTATCTCCACCTCATCAAACGTTTGCGTCTCATGATGTTGCGTGCGGGCGAAGCGCTGCCTATTCTTACATTAGCCTTCCTGACAATTTCGCCATTTTGGCGCCATGCAGGCGTTGGTGCTATGGATCTAGCATAGGCACGGATTCACCCATCCCTTACCTGCATTCTCTCGGGCGCGTTTCATGTGGATCGTCAACGTTGCGCTTAAGCGGCCATACACGTTCATCGTGATGGCCATTCTGATCTTGCTGGCGACGCCATTCGTGCTGTTGACCACGCCGGTCGACGTGCTGCCGGAAATCAATATTCCAGTGGTCAGCATCATCTGGAATTACACGGGCCTGTCGGCCGAAGACATGGCCAACCGCATCACGTCGGTCAACGAGCGCAGTCTGACCACCACGGTCAACGACATCGAGCATATTGAATCGCAGTCGCTGGCGGGCATCGCGATTCTCAAGGTGTTCCTGCAGCCCAACGCGAACATTCAGACCGCGATCGCGCAAACCGTGGCCGTCGAACAGGCGCAGCTCAGGCAGATGCCGCCGGGCGCGACGCCGCCTCTCGTGATCAGCTACTCGGCTTCCAGCATTCCGGTGATCCAGCTCGGCTTGTCGAGTCCGAAGCTCTCCGAGCAGGCGCTCAACGACACCGCGCTGAACTTCCTGCGGCCGCAACTGGTGACGATTCCGGGCGCGGCCGTGCCGTACCCGTACGGCGGCAAGTCGCGCTTGATCTCGGTCGACCTCGACACGCGCGCGTTGCTCGCAAAAGGACTGACGCCTTCGGACGTGGTCGGCGCGTTCAATGCGCAAAACCTGATTCTGCCGACCGGCACGGCCAAGATCGGGCCGAAGGAATACACGATCAACATGAACGGCTCGCCCGCCACGGTGGAAGGGCTCAACGACATCCCGGTGCGCACGGTCAACGGCGCGACGACGTATCTGCGTGAAGTCGCGCACGTGCGCGACGGCTTCTCGCCGCAGACCAATATCGTGCGGCAGGACGGACATCGCGGCGTGTTGATGTCGGTGCTGAAAAACGGCAGTGCGTCGACGCTCTCGATCGTCAATACGCTGCACGGCCTGCTGCCCGCCGCGCGCGCCGCGTTGCCGCCGGACCTGAACATCACCGCGCTATTCGATCAGTCGGTGTTCGTGAAGGCGGCGGTGCAGGGCGTGGTGCGCGAGGCGCTGATCGCCGCCGCGCTGACGGCCGCGATGATCCTGCTGTTCCTCGGCAATTGGCGCAGCACCTGCATCATCGCGATTTCGATTCCGCTGTCGATTCTGTCCTCGCTGATCGCCCTGCACGCGCTCGGGCAAACCATCAACATCATGACGCTGGGCGGCCTTGCACTGGCGGTCGGGATTCTGGTCGACGATGCGACGGTGACGATCGAGAACATCGAACGGCACCTGCATCTGGGCACGAATCTGCACGATGCGATTCTCGACGGCGCCGGCGAAATCGCGATCCCGGCGCTCGTCTCGACGCTGTGTATCTGTATCGTGTTCGTGCCGATGTTCTTCCTGACCGGCGTCGCGCGTTATCTGTTCGTGCCGCTTGCCGAAGCGGTGGTGTTCGCCATGCTCGCCTCGTACATTCTGTCGCGTACGCTGGTGCCGACGCTGGCCATGCTGCTGATGGGCCACGCGCACAAGCCGAAAACCGATGCCACGCCGAGTCTGTTCCGGCGCCTCTATCTGCGCTTCGATCGCGGCTTCGAGCGCATGCGCTCCACCTACATCATGATTCTCAGCAGCGTGCTGGTGCGGCGCGGCACCTTCGGCAGCCTGTTCCTCGGCTTCTGCGTGGTGTCGATGGGTCTGGTTTTCGTGCTCGGCGAGGACTTCTTTCCGAGCGTCGACGCAGGCGACATCCGTCTTCACATGCGTGCGCCGACCGGCACGCGGATCGAGGAAACCGCGCGTCTCGCGGACGAAGTCGAAAAGGTGATCCGCGAGGTCGTGCCGGCCGATGAACTCGGCACGATCCTCGACAACCTCGGTTTGCCCTATAGCGGGATCAATCTTTCGTATAGCAATGCGGGCACGATCGGCACGCTCGACGGCGAAATTCAGGTGGCCCTGAAAGAAGGCCACCGCCCGACGCAGATCTACATGGACAAACTGCGCACGATCCTGCCGCAGCGCTTTCCGGGCGTCGAGTTCTTCTTTCAACCGGCCGACATCGTCACGCAGATTCTCAACTTCGGCTTGCCCGCCGCCGTGGACGTGCAGATTTCCGGCGCGGATCAGCAGGGCAACTTCGACGTTGCGCGCAAGCTGCTGAAGCAGGTGCGGATGATTCCCGGCACCGTCGACACCCACATCCAGCAGAAACTGGACGAACCGGCGATCAATCTTCAGATGGATCGCACGCGCCTGCAGCAACTCAATCTGAGCGCGAGCAATGTGGCGCAAAATGTGCTCATTTCCTTGTCGGGCAGCTCGCAGACCTCGCCGGGTTTCTGGTTCAACAACAAGAACGGCGTCGAATACAGCGTCGCGGTGCAAACACCGCAGTATCAGATCTCGTCGATCGATGAGTTGTTGCGCACGCCTGTTTCGGGCTCGGCCACCGGTCCGACGCAACTGCTCGGCAACCTCGTGCGGGTCGCGCCGCAGAATCAGTTTGCAGTCGTCACGCACTACAACATCAGGCCGGTGATCGACCTGTACGTGAGCGTCGAAAAGCGCGACCTGGGCAGTGTGGCCGCGCAGGTCGACAAACTGGTGAACGACGTGCGCGCTTCGCTGCCGCGCGGTAGCCAGATCACCTTGCGCGGGCAGGTGCAGACCATGCGCACTTCGTTCTTCGGTCTCGGGATCGGCGTGGCGATGGCCATCGTGCTGGTGTATCTGCTGATCGTGGTGAATTTCCAGTCGTGGGTCGATCCGCTGATCATTGTCAGCGCATTGCCCGCGGCACTGGCGGGTATCGTATGGATGCTGTTCCTGACCGGCACGCATTTGAGCGTGCCCGCCTTGACGGGCGCGATCATGACGATGGGCGTCGCCACCGCCAACAGTATTTTGATGGTGTCGTTCGCGCGTCAGCGGCTCTCCACCGGTGCGCCGCCGCTCACCGCCGCGCTCGAAGCGGGGGCGAGCCGGATCAGGCCGGTGCTGATGACGGCGTTCGCGATGATCATCGGCATGATTCCGATGGCGCTCGGGCTCGGTGAAGGCGCCGAGCAGAACGCGCCGCTCGGCCGCGCCGTGATCGGTGGATTGTTGTTCGCCACCGTGTCCACGCTGTTTTTCGTGCCACTGGTGTTCGCGGGCATTCATACGCGCCTCGCGCGGCGCCACCGCGACGATGACGACACGGACACCACCGGCGGCCACGGCAACGACGGCCCCGCGCCGGACCACGGCGGCGCAGGCAAGCCCGCGTAACGTTCAATGTAAATGACGGCTGACTGAGATGGCTGACTGAGATGACCGAAAAAACTCATGCATCGCTGGCGATTTCCGCGCGAGAAACCGAAGATGGCCGTGTCTTGCCGCCGCGCAATCGCGAATGGAAGCGCGCCAAAATCGCCATCTGGATCGTGCTGGCGCTGCTCGCCGTGGGCGCGTTGCGCACGGTGATCGCGAATGTTCTGCAAAGCCGCTCGGTCGCCGAGACGACGAAGCAGAACGCCACGCAGTATGTGAACGTGGTGAGCCCGGCGCAAACGGAGGGGAGTGGCAACACCTTGTTGCCGGGCACGTTGCGCGGCTATGTCGAATCGCCGATCTATGCGCGCTCCACCGGCTATCTGCTGCACTGGTACGCCGATATCGGCACGCGCGTGAAGCAGGGCCAACTGCTCGCCGATCTGGATACGCCCGAGATCGATCAGGAACTCGCGCAGGCGTTGGCGCAGCGCGAGCAAACCCGTTCGAGTCTCGGCCTCGCCAAATCCTCGCTGGAACGCTGGCAGCAGCTGCGGCAACGCGATGCGGTCTCGCAGCAGGAACTCGACGAGCGGCAGAGCACCTACACGCAGGACATCGCCAATCTCGCCGCCGCCGACGCCAACGTAAAACGCCTGCAGCAACTCGAATCGTTCAAGCGCATCGTCGCGCCGTTTGCGGGCGTGGTCACGCAGCGCAATGTCGACGTCGGCGATCTGATCGACGCGGGCAGCGGCACGAGCCGCGCGCTGTTCGCGCTGGCGCAGTCGGATCCGTTGCGGGTCTATGTGCAACTGCCGCAGGCGTACGCGCAGAACGTGTCGGTCGGGCAGAAGGTGGTGGTCACGCAGGCCGAATTGCCGGGCCAGCAGTTCCACGGCACGATCACGCACATCTCCGGCGCGATCGACGTGCCGACCCGCTCGTTGCAGGTCGAAGTGACCTTGCCGAATCCCGACGACAAGCTGAGACCCGGTGCGTATGTGCAGGTGGCCGTGCCGGCGGCGGCCCATGCGCAACTGATGGTGCCGGGCAATGCGCTGCTGTTTCGCGCCGAAGGTCCGCGGCTCGCGGTGGTCGATGCGAGCGGCAAGGTGGCGCTGCGCAAGATCGTGATTGCGCAGGATCTGGGGCAGTCGCTCGAAATCGAAAGCGGGATCGAGGCGAACGACAGGATCATCATCAACCCGAGCGATTCGATCGCGGACGGCGATCACGTGCAGATTGCGCAACCGCAGAAGAGCGGCAAGGGGGCGTCGTGATCGTGAAGCACGCGGGCGCTGGTCGAGCACGAACGACGCTGATGTCGCGAACCGGGCGAACTGCGCGCACCGGGCGCACTTCGCGCATGGCGCTCGCGGCCGCCGCGAGCGCGGCTTTGCTGGCGGCGTGCACAGTCGGCCCGGATTATCAGCGGCCGCAAGCCGAGGTGCCGCCGATCTGGCAGACCGATTCGTACTGGCGCGTCGCGGCGCCTTCGCATGCGCCGATTTCGCTGGACTGGTGGAGCGCGTTCGGCGATCCGACGCTCGGTACGCTGGAAACGCAGGCGCTCGCGCAGAATCAGACACTGGCCGCGGCGAGCGCGCACTACGCCCAGGCCAAGGCGACGCTCGCGAACACCCGTGCGCAGCAGATTCCTGAAGTCGATCTGGGGGCGTCCGGATCGCGCTTCAGAATTTCGCATGATCGCCCGCTGACCAATTACGGCACGCCCACGACGTCGACGGTGCAGAACAATCTGCAACTCGGCTCGACGATCAACTACGACACCGATCTATTCGGCCGGATACGTCGTGAAGTGGAAGGCGCCACGGCCTCCGCGCAGCAATCGGCTGACGATCTCGCCAACGCACGGCTCGTCCTCACCACCGAACTCGCCACAAACTATTTCTCGCTGCGTGAACTCGATGCCGAGATCGACGTGCTGAATCAATCGGTGAAACTGCAGCAAAGGGCACTCGATTACGTCACCGCGGAGCACGACCTCGGCGCGGTGTCCGGGCTCGACGTGTTGCAGCAGAAATCGTTGCTCGATTCGACGCGCGTGCAGGCGCAACTCCTGCTGAATCAGCGGGCGCAGTTTGAACATGCGATTGCCGCGCTGGTCGGCGTGCCCGCGCCGCAGTTCGCCATCGAGCCCAAAGTGCTCGACGCGCCGGTACCGGCGATTCCGCTGGGCTTGCCGAGCGACGTATTGCAACGACGCCCGGATGTCGCATCGGCGGAGCGCGCGATGGCCGCGGCGAACGCGCAGATCGGCGTCGCCAGGGCGGCGTTCTTTCCGAGCCTGACGCTGACGCCGAGCATCGGCTGGCAAAGCACGCAGTTTGCGAGCCTGCTGAGCGCGCCGACGCTGGCGTGGACGCTCGGCGCGACCGTCGGCCAGGTGTTGTTCGACGGCGGCCGGCGCGCGGCGAACGTGCAATTTGCGAGCGAAGGCTACAAGGCCACCGAAGCAAACTACCGGCAAACCGTGCTCAACGCGTTCCAGCAGGTGCAGGACGGCATCACGGGCCTCTCTGTTCTCGACGGCGCGGCGAAGCAGTCGCACGAGGCGGTGACCGATGCGCAGCATCTGCTGGCGCTTGCCAACGACCGTTATTCGGGTGGCCTCGTCGCCTATCTCGACGTCATCACCGCGCAGCAGTCGTTGCTCAACAGCGAGCGTCAGGACGTGCAGATCCACGGCCAGCAGATGACCGTCTCGGTTGCGTTGGTGAAGGCGCTGGGCGGCGGCTGGGATGCCGGCACGAACCTGTCGGGCGCGCAGCCGCCCGGTGATACATCGAACGCGGCGAACGTAGCGAGTGCGGCGAACATATCTAACGTAGCGAGTGCCTCGAACGTAGCGAACACACCGAACGCGGCGGACACGAAGGAGGCGATGGCTCCCGCGAAGTGAGCCGCCCGACCATGACACGGCCAGACAGGAAAGAGGAAGACGAGGCGTTTCGTATAATGCAGGCACTAGGGGACGCGCATGAAATTGCTGATCGTTGAAGACGAGCACAAGGTGGTGGACTACCTGCGCTCCGGTTTGACGGAGCAGGGCTGGGTCGTCGACGTGGCGCTCGACGGCGAGGAAGGCATGCATCTGGCCACGGAATTCGATTACGACGTGATCGTCCTCGATGTCATGCTGCCCAAACGCGACGGCTTCAGCGTGCTGAAGGCGCTGCGCATGCGCAAGTCGACGCCGGTCATCATGCTGACCGCCCGCGATCACGTGAACGACCGCGTGCGCGGTCTGCGCGAAGGCGCCGACGACTACCTCACCAAACCCTTTTCCTTTCTCGAACTGGTCGAGCGGCTGCATGCTCTCGCGCGCCGCACGCGTTCGCAGGAGTCGACGCTGATTTCCGTCGGCGATCTGTTCGTCGATCTGATCGGACGGCGCGCCACCCGCGATGGCGTGCGCCTCGATCTGACCGCCAAGGAATTCCAGTTGCTAAGCGTGCTGGCGCGCCGGCAAGGCGACATTCTCTCGAAGACCGCCATTACCGAACTTGTGTGGGACGTCAACTTCGACAGTCATACGAACGTGGTCGAAACCGCGATCAAACGGCTGCGCGCCAAGCTCGACGGCCCGTTTCCCTCCAAGCTGCTGCACACCGTGCGCGGGATGGGCTACGTGCTCGAAGTGCGTGAAGAGGCAGAGCAATCATGAACCGTTCAATCGCGCGCCGTCTTGCGCTGATGTTCGCACTCGTGGCGCTATTGGTGTTCACGCTGGTCGGCACCGGGCTGTTCCTGATATTGCGCACGCAGCTCGAACACCATTTGCGCGAGTCGCTCGACGATCGCACCGAGATCGCGCGCATCATCGTCTATCACGCAGTGACGCCGGACAAGTGGCGCATGGCCCGCGAAAAGCTCACCGACATGATGCCGCACGACGGCAGCACCGTGTACGCGGTGTCGAGCAGCGATCCGTATTTCCACTATGGCAAGCCCGTCGAGGGGCCGGTGGTGTCGATCTGGCAAGGCGGCTACACGAAGATTTCGCCGCTCGGCGGCGGCGCGGACATGCTGACCATCAACGTGACGATACCGGCTTACGGCGCCCGCCCACCCGTGCAATTGCAGGTCGCCGCCAGTTGTTTGCCGAACACCCGCACCATGCGCGTGTTCGGCTCGGCGCTCGCCGCGCTGTCCGCATTGGGCAGTCTCGCCGTGCTGCTGCTGAGTTATTCGGTTACGCGGCTCGGTCTTGCGCCATTGACGCGCCTGACGAGAGATGCGTCCGCAGTGAGCCCGAATAACCGCTCGCAACGTCTGAACACGGCCTCGCTGCCGCTCGAATTGAACGATCTGGCCAACTCGTTCAACGGCGCGCTCGAACGTCTGGACGGCGCATACGGCCGCCTCGAATCGTTCAACGCGGACGTCGCCCATGAATTGCGCACGCCGGTGACGATTCTGATCGGCCAGACCGAAGTGGCGTTGACACGCAATCGTTCGGTCGACGATTTGCGCCACACGCTGCAATCGAATCTCGAAGAGTTCGAACGCATGCGCGCGATCATCAACGACATGCTGTTCCTCGCTCGCGCCGACCAGGGCGAACGCGCGACGGGCCTCGTCGAGGTGTCGCTGGCCGCGGAAGTGGCGCATACGCTGGAGTTTCTGGAGATTCCGCTGGAAGAAGCACGCGTGCATGCGCAATTGCGCGGCGATGCGGTGGCGCGTGTGAACCGCTCGCTGTTCGGCCGCGCCTGCACGAATCTGCTGATGAACGCGATCCAGCACTGCGCGCCCGGCGCGGCGATTACGGTGACGATCTCGGATGCAGCGGATCAGTTGCGCGTAGCGGTCGCCAACCCGGGCGAGCCGATCGAGCCGGCCGTGCTCGAACATCTGTTCGACCGGTTCTATCGCGCGGAAGTGTCGCGCACCAATAGCCGCGAAAACCACGGACTCGGTCTCGCGATCGTGAAGGCGATTGCCGAGATGCATCGCGGCACGGTGTCGGCGGAAAGCGCGAACGGCGTCAACACGTTTGCGTTTTCGATTGCGGCGCCGAGAGTGGAAGCCGGCTTGCCGGCGGCGCGCACGAATGCCGGGGTTCCTGCGGAAGCGGCAGGTTAATCGTCGCCGGTAAAAGGCAAGTCGGCCTGAACCGGTACGCGCTGCTTCACCGGCAGCGCATTGGCAGGCGTCAATGCGCTCACGCGCACGCCTAGCAGCCGCAGCTTGCGGGTCAGTTCCACCCGTTTCAGACACTCGGTTGCGGCGCGCCGGATCTCGGCGGCGTCGGCGGTCGGCTCGTCGAGCGTCAGATCGCGCGTGACGGTGCGGAAATCGTCGTAGCGCAGCTTGATGCCCACGGTGCGGCCCACATAGCCCTTCCTCACCAGATCTTCGGCGACCCGCACGCACAAGCCGGTAAACGAACTGGACAGGGCCGGGCGGTCATGGCGGGGATGCAGATCGCGTTCGAAGGTCGTCTCGCGGCTCATCGACTTGGGCTCCGATTCGACCACGACCGGCCGCTCGTCGTAGCCTTGGGCGACTTGCATGAGCCACGCCGAATAGCTGCGCCCGAAGTGGTCCTGCAGCAGACCTGCGTCCGCTGCCGCCAGATCGCCGACCGTGGCGAGGCCGAGCGCGGTCAATTTTTCCGCGGCCTTCGGCCCGATTCCATTGACCTTGCGCACCGGCAACGGCCACACGCGCAACGGCACATCCGCGGGCGTGAGGATCGTCAGGCCGTCGGGTTTGTCGAGTTCGGAACCGATCTTCGCCAGCAGCTTGTTCGGCGCCACGCAAATGGAGCAGGTGAGGCCGGTTGCCTGATTGACGGCCTGCTTGATGCGCGCGGCGATCTCGCGCGGCTCGCCCGGCACATCGGTGAGGTCGATATAGATTTCGTCGATGCCGCGGTCTTCGATCCGGTCGGTGAAGGTGGCGACCGCCGCTTTGAACAGCCTCGAGTAGTGGCGGTACGACTCGAAGTCGGTGGGCAGCAGAATCGCTTCCGGTGCGAGCGCGGCGGCTTTCATCATGCCCATCGCGGAGAACACGCCGAGCGCGCGGGCTTCATAGGTGGACGTGGTCACCACGCCGCGGCCCGCATAATCGCGCAGCTTCGCAAAGCGGCGGCTGCCGTCTTCAAGCGTTTGCGGCACGCCATTGCGGCCGCCGCCGATCACCACCGCCTTGCCGCGCAGTTCGGGATAGCGCAAGAGTTCGACGGACGCGTAGAACGCGTCCATGTCCAGGTGCGCGATGCGGCGGCTTGCAGAACTCATGGATGGCGGAAACGGGCGACGGTGCGTGCGGCATGCATCACAGTCGATGCGCGTGCCCGTCGCCTTGTCTTGTGGTTTGCTGCGCCGGGCGTTCGCTTGCAAGCAACGGGCATGCCGCTCGCCGGACGTCAAACCGTCATATTACCTTGCTCCGCCGCGCGAGGTGCCTGCGATATCGCACCGGGCAGTCATCTCCGATACGTCCCGGCAACTGGCGGCGTCGCGCAGGCGCACTACGTTCTGCCGTTACGTTAAAGACGAATCCGGAAAAGCGCCCGCTCAGAAACGGTAGCTCACGCCGATCTGCACGACCGGATACAGCTTGTAGCGCTCGACCTTGTTGCTGATGTTCTGTTCTTCCTGGTCGATGTTCGCCTGTGTCGTGAGTTGCGCGTAGATCTGCGGCACGTTGTACGTCGTGCGCGGGCGACCGTAGGCCACGCCGAGATCGAACGTCAGGCCGAAACCCTTCGAAACCGGCTTGTGGCCGTAACCGATGCCGAGGTAGGGCATGACGTGCGGCAGTGTGATGGTGGTGGACGGCGCGGCGCCCACGGCCGGCACGAAGTCGTCGCCGATCTTGTAGTTGCCTTGCGCGTTCGGCACTGCGTGGGCCGTCAGTTCGTCGTCGTTGATCAGGGCGCCGGCCGTCACGCGAAAACCGCTTGAGGAAAACGGAAACAGATCGAGATACAGGCCGCCTTGCAGCAGCTTGAGATGGCCGTCGTAGTCGTTGCCGCTGACGTTGACCGAATGCGAGAAGCCGAGCCCTTCGAATTCCGCGTGCACGCCGGCCCACGAGGCCAACGGCAGCGCCGCGCCGACACCCGCGCCGAGCGTGCCGCCGTGTACGTAGACTTCCTGTGCCTGCACCGATCCTGCGATCACTATCGACACTGCCGCGACCAGAGCCGCATTTTTCACCTGATTCACCGCACTGTCTCCAGTAAAGAGTCATTCCCGTGCTGGCGACTTTACGGTTTAACCTTGCGGTTCAAATCGGAGAAAAGCGGGCAGTTATGGCGACTCTTCGCGCTCAAGTTTTGGCGCGCGGAGAAACGGAGGAGTTGACCGGCCACTTCCCGCAAACAGGCAGCCAGACGCGGCCTATTGATCAGACGAGTCGTGTTTTTGAAGGGCTATTCGACGGATCGCGCGTATTGTCTGGACGAATCGACAGTCAGCACAACGGCGACGTTGAACGAGCAGACGGGGAGCGAGACGGAAAGCGCGGATGACCACCGTATTCCGGCGGGCGGCCGGGTGGGGACATGGCTTGGTGCGGATAGCGGGCGCGGGCTGCGGCAACGTGGCGGGTTCTCCACGCGTTGCCGCAACCGCCTGACGCAGGCTGCTGAGAGCTTGCTATTACTGCTTGATGCCTTCAGCCTGAATATGCAGCGTGGTCAGCATCTTGAAACCGTAGGTCTTGCCGAAGTCGACGCCGAAATCGTCGCGGTTGAACGTCGCGGTCGATTCGGTGCCGCACACTTCGCGCTTGAGCATCGGGTTCATGAAGCACTTGAACGAGTCGATCTTCAGGTTGACCGGCTTGGTCACGCCATGCATGGTCAGCGTGCCGATCACTTCCACCGGCTTGTCGCCGTCGAAGCGGACTTGCGTGCCCTTGTAGGTCGCGGTCGGGTACTTGGTTGCGTCGAAGAACTTGTCCGTGACCAGTTCCGAGTCGAGCTTGTCGTTACCGATATCCACCGAGCTCATATCGATCGTCACGTCCACCGTGCCGGTCTTCGCCACGCGGTCCAGCACCACGGCGCCGCTGCTCTTGTTGAACTTGCCGCGCCATGTCGACAGTCCGCCGAAGTGGTCGGTCTCGAAGCTCGGGTAGGTGTGCGTCGGGTCAAGCTGATACGTATCGATGGCCATTGCGTTGAACGACATGGCTGCGGCGAGTGCGCCGGCGGCGAGCAAAAGTTGTTTTTTCAAGGAGTTCTCCAGGGTTCAGACAGTGTTGTGATACTTCAGTGTGTTCCGTTACTTCTTCGAAGCGACGATGTGAAATTTGATGACGACTTCATCGGCGACCACCGACGTGTCTTTCCATTCGCCGGTGCCGACATCGAACTGCGAACGTTTGATCGGCAATGCGCCGTCGAAAGTTTGCGTGTTGCCCTGGCTGCCGATGGTGACCGGCACCACGACGGTCTGCGATTTACCTTTGATGGTGAGCTTGCCGGTGATCTTGTACTGATTGCCGCCGGCCGGCGCGATCGCGCTCGAGACGAAGGTCGCGGCCGGATAGGTCGCGCTATCGAACCATTCCTTGCCTTGGGCCTGCTTGTTGTAGTCGTCCGCACCGAGGTCGTAGCTGCCGGTGTCGATCGACACGTTGGCGCTGCCGGCGGTCGGCTTGGCCGGATCGAAATTCAGCTGCGCCGAGAACTTCTTGAACTTGCCGTCCACCGGCACGTTCATCTGCTTCGTCGTGGCGATGACGGTACTTTTGCCAGCGTCGACGTCGGCGTGCGCAAGGCCGGCGCCGAACAATGAGAAGGCGGCGACGCCGGCCAGAATGGAGTGATAAAAGTTTGATTTCATAGTGGTACGCATCCTATCGAACCCACGCGCGCGGATTGCGCACCGTTGGGAATTAGATTGCCAACAGGCTGTAGCCAATCGCCTGCTACTCGCCTCGGCTGCTTGCCTGCTACGCCTGTGTTATTTGAGGAACGGAATCATCCGCGCGAGTAGTCCGTCGCGATCGACAAACTGATGCTTGAGCGCCGCGAGTACATGCATGACGACGAGTGCCAGCAGCGTGTAGTTGAGCAGTATGTGGACCGTGCGCAGGCTTGCCTTGAGCGCCTGGTCCGGGCCGATGAAGGTGGGCAGCGGCACGATGCCGAGGTACACCACCTGAATGCCCGCGGCCGAGCTATAGAAGTAGCCGGACAGCGGAATCGCCAGCATCAGCACGTAGAGCACGCCGTGCACGAGATGGGCGGCGGCCTTCTGCCATGTGGGCGTTGCGCTGTCGAGCGTCGGTGCGCGGTGAGTGGCGCGCCACAGCACGCGCGCCACGGCCAGCACGAAGACCGTCACGCCGATCCATTTGTGCCATGAGAAATACTTCAGCTTGGTGGGCGTAAATCCGGGGATATCGGTCATGATCCAGCCGATATAGAAACCGCCGATGATCAGCAATGCGATTAGCCAGTGCAGCGCGACGGCTGGGCCGCTGTAGTGCTGGATATCTGAAGGACGGGGATTCATTGGTTCATGCTCACTATTCGTGGTGCTTGCCGCGTGCGGTATGTCGCGTGTAAATGCGGATAGTAGGGATGTCAATGAAAACTGAATAGACGGGCAGAAGAGAACAGATTGTTCTAGCGGTGACGCTAATGCGAATGAAATGAAGGCGCGTGGCGGCCTGAATGGTGTGGCACACAACTTGCCGGGTGCGGTCTCCGCTGCATTCCGGTCATGGGTTATGCTGCGCATCCGTACCACGCTCGCGCACAACCAGAATCCAGGACTTACCAGGTGCATTCCATTTTTCTATCTTGGGGTATTGCCCTAGCCGCCACGGCCGGCGTCATCACCCGGCCGTTCAAATGGCCCGAGGCCGTATGGGCCGTCGCCGGTGCGTTATTGCTCGTGTCGCTGCGCCTGCTTCCCGTCGATCTGGCACTCGAGGCAATCGGCAAAGGCACGGATGTCTACCTCTTCCTGTTCGGCATGATGCTGCTATCGGAAGTCGGGCGCCGCGAAGGTCTGTTCGACTGGGTCGCCGTGTTCGCGGTCAATCACGCCAAAGGCTCGCCGAGAAAGCTCTTTCTGCTGGTGTACCTGGTGGGCGTGGTCATCACCGCCTTCCTTTCCAATGACGCCACCGCGGTCGTCCTCACGCCGGCCGTTTTTGCCGCCGCCAAAAAAGCGAAGACGCATCCGTTGCCCTTACTCTTCATCTGCGCGTTCATTGCGAATGCCGCGAGCTTCGTGCTGCCGATCTCGAATCCGGCGAATATCGTGCTGTACGGCAATCACACGCCCGCGCTCGGCGCCTGGCTGATGCGCTTCACGCTGCCTTCATTGCTGTCGATCGTTGCGACCTACGTGCTGTTGCGCTGGACCCAGCGCGAAGCGCTCGCCGGCACCTGCGAGGCCGATCTCGAGCCGCTCGAGCTCTCGTCGAGCGGGCGCGTTGCGCTGGCGGGCATCGCGGTGACGGCCGTCGTGCTGTTGACCGTGTCCGCCTACGATGTTCCGCTTGGCCTGCCTACCGCGATACTCGGTGCGCTAACCGCCGCGGTCGTGCTGATCCAGGAGCGCAAATCGCCGCTGCCGATGATCCAGGACATATCGTGGAGCGTGCTGCCGCTGGTCGCCGCCCTGTTTGTGCTGGTCGAAATGCTCGATCACACGGGCGTCATCAGAACACTCGTCAATCTGCTGCAAGACGCGACGCAACACAGCGAAAGCACGACGGCCGGCTGGGCAGGCAGCCTCATTGCGATCGGCAGCAATCTGATGAACAACCTGCCGGCGGGTCTGATCGCCAGTTCGACGGTGACGCAGGCGCACAGTCCGGAGCGTGTGATCGATGCGCTCCTGATCGGCGTCGATCTGGGGCCGAACCTGTCGATCACCGGCTCGCTCGCCACGATCCTCTGGCTCAACGCCATTCGCCGCGAAGGCGAGGACGTGAGCTTCATGAAGTTCCTGAAGGTCGGGATTGTCGTGATGCTGCCGGCCCTCGCGCTCGCGCTGGCCGCGCGGATCCTGATTGCCTGAGGGGGCGAGCGCGGCATGCGGCGGCCGCCTCGCCTGGACGCCGGCGCGTGCTATTCGCACCCATGCGGCGATTGCCGCCGATCTCCGGTGCAATGACGGTCAGGCGCGTCGGCGCGCTGCCCGTCATTGCCTGCGTCATCGTCGGGTGCCCGTCGGACGCAGGGTCGGCCCGGCCGCCAGCCTTCGCGCGGCCTGCTCGAGTGAGCGCAGCGCGACTTCCAGCCGCGCAAGGCGTGCACGCTGTATCGGCATCAGCAATGTTTTGGGAAACCGGCTCAGCCGTTCGCGCCAATACGACAGCGGAATGCGATCGTTGGCGGAAATCAGCCTGAACACGTGTTCGAGATGGGTAATCTCTTTGTCGATATCCTGGTAGCTCATCGAAGGTTCCTGAAGAAGAGATGGATGGGCGATGAAGTGGTGCAAGCGAATGCCGTCAATTGAACAGATACGTCTAACTAATGGATACGCCTGACGGTGGTGATCAAACCAGCAAGCGCCGTGCCTCCCGTCCGCGGTGTTGGGCTAACAACACGCTTTCAGGTGCCGCATATTTGTCTGATATATCGACGCGGCACAGTCAGGGAGGGTCTCTGGAGAAGACGAGTTTTCCGCCTGTTTTAATCCGTGGAATACGTCGCGGAACGAAAAAAAAAGCGAGCCCGTCTCGCGTCTCTGCCAGTAAGAATCGTGCCGAAGAACAGAAAGCGACTGATCGCCTGGGATTCGGTACGCCGACGTACCGGTTCAAGGCGCGACCCAGCGCGCCGCGCAGGCAAGCAAAGTGCTTTCGCGCGCCGCGCCGGTCATTCGTCAGGACAACGGGAATTCACCAGGCATTCTTGCGGACAGCATGTCCTATGCTGATTCAACAGCTATTTTTGTAATCAATACGTCGGATACGGACACGCTGACAGCGCGGGGATGGTTTGCCGGGACTCGCATTCGGCACATTTAACGCGGCGCCACGATCACAGGTTGCGCGTAGGTGACGGCAGGGGCGGGCACGATCGCATAGCTGGTCGGCGCGGGCACCACGACCGTCGTGTACAGGGTGAGGGGTTTCGGCGGCAGCGGTACGGGCGTGCCGACCGCTACGGCAACGGGAACCGGTGCTGGCGGGGGCGCCACCACGTAGACCGGCTTGATCGGCGCGTAGTAATAGACAGGGCGCGGCGGCGGCGCGTAGACCACGGCGGCCGGCATGTAAACGACTACCCGGGCGAACGCCGTCGACGAGCAGGCGAGACCGAGGGCGGTGAAGGTAGAGGCGCAGACGAGACGAATACTCACTTGATACTCCCGAGACGTTGAGCGGCGCGGCGCGTCTTCCGGTGAAGAAGCCGCGCGACTGGTTCGGATTGCTTGAGAGCGCTTCCGAACCGTTGAGGCGCTTGCGGCACATGTGGCACACGTCGCACATGTGGCGTCGGCAGACGAAAGATACGCAAACCGACCTGGAAACGGCAGCGCGAACTTATTTCATTTCATGTCGCGCGACAGTGGGCAATGACATAGGCGCGCAGGCGTACTGAGCGCCTGGTGTGTTGCGGCGGCAGCGTCCATCTTCGCCATGCCGACGCTACGAAAAGCCATGACATAGGGCGACATGATTCTCAAATTGCCTTCCGGTGCCGCTTACTCAAGAATCCGGTCTGTCATCGAACGGATCGCGGCGGTTGGCAGGCGACGCACGATGGCTCAATCGAAGGAGTCAGTCATGAAAAAGTTTTTCGCCGTTGTGTTGCTGTGCTGCGCATCCACCGTCACGTTTGCCCAAACGGCCGCACCGCAGGGTGGCAATCCTCAGCGCATGGAACGCATGGCGCAACAGCTGCAAACGCGCTTCGCGAATGCCAACACCACGCACGACGGCAAGCTGACCCGGGAACAGGCCGCCGCGGGCATGCCGATGGTCGCCAAACATTTCGATGAAATCGACACGCAGAAAGCGGGCTACATCACGTTGCCGCAGATCGCGGCATTCATGCAGGAACGCGCGGCAGCGCACTGAGCCGCGCGGGCATCGGCGGGATCGTAGGATATTTGACGCCTCAATGCGCGATGAAACCTGTCCCGTCCTGCCGTCTGTCTATCGCCTGCGCGCTGATCGTATCGATGAGCATGGCGCTGCCAGGATGCGTGACAGTCGGCCCCGACTTCAAACAGCCGGACGCGACGCTTGAAAACCAGTGGCTCGAGAGCCTGGCCGGCGAGGCGCCGACCGCGCCCGGTGCTCAGGCGGCCTGGTGGACCGCATTCAACGATCCGGTGCTAAGCGCGCTGGAACAGCGTGCGTACGAGCGCAACCTGTCGCTGCAAGTGGCGGGTTTGCACATCTTCAAGGCGCGCGCGCAACTCGCGATCAGCGCGGAGAATCTGCTGCCGCAATCGGGCAGCGTGTCTGTTGGCGCGGACCATATCAACACGAGCGGCGTCGGTCCGTTTCCGCCGACGCATCTGTGGGCCGAGCATCTGCGTGTGAACGCCGGCTGGGAAATTGACTTCTGGGGCAAGTACCGCCGGCAGATCGAATCGGATCGCGCGCAACTGCGCGTGTCGGAAGCCGCTTATGACAACGCGCTCGTCTCGCTGTTCGCCGATGTCGCCAATGCCTACATCGATCTGCGTGCGCTGGAGCAGCGTATCGTGGTGGCGCAGCAAAACCTGAAGTCCGTGCAGCAGAGTCTCACGCTGACCCAGGTGCGTTACAAACGCGGCGCGGCGAGCCAGCTCGATGTCGAACAGGCGGCTACGCTGGTGGCCGAGACCGAGGCGCAGATTCCACCGCTCATCAAGGCGCGCGCGCAAGACCGCGACACGCTTGCCGTGCTGCTCGCCGATCCCCCCGACGCCGTCGATGCGCAGCTCAAAGGCGGCACGGCGATTCCGGTGCCGCCAACGCAGATCGATGTGGGCATTCCCGCCGATCTGCTGCGCCGCCGTCCCGACGTACGCCAGGCCGCGCTCAACGCGGCGGCGCAATCGGCGCTGATCGGCGCGGCCAAGGCGAAGCTGTATCCGTCGCTATCGTTGACGGGACTGTTCGGGCTTTCGTCGGGCGAACAGCATGGCATCGGACTGTCGCAGTGGGGCAGCAAGACGATCGGGCTCTTCTCCGCGGGTGTCACGCTGCCAATCTTCGATCGCGGTCAATTGAAAAACGCCGTGCGGATTCAGGACGCCGCTTTCCAGGAGGCCGTTCTCGACTATCAGAACACGGTGCTGCAAGCGCAGAAAGAAGTGGAGGATGCCATCGCCGCACTGCGGACCTCGCTCGATGCGCTGGCGGCGGCGTCGCGTGCGTCCGATGCGTCGCAACGCGCGTTGCGGCTCGCCAATGCCCAGTACCGCGCGGGATCGGTCACGTTCGACACGGTGCTCGACGCATCGCGTTCGATGTTGCGCGACGGCGATTCGCTCGCGCAGAACCAGGGGATCGCCGCGCTCGCGGCGGTGTCGTTGTATCGCGCGTTGGGCGGTGGCTGGGAGGTGGCGCAGGGGCAGCAGGTCGTGAGCGAACAGATTGCCGAACAGATGGCGCAGCGCACGGACTGGGGCCGCTTGCTGAACCCGCCTGCGAATTCCGCGCTGGCGCGCACCAGTGGAGACCGGCTCGAGAATGGGAAATAAGAACATGATGGAAACGAGCGCGAGCGGGGCACGCCACAGCGTGGCGAACAGGCGTGACGCAAGCCGGAGTGAGGCCAACCCGAGCGAGCCGACCCGGCGCCTTGGGGCGAGGCTTTGCATCGTGCTGGCCGTGGCAATGGCGCTGCCCGCATGCCGCGACGGCGGCGCGTCGGCAGTGCAATCGGCACAATCGGCGCAATCGGCGCAATCGGCACCCCTGCCGCAAGTGAGCGTGACGCGGCCGACGCCGCGCGAGGTGCGCGAGCAGCTCGATCTGAGCGGCACCGTCGCGCCCTCGGCGACGGTCACGCTAACCGCGCGCGTGCAGGGCGTGTTGAAGGAAATCGGCTTTACCGACGGTGCCTATGTCAAGCAAGGGCAGTTGCTGTTTCGCATCGAGCCGGATACGTATCGCGCGCAACTGACCTACGATCAGGCCGCGCTCGACAACGCCGACCAGGAATTGGTCCGGCAAAAGCAACTCACGTCCGACAACGCCACCTCCGAATCGACGCTGCAAAAAGCCCAGACCACACGCGACCAGGCGCTCGCCAAACGCGACATGTCGCGCATCAATCTTGGCTACACGGAAATACGCGCACCGTTTGCGGGCCGCATCGGCGCGCGTGCATTCGACGTCGGCAATCTGGTGGGCGCTTCTGACTCCACGAAGCTCGCCACGTTGGACCGTATCCAGCCGGTGTACGTGAATTTCACGCTCAACGAACGCGACGCGAACCGCATCGGGCTTTTCACGCAGCCGCCGCGCACGGTGCGCGTCAACGTGCTCGGCGCGGCCGCGGGCCAGGGGCAGCGGCAGGGTGAGGACGCCGCGCTCGAATTCGTCGACACGCGCGTCGATCCGAATAGCGGGGCGGTCAAGCTGCGCGCCGATATTGCCAATCGGGACGCGCATCTGATTCCAGGCATGTCGGTCGAAGTGCATATTCCCGCCGGTGCGCCGCAGAACGTGCTGCTGGTGCCGGACACCGCGCTGTTGCGCGATCAGGCGGGCGCATCGGTACTGATCGTGAACAGCGCGGGCGTGATCGAAAAACGCGCGGTGGCCACGGCTGGCCTGTACGGTTCGCAGCGGGCGGTCACCTCAGGTCTCACGGCGAGCGACCAGGTTGTGACCGGCGGCGCGCTGGCCGTCGCGCCCGGCGCGAAGGTGCAGGTGGTCGCCGCCGCGGCGCAGGGCCAGTCATGATCCGCTTCTTCGTCGAGCGCCCGGTCCTGGCCAATGTGATCGCGTTGATCGTAATGCTGCTCGGCGCCGTTGCGCTGATCAACTTGCCGATCGCGCAATATCCGCCGATCACGCCGCCGACCGTGCAGGTTGTCGCGCGTTTTCCGGGTGCGAGCGCCGCGACCGTGATCGACCGCGTGGCGCTGCCGATCGAAACGCAGGTCAACGGCGTGGAAAACGCGCTCTACATGCAGTCGACCAGCACCAATGACGGCACCTACACGCTCACGGTCACCTTCGCCGTCGGCACGGACGTCGATAAAGCGCAGGTGCTGGTGCAAAACCGCGTGTCGGCCGCCACCGCGCAATTGCCGCAAGCGGTGCAGCAACAGGGCGTGACCGTGCGCAAGCGGTCCACGGCGATCTTGCAGTTGTACACGCTGCAATCGCCTGATCCGAAATACGACTCGCTGTTTCTGAGCAATTACGCGGTGATCTATCTGCGCGACACGCTGGCGCGTTTGCCGGGTGTCGGCGACGTCACCGTGTTCGGCACCGGCCAGTACAGCATGCGCGTGTGGCTCGATCCGCAGAAGCTGAGCGAGCGCAATCTGACCGCCGCCGATGTGATGCAGGCGATTCAGAGCCAAAGCAAGGACGTGAGCGCCGGTCAGCTCGGTTCGGAGCCCAACGCCGGCGGCCAGGCGTTCCAGCTCACGGTCACGATGCAGGGCGCGCTGTCCGATCCGCACGAGTTCGACGACATCATCGTCAAAGCCGATCCGGACGACGGCGGCCGCTTCGTGCGCATTCGCGATGTCGGCCACACCGAACTGGGTTCATCGAGTTATGGTCAATTCTTCAATCTCGACGGCAAGCCTGCAGCGGGCATCGCGATCTATCAACTTCCCGAAGCCAACGCGCTGGAAGTCGGCAATGCCGTGAAGGCGACCATGGCGCGCCTGGCCAAAGACATGCCGAAGGGCGTCAGCTATCAATTGCCGTTCGATACGACGATCTTCGTGCGGCAGTCCGTGATCGACGTGTACAAGACGCTGTTCGAGGCCGCGCTGCTGGTGCTCGCGGTGATCCTGCTGTTCCTGCAGAACTGGCGCGCGATGCTCGTGCCCGCCACGACGATTCCAGTGACGATCATCGGTACGTTCGGTGCGATCTACATGCTCGGCTTCTCGATCAACCTGCTGACGCTGTTCGCCATCGTGCTGGCAATCGGCATCGTGGTGGACGACGCGATCGTGGTGGTGGAAGGGATTACGCAACATATCGAGCAGGGCAAGACGCCGAAGCAGGCCGCCATCGACGCGATGCACGAGTTGCTCGGGCCGATCGTCGGCATCACGCTGGTGCTGATCTCGGTGTTCCTGCCGTCGGCGTTTCTCGGCGGCGTCACCGGCCAGATGTACCGGCAGTTTGCGTTGGTCGTCGTTGCAACGACCATCATCAGCGCGATCAACGCGGTGACGCTCAAGCCCGTGCAAAGCGTGCGCTGGCTGCGGCATGCGCGGCCCGGCAAGCCGAACATCGTGTATCGCGTGTTCGACAAGGGGTACGCCCGCGTCGAAAAGGGCTATGTGCGCATCGTTTCCTGGTTTGTGCAGCGCTGCGGGCTGGCGCTCGTCATTGCGCTGGTGCTCGGGGCAGGGTCCGCGTTTCTGCTGACGCGTGTGCCGACCAGCTTCATTCCGCTAGAGGATCAGGGCTATATCCTGATCGCGGCGCAACTGGCGGATGCCGCTTCGCTCGGACGCACGCGCGAGGCGAGCACGCAGATAGAGAAGCGCATCGGGGCGATTCCCGGCGTGAGCCACGTGGTATCGATTGGTGGCATCTCGCCGCTCGACAACAACGCATCGCTGCCGAATTCCGCGCTGATCTACGTCACGCTCGACGACTGGAGCAAGCGCGGCAAGGGCGAGGATCTGCGCTCGTTGTATTTGCGCATGAATAGCGAACTCGCGAAACTGCCCGACGTGCGCTCCGTGGTGATCGTGCCGCCGCCGATTCAAGGTCTCGGCAATAGCGGCGGCGTGCAGATGCAGGTGATGCTCACGGACGGCTCGCAAAACTATCGGCGCTTGCAGGACGCCACCGACGCGCTGATCGCCGGCGTCTCGAAGCGGCCCGAGCTGCAGCGCGTGTTCAGTCCGTTTCGCGCATCGGTGCCGACCGTCGAACTCACGCTCGATCGCGCCAGGGCCGAATCGCTGCAGGTGCCGGTGGGTAATGTGTTCGACCTGCTGCAGGATTACGTCGGCTCGAGCTATGTGAACCAGTTCACCACGTTCAACCATACGTTCCCGGTGTTCGTGCAAGCCGACGGCGCGTTTCGCCGCGAAACCGCCGACATTCGCCGTTTGCAGATTCGCAGCAACAGCGGCCATATGGTGGAGCTGGGCACGTTCATCGATGCGCATACGAGCATAGGTCCCGCGGTGGCGACGCTGTATAACCTCGCGCCGGCCGCGGCCATCAACGGCAATCCGGCGAACGGCTACAGCACGGGCCAGGCGATCGCGGCGTTCGAGCAGGAAGCCGCACGTGTGCTGCCCCCGGGTATCGGTTACGAATGGACCGCGATGTCGTATCAGGAGAAACTGGTCGGCAATTCGGCCTATTGGGTGTTTGCCGTGGGCGTGTTGCTGGTGTTCTGCGTGCTGGCCGCCCAATACGAAAGCTGGTTGCTGCCGGTGGCGGTGGTGCTGGCCGTGCCGATGGCCTTGCTCGGCACAGCCGGTACGCTTGCCGCACTCGGCGCCGCCAACAATCTGTACACGCAGATTGGCCTCGTGCTGCTGATTGCGCTGTCGGCGAAGAACGCGATTCTGATCGTCGAGTTCGCGCGGCATCTTCGGGCACAAGGCGTGAGCATCGCCGAGGCCGCGGTCGAAGCCGCGCGCCTGCGGTTCCGGCCGATCATGATGACCTCGTTCGCGTTCATTCTCGGCGTGGTGCCGCTGGTGATCGCCACCGGCGCGAGTGCCAGCGCACGTCGTTCGCTGGGGATTGCGGTATTCTCGGGGATGCTCGCATCAACATGCATCGCCGTGTTGTTCATTCCGTCGTTCTACGTGCTGTTGCAGCGCCTGGCCGAACGGCACGCGGCGCGGCACGCGCGGTCGGACGCCTGAGCCGAGGAGCATGCATATGGATCGCCCCGCCAAAATCATCGTGCTCGACGACGAAGTCGAACTGCGCAACATGCTGCAGCGTTTTCTGCGCGGACACGACTTCGACGTGCGGGTCGCGGAGGACAGCAAGCGGCTCGACCGTTACCTGGAGCGCGAGCCGTTCGATCTGCTGGTGCTCGATCTGATGATCGGCGAAGAGGACGGCCTCGCCATCTGCGCCCGGTTGCGCGCGCAAGGGCAGACGCTGCCGATCCTGATGCTGACCGCGAAGGGCGATCCGCTCGACAGGGTGCTAGGTCTCGAAACCGGCGCCGACGACTACCTCGCCAAACCGTTCCTGCCGCGTGAACTCGTGGCGCGGATCAATGCGCTGCTGCGCCGCCAGAAGATCGCCTCGGGCGATGTCACCGTGACTTCGCAGAGCGTGCGCTTCGGCGATTTCAGCCTCGACGTCGGCAAGCAGCAATTGTCGCGTGCCGGCGAATTGCTGGAGATTCACTCGGCGCAGATGCTGCTGCTGGTCGCGCTGGCCTCGTCGCCGAACCGGCCGGTGAGCCGTGACAATCTGCTGGCGCGCGCCCGCGGGCGCGATCACGATGCGCTCGATCGCAGCATCGACGTGCAGGTGCTGCGGCTCAGGCAGATTATCGAGGACGATCCGTCGAAGCCGCGTTTCATCAAGACCGTGTGGGGCGTCGGCTACATGCTGGTCGCGGACGTCGGCTCATGACGCGCGCGTGGTTACGCAGAGCGCTGCCCAAAACACTATTGGCGCGCAATATCGCGTTGCTGATCGCGCTGGTGATGCTGAGCCAGGTATGCTCGCTCGGCGTGTTGCTGCACTATGTGCAGCGGCCTCGCGTCGAACGGGCCGCCGCCGTATTCGCCACTTATGTGACGACGCTCGATAGCCTGCTTCAGGCCACGCCGCTGGCTGCGCGCACCGAGTTGACAGCACGCCTCGACGCCCGCGCGCAACTTCCCGCCGAAGCCACCGTTGAGCCGCCGCTCAGTTTGATGGGCGCCTATCGCACGTTTCAGCGCAACGTGTTTCTCGACAGCTTGCGCGCGCATCTACCCGTCGACATGCCCGCGCTCTGGCAGTCCGAGGGCGGTCAACGGCTGTGGATTCGCATGCATGCGCCGGCCGATGCGCCGCGCGCGCCGTACTGGATCGCGCTGCCGATTCCCGAAGACGCGAAAGGCGCCGGACTCGACGCCGCGATTCTGTTGTCGCTCGGGTTGGGCGCACTGGCGGCGCTGACCGGCTACGTGATCCAGCGTCACCTCAACCAGCCGCTCCAGCAATTGACGCGGGCGGCGCGCCGCGTGAGTGCCGGCGAAACGCCCGCGCCGCTGCCGACCGACGGTCCTGGCGAGATCGCCGCGGTAAGCAGCGCATTCAATCAGATGACGCATGCGTTGCAGCAAGCCGAGGCGACGCGCGCACTGATGCTGGCGGGCATTTCGCACGACATCCGCACGCCGCTCACCAAGCTGCGGCTCTCGATGGCCATGGCGATGCCCGACGGCAGCGACAGCAGCTTCGTGGTTGCCGCCGAGTCATACCTGGACCAGATCGAGACGATCTTGCAGCAGTTCATGGACTACGCGGGCAGCGGCGAGCGTGAAGCGGCGGAGCCCGGCGATCTCAATGCGTTGATCGAACGGCTCGCCGGCGATTTCGCGGGGTTGGGCCATGAATTTGCGCTGTCGCTCGCGAGCTTGCCCACGGTGGCGTTTCGTCCGATCAGCATGATGCGGCTTTTGATGAACCTGATGCAGAACGCAATTGTCTACGGCGGTGGGACGGGACTCGCGGTGCGAAGCTGGGCCACGGGCGAAGCCGTGCATGTCGCCGTCGGCGATCGCGGCAAGGGGCTGTCGGCGGAGGAGTTGGAGCAGCTGAAAGCGCCGTTCCAGCGCGGCCGCAACGCTCGCGCGCACAGCGGCGGTACGGGCCTCGGGCTTGCGATTGTCGAACGGATCGCGCGGCTGCACGGCGGCAGCCTGCAGTTTCATGCGCGCGAGGGCGGTGGGCTCGAGGTGTGGGTGGTGTTGCCGCTCACCCCCGGTCCAGCCATGCATCCAGTCCCACCCGGAAAGCCACGCCCGCAATCACCGGCACGGTCAGCATGAGAATGATGCCGAAGTTGGGAATCTCGTCGCCGTAAGTGATCGGACCGTAGAGCACCACGGTCGCAACGATTGCGAAAACGATGACGCCGACCGTAACCATCAGAAGATTGCGCGCCACGATGGGCAGATCCTTGCGCTTTGCCTTGCCCGGCGTGGTGCTGGCAGTAGGGAGTTCGTCGTGTTGGGCGGGCATGATGGTTCTCGTGGCTGGAAGAAGTGCCGCGCAAAACGCGGCTGGAAATTCAATTACAAAACGTGACGATGAAATCGAACGCCTTCCGGCGCGCGATTGGCATCATACCAGGGGTCGTTCGCGCCGCACATATCGGGCCGCGCCGGCCGGTCATGCCGCTGCAACAATCGCAACATCAGGGCGGCAATCGCGCTGAACCGGCAGTCGTATCGATGCACGAACATCCTTAACATCAATATAAGCCGCATTTTCGGCAGCGGCATAAAAAGCGCGATGTCGACGGTCAGAATATGCGTGCCGGCTGGCGTCCCATGCGGTCAACCGCAATCGCCGGGACTAGGGAAGTGGGGCGAGATCGCTGCCCAGAATGCGCATCAGCGAACGCGCATTGCGCTGTCCCTGGTCCTCGAAGCAGTTATTGAAGATGACGTGGGTCCGGCCGGCTCGCGTCGCGATGGCGCGGATCGAGGGGGCCAGTCCGGTCAGCTCGTCGTCGCTGTAGTCGTAGTCGAAGCGATCGGCGGCGCTCGCCGCGCCCGTCGCGCTCCATGTCTGCGTATTGCGGCCGTGCAGACGCACCATCGCGAGCTGAGGATGGGTCGCTTCCCAAACGGTGTGCACGCGGCTCGTCACGTCCGGCGGTGCATCGACGATCACGTGGACAAGGCCGCGCTCGCGCAGAAAATCGAGCGTCCATGGTGCGTGCTGATCGTCGAACCAGGACTGATTGCGAAACTCGGCGGCCATCATGTATCCCGCCATGCGCGCCCGGCAATCTTCCACGAGTGCGAGACCGTCCGGGGCACGGGTGATCCACGGCGCGAACTGGAACAGCACTGCGCCAAGGCGGCCGCTCGCGCGCAACGGTTCCAGCGCTTCCCGATAGCGCCGCCACAGTTCGTCGAGGACCTCGGCGGGTATGTCACGGTAGTAGAGGTTTTTCTTGCGCGGACCCGTGATGCCTTCCGGCAATGCCATTGCAATGTCTTTGGGCAGCACGTCGGGCGAAGTCTGATGTCCGGTAAAAAGCCGAAACGCCTTGAAGTTGAACGTGAAGCCTTCCGGCGTGCGTTCGCTCCACAACTGCGCGTTGCTCGCCGACGGCATCGCGTAGTAGGCCGAATCGACTTCGAGCAACGGAAACTGCGATGCGTAAAAGCGCAGCCGCGCTTCGGCGCTGTTGCTGCCGCGCGGATAAAAGCGCTTGCACGCGATCAGCGTCTTGTCGGTCCAGCCCGCGGTGCCGCAGCGGATGTCCATCGGCGGAGTCGTGTTGGTTGCCGGGCGCAGGCGAGCCTAGGAAGCCGCCTCCGTGTGATCGAGCCACTCGGCGAGTTCGCGTCGCAGCTGCGAGATGTCGAGCGGTTTGCCGAGCAGCCGCGCGCCCGGGATGGCGTCGCCGATCTCGGCGCTCTTGCCATAGCCCGACACCAGCAACACGCGGATGTCCGGCTGCCGACTCAGCAGCGCGCGCGCCAGATTGTCGCCGGACATGCCGGGCAACGTCAGGTCCGTGAACAGGACGTCGAAACGTTGCATGGACACGAGCCGCAGCGCTTCTTCGGCGCTCGCGACCGCGGTGCAGGCCAGACCCAGCGCGCCGAGCAGGTCGCTGAGCGCATCGCGCGAATCGCTGTCGTCTTCGACCAGCAGCACGCGAGCCGGCGTGCCGGGTTGGTGCGACAGTGGGCTTTCCGGGCAATCCGTCAGCGAATCCGTTGGGGCGTTTGCGGGCGAATTTTCAGCGGAAAGGGCCGACTCGGGCTGGCTTGCGTGCGGATCGGACGCTTCGGCTGCACTGGCCGGATCGCAGACCGTGCGCGGCACGCAAGGGGAAATCGCCCCGTCGCTCGCTCTGGCGATGCCGGCGCCGCGCAGCACGCTGCGCACCTTGCGCGCAAGATCGTCGCGCCGGTAAGGCTTGGACAGCAGCGTGATGCCGGCGTCGAGCTTGCCGTGATGGACGATCTCATCGCGCGTGTAGCCCGAGGTGAAGAGCGTCGGCAGCGCAGGCGAGCGTGCCGCCGCGCGCTGCGCCAGTTCCACGCTTTTCACCTGGCCGGGCATCACGACATCCGTAAACAACAGATCGATTGACACGTCGCTGTCGATGAACTCGAGCGCAGCGTCGCCACTCGATGCCGTCAGCACTTTGTAGCCGAGTTGCGCGAGCATTTCGACCGCGGTCAGACGCACGTCCGCATCGTCTTCGACCACCAGAATCGTTTCGCCACCGCCCACCGGCGCCGAGATCTGATCGACCGCCTCGACTGTTTCCGGCTCGCTGCAGCGCGGGAAAAACAGCGAGACCGTGGTGCCTCGTCCCACTTCGCTGTCGATGACCGTATGGCCGCCGCTCTGCTTGACGAAGCCGAACACCATGCTTAGGCCCAGACCGGTGCCATGGCCGTCCGCTTTGGTCGTGAAGAACGGTTCGAACACCCGCTCCAGGATTTCGGGCTTCATGCCGGTACCCGTGTCGGTTACCGAGAACACCACGTACTCGCCAGGCGAGAGTTCCGGCTTGCTGCGGCAAAACGCAGAGTCCAGCACGCGGTTGGTCGCGCGAACGGTGAGCGTGCCGTCGGTTTGCATCGCGTCGCGTGCATTGATCGCAAGATTGAGCAGCGCATTTTCGAGTTGATTGCGATCGACCTGCACATGCCACAGATCGTCGCTTAATACTGTGTCGATCTTGACGGTTTCGCCGAGTGCACGATGCAGCATCTCGCTCATGCCGGCGAGCAGGCGGCGCGGGTTCAGCACGGTAGGCGAGAGCGGCTGGCGGCGCGCGAAGGCGAGCAGATGCGCGGCGAGTTTTGCGCCACGTTTGACGGCATCCGTCGCGGCGGACAAGCGCCGCAGCGTAGTCGGACTTTCACCGGCATCGGCGGCGAGCATCTGAAGATTGCCGTTGATGACTTGCAGCACATTGTTGAAGTCATGCGCGACGCCGCCTGTGAGGCTGCCGATCGCTTCCATTTTCTGTGCCTGGCGCAGTTGCTCTTCGGCGAGCGCCCGTGCCGCGACTTCATCGGCGACGCGTTGCTCGAGCGTTTCGGTCAGCTGGCGTAGCGATTGTTCGGCGATCTTGCGTTCGTGGATATCGATCAGCACGCCGGGAAAACGGGTCGGCTCGCCCTGTTCGTCGAACTCGCACTGGCCGTTCGCCTGCACCCACATATAGTCGCCATCGGGGCGTCGAATCCGGTACTCGGCGCGAAACGGCTCACCCGTGCGCATTGCCTCGATGGTCAGACGGTCGTTGAGCGCCTGGTCGTCGGGGTGGATCACCTGGGTCGCGGCATTGCGTTCGACCCCTTTCGCGGCCTCTTCGAGTGGAAACGAAAAGGTGCGCGCGAAACGCTCGTCGCCGGTAACCGTGCCCGTGCGCACATCGAGCACCCAGGTACCGAGCACCGCACCGGTGTTGAGCGCGAGTTGCAGCCGTTCATTGGTCTCGCGCAGTTCCGCCTGGGCACGTTGCCGCCAGCGCTCGGTCAGTACGCGTGCAGTGGTTTCGACGACCATCGCGACGACGCCCGCGGGCGCGCCGGTGTCGTCGGCAACCGGGCTGTAGTAGAGATCCATCCAGACGTCTTCGGGCTTGCCGTCGCGCAGCAGCACCAGTTCCTTGTCGCGATACGACAGGGTGCCGCCGGCGAGACATGTCTTCATCACATGACGGTTGAAATCGGCGACTTCCGGCCAGCCGCGTTCGACTGTACAGCCGAGCAGATACGGATGCCGTCCACCCGCGAATTTCGAGTAGGCGTCGTTGTAGATCATGTAGCCTGGTTTGCCCCACAGAAGCACGAGAGGCACGGGCGAGGCGAGCAGCATTTGAACGGTGGCGGTCAGACTGCGCTGCCAGTTTTCTATGGCGCCGAGGTCGGTAGCCGCCCAGTCGAATTCGCTGATGCGTCGCGCCATTTCCCCGTTCCAGCCGGGGCAGCCATGGTCTTGTGCCGGAAATGGCATTGCTGCGCTCCACAGAGGTCACGTCGATGAATGTGTCCCCACTCTGCCGGCGCGCATGACGCGCTTGGAGGTTTAGCAGGAGGCGGGATGATCTTCTGCCGTGCCCGCGGGCGCGAAGCGGCCACGCGGCAGCAATAATTGTAGGCCACAACGGTTGGGTGAAGACCTGGCTGTGTGTGCTATGCGGGTTTAGCCGAACGATGGGCGCGAAGGGGCTGGAAACTTTTACCTGGCTTATTCAGGTGGAGTGTTGAATAGCGGAAAGAAGATCTCTTGATGGTGGGTTTTGAGCGGGGTTCTATTGTTTCGGTGCGGCGGGTGAGGTGTCCTGTTGATCAGATTTGGTTTGGGTGCATGGTTGGTGCTTTTTGTCTGTTTTTTTGTTTTGTGTTTTTATGGGGGCTATTTTTTTGTTTGCCTGGGGGCGCTTATTGTCTGTGTTTTTATGGTGGTGGGGTTTTCTTGATCTGTTTGGCTACGGGGTGCTTGTTTGTCTGTGCGCTTCTTGTCTGTGTGCCCGCGGTGTTGGGCTTTCCTTGAATTGTCAGTGGTCTATTAGCGTTCGCCCCTGTGCGGGGCAGGCACCTACTTTTCTTTGCCGGCTGCAAAGAAAAGTAGGCAAAAGAAAGCAGCTCACACCGCTCATGCTAAGTGGGCGCCGTAGTTTGCACAGGGTAGTGGTGCATCTGGAATCCGTGTTCGCGCCTCTGCATGCGCTTGTGACAAGGGGCTCATCAGCTCCCACTCCGCACTGCGTGCGTCGCGGATGGGGCTGCCAGGGAAACCTGCGGCTTCGTTTGGGTGTGGTTGGGAGCCATCGGCTTCGCCTCGGCGATGCGCCTCCCACTCGCCGGGAATCCCCACTTCAATAATATGTCGGTGTACTGCAAATCCCGATCGGGATCCCGCTCCCGATTCCAGGCACAGGCACAGGCACAGGCATAGTTGCAGTTGCCATTCAAATCGCAATCACAATTGCGGTGGCGGTGGGGATTGTGATGGCGGTGCAATGACGAGCCACTGCACGATGGCGAAACGCGAGCATCAAAACGCAGCGGGTGGTTTTTAGAAGTGCTCTTCGGCGCGCGCAGCGCCGCCGGAAGAATGACGCCCTTGTCACTAGCCTATGCAGGTGTACGAACACAGATTCCAGATGCACCACTACCCGTTGTGAGCTGCGGGACCCGCTTAGCATGAGTGGCTTGAGCCGCTTTCTTTTGCCTACTTTTCTTTGCGGCCAGCAAAGAAAAGTAGGTGCCCGCCCCGCACAGGGGCGACGCTAATAAACCACTAGCAATTCAAGGAAAGTCCCAAAAGCCAGATCAAGGAAAAGCCAAAAAGCCAGATCAAGGAAAAGCCAAAAAGCCAGATCAAGAAAAGGCCGCCGCCGCAGGCAAACAAACACCCAAAGCCCCCCGCAGGCACCCCCCTCCTTAATTCGACAACGACAAATAAGGCGAACTGAGCGGCGTAGGCGGGAACGGCTGCAACCCCGTCTGCTTGCTAAAGCTATACCGCACATAAACGGCGGCAAGCCACTCACGATATTCATAAGCATTGCCGAGCGAGGCGGTCGCCCCAAACGCCAACTGCGGCGCCAGTTGATATTCCCCCACCGCGCTGAGCGAATAAGAAACCCCGGTCTTACTCTGCCCGGGATAAACCGCGCCACTATCGACACCCGTGCCGATAAGTTTGGCCTCCGCCGCCGCGTCACTTTGGCGGCTGGAACCATCGTTGAGCGGGAAATAATTCGACGCGTCCTGCCGATAATGCTGCACGCCAATCGACCCCTTCACGTCATAAGTAAACTGACCATTGCGCCCTGTCCACTCCACCGGCAGATTCAGGATCATGTACTGCTGCGGACTGAAGTAGCCACCCTGACCATAGGTGTAGTACGACAAGTTCTTGTTATAGGTCATCAGCGTCGTGTTCACACCGACAGTCAGCGTCTGATCGGCATCCTTGAACAGGCGCGTGTAGACACCGCCGCCGCCTTTGACTGCGTTATTGCTCGCGACGTTATAGCCCATGTAGTGCTGGTACGCGGCATTCACATACAGGCCGTTGGTGCCGTCATCCCATGCAAGGCTCGCGAGGCCGCCGTTGGACGTGACACCGCCCCACTCGAGGCCGGAGGCCGAGTCGCGCGCGCCGGCATACGACAGCAAGCTATCCGTCACCGCGCGGCGTGCAATGGCCAGCGAATACGACACCTTGTCTGTGATGGCGCCGTTGTATTGCAAGCCGCCCACGATGTTCTTCTCGGGAAAACCGAGCGGCGTCACGCCGATATCGCCGCTAAAGCTGCGGCCTTCGTAGCCGACTGACAACCCCACGCCGCTGGCAGTCTGGCTGCCGTAGTTGTTCGTGCCGGCAACCGCCGCCGTCGCAGACGTGCTGGTGGACAGCCCCGCGCCGAAGCGCGCGAGCGTCGACAGATTGCTCGCGGCGGTGCCGGCATCCAGCGTCACCGGGGTCGCCGTCACGACGATGTGGCCGTTGCCGGCCTTGATGCGCCCCTGAACCGGCGCTTCGATATCGGTCAACGTCGACAGGCCGTCCTCGCCCGTGCGGTTGCGGAACACGATCCCGCCCGACACGGTGCTCGCCTGCTCGCGATTGACCTGCGCCAGTTCTTCAGCCACGCCGAGCGTCTGCGTATTGGCCACGTTCGGCTGCGGGTAACTACCGCCGTTGCCATTCGCGCCGGGTTGCTGCGCGTAGTAGGGCTGCGCATAACCGGTCGGCGGTTGCGGGATGTACGGCTGCTGTTGCTGAGCGTAATAACCGGAGCCCTGGTTCGGATACGCCTGATAAGCCTGCTGACCGTAGGCCTGTTGCGGCGGAACCGGCTGATAAGGCTGCTGGGCGTAGGCCTGTTGCGGCGGAACCGGTTGGTAAGGCTGCTGCGCATAACCCTGCTGCTGCGGATAAGGCTGCTGGCCGTAATAGGGTTGTTGCTGCTGCGGATAGCCTTGACCCTGCCCATACGGCGCCTGCGCATAGGCCTGCGCGTTGCGGTTGCTCTTCGACGCGCTTTGCTTCTTGTTCGTCGGACGTTTCGTGCTCGTGGCCGAACCCGTGTAACGTGGCTGTTGCATCGAACCGGCATTGGCCTGTGCTTCGCGCGCGGCGGGCGACATCGGCCACGGCGTGGTCGCATAGCCGTCCGGCTGCTGCGGATACGGCGCCTGCTGCGGATATTGCGCCTGTTGAGGATACCCACCTTGTTGCGGATAGCCGCTTTGCTGCGGATACGCCGGGCTGTACTGCTGTTGCGGAGCCTGCTGCGTCGGCGGCATCTGCGCCTGGCCTTGACCCGGATACGGCTGCAACGGCGCGCCCGACTGGCTCGACCCGTTGGTCTCCTGGCCGTAGCCATCCGTGTCGGCGCCGGGGCGTGGCACGTTGTAGGGAACGGCAGTAGGCGCGGCGTTCGGCACATACGGTTGTGCAGGCGCGGTATAAGGCGCGACGTACGGCACGGGCTGGGAGGGCGGCGGATAGTTCGGCACGGTCTGTGACGGCAAGGAGGACTGCGAGTACGGAAGCGACGCACGCGCGGCATTGAAGCCGCTCTGGCCAAGCGCAGCGTTGTCGGCGTCGGTCGGCGTGATCGTGGCGGTTTTGCCTTCGAAGGGGTTGGTGCCCGGCAACGGCGTCGCGCCGATCCGGCGCATCGCGACTTCCCAGCCGCGCGGCACGTTGCCCGGCGCATTGGCGCGCGGGCCGTTGGCCATCAGCGGGGTATTGGCCGCGACCAGCGAGCGTTGCAGATAGGTCGACGCGAGCGACAGCTTGCCTTCGGCGCGATACATGCGGCCGACCGTCGCCAGCACGCCGGGGTCGCCAGGCGCCGCAGCGAGCGCCTGATTGGCGAGCGACTCGGCGTAGCTGAACTGTTTCGCGCCGGCCGCGGCGGAGATCGTCGCTTGCAGCAGATTCAGGTCGTCGGGCTTGCGCTGCAGCGCGACGCGGTAGCTGGCGAGCGCATTGCGGTCGTCGCCGGCGCTCGAATAGAGGCGGCCGAGGGCGGCTTGCAGATCGGGATTGTCGGGCATCGCCGCGAGCCACGGCGCAATCACGTCGTAGGCGCTGGCGAGATCGCCGCGCTGACGCACCGCGTCGCATTGCTTGATGACGATCCCCAGATTCAGATTGCCGAAATCCGTGCGCTGCTGCGGTGTCAATTGCATCGACGCGAGCCGCCGCATCACCATGCCGAGTTCGGCTTCCTGCTGCGTGGCGGACAGAATGCCCGCATATTGCAGCAGCAAATCGGTGTTGCCGGGCGCCGCGTTCATCGCACTGCGCACGAGGCTCAACGCGCGATTCGGGTCGCCCGCCTGCTGATACGCGGCGGCGATCACGCCGATCAGTTCGGGACTGTTGCCGGCGACCGGTTCGGCGGCGCGCAACGTCGCCAGCGCTTGTTGCGACTGGCCGTTGCGCGCCATCCGCGTGGCGAGGTCGGCCTGCTGATGCACCCACAAGCGGTGCTGCAAGGTCGTCATCGCGTCGGTGCGCTGCGCGGCCGGAATCCGTTCGAGTTGCGCGAGACCCGCGGCCCAGTCCTGCGTTTCCGCCGACAGCAGCGCGCTCGCATACAGCGCGTCGGTCATGTCGGGATGTGCGGCAAGCAGTCCGTCCATCATGCTGCGGGCATTCGCGACGGCGCCTTGGCGCACGTAAATGCGCGCGAGGTCGAGGCGCAGCCAGGGATCGTCGGGATCGTTCAGCAACGCGTCTTCGAACAGGCTGCGCGCGCTGCCGAGATCGCCGCGCGCTTCGGCCGCGCGTGCCTGCGCGGCCTGCGCTTCGCCGCGCAGACGGTTGATGCCGCCGGCCTTCGATTGTTGTTCGGTGTTCAGCTGATTGGCGAATTGCAGCGCTTCGTCGCCACGGCCTTGCGCGGCGAGCGCGCCCACAAGGCCGCGAATCGCGTCGGGGTTGTCGGCCTGGCGGCGCAACGCCATCCGGTAGGCCTGTTCCGCGCCGGCCGGATCGCCGTTCGACAGCAGCATTTCGCCGAGCAGCACCTGCGCGGTGACGTCGGACGGATTCAGCGCGATCGCGCGTTCGAACAGCGACTTCGCCTTCGCGAACTCGCCGTTGCTGCGCGCGCCGATGGCGTCGCTGGTATAGGTCCAGTAGGTCGCGCTATCGAGCGCGGTTTTCCAGCGCGCCGGATTGCCGCTGCGCGACGCGCGTTCCAGATAGTTGCGGGCTTCGGCGAAATGCTCCTGCTTCAACGCGGCGATACCCATGCCGCCGAGCGCGTCGGTGTCGTTCGGACTCGTCGCCAGTACTGACGAAAACTTCGCGCGCGCCGTGCCGAGGTCGCCACGATCGAGCGCGGCGAAACCGTCGGCGATGGTGCGGCCGCGGGCATCGACGGCGGCATTTTCCTGGGCGCGGTCACGCGCCGTCCTGTCCTGCTGAACCATCGACTCGAAGCGCGCCTTGACCGCGGCGTCGTCGGTTGCGCCTTGCAGATAGGCTTCGTAGAGCGCGGCGTCGGAGGGCCGCGCGTCGAGCCACAACAGCGCCTGCCGCCAGCTCTTTTTCGCCGACGCGCCGACCGTGCTGTCACCCGCGAGCTTCTGCAGCCGCGCGATGCCGTCGCGGCGCGTCGAGTCGCGATACGTCAGATGCTGGGCGTAGGCAAGGGCGTAGCGCGGGTCGTCGGGGTTGTCGCGGGCGAGCTGCTCCAGACCGCGGCGCGCCTGATCCCAGCCTTGCGGCGTGGCGGAGAGCGCCTGGTAATACTCGAGTTGCAGTTCGGGCGTGGCCGGTTTGCCGTTCAGCGCGCGCTGATACTCCTCGACCGCGCTCGCGCTCTGACCGCTTTGCGCAAGCCGCCGCGCGTCGTTGACGGTCTGGTCGCGCAGACTCGATTCGCCGAGACGCCGGCCCAGTTCGTCCAGATTCGGATAGGACGGCGCGACTGCTTTCAGCCGCGCGAGGTATTGCTGCGCGCCGGCGCCGTCCTTGCGGTCGGCGAGCACCATGCCCATGCCGTAGAGCGCATCGGGCTGCTTCGGGTCGATGCGCAATACTTTCTGCCACGCCTGCTCGGCGAGGTCGCCGCGGTGATGCGATTGCCAGTACTTGCCCTGGTCGATCAGCACGTTCAACGGATCTTTCGACGCCTGCGCCAACGCGTCAGGCGAAGCCATCGCCACGCAGCAGACGGCCGTGAGGCTCAGCGCGAACCGCAATGAAAACGCGAGGGCGCTCAATCGCATGCATTTCTCCAACTCGGCACGAGACGGCCGGCTTCGTCGAAACGATAGCGGCCGTCGATGAATCCGGTGCCGAACAAGCCCAGCACACGATCGTAATAAACAGGTTCGCGGCCCGGCACATGGGTGTCGAGCGCCGTGAGATGCGTACGCGCGAGGCCGAGCCCGCGCTCGTCGTCGAGCGCCTTGAAGTACGGCGCGAGCGCGCCCCAGTAGCTCAACGGTCCTTCGCCGCTCGCCGTGCCGGTGGTCGACGACACCTTCTCGGGCGGAATGCCGGTTTGCGCAACTTTCGCGCGCATGCCGCCGAGCGCCGCGAGCCAGGGTTTCGCTAGCGGGTCGGCGGGCGAGGCGAGCCCGGCCCACAGATAGACGCGGATCGCGTCGTAGCTGCCGGTGTCGCCTTCTTTCGGATCGACCATGAACTGGCCGTTCTGCCACGCTGCCCAGTCGGGCGCGAAGCCTTGCGGCGCGGTGGTCTTGATTAGCTTGTAGGTGCTGTCCGCGAGCTTGGCCCACGGACCGTTCGGCAGGTCTTTGGCAAGCGCGCGCAGCACCGGCAACGGCAGGTAGCTCGGATTCAGACGCGTCACGCCGCCATTCCTGAAGCCTTGCGGGCCGGGCAGGAGCATCGGGCCGACGCCCGGCAGCGTGGTCATTTCCTGGCGCGCGATTTGTGCGGCGAGCGCCTCGCCGAGTTGCGTATAACTCGCCTCATGCCACAGACGGCCGGCTTGCAGCAGATCGTAGGCGATCCACAGGTCGGAGTCGGACGCGGAATTCTGGTCGAGCACGCCGAACGAGCCGTCCGGCTTCTTGCCCCAGAGCCACGCTGGCAGCCGCACGTTTTGCGGATCGAACTGATTGCCCGCGAGATTGGTGCGGGTCCAGTTCAGGAGCCGGTCGAAGGTCGCGCGGTCGTTCGCGACCAGCGCGAAGAACAGGCCGTACGACTGGCCTTCCGAGGTGGTTTTCAGCGTCGGCGAGGAGTAATCGATTACGCGGCCATCGGCCTGCACGAAGTGTTCGACGAAGATGCGATACGCCGGCCAGTCGGTGTTGCACGCCCCTCCCTGGGCCGGCGTCGACGTGGCCTGGGTCACTTTGGTGATATTGGCAAAACACGTGGCCGCCGCGAGGACGAGGCCAAAGCCAAGCCCGAGTGTCAGCGCCACGCGTGTCTTGTTGATTCGAACCCGCATACCCGTCCTATCAGTCCTTGAGGCGGCGCGCGGCGATCGACCGCAGCGTCCGGTAGAAGAGACCCGCGATGATCAGCGCGGCGAGCACGCCGCCCAGCATCAGCAACAGCGGATGCGACGACAGCGCCCAGCGCAGATACTCCTGCGGCGACAAATGGCCGACATAGTACGCTTCGCCGTTCGATGTGATGGTGACGGTGCGGTCGTGGATCACGGCCATCGCGCCTTGAATCTCCTGCAGCACGTCGGCGTCGAGCAGGGCGGCGGACAGATCGGCGTCCGACTGGCCGGCCGCGCTCACCAGCGCGACGGCGCTGCGGTTCTTCTGCAGCGGCGATTCGAAACCGGTGAGGAGCGCATCGCCGTTCGAACTCACGAGCGTCAGGTCGGCGCGTGCCGGCGAGCGTTCGACACCGCGCTCGCCATGCCACCAGTCCTCGAGCTTGAAGACCACGTCGGAGAGCGAGAAGGTGCGCGAATCGCCGTCGCTGGAGAACGGCATGGACTTGGCCCAGCGCTGCAGCAGCGGTTGCTTGCCCGGCGAGCCGAAAATCAGCAGGTCCTTGTTGGCGTACTTGTCGACGTCGTCGGCGGTGCCGACGGTGACGCCGTTCACCGGATAACCCGTCGATGCGCCCATGCGGCCCATGGTCAGCAGAAACAGGCTGTAGTCGCTCGAATCGGCCTCGTTCGGCAAGACCACCGCGGTCTCGGAGAGGTCGGCCATCCGCGTGAACGGGAAGCCGCTGTTGGCGAATGCCGCCAGATCGGGCAGCGCCATGTAATGCGGGAACGACGACAGGTCGATGCTCGAGTTCGGATCGATGGCGCCGACCACGTTTTCCAGCAGACGGCCGTGGCATTCGCCGGTGTTCGGAATGTCGTAGAAGAAATGCAGGCGCACCTGGGCGCGCGGCGTCAGCAGCAGCGGCGGAATATGGACCGTGCGACGCGCCTCGGCGGTCCCGTCCGGCAAGACACGCGCGAAGTAATGGCTCAGCTCGAACACGGAGGCGGACTCGGCCGGAATCGGCAACGCCTGCACGAAGCCGTCGTTGACGCTGACGTTCAGCGATGAACGGTCCCGCAGCGGCCGCACCGTATAGCGGTAGCGCAGATCGATCGGTGCGCCCTGGGTGTGCCACATGAACAGATCGGGCGGCACGCGCAGATTGACGCGCACGGCGTCGGCGTCGTAGCCGGACACGGTCAGGTCGCGCGGGTCGGCGAGTTCGCCGAAACGCACCGGACGGTTGGTCGGCAGCCAGTTTGGCGCGTCGTACGGCGCGCGCGGCATGAGTTCGTTCAGCTGCGTGATTGTCGCGCTGGGGCCGGTCAGGGTGTTCTGGCCGATGCCGAGCGCCTTGGCGGCGGTCTTCAGTTCGGCCTCGGTGCGGCCGAGCACGAGCAGCAGCTTGCCGCGCGCCGGCGCTTGGCGATCCACCACCGCGATGGTCGGGCCGGAAATCGCCGGAATCGTCACGCCGGCCGGGCGCTGGTCGTCGGTTGCGAACACCACCGCGTTGCCCGACAGCGGCGCGTTATCCAGTTGCGCCGGAAACACCGCGCCGCGATAGCCGGCGAGCGCGCCGAACCAGGAGGCGACGATGCCGCCGGCTTCGAGCGTCGCGGCGCCGGGTTTTTGCGGGAACACGAACGGCAGCTCGAGACGGCGCACGTCGCGGCGGTCGAAGAACGGCTGCGGCAGGGCCGCCAGGTCCGGCTTGCTGGCGAGCGACGCGTAGGTCAGATCGAGCGAGCTCGCATTGCTGACGGTGGCCCATAGCGAGGAATTCGCCGGGTCCTCGCAACTCGTCGTGTAGTGACCGATCAACTGCACGTTCAGGTGGTTGAATTCGGTGATGAAACGCGGATCGATCGAGACGTCGCGCGCCACCAGCATGCCGGCCTGTTCGTGCGGCACGGGCAGCGTCGCGGCGACTTCGCCGTTCACCAGCACTTTCAGCTGGGAAATATTCGAGAGCAGCGCGGGCGAGTAGCTGTAGACCAGATGCAGGATCGCGCCGGTCACCACTTCGTCGCCGCGCACGGAGAACGCGACGCCGTTCTGCCCGTCGGTGCCGCGCAGTTGCAGCGGGTCGCGCGCGCCAAGGGCGGCGAACGTGAGCGTTTGACGGCGGCCGCCAGGCACCAGCGTGCCCGGTTCGGCGGTGGTCGGCGTCTTGATGCCCAAGGCTTTTACCGACGACGCAGCGAGCGCCGGCGTGGGCGTGGCCAGTTGCGCTTGCGCGATCGCGCCCGGATCGTAGGGAACGGCCGCGCTTGGCGCGGGCACGCTGCCCACGCCGGTGGCGACGCGCGCTGCCGGCGCGCCCTGGGTCGCTGTTTGCTGGCCGGCTTGTGACGCACCCGCGCCGCCGGACGACATGCCGGCTGCCGCGGTTGTCGCAGTCGCTGCGATTGCTTCGGCCGCCGAGGCCAGCGGCGCCGCCAGCGCGGTCTGCAACGCGAGCCAGCAGGCAAGCCCGCGCATCAGTCGTTGCGAACGGGGGCGCCCAGACAGACGCGCCTCCGTTTCCATCCCGTTGCGCTCGTGATTCGAGCGTTCGACGTTTTCCTTCGCCATCCTGTTGCGCATAGATCAGTCTTTGGTTTTTAGCTTCTTGACGTCCACCGGACGGCTTTTCATCGAGCTTCGAAGGTCGGCGTAAAGATGCTCGAAGAGTCCCACGATGCCGCGTGCGCCGACCGTCAGCACATGCGACAGGCCGCGCAGCGGCGTGTCCTGCTGACGCCCTTCGGCCCAGCCGGTCCACGCGTCGGCGCGCGCAAAGGTCGTCTTGACGAACTCGTATTCCTGCTCGCGCGTCAGCGCCGAGAAGCGCAGGCCCACGCGGCCCGGCTCCGTGAAACCGACGGTGGCGGGGAACGCGTATTCCTCGTCGCCGCGAAACAGCGACACGGTCACGCGTTCGTGCATCGGCACTTCGATCTTCGCGGGGAGCGCCACGCCGACGCCGCCTTCCGAGTAGTCGATGGTCTCGCAGGCGAGCGTGCGGCCGGTCGAGAACCTCAGCATCACCGGCATCGTCATCGCCACGCGGTGCACCGCGCGAATCTGCCGGCGCTCGCTGGCGGCGGCCACGCTCGCGCCGAGAATCAGCATGTTGTAGGTGGTCCAGCCGAGGTTCAGGATCGTCGTGTTCACCACGCTGCGGGTGTGCCAGTTCAGATAGATATGCACGATGCCGACCACGAAGCCGATCAGGTTCAGCAACAGCAGGAACAGATACGGCCGCGAGATCGCCCAGTCGAAGTAGTTCTTCTCGATCTGACCGCCTTTGGCCGTCACGTTGAACTTGCCGAGTTTCGGGTTGATCAGCGCGAGCAGCGTCGGCGCGGTGATGTACGACGCGAGCACCGATTCATAGACCTCCGCCCAGAACGAATGGCGGAACGAGCGCTGCATGCGCGAGTTGGTGATGCTCGCATGCATCATGTGCGGCAGGGCGTAGATCGCGATCGTGCTGGCGGCGGCTTCGATCACGTGCGCGCCGAAGAACAGATACGACAGCGGCGCCGTGAGAAATACGAGGCGCGGGATGCCGTAGAAGAAGTGCATCATCGCGTTCAGATAACACAGCCGCTGGCCGATTTTCAAGCCTTTGCCGGTCAGCGGATTGTCGATGCGGAAAATCTGCGTCATGCCGCGCGCCCAGCGAATCCGCTGGCCGATGTGACCGGAGAGGCTTTCGGTGGCGAGACCCGCGGCCTGCGGGATCGCCAGATAGGCGGTGGTGTAGCCGAGGCGGTGCAGCTTCAACGCGGTGTGCGCGTCTTCGGTGACGGTTTCCACCGCGATGCCGCCGATCTCTTCGACCATGGTCCGGCGCAGCAGCGCGCACGAGCCGCAGAAGAAGGTCGCATTCCACAGATCGTTGCCGTCCTGCACGAGGCCGTAGAACAGTTCGCCTTCGTTCGGCACCTTGCGGAAGGTGCCGAGATTGCGTTCGAACGGATCGGCCGAGAAGAAGTGGTGCGGCGTTTGCAGCATCGACAGCAGCTTGTCGCGCAGGAACCAGCCGAGGCCGATCTGCAGGAACGAGCGGGTCGGAATGTGATCGCAGTCGAAGATCGCGAGGTACTCGCCCTGGGTGATCTTCAGGGCTTCGTTGATGTTGCCGGCCTTCGCGTGACGGTTGTGCGTGCGGATCGTCCAGTTGACGCCGACTTCCTCGCAGAACGCCTTGAACTCGGGCCGGCGGCCGTCGTCGAGTACGTGGATCGAAATCTTGTCGGCCGGGTAGTCGAGCGCGAGGGCGGCGTAGATGGTCGGCTTCACCACCGAGAGCGGCTCGTTGTAAGTCGGGATGAAGACGTCGACGGTTGGCCACAGGTCGCGCGAGGCGGGCAGCGGCATCGGCTTGCGCTTGAGCGGCCAGGCGGTCTGGAAGTAGCCGAGCATCAGCACGACGGTCGAATAGACTTCGGCCGACACCAGCAGCAGGCCCCACGCGGCGTCGAGCGGATGTTCCCAGTACGTGGTGGAGGTCAGCCGCCAGTACATATAGCGGCCCGACGTGACCACCGAAAGCATGATCATCACCATCGTCGCGTAACGGCTGGGCAGGCGGCGGAACAGCAGCGCGGTGACGAAGCAGCAGGTCGCGAACGTCAGTTGCTCGTAGAACGCGAGCGGCACCGTGAAGACGAAGTACAGCATCGTCAGCGCGAACAGCGTGACCAGAACCGTCACGATCCGGCTGTTCCAGAAACCGGCGTCGACGAAGCGTTCGAGCCGCGATGGGCCGGCCTCGAGGTCCTGCGACTGGGGCGTGCTCATGCGACGTTCCTCGGCGAGACGGCGATCGCATCGACCGCCGCCATGAGCCAGTTGCCGCACGAGCGAAAATCGGCGGCCGCCTGGCTGAGTGGATCGTAGTGAATCAGGGTGGTGTCGCACGCGAGCGCTTCGCTCACGCCTTCGTCCAGATGGATCACACCCGGGAAGAGCTTGTCGCCGAGCATCTGGCGCAGAACCTTGAGGACGTCTTTGGTCAACTGGCGCGACTGGTCGATCTGGTTGACCACGTAACCTTCGCCGCCGAACTCGCGGCGCGGCGCAGCATACGCTGCAATCAGCCGTTCCATCAACGGAATGGCGGCGTACGAAGCCGCGTCGGCGAGCACCACGTTCAGCGCGAACGTGGCCGCGCACAACGCAGTGCGTACATACACGGATGAACCCGGCGGCGTATCGATGACGACGACGTCGGACGCGTCGAGCCGCAGCGCTTGCAGCGATTGTGCGAGCCACCTCGGCTCCAGGTCGATGTGCGCCTCGAAGCGGCGGCGATCTTCCTCGAGCACCGCGCCGTAGGGCAGCACGGTCACCCCGTCCACGCCGTCGAACATGACCGATTGCCACGGGTCGCCGGTCAACGTGGCGCGCGACAAACCGTCGATGCTGTCGAGCGGCACGCCGAAATGCAGACGCAGTGCGTTTTGCGGATCGAGGTCGAGGGCAATCACGCGCCGGCCGCTGGCGGCCAGTACGGAAGCGAGATTGGCGGCGAGGGTGGTTTTACCGACCCCGCCTTTGGCGGACACGACCGCAATGACTTTCATGAGCGACGAGGGCCGTTGACCAGCCACGAGTTGGAGGCGGCCGGCGGGGCGGCGCGCGGCGCGGCGGCCGGCACGGCAGCCGTTTGAGCAGGCGTGCCGCGCAGACGGTTGAAGACCGATTGCAGCGGCGCGGATTCGCCGGCGGGCGCGGCGGGCGCCTGTGCGAGGTTGGGTTCCCGGGCGAACAGTTTGCCGAGGATCGAAGCGGGCGGCTTCGGTGCCGCCGGCGCAGTTGTGTGGGTGGGGGCTTGCGCCCATGCTGGGGCGGGCGCCTGGGCGGGGGCTTGCGCCCATGCCGGGGCGGGCGCTTGTGTCCATGTCGGCGCGGGTGCGGAGGCGGGTGCTTGCGCCCACGTCGGTGCGGATGCGGAGACCGGTGCCTGCGCCCACGTCGGTGCGGATGCGGAGACCGGTGCCTGCGTCCACGTCGGTGTGGGTGCGGAGACGGGTGCTTGCGCCCATGTCGGCGCGGATGCGGAGACGGGCGCTTGCGCCCATGTCGGCGCGGGTTCGGAGATCGGTGCCGGTGCAATGGCGCGTGGCGTGAGGGCAGGGATGTCGGCGTGCGGCGTTGCTGCGGTCGACGGCGTGTTCGCCATAGGTTGCGACGCCGGCATCGCCGGCGTGCGGAACTGGGCTACCGGCGGAATACTCGCCGTCGGCATAACGGGCGGAATCGGCGCGGCGGCAACCGGCGCCATCTGTGCCGGGGCGAGGCTGGCCGCAGCCTCCGTGGCCACCGGCGTCACCGCCTCGATCCCCGCTGCCGCCGGCGCGGCTTGTGCAACTGGCGCCGCGGCGTCATCGTTCGTTTCGAGCGCGCCGAAACGCGAGGCGCCGCGCGGCGCGGCGGGCTGAACGGAGACGGCGACCGGCGGAATGTCCCGCCGATGCGAGCGCGTGAACAGCGGTGCTTTCGCACGCGTGACCGAAGCGGCGTCTTTGGGCGTCGTGTCCTGACGGTCGACGGCAGGCGCCGTGTCTTGCGCCGATGCCTCGCCGACAACCTCCCGGCGTCGCACGATGGCCGGAATCGCCGGCGGTGTCAGATCCAGCGTCACCAGCAACGGCCAGCGTGTGCGCGCCGACCGCGCTTCGTTTTCGCGGCCGATTTCCTGGTACGCGCTGGCGTCGCCGCCAAAATGGTCGAATAGTTTTTCGATGTCGCTCGATGAACTCATAGTGCCGCCGACTTTTTAATGACTTGCCTTGCCCTGACCGGTCCGCTCAAACAGGATGCCGCCCGAGCCGGAACTCGATCGCGGTGTCCGTGCCGTATGCGCTCGTTTGCGCCACCGAGAGGCCCTGTGCGCCCAACGCGCTCAACCACGTCTGATAGACGCCTTCGAGAAACGCCGGGGTCCATGCGAGCGCCGCGTTGCCGAATGCCTGCAGCGGCGCACAGTAATGAACGATGCGCAGAGACTCCGCTTCGTCGGACAGTTCGACGTAGCCCCAGTCCATGTCGTGCCAGCGCAGATTCAACGCCTGCGCGAGCTCGGCCGTCGACCCGCAGGCGGGCAGTTGATGCGCCGCGGCAAACCGGCAGCCGACGCGGTACATCAGTTGACGAAGCTCGCCGGGACCAATCTGCGCTTCGAACTCTGTCGCGAGCGCAGTCAGCATGCCGCGCCATTGTGGCGAGATTTGGCGTTCCAGCAGGTAATCGAGAATTGGGACCATGTTTTCCGGGAAATAGCCGTTGCCTCAGACCGCGTACAAGAACGGGCGCCGACGGCCGAACAATTGAAAGTGTTACGGGAAGGCGCGCGTTGCACGCGTCCTAGGTTACTTTTACCGAGTTTGTCTGCTCTATCCGCCACACTTCGGAGGAGTCTACTTAAGACATTAACTTTTAGCCACTTTACATTCGTCTGCTTTATAAGCGCAAACGATTGCCGCAGAAGTTTATTCGCCATGTAATTTTTCCTGCCTGAAATGGCTTGCTTGCTGTGCCACCGTGGAGGTCCGCCGCGAAGATGTTTTCGATAGATTGATTAACGGTAGATTGCGCCGATGTTTTAGCTTTTCGGTTTCGTGCTAAATGCAACGGTTTGAGTCGGGTTGCACGGGATGCGCCGCGCATTTGCCGCCGCCGGGGGCGCCTCGCGAATCTTTCAGGGTCACTGTGCCCCCAACGTCTGTCCAGACCAGTAAACTGACGCACTGGCGCCGCCTGGCCATGCGAGCGCCAACGCAAGGGGCGCAGAAGGTCAGCGCGCACGGGCACACGCAGGGGCGTGGTGCGCTATGGCGAGGCCGTTCGACTCAAAACAACAATGCTCAATCCACTCACTGTTCTCGCCGTTACGGTTTTGTCGGGCGCCATGGGGATCGCCGTGCTCGGCTCGCTATGGCGTGCGGCGATACCCGGCGTCGGCTACTGGATCTCGGCCAATGCTGTCGCGATCGTGGCGCTGCTTGCCTTTGCATTGCAAGGGCACGCGCCGCGCTGGCTGAGTTTCGTGGCGGCCAACGAGCTGCTGGCCATTTCGCTGCTGTTGGTGGTCGAAGGCTGCTACCGCTTTCTGGGGCGCCGCACGCGCCCTTGGGCTGCCTACGCCGGCGCACTTCTTGTGTTGATCGGCATTGTCTACTGGACCTTCGTCACGCCGGACTTCAACGCGCGGGTGGCGGTGAGTTCGGCGTTTCACGCGGGCCTCTACGCCATGCTCGCCGTGACGATGCTGCGCGGTCGTCCTTCGAACCGGCCACGCTACAGCTATTACTTTCTCGCCGTAGCGGCGGCGCTGTTATGCGTCGGGCATGTCTCGCGCGGCGTCCTGTACAGCTTCGGCACGCTGTTGCAGTCCGGCTTGATGCAGGTCACGCCGAGCAATGTCGCTTTTCTCGCACTGGGTATCCTCGCGCCACCGTGCCTTTCGATCGGTGTAGTGATGCTGGCGCACGATCGCCTCGCCGAGCGGCTCGAGCGGCTCGCCAATGTGGACGACCTGACGGGCGCGTTGTCGCGCCGGGCATTTCTCGCGATCGGCGACGCGTTGCTGAAGACGTCGCTGAGCAGCCGCTCGCCGGTGGCGATGGCGATCATCGACATCGATTCGTTCAAGGCGGTCAACGACGGCTACGGTCACGCTACCGGCGACCAGGTGCTGAGCCACTTCGCGGCCTTTATCAGCCGCAATCTGCGGGTCGGCGACGTGTTCGGGCGGCTGGGCGGCGAGGAGTTCGGCGTGCTGTGCCCGGCGACGACCGCGGCCGAAGCGGTGCGCCTGATGGATCGTCTGCGGGTCCGGCTCGCGGCGGCCGCGCCGGCCGAGTTGCCGTGCGAGTTGAGGTACACCTTCAGCGTCGGCGTGGACCAGCATCGGCGCAATGAATCGCTCGCCCAGTTGATGGCGCGTGCCGACAGCGCGTTGTACGCCGCCAAGGCCTCGGGCCGTGACCGCGTGATGGCGGCGTAGCGCTTACGGGGCGGGGCGCCACGTTATTTGCGGACAGAGCATAAATATTTGTCAGACGGTTGCCGTTATACATCGGTGGAGTAACCGGAGCCAGCCTGATATCTATCAATATGCTTTCCACGCCAACGAAGCAATTGTCCGATCCCGGTTTGCGCGATCGTTTTCATCGACGATCGCTGGAGCACCAGCGTCCCCTTTCGACGGTGACGATGGCGTTTACGGTTGTCGCGTTCCTGTGTTTCGTGGGGGCACGCAACATGGTCGACGGCCCGGCGGCCCCGCTCGCCTACCGGCTCGCCTGTGCGCTGGTGCTTGCCCTGCTGGTGATGGCGATTCCACGCGCCGATTCGACCTGGAGCTTCGGTGCAATCGGTATCGCGTACTCCGTGGTGCTGGTGGTGGGTCTCGCGCTGAACGTCTCCGGTGTCGAGCAGCCGCTGCTGTGGGTGCTGCCCGCCATGGTGGTGATCCCCGTCTGCGCCGCGCCGCTGTGGCTCACGCCGCTGCATTTCTTCATCGGCAGCGCGCTTTTCTACGGTGCGGCGTTTGCCTTTCTGTTCGGCGAGCCGCGCGCGCACGAGGTCGACGTCGTTCTGTGGATGTGGATCGTGGCGATCGGCATACCGACTTCCGTTGTGTTTCACTTCGGCTTCTACCGGTTCCGGCGCAACCACTTTCTGCTCGAGAGCCAACTGGCGCAGCTGGCCGCAACCGATCCGCTGACCGGCCTGCAAAACCGCCGCGCGTTCGTGAAGCAGGGCGAGCGCCGCCTCGAAACCCTGACACCCGAGGCGCGGGTCAGCGCGATTTTCCTCGACATCGACAGTTTCAAATCGCTGAACGACCGCTTTGGCCACGCGGTCGGCGACCATGCGTTGTACCAGGTCGCCCAGGTGCTGATGGAGGAGACCTCCGCGGCCGACAGCGTGAGCCGGATCGGCGGCGAGGAGTTCGCCGTGCTGCTGCGCGACGGTCTGGCCGGCGCCCTGGCGCTGGCCGAGCGCCTGCGCGTCGCGATTGCCGCGATCGAGCGCCCTGACGGCCATCTGACCGCGAGCTTCGGTGTGGCCGAGCATCGGAGCGGCGAAAGCATCATGGTGCTGCTCGATCGCGCCGACGAAGCCCTGCTGCGCGCCAAGCACTCAGGCAGAAACCGCGTGTGCGCCGAACGCGCGCTGCCGATCGAGCCGCTGCAGCTGCTTTCCGGCGATGTGTTCGCGGAGGACGGTGCGGTGGCGCCGCGGCATCGATGGGAGGACTATTACCTGACCTCGCACTTCCAGCCGCTCTACAGTTTGTCGCATCAGAAGCAGGTGGGATTCGAGGCCTTGCTGCGAGGCGAGCAGGACGACGGCACGCTGGTGCCGCCCGTGGTGCTGTTCGCGCCGAAGCCGTCCAGCGATGAAGGCGTGCTCGATCGCGCGAGCCACGCCGTGCATCTGGCCAATGCGCGCAAGGTGCTGCCCGGTGACGCGTGGCTGTTCCTCAACATTCTGCCTGCTACGTTTGTCGCCGAGGGTTATGCGGATCAGCTCGCCATGGTCGTGCGGGCGGTCGGACTCGAGCCTGAGCGCGTGATTCTCGAGATTCTCGAATCGCATGGCGGCAGCGTCGACGACATGTCGCGGGCGGCGGCTTTGTACCGCGAGCATGGCTTCCTGATCGCCGTCGACGATTTCGGTGCGGGTCAATCGAATCTCGACCGGTTGCTGCGGATTCGCCCGGATCTCGTGAAGCTCGACGGCGAACTGATTCGCGCGACCGGTCACGGCACTGAGCAGCCGATCTTGCCGAAGCTCGTTTCGTTGCTGCATCAGGCTGGGATGCTGGTTGTCGTGGAGGGCGTGGAGACCACCGAAGAGTTGATTCTTGCTGTCGAGTCCAATGTGGACTTCGCGCAGGGCTTTTTGCTCGGGCGGCCGGCGGCCGAGATTGCGCCGCCGGAGTCGGTGCATCGGCGGATCGACGATGCTTTCGATGTGATTGCCCAGGGAAGGGCACATCAGTATGCGTTGTTCGAGTCGGAAGTCGAGCCTTATCGGGCTGCTTTGAGGCTTGCCGCCGATGCGTTGCTGGCGGGTGTTCCGATGGGAGAGGCGTTTGCTTTTCTGGCTACGTTCGATCGCTGTATCAGCTGCTTTATTCTCGACGATTCGGGGCGGCAGATCGGACATGAGTTGCGGGGGCCGGCGTGGAGTAGCGATGGGGCTTCGCTGCAGCCGGTGGCGAATCCGCGGGATGCGCGGTGGGATCATCGGCCTTATTTTCGCAATGCGGTTTTGTTGCCTGGGGTGGTTGTGGCTAGTAATCCTTATCTTTCTTTGGCTAGCGGGCGGCCTTGTATTGCGGTTACTTTGGCTTTGCAGTTTGCTGATGAGCGGTCGGTTGTTGGGGTGGAGCTGGATTGGTCGGTGGTGGGGTTGCCTTGGCCGGCGGGAGAGTGATTGGGGCGACTTCGGCAGATGCGCGACCGGCGATCTCAGCGGCACGACCACGAATGGTGTCTTCTGCGCGCAGCATTGCGGCCGCCACGCTGCGGCAAGGAAGGCGCGAGAGGCTCCGCGCCTTTCTCATTTCAATTTTGCGACTATTCCGCGTTTTTCATAAACATCGCTGACTCAACTAGCGTTTGATCCCGTCGAGAGTTTCCCCTTCGGGTATCAAGTCCGGGTGTTGTCTGCAAATTGGAACGATTGCCTTCTCAAAGAGTTCGTAGATTACGTCTGCCATTCCGCGCCGGAAAGTAGAGAAAACCTCTGGTGAGCAGTTCACTTGCACGATCCTGATTGCATCATTGACGGACTTGCTTGCATCGTATAGTCGCGCAATCACTTCCGTGGCCGTTTCCTTATTTTCGATCATTTTGTTCGACTCCATGGGGTTTGTAGCTAGTGTTAAATCCGGGGGCACCCGTGCAGTTCTGCGCAATCGTTCACACAATTCCAGTACTTGAATCCGACGTTCGCACTTGTTGGCAGTACAGCATCGCATTTCTCACGACACATGGTTCTCACCCGTGCGCAATCTCCGGAGTCCTTGCATTTGACGAACCCCGAAGAATCGTTTGCATCGCTTGCGAACATCTTCGCATAGAGCATCGTCCGTTTTGAAAGGTTGGGAGCCAGCACCGGAAACGGCAACTGGTTCTGCGCCGCGATCTGGATTTCAACGGGATCGTCCTCGATAGGTTTGCCCGTCTGCGCGCTGAAGTAAAGGTCGTGAAGGAACAGTGGCCATGCAAGACGAGCTTGAATGAACCCGCAATCCACGCACACCGGGCTGATGACAGGTGATGCGTCTGACGTGATCGACCGCAACCAGCCAGGACGGGAGGCCGGGGGGCCTACGGGATCAAGACCTGCCTGGTAGTTATCGAGCCATTTGTCGGTGTCGTCACTGCTGATGCCGACCGCAGCCCCTCCACTGGTTGCGACCGTACCGTTACGGGATACCACGCGACCATCGGGCGAGTAACCGTAATCTACGGTCAGTAGACGACGAACCCGGCCTGTTTCGACTATTGGCTGTTCATCGTATGTAAAACGGGTGACTCGCCCTCTGAAGTCGTATGCGATTCGAGCTTCGCGATAGTTGCCGGTTTGCCAGGTGACGCGGTGGGCCGCATCGCGATCCTGATTGGTAAAGAGCCAACCCGAGACAAGGTTTTGTGCGCTGTTGAGATTGCCGGTGAAGTCGTAGAAGTAGACCCAGTCCGCAACCTTAGCGTTGTTTGCGTAGATGATCGCCTCGGCCAGACGGTTGAACCGGTCATATCGAGCACCGATAGTCCGTTGTTGCTGTCCGTTCCATGTGGCATTGAAACCTGCCTCACCCGTCAGATCGTTCGTGACACGTTCGCTATAGCCCGTGACGTTGCCATTGCCGTCGTAAACGAATGACATTAACTTGCCCGGCATGGCGACGGACGCAGGATGGAGGCTCGTCGCATCTGCATACATCACCGAAGTGACAGAGACGCTGGAGGAAGTCCGCACACTCGCTTTCACCGGGCGGCCGGTGTCGTCGTATGTGTAGACGGCATTGCGTGCCGGTGTAGTCGTCGCCAGAAGATTGCCCGACGTATCCCACGTCAATCCGCTTGACGTTGAACCGCTGCTGCCAGTTGGGCGAACCGCGCCATCTGTGGTCGAGAAAGAAAGTGTCCTTGAACCATTGCTATCCGCGACAGTGGTCGCCGCCGGTCCATAGGCAAACTGTACGTTCCTTGATGTATCGGGATGGCTAACGGTAGTTGCTCTGCCTTGTGCGTCGTATGTCCACGTTGCGATGCGCGACCCAGTCTCATCAATGATTCCAGTCAGCGCGCGCCGAGATTGAGCATCGGTATACACGTATTGGCGCACGTTTCCGTCCGGCCAGATGACGGAAATGAGATTGCCCCAAAGACCGTACCTATATTGTGTTATGCCGCCGGCAGGATCTGTCAGTCGTGCGAGGCGACCGTTCTGGTCATATTCGAACCGAATGGTCAGGTCGTAGACAGCATTGGTTCCAGGACCGTGTTGAGTGATCGCGGAAAGCCGCCCCGATCCATCGTAGGATAGCGTCCTGACGAACCCGGTCTTGGTTGTCTCTGATAGCAGAACACCTTGCGCAGAATAGGTTTCCACTGCCTCCGTCACAAGGTCGGTGAGCGACCATCCCGTGCCATTCCAGGCAAGTGTCAAGCCGCTAAAGGTCGGCGTTCGCCACGCGCCGTTCGCCACTGTGAAGGTTATCGGCTCCCCGTTTGCGCGGTATGCATTGATCTTTTGGGCACTGGCTCCAATGCCAACGATGCCCAGTTTTCGCTGCCAGTTATGAATCCAGTTTGCGCCGACAGCATTCGTGTTTAATGGGTAGGGCGTAGATCGGTAGGTGCGCGCGAATGTGATGGGGACCTCATCGCCGCTGACAAAGTCATTCTCTGTTGTGGTGACAATACCGCTAGCGGCGAATACAGGGTCACTTATCGGACAGGTAGCGTCTGGCGGAGCACCGCCTGTCGCACCAGCACAGTAGTCCGGTATGTAGTGTCCGCAGTTATAGTAATTTATTGGATTGTAGGGATCGTCTGGCCCGTCGGTCGGGGGCATAGTGCCCGCGACATCCATTGCGCAACTTGGGGTGCCAGGAATCCCTGAGGACTTCAAAAAAAGGCGCATGCATTGGTCTTCTGTCGCCGCATTTGTGTAGGCAACAGAGGTCAGCAGGCCAGACGCGACAATCAGGCGGGCAAGTGTGCCCGTCAATCTGCTACGGAGTTTCCACGCTTTCATGTTTCTCCTTTGAGTTTTTGTTCGCCCAGAAGGGCTTAGCAACTCTTAAGGAGATTGAAATATTTTGAAATCCGACAATTCCGAAAAATCCGATGGCGTTGAAATCGATCATGCCGTCCATGCCTGGATACTGTTAACGCAGTCAATCAGCGGATTCCGAAACGTTTTGGGTTGGTCGACCAGTCAATACACTGGACGGTATCGTCGATCCGTGTGGACGGGATACGGATGTGGGCGACCGCGCATAGTGCGGGCGCAAAAACGCCTGCTGGGTGGCGGGCTTCCTTAGAGGCCTGTTCGAAAACCTCTTGAGGGGTTGTTTACTTTCCCGGTTAGCTTGTAGAGTTGAGCACCTGAGCACCTGAGCACCTGAGCACCTGAGCACCTGAGCACCTGAGCACCTGAGCACCTGAGCACCTGAGAGACGGAAGCGGAACGATTGCTGGCTGCCGGGACACCGCACGTCAAGGCTATGGCATTATCACGGTCATCCTGAACGGCCCGCCGTTCGCCGCCGCATGAGCGACCGCCTCGTTTGCATCATCCAGTGCGAAAGTCGTCACATCGAAATGCCCCAGGTCCAGCAGCCCAGCGCGGATGAGACCCGTCATCAGCGTCACCGCTTCCTTCGGGTACATCCACTTGCCGCGCAGCGTGATGTCGTTGCGCATGATCCACGGATACGGCAACTCGAGTCCAGGACCGCCCAGCATGCCGACTCCGCCCATCAGCACCACGCGCCCATACGGGCGGACCGCCATCACTGCAGCACGCACCGTTGTCGCGGGCACGGACGGCGGCATCAGATCCATCACGCAATCGATCGGTCCCGGCGCCGCCTGCTGCATGTGTTTGCGATCCGTGGTTTCGTCGCCGGTCAGCGCAACGGTGTGCACACGTTCGCCGAAGCGGCGCTTGAGATCCGCGAGCGCCTGTGCGTTGCGGCCGGGCGCGACCACGCACCGCGCGCCCATCGCAAGCGCCACCGCGACGCACGCGCTGCCGAAGTTGCCGGTCGCGCCGCTGACGAGCAGGATCTCGCCCGCACGCAGATCGGACGCGAGCAAGCCGCCATACGGTACGAGTAGCGTGTTGAGCGCACACCAGCGCGTGGCGTCAGCCGGTTCGATTTCGCCGATGCGCACCGCGTTCTCAGTCGGCACCCGCATCCGCTCCGCAAACGGGCCATCGTGAAAGTAGCGCTGCAGCAGCTTGCCACCCTCGCCGCGCGAGCTCCAGCCTTGCAGCACGATGTCGGGCATCAGCGCATCGTCGCGCGAGCGCACGGTTGGATCGCAGAACACCCAGTCACCCGGCTGTAGCTGCGTCGCATCCGGACCGGTCGTCCTGACGCGGCCAACCGCGCCGCAGCCGGGCACGATCGGCAGCTCGATTGGATAGCGGCGCTCGCCGCTGAACACCTCCAATGCATAGGACAAGACCGGCGCCGCGACGACGTCCACGATAACCTCGCCGGTGCCGGCCAACGGATCAGAGATCGGCTCGATCGCGAGCGGAACGCCGAGCGTCTTTAGAAGCGCAGCTTTCATGGTTTTTCCATTGAGGGTGGGAATGGGGCGATTCTGGCAGGCTTAGAATGGGCAACAAGGACCGGTACGCTCCCAGGATTGCCCAATACCCCTCTCTGCACACAACCAACCGATGACCGCCACGACTCGAACCCAGTTCGGCGACTTTCTGCGCTCCCGACGCAGGAAGCTGACACCGGATGCCGCAGGCCTGAGCGGCGGCCGCCGCCGACGTACCCCCGGCCTGCGGCGTGAAGAGGTTGCGGAACTGGCAGGCATCGGTGTCGATTGGTACGTGCGGCTGGAACAGGGGCGCGCCGTCAGCCCTTCGGAGGCGACGCTCGATGCGCTTGCGCAGGCGTTGCGGCTCGACAAGGCCGAAGCAGCCCATCTGCGCGCGCTCGCGCGGCGCGACGAAGCGCATGAGTTCGTGCGGGAGAGCGTGCCGCCCGCCGTCGAGCGGCTCGTCGCAAGTCTCGACCTGCCCGCTTATGTGAGCGGCCGGCGCTGGGACCTCCTCGCGTGGAATGCCGCCGCGGCGGACCTGTTCGGCTTCGATCGCCTCGCCGAAGCGAACCGCAACATCCTGATCTACATGTTCGTAGAGCCCGAAGCGCGGCGGCTCTTCGCTGCGAACTGGTCCGACGAGGCGCGCCGCATGATCGCGCTGTTTCGCGCGAGCCACGATCTCCATGCGGGCGACCCGGCGTTCGTCGCACTGGTGGAGCGCCTGTGCGCAAACAGCCGCGAGTTCGCGAATTGGTGGAGCACGCACGACGTGCGCAGCGGCGTGTCGGGGCAGAAAGTGATCGTGCATGCGCAGCGTGGCACGCAGCGCTACGAGTACGCGACGTTTCAGGCGAACGACGATCCCGCGCTAAAGCTCGCGATCTATACGCCGGTTAGCGCCGATGCCGGCGCCAGCAGCGAGTAAGCTCGCGGGTGCGAAAAACTACCGACGGTCCACGTAACGGCAGCAGTAAGCCGTGTTATCCGAGAGGCCAGCTCAAAGCGCGTGCTTTGCCTACGAGTGTGGTAGCGGGGGCCAGGTGCTGCGATTTGATATCAAAATGGAGTGTGTATCAGTGGACACGAGGCCCATGGAACCGACGAAAATGGTCCACTGTCGATCTGTAGCAATCTGTTTTCTCGCGCATTGGGTGGTAGTGACAGAGGTGTCATGCCTCCGGCAGCGCTGCGGGCGCTGAAGATCACGTCTTGGAACCTCGAGGCTTTCGCTAATAACCACCTTTTGCGGGCGCCGCTGCTCCCGCAGTCTTCTTATATGCTGCCGCCAGATCTGCTGCTGCCCGGCTCAACAACCCCGTGTCTGTTCCTACCGCCACAAACGTTGCGCCCGCCGTCAGATATTCGGCGGCTATCCCCGAATCAGGTGCAAGCACGCCCGCTGCTTTGCCCGCGTTCCGCACTTTCCCTATGCCGTTGCAAATCGCTTCGCGTACGCTCGCGTCCCCCGGCTTGCCCAGCAAGCCCATCGATGCGCTCAGGTCCGCGGGTCCGAAAAATACGCCGTCAACACCTTCCACCGCAGCAATCGCCGACAGATTCTCCATCCCCTGCACGGTTTCCACCTGGACCAGTACGCACAACTCGTCTGCCGCCGTGTTCAGGTAGTCCGGTATCCGGTTCCAGCGCGATGCCCGCGCCAACGCACTCCCCACGCCGCGAATGCCCTGCGGCGGGTAGCGCGTCGCCGCGACGGCTTCGGTGGCCTGGTCCGCCGTGTCGATCATCGGCAGCAACAAGGTCTGTGCGCCTATGTCGAGCAATTGCTTGATCAGCGCGCTGTCGCTGCGCACCGGTCGCACCACCGGATGCGATGCGTAGGCAGCCACAGCCTGCAATTGCGCCAGCGTGCTGCGGACATCGTTTGGAGCGTGCTCGTTGTCGATCAACAACCAGTCGAAGCCGGCCGTGGCGAGCAGTTCGGTCACGTACGCATCGGCAAGCGCCGCCCATAAGCCGAATTGCGGCTTGCCCTCGGCTAGCGCGCGCTTGAATGTGTTTTGCGGTAGAGACATGTCGGTCAACTCAAATGCGCTCAAATGAAATTCAAACCAATGCCGCCGAGCGGACCATAGTCGACATGGAACGTGTCGCCCGCTCGCGCCGGAATCGGGCTCGTGAAGGAGCCGCTCAGAATCACGTCGTTTGCGTTCAGCACTTCGTCGTATGGGGCAATCTTGTTGGCGAGCCAGGCAACGCCCGTCGCCGGGTGATTCAGCACCGCGGCAGCGAGTCCACTTTCTTCCACGGCGCCGTTCTTGTAAAGCAAAGCGCCAACCCAGCGAAGGTCGACGTCCAGCGGCCGCACCGGACGGCCACCCAATACGATGCCGGCATTGGCTGCGAAGTCCGAGATGGTGTCGTAGACCTTGCGCGGCGCCTTCGTCTCGCGGTCGAATTGTTCGATGCGTGCGTCGATAATCTCCACGGCGGGGGTCACGTAAGCCGTGGCGTCCAGAACGTCGAATAATGTGACGCCCGGACCCTTCAACGGTTTGCTCAACACGAAAGCCAGTTCGACTTCCACTCGCGGCGCAATGAAACGGTCGGCGCGGATGTCCTGGCCGCTTTCGATGAACATGCTGTCGAGCAGCGGCGCATAGTCGGGTTCGTCGATCTGCGACGAACGCTGCATCGCGCGCGACGTCAGGCCGATCTTGCGGCCCTTGATCACATGGCCCTCGGCTAGTTTGAGCTTCACCCACTCGCGTTGGATCGCATAACCGTCCTGTACGGTCATCTCCGGATACTTGGCCGAAAAGTGGCGCAACTGGGTGCGCGTTTTCTCGGCGTTGTCGAGTTGCGCCGCGAGATCGCGGATTGTCTGTTCGTCTAGCATGATGGATTCTCTTTAAGCGGCTGCCAGGCCCAGCTACCGGGTCGGAATATTCGGCTGGAGCGTCAAGCCCGGGTCTCAGGCCGGAGCCTCAAGCCTCAAGCCTCAAGCTTCAAGCCCGGGTATCAGGTCTTCAGTCGCGCGTGCAAATTGTTGTGTTTCCACGTGCCCGCTTCGCTGAATTCATTGATCTCCAGCGATAGCGCCAGGCCGTGTTGTTCAAACTCGGCGGCGAAGTGCTGTTTGATCGCTTCAAACAGCGCGTCGCCGGTCGCCTTTTTAGCGGCGTCCGAGCGGCCTGCGGCGATCTTCAGGTTCGCATGCAGGAAGGCGGCGCCGGGCCGGCCGTCGGCAACGCAGTACTGCTCGCAGCGCAAGGCGCGTACGCGGATGCCGCCGAGCGGAAAAACGCGTTGGCCGTTCTCGCGCTGTGCGTCAAGGCAAGCCGCGAGCGATGTGCAAAGCTGCCCAATGTTTGCTTCATCAGCAAGATTGGCGCTGTACTCGAGTGTCAAATGGGGCATGGCGAGCTCCTTTCCCAGGACTTAAGCGGGCAGGGGCGTCACGGGGAAGATCGCATTGATCTGGCCGGTGCCCGAACTGCCGAAATAGGGCGTGACGACTTCAACCTTGCCGTCGTAACGATCCCAACCGAGCGCGCCGAGCAGCATCGCGGTGTCGTGCATGCCGCCTTCGCCCCAGCATTTCTCGTTGTAAAGCGGCAGCATCTCGCAGAAGGTTTTCCAGTCGCCTGCCTCCCACAACTCGACCACCTTGCGATCCATCTGTTCGAGGAACGGGCTCCACACCTTGTGCATGAACTGCTCGGCAGTGCCGTTGTTGGCGAAGTGGTGGCTTAACGAACCGCTCGCCAGAATCGCCACGGTGCCGTCATAACGTTCCTCGATGGCCTTGCGTACCGCGAGGCCGAAGCGCGAGCTGGTTTCGAGGTCGTGCCACATGCACCAGCCGGCTACCGAGACGGTCCTGAAGTGCTGGTCGCTATTCATATAGCGCATCGGCACCAGCGTGCCGTACTCGAGTTCGAGCGTGGTTTCGCTGTGCGCGCGGCTCTTCACGCCCATCTCATTCGCAACTTCCGCGATCAGATCGCCGAGTCCGACATTGCCGGGATACGCGTACGGCATGTTCTTGATGAAATGCGGCAGTTCGTTGCTCGTATAGACGCCCTCGAATTTCGGCGCGCAATTGATGTGGTATTCGCTGTTCACCAGCCAATGCACGTCGAAGACGACGATCGTATCCACGCCCAATTCGCGGCAGCGCCTGCCGATTTCATGGTGGCCGTCGATGGCGGCTTGACGGCAGCCCTTATGCGGACCGTCGAGCTCCGATAGATATAACGACGGCACGTGAGTGACTTTTGCTGCCAACGCGAGTTTGCCCATCACGTTCTCCTGTGTCGACCAGAGTTGGCGCTTTAGCGCCTTACTCTGGTCCCATGCAAGGCGTTCGACCAGAGTTGGTACTTTAGCGCCTTACTCTGGTCCCCTAAAAGTTAGCCACAGCCCCATACGCCCCCGGGCGCGATGCCCCCCGCGCAAATAACCCGAGTCTCAAACACCCCAGCGCGGGATGTGATGAGAGCCGAGCGATACGCACACGTTCTTGGGTTCGAGGAATACTTCGTAGCTCCACGTACCGCCTTCACGGCCAACGCCCGATGCCTTGGTGCCGCCGAACGGCTGGCGCAGATCGCGCACGTTCTGACTGTTGACGAAGCACATTCCCGCTTCCACGGCTGCGGCGACACGAAGCGCGCGGCCGGTGCTCTCGGTCCAGATGTAGCTCGACAGGCCATAGGAAATATCGTTGGCGAGTTTGATCGCGTCGGCTTCGTCGTCGAACGGAATCAGGCAGGCGACCGGGCCGAAGATCTCTTCCTGCGCGATTCGCATGCGGTTGTCGACGTCGACGAACACCGTGGGCTGGACGAAATTGCCTTTGCGCATGGCTTCGGGCAAGTCGGGCGTGTCGAGTCCGCCGCACGCGAGGGTGGCGCCTTCTTTCGGACCCAGTTCGATGTAGCTGCGCACTTTGGCCAGGTGCCCCTGGCTGATCATCGGGCCGACGATCGTGCTATCGGCCAGCGGATCGCCCACCGTCAAGCGTTTGGCGCGTTCGATGAAACGCTCGGCAAAACGCGCGTAAATCGAACGTTGCACGAGGATGCGCGAACCCGCTGTGCAGCGTTCGCCATTGTTCGAGAAGATCATGAACACGGCGGCATCGAGCGCACGTTCGAAATCGGCGTCGTCAAAAATCACGAATGGCGACTTGCCGCCCAGTTCCATCGAAAACTTTTTCAGGCCCGCAGTCTGCACGATGCGGTTGCCGGTTGCCGTCGATCCGGTAAACGACACCGCATGCACATCCGGGTGCGCGACCAGGGGTTCGCCGGTGTCCTTGCCGAAACCGTGCACGACGTTCAGCACGCCTGCGGGGATACCGGCTTCGAGCGCGAGATTGCCGAGCATCGAGGCAGTGAGCGGCGACAGCTCGCTCATCTTCAGCACGGCGGTGTTACCGAACGCGAGGCAGGGTGCGACTTTCCACGTTGCCGTCATGAACGGTACGTTCCACGGCGAGATCAGCGCGCAGACGCCGACAGGATGGAACAGCGTGTAGTTCAGGTGCGTATCGGTGGGATACGTGTGACCGTCGACGCGCGTGCACATCTCCGCGAAATAGCTGAAGTTGTCGGCGGCGCGCGGCACGAGTTGCTTGCGCGTCTGCGAGATCGTCTGGCCGGTGTCCTTCGTCTCGGTCTCCGAGATATCCGGCACGTTCTTTGCGATCAGCTCGCCGAGCTTGCGGATGATTTTTGCGCGTTCCGTTGCGGGCTTGCCGGCCCATGCGGGAAACGCTTCCTTGGCCGCGCGTACGGCAGCGTCGACTTCTTCCGCTCCGCCACGCGCCACTTCAGCGATTACGTCTTGCGTCGCCGGATTGACGGTTTCGAAATAATCCTTCGCGGCGCTCGACTTGCCGTTGATCAGATGTTCGATTCGCATTGTGTTGTCCTTTCTCTCTCTAGCTGTCGACCGGACTTGGCGCTTTAGCGCTTACTCCAGCCCCATAGCGCGTTACTCCGGTCTCGTGCATAGCGCTTACTCTGGTCCCATGCAAAGCTGTCGGCCAAAGTTGGCTCTTCAGCGCTTACTCCAATCCCACGCAAAGCAGTCGATCAGGCGCGGCCGAAGTCCGCGTCGGATGCAATCGTATTGACGAGATGGCCAAGGCCGTCGATTTCGCAAACCACTTCGTCGCCGGCGTTGACGTTGACGATGCCTTCCGGCGTGCCGGTCAGAATCACGTCGCCGGGTGCGAGGGTCATGAAGCTGCTCAGGTATTCGATCAACGCCGGGATATCGGTGACGAGATCGCGTGTGTTGCCGTGTTGCTGCCGCGTACCGTTGACGAACGTGCGTAGTTCGAGCTGCGTGACGTCTTCGATATCGGCGGCATCGACGAACCAGGGGCCGAGCACCGTGCCGCCGTCGCGATTTTTCACGCGCAGGTTGGGGCGGTAATAGTTTTCCAGGTAGTCGCGGATCGCGTAATCGTTGGCGATCATGTAGCCGGCCACGTGCTGCATGGCGTCTTCGCGCTTGACGTTCCGCGCGGTTTGGCCGATCACGACAGCCAGTTCGCATTCGTAGTGCATGAAGGTGACGTCTGCGGGGCGGCGCGTGAAGCCACGGTGGCCGATAACCGCGCCCGGACCTTTTAGAAAGACCAGGGGCTCTTCCTGCTTGTTGAACTGCAATTCCTTCGCATGCTCCGCGTAGTTCAAGCCGAGCGCGAAGATCGTGCCGACCTCGATCGGCGCGAGCCACACCACTTCATCCTCGCGACGCACGCGGCCATCGGCGAGGCGCACGCCATGGGTGTCCGGATAGGCTTCATGAATCGCCCCTGCATACGCAACACGGCCGCGCATCATGGCTGTTCTCCCTCTTGTTCTTCTGCACCGACAAACGACACCTCGAGCGGCGGCAATCCGCCAATCGATAGCGTGGCCGTGTCGCCGATATGGGCAACCGGCGAACCATGCGGCACGCCGAGCGTAATCACGTCACCGGCACTGAGGGTCATGAAATCGGTTACGTCCGCGATCAATTGCGCCACGTTGCGTACCGACGACGCAGTAGTCGCAGTGAAGACCTCGTGTCCAGGAAGCGAAACCGTGATTGCCAGATCGTCCGGCGTAGCAATATGACGCGCTGCAACCACCGCCGGTCCGATCGCGCAAAAGCCGTCGCGCGCCCGGAATCGTACTGAGGGCCGGTACACGCTTGCATGCGGCACGCTCAGATCGGCCACCGGGGTGTAACCGGCAATGTAGTGGAACGCCTGGTCCGCGCGGACGCGTGTTGCGGTGCGACCGATGACGATACCCAGCGAAGCGCCGACTTGCACGCCCAACGCATTGTCCGGCACGACAACACGCGCGCGATGACCGGCGAACGTATTGCGCGGTTTCAGATAGAGAATCGGCGCTTTGGGCGGGGCTTTATAGGGTGCGGCATGAACCGCGTCGCCCAACGCCTCCAAAGCGGCCCGGTCGTTCAGCAAGGTTCCATAAATAGCGCCGGAAACCGGCGCACGGCAGGCAGCGCCGCGTGCGAGCAGCGCGGCAACGGTGTGCGCATCCACGTCGCGAGATAGCGCGTCGCCTTCAAGATGCAGCAGGTGATCGGCAAGTGCAAACATGAATCAGCTGTCTCCCGGAGAAAACACTAACATGTTAGTATTATTGCGCTTGATATCATCCACGGTCAATAGCCTGTCGGCCGATCGCGGGTTTTCCCTTAAGCTTCGACGGCTGCTTTTAACTTATCCGCCATGTCCGCATCCGCTTCTACCCGAGTTTTGCACCGCAACCTGCCAATGTTGTTGCTGCGCGCCAGAGAAAAAATGATGGAGCGTTTCCGGCCATTGATTACCGCGCACGGACTGACCGAGCAGCAATGGCGCGTGATTCGCGCGCTCAATGAGCATGGGCCGATGGAGCCGCGCCACATTTCCGATATCTGCACGATTTCGAGCCCGAGCATGGCCGGCGTGCTCGCGCGCATGGAGAGCATGGAGCTGGTGACCAAGGAGCGTTTCGCGGAAGACCAGCGCCGTGTGCTGGTGTCGCTCACCGATACGAGCGTGGAGCTGGTGCGCGTGATCTCGAAGGATCTCGAGGCACACTATCGCGAGCTGGAGCGCAAGGTCGGGCCGGAGATCGTCGAGCGCGTGTATCGTGCGGTCGACGATCTGCTTGCCGGCCTCGAAGAAGAGGATGAGTGAAGCAGCCGTTCAATCGCCCTGGGCGGGCGACGGTTTTACACGTGCTGGTCACCAGCCCTGGAAACGCCTCCACTCGACACTCCCGCCATCCGCCGAAACCGCGTGATATTCGGGGAATTGAGCACCGGTCGCGCATGCATGATTGGGCAGGATGCGCAGCTTCATACCGATCGGAAACCGCTGCGCGATGTCGTCGACATGCGCGCCTTCTTCCGACGACGACAGGATCCCATGCTCCTGATTGGCGCTGCTCACCAAAAACCCGCCAAGCGGTGTGCCGTTCAGCAAACAGGGCTGGCCGTAGCCGAAATCGTGCGACTGCTTCGAGGTGCCGCGATCACGGCTCATCGCCATCCAGCCGGCGTCGAGAATCGCCCAGCCTTTATCCGCCTGATGGCCGATCACGGTGGCGAGCACACTGAGCGCGATATCCTCGAGCGCGCACACGCCGACGTTGTGCATGACCAGATCGAAGAAAACGTAGACGCCCGCTCGCACTTCGGTCACGCCGTCCAGTTGTTCGGCGGCGAGGGCCGTGGGCGTCGAGCCGACGCTGACAACCGGGCAGGGAATGCCCGCATCGCGCAGCCGTTGCGCCGCGCGCACGCAGCCGGCGCGTTCCTGTTCCGCCAGCGCGGCGAGCGCCTCCGGCGTATGCAGCTCGTAGCTGGAACCCGCGTGGGTCATCACGCCGCCGACCTTGACGCCGTTCTCGTGCAGGATCCGGCCGACTTCGAGCAGCGTGTCCTGCTCCGGCGTGATACCGGAGCGGTGGCCGTCAGTGTCCACCTCGATCCACACCTCGAAGGATTCGCCGTGCTGGTCCGCAAATGCGGCGATGGCTGCGGCGGCGGTTGGATTGTCGACCACCAGCTTCAGATCGCAACCCTGGCGGCGCAACGCCAGCGCTCGCGGCAGTTTTGAAGGGGCGATGCTGACCGCGTAGAGGATATCGCCGACGCCGGCCGCGAAGAACGCCTCCGCCTCTTTCAAGGTGGAGACCGTGATGCCGCGCGCACCGGCGGCAATCTGCGCACGGACCACGTCGATGCATTTGGTGGTCTTGACGTGGGGACGGAATGCCACGCCCAGTGCGTTCATATGCCCCTGCATTCGCGCGATGTTTTTCTGCATCCGGGGGATGTCGATCAGCGCGGCGGGAGTGTCGAGGTGCTCGAGTTTCATGGTTTCACCGGGGAATTGAGTTGCTTGCAGTCTGGCCGAACTGGCTGAGCCACGGATCCAGCGAGTCGAGCGTCGGCGCCTCGATCTCGGGCGGCTGTGCTCCCGCCACCAGCGGCAGACCCACGCGGTTGTGCCAGTATGTCCGCAGCCCGACAGCGGCAGTGCCGAACATGTCGTAGCTCGAGCCGGCCACGAATGCGGCCTCATGCGCATCTACACCAAGTTTGCCGAGCGCGAGCCGGTAAGGCAACGGATCCGGCTTGTACATGCCGGCTTCTTCGGCGGTGACGACGGCGTCCCAGTGGATCGGGAAAAGCGCGGCCGCCTGCCTGCCGAGGTGGATGGAGCAGTTGGTGACGATCGCCAGTTTGCAATGCGGCCGGAGCTTCTGCAAGGCGTCGAGGGCGCCGCTCCAGGGCGCAAGTTTCAGCCAGCCGGCCTCGAGCGCGAGCGCGGCGGATTCCGGCAGCCCAACTTCGGCCGCCGCTTCGCGCACCAGCTGTTCATACGCAATGTATCGGCCGCAACCATAGGTCAGGCGCAAATAGGCGGCGCGCCACGCACGGCCCGCCTGCTCGGAGCCCGCGGCGTGATTCCATGATGTCCACGAGTCGAGCAGGGCGGTCAGGAGGTCGAAGAGGACCGCCTTCGGGTAGGCGGCAGGGGGCGATAGGGAGGTCATGATTTAACCGGCGGTGGACGGTGAGCCGATTATAAAGTTTCATCGTGCGAGCAGCGTTCAACCAGGCTAACTCTAAAATTCAGTTTGAGTGAATCGGCCATTCGTGACGTGATTCGCGATGTGATTCGCCACGTGCCGCGCGTTACCTTCGCCACGGCGGCGATGGCCTGAATCTAGCCTGCAAATACTGCATGAAATGGCGCGTGCGCGCCGGTAGTCCCGCTCGCTGATGCGTGAGCGCGATCACGTTGGCATCGGGCGCTTTCCAGCCGGTCAGCAAGCGCACGAGCCTTCCCTTCGCGATGTCGTCCGCCACATCCCATTCGGAGCGCAGGATCACGCCGCGGCCTTCGCAAGCCCACTGGCGGATCACGTCGCCGTCGTTGCAACTCAAATGCGGAGAAACGCGCACGCTGCGACGGGTGCGGCCCTTGCTGAACTGCCAGAGCGAGACGTCCTCATTGTTCTCGCGCAGCACGATGCACGGCAGCTTGCTCAATTCTTCCGGCGACTCGGGTTGAGGAATACGCTTGAGCAACGCAGGCGCGGCGCATACGAAGCGCGCATTCGGTGCAATCGCGTAACCGACCAGATTCGAGACCGGCAACTCGCCGATATGCACGACGATGTCGAAACGGTCCATCGTCTCGGTCAGCGGCTGGTCGGACAGCGTGAGCGCCACGTCGATATCGGGGTTGTGCTGCTGGAAGTCCGCGATGGCGGGCGCCAGGTGACGCCGGCCGAATCCCAGTGGCGCATTGATTTTCAGCGTGCCGATCAGACCGCCCCGGCGCGTCTGCAAGTCGTCGAACAGCGAGTCGAACTGCTGGACCAGTTCGGCGCCGCGTTCGCACAGGAGCGTGCCTTCTTCCGTGAACTGCAAACGGCGCGCCGTGCGGTTCACCAGCAGCGTGCCCAGTTTCTTTTCGAGCTGCTGCAGGCGCTGGGTCACCGCCGAGGGCGACAGCCCCAGTTTTCGCGCCGCGGCGATCAGGCTGCCGCTTTCGCGGATGGCCAGCAGAAACCGGATATCGGCCGAGTCGTTCATGGCAGAGACTTTTGAGTTCGGGAGTCTGGCAGCTTAAAGCGTTTGGAGGTGCTGTTCCAGCGCATCATAAGAGGTTGTTGCAAGGTAAACTGATGCGTCCGCTGGTACGTCCGCTGGTACGGCCGTCACGAAGCCGACAGCCTCGCCGGCTAAAGTGCGAGTTTGAGCCAGGCAGGGCGGGCAGCGTCCGCCGTCCGTCGAATCGTTGTTGCTTCCATTTGAAGAGAAGTCCTATGCCGCTGTCACAGGAACCGTCGAGCGGTCCCTCAAGTACCGCTGACGGGTCGACCCGCATGTCGAACGACCCGGCCGGCAGTCCGGGTCGCGCCGCGCAACAAACTGCCTTGAAACAGGGGGTTTTCCTGCACACGGGCTGGCGCAGCGCGGGAACATGGATCTGGTCGCGTCTGCGCGCACTCGATTCCGTGACGGGATTCTATGAACCGTTCAGCAATGTGCTCGCCGATCTGAGCCTCGCCGACGTTTCCGCGTCCCGTCCGACCTTGACTTCTGGACACCCGCCGCTCGCCGCACCGTATTTCGAGGAGTACCGGCCGTTTCTCCTGGAAGGCGCGCGCGGCGTGGCCGGCTACAGGAGGCGCTTTGGCACCGATCGCTTCGCAAATGCGCCTGACCCGGAATTCCCCGCTTTGCAAGCCTATCTGGCCAACCTGTGCGAACGCACCGCCGAGCACGGCAGCGTACCCGTCTTCAAGTTTTGCCGGTCATCGGGCCGGTTGCCGTGGCTCAAGCACGCTTTCCCGCAGGTCATGCATGCGGCCGTGTTGCGCAATCCCGCGTCGCAATTTGCTTCGGGGTGGCTGCTCAATCAGCAATGGAGCAACCCGTTTTTCGTGGCCGCGCCGTTTCGCGTGCTGGGTTTGAACCAGTCGGAGCCGGTGGTTCGCCAGGCCATCGAAATCTGCGGCGTGAGCTTGCCGCCTGCCGTACCTACCTCGGACGACGCCTACGCCATGGCGTGCGAGCAATACGCGCGCTCGGCGGAAGGCAACAACGCGTATCGGGCGTTCGTCGCGTTATGGATTCTCTGTGCGTTGCGCATGGCGGACGGCGTCGATCTGATGATCGACGTCGACCGGCTGGGACAGTCGCGCGACTATGCGGCCGGATTGCGCGCCGGGTTCCAGGCGCAGACCGGCTTGTCGCCCGACTTCGGCAGCGCGCGCGATCTGGTCGAGGAAACGCGTCGCAGCGCGGCGCGTATGGTTGGGATCGACGGCCGGTCGATGCGGGCCGTTCATTCCGCGGCGCTGAAGTTCCTCAAGACGCAGAACGGCGCGGACGCTGCCTTTGTGGAACTGGTCCGCGAGAAGATGGTGCTGGCCAATGAATTGACCGAGCAATGGCGCTGAGTGTCTGCTGCCAGCGCGGCGATGCGGTTCGCTACGCAGCTGAATGAATATTGATTGGATCGCAGCCGTCAGTCCCTCATGCCAATCGCCGGCGGCAGGCCGCGGCGGCGTCAGTGGGCCGTGGCCGCCCCGGCGAACGTCGTATCGACAATCGAACCCAGCCTGGCGGCCTCGGCAATGGCTTCGGTAATGCGGAGATTCCTCAGGCCGTCGCGGGCACTCACGAGCGGCTCGGCTTCTCCCTGAATAACCCGGTTGAAGTGTTCGAGTTGAAGCCTGAGCGGATCGTCGCGTGTCATTGCGGCCACGCCGACGTCGAACGGCTTCCACCACGAACGGTCTTCCGCCTTGCCATATGTTTTCAGACGCATCGTGGGCACGGAGAGCGAGCCGAACGTACCGGCAATCACATAGCAATCTTCGTCCGGATATGACGGGTAGGCCTTGTTCTCCTGCGAGGTCTGCTCCCAGCTGCGCGCGCTTGCAGCCGTGTCGGACAACATGAAGCTGCCGAGCGCGCCGCTTGCGAAGCGCAGGTTGATCGCCACGGTGTCTTCGACGGGAAAGCCGCGCGTCGCGTGCGATGAAAACGCCTGCACTGCGACGATATCGCCGCATAGCATGCGCAGGTTATGCACCTCGTGGATCATATTCAGCAGAATCGGGCCGCCGCCCGGATTGCGCCGCCAGGGGGCGTCGGAAAAGTACTGGTCAGGCTTGAAAAATACCGCGCTGCCCATCACCGCGACCAGTTTGCCGAGCCTGCCTTCGTCGATCAGTTGCTTCGCCCGGGCCATGATCGGGCTGTGGGCCCGATGATGACCGACCAGCAATTTCACGCCGGAGCGTTCGACCTCGTCGACGAGCATCCCGGCTTCCTCGACGGTGGACGCGATCGGCTTTTCGAGCAGCGTCGGCACACCGGCCGCGAGACATGTCAGCGCATGCTCGAGGTGCAACGGGTTCGGTGTGGCGAGAATGACGCCGTCCGGGCGATCTTTTTCCAGCAGTTCGTCGAGCGAGCGATAGAGGGGCACGCCGGCCTCGGCCGCGAGCCCCGCAGCCGCCGGCGACGGGTCGACAATGGCCGACAAGGCACACGTGCCGCTCTGTTGCGCGACGCTCATGTGCGCCCGCCCGATGTAGCCCGCGCCTGCGACGGCGATCCGGGTCCGGTTCATGGATAGATTCCTTTGGCGTCGGGAAGAGAGGGGTTATGCGAGCGCTTTCTTGGACTCAGCCATGGTCTGAGCTCGCTGCAGGTCGTAATCGTGCTTGTCGATCGGCACGGCATTGCGTTCGCCCAGGTCGCTCAACCTGACACGGAAGTTTTCGCGCGCGCTCCAGGCCGTTACCGCCGCCACGATGGTGATGCCGAAGGTGATTGCGCCAATGGTGAGCGGAACGTCGTGCGACCCCGGCGGCGCGACGTAGGCGAACAGTGCCGGCAACAGCGCGGTGATCGTGGTGCCGATGTTCTGGCCGATCGCCATGGCGGACACGCGTGAGCGGGTCGGGAACAGCTCCGGATAGAAACTCGGAAAAATGGCGTTATAGCCTTGATAAATGATGCCCCACATGAGAACCGACATGACCATCGCGAGCGGCACGTTCTTGATGCTGATCGCGTAGAGGTAGGCGAACGAGAGCAAGCCCGCGCCCAGCGCTCCGACGATGATCGGCAGGCGCCGGCCGATCCGGTCGGACAGATTGCCGACGTAGGGAATCACCAGCACGGCGACAATATTGCCGATTACCGGAATCCACAGATAGACGCTCTTGGAAAAGCCGATACCGTACGACGCCTGGACCGCATATGCCGCACCGAAAATGGTGGCGACAACGGGGATCACGTTCATCAGCGAGCATCCGACCACGCGCAACATATCCCCCCAGTTATAGCGGAAGGCCTCGACGATCGGCGATCTCGGTATCGCGCCGCTGGCGTCTTCCTTGGCAAAAGCCGGTGTTTCGTGGACTTCGCGACGAATGATGTAGCCGGCAACCAGCACCACCGAGCTCAACAGAAACGGAATCCTCCAGCCCCACGAGTTGAACGCGCTTTCTTCCATGTAGTAGGCGAGCGGCAGGAACACGGCCGCGGCGAGAATCTGCCCCGCCTGCACGCCTTGCAGCGTGAAGCTCGCGTAGTAGCCGCGCCGCCCGAATGGCGCATGTTCGAGAATCATGGAGCTCGCGCCCGAGATTTCGCCGGCCACGGCAAAACCCTGGATCAGACGGAGAACGACCAGCAGTGCCGGTGCAAGCAGGCCCACCTGGTGGTAGGTGGGCAGGAAGCCGACCGCCATCGTCGAGAAGCCCATCAGGAACATGCACACGAGCAGAACGTTTTTCCGGCCGTGCGTATCGCCCCAATGCCCCAGCACGATTGCGCCGATCGGTCGTGCGACATAGCCGACGCCATACGTCGCGAGCGATGCGACGATGGCGATCTTTGGATTGCCGGATGGAAAAAACAACTGAGGAAAGATGAGCGCCGCTGCCTGAGCGTAGATGAAGAAATCGTAGTACTCGAGCGCTGAGCCGATCCACCCGCTCGCGGTCGCCTTGCGGGTCTGCGAGCGATGCTCGCGGCCGCCTGCCGATGCATTCGTTTCCATGTCGTCTCCTGAACAGAAATGTTTTGATCAGCTTCTGTGGCTGATTCATTTGCTTCTCTAACGCGAAACTTTGCAAGCCAGGACTTATCGGGAAGCCGTGCCTGACGGCGCGGGGTCTCGGGGCAGGTATCGGCATCCTGACAACGGGGTCGATTTGCCGGCGGTTCAGGGTTAACCAGTGCCTGGGTGTCCGGAGCATTTTGTCTGACCCGCTTCGCTTGCCTGATCCAACCGTTGAGGCTAGGGTAATGTGCTTCTGCACCGACACAATGCGGCCAAATGGAAAATCAGAATGCGCTCACAGCCAGCAATGAGGCTTTCCTGCGCGATCTCCAGTTGTTCTGCAACATCGCGCGCCGGGGCAGTTTCGTCGCGGCATCGACGGAAATGGGCCTGTCGCCTTCGCACGTGAGCAAGCGCATCGCCATGCTGGAAGCGAGCCTCGGCGTCAAGCTGTTCCAGCGCACCACGCGCCGGGTCAGCGTGACGAGCGACGGCGCGGCCGCTTTGCAGTGGGCGCAGAAAATACTCGACGACGTGCAGGGCATGGCCGACGCATTCGCCGATCGCCGCACGGAGTTGCGTGGGCTGCTGCGTATCAGCACGAGCCTGCGGCTGGGGCGCAAACATGTTTCGCCGATCCTTTCGATGCTGCGCCAGCGCCATCCGAATCTGGAGATCTGGCTGGAATTGCTGGATCGGCGCGCGGATCTGGTCGGCGAAAACTTCGACATCGACGTTCGCGTGGGAGAAGTGCAGGAGCCGCACCTGATCGCGCACAAGATGGTGGACAGCGCGCGCATTCTTTGCGCGTCGCCGGAGTATCTGGCGCGTCGCGGTGTGCCTGCCGAATTGAGCGACCTGACTCAGCACGACTGCCTGCTGTTTCGCGGCCGCGACGACCGCTTCGGCGTCTGGCGCCTGAGCGGGCCGAATGGCGAGAAGAGCGTGAAGGTGACCGGAACCGTTGCGTCGAATCTCAGCGACATCGTCGTGCAGTGGGCGAAAGACGGTTACGGCGTGGTGATGGTGTCGATCTGGGACGTGGCTGAGAGCCTGCGTGCCGGCGAACTGGTGCGGGTGTTGCCGGACTATCTGCAATCGGCGGACGTCTGGGCCGTGACGGCGGAGCGCTTGTCGTCGTCGGCGAGGATCCAGGTGTGCATCGAGTTTCTCAGGGAGCAACTCACGAGTGGCCCGTATGCGCTCGTCACGCACGGCGTGGGCGGCCTTTGACGCGGGTTCCGGGTGTGGAGGCCCCTTGCAAGGTCGTGGAATGGACGTTCTTTCCTGACGTTGCGGCGGCCCCACCGGCCAATACAGTTGCTGCGCGAAAAACAGTACAGTGAGGCGCGGTTTTATTGTTCTGTATCGGGAATATGACCCGCACCGTCGATACAGTTGGCGGGTCAACCCTTGCGGCCCATCCCGAACACGAGGAACGAAATGAATGCAGTGAACGAACAAGCGAAGTTGTCGGTGCAGCAGTTGGGGCATTACATCGGCGGTGCACCGGCTGCGTCGACCAGCGGCCGCTTCAAGGACGTGTTCAATCCCGCCACCGGCCAGGTGACCGGGTCGGTCGCGTTGGCATCGGTCGAGGAAGTGGACGCGGCAGTCAAGGCCGCCAAGGCCGCTTTTCCCGCCTGGAGCGAAACCGCCCCGATCAAGCGCGCCCGCATTCTGTTCAAGTTCAAGGAACTGCTGAACCGGCATCACGACGAACTCGCCATGTTGATTACCCGCGAACACGGCAAGGTGTTCACGGACGCGCAAGGCGAAGTGGTGCGCGGCATCGAAGTGGTCGAGTTCGCCTGCGGCATTCCGAACCTGCTGAAGACCGATTTCACCGATCAGATCGGCGGCGGCATCGACAACTGGAATCTGCGTCAGGCGCTGGGCGTGGTGGCGGGGATCACGCCGTTCAATTTCCCGGTGATGGTGCCCATGTGGATGTTCCCGGTTGCGCTTGCCTGCGGCAACACGTTCGTGCTGAAGCCGTCGGAGCGTGACCCGTCGGCGTCGTTGCGCATTGCCGAACTGCTGAAGGAAGCCGGTTTGCCCGACGGCGTGTTCAACGTCGTGAACGGCGACAAGGTGGCCGTGGATGCGCTGATCGAACACCCGGACGTTGCGGCGCTCTCGTTTGTCGGGTCCACGCCGATCGCCGAATATATCTATACGGAAGCGTCGAAGCGCGGCAAGCGTGTGCAGGCGCTCGGCGGCGCGAAGAATCATCTGGTGGTGATGCCGGACGCCGATCTGGACCAGGCTGTGGACGCCTTGATCGGCGCCGCCTACGGTTCGGCAGGCGAGCGCTGCATGGCGATCTCGGTCGCGGTGGCGGTCGGCAATGTCGCCGATGAACTGATCGAGCGCCTGGTGCCGCGCGTGAAGTCGCTGGTGATCAAGAACGGCGAGAACCTGGACGCCGAAATGGGTCCGTTGGTTACAGCAGAACATAAGGCCAAGGTGGCCGGCTATATCGACTCGGGCGTGGCGGAAGGCGCCAAGCTGATCGTCGATGGCCGCGCGCATCCGGTCGCGAACACAGACGGTTTCTTCATCGGCGGCACGCTGTTCGACCAGGTCGGCACGGAGATGAAGATCTACAAGGAAGAAATCTTCGGCCCGGTGCTGGCGGTGGTGCGCGTGCCCGATTTCGCGAGCGCGGTCGAGTTGATCAATGCGCATGAATTCGGCAACGGCGTGTCGCTCTTCACGTCGGATGGCGGCGTGGCGCGCGCGTTCGGCCGGCAGATTCAGGTGGGCATGGTCGGCATCAACGTGCCGATTCCGGTGCCGATGGCATGGCACTCGTTCGGCGGCTGGAAGCGTTCGCTGTTCGGCGATCACCATGCGTATGGCGAAGAAGGCGTGCGTTTCTATACGCGCTACAAGAGCATCATGCAGCGCTGGCCGGATAGCATCGCGAAGGGTGCGGAGTTCACGATGCCGGTCGCGAAGTAAGCATTCGAGCCGTATTGCCGTAATTAAAAAGCCGCGCCTGATTTCAGGCGCGGCTTTTCTTAATGTGTCGTCGAATTCGCACTGGACGGTGGCCCGGATTGCGATTGCGCATTCGTTCCGATGCGCGGGCCGCTGCCGATTCCGCAGCGGCCGTCAAACCCCGGCGGACGTGTCCTCTTCCGCTTCGCTCAACACGGCATTGTGTACTGCCGTGACGGGACTGACGTAAGGCGGCGCCTGGCGCGGGTCGTCGATGCTGTAGCGCAACCGGCCCGCCTCGACATACACGCGCAACTGACGATACTTCACCAGATAGATCAGGCCGACGATCGCCGCGGCGAAGCCCGATGCAGCGCCGACGCCGAGCGCCCAACGCGGGCCGAAGCGATCCGCGACCCAGCCCACCACCGGTGCGCCGAGCGGCGTGCCACCGAGCGCGATAGCCAGCAGGATGGCGATGACCCGGCCACGCATGGCCGGCTCGGTAGAGATTTGCACGAGGCTGTTCGTCGACGTGTTGAACGTCTGCGTCGCCACGCCGATCACGACGAGTGCCAGCCCGAACAGCACATAGTTCGGCATCAGCGCGGCGACCGTGCAGCCCACGCCGAAAATCGCCGCCGCGCCGAGCAAAAGAGCCATGCGGGGCCTCGCTCTGCGTGCGGAGAGCAGCGCACCGGTTACCGAACCGATTGCCATGATCGAGCTCAGCACGCCGTATTGACTCGCACCTGCATGAAAGGCGGTGACCGACATGGTCGAGATGAAGATCGGGAAGTTCAGCCCGAACGTCCCGATCAGAAACATCATCAACAGCGCGGTTTTCAGATCGGGACGCGTCCACACATACTTGAAACCTTCCACGAAGCTGCCGCGCGTGCGTGTCGCACGTGGTTTCAGATTCAGTTCGCTGATGCGCAGCATCCGCAGCGAGGCGAGCACGGCGACAAAGGAGAGGCCGTTGATCACAAACACCCAGCCCGTGCCCACCGAGGCGATCAACAGCCCTGCGACAGCAGGCCCGATCATGCGCGCCGCGTTAAACGAGGTGGAGTTCAGCGCGACCGCATTCGGCAGATCGGCTTCTCCGACCAGATCGGAGACAAAGGTCTGACGCGCCGGTGAATCGAACGCGGTGACACAGCCGAGCAAACCCGCAAACACATAGACCTGCCATAGCTGCACGAGGCCGGTCACGGTGAGAATCCCGAGGCATAACGCCAACGTGCCCATCGCCCCCTGGGTGGCGAACAGCAGCTTGCGGCGATCGAAATGATCGGCCGCATAGCCGGTAAGCGGCAGCAGGAGCATTTGCGGGCCGAACTGCAGCGACATCACAATGCCCACGGAGGTTGCATTGTGATGCGTGAGTTCCGTGAGCACGAGCCAGTCCTGCGCCGTGCGCTGCATCCATGTTCCGATGTTGGAGACGATCGCGCCGCTGGCCCAGACCCGGTAGTTGAACGTGCGCAGCGAACGGAATGTGCCACTCACCGGAATCTCCCCGTGTGGACGATGCGCGCCGTGCAGCGGTTCAAACGCGTGGTCATGCGCGCGATTGATCAAGCAGGTCGAGGACGTCTTGCGTCGTGCCGGTCTCGCCGAGGCGCGGGAAGATTCGCGTGATGCTGTTGGTGTGAGCGTCGAGATTCATGTCCGTCATCGCGTCTACCGCGAAGGTGACATTGAAGCCGAGTTCCTGTGCGAAACGCGCGGTGGACTCGACGCCGATGCTGGTGGCCACACCGACCAGCACGATCTGCGTGACGTCTTGTTTGCGCAGATACGCTTCGAGGTCGGTGTTGGTGAACGCGCCCCAGGTGCGCTTGGTCACCAGATGATCCGACGGCTGATGATTCAGTTCGGGAACGAGGTCCGCAAAGCCGGCGGGGAAGTCACCAGTAGGACGCGACTGTTCCGCGCGGCCGGGCGCGCCGCCCGCCACGTTGACGAGCACCACCGGCAGACCGTGACGGCGAAATGCGTCGATCAGATCAACGGAGCGTTTGACGACTTCGCCGGTGGGGTGGGCGGTGGGCAGCGCGACGATACCTTGCTGCAAATCGATGGCGATCAATGCGGTTTTGGGGTCGAGCGTAGTGAGAGCCATGGTGTTTTCCTGGACGTTACGAGTCGATGAGGCGTTTGAGCAAGTCGACGCCAATCGCGAGTTGTTTCTGTTCGGCGGCGGAGAAGCGGGTCTGGATCGTACGGAATAGCCAGTCCTCGCGTGCCGCGCGGCTTGCCTTGATCTTTTTGCGGAACGCGGGCGTGAGGGAGAGAACGGTTTGCCGCCCGTCGTTCGGGTCTGGTGCGCCGCTCACGAGTCCAGCTGCTTTCAGAACTGAAAGCGTCTCGCCCATGGATTGCGGCCGCATACCCTGGATACGCGCGAGCGTGGTGACCGTTGCCGGACCTTCGCGTTCCAGCAGGCTGAGAACCTGCACCTGCGACGGCGTGAAATCGCCCACATGCGCTTCCTCGCGCAGCCGGCGACGCAATTTGCCGACAAGTACGCGCAGGTCTTCTGCCGTTGCGTGCAGGGCGTCGGGATCGGAGGAGGCGCGCGTGGGTTGAGTGTCGTTGCTGGACATACCGGCATATATGAAGGTTACCTTTGTAGATTACCTTTGCATCTGCCGGGAGTCAAGTGGACGGATTTGATTGCACCCGCGTCACGGCGCAATCATTGCGAAGTCAGGCAAGCTGTCTTCAGGCGGGAGTCTGTCGTCGGCCGAGAGGCCGTTGCAATCAGGCGCCGGCACCTGATTGCAACGGCCTCGATTCCTGGGTGACTTCCCGTGTTGGTGACGCGAGTCGTTTCGGCTTGCGTGGCAGTGCTGCAACCGAGCGCCTCAAGTAGCGAGGTCGAATTCGTCGCGCGCGTTTTGCAGGTCGGTCTTCGTGCCGGGTGCCCGCTTTTCTGGGCGTCAGCCTTGGCTTCTGCTCGGATTTCTGCCCGGGTTTCTGTTCCGGCTCGGGCCTGGGTCCTGGATGCGGCGGATCGGTCGGCTCGACCGCTTTCAGATGCGAGGGGCGATGAGTTCCGCGATGATGTTTCGGTGCGTGCACGTCGCCTTTCCTCGGTGAGCCGGCTTCAACACAACGAAGCGGCGAGGCGAGGATTTAACAATTGAGCGACCCGTGTGGGCCGGGAGTTTCAATCAGGTCCGCATGTCTCGCGCTCGACGCCGAAATGTTTCCTGAGTCCCTCCCAGCCGAGCGCCGTGACGGTCACCGACCGCGTGGCGGGGGACCTGCGCATCCATCCCCATGCAAGAAAGGCATCCATGAGCCGCGCGCCTAACGGCCCCGCGAGGTGGTATTGCCGTTCGGTCCAATCGAGGCATTGGCGGCCCTGTTCAGCTTGGCCCACCGCCAGATCGCCGATATCGATGCCGAGTTGCTGCAGCCACGCGCAGCCGGGTGGGGTGAGCGCATAGTGGCGCTCCCCCGCCTCGACGACAAAGCCCCGCGTGAGCATGCTTTGCGTCACCGCGATGCTGATCTGGCCAGCCAGGTGGTCGTAGCAGCAACGCGCGAAACGCAGCGCCTGCGCCGAGCGATTCGGCGTAGTGCGCCAGGCCGGGGTGACCGGTCCAACCGATGCGAGGCTTTCGAGCACGTGCGAAACGTGCGCCCCAGCGAGCCGGTAGTAGCGATGCCGGCCCTTGCTTTCCACGCTCAGCAAGCCGCCGTCGAGCAGCTTGGAGAGGTGCGAACTGGCCGTCTGCGCGGTCACGCCCGCCGCTTCCGCGAGCGCGCCGGCCGACATGGCGCTGCCGTCGGCGAGCGTGATCAGAATCACCGAACGAACCGGCTCGGCGATCAGGTGCGCAACGCTCGAAATATTGTGCTGGCCCATTTATGTACAAGGTCCGTCATTGATGCGTGATAGCGGGTGAAAAATCGGTCGGTCGCACGCTTCGATACAGCCCGAAGCATTCTCTGTGCGGGCCGCCTTATAGTCAACGGACAACCAGGAAATAGGGGCTGGAACTCTTGAACGATGAACGTGAATATCAGAAGCGGGTACTGATCGCGACGAGCCTCAGCTACGTCATTGTCATACTGGATACGTCGATCGTAAACGTTGCGCTGGAGCCGGTTGCGGCCAGTCTGGGCTCGGATATCGCCGGCTTGCAATGGGTGGTCAACGCGTACACGCTGACATTTGCCAGCCTGCTGCTGAGCGGCGGCGCACTGGGCGACCGGATCGGCGCAAAAACCGTTTACCTCGCCGGATTGCTGATCTTTGCCTGCGCATCGGGGTTATGCGGATTGGCGCCGGATTTGCCGATTCTGGTGGCCGCGCGGGTGTTGCAAGGTGTCGGCGCGGCACTGTTGGTGCCGTGTTCGCTGACCCTGATCAACCATGCTTTTCCGGTTGCCCGGCAGCGCGCCGGCGCGATCGGCGTGTGGGCCGGATGCGGCGGCATCGCGATGGCGGCGGGGCCGCTCGCCGGCGGCCTGCTGATTCATCTGCTCGGCTGGCGCAGCATTTTTCTGGTGAACGTGCCGATCGCGCTGGTCGGTGCGTGGCTGACCACGCGCGTCGATTCGGTCCGTCCAGCTGCGTCGGACAGGCCGATGGATGTCGCCGGACAGATGCTCGCCATCGTGGCGCTTGGCGCGTCGGTCGCCGTGCTGATAGAGGGAGCGAAGCTCGGATGGCGGACGGACGCAATGCGTGTGGGTGCAGCGGTTGCGCTTGCCGCCTGGGTTGCGTTCGTGCTGGTCGAGACCAGACGCAGGCAGCCAATGCTGCCGTTGGGCTTCTTTCGCAGTCCGGTGTTTTCCGCCTCGGCATTCGTTTCGCTGATATCCGGCCTGATTTTCTACGGCTTGTTTTTTCTGCTGAGCCTGTACTTCCAGTCCGCGCGTGGATGGACGCCTTTGCGGACCGGCCTCGCGTTCCTGCCCTTGACCGTGATGGTGACCATCGGCAGCTTCGCATCCGGCGCGTTGAACCGGGCGTATGGCGCGCACCGGCTCGTTTGTGGCGGCTTCCTGCTGTATGCACTGGGCTTCGCCGGGCTCGTCGCGCTCGCGGACGATGCGCCGTATTGGCGTATCGCGCTTTGCTTTCCGGCTGTCGGTTTCGGAGCGGGGGTGATTTCGCCGGCGGCGACTGCCGCGTTGATGACTGCGGTGGACAAGACGCGTGCCGGGGTCGCAGCGGGCGTGCTCAACGCGAGCCGGCAGACGGGGTCCGCTTTTGGCGTCGCGATCTTCGGCGCGCTGATAAGCGCGATCCAGCCGCCCGACGGGGGGATTCGCGTCGCCGTCTATCTGGCGATCGGTTTATCGCTGCTGGCCGCGCTGGTCTGGAGCATCGCGTTGGCCGTGGCGACGCGTTACGCGGGCAGCGATGCCTGGTGACACCCTCGAGGTGCAGGTGGAAATGCGGTAATTTAGATAGACTGGACGACGTCGCCCGGCTCTCGATCGACTCCGTCTGAAGCGCCCCACGGGGTGGCCAAAGCGGCCGCTGCGCGAGCACATCTGCACCCGATCCACTTACCCGTGCTCACAAGCACCGGATGAGCAATGGAGACCCTCATGACAGTAGGATTCATCGGCCTCGGCGTGATGGGACAGCCGATGGCGCTCAACCTCGCACGTGCCGGCACGGCACTGATAGTGTGGAACCGCACGCCGGAACGTTGCGCCGCGTTGCACGACGCAGGCGCGCAGGTTGCCAACAGCGCCGGCGATGTCTTCCGGCAGGCCCGCATCGTCATCCTGATGATGGCGACCGATACAGCGCTCGACGCGGTGCTCGGCCGCCATACCGCAGATTTCGCGGCGAACGTCGCGGGGCACACGATCGTGCACATGGGCACGACGTCGGCCGACTATTCGCATGGCCTCGAAGCCGACATTCGCGCGGCGGGAGGACGGTACGTCGAGGCGCCTGTTTCGGGCTCGCGCAAGCCGGCCGAAGCGGGTCAACTGGTGGCTATGTTGGCGGGCGAGCCCGCGGACGTTGACGAAGTGCGTCCGCTCCTCAAGCCGATGTGCCACGAAACGGTGATCTGCGGGGCGGTGCCGACAGGGCTTCTGATGAAGCTGTCGATCAACGCGTTCCTGATTCCGATGGTGACCGCGCTTGCCGAGGCGTCGCATCTTGCGCGGCGCTACGGACTCGACATGAAGCAGTTCCAGGCCGTGCTCGACGCGGGTCCGATGGCAAGCAACGTATCGCGCGTGAAGGTCGACAAGCTCGTGAACGAGGATTTCACGGTGCAGGCCTCGATTGTCGACGTGCTGAAGAACAACCGGCTCGCGGCCGAAGCAGCGCGCCATGCGAATCTCGCATCACCGCTGCTGGATGTCTGCTTCGACCTGTACACCGAGACCGTCGGGTTGGGGCACGGTCAGGCCGACATGGTGGCAGTCGTGCATGCAATCGAGGCGCGCACCGGCGCGAAGGCAAACGCAACGGACGCATCTGCTTGATGCCTCCCGGCACGGCGCGTGGCCGCCTTGTCGAACATATGCTTTACGTGGGCGAGTTCCGGGATTTCCGCCTTCGCCGCCGCCTGAACCGCACTGATTTGACGGCGCCAATGTGCGTGATTAGCCGGAACATTCAAGGGAGTTCTATTTAAAGTATGCCCGGCAGATTTTTAAGCCCGATGGGCCGATTCTGCTTATGCACCGCAGCTTTTTTCGGCGATCATCTTTTATTTTAAATCACGCGATTAAAGCTCGCGGATGATTGTTGTTGAGTATAAAAAACCGTCTTTATACGAACGATTTTTCCTGATCCTCGGTCTTGGGTCGTATTGAATATGTCAGCGTTGCGACAATAAAGTGTCATGTGCGACCACGCAACTCACGCTTGCTGTGAGAGCCATACTGGGCAGGGCTTTCCGGGTGGTAATTAATTGTGACGCAAGCCATGGGGTGGGAAAGTTGCGAAGCGAATCACCCTGTCGCGCGTTGAACAGTTTTACTCATTGGCAATGTCTGCCATCCTGATCCTATTGGAATTTTTCCACCTTGCAGTCCTTATAACAGCAGAACCTGAATTGTACCTATCAACATGTACAGGTGAATTGGGTTAACCGGCCGATATAAAATCAAATCGCGGTACGACCTGAAGATTCAGAGTCTCACGCGAATCGCCAGCCGATCGAGGATTGAAGGTCGTGGAACAAGTCCGCGCAACTACAAACCCCCTTACCTGAACGGGAGTTCCTATGTCACGCGTTACCGATGTGCTCGTCTCGATCGATTCCGAAACAATCCTGCAAAAATATCCGAATCCCAGCAGAGATCCCAAGAGTCCGACACTGATCGACTGGCGCCATGTCTACATGATCACCAACCAGGACAACGTGATCTCCGGACAGGCTGGTGGCGAACTCGACCTCAAGGCACAGGTCGGTGATCTGATCCGCTGGCGCGAAACGAGTTTGTCGCTCGGCTTCGAGAACCAGGTGGTGTTCTACGGCTTCATCGCCAACCAGGGCAAGGACCTGATCTCGCCCCCGACTCCGAGGAAGGCCACGGCGTCGGTTCCCCTTCCCAATCCGAGCTCGCCGGCAACGCCGACCTGCCAGAAGGTAGACAACTACTACTGGTCGTCGGAAACCCTGGCGGAGGGGCGGGTCACCTATCATTTCTACTTCCAGATTATCGACCGCAACTGCCAATCCAAGGGCTGCTTCCAATGGGATCCGTTCATCTCGATTCATAACTGATCGCAGCACGTTGGGCGGTCGCTTCGCGGTCGCCCGCTCCATGTCCGTCTTGCGGAGGAAGCGCTCATGTCTGGTCATCGTTGTGATGTGCTCGCAATCGTCGACGCCGTTACGCTACTCTCGGAACACGCCGACGCGAGTAAGGATGCCGACGCGCCGACTGTGATCGACGGTCGGCACATCTACGTCTTGAGCCCCGGCGAGACACACCAGTTCGCTCATAACGACAGTCAGATTTTTGGCGGCCTGTCGGTAGGCGACGAACTCCACTTGCGCGAAACGGCCTTGGCCCTACGTGCTGAAGTGAGCGTTCTCTTTATCCGGTTTCTCCTGAAAGACGCAGGCATCGTTTCGCCAATCGAACCGACGGTTCGTGACGCAGCAGCCCCGATTCCAGATTCTGGTGACTTGCTTCACCCCAACTGCCAGCAAATGAAGGACCATTTCTGGCTTAGTCAGGTGTTGGCTGCGGGCAAGACCGCGTGTACCGCTGACTTTGTCGCGCTTGGCCGCGACGAGTCCGTGCTGGGCTATTTCCGCTGGGAAACATCCATCGACATTGACGGCAGCAACTCGGAGACGAAGGCATAAGATTTCAAACCATCGTCGGGCCGGAACGACACCTTCACCTTTCCTCCGAATACCGGCTTAGTGAGCGCGCAACCGCCGGTTGACGAATCGCCACACGGCGCTCACCAGCAGCGATCCGACGCCGAGCGTCACGCCCAGCAGCACGATCGAACTCATATGATCGCGCACCAGCGGCACGTTGCCGAACAGATAGCCGGCCGCCACCAGCGACACGATCCACAGCGCCGCGCCGGCTGTGACGAACGACACGAAACGGGCAAACGTCATGCGCGAAACACCGGCGACGAAGGGTGCGAACGTGCGCACGACGGCAATGAACGGCGACAGCAGAAAGGTCAGGCCGCCGCGCGCTTCGTAAAACGCGTGCGCTTTGCGCAGGGCGTTCTTGTCGAGCCAGCGGTAGTCGGCGGTATAGACTTTTTCGCCGATTGCGCGGCCGATCGCATAGTCGACGATGCTGCCGGTCACGGTGGCGGCGAACAGTACCGGGATCACGAGCCAGACGTTCAGCGCGCCGGTGGCGGCGAGACCGCCACAGATGAAAATCAGTGGATCGCCAGGCAAAAAGAAGAGTGGCAGGAAACCGATCTCGACGAACACGACGAGAAACAGCATCGCATAGACGGCCGTGCCGTATTGGACGATCAAACCGCTCAGGTGCTGGTCGAAGTGCAGGGCGACCTGCAGCACATGCATGAGATCCATCTTGGTTCGAAAGGGATTGAGGTGTTCAGGAGTTTAGTCCCGTGACGGCGCGGGCACTTGTTTATTTCAGGGGGGAGATGTCAATATTGGGGCATGTCTTTCACAAGCGCGCTTAGAAACGCGACGAAACGCCTATGCAACACGCCTCCGGTTTCACGTTCCGCCTTGCGGCGCCGCACGATGCGAACACGATCCGTACGATCGAATTCGAGGCCGGCCAGCGCTTTGTCAGCGTCGGCATGACCGGTATCGCCGACGCACCGCCGATGGAACTGGAACTCGTCCACCGCAAGATCGACGCGCGGCAGATCGTCGTCGCCGTGGATGCCAACGGGACGTGCGTGGGGTTCGTCATGTTCGAGCCGCAGCCCGCGCGTTTCTATGTTCAGGAGCTCGACGTGCTGAGTTCGCATGCCGGGCAACGCATCGGCGCGGCGCTGATCGAGCAGGTCGCGCAACTCGCGCGTGCGCAACAGATCATGCAACTCATATTGTCGACGTTTCGCGAGGTGCCGTGGAACGCGCCGTACTATCGGCGGCTCGGCTTTCGCGATATCGAGGAGGCCGATCTCGATGCGGCGCTGATCGCGCGGCGCGATGCGCATATCGCGAGAGGACTCGACGAATCGAAGCGCGTGTTCATGCGGCGTGATCTTGCATGACAGTGGGGGTGACGGGATATCGCTCCGGTCACCCCAACCGCGTGGGTTCTGCTGCGTACTGCGCTGCTTATTTTTTGCTGACTTTCCGCTTGGTTCGCCAGCTTATTCGACGGTTTCCAGCGTCGGATAATCCACATAGCCCGTTTCGCCGCGTGCATAGTACGTTGCGGGATTCGGCTTGTTGAGCGGTGCATTCGTTTCGAAACGGCGCACCAGATCCGGATTCGCGATGAATAGTTGACCCCATGCCACCGCGTCCGCTTCGCCCGCGTCCAGCACGTGTTGCGCGGTTTCCCTGGTGAACCTTTCGTTTGCGATGTACGGGCCGCCGAATGCCTTCTTCAGTTGCGGGCCGAGGCGGTCTTCGCCGAGCGCTTCGCGTGCGGCGATAAACGCAATCTTGCGTTTGCCGAGTTCGCGTGCCACATAACCGAAGGTGCCGGCCGGATCCGAATCGCCCATGGTGTGCACATCGCGGCGCGGTGCGAGGTGTACGCCGACACGGTTCGCACCCCAGACATCGATACAGGCGTCGGTGACTTCGAGCAGCAGGCGGGCGCGGTTTTCGATCGGGCCGCCGTACGCGTCGGTGCGTCGGTTGGTGCTGTCCTGCAGGAACTGGTCGAGCAGATAGCCGTTTGCGCCGTGCACTTCCACGCCGTCGAAACCTGCGGCTTTCGCGTTTTCCGCACCCTTGCGGAAGGCCTCGACCACGTGAGCGATTTCGGCGAGCTCGAGTGCGCGCGGCGTCACGTATGGGCGCTCCGGACGCACGTGGCTCACGTGACCCTGGGCTGCGATGGCGCTCGGCGCGACCGGCAGTTCGCCGTTCAGGAACAGCGGGTCCGAAATGCGGCCGACGTGCCACAGTTGCAGGAAAATCTTGCCGCCGGCTGCGTGCACGGCGTTCGTGACGAGCTTCCAGCCTTCCACCTGTTCCTGCGACCAGATGCCCGGCGTGTCGGCGTAACCGACGCCTTGCGGCGTAACGGACGTGGCTTCGCTGATGATCAGTCCTGCCGTGGCGCGTTCGGCGTAGTACTTCGCCATCAACGCATTCGGCACGCGGATTTCTTCGGCGCGTTGGCGCGTGAGCGGCGCCATGATGATGCGGTTCGACAACGTGATGTCGCCAATCTGGAGCGGGTCAAAAAGAGTCGGCATAAGTGTTCACCTCAGGTGGCGGGCGCGCGGCCCGAGCCTTAAAAAAACTGCACGATGAAATAAGCGAAAAACGCGGTGATGCGGATGAAGCGCTCAGAGCCCGGTGTTCATGTACTCGAGAAACGCCTGAATGACGGCCTCATTGCGTTTGAAAAACACCCATTGACCGACCCGCTTCGACGTGACAAGCCCCGCGCGTTGCAAGGCCGCGAGGTGCGCCGACACCGTGGACTGCGACAGGCCGCAACGCGCGTCGATCTTGCCGGCGCACACGCCGTGTTCAAGCGTGAGTTCCTGATCGGCAAAATGCGCGCACGGCTCGCGCAGCCAGCCGAGAATCTCCCGGCGTACGGGGTTCGCAAGCGCTTTGTGGATCGCGTCGATATCGAGCGTCATGTGGATCGGTTTTCAGGGCATCAACTTCAGTTCATCGACAACCGGCAGACATGACGCCGGTGAGCGGCCACGCATCTGCATCGCTACAACACGAATTATATATCGGAATTTGACGATATGCTTGAAGCCATACGGGCTATGGGGTTGATGTCGCGCAGGCTCAGCGGATACGCGACGTACTTGGCACGGCACTGCGGAATTATTTCGATTTACTTTCGGGTGAGGGGGGGCGCGTTGTGTATCAGACGCATACCGAATTGCGCAATTGTGCGGATGACGCTCGCGCGGCCGTGCGAGATCGATCATCCCGTCCGGGGCACACTGCGTTGCGCGGATGTCGGTTGGATTCATCGAGAAGAAGACCAATGCAAGCACGTCCCGCGCAAGCTCTTGGAAAAATCAGGCAATCGCGCAGCTTTCGTGTGCACGGATGCCTCGAATAATGGTTCGAACATAACAGGAGGATGCAAATGGACAACACCGTTTATCGGGGATCTTGTCTTTGCGGAGGAGTAAAGCTTTCCTTGGCCGCTGGGCCACTTGCAGTTGCCCTATGCCATTGCCAGCATTGCCAGAAACAAAGTGGATCGGCGTTTTCTGCGGCCATGATCGTGCCTGCGGCCGCGGTCGAAATTGACGGGACGCTGTCGGAATTCATCGACACCAGCGACAGCGGTCAAGCGGTCTCGCGGCGCTTCTGCGGGGTGTGCGGGTCGCCGGTACAGACGGCCAGTGCCGCAACCGATGCGCAAGGCATCACCGTCATCAAGGCGGGGCTGATGGACTTGCCTTCAATGCCGGCCCCCCAGATGCAGATCTATTGTGACCGTGCTGTGTCATGGATGCCCGACCTGCCCGGAACCGCCCGATTTGACCGTATGCCGCCTGCCGCGGAATCCCCCTCAAAAGAATAAGGAAGTGCCATGATCGAGACTACTGCAGCCGTCACGCAATGTTGCGGTGCCGACTGGGAACTGAAAACCGTTACGCTCGACGAGCCGCAGAACGACGAGGTGCTGGTGCGTATCGTCGCCACGGGCCTCTGCCATACGGACATGAGCGTGCGCGACCAGCATTTGCCGGTACCGCTCCCCGCTGTCCTCGGCCACGAGGGTGCCGGAGTGGTGGAAAAGGTTGGCTCGGCCGTTACTGAACTCGCCGTTGGCGACCACGTGGTACTGACCGTCGCTTCGTGCGGCAAATGCCCCAACTGCCTGCGCGGCCTTCCAACTTACTGTCACCAGGCACTACCGCTCAATTTTTCTGGGCGTCGCGCAGATGGAAGCTCCACCATCCGTTGCGATGGCGTTGATATCAGCGGAAATTTCTTTGGTCAGTCGGCATTCGCGGGCTATGCACTCGCCAGCGAACGCAACGCCGTCAAGGTTCCAAAGGATGTGGATCTGGCATTGCTTGGCCCGCTGGGTTGCGGAATCCAGACCGGTGCCGGCACGGTGATGAACAGGCTCAAGCCAGGGATTGGGTCTTCCATTGCGGTCTTCGGCGCTGGCGCAGTCGGGCTTTCGGCCATCATGGCCGCGCGGGTTGTCGGCTGCACGACCATCATTGCAGTCGACATCCATGCCAATCGGCTCGCGCTAGCGAAGGAACTCGGGGCGACTCATACGATCGATGCGACAGAAGGCAATGCCGTTGATGCGATCCGCGCGCTCTGTGGCGGCGTCGAATATTCGTTGGACACAACGGCCGTGCCGGCAGTGATTCAGCAGGCAGTTGAAGCGCTGCTCCCGCTCGGTCAGTGCGTCATCCTCGGCGTGTCGTCTCCGGGGGCATCGATTACTCTGCCGATTCACAATCTATTCTTTGGCCAGTCTGTTGGGGGAGCCATCGAGGGAGACAGTGTTCCCAAGCTGTTCATTCCGAAACTGATTGAGCTTTGGCGACAGGGTCGCTTTCCGTTCGACCGCCTTGTCCGTTTTTACGAGTTTGGGCAGATCAATCAGGCTATGCACGACTCGGCCCAAGGCATTGCACTCAAGCCCGTGCTGAGAATGAGCGCATAAACACAGAGTTGCAAGCGAGCCGCCAAGCGGCGGCGGAAACGCCGTCGCTCTGCATGATTGAGTCTTGCAGAGCCGACCTGTGAGCATCGCCGCTCACCTGGATTTGCGCAATCGCGCTCTAAACATGCTAGGTGTCGTATCAAACCGCTTTCTGAACGCCCGGCTGAAATAATTGGAGTCGTTGAAGCCGACCTCAAACGCGATGTCCGTGATAGATCTGTCAGCGTGGTCGATCAGCATTGAACGAGCACGTTCGAGCCGACGAAGAAGAATGTATTGAGTTGGTGTGGTTCCCATGCGCGCGAAGATGTCCTGTATCGTTCGCACCGGAAAGTCTAATCGCCTGGCGATCATCGAGGTCGAGAGATCGGGGTCAGTCAAGCTTTCTTGTATCCAGTTGAGAATACGTTCTCGATCCCCATGCCTTTCGGCGGCATCGACAATTGCGTCGGGCGACAACGCCAGGCCGGTGAGATCGGAGAGGACGCGGCCAAGCGCAATATCATCTTCATTTTTCGAGGTCCGGCCGCCGAATTCGTCCCAGAGCGATAGAACAAAGCGCCGCAATAGTGCGACGTGCGGACTGTTACAGGACAGTCGCCGCGTTATCAAGGCCGTCACCTTGTCCGGATCCTGGAAGCACGACAGCGGAACATCGAGAACAAGAAGATCGTTGCCATCCGAAATATCGAGCGTATAGGGGCTAGCGCCGTCGCACAGTGTCAGGTCTCCAGTCGAAAGAGTGGCCGAGCGCGCATTTTGTGTGGTCTGCGAGGATCCCCGGTTTTGAAGATGCAGGATCAGTCGACCTGCGTCGGCATCGTCGGCACGAGACTGCCTCCAACGCGTAACCGTCGAACGTGTGGCTTTTGCGCGCATCAGCCGGATGGGGCCGACATTCCAGCGCCAGAATTCCGCGAGAAAATCGTCCTGTCGGGCATCGACTGCGCCGCCGCGGAAGGTTTGCCCGACAATCTGGTTCCAGAACCCGATGCGATCAGCTGCCGGCACTTCCGCCGTCGAAAAATGTTCCATCAAGGCCACGTGCTATTTCCCCCTGGCGTGGTCGCATCAATCCGGCTGCAGTGAATAGGGCCAACTTTTTAGGGCTAACTTTTGCGCCGAACCGATGGGCAGGTTGCGATGCTCACTCCGTGTCCGACTGCGGAGATTTTTCATTCTTGCATGAGAAGATGCGCAAGGACAGCCAGGGCAAGCGAGCCCCTGGGAGCGTCACTCGGCATCCCGGCGATGTCAATGCAGATTGCCCCGGAACACGCTTGCCGCGACGCTCCAGATACGACATTACAGCTTTGCCATAACACCAGTTCGGTTGCTGATTTCTTTTATGCAAAACTCCTTGGAGAACGATCGGGGCCTCCATTCCCGGCTGTGCGAGTGCCAGTGCGGCGCAGTTTTAAGAGCGTCGAAACAGGCAGAAAATTCACTGTGGAGCGAGGGATGGCGGCGGTGATAACGCGGGCTATCACCGCACCGATGTGCCGTTCGCGAGTCGCGACGTACAGGGAATACTGGCGATCGTCTGCACCTCAAGGCGCCGGCTTCGCCTGCCCATTCTGGCCAGCGTTCATCATCGCGTTTCGTTCCGCTTGATGTTTGGCGTTGACCTTTTCTTGCGCAGCCTGAATATCTGCGGGATATGAACCATCATCGCCCTGGGACGGGTTGTAACCTGCCGCCTCCAGTTCGTAGAGTTCATTCATGACCTCTGCTCGCGTCTTGCCTTGTGCAAATGCGCTCGATGATGTGAGGACGGCCATGGAAATAACGATCGCAATGGACTTATTCATTTCAGACTCCTGAGTGTCTAGTGAATGTTGTGCGGTGTGCATTGAGTAGACGGCGTTTGGTCGATGGATATTCCCGGATGCGTGATGAAGAACGCACGCCCTTGCAGCACCCAGAATAATTCGAGCTAGATAGGAATAAACGGGTGGCGACCTTGGTAAGCGGCGCCGAATCGAACTTGCCGCATCAGGCGACGCTCAGCTTTCCTCGTTGGCCTTTCTTCTAACGACACGCGCGGCAGCGAGGTGGAGGGAAGGTCGCCGGCGTGAACTGCAACCAGTTCACGATCGGCGCGACTGACACGTTGTCGCCGCGCACCGGTGTTGGTGCAGCGGTCGTCTATCAGACGGTCAACGGCCGGGATTCGGCGGGAGCAGATTGACGATGCCTAGTCACAACATCAGGCGCCGCCGCCTGCGGCCTGGCATGTCGGTTTCGGCCAGAGGGGGATGTCGATCGATTTCGATGACGGACTTGAAGCGGCATTTAGCGCGATCACAGCGACAGATGCCAACAAGCATATGATTCTCAACGGCACCTTACATCCTATAGTCACGAGCTATCGCTAGCATTGCGAAAATCGCATTCTGTTGATGGTCGCTCTCACATATATTTTAATTCGCAGTAGGCGCACTGACGCGAACCATCCTGGTCCAATGCACGCAACGACATCTGTCGTCGGACAAAGACCATGCGCGTTGGGTGACCGCCGTAGTACACCAAAAAGAGCCCACCATGTGATTTCCCGCCGGCGCAGAATCGGCGATGCATCGTAGAAGCCAGACGCCGTAGCAGTACAGGTAGTGGGTACATCCATCAAGGAGATAGCGCATGTCAAACGAAGCAAAGTGCCCTTTCAACCATGCCGCCGGTGGTGGCACAACGAATCGTGACTGGTGGCCTAAGCAACTACGGCTGGACCTGCTCAGCCAGCACTCCGGCAAGTCCAACCCGTTGGACAACAGTTTCAACTACGCCGAGGCCTTCAAGAGCCTCGACCTCGCTGCGCTGAAGAAGGACCTCGCGGCGCTGATGACCGATTCGCAGGATTGGTGGCCTGCGGACTTCGGCCACTACGGTCCGCTATTTATCCGCATGGCCTGGCACAGCGCCGGCACGTACCGCATCGGCGACGGCCGCGGCGGTGCAGGGCGCGGCCAGCAGCGTTTCGCGCCGCTCAACAGCTGGCCGGACAACGTCAGTCTCGACAAGGCACGCCGCTTGCTGTGGCCGATCAAGCAGAAGTACGGTCAGAAGATTTCCTGGGCCGACCTGATGATCCTGACCGGCAACGTCGCGCTCGAGACCATGGGCTTCAGGACCTTCGGTTTTGGCGGCGGCCGCGAAGACACGTGGGAGCCGGACCAGGACGTGTACTGGGGCAACGAAAAGACGTGGCTGGGCGGTGACGTGCGTTATGGCAAGGGTGAAGGCGCGATCGTCGGCGACGAAAAACTGCACGGCAGCGAGACCAGCCGGGACGACAAAGGCCGCAACCTCGAAAACCCGCTGGGCGCGGTGCAGATGGGCCTGATCTATGTGAACCCGGAAGGCCCGGACGGCAATCCGGACCCGCTCGCCGCAGCACATGACATCCGCGAGACTTTCGCGCGCATGGCCATGAACGACGAAGAGACGGTCGCGCTGATCGCCGGTGGCCACAGCTTCGGCAAGACACACGGCGCCGGTCCTGCAGACAATGTAGGGCCGGTACCGGAGGCCGCCGGCCTCGAGAACCAGGGGCTGGGCTGGCAGAGCAGCTTCGGCACGGGCAAGGGCGCGGACGCCATCTCCAGCGGGCTGGAAGTCACCTGGACCACCACGCCGACGAAGTGGGGCAACGGTTTCTTCGAAAACCTGTTCAAGTACGAATGGGAACTGACCAAAAGCCCGGCCGGCGCCAACCAATGGGTCGCGAAGGGCACCGACGAAACGATCCCGCACGCTTTCGATCCCTCGAAGAAGCAGCGGCCGACGATGCTCACCACCGACCTCTCGTTGCGCTTCGACCCCGCTTACGAGAAGATTTCGCGGCGTTTTCTGGAAAATCCGGACCAGCTCGCCGATGCGTTTGCGCGTGCATGGTTCAAGCTGACCCATCGCGACATGGGGCCGCGCGCCCGCTACCTTGGTCCGGAAGTGCCGGCCGAAGAGCTGCTCTGGCAAGATCCCATCCCTGCTGTCGACCACGCGCTGGTCGACGCACAGGACATCGCGTCGCTCAAGCAGAAGGTCCTCGCATCCGGGCTGTCCGTTTCGCAACTGGTCTCGACCGCCTGGGCATCGGCATCCACTTTCCGCGGTTCCGACAAGCGCGGCGGCGCCAATGGCGCGCGTATTCGCCTCGCGCCGCAGAAGGACTGGGCGGCCAACCAGCCCGAGCAACTGGCAAAGGTGCTGAAGGTCCTCGAAGGCATCCAGAGCGAATTCAACGGCGCACAGTCCGGTGGCAAGAAGGTCTCGTTGGCGGACCTGATTGTGCTGGCGGGCAGCGCCGGCATCGAGAAGGCGGCGGAGAGCGCCGGCCGCAAGGTAGCGGTGCCTTTCACGCCTGGTCGCATGGATGCTTCGCAGGCACAGACCGACGTCGAATCTGTTGCGGCCCTCGAACCGGCCGCGGACGGTTTCCGCAACTACCTCAAGGGCAACGTAAGGGTCCCGGCTGAGGCGTTGTTGATCGACAAGGCGCAATTGCTGACGCTGACCGCACCCGAGATGACCGCGCTCATTGGCGGCTTGCGCGTGCTGAACGTAGGGGGCGGGCAGAATCCGCAAGGCGTTTTCACCCACAAGCCGGAAACGCTAACCAACGACTTCTTCCGCAACCTGCTCGACATGAGTACGGAATGGAAGCCGGCGTCGGCGGCTCGGGACGTATTCGAGGGGCGTGACCGCAAGACCGGCGAGTTGAAGTGGACCGGCAGCCGCGTCGATCTGGTCTTCGGCTCGCATGCTCAACTGCGCGCCCTGGGCGAGGTCTATGCAAGCGAGGACGGGCAGGAGAAATTTATCCGCGACTTCGTCGCAGCCTGGGTCAAGGTGATGAATCTTGACCGGTTCGAACTCGCCTAAGGGTGATGCGGGAGTCCCGCCAGGGCTGTCACCCCGACGGGACTGTGCTCCGTTATGCTAGGAGTGAGCTTCCAGGCCGCTGTGCGGCTCCGGCGGTATCGGAGCCGCACGGTTTGTTTTTGGCCAGAGTATTTCGCCGGCCGGCGCGGTACTGAACGAATCCACGTATGACAAGCTGACAAGGCTGTGCGACCTTGTGGCGCGGCCTGTGCACGCACTGCGGACTGCCGGTCATCCGTAGGCGGCAGGCTGGATCGTCAGTGTCATTCTTTTCCCGTCTTCGGTTGTTCGGGTTGCGGGTCACGTCCGCGTTGCGTCGGTGCTCTGGTACACGCATCCGGGGGCGTCACGTAGGTCACGTCTTCGCAGCAGCACGCATAGACCGGAAACCCGTACGCATTCGTGCCGATGATTTTCGTTGGCCCGTGCAGCGGGCACACGGCGTCCATACCACCTCCTTAACGCATGATCGACCAACGCGACTTCGCAGACGCGGCGCGTGAGTTCGGGACGGTCAAACACCGCGTCGACCCGTCGATCACGTCGGGCGAGGTAACCCTTGCCGGCGCGGCGCTCGAGGCGGGCGCCGGAAAGGATCCATAGCGATATTCTACGACGCTCTCCACGGCGTGAAGGCACGATGGATATACGGAGTAAATGGCGTCCGTTCAGGTAGGCCGCAAGAGAATCGCGATAAGAAAACGCTGCGGGAACCACAAGGTAGGGTCATCCAGGCGGAAAGGAATGTTGTTGCCTTGACAGAGCGGCTATCGTGCGATGTTGTTGCGGCGCCGGTGCAGCGTCGCGCCCACTCCCGCTTTGTTCCGACCGGCCCAGACCGCTCGAACCGATCCCAACCTGAATCCGGGCGCTTAGCGCGCCCGCTTCGTTATGCTCGTCTTCTTGCCCCTCCTTGCTTGATCTCAAACGGCCCGCAAGGGATTTGTCCTTCGGCGCAACCTCACATCAGAGCTCGCGTGAATTCTGAACACCATCCTCAATTCGCCCCGTCATTTCGATAGAAGAAAATCTGCAAAGCACTGTCATGTTCACGACAGATTGCCCCATCTGCCGGCTTCGATAATGACCTCACGGTTGTTCAAGTGCTGCACATCAGTGTCGTTTGCAGGCGGAGGTTCTGCTGCCGTTCAGGCCGGACGGTTGCGCTTGAGCGAGTCGGAACCCTCGGCAGACGACTGTTCGACGATCGACTGGAGTTCGGTCGTGTCGACCAGCGTGATTCGGCCGTAGCGGATGCGCACGATTTGTCGCTCGATGAACCAGCGAAGCTCCTTGTTGACATGCTGACGCGAGGCCATGAGCAGTGCGGCCAGATCTTCCTGCGACAGGCGGATGCCGAGCGTGATGCCATCGCCGTCGGCGTAACCGTAGCGTTTGCCCAGGGCGAGTAGATGGCCGGCAAGGCGTGCGCGAAACGACATCAAGCCAAGATTGCCGAGGCAATCGTGAAGGTGACGTGCACGCGTGGCGAGCAAGCGGAGCAGGCTTGCAGTGAGGGTCGGGTCGCGTTCGAGTTCGACGTTCAACGCATGGGCGGGAATGTGAAAAAGCCGGGTGAGTCCGCGCGCCCGTTGATTGTGGATGGAGCGCTGGTCAGTCATCACGGCGGTGAGATTGGCCAGCTCGCCTGGCGGGATAAACGTCTCGACGGCCCGGACGCCGTGGGCGCTTGGCCATCCCCATTCGAGCATGCCAGACAGGATGATGTGGATGTCGGTACAGGGTTCGTTGGCGACATAAATCAGCGCGCCGTCGGCATACGCGCGCAGATGTCCGGCTTCGACGAGGGCGTCGAGAACGGCTTCCGGCCATGCGCGCAAGGTCTCATGGTTGCGAAACGCGGCCCAGATGATCTCTCGCTGCTGACGCGTCAGATCCCGGCCGCTCGACTGTAATGGCAGACGGGCCGCTGCTCTGGCGGAGATGTCTTTGGCGCGCTCGGCAGGGGCAAGGTTTCGGGCGGGAGATTGCATATGGGGCTGCCTGATTCGTGTGTTCGGGTCGCGTGGTGCTAAACGAAAGCGAAAGCCGCTCGAATGGGGACCATCGAACGCTAGCCGATAAACGATTGTCGCGCGTCGTCGGCGTCGATGCCGGGCCGTTTCGACGATGTTTTCATGTGAGCCGCCGGCGCGATGGAACACGAGCTATTCGGATCGACCTTCTGATGGGAGATGCTTGGGATGAGTGAATCGATTGTGAGCGTCAGCGCATTGGACGACGCAACCGCGGGTCAGCGTCACGACGTCGACGTGCTGGTGGTGGGCGGCGGGCCGGCGGGGACGTGGGCCGCGATTGGGGCCGCCGCGAGGGGCGCGAAAGTCGTGCTCGCGGACAAGGGGTTTTGCGGGACATCGGGGGCGACGGCGCCGTCAGGCACGGCGATCTGGTATGTCTCGCCGCAGGGTGACACGCGAGAGCGGGCGAAGTCGAGCCGGTTTGGACTGGGTGGCCAGCTTGCTGAACACGACTGGATGGATCGCGTCCTTGAGCAAACCTGGGTGAACGTCCACCAGCTTGCGCAATGGGGTTATCCGTTTCCCGTCGACGAAAACGGCGAGGAGCAGCGGACCTCGCTGCAGGGGCCGGACTATATGCGGCTGATGCGCAAGCGCGTGAAGGAGAGCGGCGCATGCATCCTCGATCACAGCCCGGCGCTCGAACTGCTCGTGGATGGCGGTGGCGCAGTCGCCGGCGCGCGTGGCGTGCAGCGCCAGAGCGGAGAAACGTGGGTCGTGCGCGCGAAGGCGGTGGTCATTGCAACGGGCGGCTGCGCGTTTCAGAGCCGCGCGCTCGGCTGCAACGTGCTGACCGGCGACGGCCAGCTGATGGCGGCCGAAGTGGGCGCGGAGCTCTCCGGCATGGAGTTCTCGAATGCCTATGGTCTCGGTCCGGCATTCGCGTCGGTTACCAAATCCCTGTTCTACAAATGGGCGACTTTCTACGACGAACAGGGGGTGAAGATCGAGGGCGCCGGTTCGGCGTTCGGGCGCAGCGTCATCGCGCGCGAACTGCAGACGCGCCGGGTGTTCGCATGCCTCGATCGCGCCGACGAGCAGGTCCGTGCATGGATGCGGACGGCACAACCCAACTTCTTCCTGCCATTCGACCGCCTGGGCCTCGATCCCTTCACCCAGCACTTTCCCGTAACGCTCAGGCTGGAAGGGACGGTGCGCGGGACTGGCGGTTTGCATGTCACGGGCCGCGACTGCTCGACGTCGGTTGAAGGTCTCTATGCGGCAGGCGACGCCGCGACACGCGAGATGATTTGCGGCGGATTCACCGGCGGCGGCAGCCACAACGCAGCGTGGGCGATGTCGTCGGGTTTCTGGGCCGGCGCCGGTGCGGCCGATCACGCGCAGGCAAAGCGTCGCTCCGGGATCGGCCGACTCTATTGCGCGGGCGCTGTCGGCTTGAGCGGCACGTCGCACACCATGCCTTTTGACAGCGTGAGTGCCGTGAAGACCGTGCAGGGCGAAGTGTTTCCGTACGAGCGCAACTGGACGCGCAGCGAGGACCTGCTGGTCGATTCGTTGGGGCGCCTCGACGCACTGTGGGCGCGCTTGCGCAACAGCGCGCCGGCACGCAACGCGCAAGAGGCCGTGCGTGCGCGAGAGGCGGCGGCGATGGTCGCGACCGCGCGCTGGATGTATCGCAGCGCGCAGGCGCGTACCGAGACGCGCGGCATGCATCGCCGCGCGGAGTACAGATCGATCGACGCCGGGCAGCGGCACAGGCTGATCAGCGGCGGTCTGGATGACGTATGGGTCCGCAGGAAGGCGGTAGACGACGGGGCAATTCCAGTCGAACGGCAAGAGGCATGCGCATGATCGAAATCTTGAGCGAATCGCGCTGCACGGGATGCAACATCTGCGTCCGCGCGTGTCCCACCAACGTGTTCGAGGCGGTGGAGGGCGGCATTCCGCGGGTCGCGCGGCAGGACGACTGCCAGACCTGCTTCATGTGCGAGCTGTACTGCCCGGCGGATGCGCTGTTTGTCGCGCCGCAGGCCGACATTGCAGTCGTGATGGACGAAGCGCGTCTGCCGCCGGGTGTGCGTCTCGGGAGCTATCGCGACGCACTTGGCTGGGGGCCGGGACGCCGCTCCACCGCTGCGCTCGATGCAAGTTACGAACTACTGACGCCGATCCATTGATGGAAACGACAGCAGTGCAATAGCGTCGTGGTCGCTTGCCGACATGCCTCAGGAGGAACGTGCGCAACGCGTCGCTGAGGTTATCCACAGAAAATGTTCATATCCTTGTGGACAAGTCCTGGCCAAATCCGCCAAGTGATTGAGCGCAGAGCGATTTCCGGATTGGTACGGCGAACCGGCGCATCCAGGCAGACCCGAGGCAGACCCGAGGCAGACCCCGGACAGACCGCTGGCAACGTGCCGCTCACTCGACCGGAGAGGCCAGCAGCGACACCGGCACGCCGTGGCAGCTCACGCTGGCCACGAGCGCTGCGCCTAGGCCGGCGCTCGTTTTTACGTGAGCATCGAACGGCGACACTTCCCGGTCGACTCGCAGAATGTTGATCGGCCACGATGCCCGGGAGAGCCGTTCGTGCGCAAAGGCCCCGACCCACAGCGGGGTGGCCGACGCGCCGTTCTCCACGGCGTAGCCGCTCGGCCAGAAACGCAGGACGTCGCGTTCGTCGCGCGTGTCGCCGGGACGCACGAAGACCAGCGACGAAGGCACGCCGTTGTTCAACTTCGGCAATACCGGCAGCGATGTCGCCGCGACGTTCGGCGACGCAAGCGAGAGTACGCTGCGCGCGGACAGGTCAGTGCCTTCGATCCATCCCTGGGCTCGCAGTTGCCCCCTGATCGAATCGAGGTTCGATACCCATTGCAGCGTGAGCGGCTCCTTGTGGTCGCCGCCCATGTCCGAGCGATAGCAGGGCAGTCTCTTCGACAGCGACACGGTCCATTGTGCCTGCGTGACCAGCACGGGCTGCGGGCGCGGCATGTTGTCCGGCGTCGGCGCCAGTGGATTGATGCTCAGCTGCACGCCCACGCTCACGAGCATCACCACCAGAATCACGACCGGCATGAAGCCGCGTGAGGGCGGTACCTCAGGATGCCGCAACATCGCCGTCAGCGAGACGATGGCGACCCAGATGTAGGCGAGCGCGGCGCCGCCGATCGCATCGGAGACCCAGTACCTGCCGAAGTAAAGCCCCGCCAACGCGACCACGATCACAACCACCGTACTCGCGGTCGCCACGAACAAGCCTTCCAGCATGCCGACCCGTCGCACGAGCAGGAAGGCCAGGAACCCATAGACGATCACCGTCGCGGCGACGTGATTGCTCGGAAACACGTAGGCGTCGGACAGCAGTTCATTGGGCGGCGCGCGGTGCATCGCGAACTGCAGCGCGAAGATCAGCAACTGGGAAAACACGACCGCGGCGAGCCAGTAGCCGATGGTGCGCCAACGCTGCTCCACCAGCATCCACACCGCTACTGTCGCAACCAGTGCCGTCAGCGTGAAGACGCTGCCGAGCGTCGCCAGGCCTGCGAGGACCGTGTCGCTCCAGGGCGTGCGCACCGATTGCAGGAAGTGATAGACGGACAGATCGACGCTGACCAGCGGATCGCCGCTGATCACGTCTTCGAGCACCCCGAAGAAGAGCGCGCCCGCCGCCAGCACGATCAGCGACGTCACCACGATGCTGCTGGCATCCGGCTGTTCGGGGTCGAGCAGGCGCCGCGCGAGCCGGCCGAACGGCCCCGGGTGGCGGCAAGCCCAGCTTCCCAGATAGCGGCCCGCCGCGCTCGACCATGCGCTGGCATGCGAGACCAGGAACCGCATCGCGCGAAAACTCAGCCAGACGATGGCAACCAGCAACGCGATGATGACGACGAGGCGGAACGATACGGCGCCGGCCAGCAGCACCGAGGCGCCGAATACCACGCCCGGCAGGATGTGCGCCGGCGCCCATAGCAGCGCCGACAGGACGTTCATGCCGTAAAAGCGCAGCGGCGTCATGCCCAGCATGCCCGCCACCACCGGCACGATGGCCCGTAACGGTCCGACGAAGCGGGCGAATACGACACTTTTGGCGCCGTGTTTCTGAAAGAAACCGTGGCCTGCCTCGAGTATCTGCGGGTGTGTGCGGAACGGCCAGAGCTGGACGATCCTGTCCTTGTAGCGGCCGCCGATCCAGAAGCTCATGCCGTCCCCGGCGATGGCGCCGGCGATCGCCCACAGGAACACCCAGGCGAGGCTCAGTGAACCGGTGCCGGCCAGCGCGCCGGCGAGGAACATCGCAGTGCTGCCCGGGATGAAGGTGCCGACGACGGCGACGGCCTCCAGGAAGGCCGCGAGAAAGACGACCGTGAGCATCCATGCCGGGTGGCCGGCAAGCAGATGCAAAAGGTGGATGTAGGCATGCTCCATCGTGCGCGATCAGCCGTTCTGGCGTAACGGTTGATCATAACGCGCACGGCGCCGGCGCACATTTTTGCGCGCCGGCATCGGGTGACATGGCGGCGCGCAATTTCACGAAGCGTTCAGCGAGTCGCCGGGTATGTTCAGCTGTTACGAAGCCGTCAGCGAGTCGCCGGATACGTGGACCCGCTCGCCGATCTGGACGTCCGGCTGCGTCGGGTAGCTGAAGTTGCGGTAGCTGCCATCCTGCATGCGCACCTGGACCTGATAGGTGGTCTGCTTGCGCACCGCGTGCTCGATCCCGTTGCCGGCCAGACCGCCGCCGACAGCGCCCGCGATGGTCGTAAGGATTTTGCCCCGTCCGCCGCCGATCTGATTGCCGACGAGGCCGCCGGCGACCGCGCCACCGAGCGCGCCGAGCCCGGTAGTCGGCTCAGGCGTCTGCACCGTGTTGATGGCCACGACTTCTCCCGCATAAGGATCGGCAACCGGCTTTGCCTGCGCGGGTTCATAGGGTGCCTGGTAGCCCTGATTGTTTGCGTACCTCGGCGAGTCCGTGGCGGGCGTGCTGTGCGTGTGATGTACACGCGGCCGTGCCGGCGCGGCTTGCTGTGTCGTTTGCTGAACCGCTTGCTGAACCGGGGCCGCCTGGGGCGCGGCGACCGGAGCGCTGGCAACTTGCGCGGCCATCGTGGCGACCGGCTGCGCGGGCTCCGTAACGGCATGCGAGGTCGGCAGAAGGCCGGTCATCGCGGCGACGCCGGTGGCGCTCGCCAGGATGACGGCCACCGCCGCGCCGGCGACCAGGGGATGAATACGGTTGCGCTGCGAATTACTGGACGTGAGGTTTGTGTTCATGGCGGACTCCGCGGGTAGATGCCTGCAATAACGCCGCAGCAGCGCGGCCGGTGTACGTCAGACATACGCTGCTTTGTAAGCATTTGTACGATTTACCGGCGAAGAGGGGCCCGCTCAGATTGCGTCGGCAAATTCATCGAGGAAGCGTTGCAATCGATCCTGGCGAATCCTCGCCGGACGCGCGCCGGTCTCCGTCTGGAAACCGGACGCCAGTTTCAACCGCTTCATGTGGAAAGGGTCGAGCGCGCATGCCGTGTCGTCCGGATTTCAGCGATGAACAAACGTGGCGGGCAGCCAGTCTTACTGTGTGACCGGGCTCCCTTTGCGGGTGTCGTTGGCTCGACATCGCCACGCTGGTGGAAGTCGTTCGATCGGTCAATTTGATGGCTTGATGGAGTGGGCTATGAAAATCGTAACAAAGACCCTATTTGTCGCGGCGCTGATGATGGGGTCGATGGGCGTGGCTAGCGCTCAATCGGCCAACCTGAGCGCCAATGGCAGGGTCGGTTTGCAGGCAGGCGGGATCAACGGCGCGGGCACGGGGCAGGGGGTGAGTCTGGGGACGGGTATGACGGGCCTGAGCGCAACGCCGGGCCTGGGTACGGTGGGCAGCTCTCCTACGGTCGGCGGAACCGGCAGCAATGGGTCGGGGCCGGCGCTCAGCAACATGCGAGCGAACGGCACCAGCCTGAATATGAGCCCGGATCCTCGCGCACCGAACGTGACGGGAAAGGCGTTTGGCCAGTAGCCGTCACTCAACCCGAACGAGTTGCAGAACAAGGCGTTTCGCCGACGCGAGGTGTTCAACCGTCATCGATCGAGCGAGGCGGGCGTTGCCGGCCTCGCATGCTTCGAGAATCTTGAGATGCTCATCCTGGAAGGCCGCTGTGTCGGCGAGCAGCGTGCCTTGCAATCGCTCGTAGCGTTCGACCTGGGCGCGCAGTTCGCGGATCGCTTTCAATTGCCGGCCGTTTGCGCATGGGCGGTATAGCAGTTCATGAAACTCGCGATTCAGTTCGCCCTGTTTTTGCGCGGTATCGGCGTCTCCCAGAAGCCGATGAACGAGTTCGGCGCGCGATAACGTCTCACTGTCCATGCGTTTGACCGCGTGGAAAATGGCGTCGCCTTCGAGCAACATGCGCAGGCTATAAATTTCGTCCAGGTCCGCTCCGGTCAAAGTGCGCACGACCGCGCCGCGATTGCGCATGAGTTCGACCAGTCCCTCGCCCTCGAGCTTTTGTATGGCCTCCCTCATCGGTACCCGGCTCACTCCGAATCGATCGGCGAGTTCGCGTTCGACCAGCCGTGCGCCATCCTCCAGTTCGCCGGTCGCGATCAGTTCGCGTAGCGAGACAGCGATGGCGTCGGCCGTCGAATCCAGTTTGTGGTCCATGTGCGTCGGGTTCCTGTTGTATGGAATAATAGTATACCAAAATGGGTGCGCGGATCTAGAATGTACCTGTTGCGAAATCAGGTTCGGGTCAACAGCTAAGGAGATTGGCATGGCGTACGGCGAGCACAAATACGCGGTATCGCTGCAATGGACAGGCAACCGCGGCAGCGGCACCTCGGGATACCGTGAATACGGTCGGGACCACATCATCGCTGCGGGAAACAAGCCCGATATTCCCGGATCATCCGACGCAGCATTTCTCGGCGACGCGAACCGCTGGAACCCGGAGGATCTGCTGGTCGCCTCGGCATCCGCCTGCCACAAGCTCTGGTATCTGCACCTTTGCTCGGACGCCGGGATCGTGGTTCTGAGCTATCGAGACAACGCCGAAGGCACAATGCTCGATAGTCCGGAGCAGGGCCGTTTTTCGCAAATCGTTCTACGGCCGCATGTCGTCATTCGGGCAGGAGGCGACCGCGAACTGGCCAGGCGATTGCATCACGTGGCGCATGGAAAGTGCTATATCGCGAACTCTGTCAACTTTCCGATTCTGTGCGAACCGGAAATTGCAACGGAAGGGGCGTGACGGAGGCGTGGTCTTCACCGGCATCCGGTGAAGGCATCGCGATGCAACGGGGTACGGACGGCAGTGCTGGGCGGATCGCGCGAAGGTCCGCTTGTTCGCCCGCCGCTTACCGACACAACCGGGAGCGGGCGGGCAGCATCGACTCAATGCATCAATGTCATCTGCACGACCTTCACTACAACGAGTGCGACTGCCACGATCAGATAGCCGCGCAGTACGCCCATCCAGATGCGTTTGGATAAGGTCAGTTGTGGCGCGGGCAGTTCTTCCAGGGGCGGCATGCGCCACGTATTGCGTGCTTCTTTCGAAAGCGCTTGCGCGCTGTCGGAAACAGCGGAAGCCGAAGAAGCCACCGCGCCCGAAGGTGCGAGCCGCAGCCTCCGAGCCGTCACGGTTGCGGCGTAGCCGACGACGGCCAATAACGTGCCGCCGGCGAGTACTTCGATCATCGCTTCGCCGGTAATGTCCGGATACATCACCGATGCGGTGAGGATGATAGAGAGCATGACGAGCACCCACACAACCGCGCCTGTAAAGAGGTTGAGCCTCTTCGAGTTCACCCACGGGCCGAGAACGGCCTTGTCGTTACACAAGAGCAGCAGGAACACCGTTGCGCTCGGAAGCAGCACGCCGGCCAGCGTCTGCACGGCTTCGGTCAGAAGTCCGAGCGGGCTGCCGGGAATCAATACCAGCGCAGCCGCGGCCGCGACGATGGCGAAGTAGACGAGGTAAAAGCCCTTCGCGTCCGTCACGCCGCGATGCAGCGAGTGGCGGATCTTGAACACGTCGCCGATTGCGTAGGCGGTGGACAGCGACACGGCCGCCGCGCCGATGATGCAGGCGTCGAGCAGCGCGACCGCGAAGAGAACCGCGGATGTGCGGCCGGCATATTTTTCGAGGTCGGCGATCACGCCGCCCGCATCCGTGAAATTGCCGAACTCTGCTTTGCCTGCATACAGTGCAGCGCAGAACGAGATCATGGCCACCGCACCGATCATCACGAAGACGATGCCGATCCACAGGTCGGCTTTCTCATACTTCATGAAGCGCGGCGTGATGCGTTTGTCCACGATATAGCTTTGCTGGAAAAAAAGCTGCCACGGCGCGACCGTGGTGCCGACGATGCCGATCACGAGCAGCATCACGTCGCTCAGTTTCGAATGGGCAGGCCAGCCCGGAATGAAGAAGTCGTGCGTCATCTGCGCAACCGGCGGATGAATCGACACCAGGACCGGCACCAGCAGCAGGCTCAGCAGACAGAGCACGACCGCGAAGCGCTCGAAGCGTCGGAAGTTGCCTGTGCTGACCGCGGCCATCGTCACTGCCGCGGCGATGCAGACCCCGGCCACTTTCGAAATGCCGAAGAAATTCAGCACGAACGTGATGCCGATGAACTCGGTCACGATGGTGAGGGCGTTCAGGATGAACAGGTCGATAACGCTGAACGCCCCCCAGAACTTGCCGAAGCGCTCGAAGATCAGCCGTGCATGACCGACGCCGGTCACGGCGCCGAGACGCAGCACCATTTCCTGATTGACGAAGAGAACGGGTACGAGCAGGAGCATGGTCCACAGCAAGGTGGTTCCGTAGTTCTGCCCCGCCTGTGTGTAGGTGCCGAAGGCGCCGGCGTCGTTGTCGCCGACCATCACGATGAGGCCCGGTCCGAGAATCGCGAGCAGCGTTCGGATGCGTGCCCACCAGTTGTTGCGAGGCGCGGTGTCGTGGTGCGCGATGGTGCCGAAAGCACCTTTGATGTCGCCGAGATGGGCTTCATCGAGAACGGCGCGGCGTGGTGGCGAGACGTTGAATGGAGTGGACATTTTTAGTCGCCTGAGCAGTGTGATTTGAGTGCCGTGGCGCGCCTTCAGGATCCGCAGAACGCATGCCGTCGAATGGGCTCGATAGACGGTGGCGCATGCGGATCGCGAAGACGTGCGGGTGCTGGCAGCAGGTATTACGAAGCCGGGTTCGGGAGCAGCGCTTTGACGCGGTGCCAGGACACGACGAGCCAGTGCGGCTTGACGCTGTGGAGCGCGAGTGCAGCGTCGCTGTGGATATGCATTTGCTGCAGGGTCGGGACGAGGACGGCGATGTACATGGTTTTTCTCCGGGCGTATGGCTTGACGCGGGTTGCGGAAAGCCAGCAGACACGGAGCACGGCCGGCACTATGCGCGCGGCGGCGAACGTCTACTTGCTTTCCTCAGGCAAAAGAAAAATTGCGTGGCAATTGAGCGGCATATGGGATAACTGTCACTGTCCGGCATGGCGGCTCCTTATCGGTTTTGCTTATCTGCGTCGCTTATCTACGTTGTGTATCTGCGTTGTGTATCTGCGTTGCTTCAGCACGTGCTTGTTCACGCGCTCGGTCGCGCAGGAATTCGAACGGATCGAACCGGCGTGAGCGAGCGCTGCCGCGAGTGGATGCTCGCGACGCGAAGCCAGACGGTTGCGCGACGTGCGTAAGCACGGCGCGGCCGAATGGCGCTAGTTAGGGTGCACGGAGAGAGTGACTACGGCGCGCACCGTCTGCCTGCTGGCAAGACGGCGGCTGAGGAAATGGAGCGCGGGCGTCGGGCCGGTCAGGCAGTAAAACTGTTCGAAAATCGACTACTGCTGGTGTCCAAGGCAATGGCCCCGTTTGTGATAACGCCCGAATTTTAGGCACTCCCGCGAGCAGAAGTCAACATGCTTCGTTAAGCGAAGCAAATATTCTTTTTCTATGTGTGCGGCAAGGCGCGTTGTCGATCGCTAGCGGAGTTGAGTCTTTCAGAAATGACAGGAAGGACGAGGGAATGAAGGGCGTAAGTGCAGCAGTGAATAGGGCAACGGCGTGGCGACGGCGGCCGGCGGACGACCGGCTCGCCCTCGACGCGCTTCCCGACGCACAAGCGCGTTAGAGCATTCCGGATGGAGCAGGGGATGGGCGATCCGGCGTTGTGGGAATTCCAGTTCCGGGACGGAAATGCGCAACTAACGGTCGAGCCCGGCCGATCCCTCCAAATAACGCGACGCCCGGCTCGATGGAAACTGAAAACGGCCGTCGCTCGCGTCCTACGCAGCAGCTACGCAGCGAAGAGACCGGCTATGCGACTCAACGATTGCCGTCAAGCAGATCGCCGAGCAATTCGTCGAATGCGGCTTGAGCGTCTTCGAGTTCCTGCAACGCAGCGTCGAACGTTTGCAGCGCGAACTGCGAAGGCTGACCGCTGCCGGCTGGCGGGAATTGCGATTGCAGCGACGCGAAGGCCGCCTGTACCCGTTTGGTTGCGGTCAATACGCGCTCCATCGCAGCGGTTTCTTCGGCTCTCGCCTTTTCGTGATCCATGAAAACTCCGTATTCGTCTGGTCGGCTCGCGCCGCATCAAATGGGTGACTATGCCACGTCAGCGTTCAGGACAGCGGCAGCCCGCCGTTGGCCTTGATTTCTCGCAGCGACAACGCCGATTCCACCGACGTCACACCCGGCAAGCTGCGCATCTCGTCGCGCATGAACGTGCCGTAGTCGTCGAGATCGCGTGCGACCACCTGCAGGATGTAGTCGGCGCTGCCCGACACGTTGTGGCACGCCAGAATTCGCGGGATGGCCTGCACTTCCCGCTCGAATCGGGTGGCCACCGCCCGATCGTGCACGGCAAAACGCACATAGACGAACGCGACGACCCCAAAGCCGAGGGCGGAGCGCGAAAGCATCGCGCGGTATTGGTCGATGTAGCCGTCGTTCTCGAGGCGCTTGAGGCGGCGGGCGCAAGGCGTCTCGCTCAGGCCGACCATTTCGGCCAACCGTGCATTCGACATGCGGCCGTCGTTCTGCAGTGCGGCGAGGATCGCGCGGTCTGTTTTGTCGAGGTCGGTGGTCATGGTTTTGGGCGTTTGCTGTGCGTTGGCGGAAAACATGGCTAGGGTGTGGAATATTAGCGTATTCCTTCAAAGATGGAGTCGTAGTCCCTGCATTTCGCCAGCAAACCCTCCGCCGGCGACGGCAAGATAGAGACCTTAAAAACAAGGGGTTTCTATGATTTCCGCACACCTTCTGGTTGTCTATATCGCTGCGTTGTTTGTGGTCTACGCCGTGCCTGGGCCCGACATGGCGCTGGTTCTGCAGACCAGTATCGGACGCGGCATGCGCAGTGGCTTCGCGGCGGCAGGCGGCCTTGGCGTGGCGCGGGCCACGCACGTCACGCTGTCGGCGTGCGGGGTGGCGGCGCTACTGCGTAGCGCGCCCTGGTTGTACGACGTGGTGCGTTACGGCGGTGCGGTTTATCTCGCATGGGTTGGTATCCAGATCTTCCGCTCACCCGTATTCGCGCTGCCAGAAGGCGGCGCGGTGGGCGCCGAGTCGCGGCCGTTGCGTGCGGCTTTCGTCAAGGGCTTGCTGACCAATCTGTTGAACCCGAAAGCGCTGCTGTTCTGCTCGGTGCTATTGCCGCAGTTCGTGCGTCCCGAGGCCGGACCGGTTGCACTGCAGATGGTCGAACTGGGTCTGGTGCTGCTTGCCATTGGCGTGTGTTTCGACGCGATCTACGCGATCGGCGCGGCGCGCATTGCCGGTTGGATGCGGGCTCATCCTCTCGCGCAGACATTGCAGCGCTGGACTTTTTCAGCGGCGCTGATCGGCTTTGCGTTGCGGCTTTCGCTGGACTGACTGCCGAACCAGCAGATGTCGGCATAGGGCGATGCCAGGCCGACGGCAGGCAGCGAATCGGGACCGGGCGCGAGGACCGTGGCACGCAGCATGCCCGCGCGCAAAGTGATTGTGTTAATAAAGTCGATCGACAACCGCGCACCGTTGCGCGGCAACACAACCACTCGCTTCCCTCTGCCGATGAAAACCTTTCTGCTTTATGCCGTGACCGCCATTGCCGAGATCGTCGGGTGCTATTTGCCCTGGCGTTGGCTGAAGGAGGGGGGCTCCATCTGGCTGCTGGTGCCTGGCGCGGCGAGCCTCGCATTGTTCGCCTGGCTGCTGACGCTGCACGGCGCCGCCGCAGGCCGCGTGTACGCGGCTTACGGCGGTGTGTATGTGGCGGTGGCGATCGCGTGGCTCTGGGGCGTCGACAACGTGCGCCCTTCGCTCTGGGATGCGGCCGGCGTGGCATTCACCCTGGCCGGCATGGCGATCATCGCGTTCCAGCCGCGCGTTTGATGCCGACTGATGCCGGCTGATGCCACACGAGCACGCCGCGAACACATGCCTGTACGCGGTTCACGCGCGGTTCGCCCGCGGCCGGCGTGCGGTTCATGTGCTGCTCATGCGGCAATCCCATGGCGCCCATGCAACAGCACCTACGCCTTCTTACTTGATGCCGCCCAGATAGTCGAGCTTGCCAAGTTCGACGCCGTTGTGACGCAGAATGTCGTACGCCGTCGTGACGTGAAAATAAAAGTTCGGCAGCACGAAGCCGAGCAGATATGACAGCCCTGTGAACTCGATCGGGCCAGTGCGCATTTTCAGTGTGATCGGACGTTCCTCCGATCCATCGATCTGTTGCGGATTGAATTCCTTCAGATAATCGATCGTCTTTTGAAGGCGGGCATCGAGTTCCTCGAAGGTCTGTTCGACGTCCTCGTACTTCGGCGCTTCGACGCCAGCCAGACGCGCGGCGCAGCCCTTCGCCGTGTCGCTCACGATATAGACCTGGCGCACCAGCGGCAGCATGTCCGGCGCGAGGCGGGCGTTCGTGAACACCGACGGGTCGATCTGTTTCTCTGCTGCGTGCGCCTCGGCCTTGCCGAGGATGACTTGCAGGTTGGTCATGCCGCGCATCAGCACGGGCAGAGATGCTTGATACATCGAAATTGACATGGGGTTCCTCTGATTCTTCGATCGTGCGCACGGGTAGCGCGCGAGGCGCTGCAACGGCTGGATTGCCGCTTCAGCATCATAGCGCGGGTGCTGCACGATGCGCATTGGTCGAACCCGCCGTTGGCCATTCGGACAACTGCCGCGCGCACAGGAACTGTGTTCGAATGCATAGGTCGGACGGTTTGGCGAAGTCCTTGAAACAGCAACCCGCCAGCAACCCGCCGCTGGTCGCGAGGCGGTGGGTCCGTGCAGGCGCGTGCCGCGCGTGGAGCCGATCGTGCGCTCCGCGCCGTCACGCTAACAGGAGAATCGACACCATGGTCAATAGACAACCGCTGCCGGGAAGCGAGCGAAAGGCAGAACAAGGTTCGACTGTCGTTGGGCAATGCGATCCGGCAGAGCGGATCGAGGTTTTCGTGCTGCTGCGCCGTCAGCGTCAGGCGCAGTTCGACGCCCTGATGAGCAGGATCGAAGCGGGCGACCCGAGTGTCAAACCGCTATCGCGCGAGGTTTTTGCAAAAGATTACGGCGCCGCGCCGGACGACATCGCCAGGGTCAAAGCTTTTGCCGCCGCGCATGGCTTGACTGTGGTGAGGGAAGATCCGGCAGCGCGTTCGGTCGCGCTGAGCGGCACGATCGCGCAGTTCGAGACTGCGTTCGGCGTCAAGCTGGAGCACTACCAGCATCACTCGGTGGGCCAGTTCCGCGGCCGCACCGGCACGATCAGTGTGCCGGACGATCTGCACGGCATCGTGCAAGCCGTGCTCGGCCTCGATAACCGGCCTCAGGCGCGGCCGCACTTTCGCATCCGGCCGCCGTTCGAGCCGGCCAGAGCGCATCAGGCGTCCTTTACGCCGCCTCAGCTCGCGTCGTTGTATCAGTTTCCGCAAGGCGACGGCAGCGGCGAGTGCATCGGCATCATCGAACTCGGCGGCGGGTACAACACGTCCGATCTCAAAAGCTACTTTGCGAGCCTCGGCGTGGCTTCGCCCAAGGTGAAATCGGTCGACGTCGATCAGGGCAGCAATCAGCCGAGCGGCGACCCGAACGGGCCGGACGGCGAAGTCACGCTCGACATCGAAATCGTCGGTGCGATTGTGCCTGGCGCGACGATCGCAGTCTATTTCACGCAGAACAGCGATGCCGGTTTCATCGACGCGGTGAGCCGCGCGGTCCACGACACGACCAACAAACCCTCGGTCGTCTCGATCAGTTGGGGCGGCCCGGAGTCGAACTGGACCAGCCAGTCGCTGCAGGCGTTCAACAGCGTGCTGCAAACGGCTGCGGCCCTCGGCGTAACGGTCTGCGCGGCCTCGGGCGATAGCGGCTCGAGCGACGGTTCCGGCGGCGATCAGGTGGACTTTCCCGCGTCGAGTCCCTATGTGCTGGCATGTGGCGGCACGAGCCTGACCGCGTCGGGCACATCGATTTCGCGTGAGGTGGTGTGGAACGACGGCGCACAGGGCGGCGCGGGCGGTGGCGGCGTGAGCCGGTCCTTTCCGGTGCCGGTGTGGCAACAAGGTCTGTCGGTCACGTCATCGAGTGGCGCAAGGACGGCGCTCAGCGGGCGCGGCGTGCCGGACGTGGCAGGCGATGCATCGCCTGCCACCGGTTATGTCGTACTGATCGACGGCACACAGACCGTGGTCGGCGGCACTAGCGCGGTCGCGCCGCTATGGGCGGCGTTGATCGCGCGGATTAACGCGGCGAAAGGGCAGCCGGCCGGTTTCATCAACCCGAAGTTGTACAAGACACCGGCTGCCTTTAACGACATCACCCAAGGCAACAACGGCAGTTTCGCCGCATCGCCGGGCTGGGATGCGTGCACGGGACTCGGCAGTCCCAATGGTCAGAAGGTGGCGGCAGCACTATAGTCTGATGAGTCGCGGTGCAGTTCGGAAGGCGCTTCGCCGACAGTCGGCCGAGGCGCTTACCGGTTGTCCGCGCTTGTCTCGAGGTGCGTCGCGTTCAGGCCGCAGGCGGTACGGTGCTTGTCTTCAGGAGACGCAGGCAGCGCAGGGCACACAAGTGACATCAAGAGACATCAAGAGAGACACACCAAGACACACCAAGACACACCAAGACGTTAACGAACCCATGGAGCGATCATGACGAACACCGAGTCAGCTTCCGTTAGTCCGCAGTCGTCACATAACGCGCATGCGTCGCCCGCAACGGCCGCCGCCGGTGCGTCGCACAAAGCCGGAGCCGGAGATCAGCCGTTTTTCGATCCGGTTGCTTATGGCAACGGGCCGGACGATTCCGTCACCGATACCACTGAAACAGCGGCGGTGACGCACCATTCGACCACGATCGGCGGCCAGAAGATCAACTACACGGCAACGGCGGGCCACCTCGTCATTGTCGACCCGAGCAGTTCACAGCCCGAAGCCAAAATGTTCTACGTCGCGTTCACGCAGGACAACCAGAAGGAAGAAACCCGCCCGGTGACGTTCTTCTACAACGGTGGCCCGGGTTCGTCGTCGGTGTTCGTGCTGCTGGGCTCGTTCGCGCCGCGCCGCATCAAGACGTCGATGCCTGGTTTTACGCCGCCGGCGCCGTATTCGATGGAAGACAACCCGGACAGCCTGCTCGACAAGAGCGACCTCGTCTTCATCAATCCGGTCGGCACGGGTTACTCGGCGGCCATTGCGCCGAAGACGAACCGCGCCTTCTGGGGCGTCGACCAGGACGCGGACTCGATCAAGCAGTTCATCAAACGTTTTCTCACCAAGAACAATCGCTGGAATTCGCCGAAGTATCTGTTCGGCGAGTCTTACGGCACGGCGCGTAGTTGCGTGCTGGCGTACCGGTTGCATGAAGACGGCGTCGATCTGAACGGCATCACGTTGCAATCGTCCATTCTCGACTACACGCAGTCCGGCAACCCGGTTGGCGCGTTGCCCACAACGGCGGCTGACGCGTGGTATCACAAGAAACTCGGCATCGCGCCGCGGCCGACCGACCTCGGCACGTTTGCCGAAGAAGTGGCGCAATTCGCGCGCACGGACTACCTGGCGGCGCTGCGCAAGTTTCCGACGACGGATTCCGCAACGGTCGAAAAGCTCAGTGAATACACCGGTATCGATAAAACCACCTTGCTCGCCTGGAGCCTCGATATCGCGTCGTACGACAGCCGCGGCAATTCGCTGTTCCTGACCACGTTGCTGAAATCGCAGGGCCTCGCGCTCGGCGAGTACGACGGCCGCGTGACGGCGATCAACACCGGCATTGCCGGCAAGATCGACCCGAATTCCGGTGGCAACGATCCGACCATGACGGCGGTGACCGGCGTCTACACGACGATGTGGAACGTGTATCTGAACGAGCAGCTGAAATACACGTCGAATTCGGCGTTCACGGACCTCAACGATCAGGCATTCCAGTATTGGGACTTCAGTCATATCGATCCGACCGGCGCGCAGAAGGGGCTCGACGCAAAGGGCAACATCATTCTGTACACCGCCGGCGACCTTGCCGCCGTGATGGCGTTGAATCCTGACCTGAAGGTGCTGTCGGCGAACGGTTTCTTCGACTACGTCACGCCGTTCTATCAGACCGTGCTCGATCTGCAGCAAATGCCGCTGGTCAGCCAGCAGGTCCGGCAGAATCTGTCGGCGCGTTTTTATCCGTCGGGGCATATGGTCTATCTCGACGGTGGCTCGCGTACCGCGCTCAAGGCGGATCTCGCCAAGATGTATGACACGACGGTGTCCAATACCCAGGCGCTCGGGCGGATCCGCGCCTTGCAGGCTCGGGTGGTGCAGAAGGCGAAGTAACTGGCTGTTGCGCCCGTGCCTGAGTTGTGCCTGAACCGTGCCTGGGTCTCGCCTGGGCGCGGTGCGGGCAATCGTGTTGTCTTCGTACTGCGGTTCGGAACGGTCCTGCCACGTGTATTCGTGCACGTCAGGACCGCGCCGGCGTTCCCCTGTGAGCGCATCGGGACGCATCGTCACTCACCTGCGTATGCAGGCCTTTTTCGCACGGGGATATTGGATGTGTTTTAATCAGTCTGCGAATTGAACTATTGCGCGACCCTCCCGGCGCGCCGACGAATGAACGCAGGCATTGCAGATGGGCGTCGCATCATCCAGCACAGCGACGCAACCAGCAGCACATACCAGGCGACTCCGCCAACGCTCGCGCGCCGGTACGGCGTCGTGCGTCCTGCCCGCGGGATGCGCCTTGCGTTCCTGCTCGGCTTCGCCGCGATACTCGCCTTGCGCGTCGGCGAAGTCCGGGCCCAGGATTCAGCGATGCTCGACGAGCGCGTCACGCAGGAGTCGGTCGGTGAAACGATTTGCCGACCCGGCTATGCGGACACGGTCGCACCGCCGTTCGACGAGTTGATGGCCCACAAGGATCGCATGCTTGCCGCGCGCGGCATCGATGCCGACAACGGCGCCGCTTTCGCTCTGGACAGGCGCGTGCCCATCGTGCTCGGCGGCTCGCCGAATGCACCCTCCAATCTCGATCTCCTGCCGTGGGCAGGCCACCAGGGCGAACGTCGCAAGGCGCGCGCCGCGGTCATGCTCAAACGCTGCGTTTGCGAAGGGAAGCTGAGTCTCGCGGAGGCGCAAGCGGCGATCGTCGGTAACTGGTCGGTGGTCTATTCCGGCTTCAGCCAGACGTCTTGCGACGTAAGCCGTCTCGACGTTGCAACCGGCGACAGCAACGCGCGAAGCGACGGTCGTGACAGCGCGCCATGAGGCCGCCTGTTCTTGCTTGCGTCGACGATCCGTCCGCGGCGCTGGTTCACGTGCCGTAAAGCAGGAACGCATGGTGGGTGAGCGCGGCCAATGTGCAAGCGGTGGACTGATCCCGACGATCAGTCCACCCTTTGCACACGTCCCCCGAAGGATGCCTGCGGCGATGCATGTCGCTGTCCGGTGCGGCCCGGTTTTTGCGTCCAGCGTCCGCGTCTGGTGCGTGTGCCGGGCCTGCACCACTGAATGAACATGTGTTTTGCTATTTTTACCGCTGCTTATTCAGGTACAGTGCATCAACGGAAATCTTTTTAGGTCCGTTTTTACGACATCGTGTCGCATCGCTTTTGTTGTTGATTGTGGCTATCCTGAAAACAGGACGAAATTCGAAGGGGAGATTTAAATGATTGCCTTCTATCTGACATTGGCTGCATTGGGTGCGGTCGGCGCCGCCTTGATCCGCCAACTCGCGGCTGCTCAGGCGAAACAGCGTGCAGCGCTGCGCCCGGTGCGGGTGCAGGCCGCGGATCGCAGCGCGCGCAGAGGATAGGCGGCATGAACCTGATCGTGCGCAATATCGCGGAATCGTGCACCGAGCAGGAAGTACGGGAATTCCTCAAGCATGAGCTTGGGCATTACGCGAAACACGTCGAGGTGGTCGACGCCGGGAAGCCCAGCGCTTACGCCACGGTCGAGTTAAACGCGGAAGTGCCCTATGTGGGCGAGGTCATCGCGCGACAGATTCACGGCAAGCATTTGGGCGGCCTGGCGCTCGAGGCGAGCGCCGATCTGTTCAGCAACGACACGCCGCCTGCTCACTGACTCTGTCGCAACTGCGCTTACCGCAACAGAATTTGCCGATTGCTTCAAATGCGCCGAGTGGGGAGAACGCGCCGCGTCGGTCGCATATTCCTGACATGCATCTTCCGCGCGTATTCTGGTAGTTACCCCTTTCTTATTCTCCGCCCGTCTTCTCCGGCCAATCGAACGGTGTGTAGGGCAACGCCCGCTTGTGCCGCGTGACGTCGTAGAAACGCAGGACAGTTTCGCGCGTCGTGTCGCTCACCGGCTTGCCTTCCAGAAAGTCGTCGATATCGTCGTAGGGGATGCCGTACGCGTCTTCGTCGGGTCGTTGTGGGCGCAACATTTCCAGGTCGGCGGTCGGCACTTTGTGCGCCAGCGACTCGGGCGCGCCCAAGGCTTTGGACAATGCCCGCACGCGACGCTTGTTCAGGCCCGTGAGCGGCAGCACGTCGGCGCCGCCGTCGCCGAATTTCGTGAAAAATCCCATCACCGATTCGGCCGCGTGGTCCGTGCCGATCACCACGCCCGCCCGTGCGCCAGCTACCGCGTATTGCGCGATCATTCGCTGCCGCGCCTTGATATTGCCGTGGACGAAATCCTGCTGTGAGTCATCGTTAAATTGCACGCCGCTGTTATCCAGGGCAGCGAGCATGGCATCGGCGGCGGGTTTGATATCGATGGTGAGATTCTCGTCCGCACGGATGAAGCTCAAGGCCTGCTGCGCGTCGGCTTCATCTTTTTGCACGCCGTAGGGCAAACGAATTGCGACGAAACGCGCGTCGTAATGTTCGGCGCGCAGCCGCTCGACCGCGAGTTGCGCAAGCCGCCCGGCGGTTGTCGAATCGACGCCGCCGCTAATGCCGAGCACATACGTTTTCAGGCCGTTGCGGCGCAGATAGTTCGCCAGAAAAGCGACCCGGCGCTCGATTTCCTGCGTGGCGTCGAACTCGGCGGCGACGTGCATTTCCGCTGCGATGCTTGCCTGGCGTGCGGCTGGGTCTTGTTGCGTCATGTTCCTGTTTTCTCCGTGTGCGATGGTGCGAGTGTGAACCATGAACGCTCGCGCGGATTGCACGAGTGATCGGCCCACGATCGAGCCGATTCTGCGAGCATGCCGTGTCGAATCAGTTTCGCGGTTTTATCGCGGATATTGGCTTTCAATTCACTTTGCGCTGCTTTTAAAAGCGCCGCGCGGAGCGTTGAATATTGGCTGCAAATACGATGATTTGGGTTGATTGGCCGAGTCTTCATCGACAGATGCCAATGTGCTTAGTAACATCCTCGTTCCGAGCGCCGCATGAGCCGGCGAGCAGTCAATAATAATCAGGTTTGCTCAAATACGCGATGAACTACCCCAATCGGCCTCGCCAGCCTGCACCGGACCGCCGTACTTCCGCATCGGTAGATCGTCGAAGTGACGGGATGTGGATGTCGGATTTACGTTTCGTGTCGCGTTTCGCGCGTGCGGTTTGTTCAGTGCGCTATCTGACGCGCGCGCTGGCGGCCGTTTTTTGCGCGCTGTCATGTGGCGTCGCCATGGCGGCGTCGGGCGCAGACTTGACTTCGGCGTCGGGTGTCACGTCTGCCCGGCCATTGGCATCCGTGGCAGCAAAGCGCCCGGCGCATGCGGTCGACGCTTCTGCGGTTACCGCGCCCGATGCAGCCGGCGTGGTCGACCCGCGTCGTGCGCTCCTGTTGCGGAACGTGTTCGCGCAAGACGTGACGCGCCGGCTGAAGGTGCCGTTCGCCGAACAACGCGCCTATGCCGATCGCCTGCAAACGGCGCTCGGCGAGCACATGCTCGGCAATCTCTCGGGCGAGTATGTGGTGGTGGTCGATCGCAACGCCAACGTTCAGGCGCTGTTCATCTATGTCCGGGCAACGCCTTCCGATAGCTGGCAGATGATCGGCGCATCGCCGGTCTCAACGGGCCGGCCGGGCGAGTACGACCACTTCATCACGCCGCTCGGCGTGTTCGAACATACGCCGTCGAACATGGACTTTCGCTCTGAAGGCACGCTGAACGAGAACCACATTCGCGGTTACGGCAAGCGCGACATGCGGATCTTCGACCTCGGCTGGGCGCAGGGCGAGCGGGGTTGGGGCAAGGGCGGCATGTCGCAGATGCGTTTCCAGATGCACGCCACCGATCCGGAACGGCTCGAACCGCTGCTCGGTATTCGTCATTCGAAGGGTTGCGTGCGGATCCCCGCGTCGCTCAATGCGTTCATCGACCACTACGGCATTCTCGACGCTGAATATGCCGCGCTGGTCGAGTCCGGCAAATCGCTGTGGGTGTTGAAGAGCGATCGCCAGGTGACCCCGTGGGCCGGGCGCTACATCGTCGTGGTGGATTCGGCGCGCAAGAGCCGCCCGGCCTGGGCGCCGGCCCCCGGCAGCAAGGTGCGCGCAAAAGTGCCGGCCGGCGCCGATACAGCGGATTAGGCGGTGGGCTGGGAGGTGGGCGAGGGTGCTGAGCCGATATCGAACCGACCACGTTCGCGCGACCATGCAGCCCAGCACGTGTGACGAACGCGCATTGACCGACGCAGGCTGGTCTGGGCCGATCGAAGAATACTCACGACCGCGCCAGCACCACGCCCACCAGCGCCACGGCAAATCCGGCGATCTGCACCGGCAGCAGCGTTTCGCCGAAGCCAACATACCCTTCGAGCGCGGCGAGCGGCGGCGCGAGAAACATCAACGCGGTGGCGCGCGCGGCATTGCCGCGCCTGACCATCCACACCAGCAAGGTGACGCTGATGCCGGACAGCATGACGATGCCCCACGCCAGCGACCCCCACAACGTAGCCGATGCAATCCAGCGATGCTCGCCGAGCGCCAGCGCAAACATCGCCGCAACGGCCGCCGCGCCGAAATTCTGCACCGCACTTGCGCTGCGGATATCGGCCTTTGCCAGCGAAGTCTTCTGAAACAGCGTGCCCGCCGTGATCGCGCCGATCGCGACGATCGAGATGAACACGACCAGCCAAGGTGGCGCGTCGCCGTGCGGGGTGGGCGGTGCGGCTGCGGCGAGTTTCGGTTCGAGAACCAGCGCGACGCCGGCGAGGCCGAGCGCCATCCCGGTCCAGCCGCGCCGCGAAAGCCGCTCGCCGAATAGGGGAGCCGCGACGGCGGCGGTCGCGAGCGGCTGCAGCGCGCCGAGCAAGGCCATCACACCCGCGCTCAACCCCTGTGCGACGGCCCAGTAGCCCGCGCCGAGATAGACGCCTTGCAGCAGCGCGCCCGCTATCAGGTGCTTGCCGAGATCGCGGCCGGTCGGCCACGCGGCACGGGTGGCGAGTGCGGCAAGCGCGAATATCAGCGCGGTGCCGCCGAAGCGTGCGAGCAGGAACAGATTGGGGTCGGCATACGGTGTGATCGCCCGGGCGACCACGAAACCGGTCGACCACAACACGACGAATACGGCGGCGATTGCAGAGGCGAGCATCGGAGACGGGTAGCGTGAAAAGCCGCCATCTTGCCAGGACGCAAGACGCGCGTCTTGTTCGAAGCTGCAATCATCACCACATCAACAAGACGGTCCCCGCGCCGAGCACGCCGCCGCACACCGCGCAAGCCCACAGCAGCACGCGCGTGCGTCGATATTCGCGGCTGATGTCCAGCATCAGTTGCGCGTTTTGCTGCGGCGTGCGGGCGCGATCGTGCTCATGCTGCAGATAGCGCACGGCCAGTTGCGGCACGCGCGGCAGCATATGCGCCAGATGGGGCAACTCACGCGAGATGCGCTTGATCCAGCCACGGTGGTCCATGTCGCGCCGCGCTATGTTCGCCAGCACGCCGCGTGTGACATTCCACGTATCGACGCCCGGATGCAGCGCACGCGCCAGCATTTCCGCCTGCTGGAAGGAGCGCTGCGCGGTGGCGAGCCGCGCGGACACGGCGCCGTCGAACGGATGCACCGCGTGCAGTAGATGATGAAACAGCGAACCCGCCGAGCGGACTTCCGGCGCGGCGGCGAAGTGCGCTTCGGCGCGCGTGCGCAACTCGGCTTCGAGCATCTCCTTGCGCGTGTCGTTCGACACATGCCCGGCGTCGCGATGCAATTCGGCGAGCCGGCCGTAGTCCTGGTCGAACAGCGCGGTCGCGCCGTGCACGAAGAATTCGCGCTCGTCGGTCGACAGACTCGACATGATCGAAAACTCCGCCAGTACGAGGCGTCCCAGCGTGTCCGGTTCGATGCTCACGCGCACCCGGCGCGCGTCGAGCGTTGCGTGAAAGAAGCCGTGCTCGAACGCCTGTTCGGTCACCACCTCGACAATATGCGCGGCCAGCGGCGCAAGCTTGACGTGATGCGCATGCAGGCCGGGCAGGTCGTTTGCGGGCAAGGTGCTGACGCGTTGCATCGTCAGCGTGAGGTTGGTGCACAGGTCCCAGATCACATTCGGCACGACGATGCGCCGGTCGCCGTCGAAATGATGGCCGGTCTGGCTCAGATTGGCGGCTTCGGCGCGTAGGTCGAAGCGGCGCAGGATGTCGTCGGTGAAGGTCTGTGCCAGCGTGCGCAGTTGCAGGCGGCGGGCCGAGCCCGAAAGCTTCTCCAGCCAGCGCGCGACCCAGCGCAACAGCGCGAGTTCGTCGCCGATCTGCTGCAACTGATCGGCGCGCACCAGCTTGATGGCCACCTCGCGATGGCCGTTGACCGGCACGATGAGCCGCGCGAAGTGCGTCTGTTCGGCGAAACCGCCGCGCACCGGCACCAGATCGACCGCGCTGAAGATCGTGGCGAGCGGCCGGCCGAATGCGTGTGCCAGAGCCTGTTCGGACGCTTGCGGCGGCAGCGGCGCTTCGAGATGGTCGATCGCGTCGATGGCATCGTGCAAGGTGCCGGTCGCGAGTTCGGGCCGCTCGGCGAGAGTCTGCGCGAAGCGGCTCGCGAGCGGCCCGAGCGCGGGCAGCACGCCGTGCAAGCTCGCGCCGCTGCGCCCGGCCGCGTGCACGCGGCCGATCAGCTCGATCGTCCAGTGCAGTTTGTGGTCGGATGGGGCGGCAAGCCAGATCAGGCGTGCGCCATAACGCAACGCGTGGAACAGCAGCAGTAAGCGGCGAAACAGTGGCGGCATCGGCAGTTCGGTTGACGGACCAGGCGGCATCGACTGGCGTCGGCGCGCGGCCAGGGCGTTCAGGTTAGCAGGTAAGCGCGGCAAGCGGAGCATCCCCGCGCTATGCGTAATACAATACGCCGGCCTTTGCTAACCGTGGCGAAACCCAAGCGTGCCGGTTCCCGGCCTCCAACAGATGCTCGCAGAACAACGTCACCAATACATCCTGGCGCAGGTCGCCAAAACCGGCGCGCTCTCGGTCGCTGAACTGGTGCGCGAACTGAATGTGTCGCGCGAGACGATCCGCCGCGATCTGAACGCGCTGGCCGGGCGCGGTCTGCTCGTCACGACCCATGGCGGCGCGCTGTCCAGCGACCGGCGCGAGCCCGACCTCGATACGCGCGAAGCCGCCAACGCCGGCGCCAAGCGGGCGATCGGCGAACGCGCGGCCGAGTTCGTGCCGGACGGCGCCTCGCTGATCATCGATTCGGGCAGCACCACGCAAGCGGTGGCCCGGGCGTTGCTCGACCGGCACCGCCTGTCGGTCTATACGAACGACTGGCGTATCGCGCTGCTGCTCGGGCGCCGCAACGATAACCGCGTGACGCTGCTCGGCGGCGAACTGTCGGATATCGAAGACGCCACCTTCGGCCTCGACACAGTCCATCAACTGACGCAGTACCACGCGGACTTCGCCTTCATCGGCGCGGGCGGTATCTCGCCGGACGGCTACCTGACCGACTACAGCCGCATGGCCGCCGAAGTGCGCAGCCGTATGATCGCCGCCGCCGACATGGTGGTGATCGTCGCCGACCACTCGAAGTTCGGGCGCGTGACGCCGGTGCGGATCAACGGCATTGAATCGGCGCGCTATCTGGTCACCGAACTGGCGCCGGAGAAGGCGCTCGGCAAGGCGATCACGGCGCATGGGCCGGAAATACTGATTGCCTGAGCACTTGGGCAACGGAGCACTTTGGTAGCTAGGCGCCCGAGCATCTGAGCACCGGAGAAGCGGAGCACCCGAACGCATGACCCCGCGCCTCGCGTACCCCGGCTACACGGCTGCCCCGCAGCATCCAAGTCACTTCACGCAAATCCCAAGCCCTTTCAGCGCACGGTCGATCGCAGCCACCGCGTTACGCAGTTCGTCCGCATCGATCGCGCCGATGCAACCCACGCGAAACGTCTCCACTTGCGTGAGCTTGCCCGGATACAGCACGTAACCGGCTTCGCGCACCGCAGCATAAAAGTTCGCAAAATTCCACGCGGGGTCGCGCGGTGCGTGAAACGTGACGATCACCGGCGCCTGCACCTCGGGTTTCAGAAACGGCTCGAAGCCGAGCGCTTTCATGCCGCTCACCAGCGCCGCACAGTTCCGCGCGTAGCGTGCGCCGCGTGCCGCTTGTCCGCCTTCCGCGATGAACTGATCGAGCGCCTCACGCAGAGCCGCGACCACATGAGTCGGCGGCGTGAAGCGCCATTGCGTCGTCTTCTGCATATAGGCGTATTGATCGTAGAGATCCAGCGCGAGCGACGGCGAGCGTCCCTCGCTCTGCTCCAGCACGCTGCGCCGCACAATCACGAATCCCATCCCCGGCACGCCTTCCAGACACTTGCCGCTTGCCGAGATCAGGGCGTCGATGCCGCCGCGCCGCAAATCGATCGGCAGCGCGCCGAACGAGTTCATCGCGTCGACGATCAGGCTTTTGCCGTGCCGCTGACACACCGCGGCGATATCGTCGAGCGGATTGAGCAGGCCGGCGCTCGTTTCCAGATGGACTTGCGCGACGTGAGTGATATGTGAGTCGCGATTCAAGGCGTCTTCGACGGCGGCTGCGCTGACCGGTTCGTCCTCGCGCAGCGTCAGTTCCACGTAGGCAATCCCCATGCGCTGCAATATCCGGATCAGACGGGCGCAATACGCGCCGTTGTTCGGAACCAGTACGCAGCCTTGACGCGGCACCAGCGTGCCGAGCGCCGCTTCGATGGCGAACGTGCCGCTGCCTTGAAGCGGCACGCATGCATAGTCATTTTCACCCTGTACGATTTTCAGGAGGTCGGCGCACACGCTTTGGGTCATACGGTTGAACGCGGCGTCCCACGAACCCCAGTCGCGCAGCATCGCCTCGCGGGTTTGCGGCGAAGTGCTCAACGGGCCAGGGGTCAGCAGGATAGGGTCGTTTCCAGGTATCACACAGCCTCCTTCATTAGATGAATGTCCGTCGCCCGAACAGGGGGGCGAAAAGATCGACTTGGATATTATTGGCGAATTGTGTCATTTGTTGGAATTCGACAGAATAGTCATGGCGTTGTCATGGAAACCTGTGATCCTTGCTGTGCCCGTTCAGGCATGGCCGGCAGCGCGATGCGTAGGTAAGCTGTAAGTCAGGCTGGAGAGGAAGCGGCAAAGTTGTCGGCAATCTGCAATCTGTGCGATTCGGACGAAACTGCACGACAACTGGCTGCGGGCAACACGCAAGCGGCACGGCGCTACCGCCGTTCAATCACAACAGGTATCGGGATATCCCGACCGTCTGGTTTTTTGCCTTTCGGAGAGAGCGACATGACAAAGACAAATTCCCTTCACGCCACGGCTGGCCTCGCACGCAAACTGTTGCCGGCGCTGATCGCCGCGGCAGCGTTCGGCGGCACGGCGATGCAGGCCCATGCGGCTGACGCAGTCGTGCTGTATACCGCCGACGGCCTCGAGAACCTTTATAAGGATGTGCTGCCGGCCTTCGAAAAGAAGGAAGGCGTGAAGGTCAACATCGTCACGGCAGGTAGCGGCGAAGTGGTGAACCGCGCCACGATCGAGAAGGATCAGCCGAAGGCCGACGTGATCGTCACGTTGCCGCCGTTCATCCAGCAAGCCGACCAGGCCGGCCTGCTGCAGGCTTACCAGAGCGCCAACTACAAGAACGTGCCGGCGATCGCCAAGGCGCCGAACGGTTCGTGGGCGACATTCGTGAACAACTACTTCTCGTTCGCGATCAATCCGGACGTCACCAAGAACCAGCCGAAGACCTTCGCCGACCTGCTGCACCCGGACTACTCCGGCAAGGTCGCCTACTCGAACCCGGCCACGGCTGGCGACGGCATGGCGGTGATCATCCTGACCACGTCGCTGATGGGCGAAGACAAGGCGTTCGACTATCTGAAGAAGCTCGAAGAGAGCGCCAAGTTCCACACCAAGGGCACGGGCTACCTCGACGTGCTGCTTTCGCGTAACGAAATCGCCTTCGCCAACGGCGACCTGCAGATGGATCTGGACGATGCCGCGAACGGCGGCTTGTCGCTCAAGCCGATCTTCCTCGCAGCCAAAGCCGGCGATAAGCCGACCACCTTCCAGCTGCCGTACGCGATCGGCCTGATCAAGAACGGTCCGAACCAGGCAGAAGGCAAGAAGCTGATCGACTACCTGATGTCGACCGACGTGCAAGCCAAGGTGCCGGACATCTTCGGTATCCCGGGCCGCACCGACGTGCCGCTCGCCGGCAAGAACGGCGAAGCAGTCAAGCAGGCGATCTCGGGCGTGAAGCTGATTCCGGTGGACTGGACGCAAGTGATGGCGAAGAAGGCTGACTGGACGGCACGCTGGAAGAGCGACGTGATCGGTTCGTCGGGCAAGCAGATCGAAGTCGTCAAGCCGAAGTAAGCCGTCGCGTTTGTCGTTGAGTCAGGCGGCGCCTCCTGCATCCGTGCGAGGCGCCGTATCAGCATGAATCCAGTTGGAGGATGAATCCGGTGAATACGGCCAGTCTTGCTCACCCAGGCGCGCTCGGCGCCTCGCCGGACGCGCTTGACGGCGCGCGTTCGAACACGCCGGGCGGCGTGCAGATCGACCACCTGACGGTGCGCTTCGGCACACGCACCGTGCTCGACGATCTGTCGCTGACCATTCAGCGCGGCGAATTGCTCACCGTGCTCGGCCGCAGCGGTTGCGGCAAGACCACGCTGCTGCGCTTCATCGCCGGGTTCATCGAGGCGGACGGACTGTCGGGCACCTTGACCGTCGCCGGTCACGACCTGACGCACGTGCCGCCGCATCAGCGCAATCTCGGCTTGCTGTTCCAGAGCTACGCGCTGTTCCCGCATTTGTCGGTATTCGATAACGTGGCGTTCGGGTTGCGGGCGCGCCGCACGCCGTCGAAGGATGTCGCGCGACGTGTCGCCGACGCGTTGAAGCTCGTGCAACTGGGCGACGCCGGGCATCACATGCCCGCGCAATTGTCGGGCGGCATGCAGCAGCGCGTGGCTCTCGCGCGTGCGCTCGTGATCGAGCCCGATGTGTTGCTGCTCGACGAACCGCTTTCCGCACTCGACGCCAATCTGCGCGCCTCGGTGCGCTCCGAGCTGAAGGCGCTGCATGAGCGCCTGCCGAATCTGACGATCGTCTGCGTGACGCACGACCAGGACGACGCGCTGGTGCTGTCCGACCGCACGCTGCTGATGCGCGAAGGCCGCATCGCGCAACTCGGCACGCCGCAACAGTTGTACGACACGCCGAACGACGGTTTCGTGGCGCGCTATCTGGGCGCGGCCAATCTTTTGCCGCCGCAGGTCGCATTCGGCATGGACGACGTGCGCTACAACGAGCGCGAGCGGGTCGCGTGTCTGCGTCCGGAAGCGTTGCGCATCGTGCCGCTCGGCGAAGGGCAGTTGCATGGCGCGATTACGTCGGTCGAATGGTACGGCGCGGTGCTGTCGGTGTCGGTCGCCCTCGACGCGATGCCTGACGAGCCGGTGCTCGTCACCATGCAGCGCGGCCAAGGCATGATGCCGGAGAAGGGCGCGCGTGTTTCCCTGCGTTATGAGGCTGACGATGTCGTCCTTATCAACCCCTGATAGCCCCAATTCCATAAGCGCGGCCGCTGCCGACGCCCGTCGCAGCGCGAGCGCGGCCTCACACACGGCGGCGGTGAAGCGACGCGAACGGGCGGCGCAATGGCACCTGCTGTTCCTTGCAGTGGTCGTGCTGGGTCCGCTGGTAATCTACCCGCTCGTGCGCCTGGTGCTGCTGAGTTTCACCGGTCCGCACGGTTTGAGCCTGCAGGCCTACTCGATGTTTTTCGGCAATCCGGAAACGCGCGGCGTGGTCGGCACGACGCTGTGGATTCTGTTTGTGAGCGCCGGACTCGCATCGTTGCTCGGCATTGGCCTCGCGGCGCTACTGTTCTTCAAGCCGTTTCCCGGCGCGCGCATGGTCACGCGTTTTCTGGAACTGTTCGTCGCGTTCCCGTCGTTTCTGGTCGCGTTCACGCTGATCTTTCTGTATGGCTCGCAAGGCTCGGTCAGCATCGCCTTGCAGCAGATGTTTCATCTCGAAGCGCCGCCGTTGAATTTCCTGTTCGGCGTGGGCGGCGTGATTCTCGCGGAAGTGGTGTTCTATGCGCCGTTCGTCGTGCGTCCGACGCTGGCGTCGTTCGCCACGCTCGACATGCGTCTGATCGAGGCGGCCCGAAGTCTCGGCGCAAGCGGCTGGATGGTCGCGTTCAAGGTGATCCTGCCGCTCGCGTGGCCGGGCATCGCCGCGGGCACGATCCTGTGTTTCCTGCTGACGTTGAATGAGTTCGGCATTCTGCTGGTGCTCGGCAGCGCGCATCTGATCACGCTGCCGGTGGCGATCTACAGTTCCGCGACCGTCGACCTGGATCTGCCGACCGCCGCCGCCGGCGCGGTCGTGATGCTGATCATGTCGTTGTCGCTGTATGCGTTGTACCGGCAGGTCAATCGTCGCAAGGTAAAAGGAGCGGGCCATGGCCGTTGAACTCGACCCGACCGTCTTGCCGGTCATGCACAAGAAGGCGCGGCCGGTGCGCCGCAGTCTGCCGGTGCGCATGCTCGGCGGTCTGTTTCTCGGTTTTGCCGCGTTGCTGTGTTTCTGGCTATTCGTCTTGCCGGTGGTGGTGGTCGCGCTATCGAGCGTGGCCGGACACTGGTCGGGCACGATCCTGCCTGACAGCCTCAGCATGCGCTGGTTCGAACGGCTCAGTTCCAGCGACTTCGACGCGCTGACGACGAGCCTCGGAATCGGCATGGGCGTCGCCGTGCTCGGCACGATCCTCGGGCTATGGCTGGCGCTGGCGCTCGAAGGCCGTGACCGGCGCGGTCTCGGCGCGTTCGTCGACACTATCGCGATGATGCCCAACGGCGTGCCGAGCGTGGTGCTCGGGCTGGCCGTGCTGATCGCGTACCACAAGCGTCCGCTCGACCTGTCGAGTTCGGCGGCCATCGTCGTGTTCGTGCAGCTCGCGCTGGTGCTGCCGTTCTGCTATCGCTGCGCGGCGGCCGCCTTGCGCCCGGAGTTGACCATTCTGCGCGAAGCGGCCGCGAGCCTCGGTGCGCCGCCGTCGATGGTCTTGCGTCGCGTCGTGCTGCCGCAACTGGTGCCGGCGATCCGCGCAAGTCTCGCACTCGGTTTCGCGCTCTCGCTCGGCGAACTCGGCGCCACGCTCACCGTGTATCCGCCGGGCTTCGCGACAGTGCCGATCGTGGTGGTCGGGCAGGTGGAGCGCGGGTATTACCTGCCGGCCTCCGCGTTGTCGCTGATTCTGCTGTTGGTTTCGCTTGCCGCGCTGCTGCTGATCGCGGCGCGGGTCCCGCGCCGTCGGGTGGACTGACGAGCACCTTCTGATGGTTGTGTTTGCGTGCGCATGCCAGGTGGCGGGTGCGCGAACACGCAAACACATATCGATGTGGCAAAATTTGTCAAAATGACCGAATATATGCAAACTGCTTCTGTCGATCCGATTGAGGTTGTGCGCAGGCATTCGCTGACGACGTTGGTCCGCGACGAAATCGAACGGCACATCGTCGACGGGGCGCTCGCACCCGGCGACAAACTCAACGAAGCCGACTGGGCCGCACGTCTGCAGGTATCGCGCGGGCCGGTGCGCGAGGCGTTTCGCGCGCTGGAACAAGCGGGCCTCGTGCGCACCGAGAAAAATCGCGGTGTGTTCGTGCGGACTGTGTCGCTGGCGGAAGCGGACGAGATTTACGCGGTGCGCGCGGTGCTTGAAGAAGCGGCGTGCCGGATGCTGGCCTTGCGTATCGATGCGCAGAAGCTTGCCGTGTTGCGCGAGTGGCTCGACGCGATGCGCGCCGCGCTCCACGCGCAGGATCACGATGCCTACGCGCGCGCCAATGTGGCGTTTCACGACGCGATCGTGGCGGCGTCGGGCAATCTGAAGCTGTATGAGACGTATCGAAGGCTGGTGAGCGAATTGAGTCTGTTTCGCCGCGCCGCGCTGGTGGTGCGTGCCGACGCGATGGAACGCTCGCTCGCCGAACATCGTGCGATTCTGACGGCGCTGGCCTCGCGCGACGCCGAACATGCCGCGGCGCTGATGCATGCGCATGTGAACGGCGGCCTGCAGCGCGCACGTGAGGCGTGCGAACCGGCGGGGTCGTTGGGCGCGGTGCAGAGGTCGGCGGAATCGGACGATTGAGATGGGCGGCAACGGATCGACCAGGGCACGCGTGTCCTCAACGGATGGAAGGTAACGATGGCAAACGCAAGCGAACGTACGATCGAAGTCAACGGCCGCAGCTACCGGCTGCCTGCGCAACCGACGGTCGTGGTGTGCGTCGACGGCTGTGAATACGATTACCTCGAAGCCGCGGTCGCGGCGGGTGTCGCGCCTTTCATCGGCAAGATGCTCAAAGGCGGCGCGGCCTTCAAGGGCGACTGTGTGATTCCGTCGTTCACCAACCCGAATAATCTCTCGATCGTGTGCGGTGTGCCGCCCTCGGTGCACGGCATTTGCGGCAACTACTTCTGGGACCCCGACGCGAACGGCGGCGAAGGCGCGGAAGTGATGATGAACGATCCGGCCTATCTGCGCGCGGGGACCTTGCTGGCTGCCGCAGCGGAAGCCGGCGCGGGCGTCGCCGTGGTCACCGCGAAAGACAAGCTGCGCCGTCTGCTCGGCTGGCAATTGAAGGGCATCTGCTTTTCGGCGGAAAAAGCCGACAAGGTGACGCGCGAAGAAAACGGCATCGACGAAGTGCTCGATCTGGTCGGCTTGCCGGTGCCTGATGTGTATAGCGCGGGGTTGTCCGAGTTCGTGTTCGCCGCCGGCGTGCGGCTCGCCGAAACCCGCAAGCTCGACCTGATGTATCTGTCGACCACCGACTACATCCAGCACAAATGGGCGCCGGGCAGCGAAGGCGCGAATGCGTTTTACGCGATGATGGACGGCTATCTCGCGAAGCTCGATGCGCTCGGCTGGGTGATCGGCTTGACCGCCGACCACGGCATGAACGCCAAGCACGACCCGAAGACCGGCGAGCCGAATGTGATCTATCTGCAGGACGTATTGGACGATTGGCTTGGGCACGGGAAAGTGCGTGTGATTCTGCCGATTACCGATCCGTATGTCGTGCATCACGGCGCGCTCGGTTCGTTCGCGACGATTTACCTGCCGCACGATGTGAGTGTCGCGAAGGTGATCGAACGACTCGGCGGTTTGCCCGGCATCGAGGTCGTGCTCGACAATCGCGCGGCGTGCGAGCGCTTCGAACTGCCGAACGACCGCGTCGGCGATATCGTTGTGGTCAGTACCCGGCATGTGGTGCTTGGCACGCGTCGCGACGAGCACGATCTGTCCGGATTGACCGTGCCGTTGCGCTCGCACGGCGGCATCTCCGAGCAGGAAGTGCCGCTGCTGTTCAATCGCCGCGTCGAGGGACTGCCTGCCGCCAATGTTGGTAAGCGGCTGCGCAACTTCGATATCTTCGACGTCGCGTTGAATCGTGTGTCGGCATCATGAACGCCATGCTGCGGGACCATCCGGCGTTTCGCGCGGAAGCACTGCGGCTCAAGGGCGAGCATGCGACGCGCTCGCGCACGCTCGACGTGTTCGATCCGTTTAGCGGGACGCGGGTGGGCACGGTCCCGCTGGCGAGCATCGACGACGTGCGCGCCGCATTCGAATACGCCGCCGCTTATCAGGCGAAACTCACGCGCTACGAGCGCTCGCAGATTCTCGAACGCGCTGCGGCGTTGCTGCGGGAGCGGGCCGAGGAGGCCTCTGATCTGATTTCGCTCGAGTCGGGTTTGTCGAAGCAGGACTCGCGCTATGAGATCGGCCGCGTCGCCGATGTGTTCAAGTTCGCCTCGATCGAAGCCTTGCGCGACGACGGGCAGAGCTTCTCATGCGATCTGACGCCGCATGGCAAGAAGCGCCGGGTGTTTTCGCAGCGCGAGCCGCTGGCGGGTGTGATCGTCGCGATTACGCCGTTCAACCACCCGATGAACCAGGTTGCGCACAAAATCGCGCCGGCTATCGCAACCAATAATCGCGTGGTGCTCAAGCCGTCCGAGAAGGTGCCGTTGTCGGCGTTGTATCTGGCGGACATTCTTTATGAAGCGGGTTTGCCGACACCGATGCTGCAGGTGTTGACCGGCGATCCGCGTGAAATCGCCGATGAACTGATTACGCACCCTTTGGCCGATCTCATCACTTTCACGGGCGGCGTGGCGATCGGTAAATATATTGCGGCGAAGGCGGCTTACCGGCGTGTCGTGCTGGAACTGGGCGGTAACGATCCGCTGATCGTGCTCGAAGACGCCGATCTCGAACGTGCGGCGACGCTTGCCGTGCAGGGTTCGTATAAGAACTCCGGGCAGCGGTGTACCGCGGTCAAGCGGATGCTGGTGCAGAAGAGCATCGCGGCGGACTTCACCGATCTGGTCGTGGAGAAAACGCGCGCATGGACCTACGGCGATCCGTTCGACGCGTCGAATCAGATGGGCACGGTGATCGACGTCGCCGCGGCGCAACTATTCGAGGCACGTGTGAATGAGGCCGTCGCGAGTGGTGCGCGCTTGCGCATCGGTAACCAGCGCGACGGCGCGCTTTATTCGCCTACGGTGCTGGATGGCGTCGACCCGTCAATGACACTGGTGCGCGAGGAAACGTTTGGACCGGTGTCGCCGGTCATTACCTTCGATACGCTCGATGACGCCATTCGTATCAGTAACGGGACGCCGTTCGGATTGTCGTCCGGCGTATGCACGAACCGGCAGGACGCGATAACACGCTTCATCAATGAATTGCGCGTGGGGACGGTCAACGTGTGGGAAGTGCCAGGATACCGGATCGAGCTGACGCCGTTCGGCGGCATCAAGGATTCCGGGCTTGGCTATAAGGAAGGTGTTCAGGAAGCGATGAAGAGCTTCACCAACCTGAAGACCTTTTCATTACCGTGGGAGTAAGAGCGTGGCACTGAGTCTGAACGACATTCGTTCGTTATTCGAGCAGTACGGCAGTCTTGCCTATAGCGGCGAGCCGGTGACGCAGCTTGAACATGCGCTGCAAAGCGGCGCACTGGCGCAAGAGGCAGGTGCCGGCGATGAACTCGTCGCCGCCGCGTTTCTGCACGACCTCGGCCATCTGCTGAATCTGCAAGGCGAAACGCCGACGGAGCGGGGCATCGACGATCTGCATCAGTATTTCGCGTTGCCGTTCTTGCGGCCGGTGTTGCCGGACGCGGTGCTGGAGCCGATCCGGCTGCACGTCGACGCCAAACGCTGCCTATGTGCCATCGACGATGCGTATTTTGGCCAGCTTTCCGCCGATTCGGTGCGGAGCCTGGAACTGCAAGGCGGCATCTTCAGCAAGGAAGAGGCTGAAGCGTTCCTGCAGAAGCCCTACGCGGAAGACGCATTGCGTCTGCGCAAGTGGGACGATCGCGCAAAAGAAAAGAACCGCGCGACGCCGGAGCTGGATCATTATTTGAGCGTAGTCGAGCGCGTGATGCAGAAGCGCGCGGCTGCCTGAACGAGGTGGTTGTCAGATGATCTTCGGGTGAGCTTGTTGTGCCACTCGTTTTCAATTCTCGCGCCATTTCCAGCGCAATCCATGCGTATCAAAATAGTGCTTGCAAGGGGCCGTGCGGCTCGCTAGAATCTCGCTCTTTCGTGCTCCGGACAGCGGGGTGCGGGAAGCGGGAGAGCCAGCAGTGGCAAGGCTTTGCGCGAAGTGAGCGGGTTGGGAAAGTTGGAAAAACCTGTTGACGGCGTAGTGAAAGTTCTCCATAATCTCGTTTCTCTGCTGCTGATGCAGCGACGCAGAACGAAGCGGTGCCGGGAGGTGAAGGATGCGACCCGGTGCGGTTTTGGTGGTGGATGCGTAATTGATCTTTAAAAACTAACAGCCGATAAGTGTGGGCGCTTGATGCGCGACGCGAGCCGGGCCCTTCGGGGTCTGGCGCAAAGCGAAAGTATCAAGTCTCACACAGTAATGAAAGGAAGGTTTTTCTGTCGAGAGACAGATTAATCATTCGTCAGTACGTTGAGTGAGCGACCGGTCTCGGAAGAGACCGAAAAACAGTAACAGGTTTGAACTGAAGAGTTTGATCCTGGCTCAGATTGAACGCTGGCGGCATGCCTTACACATGCAAGTCGAACGGCAGCACGGACTTCGGTCTGGTGGCGAGTGGCGAACGGGTGAGTAATACATCGGAACGTGTCCTGTAGTGGGGGATAGCCCGGCGAAAGCCGGATTAATACCGCATACGCTCTACGGAGGAAAGGGGGGGATCTTAGGACCTCCCGCTACAGGGGCGGCCGATGGCAGATTAGCTAGTTGGTGGGGTAAAGGCCTACCAAGGCGACGATCTGTAGCTGGTCTGAGAGGACGACCAGCCACACTGGGACTGAGACACGGCCCAGACTCCTACGGGAGGCAGCAGTGGGGAATTTTGGACAATGGGGGCAACCCTGATCCAGCAATGCCGCGTGTGTGAAGAAGGCCTTCGGGTTGTAAAGCACTTTTGTCCGGAAAGAAAACCTCCGCCCTAATATGGTGGGGGGATGACGGTACCGGAAGAATAAGCACCGGCTAACTACGTGCCAGCAGCCGCGGTAATACGTAGGGTGCAAGCGTTAATCGGAATTACTGGGCGTAAAGCGTGCGCAGGCGGTCCGCTAAGACAGATGTGAAATCCCCGGGCTTAACCTGGGAACTGCATTTGTGACTGGCGGGCTAGAGTATGGCAGAGGGGGGTAGAATTCCACGTGTAGCAGTGAAATGCGTAGAGATGTGGAGGAATACCGATGGCGAAGGCAGCCCCCTGGGCCAATACTGACGCTCATGCACGAAAGCGTGGGGAGCAAACAGGATTAGATACCCTGGTAGTCCACGCCCTAAACGATGTCAACTAGTTGTCGGGCCTTCATTGGCTTGGTAACGTAGCTAACGCGTGAAGTTGACCGCCTGGGGAGTACGGTCGCAAGATTAAAACTCAAAGGAATTGACGGGGACCCGCACAAGCGGTGGATGATGTGGATTAATTCGATGCAACGCGAAAAACCTTACCTACCCTTGACATGTATGGAATCCTGCTGAGAGGTGGGAGTGCCCGAAAGGGAGCCATAACACAGGTGCTGCATGGCTGTCGTCAGCTCGTGTCGTGAGATGTTGGGTTAAGTCCCGCAACGAGCGCAACCCTTGTCCCTAGTTGCTACGCAAGAGCACTCTAGGGAGACTGCCGGTGACAAACCGGAGGAAGGTGGGGATGACGTCAAGTCCTCATGGCCCTTATGGGTAGGGCTTCACACGTCATACAATGGTCGGAACAGAGGGTCGCCAAGCCGCGAGGTGGAGCCAATCCCAGAAAACCGATCGTAGTCCGGATCGCACTCTGCAACTCGGGTGCGTGAAGCTGGAATCGCTAGTAATCGCGGATCAGCATGCCGCGGTGAATACGTTCCCGGGTCTTGTACACACCGCCCGTCACACCATGGGAGTGGGTTTTACCAGAAGTGGCTAGTCTAACCGCAAGGAGGACGGTCACCACGGTAGGATTCATGACTGGGGTGAAGTCGTAACAAGGTAGCCGTATCGGAAGGTGCGGCTGGATCACCTCCTTTCTCGAGCTAACGTGTCAATGCGTTGAGCGCTCACGCTTATCGGCTGTGAAATCAGACAGTAAGTCAGACAGACTGAGGGGTCTGTAGCTCAGTCGGTTAGAGCACCGTCTTGATAAGGCGGGGGTCGATGGTTCGAATCCATCCAGACCCACCATTGTCTTGTCTGCGATGGCTGCGCTGGTCGATGAACCCCGAAGTGTGATGATGGTCTGTGCATGACTGGGGGATTAGCTCAGCTGGGAGAGCACCTGCTTTGCAAGCAGGGGGTCGTCGGTTCGATCCCGTCATCCTCCACCAATCTTCAATGCGCAGCGTTCTGCTGAAGTAAAAAAGCAGAGGGTTTTGCATTGGCGATTGAGCCAGTCAGAGTGATACGCGGTTATAGCAACTGCGATATCGGCTGTCGTTCTTTAACAATCAGGAAGAAGTAGTAAAGAGATTCACGAAAGGATACTTAGAGATGGGTATTCGAGTAGGTGAATCAGGGTTGTGATTGTATCAATGTATGAAAAGGTGATCGAAAGATTGCTTTGGAATACGGCGCAACACGAATACTCAACCTGTAGCGGTGGTGGCGAACGCATCATTCCCAGAGAATGATGCAGAGACACACCCGTTATAGGGTCAAGCGAACAAGTGCATGTGGTGGATGCCTTGGCGATCACAGGCGATGAAGGACGCGGTAGCCTGCGAAAAGCGGTGGGGAGCTGGCAAACGAGCTTTGATCCACCGATATCCGAATGGGGAAACCCGGCCCGTATGGGTCATCCGTAGCTGAATACATAGGCTACGTGAAGCGAACGCGGTGAACTGAAACATCTAAGTAACCGCAGGAAAAGAAATCAACCGAGATTCCCAGAGTAGTGGCGAGCGAAATGGGACCAGCCTGTACTCTTTATTTGTAGTGTTAGCCGAACGCTCTGGAAAGTGCGGCCATAGCAGGTGATAGCCCTGTAGGCGAAAACATTATGAAAGAACTGGGTGTACGACAAGTAGGGCGGGACACGTGAAATCCTGTCTGAAGATGGGGGGACCATCCTCCAAGGCTAAATACTCGTGATCGACCGATAGTGAACCAGTACCGTGAGGGAAAGGCGAAAAGAACCCCGGGAGGGGAGTGAAACAGATCCTGAAACCGCATGCATACAAACAGTCGGAGCCTCGCAAGGGGTGACGGCGTACCTTTTGTATAATGGGTCAGCGACTTACATTCAGTGGCAAGCTTAACCGATTAGGGCAGGCGTAGCGAAAGCGAGTCCGAACAGGGCGTTCAGTCGCTGGGTGTAGACCCGAAACCAGGTGATCTATCCATGGCCAGGATGAAGGTGCGGTAACACGTACTGGAGGTCCGAACCCACTAACGTTGAAAAGTTAGGGGATGAGCTGTGGATAGGGGTGAAAGGCTAAACAAACCTGGAAATAGCTGGTTCTCTCCGAAAACTATTTAGGTAGTGCCTCGTGTATCACCTTCGGGGGTAGAGCACTGTCATGGTTGTGGGGTCCATTGCGGATTACTACGCCATAGCAAACTCCGAATACCGAAGAGTGCAATCACGGGAGACAGACATCGGGTGCTAACGTCCGGTGTCAAGAGGGAAACAACCCAGACCGCCAGCTAAGGTCCCCAAATATGGCTAAGTGGGAAACGAAGTGGGAAGGCTAAAACAGTCAGGAGGTTGGCTTAGAAGCAGCCATCCTTTAAAGAAAGCGTAATAGCTCACTGATCGAGTCGTCCTGCGCGGAAGATGTAACGGGGCTAAGCCATATACCGAAGCTGCGGATGCACAGTAATGTGCATGGTAGGAGAGCGTTCCGTAAGCCTGCGAAGGTGCACTGGAAAGTGTGCTGGAGGTATCGGAAGTGCGAATGCTGACATGAGTAGCGATAAAGGGGGTGAAAGGCCCCCTCGCCGTAAGCCCAAGGTTTCCTACGCAACGTTCATCGGCGTAGGGTGAGTCGGCCCCTAAGGCGAGGCAGAAATGCGTAGCTGATGGGAAGCAGGTTAATATTCCTGCACCATTGTTAAATGCGATGGGGGGACGGATCGCGGAAGGTTGTCCGGGTGTTGGAAGTCCCGGTCCTTGCATTGGAGAAGGCGCTCAGGCAAATCCGGGCGCGGAATTCAAGGGTGCGAGGCCAGTCGCTTAGGCGACGAAGCAATCGGAAGTGGTTCCAAGAAAAGCCTCTAAGCTTCAGTTTAACAGGACCGTACCGCAAACCGACACAGGTGGGCGAGATGAGTATTCTAAGGCGCTTGAGAGAACTCGGGAGAAGGAACTCGGCAAATTGGTACCGTAACTTCGGGATAAGGTACGCCCCTGTAGCCTGACTGGCCTGCGCCAGGAGGGTGAAGGGGTTGCAATAAACTGGTGGCTGCGACTGTTTAATAAAAACACAGCACTCTGCAAACACGAAAGTGGACGTATAGGGTGTGACGCCTGCCCGGTGCCGGAAGATTAAATGATGGGGTGCAAGCTCTTGATTGAAGTCCCGGTAAACGGCGGCCGTAACTATAACGGTCCTAAGGTAGCGAAATTCCTTGTCGGGTAAGTTCCGACCTGCACGAATGGCGTAACGATGGCCACACTGTCTCCTCCCGAGACTCAGCGAAGTTGAAGTGTTTGTGATGATGCAATCTCCCCGCGGCTAGACGGAAAGACCCCATGAACCTTTACTGTAGCTTTGCATTGGACTTTGAACCGATCTGTGTAGGATAGGTGGGAGGCTATGAAGCGTGGACGCCAGTCTGCGTGGAGCCGTCCTTGAAATACCACCCTGGTTTGTTTGAGGTTCTAACCTTGGCCCGTGATCCGGGTCGGGGACAGTGCATGGTAGGCAGTTTGACTGGGGCGGTCTCCTCCCAAAGTGTAACGGAGGAGTACGAAGGTACGCTAGGTACGGTCGGAAATCGTGCTGATAGTGCAATGGCATAAGCGTGCTTAACTGCGAGACCGACAAGTCGAGCAGGTGCGAAAGCAGGTCATAGTGATCCGGTGGTTCTGTATGGAAGGGCCATCGCTCAACGGATAAAAGGTACTCTGGGGATAACAGGCTGATACCGCCCAAGAGTTCATATCGACGGCGGTGTTTGGCACCTCGATGTCGGCTCATCTCATCCTGGGGCTGTAGCCGGTCCCAAGGGTATGGCTGTTCGCCATTTAAAGAGGTACGTGAGCTGGGTTTAAAACGTCGTGAGACAGTTTGGTCCCTATCTGCCGTGGGCGCTGGATATTTGAAGGGGGCTGCTCCTAGTACGAGAGGACCGGAGTGGACGAACCTCTGGTGTACCGGTTGTCACGCCAGTGGCATCGCCGGGTAGCTATGTTCGGAAGAGATAACCGCTGAAAGCATCTAAGCGGGAAACTCGCCTTAAGATGAGATATCCCCGGGGCTTCGAGCCCCTTGAAGGGTCGTTCAAGACCAGGACGTTGATAGGTCAGGTGTGGAAGCGCAGTAATGCGTTAAGCTAACTGATACTAATTGCCCGTAAGGCTTGATCCTATAACAGGTGTGTGTCGGCAGCCGTTAGTGCTTCAGCACTTATGGATGCCCCACCCTGCGCCACGCGCAGGGTCTTATGCAGACCACACACGGTTGAGAGATCGATGTTGTGCCTCGAACAACACAACTCCCTCTGGTGAGCATCACCAGAAACTACTTCTTCCAGATTGGCTGTATTGCCCAAAGGCAGTACGGCAACAAGTCATGCCTGATGACCATAGCGAGTCGGTCCCACCCCTTCCCATCCCGAACAGGACCGTGAAACGACTCCACGCCGATGATAGTGCGGATTCCCGTGTGAAAGTAGGTAATCGTCAGGCTCCCCAGCAGCAGCAGAAACCCCACCCCGAAACGGTGGGGTTTCTGCGTTTACGCGGCAGAAACAGTGCGGTAAACACATAGTGCGGCAGAAACAGCCCGGCAGAAACACGGCGCGGCGAAACAGCGGGTCATAGATGTCACGCAAATGGCCCGCCATTTCGATATCCACGTCCCTGCCTTGCGCAGACGCGATCCGCTCTTCGACTTCAAATTCTGCGTCAGCGTGCCGCGGCGTCTCCGTCCCCAACGCTGGCCGCTCTCACAGGTGCCACGCCATCCGCTGCATACATCTGGTCGACTTCCGCAAGTAACGCCTCGTCGCGCGCAATTACCTTCGGCAGATGCGTACGTAAGAATTCGACCCACGTCCGTGTCTTCGCATCGATGAACTTGCGTGACGGATACAACGCATAAACAGTCGTCTTCTGCAGCGTATATTCGGGCAACACGCGGATTAACGTCCCGTCGCGCAACCCGGCGATCGCCGCATAAAGCGGCACCATACCAATGCCCATTCCCTCACGAATCGCGACGATCAGCGATTCCGCGATATTCACTTGCACGGGACCGTTCACTTCCATCATCTCGCTGCCGTTAGGACCGTCGAGCACCCATTCATGGGTCGGGAATGCCGGTGTGTGCAAGATCAAACACTCGTGATGTGCCAGATCGCCGGGCTGCTGCGGTGCGCCGTGAGCGCGCACGTAAGCAGGCGATGCGCACAGGATGCTGAAAGTTGTACCAAGCGGGAGCGACACGAGGTCGGAATTCGGCAGGGTCGAGGCGCCGATCACCGCAACGTCGGCGCTGCCTTCGAACAGATCGGGCATGCGCTGCGATAACGTCAACTCGACGCTCACTTCGGGATAAAGCGCGCGATACCGGGAAATGGCCGGCAGCACGTAATGCTGGCCGATGCTGGCAAAGCTGTGCATCCGCAAAGCACCGGCCGGGCGCTCGTGAGCGCAGCTTGCTTCTTCTTCAGCGGTGTCGACATCTGCAAGTATCTGCTGAGCCCGCTTCAGATAACGCTCGCCAGCAGTGGTGAGTGCGAGCCGCCGCGTCGACCGGTTCAGCAAGCGCGTACGCAAATGAGCTTCGAGTTCCGAGACCGCGCGGGACATTGCACCAGTCGTCGAATTGAGCGACTGCGCGGCGGCGGTAAAACTCCCGGCTTCAACCACGCGCACGAGCACTCGCATATTTTGTAGCGTATCCATCGATCCTTCTATTTCACGGCAGAGGCCGTATTGTCCGCCTGTCCCGCAAACCCATTGTTGTTCATTCTGGAAGGGACGTTTCGCGCCGGTCCTATTAATGCGCGTAGCGCATGCTCCTACAATCGGCGCCTTGCCCGCCGGTGTGCGCAGTGTTCATCGGGGCTTCTTTCAGCGACAAACCGGAACGCGTTGCTTTCTGATGAAACGCCAACATGCGATCAAACCGACGGAGGGTTCTCGCCAGCAGTGGCGCGTCATATTGCCAACGCTCGGTCCGACCGTTGGCGACTGGGCGAATAGCGATGGTCAGATCTGGCTGCATCTGCTGAAAACGGTCACTGCGGGTTTGCTGGCACTGGGCATTGCCATGTTGCTGGATCTCCAGCAGCCGCGAATCGCGATGACCACAGTGTTCGTGCTGATGCAGCCGTTCAGCGGCATGGTGCTTGCCAAGAGTTTCTACCGGATTCTCGGCACCGCGGTGGGGACGCTCGCGGCCCTGGTGCTTGGCGCGCTGTTCGTCCAGCAGCCCGAGTTGTATATGCTCGGCATGATCGGCTGGGTGAGCGCCTGTATTGCGGCAGCGGTCCGGTATCGGCATTTCAGATGGTACGGCTTTGTGCTCGCAGGTTACACCGCCGCTCTGATTGGCATCCCCAATGTCACGACGCCACACGACCTGTTTCTGGCAGCGCTTACGCGTGCGGCCGAGGTGGCAGTCGGTATCGTGTGCTCGAGTGCAGTGAGCGCGCTGATCGTGCCGCAGCGTTCCAGTCTTGCATTGCGACACGCGCTGCATGTTCGCTACGTGAATTTTACTGCGTTCGCCGCCGACGTGCTGGGTCGTGGGATCCACCGTGGCCAGTTTGAACGGCGCTTTGCGGACCTCGTCGACGAGATCGTCGGCTTTGAAACGACGCGAACATTTGCTGCCTTCGAAGATCCGGCCATGCGTTCACGCAGTCAACATCTCGGCCGTCTGAACGGCGAATTCATGGACGCATGTGCGCGGCTGCATGCGCTGCACCAGTTGTTCAAGCGTCTGCGCGCAGGCGGCCCGAGTTGGACGGTCGACGCCATCACGCCGTACTTCGGCGAGCTGTCGGCATTGCTGGCATCCATCGGCCACGCGAATGCCGATGCAGCGCGCGCAGCCGCCGGTTTACGGCTCTTTCAGGCGAGCTTGCCTGGACGCGTGCGCGAGACGAGACGGCCACTGGAAACCGCGCCCGCTGAATCGCTAGCGGACTTCGATACGGCCGCGGAACTGCTCTATCGATTTGTCGACGAATGGATCCTTTACTCCGAAACTTACGCGTCTTTGGCGCGGCGCAAGCCGGGAGCAGGGCCGCGCACCGTCGGTCGCTACGTGAGCAAGACGAACGGCTTTATGGTCGCGTTTACCTTTGCCAGGTCGGCGGCGGTCATGGCGATTGCCGGCTGGTTCTGGATCGAGACCGACTGGTCGAGCGGTGGTCTGGCGGTGATCGGTGCGGCATTGGCATGTGCGTTGACGTCGACCACGCCGAACGCATCGAAAACGGCGGTGCAGATGGCGCTCGGTGCGGCGGTGGCGACCATGACCGGCTACCTTTTCACGTGCTACGTGTATCCGAACATCGACGGTTTTCCGCTGCTCTGTGCGCTGCTTGCCCCGGTGCTTGCGCTCGGCGCCTTCATCGCATCGCGCAATCCCACGGCAGGCTATGGCATCGGCTTTTCGGTGTTCTTCTGCCTGCTCGCCGGACCGGACAACGTCGTCACGTACTCGCCCGATCTGCTGATCAACAATGGCATGGCGATCACGGCGTCGCTCCTGTTCGCGGCGATTACCTTCGCGGTGATGTTTCCCGCGGACATGCCGTGGCTCACCGAGAGAATCAAGGGCGATTTGCGCGCCCAAGTCGTGTCTGCGTGCAAGGAAGAACTGCCTGGGCTCAATCGGCGTTTCCAGTCGCGCACACACGATCTGGCCTCGCAGTTGCGCATGCTGCTGACGCGGCGCTCGCGCCGCCGCCGCGACGCGTTGCGCTGGATGCTCGTCACCCTCGAAGTAGGGCACGCCGTGATCGATCTGCGCAATGAAGCAGCGCGTGCCGCGTACGCGCAAGCCCTGCATTCAGGCTGGAAGAGTGGCCTCACGCGGACTTGCGACGACCTCGCGCGGCTCTTTGCGCGACCGGACGCGCCTGCACTCGAGCGCGCGCTCGTATCCGTGCGTTCGGCCACCTGGATCGCGCAAGACGTACTCGAAACCGTTCATGCCGACCGCCACAAGCGACACGATCTGCAACGCATCCTGAGTTGCCTGCACTTCATCCGCACGGCGCTGCTCGACAAAGGCGCGCCTTTCAATGCGTCTTGACCCATGCGCGTGGATCCGTCGTGTGGATCGGATGTGCGCCCCCGATCCTTCTGCCAGATGGAAAGATCACTTCCGTTCAGCCCCGTTAATCTGCGCAGGTAGTGGTCATATAGTTTCGTCACCGCCGCGCAGTTCTCAAAAAGGACTTCCCGCGGGACGGAACCGTAAGTATTGGAGAACGAAATGAATGTGTTGAAGATTGCCCTGATTGCCTGCTCTTTATCTGTTGCTGTCGCGCATGCACAGACGGCGCCGGCCGCTCCGGAACAACAGGTTGCGCAGGCGAATGCACCGCGCGCGAATCGCGCCGCCGAGCCAAGCCGTGTTGCCATACCGAAGCCCAAAGTTGAAGAGTGCGTCGGGCCTGTGAGCTTCTGCAATCTCTTCTTCGGCAGCTAGACGGCGCCACGCGCAACACCAGCAGTGCCTGCAGGAACTGTCGCGGGAATGTTGCACGCGACGGAACGCCGGGCCGCGACGCCGTCCCATCGAGACGCCGCGGCTGGCGCGACAAGCTGGCTACTGAGCTAAGCACACCGCAGACGTGTGGACCGGTAGCCTGGATGGGTGACTATGGAGAGACTCAATTTCATGTACGAAGACCGGATTCGTTGCTCCGCGTTGCGCGGGAAAATCACTTCAGCCGCCGAGGCGGCGCTGTTGATTCGGGACGGCATGCGCGTCGGCGCCAGCGGCTTTACGCGTGCGGGCGACGCCAAGGCGGTCCCCGTCGCGCTCGCCGAGCGCGTCCGGCAGGAAGGCAAGCCGCTGCAGATTACGCTGATGACTGGTGCATCGCTCGGTCATGACGTGGATCGCATGCTCACCGAGGCGCACGTCCTGGCTCGCCGCTTGCCGTTTCAGGTCGACAAGACGCTGCGCGATGCGATCAACCGTGGCGAAGTCATGTTCGTCGATCAGCATCTGTCCGAAACCGTCGAGATGCTGCGCGCAAATCAGCTCGGCAAACTCGACATCGCCATTATCGAAGCGGCCGCGATCACCGAAACCGGTGGCATCGTGCCGACCACGTCGGTCGGCAACTCGGCCAGCTTCGCGATCCTTGCCGACAAGGTCATCGTCGAGATCAATCTTGCTCAACCGCTTGCCCTCGAAGGGCTGCACGACATCTGGATTCCGGGACGCAGGCCGAATCGCGAACCGCTGCCGATCGTGCGTCCGCAAGACCGTGTCGGCACGCAGGCCATCGAGATCCCGCCCGGCAAGATCGCAGCGATCGTGATCACGGATAAGGCGGACAGCCCGTCCACGGTGCTGCCCGCGGATGCTGAGACCGAACTGATCGCCGGACATCTGATCGAGTTTTTCCAGCACGAAGTGTCGAGCGGACGTATGTCCCGCCAGCTTCCGCCGTTGCAGGCCGGCATCGGCACGATTGCGAACGCGGTGCTGGCCGGTTTTGTCGATTCGCCCTTCGATGCCTTCGAAATTTACTCAGAAGTCCTGCAGGATTCGACCTTCGAATTGATGGACGCCGGTAAGGTGACGTTCGCCTCGGGTGCCTCGATCACGCTGTCGGCTGGACGTCAGGCGCAGGTGTTCGGCGAACTCGAGCGCTATCGCGATCGCCTGGTGTTGCGTCCACAGGAGGTCAGCAATCATCCTGAAGTGATTCGCCGGCTCGGTCTGATCGCGCTGAATACCGCATTGGAGTTCGACATTTACGGTAATGTGAATTCCACGCACGTGGGCGGCACGCACATGATGAACGGCATTGGCGGCTCGGGCGATTTCGCGCGCAATGCGTCATGCGCGATCTTTGCGACGAAATCGATGGCGAAGGGGGGCCGCATTTCGAGTGTCGTGCCGATGGTGCCGCACTGCGATCACAATGAACACGATGTGGACGTGGTCGTGACGGAACAGGGCTTGGCCGATCTGCGCGGACTGGCGCCGCGGGAACGCGCGACGCTGATCATCGAGAACTGCGTGCATCCGCTCTATCGCGATCTGCTTCGCGACTACTATCGGGACGCCTTGCAATGGGGTGGGCAAACACCGCATCGGTTGGACCAGGCTTTCGCCTGGCATACGCGGCTGCGTGACACCGGCTCGATGTTGCCGGCAATGGACTGATCACGCTGAACGTTACGTAAAGCCGGCGTCAGGTGGCATTCGCCCCTGACGCCGTAAGACATCAGCTGCTACGCTCAGGTGCCGCGCCGGACAAGCCGGATAACGAACAGCAGAATGACGGCGCCGATCACAGCGGTAATGATCGAACCGATCCAGCCGCCGCCGAGCGAAATGTGCAATATACCGGCAAGCCAGCCGCCGATGAACGCGCCGACAATCCCGACGATGATGTCGACGATCAGGCCGAAGCCGCCGCCCTTGACGAGCACGCCAGCCAGCCAGCCGGCGATTGCGCCGATGATGAGCCATGCAATGATGCCGTGTTCCATAATCGAGACTCCATGGTTGAGTGTGAAAAATTCACGGTGACAGAGCTTAGTCGAAGGTTATGGGACAGTCCATATTCAGGACGCGGAATTAACATTGTCTAAATCTATTGCAAGCTAAGTGTAGACGATGCGCGCGAAGATGGGGAGCTTACGCGCCGTGACTCACTCTGGCGTCGGCTCAGCTTCTTTGGCCGTCCAGCTGACGCTCGATACGCTCTTTTCCATGCTGATGCGGCTTGCCATCTGTTCGAGTTTCGGCTGGTCTTTCGGATGCAGCTTTAATGTTGCCGTAACGCGAATGCGTCCCGTCTCGTCATCGAGATCCTCGCTTGTCAGGCTCTGGAACGATAGCGGCGTCGAATACATCGAGTTGGACACTGCGGTACGAATGTGAATCTCGTCGGCCTCCCGGCATACGATCGTCAGCACGTACTCACGCACCAGGTCAGCGTTCGAAACAGGCGTCGCGTTGATCATCCGGCTTACTTCACGCAGCGCCGTATTGGTCAGCAGCACGACCGCGGTGCCGGCGAGCGCCGGGCCGTAGTGGCCCGCACCGCACAATACGCCGACCGCAGCCGAGCACCATAAGGTCGCGGCGGTGTTGATCCCCTGAATAGAACCCTTGTCGCGCATGATCACGCCGCCACCGAGAAAACCGACGCCGGAGACGACGTACGCGGCAATCTGCGTGATGCCCGCGGTGCCGTTGCCGGTCAGCACGCCGAGCGTGACGAACAGGCACGCACCGCTGGCCACCAGCGTGATGGTGCGCAGGCCGGCGTTGCGCTGCCGCATCTGCCGTTCAAGGCCGATCGCGACGCCGCAGCTGAAGGCGGCAAAAAGCCGCCAGACGAATTCAATTGTCATCGGTAAGAAAGGTTGATGCGCGTGTTCGCACAGCGTGAACCTCAAGCATGACAGCCGTACGTTTCCACACCGGGAACGTGGCCGCGCTCAGGCGCGACGAGGCAAACGAGCCCAAGGCTCGCGCGCTAAAAGTCATGGAGCAACGGCCTGGCATCGAGCCGTGCGCGGCTTCACTGGCAGTACGAGGGAATAAACGACGTGCACCGTCGGCCCGAAGGCAAGACGGCGACAGGCAAAGGCTGACGCGGAAATCTTGCCGATCAGGCGATCGGGCGAATCGAAGCTCGACCGGTATTACTGCTACTGTCCAAGATCGTGATTCCGGTTAAGTAAACTGGGCGAATTTTAGGCAGCTCTGCAAAGTTAAGTCAAGCCGAGATGAAGCAGGGTGGCGGAATGCCTCGTAGGATGCTCACGGAATTTTTCGCGGCAAGCTCAGAACTTTCCTTGCATAAATACGGACTCCGAATGTTGACGGTCTGCATCCTGGAAAACACACTGTTGGACACTTCAAAACATATCGTGCGGTTTGGGTGCTCAATCCGCGCTTCATTTCTTACAGATTCGCCCGGAAATTTTCGGTTGTTCTTGCGCTATGCCAGGCGCATCCGATCCGCCTCCAGTCGTCTCTTGTCGTTGTTGATCCAATTGAGGAAAGTATGAAAGAAAAGGCCCTTGGCATCATTGCAGGTGTATTGATTGCCGCTGCTCCGCTCACGTCGTTCGCCGCCGGTTTGCCCGCGCCGTTTGAAGGCAGCAGCACGCTGCAGGCAGAGGGTGTCGTGAAGTCAGTCGACCAGGCTAAACATTCAGTGACCTTGCTCGATGCACAGGGCGGTGAAGCTTCATTCACCGTGACCGATGCAAGCAACCTGGCGCAGATCAAGCAGGGTGGCAAGGTCCATATCCGGATGATGCGCAACGCCATGGTCAGCGTGACGCGTGGTGCGGGCGGCCGCGGCGCGGCTGCTCAACCGGCACAGCAGAACACCGTACAGAACGTCACCGCCGAAGTTCAGGACATCGATCACGCGTCCGGCATCATGGCCTTGAAGGGCTCGAATGGGGCGGTGTTTCATATCCAGGGCCGCGAGCCGGCAAAGGTCGCGGGCGTGACGCCCGGGATGCAGGTCTTGGTGGCGTACGCACCGCAGGTCAGCGTGGCGGTGGCGCCCGCGCAGTAATTCAAACTGGCTGAAGCGGCGCGTCAGCGCCGGAGCGCCGACGTTCCTGGCGGACGTCCGCGCTTTTTCGCGCAATCCCTTTGACGTCGGTGAGCCGATACCTCGCGCCTGGTTCGACGACCTTAGTCGGGCTCGCCGGGCACGAGGCGCAATCGTGTGATCTCCGAGGGCGCCCCCAGGCGCTTCGGCGGCCCCCAATAGCCGGTGCCGCGACTCGTGTAGACCCACAGGCCGTTCAACCGTGCGAGACCGGCCGTGAACGGCTGCTGCAAGCGCACAAAGAAATTCCACGGGAAGAATTGGCCGCCGTGAGTATGTCCGGAGAGCTGCAGCGTGAAACCTGCTGCTGCGGCTGCTTCGGCAGAGCGCGGCTGGTGCGCGAGCAGTACTTTGATCAGCACGTCGCCAGGCGCGCCGGCGAGGGCTGCCGCTGGGTCGCTCCGATGCAACGGATCATGATGGCCCGCCGAGTAATCAGTCACCCCGGCAATCACCGCGCGCGCGCCGTCGTGTTCCACGATCACATGTTCGTTGAGCAGAACGTTCAAACCCAGGCGCCGGAATTCGTCGATCCAGGCGTTAGCGCCGGCGTAGTACTCGTGGTTGCCGGTCACGAGGAACGCGCCGTGACGCGCACTGAGTCGCGACAGGGGCTGCGTGTGTCGGGTCAATTGCGGCACGCTGCCGTCCACCACATCGCCGGTGACGGCAATCAGATCCGGTTTCAGACGATTCACCGCGTCGACGATTGCATCCACGTACCGACCTTTGATGGTCGGGCCAACGTGGATATCGCTGATCTGGACGATCGTGAAGCCGTCGAGCGCTGCCGGCAAATCGTCGATCGGCACCTCGATCGTCACCACCTTGGCGCGGCGCCGTGCGTTGAACAGGCCGACGAGCGTCGAGAGCAGTGCAAGCAGCGGGACCGCGGCCGCCGAGCCGGTGCGCCAGTGCGCGATTGCAATGGTGTTTGGCCAGATTGCATCGACTGTGAGCAGCGAGGCGAGCGCCAGGTCACGTGCGAAAGTCAGAACCAGCAGCGACGAGAAGAAGCCCATCGCCAGCAACCCGACCCACGCGAGGCGGTCGCTGAGCGGCTGCTGTTTGATGGTGCGCGCCAGCATGCCGAGCGGTATCAGAAAGATCGACAGCACCAGCCACAACGCGCACAGCCACCGAACGGTGGCGCCGACCGGCATGTCGGGAATCAGACGAAAGCCGACGTAGATATGCAGCAGGATGCCAATCAGGATGAAGCGAACAAGAAACGATAAGCGGCGCATAGAGAGAATAGGGACGGGAAGGGGACGGCACGAGCGCGGCAACGGCGGCGGTTCGCCAACCGCAACTGTGCGAAAGCAGGCGAGCCGGATCATTCTACCGAGATGTGCAACCCCTTGCCGACGGCCCCGGATTTGCTCCCAAGGGACGGCCGAACACGTCCCTGCTTAGGGCCGCCGGCGGGTATCGCATTGCAGCATTTCCCCTGCCGCAGGCCGCTCGCCAGACCTGTTGTGGGGCCTTATTAAATGGGCTTTGAATGGTGTTCTACGTGGAGTATTCTCGAATAGAACCGGTTCGCCTTTGGGCCATCGCGGCCCACGGGCGGTTCGTTTGCTCGTCGGTAGATGGCGAGGCAGGAGACGTATCATGAAACTGCTTGGATCAGGCAATCACGTACGCCACGTACTTCATGGGCATCACGTCGGACGGGAGGGCAGCCATGTCATGCTGCCGCTGGTGGGCATATCGCTGATGGCGCTCGCCTTGTACTTCGGCGTGCGCGACATCGACTTCTCCGAGCTGGGCAAAAGCGCGTTATTCGACGTGGTGATGGTATGCGTCGCGCTCGGCATCGCGGGTTTGTTCGGCGTCGTCGGCGCGTGGTTGCGTTCTAATGGCGACGACGCCGACGAAGGCTTCTGCTTTATCGGTGCGGTGATCGGCACAGTGGTGTTCTACGTAGCGCTGCTCAGATAAACGCATCGGCCACTCAGGGCCCGTCAGACGATCCGGGCGGCTTCGTCGAAGGAGAAGCGTGGGCTGCGTGGGAAAAGCTTCGACGGATCGCCGTGGCCGAGATTGATCAGGAAGTTCGACCTCACGGTCGTGCCGGCGAAGAAAGCCGCGTCGACCTTGGCAGCGTCGAAGCCTGACATCGGCCCCGTGTCGAGGCCAAGCGCTCGGGCGGCGAGAATCAGATAGCCGCCTTGCAGCGTCGAATTGCGAAACGCCGTATCCGCGATCATCTTGTCGTTGCCGGCGAACCAGCTGCGCGCGTCGGCATGCGGAAACAGTTTCGGCAGATGCTCGTAAAACGCCATATCCATTCCGACGATCACCGTGACCGGCGCCGCCATCGTCTTCTCGAGATTGCCCGCCGACAAGGCCGGACGCAGCTTCTCCTTGCCTTCCGGCGTTTTCACATAGACGAAGCGCCCAGGGCTCGAATTGGCCGAGGTCGGACCGAGCAGCGCGAGTTCGGTGAGTTGCTTGAGCACGGCATCGTCCACGGGCTTGGCCTGCCAGCCGTTATGCGTGCGCGCTTCGCGAAAGAGCTGGTCGAGAGCCTGATCGGAAAGAGTCATGGTGGTAGTCCGTTGAAGTTGCAGAGTGAGAAATCCGGATGACAGCGCAAACCAAAGGTGTGAGCGTCGTCGTCGTTGCCGCCATAATAGCCAACGTTCTTACTCGCGCACGTATCGCACGCGCAATCGCATTCAGGCAATTCCATGGCGGACCTATTCGATGACCTTCCCGCGCCCGATGTGGACTGGTATCCCGAGTGGCTCGCGCCTGACGCCGCGGCGCACGCTTTAACGCAACTCATCGGCGAAGTGGCATGGCGTCAGGACATAATGGGCACGCCTGCCGGCCGTGTGCCGCTGCCGCGGCTGACGGCCTGGCAGGGCGAACCGGATGCGGTCTACGTCTACTCCGGCATTCGCAACGTGCCGCAACCGTGGACCCCGACCGTCGCCGAACTGCGAGCGGCCGCGGAAGCAGCCTGCCACGCGCGCTTTAACAGTGTGCTGATCAACCGCTACCGCAGCGGCACCGACAGCATGGGGTGGCACGCGGACCGCGAGCCTGAGCTTGGCGCACAGCCGGTGATTGCGTCGATCAGCCTGGGCGTCGCGCGCACGTTCGACTTGCGGCACAACAGAACCGGCGTCGTGCAGTCGTTTTCGCTGAAAGGCGGCAGCTTGCTGGTGATGAAAGGCAACACGCAGGCCGAGTGGCGGCATCGCGTGCCGAAGGAGCCGCGTGTGGCCGGAGAGCGGATCAATCTGACGTTTCGCTGGGTGACGCCGCATGGGGGCGCCCGCTAGCTTGCGGGCTAGCCGTTGGCCGCGCCGCCCCTGGTCCCAAAACCCCAAAGCCCCAAAGCCCCAAAGCCCCAAAGCCCCAAAGCCCCAAAGCCCCAAGGCCCCAGAGCCCCAAAGCCCCAAAGCCCCAAAGCCCCAAAGCCCCAAAGCCCCAAAGCCCGGCACCCATTCGTGGTTTGCCCGAAGCCACGTCGAGCACTTAAGCGCATAAAAAAGCATCTTCTACGCCATGCTCCATCGCCGCCGGTACTCGAGCGAGCCACTCAGCATTGCCCACGTCCACGGCTACAGCCGATATCGCGCGTTATACCAAAATTGGTATCGCCTGCGCGAATCATATGATTGGACGGTTAACGCCCCAGACACTACGCTACATCACGATCCACGCACCGTGAGGGCCGCAAATGCCGGGCGGGTTCGATGGATCGCCTACACAACAACGATCAGGAGACAGTCATGGCGAATACACGACGCGCCGCATGCCGTGCGTTGGGCGCGCTCGCGCTTTGCTCGAGCATCGGTGCACTGACGCTGGCAACGCCGGGCGCCTATGCACAGGACAAACAGATCACCCTCGGTTTCGCGCAAGTTGGCGCCGAAAGCGCATGGCGAACGGCCAACACCGAGTCGGTGAAGTCAGCGGCCGCGGACGCCAAAATCAAGCTCAAATTCTCCGACGCCCAGCAAAAGCAGGAAAACCAGATCAAGGCGATCCGCTCCTACATTGCGCAGAAAGTCGATGTGATCGCGTTCTCGCCGGTCGTCGAATCCGGCTGGGAGCCGGTACTGCGCGAAGCTAAAGCCGCAAAGATTCCGGTGATCCTGACTGACCGCAACATCGACGTGAAAGACACGTCTCTGTACGTGACGATGATCGGCTCGGACTTCATGGAAGAGGGCCGGCGCGGCGGTCATTGGCTCGCCGATCACTATAAAAATGATCCAGGTCCCATCAACATTGCCGAACTTCAGGGCACGGTCGGCTCGGCGCCCGCCAACGACCGGCACTCCGGCCTGATCGAAGTGATCAAGAGCGATCCCAAATTCAAGATCATTGCATCGCAAAGCGGCGACTTCACGCTTGCCGGTGGCAAGCAGGTGATGGAAGCATTCATAAAAACCTATGGGAATAAAATAAATGTAGTTTATGCGCATAACGACGATATGGCGCTCGGCGCCATCCAGGCAATGGAAGAGGCCGGCATGCATCCGGGCAAGGACATCACCGTCGTCTCGTTCGATGCGACCAAAGGCGGCTTCCAGGCAATGGCCGCAGGCAAGATGAACGTCGACGTGGAGTGCAGTCCGCTGCTGGGGCCGCAACTGATGTCGGCGGTCAAGGATGTGGTGGCCGGCAAGCCGTTGCCCAAGCGCATCCTGACGGAAGAGACCGTCTTCCCGATGAGCGTCGCGGCGCAGACTTTGCCGACGCGCAAGTACTGAGGCGGAGTGTGCCGGGTAACTGATTAGCGATCCGTACGATAGGTGCAGGAAAAAAGCGAAGTACGAACAGGTCGCAGGGGTTTCTCCAGTGGTGCCTGACCGTCTGACTGCTTCGGCAGCGGGCGGTCTCTTTTCAGCTGAACCAGATTGGACATAACGGGGCCAACCTGAGCCCACCCGACCCATGCACCGCCGATCGAGCGAGGTCTATGACGCATCCCGCATCGGAACCCAATCCGCCGGCCGCGAAGGCTGTCACAGGCGACGCACGCACCGGCGCCGCCTCGAATGCACTTGAGCCTATCCTGGCCACTACCGGTGTCAGCAAGACGTTCCCAGGCGTGAAAGCGCTGCAGCGGGTCGATTTTCGCCTGTTCCCCGGCGAGATTCACACGCTGATGGGGCAGAACGGCGCCGGCAAATCCACCCTGATCAACGTCCTGACCGGCGTAGTCGCGCCCGACGCGGGCACGATCCGCCTCGGTGGCGAGATCGTCGCGTTTGCTTCGCCGCAGGAGGCGGAAGCGGCCGGCGTGCGCACGTTGTATCAGGAAGTGAACCTGTGCCCGAATCTGTCGGTGGCGGAAAACATCTTTGCGGGTCGGCAGCCAAAGCGCTTTGGCGCGATCGACTGGCCGGACATCAAGCGGCGCGCGCAGGCCGCGCTGGCCCGTCTCGACGTGGCGCTCGACGTCACCCGGTCGCTCGACGCCTATCCGATCGCCGTGCAGCAGATGGTGGCGATCGCGAGAGCGCTGTCAGTCGATGCGCGCGTGCTGATTCTCGACGAGCCGACCTCCAGCCTGGACGACGGTGAAGTCGCGCAGCTTTTCAAAATACTTCGACATCTTAAGCAATCAGGTATCGCTATTCTGTTCGTCACGCATTTTATCGAGCAGACGTATGCGATTTCCGATCGCATCACGGTGATGCGCAACGGCGAGCGTGAGGGCGAATATCTCGCACGGGATCTGCCGGCCGATCAACTGGTTGCGAAGATGGTCGGCCACGAGCGCATGAGCGCGCGCTTGCGCGAAGCGGTACATGACGGCCACGCCGCTCATGAAGGGCCTCAGAGCAAGGGCACTGCGCAGCCGTTTGTCGAACTGCGCGGCGTTGGCAGGCGCGGCACGTTGCAGCCAATCGACCTGGACGTGCAGCCGGGCCAGATTCTGGGCCTGGCCGGACTGCTAGGCTCAGGCCGCACGGAGGCAGCCCGGCTATTGTTCGGGGCCGATCGCGCCGACAGCGGCACAATCCTGATCGAAGGCCGGCCTGTGCGGTTGCGTTCGCCCCGGGACGCGGTGCGCCACGGCATCGGCTACTGCGCGGAGGACCGCAAGAAAGAGGGCATCGTCGCCGAATTGTCGATCCGCGAGAACATTCTGCTGGCGTTGCAGGCACGGCGCGGCTGGTTGCGCAAGATCAAACGGAATCGCGCGCGCGAAATCGCGGACATGTGGATCGAGCGTCTCGGCATCAAGGCAACGGATGCCGAACAGCCGATCGGGCTGCTCTCCGGCGGCAACCAGCAGAAAGCGCTGCTCGCGCGCTGGCTTGCGACGAACCCCAAACTCCTGATTCTCGACGAGCCCACCCGCGGCATCGACGTCGCCGCCAAGTTCGACATCATGGACCGCTTGCTGACCCTGTGCGCGAACGGGCTGAGCATCCTGTTCATTTCGTCGGAAATCAGCGAGGTGCTGCGCGTGAGTCATCGCGTGGCGGTGCTGCGCGACCGCCGCAAGATCGCCGAAGTGGCCGGCAAAGCGTCGAACGAGGACAACATTTATCGACTCATCGCGGGGAGCGGCGAATGAAGCTATCGAACTGGTTCGCGCGCGATGGTGCGGAGCGCCCGTTGATCTGGCCGTGCGTCACGCTGGTGCTGTTGTGCGTCCTGAACCTGTGGGTGAATCCGCATTTTCTTTCTTTAAGGATGCTCGACGGCCATCTGTTCGGCGCGCCGATCGACGTGTTGAATCGCGCGGCGCCGCTGGTGCTGGTCGCGACCGGTATGACGCTGGTGATCGCCACGCGCGGCATCGATATTTCGGTTGGCGCGGTGGTCGCGATTGCCGGCGCCGCCGCGGCCACGATACTCGCGACGCAACCCGCGCCGAGCGCCGGATTGATCGCCCAGGCCCTGTTCGCGGCGTTGATCGTCGGTGTGTTGAGCGGCATGTGGAACGGGCTGCTGGTGTCGTTCGTCGGCATGCAGCCGATCATCGCCACGTTGATCCTGATGGTCGCCGGCCGTGGCATTGCGCAACTGTTGACAGCGGGGCAGATCATTCCGATCGGCGCACCGGGTTATCTGTTCGTCGGCGGCGGCTATTGGCTTGGCCTGCCGTGTTCCGTGTGGATCGCGAGCGTTGCCGTGCTGGCCACCGCGGCACTCGTCGAAGGCACCGCGCTCGGGCTCTTCATTCGCGCGATCGGCGTCAATCCGGTGGCAACGCGCCTCGTCGGCTTGCGCTCGAAAGCGCTGGTATTCGCGGTGTACGGATTCTCGGGATTGACCGCCGCGACGGCGGGCATCCTCATCAGCTCGAACGTGCGCAGCGCCGACGGCAATAACGCAGGCCTGCTGCTCGAACTCGATGCGATTCTGGCGGTGACGCTCGGCGGCACGTCGCTGCTCGGCGGCCGCTTCAGTCTTACGGGCACCGTACTGGGTGCGCTGATCATCCAGACGCTCACCTATACGACCTATTCGATCGGCGTGCCGCCGGAAGCGACGCTCGTCGTCAAGGCGGCCGTGGTGCTGGCGGTGAGCGTGATCCAGTCGCCCTCGGCGCGCGCGCTTGCCATGTCGCTCTTCACGCAGCGCGGGGTGGCGCGATGAGACGACTCCTCGAAGCCTGGGCTCATATCGTTGATCCGCGCACGTTGCCGATCGCCGTCACCATCCTGCTGTTTTGCGCGTTGTTCGGTTTCGGCTCGGTGATGTACACCGGATTCTTCTCGTGGCAAGTGCTGCTCGATCTGCTGGTCGATAACGCCTTCCTGCTGATCGTCGCAATCGGCATGACGTTCGTGATCGTGTCCGGTGGGATCGATCTGTCGGTGGGCTCGGTGGTGGCGCTGACTACCATCGTCGAAGCGGTGCTGTCCGAGCACATGCATCTGTCGGTCTGGTTGATCTTGCCGATCGTGTTGCTGATGGGCACGGTGTTCGGCGCGGTACAGGGTGCGCTGATTCACTTTTTCCGCTTGCAGGCGTTCATTGTCACGCTGGCCGGCATGTTCTTCGCGCGTGGCCTGTGTTTTCTGATCACGACGCAGTCGATCACGATCAACGATCCGACGTTCCAGAAGATTTCCGCGTTCCGGCTCAACATCGGCGTCGGTTCAGTGACGGCCAATGTGTTGATCGCCCTCGTCACGCTTGCCGCTGCGATCTATGTGGCGCATTTCACGCGTTTTGGCCGCAACGTGTATGCAGTGGGCGGCAATCCGCGCTCGGCGTTGCTGATGGGCCTGCCGGTCGCGCATACGCGGATCGGCGTGTATGCGCTGAGCGGCTTCTGCTCGGCCCTCGGCGGCGCGGTGTTCACGTTCTATGTGCTGTCGGGTTATGGGCTGCAAGGGCAGGGCATGGAGCTCGACGCGATCGCGGCGACGGTGATCGGCGGAACCTTGCTGACGGGCGGCGTCGGCTATGTGATCGGCTCGCTGTTCGGCGTCGGCATTCTGGGCACGATCCAGGCGCTGATTACCTTCGACGGCACGCTCAGTTCGTGGTGGACCCGCATCGTGATCGGCGCCTTGCTGTGCGCGTTCTGTCTGCTGCAACGGCTGATCGAGCGGCATGCGAAATCGGTGGGGCGTCCGGGCGGCACCGGTGCTGTTGTGACGCCAGGCCGCGAGCGCGGTCGAGGCGACGCGGCAGCGGCGTCCGATTCACATGCGATCGGACGCGCGCCGAAGCAGGCGTTATAGCGCGACGGCGCGATAGCGCGGCTTAGGCGTTGAGCTCACGACCTCGGGTTTCAGGCAACGTCAGCGCGGCGAGGATCACGATACCGTACGCCGCGGCGGCGAATACGCCGATCGCGTGACCGAGGGTCATGGTCTGCGAGACGTAGCCGATCAGGAACGGAAACGTCGCGCCGACTGCCCGCCCGACGTTGTAGCAGAACCCCTGGCCGGAACCGCGAATGCGTGTGGGAAACAGCTCGGTGAGAAACGCGCCCATTCCCGAGAAAATGCCGGACGCGCAGAAGCCGAGCGGAAAACCGAGCACGAGCATCGCGACGTTGTCGAGCGGCAGTTGCGTGTAGATCAACGCAATCGCACACGAGGCCAGCGCGAACGCGATGAACGCACGCTTACGGCCGATCTTGTCGCTGGCATAAGCGCCCGTCAGATAGCCGCAGTACGAACCGACGATCACCACGCCCAGATAGCTGCCGGTACCGATCACGCTTAGATGCCGCTCGGTCTTCAGATACGTCGGCAGCCAGGTGGTCACGGCGTAGTAGCCGCCTTGCACGCCGGTCGCGAGAATGGAAGCGCGCAGCGTCGTCCAGACGATATCGCCGCGGAAGATGTCGAGCAGCGAAAAATGCGTTTGCGCCGCGGCTTGCGCTTCCTTCTGCTGCCGATGCACCTCAGGCTCTTCGACGAAGCGGCGGATCCAGATCACGAACGGCGCCGGTGCAATACCGATCGCGAACAGCACGCGCCACGCGTAATCGGCCGGTATGAATGAAAACACGGCCATGAACAGCAGCGTCGACACGCCCCAGCCGATCGCCCAGCCTGCCTGCACGAGGCCCACCGCTTTGCCGCGGTCACGCGCACGGATGACTTCGCCGATCAGTACCGCGCCCGCCGTCCATTCGCCGCCGAAGCCGAGTCCCATCAGTCCACGCGCCCATAGCAGTTGCGAAAAATTCTGCGCCAGCGCGCAAGCCAGCGTGAAAACCGCGAACCAGAGAATCGTGATCTGCAGGGTCTTCACCCGGCCGATGCGATCCGACAGCACGCCGGCCGCCCAGCCGCCAAGCGCCGAACTCAGCAGCGTGACCGTGCCGATGAGACCGGCGTCGCCGCGCGTGATGCCCCATGTCGCGATCAGCGTCGGAATCACGAAGCTCAGGAATTGCGTGTCCATGGCGTCGAGCACGTAGCCGATCTTGCAGCTCCAGAACGCGCGCTTCTCGCTGGTGGAAATCTGCCGATACCACGCAAACGGGTTTTTGCCTGTGCCGGGCGGGCTATAGCGTTCGGTGTCTGCGGTCAACTGCGCTTCGGTTTTCATGCCTGCACTCCGGTCGTGGTCAGTGGTCGCGTCTTGGCGCGCGGCTTGTGGTGGGACAGCTCAAATAACGCCACGGCTAGAGCATCGCCAGCGTGGTGTTGGGAATGTCGGTGACGAGCATGTGCCCCGGTTTGTGCGCGATGGCAAACGGCAAACGCGCGCTTTCTATCGCGGCTTGCGGTGTGACGCCACAGGCCCAGAACACCGGTAGCTCGTCGCTGCGCACCTCGACTGGATCGCCGAAATCGGGCCGCGAGAGGTCGCGAATGCCGATCAGCGAGGGGTCGCCGATGTGAACCGGTGCGCCATGCACCGCGGGAAAACGGCTGGTGATCTGGATGGCGCGGATCGCGTCGGCGGCCTTCATCGGCCGCATCGAGACCACGCGGTTGCCGCCGAACACGCCTGCGGCCACATTGCGTTCCCGGGTGCGATACATCGGCACGTTGACCTGCTGTTCGATGTGGCGCAGCGGAATGCCTTCGCGCCGCAACATTTCTTCGAACGAAAACGAGCAGCCGATCGCGAACACCACCAGATCGTCGCGCCACAGTTCGTCGAGGCTGCGCACCTCCTCGGCACGTTCGCCGTGGCGGTACACGTAAAACGCGGGGACGTCGTTGCGGATGTCGAGATCAGCGCCGAGCGACGGAACGCGCCATTCGCCAGGCTCGCCGATTCCGAGCAATGGGCAAGCTTTCGGATTGAGCGCGCAGAAGCGCAGGAAATCGTCGGCGTATTGTTTGGGCAGGATGGCGAGGTTGGCTTGCGCATAGTCGCCACAGTAGCCCGCAGTCGGCCCGGACAAACGGCGGCTGCGAATCTGCTGACGAAACTCGGAGGGCGTGTAGGACATGAACGGCTTGACTCCTGCTAGGTCCAGGTAACTGATGGAAGCCAGATTAGTAACGCCAAAAATATCCATCCAGCGAGTTATTCTTGTGTTTCGTTAAATTAAACTTAACAGCACCGTCAGCGGTTTTGCGGCGATGATCGAGTCTTTCGGAACCCTGTTGAGGGAACTCATGCAATGAACACCCGCTTTGTCGAAACGTTTCTGACGCTCGCACGTCTAGGCAGTTTTCGCGCGACCGCCGCTGCAATGCACGCCACGCCCGCCGCGATTTCGCTACGCATCAAAACGCTCGAGGCTGAGTTAGGCGTCGAGCTGATCGAGCGCGACGCCGCCGAGTTCCAGCTCACGGCGAATGGCGAACGGCTGCTCGCGCACGCGCGCTCGGTGGTGCAGGCCACGCGCTCGCTGCAACTGGCCGCGCAGGACGAAACCCAGGTGACGAAGCGGCTGCGGCTCGGCGTCATCGAGACAGTGGTGCATAGCTGGCTGCCGGACTACATCCGGATGCTGAACGTCGAGTACAACCGCATCGTCGTAGACCTGACCGTCGACTCGAGCGCTGTGCTTGGACCTCGCTTGCGCGCCGGCGAGCTGGATCTCGTCATTCAGGTGGAAGACACCGGCGAGCAGGAAGCGTCGATCGTTTCGACCTTGCTGGCGAGCTATCCGGTGCGCTGGATCGCGCGCAGCGATCTGATTCCGGCGAGCCGCGCGCAACATGTGCGGACCGTATTGCAGAAACCCGTGCTGACGTTCGGCCGTGGCACCGCGCCGCAAATTGCCGTGCAAGCGATCGTGGAGACGCTTGCGAAACGCGCCGGCGTGCCGTTTGCGGATACTCAGGTGACCTGCATGCCGTCGGTGGCGGTGATTGTGAAACTGTTGCGCGATGGCTATGGGATCGCGGCGGTGCCGGCGCTGTTCGTCGAGCCTTTTCTGAGCAGCGGCGAACTGGGGCAATTGCAGGTGCGTCCGCTGCCGCCGCCGATCGACGTTGCAATGATCTACCGCGACGACGCCGACGTCGGCGTGCTGGCGGCATCACGCGTTGCACGCAGCGCGTGTGATCAGTATGCGAAGGCGATGGGGCGGCAGTTGATCGAGAGACGGTGAAGCAGGCGGCCAACGAGTACGCCAAAACATGTCATTCGTCTTATGCCATTTGCCGTGCTACACTGTACTAACATTGTGTTTACTTTTAAAGCCCAACCGCTTACGATTCCAGTTCAGGTGCAGCCATGAAAACGACCATCCGCAGAATGGGTAATTCCCATGGCGTACTGATTCCGAAACCGATTTTGACCCAGCTGGGGCTGGAGGACGAAGTGGATATGCAAGTGGAAGGCAACGCGCTGGTGATACGGCGACCGCAGAAAAAAGCGCGTACGGGGTGGGCGGAGGCTAGCCGTTCGTTGGCGGCGTCCAAAGACGATGGTCTCGTGATGGGCGAGTTTCCCAACGCCGATGACGCGGGGCTCGAGTGGTAGCGCGCGGCGACGTCTGGCTGGTCGCGTTGGATCCCACCGTCGGCAGCGAGATACAGAAAACGCGTCCTTGCGTGGTGGTGTCGCCGGCAGAGTTGCACGATCACCTGCGGACCGTGATTGTCGCGCCCATGACCACGGCCGGTCGCGCGGCACCTTTTCGTGTTCCGCTCACCTTCTTGCGCAAGAAAGGGTTGATCCTGCTCGACCAGATTCGTACGGTAGACAAGACGCGGCTCGTGAAGCGAGCCGGCGCGGTGTCGGATACGGCGCTATCGAATGCCTTGTCTACGCTGCAGGAAATCTTTGTGGAATGAGTGGAGTGAGCAATAGTGCGTGCGTTGGTCGTATGGCCGTGCTCTAAAGCCCATCCATCCCGAGGCGCCGGCGCGCGGTAGCGACCAGCTTGTCGAACGAAAAGTTACTGGCGGCAAGCGCTGTGGTCTCCGGAAAGTTCTCGCGGGCAATGTCCGTCAACACCTGGCCCGGTGGCGCTTCAATCAGCACGTGGGCACCCATTTCCTGCATGACGGTGAGCGCGTCGAACCAGCGTACGGTGTGGCGCATATTAGTCGCGAGATCGTTGCGAATGGCCTCTGCTGTGTACAAGGGGCGGCCGCCGCGATTGCCGATATAGGCGCTGTGCGGCGTGTGGAACGGGACGTCCTTTGCGTAAGCAATCAACTCGTCCGTGGCATGCGCGAGTAGTTCGCAATGTGACGGCACGCTTACCGCAAGACGAATGGCTTTGCGTGCGCCTGCCGCCAAAGCGCGTTCGATGAACGTGTCCAGTGCGCCATTCGCCCCCGCCATGACGATCTGACGCGGCGCGTTGACATTGCCAATATAGACACGTTCATAGCCCGCATCCGCGTGTTGCACGGCGAGTGTTTCCAGTTGGTGTTCGGTCAAACCCGACACGGCCGCGAGGCCGTAGCCGGACGGGTACGCCGTCTCCATCAACTCGGCGCGCTTGCGAACCATCATTAGCGCGTCGCCAAAGTGAACCGCGCCGCAACTAACCGCCGCCGCATACGCGCCCACCGACAAACCCGCGCTGATTTCCGGATTGAACTGTTCATCGGTCAGTGCGCGCGCGATTGCCACGCCCGCGACGGTCAAACCCATCTGAACGGCGACGGTCGAGCGCAGTGCGTCGGGCGTGTCGAAGGTGAGTACATCGATGTCGAGCACCTGCGAGGCTTCTTCGAGCGTGTGGGTCACGGCGCGGTGCTGCGGCAGACGGTGCAGGAATCCGTCCGACTGCGCGCCCTGGCCCGGGAACTGAAGGGCGAGCATCAGGTACTGTCGCGGGCGGGTGCCCACGGATCGGCAACAAGCAGTGGGCCGCGGGCATGGCGTGCCATCACGCGTGCTTTGTCCGCTGCCCACTCGGCCAGTGCAACGCCGCCAGCGGGTGTTTCCAGTTGTGCATCCACACGACTGCCGGTGCGTTGCGCGGTCGCTTGAAGATAGTCCAGCAACTGAATGGCTGCATGACGCGAGAGTTTTTCCGGCGCACGGATTAGTAGATCGAGATCGCTTGAGAATGTGGCCGTGGGAATTTGAGTGGCCAGTTCGAATCCCGTGCTGCCGGTTGGTCCCCAAACGAATCCCGTCAATGCGCCGGCCGTGTCGCGTTGCAATGCGGCGAGGGTCGCAAAAGCAGGCAACGCATTGCGCTCCGCAAGCGGGCTGCTTCGGGCCAACGCTTCCGGTGGCACGGCGATTTCAATATCGTCCCGATGCACCCACGTGCCGTAACGCTGCGACCGCTCCGCGCCGCGCAAGCCGATCGCCACGAAGCCGTTAGCGGCCAGTGCGCGCCGCACGACCGCATACGGCGCGCGCGCGAAAGACCCGCGGACCCACGCCGGTTCGCCGTCGAGCTGTGGCAATCGGGTCAGGCGTAGCAGATCATGCGGCCGCCAGCGCGCATCGCACGACAATGCGTGATTGGCTGCAAACGGCGGCGCGGCGCAGACCTGCATTACACGGCATCCCATTGTTCTGCGAGACGCCGCCGCACCTCGATCGACGCTGCGCGATTCTTTTGCGCCGCAGCCGATTCCAGACGATGCGACAGATCGCGGCTGCCAGCGCGCGCGCTGCGGATCTGTTCGGTCAATACCTGACGCACGCGCTCGATCTGCGCGGCATCGGGGGCATCGGCGTCGACGCCTTCGATCAACTGATCGAGCAGGCCGAGTTTGGCAAACGACGTCATCGAGTACGACATCGGCACGATGGTTTCGCCAAGCGTGTCGAGCGCTTCGACCGTGCGCCGCGTGACGCGTGCGGCCGCTTCCTTGCCCATGGCATGGACCATCGTGCCGGGTGCGTCGAGCGCAACGATCCGGTTGGCCTGATAGCCGTGCGCGAGGAACGCGCCCGACATGGCGGGCCCGACGATCAGCGCGATCACTGGGTGCCCGGCGTCGCGCGCCGATGCATAGGCATCGACCGCAGCGGCGCAGGCGAGGTGAATGCCGAGCATCTCTTCGCGGTAGCCGTACGCCTGGCTTTTTACGTCGACGATCGCGACGATCGGTCGGCGCGTTTCGCTCGCTTCGTCCCGTGCGACGGCCTCGCGTACGGCGCGCGCGAGCAGCCAGCCTTGTTCGAGGCCGACAACATTATCGGTCGCGCGTGGAAAGCGGTTGTCGGGATCGGGAACGACCGCGACGAAGCGCGCGGCTTCGTCGCCGAGCGACGCATCGCCGCTCCACACGGGCGCTTTACCGGACGGTTCGCCAGCCAGTGCATGGAACCAGCGCGCACCGCGGCTGAGGGTGGTGTCGCTCATGCCTGCTCCTTGCGTGCGTTGTTCTGAGCATGTGGGTTGTAAATCTCACGCATCGTTTCCGGCGTGACGCTGGCCGGGTCGATCCGCGCAAGGCGGTCAAGGAACATGTCGACCTGTTCGCTGCGATGCGCAGCCGGCAGCCCTTGAGTGAATGCGGACCGCACGGCGGCGCGCACCGCGTCCGCATCGTCCTCGACGAGGTGATCGGCGAGCGCGGTCGCGGCCCGTTGTTCGCCGCCGATCAACTGCCACACGCGGCGCCGATCGCTTGCATCGAGTTCCTCGATACCGGCCTCCTGTTCGATCACTTCGGGGCCGTTCATGCCGAGCCGCCCCTGCTTCGTCACGACGAGATACGAGCACAAGGCCGCCGCCAGCGACATGCCGCCGAAGCAGCCCACCATCCCCGCGATCACGCCGACCACCGGCACATGCCGGCGCAACGCGACGATCGCTGCCTGAATCTCGGCGATTACCGCGAGACCGAGGTTGGCTTCCTGAAGCCTGACGCCACCGGTTTCGAACAACACGACAGGGCGGACGATCTTGCCGCGTTCGCAGTCGCGCAAGGCCATCTCGAGCGCGGCGGCGATCTTGCTGCCTGACACTTCGCCGATGCTGCCGCCCTGGAATGCGGACTCGATCGCGGCGACCACGGCCGGCTCGCCGTCGAGGGTGCCGCGCGCGATCACGCAGCCGTCATCCGCCTGGCAGACGACGCCTTGCAGCGGCAGCCACGGCGACTCGATTCTGTCGAACGGTCCGAGCAGTTCGCGGAACGTGCCGGCGTCGAGCAGCGAGCGGGCGCGCTCGCGCGCGGGCAGTTCAATGAAACTTTCGTGCAGCATCGGCGCGGGGCGTGCAGTAGCGACGGTCGTCATGCGGCATCTCCCTGTTCCGCCGCTTCGATGGCCTCCGCGAGCCGCAGCGCCACGACGCCGGGTGTCGCGCCGAAATCGTTGATTTCGATGTGCGCCGCGCCGTCGTAGCGCGTGAAGAAGCGGTCGAGCACGCTCTTCCAGATGTGGCTGTAGCCGTCGACGCTGGTCCGCACGACCACGTGCGCGCTCAGAGCCGCGCTGTTTTCAGCCGGCGACAGCAGGACTTCCAGGTCGCCCGAACCGACCACGCCGACATGCGCGCGGGTCGTGACGGCGCGTTGCGCCGGATAGTCGAAGGTCAGATGTTCCATGAGGCTGAGCTCCCGCCGGCGGCATGCTGCGCCAGCATATCGAGAAAGAGGGTGGCGGCGAGCAGATCGGCTGCGCCACCAGGCGATGCGTTGAGCGACAGCAAGTCACGGTCGAGCGCAACGAGGGCAGTATGCCCATCCGGCGTCGAGCTCCCGCCGGCTTGCAACACGCGGCGCGCGCCGTGTTGCGCCGCGTGCAAGCCCGGCAGACCCGCGCGATGGAGCAGGCAGGTGTCGTCGAGCGACACCATGATCGAGAGCAGGGCGTCGATACGCGCCGCGTTTTCGCCGACGCCCCGGGCTCGTGCCGTGAGTAAGGCGGGCAGGCCGATCTCGACGACATGCGGGAAGCCGTCTTGCGCTTCACGGCGCGCTCCGCCCACCTGATAGCGCTGCCGCACGCGCTCGCCGTGACTGTCGGCGGGGGCGGCGAAGCGATCCGGAAAGCAGGCAGTCTGCGCGGCGAGTGTGCAGACCTGCGACGCGTTCAGACGCGTGGCGCCGCTCGACATCGAGGCACCCGCCACCAGCAGGCCGACGATCCAGATCGCGCCGCGATGCGCGTTACTGCCACCGGTGGCATGCAGCATGGCCTGCTCGCCGGCGCGGCCGATTTGCGCGAGTTCGGCACGCAACAGCGCGGATGGTTTGCCACGGCGGCGCGCGGCGCGTGCGAGCGCCGCGAAGGTCGGTTCGAGCGCGTGTGCCGAGCGCAGCATGGTGGCGAGATCGAGGTCGTGATGCGCGCCGCTGCCGCGCCGGTCGACCAGCGCGGGCTTCGGCGTGAGTTGCGCTTCGTCGATCAGCGCGGACACCGCGAAGCGCGCGAGCTGCGCATCGGACGGTGCTGTCCGTACGCCAGGCGCCTGCCTTTCTACCGTGCCTGCCACGTGCAAGAACGTGGCGCGCTGGCGTGCCGGCGCGATGCGCCAGAGCACGTCGACCTCAGTCACTGGTTCGGCATACGCCATGGACCTGACCGCGCCCGTTTCTCTCCCAGTCAGCGCGGCAGCACGGGACGCGAGTTCCGCCTTTACGTCCGGCATGGCGTCGGCCTCGCACTCGAGCAAAACAGCGGGCGCCATCGTCACCAGCTCCTGAAGCGTGCCGGTGGCGCGTACAGGCCGCCTGACCACGTCACCAGATCGTCGATGCTGCGTGCGGCCAGCAACGAACGCTTCGCTTCGCCACGACGAATGCCGAGATCTTCCGGATACGCGACGATGCCGCGCCGGCGCAGTTCGGCCGTTTTCTCCGGCTTCGCGCGCAACCCGATCGGCGTGACACCGGCTACTGCTGCCAGCGCCGCGCGCCGCTCGTCGACCCCTTCGGCTTTGTGCAGATGCGCGATGCCTTCCTCGGTGACGACATGGCTTACGTCGTCGCCGTAGATCATCACGGGCGCGATCGGCATGCCGCTCTTCGCGCCGACGGCCACCGCGTCGAGTTCATCGACGAAGGTCGGCTCGCCGCCTTTCTTGTACGTTTCGGCCATCTGCACGACCAGCTTCTGTCCACGCGACACCGGACCCTGGTCCTTCAGCAGCTTGAGCCATGCTTCGCTCGAATGACGCCGGCCGCGCGGATCGTGGCCCATGTTCGGCGCACCGCCGAAACCGGCGAGGCGGCCGCGCGTGACCGTCGACGAATTGGCGTCCGCGTCGATCTGCAAGGTCGAGCCGATAAACAGATCGACGCCGTATTGACCGGCCAGTTGGCACAACACCCGGTTCGAGCGCAGGCTGCCGTCGTTGCCGGTGAAAAAGACGTCGGGCCGCGCTTCGATGTACGCCTCCATGCCGACCTCGCTGCCGAAGCAATGGATGCTGTCGACCCAGCCCGATTCGATCGCGGGAATCATGGTGGGGTGCGGATTGAGCGTCCAGTTGCGGCAGATCTTGCCTTTCAGCCCGAGCGATTCGCCGTAGGTGGGCAGCAGCAATTCGATCGCCGCCGTATCGAAGCCGATGCCGTGATTCAGCGAGCTCACACCATACGGTTCGTAGATGCCGCGAATCACCATCATCGCGGTGAGCACCTGCAGGTCGCCTATATGCCGGGGGTCGCGCGTGAAGAGCGGCTCGACGGCGAAGGGCCGATCCGCCTGCACGACCACGTCGACCCACGAACCGGGAATATCGACACGCGGCAGTTCGTCGACGATCTCGTTGACCTGCACGATCACGATGCCATGCCGGAACGCGGCGGCTTCGGCGATGGTCGGCGTGTCCTCGGTGTTCGGTCCGGTGTACAGATTGCCGTGACGGTCGGCCTTCTCCGCGCACAGCAACGCGACGTGCGGCGTGAGGTCGACGAACATCCGCGCGTACAACTCGACGTAGGTGTAGATCGAGCCGATTTCCAGTTGCCCGTCTTCGAGCAGCTGCGCGACGCGCAAACTCTGCGGCCCGGCAAACGAGAAGTCGACCTTGTGCGCGATACCGCGCTCGAACAGCGTCAGATGTTCCGGCCGGCCGATGCTCGATATCAGCAGATGCACGTCGTGGATCTTGTGCGGATCCACCTTGGCGAGCGAGCGCGACAGGAAGTCGGCCTGTTTCTGGTTGTCCCCTTCGAGGGCGACGCGGTCGCCCGGCTTAATCAGCGCTTCGAGTGCGTCGACGATGCGGTTGGTCGGCAGGACGCCGTCTTCCAGCCAGGGGGAAATCGCCGCGAGACGACGGTTCTTTTCGTCGCGGCGCGTGGTCCAGGAGCGTGCGGTGGTGGAAGCGTCGGTGGCTTCGGCGGATCGGTTCATCGGCGGATTCAGCTCCCGGTGGTGGCGCGCGTGCGTCTGGCACGCGGCCTGGGTTGGTTCGCGAGCGCGGCTTCCGCCTGCGCGCGTTCGGTCAGGAAACGGTAGAGCAGGTCGCCGGTGCCGAGCAGATGCGCGGCGACCAGGGATTGTGCAGCGGGAATATCACGACGTTGTACGGCGTCGAGCAAGGCGGCGTGTTCATTGTCCGACTCGCCCTTGTACGACGGCAAGCCGAACTTCAGGCGCAGATACCGCTCGCCGCGCCGATGCAGCGTGCCGATCATGTCCTCGAGTTGCGAACGGGCAGCGGGCGCATACAGGCTCATATGAAACGCGACGTTGCGCGCGACGTACAACGACGGGTCCGGCTCGCGCTCGGCGGCGCGGCAGAGCGCGGCGGATTCGCGCAGCGTGGCCTCGGTGTGATTCGGAATCGCGAGGCCGATGGCAAGGCTCTCCAGCGCGGCGCGAATCTCATAGATTTCGCGCGCTTCATCCGCCGACAAGGGCGCGACGGTTGCGCCTTTATGCACGGCGGCTCTCGCCCAGCCTTCGCTTTCGAGCTGACGCAAAGCTTCGCGCACGGGAATTGCACTCACCGAGAAATGCCGCGCGATTGCGTCCTGCCGCAACGGTGCGCCAGGCGCCAGGGTGCCGTCGACAATCGCCGCGCGCAGCGCCTCCGCGATGACATGGGACATGCTCTCACGCGGCGCCGCCGCGGGTAGAAGCGGGCTGCGCGCCGGGGCGTCCAGGGGAAAACCATCTGTTGCGTTGCTCATGGTATCAAATATTATATATGAAAATGTGCCAATTACAGACGGGCAAACCCGCAAAGCTTTTTACCACCGGCGGCCCGCGATGCCCTCTCAACCTTATACGAGGCGCATCGATTCGCGAGCAGGCACGCCATCCCGTCGTTCCCTTTATGTCAGTCACGTACGCCACGTACGTCAACCGCAGGGCCGGAGGAGCATGATGAATTCACTAACCGACCGCACGTCGGTCGTGCGGCGCCGCACGCCGCTCAATCGTTCGCAGATCGCAGGTTTTTGGGGAGCGTGGGCCGGCTGGACGCTCGACGGAATGGACTCGTTCATCTACGCGCTCGTGCTGACGCCGGCGTTGACCGAGCTGCTGCCGCGCTCGGGGTACGCCGCGACGCCGGCCAATGTCGGGCTCGCCGGTTCGATTCTGTTCGCGCTGTTTCTGGTCGGCTGGGGGCTGTCGTTCATCTGGGGGCCGCTGGCCGACCGCTTCGGCCGCACCAAGGTGCTGGCGGGCACCATTTTCACGTTCGCCATTTTCACGGGACTTGCAGCGACCTCGCACAACGTGTGGGAACTCGGCGTCTACCGCTTCATTGCCGGGGTCGGCATTGGCGGCGAGTGGGCGTTGGCGGGGACCTATGTGGCAGAGTCATGGCCTGAAGATCGCCGTAAGATGGGCGCGGGTTATCTGCAGACGGGGTACTACGCCGGGTTTTTTCTCGCTGCGGCGCTCAACTACACGATCGGCGTGCATTACGGCTGGCGCGCGATGTTCCTGACCGGCGCGGTGCCGGTGGTGGTGGCGATTCTGGTGCTGCTGCGCGTGAAGGAGTCGGAAAAGTGGCAGAAGGCGGAAGCGCGCACCGAGCAAGTCAAGCCGCTGCGTGAAATCTTCGGGCCGACGTATCGGCGTCGCACGTGGGTCGCTTGCATTCTGTTGACCATCGCGATCGTCGGTTTGTGGGCGGGCGCGGTGTACGAGCCGTCGGCTGTGATTCAACTGGCGACCAAGGCCGGCATGGCGAAGAACGATGCGATCAGGACGGCGTCGCTGGCAACCGGCTTGCTGTCGATTGCGACGATTCTCGGTTGTCTCGCGTTGCCGCCGCTCGCCGAGCGAATCGGCCGCAAGAAGACGCTGGCGGTTTACTTCACCGGCATGGCGGTGGCGATTGCCGGCAGTTTCGGCTGGGCGTTCTATTTGCCGAACGGGCTCGCGCCGTTTATCGCGTGGCTCTTCGTGCTGGGCTTTTTTGGCGGCAATTTCGCGCTGTTCAGCTTGTGGCTGCCGGAACAGTTCGAAACCCGGGTGCGGGCCACGGCGTTCGCGTTCTGCACGTCGTTCGGGCGGTTTGTCGGGGCCGGTGTCAACTTTCTGCTCGGCGCGGCGGTGCTGCATATGCATACGCTGGGCGTGCCGGTGGCGTTGACGGCGCTGGCGTTTATCGTCGGCTTGTTCGTGATCCCGTTTGCGCCGGAGACGAAAGGAGAGGTGTTGCCGCAGTGAGATTGGCCGTTTGGCTGAGTAGCGGGCGTGGGCGGCAGCGGGCATGCTTCCTGTCGGTTGGACGACGTTTCCTTTGCTCATTTGGGTTTGCCGATATGTACAGAAACCTGTACAATGAATCTCCGGCTCGGGATGGTTTTGTCCCCGGGTTGTCGACGCATATGGCAGCCGATATGGCAGCCGCCGTGGCATGAGAAATCCGCTTGGCGGTGGAATCGTCTCTAACTTTTGACAGGAGCGACTGGAGGGCAACCTGCCAGATCGAGAAACCAATGAACGTCCTTACTTACAGCGAGGCGCGTGCCGGCTTCAAGCAAGCGATGGACGACGTCTGCCGCGATCACACGCCCATGCTGATAACCAGACAGAGTGGCGAAAATGTGGTGATGGTTTCGCTCGAGGATTTCAATGCGATGCAAGAAACCTTGTATCTTCTGAGTTCTTCGAAGAATGCCCAGCGGCTCGCCAGGTCTATCGCCCAGTTGAATGCCGGCAGTGCGTTGCCGCGCGAACTGCTGACCGATGAACAAACAGAGAAGCCGCAACGAGGAGGCCGCAAAGGCGGATAGTGTTTTTATGTTCACCGATGAAGCATGGGACGACTATCGGTATTGGCAGGAAACCGATCGCAAAGTCTTACGCAAGATCAATACGCTGCTTGAGGAGTGCCGGCGCGATCCTTATCGCGGCACTGGAAAACCGGAGGCGCTGGTCGGCAGCTTGAGCGGGTTCTGGTCGCGCCGTATCACGCACGCTGATCGCCTGGTCTATTTGCCGCGAGACGGAAAGATTTACGTGATCGCCTGCCGTTTCCACTACGACGACTGAAACAAGACCTGCCGCAGCGCCCTAACGCTCAATCGGCGTGATGCCGCGCGCGTGCGCCGGGACGCAACATCGACAATAACGGCCAGCCGAGATTTACGCCGAGACTCGCGGCCACGATCAGGGCCATGCCCGCGAGTTGCGGCAGCGACAGTGCCCGCCCATACACGACGGCATCGACTACGATCGCCGTCAGCGGATAGACGAACAGCAGCACGGCGATGATCGGCGTGGTCAGTTTCGGTAGTGCGCCGTAGATCAACACATACGATAGCCCGGTGTGCAGGACACCCATGCCGATCAGCCAGAACCACTGCATCGGCCCGATATGCACGGTGGTAAGCGGCGCAATGAAGGGCAGACACACCACGCCAACCGCGCATTGCGCGAGTGTCAGCAGGTGCGGCCGCAAATTGCCGAGCCCTTTGGCGATCAGCGTGACGCTCGCATACAGCACCGAGCCGGCCAATGCTTCGCCGATGCCGATCAGATAGCTCGCATGCCCTTGCAGATCCGCGGTAGCCGCGACGCCCGAGGCCAGAACAAGTCCGACGAATGCGGTCGCGATCCAGCCCAGCCGGTCGACGCCGAGGCGCTCGTTGAACAGCGCCGCGCCCATCAGCACGACCCAGAACGGCTGCACATGAAACACCACGGTCGCCACCGCAATGCTGGTGCGATGAATCGCGTCGAAGAAACCGACCCACTGCGTGACCATCAACACGCCGGAGATCAGCGCCAGCGCGACGGTGCGGCGCGTGAAATGCGCGCGTGTGAAGAAACCTTTCCATGCGCAGTACGCCGCGAGCGAGAGGAAACCGAACAGGCAGCGAAAGAACACCAGTGTCAGCGCGCCGAGCCGCGCTTCCTCGACGAAGATGCCGAGCGTGCCCATCAGGAGTCCGCCACCGGCCAGCGTAATGGCGCCTTGTTGACGTTGGGTGAGGGGCATGCGAAGCGGCTCCGGAAGTGAGTCACATAAGGTTGAGTCACCAGTATTGCGCGGCTTGCACGGCATCGACAAACGAATTAAATTGAGAAATTCCATAAGCTGGATTGATAAATCATGCACCCCGAATTCGACGTCGATTTGCTGCGCACCTTCGTCGCGGTGGTGGAAACGGGTAGCTTCACGAAGGCTTCGACTACCGTGCACCGCTCGCAGGCGGCGGTCAGCATGCAGATCAAGCGGCTCGAAACCATGCTCGGCACCACGTTGTTCGTCCGCGATACGCGCAATCTCTCGCTGACGCGGCCCGGCAATACGCTGCTCGAGTACGCGCGGCGCGTGCTGGCGCTGCATGAAGAGGCGTGGTCGGCGATCGTGCGGCCGGAAGTGACCGGGCGCGTGGTGCTGGGCGCGCCGGACGATTACGTGTCGTCGCTGCTGTCCCCGGTGTTGCGGCGGTTTTCGAATCTGTATCCGCATGTGGAGATCGAGATCGTCTGCGCGCAGAGCACGTCGCTCGCGCCGATGCTGGCGGACAACAAGATCGATCTCGCTTTCGTCACGCGCGATCGCAAATTGCGCGGCGAGTTCGTGCGCAGCGAGCCGATGGTATGGGTGGGGGCATCGGAGGATACGCCGGTGCTGGCGGCGTCGCCTTTGCCCGTGGGGCTTTACGAGCCGGGTTGTGTCGCGCGTCAGCACACGCTGGCCGCGCTGGATGGCGCGCATATCCGCTATCGGGCGGCATTTAGCAGTGCCAGTCTGATGGGTTTGGTGGCGACCGTGGACGCGGGGCTTTCGGTGATCGCGCTCACGCGTTGCAGCGTGCCGTCGCGGCTGGCGATTCTCGGCGAAGCGCAGGGCTTGCCGAAGATCGCGCCGCTGGAAATCGTGGTGGCGCGCAGCGCCAAATCGGATCGGCCCACGTGCGATTATCTGGCCGCGCAGATGGTGCAGGACTTGTCGCTGCGCCCGCAGGGGCGCGGGGCTTAGTTGCGCCGCTCAACCCCGAGGATAAGCCGTCACCTCGCCATCCACCGCAAGCCGTACATGTTCGCCCGGCCGCGGCGACAGATAACCCGGCACTCTGGCGCGCACCACCGTCCGCGCGCCGGACTGCAGTTGCAGCGCGACGCCTGCGTCCTGCCCCTGAAAGATCACTTCCTGCACGATAGCGTCATGAGATGCCACGCCATTCGGCATGGTCTCTTCAGCACGCAGCAGACGGATCTGCTCAGGCCGCACCATCACATCGACCGCGCCGTTGCCCATCGGCGCGCACAGCGGCAAGTCGCCGAGCTCGCAGTCGACGCGATCCTGCGTGACCACGCCCGGCAACAACACCGCTTCGCCGACGAACGACGCGAGTTCGCGCGTCACCGGCCTGCGGTACAGCGTCTCCGGCGTGGCGGTCTGGATCAGCCGGCCGTCCCACAGCACCGCGACCTCATGGCCGAGCGACAGCGCTTCCGATTGATCGTGCGTGACAAGAACCGCCGTAGCGCCCGCAGCGGCGAGGGCGCTGGCCACCGCTTGCCGCGTTTCGAGCCGCAAGGCGGCGTCGAGCGAGGAGAAGGGCTCGTCGAGCATCACCAGCGTCGGCGACGGCGCGAGTGCGCGAGCCAACGCCACACGTTGCTGCTGACCGCCCGACAACTGCTGCGGCGCACGCGTGCCGAAGTTCGCCGGCAGGCCGACCAGTTCGAGCAATTCCGCCACCCGATGGCGTGCGCGCCGCTGCGGGCGCGGCAAGCCGAACACGATGTTGTCCGCCACCGACAGATGCGGAAACAGCGCGCCTTCCTGCGGCACGTAACCGATGCGCCGCTGCTCTGAAGGCACATGCAGGTTGTCGCCGGCCACGCGGCGTCCGTCGATTTCGACGCTGCCGCTATCCGCGCGTTCGAAGCCGCACAACAGCCGCAGCAAGGTGGTCTTGCCGCTGCCGGACGGTCCAAGCAGCGCGAGCAGCGTGCCGCGCTCGACGGAGAGATCGATGCCGTGCAGCACGGGGTGGCCGTCGAACGATTTTTGCAGTCCGCGGATACGAAGTTCGCTCATGAAAATCCGATTGAAAAAGCGGGCGAGGGCGCGACGTTCAGCTGCGTTCGCCGAGCAATGCCGATCTGCCGAGCAACGCGAACAGGAGGCCGGAGGCGAACAGCGAAATGCCGGTAAGCAGCGCCGCATAGGGCGCGGCGGCGGCGAACGCCATGGTCGACGTGTCGGCCCAGACCTGGGTCGCGAGTGTTTGCGTGTCGATGGGGGAGAGCAGCAGCGTCGCGTTCAGTTCGGTGACGACCGAGATGAACACCATGGCCGCTGCCGCGCCGAGCCCAGGACCCGCGAGCGGCAGCACCACGCGGAACAGGGTTTGCGACCAGCTCAGGCCGAGTGCGCGCGCAGTCTCCTCGAGGCGCGGCTGCGCCTGCATGAAGGCGGCGCGCACGCTCACCAGCGCCAACGGCATGAACAGCATCGCGTAAGCGATCACCAGCAGCGTCGCGCTTTGATAAAGCGGCTGCAGTGCGTGCACCGCGAGCGACACGATGGCCAGCGCGATCACCAGTCCGGGGATCCCTTGCGCCAGAAACACGGTGCGTTCGAACAGCGTCGCGCAGCGCGTCGGATAACGCACCAGCAGGAACGCAAGCGGCACGACCAGCAGCGTGGTCAGCAGTGCGGCGGCGAGCCCGAAACCGAGCGATGAGATCGTTGCGTTGAACAGCAGTTCGGGCGACACGTCGGCCGGCGTGACGGCGGCCGCGCCCGGTTGCGTGAGCCAGTAGCCGATCATGCCGAGCGGCACACCGAGCGTCGCGATCGCCAGTGCGGCAAATCCAGCCACGACGATCCAGCGCCATGCACCGAGGTCGTAGCGCAACACTGCGCGACGCGTGCCGCGGTCGACGCGTTCATAACGCGCCGCGCCGCGTACCCGAAACTCGAACGCCAGCACGACGAGGCAGATCACGATCAGCAGACACGCGAGCAGCGAAGCGCCGCCGCCATCGAAACTGGTACGGTATTCCGCATAGATTTGCGTGGTGAAGGTGCGAAAGCGCAGCAGCGTAAACGCGCCGAATTCGGACAGCACGCCCAGCGCCACCAGCAGCATGCCGCCGAGCAGCGCCGGGCGCAGTTGCGGCAGCACGACGCGAATGAAGGTGGTCCAGCGATTGCAGCCGAGCGCGCGCGCGCTTTCTTCGAGCGCCGGGTCCATGCTGCGCAACGCCGCGGCCACCGGCAGATAGACGAGCGGGAAATACGCGGAGCTCAGCACCAGCAACGCACCGTTGAAGTCTTGCAAATCCAGACTCAGCGACACCCACGCATAGCTCGAAATGAAGGCGGGCATCGCGAGCGGCGCGGCGGTGAGCACGGCCCAGATGCGACGCCCCGGCAAATGCGTGCGTTCGACGAACCAGGCAGCCGCCGTGCCGACGACCGCGCAGACGAGCGTGGTCGATATGGTGATCAGCAGCGTGTTGACCAGCAGTTCGCCGACGAGCGGCCGGAAGATCAGATCGACCGCCTCGCCGATACCGAAGCTCGCCGCGCGCCAGAAGGTAAACGCAATCGGCAGCAACACCAGCAAAGCGCTGAGTGCTGCTGCCGCAAACAAACCGCGCGGCGCGCGCGAATGGACGCGCGCCGCGGCGGGGGTTACAGCCGGAGGGCCGGCTGACACGGCATCGCTCATTTATAGCAAGCCTGCCTGGCGCAGCAGTTTGCCGGCCTGGCTGTCGTCGCCGAGTTGCTGGATCGTCAGCGCCGGCGGGTTCAGTTCAGCGAAGGGCTTGAGGATCGGATCCGGTGCGACGCCTGCGTGCAGCGGATATTCGAACATGACGTGGCTCTTCGCCATCAACTCCTGCGCGCGCTCGCTGACCAGATAGGCGAGAAACTTCTGCGCGCCGTCCGTGTTGTGGGCCGACTTCAGCACTGCTGCGCCCGACACGTTGACCATTGCGCCGGCGTCGCCGTTGCCGAAGTGATAGATCGCGCTGCGGGTTTTCGCATCGCCGAGTTCAGCGTGCAGACGCGCCCAGTAGTAGTTATTGATGATGCCGGTCGCGACGCCGCCGCGGTTGACGGCCGCCACCACGCCTTCGTCGTCGTCGAAAATCTGTGCGTTGGCTTTCAGGCCCTTCAGCCACGCGACGGTTTGCGCTTCACCCTTGAGCGCGAGCACGGCGCTCACCAGCGGCAGGAAGTCGCTGTCGCTCGGTGCAATGCCGACCTTGCCTTTCCATTCCGGCTTGGCGAGGTCGAACAGCGATTGCGGCAGTTGCGATGCCTGCAGCTTGGTCGTGTTGTAGGCCAGCACGGTTTCGCGCGCGGTCACGCCCACCCATGCGCCGGTCGGCGAGTTGAAGCGCGCCGGCACGGTGGCGAGCGTCGCGCCGTCCACCTTGCTCAGCAGGCCTTTCTCTTCGAGCAGCATCAGCTCGGGCGAATTTTCCGTGAAATACACATCGGCGGGCGTCGCTGCGCCTTCCGCGACGATTTGCGCGGCCATTGCCGGGCCTTCACCGTTGCGGATCTTCACCGAAATGCCCGACTGCTTTTCGAAGTCTTTGGCGAGCACATTGACGACCTGCTCGTGCTGCGCGTTGTACAGCGTGATCGACGCCGCGTGAGCCGTCGACGGCTCCGTCGCGAAGGCGGCCAGCGTGAGGGCGGCGGCGCTGCTGACGAGGCGCAGGCGGGTGCCAAACCAGGAATGAGCCATGATCCTAAAATCCGTTAGAGATGTCGTTGTTGATCTTTGATGTGCCGCTTGTCACCGGCCTCGCGGCCGGCGGTTTGCTTTGCGACTTACTTCGTGGCCTGCATTACGTCTCGAACAGCCCGGCGCCGATATACGAACCCGGCCTGGCGCCCGGCGGCACCGCGAATACCGCGCTGCCTACGTGCGTCGTGAACTGGTTCATCATGTCGAACTTCGCGAGCTTGTCGTTGATCGGAATGAAGCCGGTACGCGGGTCGCTCTGGTGAGCCACGAAAATCAGCCCCGCGTCGTATTCGGTTTCCTGACGCCATGGCGGCCAGCGCTCGATGTAGAAATTCGTGCCGTCGTTGTACGAATAGGAGCGGCGCAGAATCTGCGCGCCGTTGTTGCTCGCCTGATTCGACAGGCGCACATGCGAGTTCTCCGGGATCACCGGATTGCCGTCCTTGTCTTCTTCCTTCAGGTCCACTGCGTCGAACTCGTTTTTCTTGCCGATTGGCGCGCCGCTGTATTTGTGGCGGCCGAACACCTGCTCCTGGAAACCGACCTCGGTGTTGTCCCAGTGCTCCAGCGTGATGCGGATGCGCCGTACCACGGTGTAGGTGCCGCCTTCCATCCACGGTGCGTCGGCGGTGGCGCGGGCCCAGACGAATTCGTTCATCAACTGCGGCTTGGCCGTCGACGGATTGTTGGTGCCGTCCTTGAAACCCATCAGATTGCGCGGCGTCTGACCGCGCGGACCCGACACGAAACCGGCCTGGCCCCAGCGCATCGTCGCGACGCCGTTAGCGAGGCGCGACAGTTGGCGCACCGCGTGAAACGCGACTTGCTGATCGTTCGCGCAGGCCTGGATGTACAGGTCGCCGCCGGTTTTTTCGGCGATGAGCTGGTCGCCGTTGAAGCGCGGCAGATCGACGAGCGCGGCCGGGCGGCGCGAGGCGAGGCCGTAGCGGTCCTTGCCGTCCTTCGTGAACAGACCCGGGCCGAAACCGAACGTGATTGTCAGGCCGCATGGGCCCAGGCCGAGCACGTCGCCGGAATCGGGCGCGGCTTGGGTGTTGGCCTGGCTGTAGGCCGTGTTATCGGTCCTGGCATCGGCTTTCGTGCCGACCTGTGTCTCAATCCGGGTGTCGGCCAGTTCTGCTTTGGCCGCGGCGCCGGTCGGCAGCGGCGCGGCCGTGCTGCCTTGCGTCATGCGGGCCGCGGCGTCGGTCCAGGCACGCAGCAGGGCGATGACGTCGTCGCGTTTCTCGGTCGTCAGATCGAGTGCGGCGACGTACGTGTGACTTTGCTGCGGTGTGACGATGCCGCCTTGATGCAAGCCGTAGAACGGCTCGACCGCCATCTGCGGATCGGCACTGTGCGCGGACGTCTTGCCGAGCGCAGCCTGGGCGGCGGCGCTCGCACCGAGGCTTGCGCCCGCTGCGACCGCCGCGCTGCCGGCCTTCAGAAAACCGCGCCGGGAGGGCCGCGGGGGTTGATCGTTTGCCATGGTTCCTTCACCTTCTTCTGGCCGTGGGGTAGGCCGGGGTTGCGTCCGGCCTGGTGGCCGGATCTGCGTCCGTCTTTGCTGCGGTTACTTCGCGAGCACCAGGGTGTTCACGTCGTCCTGCACGTAATAGAAACCGTCGCCTTCAGGCGTCATCGCGAGACCGAACAGGTCGCCGTTGCCCGGCGGCGATTGCGCCTTGTCGGTGTCGATCCAGCGTGCGTAGATCTGCTTGCCGTCGGCAGGATCGATTTCGACGATCTGGCCGTTCAGCGCGTTGGTGACGAGCAGGTGGCCGTTCGGCGCGGTGACCATGGCGAGCGGGCGATGCAGCAGGCCGTCCGCGGTCAGTTGGCGGCCCACGCCCGCGCTGGTGTCGCGCGTCATCGGTTCGTCGATTTCGGTGATGCGGTTGCCGATGGCATCGGACACGTACAACAGCTTCTGATCGCCCGAGAGCGCGAGTCCGGTCGGGCCGACGAGGAACACGCCCTTATCGGCCTGCGCGCCGAAGCCGCTGCCCACCACGGTTTCCTTCTTCACGACGGGCGGCTTGGCCGTAGGCACGTCGAGGTCCAGACGCAGCACGGTAGCCTGCTTGAACACCGGCGGATTGCCGTTCGCACCGCCCACGCCGAAGCCGGCGTTGCTGACGAACAGCGTCGCGCTGGTGCCGTTGTCGACGACCGCCATGTTGCCCCACGGATCGTTGATATTCGGGCTGGTGATAGTCGACGCCACCTTGCCGTTCGGATCGATCACGATCAGGCAGCCAGCGCCCTTGGTGCCGGTGGTGCCGTCATTGCTCGGCGTGCTGCCGACGATCACGTAACCCGACTTCAGCATCGTCATCGCGGTCGACAGGCCGATGCCGCCCGGGCACTCCTTCAGATCGCGCGGCACCGTGGCGAACACCGTCATCGCCCTGGTGTCCGGGTGATAGTTGATGATCGTGCTGCCGGTGCCCTGCAGATTGGTCGAGTTGTTGAAGTTGCCGACCAGGACATCGCCTCGCTTGACGGTGCCTGCCGTGACCGGCGCGACCACTACCGCGTACGGATTCTGATCGCCGTTCTCCGGCACGGTGTTGATCAGCGTGGTGTGATGCTTGACGGTTTCGAGGAAACCTTGCGGCTCGGCGTGCGCGACGCCAGCCGCCGCGAATGCGGCCGTGCCGAGCGCGGCGGCGATCAGGGCGCGCGCGGCGCGCGGCGAAAACTTGCGCGTGGGATTGTTCATGAATGGGCCTCGGTGCCTGTGCACAAAGCGGTAGTTGCGGTCATGATCGAAAGCATGGGATTCGATGGGTCTTGAGCGTGTGTGACGATGACGAACTGCATCAGAACGTAATGTTGGTTCGCACGCCGATGACGAACGTGTTGCGCAGCGGCTGCGTCGGATCGCTCGGGTTCTGGCCGGCGCCGGCATTGAACGTGTATTGCGCGTCGGCCTGCAGTTGCCACCACGGGTTGACCTGATACTGGTAAGTCGCTTCGAGCGTGGTTTCGCTGGTGCGCACGCCATAGGGGCCGCCGCTGAATGCCAGGTTATCCTGATCAAGACCGTGCGCGTGGCTGCCGATCTTGATGTACGTGAGCGCGATGCCGGCGCTGTCGTTGTCGCGGCCGGCGAACGGCGCCTTCAGCACGACGCCGAGATTGGCGGCGAGGCTCACGAGGTTGCGGTCGCCCGGTGCGCCCATCACGCGCGCGAAGACGTTGAGGCTGCGCGCCTCGTCCGGATCCGGGCGCCAGATCATCTGGTCGGCGACCGCGTAGACGCTATAGTCGCCGTGATGATTCTGCGCAACGCCGGTAGACGCCGGGTTGGCAAGCGAGAGACCGGTGTTGTCGTAGCGCTGATCGGCGAAGCTGCCGTTGTTGTACCAGAGGCCGACCTTGTAGGTGCCCGGCAAACCGCCGCCGCCCGCACTGACCATTTGGCCGTCAGCCGGCTGATTGATCGCGTACTGCAACTCGCCGATGAACAGCGTGCCGTTGTGCAGATTGAAGTTGGTGCCGCTCTTGTTGTTCGGGTTGTTGCCGAGCGGATCGCCGTCGAATACGCCGGCGAGCGCCGTCAACGAAGGCGTGATCTGTCCGCGCACGCGCACGCCGAGGTCGGCCAGCGGATAAGCGGGACCGCCGGAGGGCATGTCGTAGGACGGCAGGGCAGGCCAGCCGAACATCGTGTTCACGAACAGTGCCGAGTTCGTGCTGGTGATGAATTCCTGGTCGATACTTTGCTGACCGACCTTGACGTCGATGCGCTTGTTCAGGAACGACTGCTGGTACCACAGTTCCCACAGGCGCGTGGTGTCGTCGGCCTCGATACCGCTCGCCGTATTCAGCGTGCCGAGCTTGTTGGCGCTGAGGTTGGCGCCGTGGATCTGCAGGGCGCTGACGTTGAACAGGCCGCCCGGCAAACCGAAGGCCTTTTGCGTATCCATCTGCACGGTCGCCGTGGTCAGGCCATCGTAGTCCGCGCCGCGTGCGAGACCGCCGCGGACATTGGCGAGCACTTCGCTGGTTTCAGTGAGCGCGAACGTCACGCCGTATTTGCCGAGCCAGGGGCGCAGGCCGCCGATGTCGCCGAGCATCGTCGGGCGATTCCAGAAGCCGGTCCACTGATTCGTCTGGGTTGCCTTGATGTTCAGGTCCGCTTCGGGCGCTTCCGGCGCGGCATCGGGATTGGCTTCCGCCATGGCTGCGCCGGCGGTCAGCGAGGCCCACGCGAAAGCAGTGCAGAGCGCGGCGCGGCGCAACGAAGGCAAACGCGAACGGCGCGCGGTGCCGCCGCGCAAGGCGGCATCGTGAAGCGAGCGCGCCTGAACGGCGGGCTCGACGGAGCGGGCGAACTTCATCGAAATCCTTATTTGTGTTGTATCGACTGATCTAACCATCGCGGCGTTACGTCACTACGTGTGCCGGCGATTTGCCGCATCGGTTCGCGACGCCGGATGCAGCAGATGGCGAGATCGTACGCATGCGAAATGGGTGCGTCAATACAAATGAGAACGATTCGTATCAATATTGCCGAGATGTAATTCTGAGCTTTACGTACTGCTACTAAAGGTCCTTTGTGTGTAAATTAAATGAAATAAAAACGTAATGATTTAGTATGGATATGGCCATATTGAAGCGGTGACGGAGAGCGGCGGAAGGAAGGCTGGCGTCCTGGGCCGGCCGCAAAAGAAGCTATGATCATCTTCCGAAGCCGGGCGGTCGCGCGGAGCCCTTGAGTGCGCAGCGCCCCAAACCATACCGGGACGACACCGATGTCACACACAGTGAATCTGGAAAACTACTTTACCCGCATAGGCTACAACGGGCCTCGCGCGGCGACGCTGGAAGTGCTCCAGGAACTCCACGCGCTGCACCCGAGAGCGATCCCCTTCGAAAACCTGAACCCACTCACGCGCCGCGCGGTAAAACTGGATCTCGAATCAGTCGAACACAAGCTGATCACGCAAAAACGTGGCGGCTATTGCTTCGAGCAGAACGCACTCTTCGCGAACGTCCTGACGCAGCTAGGCTTCAACATAACGCCCCTGCTGGGCCGGGTCCTGTGGGGCCGCGAATCCGACTCGATCCCCCCTCGCACGCACATGGTGTTGCGCGTCGACATCAAGGACGAAGCATGGATCGCCGACGTCGGTTTCGGCAGCGTGACGCTGACGGCGCCGCTGCGCCTGATCGCAGGCACCGCGCAGCCCACGCAGTTGGGCACGTTCCGCCTCGCCGACGCATCGCACGAGGCGCTCTACCTCGAAGTCCAATCCCGCGACGACACATGGGCGCGCGTCTACCGTTTCGACCTGCACCCGGTCGAGTGGATCGATTACGAGACCTCGAACTGGTACACCTCGACCGCGCCGGAATCGGTGTTCCTGAATCATCTGATCGTTTGCCGGGTCCTCGCAGAATCGCGGCTGACCTTGCTCGACGACCAACTCAGCGAACGCGCTGCGGACGGCCGGATCATCGGCGAACGGCAGCTAAGGAGCGCGGATGAACTCGCAACCTGCTTACACGTTCAATTCGGTCTGAACACGGGCGACATCGACATGGCAGACGTATTCGAGCGCGTGCGCTCATCCGCGACGGCCTCGGCCTGAGACCGCCGCGCATAACAGGCATCAACCACCACCCGCGACGACGAACCGACCATGATCACTCGCCTTGTTCTGCAAACCGCGGCCTGGCTGGCATGCATGGGCGCGCTGTTGTTCGGCGCCGCGGGTACGCTCGCGTGGCCCGCCGGCTGGTGGTATCTGATCGAGACCGGCGGGCTGAGTTTGTGGGTCGGTTTCTGGCTGGCGCGCCACGATCCCGGTTTGCTTGCCGAGCGTCTTGCGCCGATCGTGCAGGCGCAACAAAGCCGCTGGGACCGCTTTTTCATGGTGGGCGTGGCGGTGATGTGGAGCGCCTGGCTCGTCCTGATGAGTCTCGATGCGATGCGCTATCGCTGGTCGGCACCGCTGCCGGTCTGGCTGGTGAGTGCCGGCTCGCTCTGCATCTTCGTCTGCATTTTCATGTGCCTGTTCGTCTTCCGGGCCAATAGCTATGCCGCGCCCGTCGTGAAGATCCAGGCAAGCCGGGGTCATAGAGTCATCGACACCGGCCCCTACGCCTATGTCCGTCATCCGATGTACTCGGCAGCGCTGCTGTTGTTCATCGGCACGCCCTTGCTGCTCGGCTCGTGGTGGGGACTTGCCTGCGTGCCGCTACTGGTGATCGGCATCGGCTGGCGCGCGGTGCGCGAAGAGCGCGTGCTGGCGGCAGAGCTCGAGGGCTACACCGCCTACACCACGCGCGTGCGTTATCGCTTCGTGCCGTTCATCTGGTAGGGCGCGCTGCGCGCCAGCTCGAAGCGCGTCAGCGCCTCGCGTCACAACCTGTCTAGACAAAATGCACCACGCTGACGCATGCGCCGGCGACCGGCATATCGTCTTTTCGCTTTCAAAACTCCCTTAAAAGCCTTATTGCACGGTCGCGCATAGGGGCTTACCCGATGATTTCGGCGATTTCGAAAAAATCCTCTTGCAGGGGTTTTTTGACTCATGCAAGCTTGTCTATACAAATTAGACGGCAGTAAAAACAGCTCGACGGTTTCCTCAATCAAAGGAGTTTCGACGTGAAAGTGAAGCGCACGACGTTAGCAAAAGCATTGATGGGCGCCGTACTCGGTGCCGCGACGATTTTCGCGGCACCGGTGCAGGCCAAAGACTGGAAGACGGTGACGATCGCGCTGGAAGGCGGTTACGCACCATGGAACCTGACCTTGCCGGGCGGCAAACTGGGCGGCTTCGAGCCTGAGCTGGTCGCCAATCTGTGCGAGCGCATCAAGCTCCAGTGCAACCTCGTGGCCCAGGACTGGGACGGCATGATCCCCGGTCTGCAAGCCGGCAAGTTCGACGTCCTGATGGATGCGATCTCGATCACGCCCGAGCGCGAAAAAATCATCGCGTTCTCGAAGCCATACGCCGCCACGCCGGCCACGTTCGCCGTGACCGACGCGAAAGTGCTGCCCAAGGCCGTGCCGACCGCGGGCGTCGTCAAGCTGTCGGGTGATCCGAAAACCGATCAACCCACCGTCGACGCCTTGCGCAAGCAATTGAAGGGCAAGACCATCGGCATTCAGTCGGGCACGGTCTACACCAAGTTCATCAACGACGGCTTCAAGGACGTCGCCACGATCCGCGTCTACAAGACCTCGCCTGAGCGCGACCTCGACCTGGCGAACGGCCGCATCGACGCGTCGTTCGACGACGTGACCTACTACGCCGCCAACATCGACAAGAAAGAGACCGCGTCGATCATCATGGCCGGCCCGAAGATCGGCGGCCCGATCTGGGGTCCGGGCGAAGGCCTCGCGTTCCGCAAGCAGGACGCCGACCTGAAAGCGAAGTTCGATACCGCGATCAGCGCCGCGCTCGCCGACGGCACCGTCAAGAAGCTCTCCGCCAAGTGGTTCAAGACCGACGTCACGCCTTGATTTGCCTGAGCGTTCAGAGGTAACGGCCGGCGCGGCGTGAAAAGCCACGCTCGTCGGCTGGTTCGAACCGCCGTAATGGATGAGGGGTAGGGAATGGCTCTGATAGAGATGCTCGGCTTCGGGCCGGAAGGCTGGGGCGGCGTGTTGCTGCTCGCGGCGTTGATGACGGTCGCGCTCACGCTTGCTGCGCTCGCGGTCGGCGCCGTGTTCGGCGCGTTCGTAGCGGCGGCCAAGCTGTCGCGCTTTCGCACGCTGCGTGTGATCGGCGACCTGTACACCACGGTGTTTCGCGGCGTGCCTGAGTTGCTCGTCATCTATCTGTTCTATTTCGGCGGCTCGACGCTCGTGACCACGGTCGGCCAATGGTTCGGCGCGGAAGGCTTTGTCGGCGTACCGCCGTTCGTGGTCGGCGCGCTCGCGGTCGGCATGATTTCCGGCGCGTATCAGGCCGAGGTGTATCGCTCGGCGGTGCTCGCGGTGTCGCGCGGCGAACTGGAGGCGGCGCGTTCGATCGGCATGCCCACCATGACCATGGCGCGCCGCATTCTGATTCCGCAAGTCTTGCGCTTCGCCTTGCCCGGCATCGGCAACGTCTGGCAGTTGAGCCTGAAAGACTCGGCGCTGATTTCCGTCACAGGGTTGGCGGAACTGCTGCGCACCAGCCAGGTGGCGGCGGGTTCGACGCATCAGTACTTCACGTTCTTCGTGGTGGGCGGCGCGCTGTATCTGCTGATGACCAGCGTCTCGAACCGGATCTTCAACCGCGCCGAAGCGCGCGTGGGCCGATCCTTCAAGCGCAACTTCGCGCGCAACTGACGAGGACCGGACATCATGCATTTCGACTTCGATTTTCTGCTCGACACGCTGCGGCAACTGATCGCGGCCGTGCCGACCACGCTCGGGCTGTTCTTCTGCTCGTTGATTCTCGGCGGCTTGCTCTCGCTCGTGATCGTCACGATGCGCGTGTCGCCCCACTGGCTGCCGAATCGCTTCGCGCGTGCTTATATCCTCGTGTTTCGCGGTTCGCCGCTGCTGATCCAGATGTTCCTTGTCTACTACGGCATGGGCCAGTTTGGCGTGATTCGCGAGAGCTTCCTGTGGCCGGTGTTGCGCGAGCCGTACATGTGCGCGGTTTTGTCGTTGGCGCTGTGCACTGCCGGATATACCGCTGAGATTATCCGCGGCGGTTTGATGGCCGTGCCGGTCGGTCAGATCGAGGCGGGCTATTCGATCGGCCTGTCGGGTTTCGCGCTGCTGCGCCGCGTGATCGGGCCGATTGCGTTGCGCCAGTGTTTGCCGGCGTATTCGACGGAGGCCGTGCTGCTCGTCAAATCCACCGCGCTCGCCAGTCTCGTCACCGTGTGGGAAGTGACCGGCGTCGCGCAGCAGATCATTCAGCAAACGTATCGCACCACGGAAGTATTCATCTGTGCCGCGCTGATCTATCTGTTCCTGAATTTCGTCGTCGTGCGTTTGCTCGGCTTCCTTGAGACGCGTCTGTCGCGCCATCTGCGTGCGGCGCCCGCGCAAAGCTCGCCGAGCCGGCCGGTTTCGGGCACGACCGAAGCACGCCGCGCCGCGCCCTGAACGATCGCACATCTTGCAGAATCTGGAGAATCCCATGAACGCTACGGCACCTGTTGCACTGTCGGTCAAGAACATCCATAAGTCGTTCGGCGACCACCACGTGCTCAAAGGCATTTCGCTCGACGCCCATCAGGGCGACGTGATTTCGATTCTCGGCGCGAGCGGCTCCGGCAAGAGCACCTTTCTGCGCTGCCTGAATCTGCTCGAAACACCGGATGACGGCTCGGTGGCTCTTGGCGGCGAAGAGCTGAAAATGAAGCGGCGCGGCGACGGCAAACTGCAACCGAGCGATCGCCGCCAGGTGGACCGGGTCCGCTCGCAGCTCGGGATGGTGTTTCAGAACTTCAATCTGTGGTCGCACATGACCGTGCTGGAGAACCTGATTGAAGGGCCGATGCGCGTGCAAAAGCGCAGCCGCGCCGAATCGGTTGAAGAAGCGGAAGCGCTGCTGGCGAAAGTCGGCCTTGCGGAAAAGCGCGCTCACTATCCGGCCCATCTGTCAGGCGGTCAGCAACAACGTGTGGCGATCGCGCGTGCCTTGGCGATGCATCCCAAGGTGATGCTGTTCGACGAACCGACCTCGGCGCTCGACCCCGAACTGGTCGGCGAAGTGTTGCGCGTGATGCGCTCGCTCGCCGAAGAAGGCCGCACGATGCTGGTCGTCACACACGAGATGGGTTTCGCGCGCCACGTGTCGAATCGCGTGATGTTTCTGCATCAGGGGCAGGTGGAGGCCGACGGTACGCCGGACGAAGTGTTCGTTGAATGCAAGTCGGACCGTTTCCGCCAATTCGTGTCGAGCCATCAGGATCGCACGACTAACTAACCGATCGGCATTGGCTGGTCATCCCCTCGTCACTTCACTGGGCAGAGCACTATCATGGCCGTGATCCGTTCCGATTGTTCTCTTAACTGGCGTCAGGTTGCAGCGGTTGCTGCCGGCGAGCCGCTTGAGCTTTCCGCCGACGCTCGTGCGCGGATCGCTGCGTCGCGCGAGCTGGTCGAGCAGATCGTCGCGCGCGGCATTCGCGCGTATGGCGTGAATACCGGCGTCGGTGCCTTGTGCGACGTGATCGTGTCGCCGTCCGAGCAGCACACGCTGTCGCGCAATATTCTGATGAGTCATGCAGTCGGCGTCGGGGTGCCGCTCGGTGCGGCAGAAACGCGCGCGATCATGGTGGCGGCCGTCAACAATTATGCACACGGCCATTCGGGAATTCGCCTCGAAGTCGCCGACCGGCTTGTCGCGTTGATCAACGCCGATTGCCTGCCCGAAGTGCCGACGTTCGGCTCGGTGGGTTATTTAAGCCATATGGCGCATATTGCGCTGGTCTGTATCGGCGAAGGCCATGTGCGCTATCGCGGCGAACGGCTCAAAGGGCGCGACGCATTGCAGATGCTCGGGCTCGAGCCCCTGGTGCTCGAAGCCAAGGAGGGCCTCAGCCTCGTCAACGGCACACCGTGCGTGACCGGTCTCGCTGCGTTGGCATTGGCGCGCGCCGAGCGCCTGCTCGACTGGTGCGACGTGGTTGCCGCGATGAGCTTCGAGAATCTGCGTGGCCAACTCGCTGCGTTCGATGCCGAATCGCTGGCATTGCGCATCTCGCCCGGCCTGAGCCTCGTCGGCGAACGGATGCGCACGGCGCTCGCAGACAGCGGCATCCTTGCCGCGGTGGTTGGCCAGCGCACGCAAGACCCGTTGAGCTTGCGGACCATTCCGCACGTGCACGGCGCCGCGCGCGACGTGTTGGCCGCAACCGCCGACGTGCTCAACCGCGAGCTCGCATCGATTACCGACAACCCGATCGTCGCCGGCACGCCGGAAGACCCGCGCGTCTATTCGCAGGCGCATGCGGTGGGGGCGTCGATCGCTCTGGCGATGGACAGCCTCGCCACCGCAATCGCGCAGGTCGCTGCGATGGCCGAACGGCGTCTCGACCGTCTCGTCAATCCGCTCGTGAGCGGCTTGCCGGCGTTTCTCGCGGAACCGGGCGGCACCTGCTCGGGTTTCATGATCGCGCAATACACGGCGGCTTCACTGGTCGCCCAGAACCGGCGCCTCGCGATGCCCGCGAGTCTCGACGGCGGCATCACGTCGGGCCTGCAGGAAGACCACCTGTGCCATGCCACGCCCGCTGCGCTGAAGGCGTTGGAAATCGTCGACAACGCCGGGCGTATCATCGCGATCGAATTGCTGGCGGCGGCGCAAGCCTACGATCTGCAAAGCGTCGATGCATCGCGCGCACCGCACACCGACTCGCTCTGGCAGCGCGTGCGTCAGGTCGTGCCGACCTATCGTGACGACCGGCCGCTTGCGGACGACATGACGATCGCGTTTCGCATGATCGCCGATGAAACGCCGCCACTGCTGCCAAACCCGGGTAATATTCGGCCCGGGCTGGATGCTTCAGCCAGCGGCGCAGGTCTTGCCGCATTGCCGAGCGTGACGGGCGTCGGCGCCACCGGCATCGGCACCGACCCTGCGGCCAACGACGGCGGGGCGGCTGCCCACGCCGGTTGACGGACCGGGTTGCCGGGCCTGAATCGATGCACTTGAGTTTGACGGACTTGAATCGATGGAGACAAAGCCGGTGAGCGGGCTTACCCGCCGGTGAACCGGCCTGACGTGTACCACCCGCGTACCACCCACGAGGTCGACGTGAACACTATTACAAACGCGCAAATCGCAGACACGCAGGACTCTCCTGATCGCAGCCATGAGACGCCGGCCAAGGCGATGCCCGCCTATGAGCAGATCAAGCGCTACGTGATCAGGCGCATCAGCGAAGGGGACTGGAAGCCGGGCGGCTTGATCCCATCCGAAACGGAGCTGGTCAAGGAATTCGGTGTCGCGCGCATGACCGTATCGCGTGCGTTGCGTGAACTCACCACCGAACGCGTGCTGACGCGCGTGCAAGGTTCCGGCACGTTCGTTGCGCCACAGCGCTACGAATCGACGGTGCTGGAAATCCGCAATATCGCCGACGAAATCGCCGCGCGCGGCCATCGTCATTCCGCGCGTGTGCTGACGCTCGAACCCAGCGACGATCCGCAAGCGCTCGAAGCGCTCGGTCTCGCGAACGGGCCGGCGTTTCATTCGTGCATTGTGCACAGTGAAGAGGGCGAGCCGATCCAGTACGAAGATCGCTACGTCAATCCGAAGGTGTTCCCGGACTACTTGCAACAGGATTTCACGGTCGAGACGCCGAATCATTACATGGTGCGGCTCGCGCCGATCCAGCGCGCCGAGTTTCGCATCTACGCGCAGAAGCCCGACGCATATGTGCGGCGGCATCTGATGATGGATATCGGCGAACCCTGCCTGCAGCTATGGCGCCGCACCTGGGTCGGTGACGATGTGGCGACCTCGGTGCAGCTATGGCATCCGGCGTCGCGGTTTCATCTGGCGGGCAACGTGTGAGTGGCAGGCAGCGGACGAGGGCGCGGCGCGCGCCCCGCTAGCCCTGGCGCTGCGACAGATCCGGCGTGAACCGGCAACCCAGCCGATACCGCGAGCCCGGATGCACGAAACGCGCGAACGTGACCGCGACGCCGCTCGTCCATGTGCGGCGCATCAGCGTGAGGCAAGGCTCGTCGGGGCGAATCTCCAGCCACTCGGCTTCGGCGCGTGTCGGCAGGCCCGCGTCGACGACATGCTCGACGTCGTGCGCCGGAACGGTCTCGAACAGATACTCGGACGGCCTCGTCGTCGAGAAATCCTGCTTCAGGAAGTCTGGTGCGGTGACCGGATTGACGTAGCGGTCTTCGAGCTGCACCGGCAGACCGTTCTCGCGATGCACGCAAATCACATGAAACACGGAAGCGCCGGGCGCCAGCCCTAAAGCGTTCGACACCGTCACCGGCGCGGTTTCGCGTTGCGAGAGGACGGTGTCGTAGCTGTATTCGTGACCCCGCGAGCGGATCTCGTCGCCGATATGGGCGATCATCAACAGCGTCGATTGCGGTTTGGATTGCGCGACAAACGTGCCGACGCCGGATACACGGGTGACAAGGCCTTCGTCGGCGAGTTCGCGCAGCGCGCGGTTCACCGTCATGCGCGACACGCCCAGCGTCGCGACCAGGTCCAGCTCGGATGGCAGACGGTCGCCCGCTTGCCGCGCGCCCGATTCGATGATCTGGCGGATGTGATTCTTGACCTGTTCGTAGCGGGCGGCCGGCGCGGCGGTGGCTAGGCGCGCGGTTTTCATCGCCGCGGCGGGCGGGTTGTCGTGAGCTTTGCTACGAACGGTGGAGGACATCGGCAGCCCTCGCGCTACATTCCGTGCGAACCAGGCGAATCGGGAAAGCGCCGGTGCAGGTTCATACCGGCTCCGTATCGTCAGGGCCGCGCGTCCAGAAAGCATTGCGGTCGAAGTAGTTTTGCAGGAACTGCCGCAAACGCGGCTGTCCGGCGTCATGAAAAACTTCGCGCGGCTTGCCTTGCACGGCGATGCGGCCCTGGTCGATGAACATCACCTTGTCGGCGACCTGCGCGGCAAAGCCCATTTCATGCGTGACCACAGCCATCGTCATGCCGTCGCGCGCGAGTTGCTTCATCACTTGCAACACCTCGCCGACCAGCTCGGGATCGAGCGCCGAGGTCGGCTCGTCGAACAGCATGATGTGCGGCTCCATCGCCAGCGCGCGAGCAATCGCAACACGCTGCTGCTGGCCGCCCGAGAGTTTCGACGGGTAGGCATCGCCCTTATGCGCGAGGCCGACTGTTTCCAGCATCGCATTGGCGCGGCGGCGCGCTTCATCGCGTGACAGACTGCGCACGCGCAGCAACGCTTCCATCACATTGCCGAGCGCCGTCATATGCGGCCACAGGTTGAATTGCTGAAACACCATGCCGACGTTGCGCCGCACGCGATTGATCTCGCTCGGCGACGCTCGCACGCGTTTTCCATTGCGCTCGCTATAGCCGAGCAGTTCGCCTTCGATGCGCACGTCGCCCTGATCGTAGGTTTCGAGCGCGGCAAGGCAGCGCAGCAGCGTGCTCTTGCCCGATCCCGACGGGCCGATGATGCAGACCACTTCGGAGCGGGCAATCTCGAGATCGACGCCGCGCAATACCTCGACTTCACCGAAGCGTTTCTTCAGGTTGCGCACTTCGATCAGCGGCGCGCCGGGCGGCGTATCGAAGGCCGCGGTGGAGGTGGAAGACGGCATGTCGGCGATAGCGTTCATAAGATGGTCCGGATTCCGTTCATGCCATGAAGCGCGCAATGCGGGTTTCGGCCCACATACCCGCGCGCGAGGTCAGTTCGACCAGCGCGAGATAGCACACGCACAGCACCAGCAGCGTTTCGACGAAAGCGAAGGTGGCTGACCCAATGCCGGTCAGCACGAACGTGAGTTCGGGCACGGTGACGATCGACAGCACCGCGGTTTCCTTGCTCAGCACGATAATCAGATTGGTCAGCGCAGGCACGATCAGCACCAGCATCTGCGGCACCTGAATGCGCAGGACGGCCTGCCAGCGGGTGAGTCCGAGACAGGACGCCGCTTCGAGATGACCCGGCGGCACCGATTGGAAACCGGAGCGGAAGGCTTCGGCGAAATACGCACTGCCGTAGAGGCCCAGGCCGAGCACGCCGGCCGTCATCGGTTCGAGCGTGAGGCCAAAGGAAGGGCCGCCGTAGTACAGCAAAAACAGCTGCACCAGAAACGGCGTGCCGCGAAACATCTCGATGTAGAACCGCAAAGCGCCGCGCACCCAGCGTCCGCAAAAGAGCTGCAGCACGGCGATCAGGAAGCCGATCAGGATGCCGATTGCGACGCCCGCGGCCCAGGTGCCGAGCGTGGTCGCGAGACCGGCGGCAATCGGCTGCAGGTTGTGCGTGATGACGGTGGGATCGAGCTTTTGCATGGCCTATTTCAATCTCAAGCTCAGGGTCGGTCAGGCGTGCTGCAAGCGGTATTCGGCGGCATGCGCGACGAGTGCCAGCGTGCCGCAGATCACGAAGTAAATCAGCCCGGCGGCGAGGTAGGCTTCGAGCGGCCGATAGGTGCTGGCCGCGATGTTCTGCGCGGTGCGCGTCAACTCGGCCACGCCCACCACCGAGATCAGCGACGAAGCCTTGATCAGCAGCACCATTTCATTGACGAGCGAAGGCAGCGTCAAGCGGAACGCCTGCGGCACCAGAATGCGCCGCAGCATGTCGAACGGCGACAGCCCGAGCATGCGCGCGGCTTCGAGATGACCCGGCGGAATGCTGAGGAAACCGCCGCGCAGAATCTCGGCGATATAGGAAGCGGAGCACAGCGACACGGCGCTGATCGCGGCGACGATGGGCGATACATTGATCCCGGCGAACGGCAGCAGGTAATACACCAGCAGCAGTTGCACCAGCATCGGCACGCCGCGAAAGAAGAACACGTAGGCGCCGCCGAACATGCGTGCCGCGCGGTTCGGAGAGAGCCGCGCCGCGCACACGCCGATCGCGACGAAGAAACCGATCAGGAGACCCGTCAGCGAAATGCCGATGGTGGCGAGCGCCGCATGCAGCAGCAGCGGCAGGCCCTGGACGAAGACGGTCGTGCTGAACATGACATCAATAGTTCGGCACCGGCATCGTGGTCGGCGCATCCATGGCGACGCCGAACCACTTTTTCTGCAAGGTCGCAAGGCGCCCGTCGCTGTGCATTTTCACGAGCGCGGCGTTGAAGGCATCGGCGAGCGGTTTGCTGTCCGGGTCTTTACGCAGGCAGTAAGCAAAGTACACTTTCGCGCCGAACGGCGGCTGGACCACGGCGAAGGTTTCGGGCCGTTGTTTGGCGACGTACGCGATGTTGGTCATCGAATTCGCGACCGCGGCGATGCGGCCGGCGGCGAGATCGGCGTAAGCCTGATTGTTGTCGACGTATTCGCGGATTTCAGGCGGCTTCGGCAAGGTGGCGACGTAAGTCTTCAACTGATCGAGCTGGGCCGAGCCTTTGCCCGCGCCGACCGTCTTGCCGGCGATATCCGACGATTGCTTGACGGAGGCATCGTTGGCGCGCTTGAGCAGCGCGTCGGTGGCGTCCGCGATCGGCAGCGTGTACGTGTAGCGTTCCATGCGCGCCTTCGTGACCGTCAGCGGGCCGCCCACCATATCGAACTTGCCGGCTTCGAGACCCGGCAGCACGCTCGGCCACGGCAAATCGATGAAGCGCACCTTCACGCCCAGTTCCTTGCCGATCTCGGCAAACAGATCCTTGTTGAAGCCCGCTTGCTGGCCGTTTTCGAGGAAGTCGAAGGGCGCGAATTGCATCTCGGTGCCCACTACCAGTTCGCCTGCTTTCTTCACTTTGACGAGCTGGTCTTCCGCGTGGGCGGCGACGCTTGCGGCGCACAGCGCCAGCATGACCAAACGACACTTCCAGCCTGCAAGGATGCTCATGGGATTCTCCGGTTGGCAAAGCGGTGTCGCGCGAAAGCGGTTCGTCAGCACGGACCGGCGCGAGTCATGCGATGCAGTATATACCGCAGTTTTCACGCGAAATAAATAAAACCGCGAGTAGAGAAAAGCCCTTACGTGAAGCCCCGCAAAGCAACTTGCGGGTGCGCTTTTGGCGGTATATACAACTGGAATGCACGAGGCGCGCGAGCTTGTCGCGAGCGATTCGCAAGCCTCTTTCCTCAGTTGAATTGGCCGGCTTTCCAGGGAGCAGTGCAATGCCCGTGACCCGCATTCCGATCATCGATCTTGCCGGCGTGCGTGCCGGCGACCCACAGGCCTTGACACGCGTGGCGCACGAAATTCGCGAAGCCTGCACGACGATCGGCTTCTTCTACGTCGTCAATCATGGCGTCCCGCAAACGGCAATCGATGCAGCCGAGCAGGCCGCCCGCACGTTCTTCGCATTTCCGGTCGAGACGAAGCGGCGCGCGGCGGTCAATCAACGGCATCGCGGTTTCAATGCGCTCGGCGACGCCACCATGTACCAGGCGAAGCGCCCCGACTACAAGGAGTTCTTCAGCATCGGCCTGGAGTTGCCGGAGGACGATCCCGATGTGCTGGCCGGGCAGGCGCTGCGCGGGCCGAACAACTGGCCGGATTTCATGCCCGATTTGCGGCCCGCGCTTTACGGCTACTACGAAGCGGTCGCGGCATGCGGGGCCGATCTGCTGCGGGCGGTGGCGGTGAGTCTCGGCGTCGACGAGCATTTTTTCGCACCGCGCTATACGAAGCGGATGCAGCGCACGCAGATGGTCTACTATCCGCCGCAGCCGCCTCAATCGGACGCGGATCAATTCGGCGTCGCGCCGCATACCGACTACGGCTGCATTACCCTGCTGTGGCAGGATCGGGTGGGGGGCTTGCAGGTGCGCGAGATCGCCAACGATACGTGGGTCGATGCGCCGCCGATCGAAGGCAGCTTCGTGGTGAACGTCGGCGATCTGCTGGCGCGTTGGACCAATGACCGCTTCCGTTCCACCTTGCATCGCGTGATCAATGCGTCGGGGCGCGAGCGCTATTCGATCGCGACGTTCTATGATCCCACTTACGGCGCGATGGTCGATCCGCGTGAGCTCGGCACGAGCGACGCCGATCTCAAGTACCAACCGGTCGCCGCGGGTGACTACATCCTCGGGCGGATCAACGATTCGATGGGCTATCGCAAGAAACGGGCGGTCGAAGGCGCGCAAGGAACCCCTGCATGACCGATAACCGTTCGACAAACGGCGAGGCGAGCACTGCGAGCAGTAACGCAGCCCACAGCGCCGCGCCGCTCTCCGCAACACTCGACGCGCTGCGTGCCGCGCTCGGTGCCGACACGGTGCGCGTTGGCGAGCAGATTGGCGAGCACGCGATGACCGACTGGACACGCCACGATCCGACGCGCCCCGCCGCGCTGCTCTTGCCGCGCAGCACGGCAGAAGTCTCGCGCGCGCTGGCGATTTGCCACGCAGCGCATCAACCGGTGGTGCCGCAGGGCGGCATGACCGGTCTCGCCGGCGGCGCGATTGCGCGCGCGACCGATATCGCGCTGTCGCTCGAACGGCTCACCGGCGTCGAAGAAATCGACACCGCCTCGGCCACGCTGACCGTGCGCGCCGGCACCACCTTGCAAACCGCGCAGGAAGCCGCAGCCGAAGCCGGCTTCGAACTCAGCCTCGATCTCGGTGCACGCGGCTCGTGCCAGATCGGCGGCAATCTGGCGACCAACGCGGGCGGCAATCGCGTGATCCAGTCGGGCACCGCGCGCGATCAGGTGCTCGGCCTCGAAGTCGTGCTCGCGAATGGCGACGTGCTGACTTCGCTCGGCAAGATGGTCAAGAACAACACCGGCTACGACCTGAAGCACTGGTTCATCGGTTCGGAAGGCACGCTCGGCGTGATCACGCGTGCGGTACTGCGGCTTCATCCGCCACGCACGGCGCGCCATACCGCACTCGTCGCACTCGACGGTTACGATGCTGCCGTGAACCTGCTGCGCCGTCTGTCGACGCGCTTTGGCAACGACATCGGCGCATTCGAGATCATGTGGCCGGATTTCTACGATTTCGGCGTGAAGCTCACAGGCACGCGCTCGCCGTTCGACGATTCGCACCCGCTCTATGCACTGATCGAGCACGCGAGCTTCGACGCGAGTGACGACGGCGAACGCTTCTCCGCCGTGCTGACCGACGCGCTCGATTCACAAGCGATCCGCGACGCGGTGATCGCGCAATCGGTGGCCGACGTGCGTGCGTTATGGGCGATTCGCGAATGCACCGCGGAATTTCCAGTGCGGCTCGATGCGATCAACTTCGACGTGAGCTTGCCTATCGGCGAGATCGGCGCTTTCGTCGACCGTTGCCGCGCGGCGCTCGATCGGCGCTGGCCGGGCAACGTGTCGTATTTCTTCGGCCATATCGGCGATTCGAATCTGCATGTCACCGTGGATGGTCATTCGATCCCGGGCGTCGATCATCACGCGGTATATGCGTTCGTCTACGAGATGTTGGGGCCGTTGCACGGTTCGGTGTCGGCGGAACATGGGATTGGCTTGCTCAAGCGCGAGTTCTTGCCGATCTCGCGCTCGCCCGCCGAGTTGGCCGCCATGGCCGCCATCAAACATGCGCTCGACCCGCATGGCATTCTGAATCCGGGCAAGCTGCTTTGAGCCGCGTGAGCCACGTGAGCCGCGTGAGCCGCGCGATTTACCGCGGCGTGTTTTCGGTGCGCGCCAGCAGTTCGCGGACGTAAGATCCGGATACGCGTTGGCCGTTTCGTCAATGCGTCGCGATGGAATCCAGGCCGGTCGATGTGACGTCGGGTTGCGCGGCGGGTGAGGCGAGGTAGTCGAGCAGCGCCTTCGCTTCTTTCGGATGCTCCGCACCTACCGGAATGCCTGCAGCATATCGCGTGACGGATTGCACCGACTCCGGAATCTTTCCGACGAAGGTTGCGCCCGGCACCGGCAGCAATTCACTGACCTGCTGGAATCCCACTTCGTAATCGCCATTGGCGACCACAGAGGCGACCGGAATCTTCGGAATCATCTTTGCTTTGGCTTTCACCTGATCCTCGATGCCGAGCTTCCTGAAGAGCTCGCGCTCGATATAGACACCGCTCGCGCTGTCCGAGTAGGCGATCGATCTGGCATGCAGCAAGGTCTCTTTCAGCGCATCGACCGAGCTGATATCCGGCTTCGGCGCACCGCTGCGCACGGCCATGCCGATCCGGGAATCGGCAAGCTCGACGCGCGATCCGGGCATCACCTTGCCTTGCTTGATCAGATCGTCGAGCGCGTAGCCGACCATGATGACCACGTCCGCGTGCTCGCCGCGCTCGAGCCGGTTCGGAATGGCTTCCGGCGATTTGCCCATCGACGGCCCGAGTATCGTGTCGAGCGTATTGCCCGTCGACGCCGTGAACTTGGGGCCGAGCAGTTTGTACGCGGCGGTGAAGCCGCCCGAGCTCATCACGTAGAGTTCGGCCGCCTCGACATGAGCGGTTGCAACGGTGCCGGCCAGCAGCCCGGCGGTCAACATGGTCTGGAAGAAGGTTTTCATCCGGATAAGCGTGGCAGTCTGAGATGGATAAGGGCGTGAGGGGCTCACGAGGCCAGGCGCGTCGACCGCAAGCGCATCGACTCGCTTTCCTTATACATACCATAGCTGGACCCGCGCAAGAACAGCGGGCCGCGCACGACACGGGCGTGCGGCTGCTGGATGCTCCGACCTGAATCGAATCGATCTGAACCGATCCGATCGCAACGCTGCGCTCAACCTTCGTCAATGCGCATTCAGATACCGCGCAATCACCGGGTAGACATCCACAGCCGCGTTCTTGCCGAAGATACAGTCGATGTGCCCGTAGCCGGGAATCAGATGCCGCTCATACGGCTGCTCGGGGAAGCGATTGACCAGCATGTCGTAGGTGCGCAGGGTACTCGTCGGCAGATAGGTTTCGTTTTTCTCGCCGTGGATGAAACCGATCGGCAGGCGCATGCCTTCCAGACCCTTCATGCCGTCCGCGCCGCTCAGATAGACGTCCTGGCCTTCGGCATCGACGACCTTGCCCGCCCGCACCATCGCTGCGAGATGCTTGAAGACGGAGACGTCGTGCACGCCGAGCAGTTCCTGCAGGTTCGAATGAAGCGTCTCGTTCAGTTGTTCGTGTTCGTAGAGCAGGCCGTAAAGGAAGGTCGCCCGATGGCAGATCGGGCTGCCGCAGCCCTGTTTATGATTGAGCGGGTAGAGCCGCAACGCTTCGTCGAGCAGATTATGAGGCCACGACCTGTGCTCAGTAAAAGCGGTCAGGTCGAGCACGCCGAGATGTTCCATGATGTCCGGGACGTGCAACCCGCACTTGATCTTTTCCAGCGTGCCCGGCACCGGATGCGCCGAAACCTGCGAGATGACGGCCGAGCGCACGCCCTTGAGGCCGTACAGCAGCGACATGGTCAACGCCAACCCGCCCATGCAATGGCCCAGCACCTGAATGTCCGGCATGCTGGTCAGCTCCCGCACTTTGGCGACCGCCGCCGGAATGTCCTCGCGCGCAACCTTGTCGACGTTGGTCGGCACCAGCACGCTCGGCATTTCGATGCTGACGCGCAGATCGACGAGCCACACGTCGTAGCCGGCTGCACAGAGATATTCCACCAGGTTGGTTCCGATCAGATCGGTGGAGTAGATCCGGCTTGAGACGCCCGAGCCGTGGATCAGCAACACGGGACGCAGCGGTTTGTCGGGCGGCCCGGCATAGCGCGTGAGTCGCAACGTGGTCCCGTCAGGCGTATCGAAGAAGACCACTTGCGGCGCGGGCGCGCGTAGCGCACGTTTCAGGCGCGGCTCCGCCTTCGGATCATAAAACTGCAGGGGCGCGGCCACGCCGCCGTATTCGGTGAACAGCACGCCCGCGAAAAACTTGCCGAACTTCAGGGTCCATTCAAGGCGCGTTATCAGGTCGGGCGTGTTGGTGACCTCGAGCGTGCGTTGCTGCTTGAGGAAATTTTCTGGGGTGATGATCAGCGTCGCCTTGCCGATTGGCGGCGCATCCGCCTGCGCCGACTCGCGGAGTTCGGCATAGAGCGTGTTGGTCTGGTCCCATAGATTGATTGGCGACGTACGCGTGATGATCTTCTGTCCGCTCAGATAGTACGTCTTGCCCTCGGTGGAATTGAGCGTCATGCGGTAGTTCATGTTGCGCTCGTCCACGTCCGATTCGTTGACCACGAACAGGTTGAAGGTGCCGCCGGTGATCGTCATCGGTTGCGCGGAGAGCGCGGGGCAAGTCAGCGTGCCCGTGGTCTGGGCCAGATGCTGCGGATTGCTCAGCATATCGGCCAGATCGTCCGATTCCACTGTCAGCGTGAATTCGATCGGACTGGTGGCGGCCTGGCCCGCCACGGCCGGCGTATAAGTGCCGATCATCGTTTCGGTGAAGCGCAGGCCGATCTTTTGAGGCGCGGGTGTAGCGGCCGTGCCCTCGGCCAGGTAGTCGATGTTCCAGCCGCGCGCGTTGGCGAGCAGCGCGCAATTGCGTTCCGCCAGCGCGGAAATCGTCAGCAGCGGATTGACGCCGAGCGACATCGGCATGACCGCGCCATCCATGACGTAGAGGCCTTCGTGCACCGCATTTCCGGTCGTGCCGCTGAAGACCCGACCCTGATGGTCGACGACGCCGCGCGCCGCATCCTCGCCCATTCCGCAGCCGCCGAGCGGATGCACCGTGACCACCCGGTTGCCGAGCATGGCGGTCGAAATCGGATCGCGCAGGTATTTGCCGCCGAGCGGCGCTTGCGCCTTCTCGAGCGTTTCTTCGACGGTTTGGAAGATCGGCTGCTTGCCGGCGTTCGGCCAGGCGATGCGCGGCCTGCCTTTGTCGTTCACGCTGATCTGGCCGCTTTCGTCGTCATGCGCCATCACCAGGTAGGTTTGCGTGTGATTGAGCGCGCCGTGATAGGGGCCGCGCAGGAAGCTCTCGATCACGCGCGCATCGTAGCCGAGCGGTTCCCCGGCGGCGCGCGGCGTGGGAATGTCGACACCCTCGAACGGCGCCGCGCCGCCCAGCAGCGCGACCAGTGCGGCGCCGACCGGCCCGGCGAGCGAGCCTTCTTCGATCACGAAGCCGTCCGTCACGTCAGGGGTGTCGCGATGGTCGATGATGCCGGTAATGGTCGGCCCGACCGGCGGGATGTCGCCTTTCTTGTGCGCGCCCCAGCCGACGCCGTTGATCACCTCCTCGGTGTTGTACGCGAAGGCCAGCACGTCGCCGTTACCGGTGAAGTGTCGACCGAGCATGTCCGACACGCTTAGCCCCTCATTGCGCGAGCGCAGCAGCAGGGCGCTTGAACCGATCGTACCGGCCGATACGATGACAACGTCGGCGCTCACGAACAGATCGGGCGCGTCATAACTCTCGCGCCCCAGCTTCACTTCCTGAAAGCGCACGATCCACTTTTGCGTGGCGGCGTCGCGCAAGACCGAATGCACTGCCGCGCCGGTGAAAATATGGGCGCCGTGCGCGACCGCATCAGGCAGATAGTTCATGTGCGTCGAATTTTTCGCGTCGTAGTTGCAACCCGAATTGCAATCGCCGCATCCGACACAGGCTTTCTGCTCGACGCCCGCAGCGTTGACACGGTCCTCGAACGTGACCGTGACCGGCGGGGGGTAAAAGCGATCTTCCATGCCGAGCGCCTGCGCGGATTGCTTGAGCGCCTGCAGTTTCGGCAACTGCAAGAAATCGCCGGACACCGCCGAGGGCTGCAGCATGGCGCGAGCAAGTTGGTAGCCCCTGTCGCGTCCCGCCTTGTCGGCGCGCAACGCAGCGGGCCAGCGGTCGTCGTCCCATAAGCGCGGTTCGGCTTCGAGGGCGACGTTTGCGTTGATCAGCGAGGTGCCGCCCAGTCCGCAACCCACCACGGCATTCACATCTTCATTCACGTGCACTTCGAGCAGCGCGAGCGGCGAGCCGATTTGTGCAAGCGCGGTGTTGTACTGCACCTGCGCGGCGCCTTCGAGCGGCGTGCGCGGATAGTCGCCGGCCATGAATTCGCGCCCGCGCTCCAGCACGCAGACGCTTCTGCCGGCACGCGCCATACGGCTTGCGGCAATCGCACCGCCATATCCCGAACCCACCACCACCACGTCGTAATGCGACTGCATTGCTGTCAGGGCGCTCGATAAGCGGTTCATTCGGACCACCTCGTCAGGAAGGGGATGCCGGGTAGGGGAACCCGGACTTCGGAAGGAAGACGGTATGCGGCTGCGGCTTTTTTATCGTAGGCGGTGCGCGATGACAAAAAAAGGCGCATCGTACGTGGCGCGTGGCGCTTGCGTGGGATGCGGCGCTTGCGTGGGGTGTGCCGATTTCCGGAAAAGGGAAAAAGCCGCCGTCGGCCCACGCGGGTTGGTCAATGCGTTATTAGGCGGCTACTTCATTCATTTCGCTGTCGCTCGATTCGGCGGCGAGCAGGTTCAAGGCGAGCAGAATCGCCGCGCGGTTGTCGAGATCGATCTCGATGCCGAGCACGTCGGTCAGCCAGCGGCCGATCTTGGTATTGGAAAATTCGTCGGCCCCGGCCGTCTTTTTCATGGTGACGCCAAGTTTGACGGCGCGATAGTGATACGAGGGCACGCGATGCTGAGCAGCGACCGCCGACAGGCCGCCTTTCCCTTCCGAGCACCAGCCGAGGCTGCCGGCCAGCACGATGCGCTCCGGCTCGTCGAGGCTGTCGATAAAGGTGCGCGCCGCGAGCCGCACGCGTTGTTCGTCGAGGCCGTATTGCAGCAACACGCTTTCGACCGGGTCTTCCAGTGCTTGCGCGTGCAGATCGATTTCCTGCGCCATGCCTTCGTTTTCCATCGACACGTTGCGTTGATGGCCGGCGCTGCGCAGGCAGTCGATCAGGTAACGGCGAAAATACGCGCACAGTGCGAAACTGTTGGACGGCGCGCTGTCGGCACAGGCATGCGTTTCCGTGTGGCCGGGCGCGAGGCGCAGGACTTTCGCGTAGATGAACTGCGCGACCAGTTCTTCCTTGTCTTCGCCGAGCGCCTGCAATTCAAGCGGATGGTAGGTGCGCAGCGCCCGCTTGACCAGATCGACCATCGACACCATTTCGTCGGCGGACAACTGGGTACGCCGACGCCACAGGTCGGGCAGGATCGCATCGTCGAGATTGCGGACGAACGCGTGGCTCGGAACTGCGCCCATGAAAACCTCCATAAAGGGTTAGGCAATGAGCGCGGGGAGCCTCGACTGCAGGCAAAGAGTGGGGTGTTGGAACTTTTGAGCCGCGCCGGAATGTGAAGTCAGTATGGTTTCCGGCGGCCGCTTCGCCTATATGGATTAAGTGGTAGCTGATGGGTAAACTGCCGGGTAAACCATCCGGTCAGCACAATCCGCCGTGCCCGACAGCAAGCATCTTGCATGGGACCAGAGTAAGCGCTGAAGCACTAACTCTGGTCGACAGCTTTGCATGGGACCAGAGTAAGTGCTAAAGCACTAACTCTGGTCGACAGCTTTGCATGGGACGGGAGTAAGTGCGTTGCATGGGACTAGAGTAAGCGCTGAAGCGCCAACTCTAGTCGACAGCTGAAGCGCTAACTCCCGTCGACAGCTTTGCATGGGACGGGAGTAAGCGCTGAAGCGCTAACTCCCGTCGACAGCTTTGCATGGGACGGGAGTAAGCGCTGAAGCGCTAACTCCCGTCGACAAAGGAGACCGCATGACGCGGGCCGACCCTATCCAGCGTGCAATCGACGAAGACCTGGTGCGCGTGCTATACGCGCAAGATCCCATCGCCTTCTTTTCGCACTGGTTCTCGATCGCGGTGCTGGTGGCGATCTACTGGCCGAACGTGCCGTCGCCGCCGCTGTTCATCGCGTGTTTTGGGTTTTATGCGGCCGCCAATTGCGGTGGACTGGCGCTGTGGATCTGCAATCGCCGCTACCCGCACCTCACGACGCCGCGTGGCTGGATCAACCTGCATGCGGTGCGCGGCGTGCTGCTGTACAGCGCGCCGGGGCTTGCGGTGTGGTTCGCGTTCCAGAGCCCGCAGACCGATTTGCCGCTGCTGCACACCGTGATGCTCGTCACGCTGGCGGCCGGCGTGTTCATGTCCAATGGCTTCGATTTGCTGAACTTCTCGACCGCGATTCCGTTTCTGCTGTTTCCGGCAATCGTGCTGCATTTCGGCACGCATACGTTCGACCGCACGATTCTTGCGATCGTCCTCGCGTTCTTCTTCTGCGCGATCAACGTCTATGCGCTGAGCTATCGCAAGCTGTTCCAGCAGGTCGTGCAGGCGCGCGTCGATCAGCAGTATCTGGCGGAGTCGCTGGCGGCACAAAAACGTGTCGCGGAAGAGGCCAGCCTTGCCAAAACGCGGTTTTTTGCGGCGGCGAGCCACGATTTGCGCCAACCGCTGCACGCGATCGGACTGCTGGCGGCTTCGCTCAACGACACGGCGGCGACAGCCGTGCAACATGCGAAGACGGCCCAGCACATCGTTTATAACGTCGAGGCGCTGAATCAGTTGTTCAATCAGGTGCTCGATCTCGCCAGGCTCGAAAGCGGCGTAACCCAGGTGATCCGCCTGCATTTCCGGCTGTCGGAACTGTTCGAGCGGGTGGGTAGCCAGTACCGCCCGCAGGCCGCGGCCAAGGGGCTGGCGCTGCGGATCGCGCCGTCCTCAGTGGTCTTGCACGACGATCCGGTGTTGCTCGAACGCGTGCTGAGCAACCTGCTCTCGAATGCGGTGCGCTATACCGAGGAGGGCGCAATCTGGGTCGGTTATCGCCGTGCGGGCCGTCGTTCGGGAGGCTATATCGAGGTGCGCGATTCCGGCATCGGCATTCCGGCCGCGGAGCATGAACGCATCTTCGAGGAGTTCTATCAGGTTGCCAATCCGCAACGCGACGCGCGTCAGGGGCACGGATTGGGCTTGCCGACGGTGAAGCGCCTCGTCCAGATGCTCGGCGGCGAGTTGCAACTGCGCTCGGCGCCGGGCCGCGGCTCCGTGTTTCGCTTTCCGGTGCAGGTGGGCGACCCCCGCGGAATTGTCGCGAGCCTGAATGAGGCGGTGGCGGGCGGGCCGTCGGCGCAAGGGCGGCGCGTGCTGTGCATCGACGACGAACCATCGATTCTCGAAGGCCTCACCAGTCTGCTGGAACGCTGGGGTTGCATCGTGCGGGGCGCACGCGACGAGGTCGACGCGCTCGCCGCGCTGGAAGACGGCTTCGTGCCGGATGCCGTGCTATGCGACTACCAGCTGGCCAATCACCGAACCGGCGCGCAAGCGCTGTCGGCCATGCGCAATGTGCTCGCGCGCGCGGGGCACGAAGGCGTGGTGACCTTGCTGATCACGGGCGATATGGCGTCGGCCGAGCTGGCGGCACTGGCCTTGCAGGGGATCCCGGTGCTGCACAAGCCGGTCACGCCGGCGCGTTTGCGGCGCACCCTGGAAATGCTGTGGCAGCAGGCGGAACTGGATAAGGGACGGCCGGCGGCAGCGCTGGATCTGCGCACCGGCGACGGCGGACGTGAACCGGACAGTTGGGCAGTGAAGGCGTAGCGATTATCGCAAGGCGAATCGAAAAAAGCAGATGGACGGCCGTCGGCTCGAACGCCTGACCGCAGCTTGGCGCTGCTCCGCGATTACAGGGTTTTCCCGGCTTCGAGCCAGCCGTTGATCACGGCGATCGCCGTGGACCGGTTGTGCACGCCGAGTGCCCGAAAGATCACCGACAGATGCACCTTGACCGTCCCTTCCGCGACACCCAGCTCACGCGCGATCATCTTGTTGGTCCAGCCGCGGTGCACCAGCCGCATGATGTCCTGCTGTCTTGGCGACAGGTTCTCCAGCAAATGTTGCTGGTGCGGCTGCAACGCCTGGATTTGCGCGATCGGTTCGGTCAGCGCGGTGCCGCCCTGAGTCGAGGAATGGACGGCGCCCTGAGCGGCAAGCTCGGCGGCCGCTTCGGCGTGCGCGGGGGCGGCTTGCGTCTCGCGCGAGCCCAGCAGGCTGAGCGCTTCCATCGGTACGTAGGCGCCGCCTGACAACACCAGCTCGATTGCCTTGAGCATGACGCTGGCGGGTTGCCGCTTGGGCACGAAGCCGAGCGCGCCGGCGGCCAGCACCGCGCGCATTTCGTCGGGCGACTCTTCGGCGGAGAGCACGACGACGGGCAACGCCGGGTTCGCCTTCAACAGCACTTCAAGCGACGACGCGCCGGTCATGCCCGGCATATGCAGATCGACGATCGCGAGGTCGTGGTCGGCGTCGGGCCGCGCGGCGGCGGCGAGGGTTTCCCAGGTATCGGCTTCGTCGAACTGAGCGTCGGGATCGAGGCCGCGCAGCAGCCCTTTGACGCCTTGCCGGATCAGTTCATGGTCGTCGGCCACAAGAAACTTCATGATGTCTCCGCGAGTCGGGTCTGCGCGTGATGGACTACCGCGGGTGTACTTCTGGCTTTACTTCCCGTTTTACTTCTATTCTCGAGTCGCGTCATTGCCGGCTACCCCGCGATCATATGCCGATCGGTGCGCGGCGCGCCTTCCGGCTTGCCGCACGAGTGATTATCTATTTGTATGATCGCCGGCTGGTTCGATGCACCAGCATTATGGTGTAAGGCAGGTCTCCCGCGCATAGGTTCCGGCTTGCTTTGTAGACGAGCCGCATGCCCCAATTTTAAAGCCGTCCACGCAGGGATTCGAAGGTTATGCGCACCGGATGACGTCGCGCACGCTGAGTTGGTTACTTGACCGCAAATAACGTCGCATTCATCAGAAGCTTGAACGCGAAACCGAGCGAGACTGCCGAGACCACGCCGAAGCACCAGAGCGCGATGAACCACAGCCACCCCGGCAGTTTGCGCACCGGCGTTTGACGCGTGCCGTGGGTGGCCTTGGCGCGTGCGTCCTTAGTGATAGTGATGTTGGTCGCCATGACGCACCTTGCCACGAAATACCCAATAACCCATCGTCGTATAAGCGATGATGACCGGCAGAATCACCGCCGCGCCGACTAGCGTGAACATCTGGCTCGAGCGCGGCGCAGCGGCTTCCCAGAGCGTCATGCTCGACGGAATCGCATACGGCCACAGGCTCACCAGCAGCCCCGCATACCCAAGCAGCACCAGCAGAAGCGCCAGCACGAACGGCGTGTTGTGATGCCGCGCCCGCACCGCGCGGTGCATGAAGAACGCGCAGATCGCCACGAGAAACGGCACCGGCAGCAGACGGTAAAACAGGTTGTCGTGGAACCAGCGTTGCGCGATGTTCGGATCCTGCAGCGGCGTCCACAGGCTGACCATCGCGATGAAGCCGAGCAGCACGAGCGTCAGCGGCCACACCACGCGATGCAGGCGGCGTTGCAGATCGCCTTCGGTCTTCGCGACCAGCCAGCAGCAGCCGAGCAATGCGTAGGTGATCACCAGACCGAGACCCGTCAGCAGACTGAACGGCGTGAGCCAGCCGAAGGCGTCGCCCGCATAGCCGCCGTCGATCACCGGGATGCCTTGCAGGAACGCGCCCAGCACGATGCCCTGAAAGAACGCCGCGCCCGCCGAACCGCCGATGAATGCCAGATCCCACAAGTGTTTCGTGCGTTTGGCCTTGGCGCGAATCTCGAACGAGACGCCGCGGAAAATCAGGCACACGAGCATGAAGATCAGCGGCAGATACAGCGCGGACAGCACGCTCGAGTAGACCACCGGAAACACCGCGAACAGCGCGGCGCCGCCGAGCACCAGCCAGGTTTCGTTGCCGTCCCACACGGGCGCAACGGTGTTCATCATCAGGTCGCGTTCTTTCTCATCGGGGAAGAACGGGAACACGATGCCGATGCCCAGATCGAAGCCGTCCAGCACCACGTACATGAATAGGCCCAGCGCAATGATCGCGGCCCACGCTACGGTTACGTCCATTTTCTTTCTCGCATGCAGGTGAGGTCAGGCGGCGTCGATCATATGATCGGCGGCGGACAGCGGGCGGCGCGCGGTCTGATTCGGCGTGTACTCAGGCACGCCGTGCGGTGTTTGTCCCGGCAGGGCGGGACCCGCGCGCATCAGCTTGAGCATGTAGTAGATGCCGGTGCCGAACACGAGGAAGTAGACGACCACGAAGGTCATCAGCGAGATGCCGACCTGTTGCGTGGTAAGTGGCGACACCGCCTGCGAGGTGCGCATCACGCCGTACACCACCCACGGCTGACGGCCGGCTTCCGTGGTGACCCAACCCGCCAGCAGCGTGATGAAGCCGGTCGGGCCCATTGCCACGGCGACGCGCTGGAACCACTTTGCTTCGAATAGACGCTCGCGGCGGCGCAGCGCCCATGCGGCCAGCGACATCAGGATCATCAGCACGCCGAGGCCCGCCATGATGCGGAAGCTCCAGAACACGACCGTCGAGTTCGGCCGGTCTTGCGGCGGGAATTCCTTCAGGCCGCGAATTTCGCCGTCCCAGCTATGCGTGAGGATCAGGCTGCCGAGGTGGGGAATCGACACGGCATAACGCGTGGTCTCCGCCTGCATATCCGGAATGCCGAACAGGTTCAGCGCGGTGCCACCTTTCTCGGTGTCCCACAGACCTTCGATCGCGGCGATCTTGGCCGGCTGATACTTGCGCGTATTCAGACCGTGCTGATCGCCGACGAACGCCTGGATCGGCGTGAGGATCAGCAGCAGCCACAGCGCCATCGAGAACATCTTCCTGACCGCCGGATCGCGCCGGCCGCGCAGCAGATGCCACGCGCCGACCGCCGACACCACCAGCCCCGCGACGATGAACGCCGCCAGCGCCATATGCGCGAGCCGGTACGGGAACGACGGATTGAAAATGATCTTGAACCAGTCGAGCGGCACGACATGGCCGTCGACGACCTCAAAGCCTTGCGGCGTTTGCATCCAGCTATTGGACGCGAGAATCCAGAAGGTCGAGATCAGCGTGCCGATCGCCACCATCAGCGTCGCGCCGAAGTGGGCGCGCGGACTTACGCGCTGCCAGCCGAACAGCATGATGCCGAGAAAGCCCGCTTCGAGAAAGAACGCGGTCATGACTTCGTACATCAGCAACGGCCCGGTGATAGGCCCGGCGAAACTGGAGAAGCCGGACCAGTTGGTGCCGAACTGATAGCTCATCACGACGCCGGAGACGACGCCCATGCCGAAGGCGACTGCGAAGATCTTCGACCAGAACAGGCAAAGATCTTTGTAGTACGCCTTGCCGGTTTTCAGCCAGCGCCATTCGAGGACGGCGATGAAGCTGGCGAGGCCGATGCTGAGCGCCGGAAAAACAATGTGAAACGAGACGGTGAACGCAAACTGAATGCGGGCGAGATCGAAGGCCGAAATTGCGGAGTTCATGAGCGTGAAAGTCGTGATGCCCGTGAGGGCGGACTACGCGCGTCGACCGTTGTCGGTGCGCACTGCGCTGGGCAGATGGCGCAAGAGTAGGGGATCAGTGAAATTTTTGCTGCAATGCGACGTGCGTCAAAAAACCGCCTTGTTTTGCGCGGTTTTTCGTTTTTGAGACGGCAAAGCCTTGATAGGTATCAAGTTTTCCTTATTGCGCGTTTGCGTGTGTTCTTCGTGATCGCCACAGAACTGCGGCAATAGACCGCGCTGCAGCAAGCCGGCGTGCACGCGTTTGCGATGGTGTGCCCGCAAGCCGGAGCAGTTCGTTGTACGCGCCGGCTACGCGATCGAGATAAACAGCTGCTTGCCACACGCCGCCGCGTATCTGCGTAAGGTATCGATGGAAGGCGAGTGCTGCCCCGACGCAAGTGCCCGCTCCAGCCGGGTGATGGCCGGCGCTTTCGTGCCCATGCGCTCGGCGACTTGCGCCTGTGTCAAGCCGGCTTCGCGGCGCGCGGCGAGCATCTGGTCGAGCAGCGCGAATTCTTCACGGTTCAGCCGTTCGTATTCGGCGCGTACTTCGGGGTCGGCGAGCGCCCGTTCGCGCATTGCCTTATAAGTTGCCATTTCTGATCTCCAGCAGTCTTTTGCGCGCCACGTCCAGTTCATTGCGCGGCGTTTGTTGCGACTTCTTCACAAAGCTGTGAAGCATGACGATTTTCCGTTCCACGATGGAGCAGTAGAACACTCTGGCGATGCCCTCGGCGCCTTTCAGGCGCATCTCGAATAAACCGCCACCCATTGATGCAGTGTGCGGTTCGCCGAGATTCGGGCCGTATTCCTCCATGCGATCGGCCAGCGCGATGAAGCGTGCAAGCAGCGTTTTCGGCAAGGAGGCAACGTGTACTTTGACCTTTTCGTTGTAGAAGTCGATCGTAAATGCCATTGAAATCCATGATAACAAATATGTTATTTATACGCAAGCAAGTCGCCTTGCCGTGTTCTGCTGTCTTTCTGCAAAAGGCGGAGGCGTTGCCCGGCAGGGGATCGAACGATGGGAAGAGGGCGAAAGCAGGACCGCGATGAGCGGTTACGACGGCGTTGGCACAACTCGCTGTTCGGCTGGGTTGAGTCGTGCGGGACGCGATATTGGGCGCGGCACGGCGGAGGTCTCCTTTAGCATTGGCTGGCCGAGTTGGCGTAGCGAATCAAGCTCTACTCGTCATCAACCGACAATAACGCTGTTCGTGCCGACTTTCTATTAGCCGGTTAGCTAGCCATCAGGCTAGTTTGCTTCTACCATGCACGCAGCTAACCGGCGGCTTCTCCAGCGTCACTGCATGCTCGAACGGATGAGCGCCGCATCGTCATCCGCTGGTTCATTTCCGATCGTTATTTCGAATACCGCGTGAGCCGATCCGGTTCGTCGCGAGTCCGTCATCAAAGTGCGTTGCAAGCCGTGTCATGCTTGATCGAGCGAGCGTCTCATCGTGCACCGACGGGGCGTCTTTCCTCCCATGTTCCACTCACACGCATCGCGTTTGGCGTGCATTCGTTGCTAGCGGTTTTCGTTGGGCGGCGCGGCTCGTGCTGCCCAAACGGTTCGAGCGGCACGCTTCATCCACCTGCCGGCGACGGCAGACTTCATCCAGAAGGAGTCAGCAGATGAGCACGATCACCACGAAAGACGGTACGGAAATCTTCTACAAGGATTGGGGCAAAGGGCGCCCGGTTGTCTTCTCGCACGGCTGGCCGTTGTCCGCGGACGCCTGGGACGCGCAGATGCTGTTCCTCGGCAGCAAAGGGTTTCGCGTGATCGCGCACGACCGGCGCAGCCATGGCCGTTCGGCGCAGACGTGGGACGGCAACGACATGGACACCTATGCCGACGATCTCGCCGCGCTGATCGAGCACCTCGACCTGCGGGACGCCACGCTGGTCGGCCATTCGACAGGCGGCGGCGAGGTCGCGCACTACATCGGCCGTCACGGTACGAAACGCGTCGCGAAGGCCGTGCTGATCGGCGCGGTGCCGCCGCTGATGCTCAAGACGGAAGGCAATCCCGAGGGCACGCCGATCGACGTGTTCGACGGCATCCGCAAGAGTGTCGTGGCGGATCGTTCGCAGTTCTTCAAGGATCTTGCGCTGCCGTTTTACGGGTACAACCGTCCGCATGCGAAGGTATCGCAAGGCGTGATCGATTCGTTCTGGGCGCAAGGCATGGTCGGGTCGATCAAGGGCCTGTACGACTGCATCAAGCAGTTCTCCGAAGTCGACTACACGGAAGACCTGAAGAAGATCGACGTGCCGACGCTGGTCCTGCATGGCGACGACGACCAGATCGTGCCGATCGACGCCGCAGGCCGCAAGACGGCGAAGATCGTGAAGAACGCCACGCTCAAGGTCTACCCGGGCGGGCAGCACGGCATGTGCACCGTCGAGGCGGACAAGGTGAATGCCGATCTGCTGGAATTCATCGGCTCCTGATGCGCTGACTTCGCGAGTGCGGCCGGCGTGGGGCGATTGCCTTGCGCCGGCCGCGTCGGTATCTGCAGCGGGTCCGCGCGTGTTCCAGTGCGGTGCGTATCGAGTGCCCGGCGCGTTGGCGCCGCCAATCGACCCGCGGATTTAGACGGCCTGCTGGCCGATTTCGTGATTGGCGAGTATTTCGAGCGCGCGCACCATGGCGGAGTGATCCCATGCCTTGCCGCCATGCGCCACGCAGGCGTTGAAGAGCTGCTGGCAGGTGGCTGTATTCGGCAAGGAAACGCCGAGCGCCTGCGCCGTCGACAGCGCGAGATTCAGATCCTTCTGGTGGAGCTCGATCCGGAAGCCCGGCTCGAAGGTGCGCTTCGTCATCCGCTCGCCGTGCACTTCGAGAATGCGCGAGGACGCAAACCCGCCCATCAGCGCTTCGCGCACGCGCGCCGGATCGACGCCGGCTTTGGAGGCGAGCAGCAACGCTTCGCCGACGGCCTCGATCGTCGCGGCGACAATCACCTGATTAGCCACCTTGCACACCTGGCCCGCGCCGACAGCGCCGATCAGCGTGACGTTCTTGCCCATCATGTCGAAGAGCGGCTTGACGCTCTCGAAGGTCGCCGCTTCGCCGCCCACCATGATGGTCAGCGAACCGGCCTTCGCGCCAACCTCGCCGCCGGAAACCGGTGCATCGAGATAGTCCGCGCCGCGCTCGCGCACGCGGGCTGCGAAGTCGCGGGTGGCCATCGGCGAAATCGAGCTCATGTCGACCACCGTCTGCCCTGGGCGCAGGGCCTCGGCGAGGCCCTGTTCGCCAAACAGCACGCGTTCGACGTCCGGTGTGTCCGGCACCATGACGAAGATCACGTCGGCATGCGCGGCCACGGCGGCCGGGCTGTCACACGCGACAGCACCGGCCTGGGCGAGATCGTCGGGCACGCCGCTGCGCGTAAACGCAGCCAGCGCGACACCGTTCTTGAGAAGGTTGGCGGCCATGGGCTTGCCCATGATGCCGAGTCCGATAAAGCCTGCTTTTTGCATGGAAATCTCCGGAGATGTCATGGCGGCCGTCTTTACTTCCGGTCCGCCTGTTTCTGCATGAAGTGTTGTTGAACCGTCTGCGCGGCGGCTTTCAGCAGCCCCATATCGGCACAGACGGCGATGACGCGGCAGCCCATCGAGAGATAGCGCTCCGCGTCGGCCTGGACGGGCGCGAGGATGCCGCTCGGCTTGCCGGCGGCCTGTGCGCGCTCGAAAACGCGCGCGATCGCCTGCTGCACGTCGGGGTGGCCCGGATTGCCGATGTGGCCATAAGCGGCGGCGAGATCGGACGGGCCGACGAAAACGGCATCGACGCCGTCCACGGCGAGAATCGCGTCAATATTGTCCACCGCCTTGCGGCTTTCGATCTGAACGATGACGCAGACGTTGTCGTTGGCGATGTCGAAGTAATTGGCGACGGTCGCATAGCGATTGCCTCGTTGGCTGACCGAGACGCCGCGGATACCCTGAGGCGGATAACGCGTCGCGGCGACGGCGCGCGCCGCGTCTTCGGCGCTGTCGACGAACGGCACCAGAAAATTCGAGAAACCGCTATCGAGGAGCCGCTTGATGAACACGCTGTCGTTGGCCGGCGGACGCACCACCGGCGCGCTCGGGCTGTCCTTGAGCGCCATCAGCTGGGGGATCAGCGTCAGAACGTCGTTCGGTGCGTGTTCGGCATCCAGCAATATCCAGTCGAAGCCGACAACGCCGAGCAGTTCCGTGGCAATCGGGCTGGCAAGCGAAGCCCAGCAGCCGATCAGGGTTTCGCCGCCGAGGACGGCGCGGCGAAAGCTATTGGGTAAAGGCTGGTAAGGCGCGGCGACTGTCATGGGATGTCTCCTCGAACTGCACAAAATTAACCCGGCAAGCTCCGACGTTCGTTGAACCGCATGTTATAAGTCATCGTATGTCTAGATGCAGGTTAGCATCGGTCTGAGGGGTTGTAACGGCCAGGTAAACCCGAACTCCTTGTGGAGCAGGGGTTTTGGGTTGCATGTAGGTCGCTCAATGTTGTAGGATGACTTATATCTAAGACGTCCATCCAAGGAAAGCGAAATGTCTATTACCGGCGAAATGCTGATTGGCCGCAAAGCAGTGCGCGGCGAGGAAAAACCCTTGCGTGCGTTCAATCCCGCTACGGGGTCCGACATCGCCGAGCCGGTGTTCGGCAGCGGCTCGGTGGCGAACGTCGAGCTCGCCTGCGAACTCGCCCAGAAAGCGTTCGATACGTACCGGCATTTGCCGCTCACCGTGCGCGCCGAGTTTCTCGAGCGTATCGCAGACGGCATCACGGCGCTCGGCGACGCGCTAATCCAGCGCGCACATGGAGAGTCGGGCCTGCCGAAGGCGCGTCTCGAAGGCGAGCGCGGTCGCACGACCGGCCAGCTCAAACTGTTCGCGCAAGTCGTGCGCGCCGGCCAATGGCTTGCCGCCACGCTCGATTCGCCGCTGCCCGAGCGCAAGCCGCTGCCGCGCTCCGACCTGCGAATGCAAAAGATTCCGCTGGGACCGGTCGCCGTGTTCGGCGCCAGCAACTTTCCGCTCGCGTTTTCCGTGGCGGGCGGCGATACCGCTGCGGCGCTTGCGGCGGGCTGCCCGGTGGTGGTGAAGGCGCACCGCGCGCACCTGGGCACCTCGGAGATGGTCGGCCGCGTGATTCAACAGGCCGCGCAGGACATGGATCTGCCCGAAGGTGTGTTCTCGATGATCGTCGGCGCCGGCAATTCCGTCGGTGAAGCGCTGGTCGCGCATCCGGCGATCAAGGCGGTGGGCTTCACGGGTTCGCGCGCGGGCGGCACGTCGTTGATGCGCGTGGCGGCCGCCCGGGCCGAGCCGATTCCGGTCTACGCGGAAATGAGCAGCATCAACCCGGTGTTCCTCCTGCCGAACGCGCTGTCGCAACGCGCTGAGACGATCGCGCGTGGCTTCGTCGATTCGCTGGTGCTCGGCGCGGGGCAGTTCTGTACCAACCCGGGGCTCGCGATCGCTGTCGACAGCGAGGCGCTCAAAAGCTTCGTCGCAACGGCGTCCGAGGCGTTGAGCGGCAAGCCGGCCCAGACCATGCTCACCGCCGGCATTCATGCGGCCTATGAAGAAGGCGAAGGCAAACTGGCGGCAACGAGAGGTGTCGAAACAGTGGCGCAAGGCGTCGACGCGACGGGCCCGACGCAGGCTCGCGCGGCCTTGTTCGTGACCGATGCGCAGACTTTCCTGTCCACGCCGGCGCTGGAGGACGAGGTTTTCGGGCCGGCGTCGACCATCGTGCGTTGCAAGGACGAGCAGGAATTACTCGCCGTTGCCGAGCACTTCGCCGGTCAATTGACTGCCACGGTGCAAATGGATAGCGCGGATCTGGCGGCGGCGAAGAAGCTGGTGCCGATTCTCGAGCGCAAGGCCGGGCGGATTCTGGTCAACGGTTTCCCGACCGGCGTCGAGGTGTCGCACGCGATGGTGCACGGCGGCCCGTTCCCGGCGACCTCCGATAGCCGGGCGACGTCCGTGGGGACCACGTCGATCGAGCGCTTCCTGCGTCCGGTCTGCTACCAGGATTTCCCGGCTGGTTTGCTGCCGGACGCGCTGGCCGATAGCAATCCGCTGGACTTGTGGCGCCGTCGCGATGGCGAGATCACGCGCAGCTAGGCGATATATGGGCGGCGCGCTGGCGGGCGCCGCGCAGGATGGAAAAATGGCCGGGATATCCCGGCCATTTTTTTTACGCCCAGCGTGGCGCAGCGTGACGAATCAGCGCTTGCTCAGCGCACGGAATCGGCTGGGTCAGCTGAATCAGCTATTGGCTTCCGCGCTTTCGTTCGCGCGCCGCAGCCGCTCGCGGCTGTTGGACAAGTGCATGCGCATCGCCGCGCGTGCGCCTTCGGCGTCGTGCCGTGTGATCGCTTCGAGAATGCTTTCGTGCTCCAGATTGACGAGCGACAGATAGGCGTCGGGCTCGGCACGCGCGATCCCCGCCGAATCGAGCCGGTTGCGCGGGATCAGCGCGCTGCCCATTTGCGTGAGGATGTCGACGAAATACCGGTTGCCGGTGGCGCGCGCCACGGAGATATGGAATTGCAGGTCGGCGTCGACGCTATCCAGCCCATTGTGGCGGGTGGCTTCGATCGCATCGAGCGCGGCGCGCATGCGCGCGAGGTCGTCCGGTTTGGCCCGTTGCGCCGCCAGACCCGCGCATTCCGTTTCGAGGCTGATGCGCAGTTCCAGGATCGACAGCACGTCGCGCAGGGTGGTGGCAGGCACCATGTCGATGCCCAGCTTTTCGCGTTGCGGTTCCAGCACGAAGCTGCCGATGCCGTGGCGCGTCTCGATGATCTTGCCCGCCTGCAAGCGTGAAATCGCTTCGCGGATGACGGTGCGGCTCACGCTCAGCGTAACCATTAATTGCGATTCGGTCGGCAGTTTGTCGCCGGGCTTCAAGGCGTTGGACGCGATTTGCTCGGTGACGTAGCTGACGACAAACTCGGCAAGATTGCGCGCGCGCCGTGGCGGTGCCGCGGATGCCAGTGGTGTAGCCATCGAAAACGCCCCTTGAATCAGATAGTTGCAGATACTTCCTGCGATTCATTATACCGTCGTCTGACGACTGATTATATAAACGCCGGATCATTTTCGGCATCGGTGTCGGACCTGGCGTCGATGTCCGGTTTCAGGCGCCTGGCGGACAAGCCGCTTTGTTTTGCAGGCGCCCAGGGAAGTACGATAACAGCGCAACTGCTAGGCTTGGCGCAACTCGACCCGTTTGATGTCTTTCACGATCACGAGGTAGCTGAACACCGTCAGCAAGGCATTCAGGCCGACGAAAACCAGCGCGCCGTTGAACGACCCGGTCTTCGCGACGAGGTAGCCGATCACGATGGGCGTCACGATGCCGGCCACATTGCCGAACATGTTGAAGATGGCGCCCGACAAACCGAGCGCTTCCTTCGGCGACGTGTCCGCCACCACGGCCCACCCGAGCGCGCCGATACCCTTGCCGAAGAAGGCGAGCGACATGAGCGCGACGACGATCCAGTCCGTCGAGACGTAGTTGCAGCCAATGATGCACGCCGACAGCAGCATGCCGCCGACAATCGGCACCTTGCGCGCGACGGTGAGCGAATGCCCGCGGCGGATCAGTCCGTCGGACAGAATGCCGCCGAGCACGCCACCGGAGAATCCGCAAATCGCGGGCAGGGACGCCACCAGACCCGCTTGCAGAATCGTCATGCCGCGCGCCTGCACGAGGTAGATCGGAAACCAGGTCAGGAAGAAGTAGGTCAGCACGTTGATGCAGTACTGGGCGAGATAGACGCCCAGCAGCATGCGATTGGTCAGTAGTTGGCGCACCAGCGACCAGCCGCCCGTCCTGGCGATGTCCGCGGCCCGGGCTGCTTTCGTGTGCCCGTTCACCACGCCGCCGCCCTGTTCGATGTAGTCGAGCTCGGCGCGCGAGACGCGTGGATGGTCGGCGGGGTTCTTCATCATTTTCAGCCAGGTGAGGGCGAGAAGAAGACCGGCTCCGCCCATCACGAGGTAGACCGCGTGCCAGCCGAACGCGTGGGTCAGCCACGCCATCAGCGGCGTGAAAATAACGGCCGCGAAGTATTGCGCCGAATTGAAAATGGCGGAGGCGGTGCCGCGCTCGTTGGTCGGGAACCAACTGGCTACAACCTTGGCATTGGCCGGAAACGCCGGCGATTCCGCGGCGCCCATCGCGAAGCGCAGCACGAACAGCGCGGTGACGGCGGCGGCTGCGCTGCCGAGCAGGCCGATCGCGCTTTGCAGCAGCGTGAACAGCGACCACAGGAAAATGCTCGCCGCGTAGACGCGCCGCGCGCCGAAGCGGTCGAGCAGCCAGCCCGCCGGCAATTGCGACAGGACATAGGCCCAGCTGAACGCGGAGAAGATGTAGCCCATCCTGATCGCGTCGAAGCCGAACTCGGCGCGCATCGCGGAGCCGGTCACCGAGAGCGTGGCGCGGTCCGCGTAATTGAATGTCGTGATCAGAAAGATCAGCAGCAGAATCGCGTAGCGGACCTTGGTGCGCTTCGCGACGTGGGCGGGGCTCGCGGTGCGGCTCATTTCCATCGTCATCTCCGAAATTTGTTGTGCAGGGAGCGAACCCCCAGGCGGCGCGGCGCAAACGGCCGCCGCGCACCTTACCGATTCGAGCGGAACGCGCCTGGTGGCGCGCCTCGGCGCGATACAAAGAGCGCCCGGTGACGTTGCCGTCCCGGGCGCTCCTGACGGAACCGTCTATGCGGTTCTCGCTCGCACGGCCTCTGGGCGTTTATCGCATCGCTCGCGTAGCGAGCGCTACTGCGGACCGAGCGTCTTGATGAGCGCGTCGAGTTTTGCCATTTCTTCTTCGGTCAGATCGGTCAGCGGTGCGCGCACCGGACCGGCGCTGTGGCCGACCAGCTTTGCGCCCGCCTTCACGATGCTGACCGCGTAGCCCGCGCGGCGGTTGCGGATCGCCAGATACGGCAGGAAGAATTCGTCGATCAGCTTGCCGACGGTTGCGTGATCGTCCGCGGCAATCGCGCGGTAGAACGCCATCGCCGTCTTCGGGATGAAGTTGAACACGGCCGACGAGTACACCGGTACGCCCAGCGCCTTGTAGGCGGCGGCATAGACTTCCGCGGTCGGCAGGCCGCCGAGGTACGAGAAGCGGTCGCCGAGGCGGCGGCGGATCGACACCATGTTCTCGATCTCGCCCACGCCGTCCTTGAAACCGATCAGGTTGGGGCAGCGCTCGGCCAGCCCTTCGAGCATGTCGGCGTTAAGCTTGGAGTTCGCGCGGTTGTAGATGATCACGCCCATGTTCGGCACGGACTTGCAGACTTCTTCCGCGTGCGCCGCGATGCCTTCCTGGCAGGCTTCGGTCAGGTAGTGGGGCATCAGCAGAATGCCGTTCGCGCCGTGACGCTCGGCTTCCTGGGCATACGCGATCGCCACGCGGGTCGGGCCACCGGCGCCGGCGAGAATCGGCACCTTGCCTTTGCAGACTTCGGTTGCCGTGCGCACGACGTTCGAGTAGTCGTTATGCGTGAGCGAGAAGAATTCGCCCGTGCCGCCGGCGACGAACAGCGCCGACGCGCCGTAAGGCGCCAGCCATTCGAGGCGCTCGGCATAGGTATCGGCGCGGAAATCGCCTTGTTCGTCGAAGTCGGTAACGGGGAAGGACAGGAGGCCTTCCGAAACGATCTGCTTCAGTTCCTGCGGTGTCGTCATGATGAGTATCCAGGGCGTCGAATGGGGTCGGGATGTAGAAATGAAGATTTCTTATACGTCATCGTACAACAACAATTCGGCTAACTCAACGGTGTTTTCACGGCATAATGCACGTCATAGGGTAAATACGGAACGTCTGCGTAATCTTTCATGTTGTAGGATGACGTATGAATGATTGGCGTGAATGAGGCGCAGCAGGCGTGAAATCGCCACAAGGATCGATGTCATGGAACAAACCCCGCTCTACATTCGCGTTCACCCCAATGACAATGTCGCGATCGTCGTCAACGACGGCGGTCTGGGTGAGGGCGCTGTATTTCCCGATGGCCTCGCGTTGCGCGAGCGTGTCCCGCAGGGGCACAAGGTCGCGCTGGCCGATTTCGCGGAAGGCGACGAGGTCATCCGCTACAACGTGGTGATCGGTTACGCGCTCAAAGCCTTGCCGAAGGGCAGCTGGATCAACGAACACGTGATCCGCATGCCGAGTCCGCCGGGGCTGGACGACTTGCCGATCGCCACCATCAAGGCGCCGGAGATGCCGCCGCTGGAAGGGTTCACGTTCGAAGGCTATCGCAATGCCGACGGCTCGGTCGGCTCGCGCAACATTCTGGCCATCACGACCACGGTGCAATGCGTCGCCGACGTGGTTCAGCACGCGGTCACGCGCATCAAGGCCGAACTGCTGCCGCACTACCCGAACGTCGACGACGTAGTGAGTCTCGGCCACACCTATGGCTGCGGCGTCGCGATCGACGCGCCCGACGCGATGGTGCCGATCCGCACGGTGCGCAACATCAGTCTGAATCCGAACTTTGGCGGCGAGGTGATGATGGTCAGCCTCGGTTGCGAAAAGCTGCAACCCGAGCGCCTGATGCCGCCGGGCACGATTCCGATTGCCGCCGCCGCGAATGTCGCGGAAGTCGCGGACATCGGCGACGTCGAGGCCGATCTGAACGGCGGCGTGGTGGTGCTTCAGGACGACGCGCACGTTGGCTTCCAGTCGATGATCGAGTCGATCATGAGAATGGCCGAGGGCCATCTGAAGCGGCTGAACAATCGCCGCCGCGAGACCTGCCCGGCCTCCGATCTGGTGGTCGGCGTGCAATGCGGCGGCAGCGACGCGTTTTCCGGGCTGACCGCGAATCCTGCCGTGGGTTTCGCGACCGATTTGCTGGTGCGCGCCGGAGCGACGGTGATGTTCTCCGAAGTCACCGAAGTGCGCGACGGTGTCGATCAACTGACGGCGCGTGCGGCCAATGCGGACGTGGCGGCTGCGATCATCCGCGAGATGCAGTGGTACGACGATTATCTGAAGCGCGGCGGCGCGGACCGCAGTGCCAACACCACGCCCGGCAACAAGAAAGGCGGCCTGTCGAACATCGTTGAAAAGGCGATGGGCTCGATCATCAAGTCGGGCAATTCGGCCATTTCCGGCGTGTTGTCGCCCGGTGAAAAGGTCAGGCAGAAAGGCCTGATTTACGCGGCCACCCCGGCGAGCGATTTCATCTGCGGCACGCTGCAGGTCGCGGCGGGCATCAACCTGCATGTATTCACAACCGGCCGCGGCACACCGTACAGCCTCGCGGAGGTGCCTGTCATCAAGGTCGCGACGCGCTCCGATCTTGCGCGCCGCTGGCACGATCTGATGGATATCAACGCCGGCACCATTGCAACCGGCGCCGCGACGATCGAAGACGTGGGTTGGGAACTGTTCCGCCTGATGCTCGACGTCGCCAGCGGACGTAAAGAGACCTGCGCCGAGAAACTCAAGCTCCATAACGCGTTGACGCTGTTCAATCCGGCGCCGGTGACCTGATAGTACCGATCGCAATCACGACAAAGACTGAGACATGACTGACTCGAACCTTGGCCGCCCGCCGGCGCAGAAACCCTTTCGCCGTATTCTGCTCACCGGCGCTGCCGGCAATCTTGGCCGGCAGTTGCGCGGCGCGCTTGCTGCGTGGGCCGACGTGGTGCGCGTCACCGATATTGCGCCGCTGGGCGAAGTGGCGGCGCACGAAGAAGCATCGATTGTGGATCTCGCGGATGAGGCCGCCGTTCACGCGCTCCTCGAAGGCGTGGATGCGGTGGTTCATCTTGGCGGCATTTCCGTCGAGGCACCGTTCGAAGATCTGCTCGAAGCGAATATCCGCGGCCTGTACAACCTCTATTCGGCTGCGCAGAAGCAGGGCGTGAGGCGCATCGTGTACGCGAGCTCGAATCATGCCGTGGGTTTTCACCCGACGACCTCGGTGGTCGATATCGACGCGCCGCTGCGTCCCGACAGTCTGTATGGCGTGACGAAGTGCTTCGGCGAATCGCTGTCGCGCTATTACTTCGACCGCTTCGGTCTCGAGACGGTGTGTCTGCGGATCGGCTCGTCGTTCGAGCAGCCGAAGAATCCGCGCATGCTCGTCACTTATTTGAGCTTCCGCGACTTTATCGAACTGGTGCGCTGCTCGCTGTTCACCAACCGGGTCGGCCACGCGATTGTCTACGGCGTATCGGACAACCGGACCAAGTGGGTCGACAACACCAAGGCGGCGTTTCTCGGCTTTCGTCCGCAGGACAGCTCGGTCGAGTTCGAGCATCTTTTCCCGGTCACGGCGCCCACCGCCGAGCTCGATGATCCGACGCAGCGGTTCCAGGGCGGCGCATTCGTGCTGGCCGGCCCGATGGAGCCGAGGCGGTGAGCAGCGTGGCGAACCCGCGAGTGGAGCGTGTCGAGGCAGCGGGGCAGGCGCCCGCGTCGGTCGGCGAGAGTCCGGTATGGCGCGCCGCGGAACAGGCGCTTTACTGGGTGGATATTCCGGCGCAAAAGATCGTGCGGCTGCGGCTCGATTCGGGAGCGCGCGCCGAGTGGCAATTGCCGGAGAGGGTGGCATGCATCGCCTTCGATCGTCGCGGCACGGTGCTGGCGGGCTGTGAGACGGGACTCTTCGCGCTCACGCTGACAGAAGGCGCGCCCCGTGGCGGCGAGCCGACGAAGGTGACGGGCAGAAAGCTCGCCGCGCCGCTTTTCCCATTCGACGACATGCGCTTCAACGACGGCCGTTGCGACCGGCAAGGGCGCTTCTGGTCCGGCACGATGGTGCAGGACATGGCGGCGGCAAATCCCGCGGGCGCGCTCTATCGCTTCGACGAGCGCGGTGTGTTGTCGGAGCCGGTTGTCGACGCGTTGATCACGCAAAACGGTCTGGCGTGGTCGCCCGATGGAACGACGATGTATCTGTCGGACTCGCATCCGCTGCGCCGGCAAATCTGGGCTTTCGACTACGACATCGAGACGGGCGAACCACGCAACCGGCGTGTATTCGCCGATCTGCACGATTACGCGGGTCGTCCCGACGGCGCGGCGGTGGATGCCGACGGTTGCTACTGGATTTGCGCGAACGACGCAGGCCTGCTGCTTCGCTTTACACCGCAAGGCAGGCTCGATCGGCAGATCGCCGTGCCGGCCTTGAAGCCGGCGATGTGCGCGTTCGGCGGGCGGAACCTGGATACGCTCTTCGTGACGTCGATTCGTCCCGCGACGGGCGCGAGTGAGCACGACGGCCATCTGTTTGCCGTTCGGCCCGGCGTGACCGGCTTGACCGAGCCCGAATACGCGGGCGAACTCTGAAAAGGCGGCGTGCATGAGGCGGGGCGCCTGGAATTAGCATGTCGGCGCCCAACAGTCGCAGCCGTTTATTCATCGCTTGTCGTACAACATAGTGGCAAAAATGCCACTCTCCAGCCATCTTCCTCTCTGCGAAAAACAGATGCCCGCGATTCGGGGATTTTGTTAAAACGCCTTCCTGTATTGGTTTTGATGCCGAACCTTAGTCCGGAAACTTTTACGGCCAACCTGTTGTCGTGCGGGTAAATACCGGCTGTACAACTTCGGGCACGTTTTATAGACTTCATATGTCGTCGTACAACGTATGAGCCCAAACAAATTCATTTCAAGATGGTTTTGGGCTGCCGGACAAAAGGGCAGCGTTCTCAGCGCGTATGACCAACGCGCGCGGGGCGCACGCCGAAGCAGTCGAAGTCAAGAAGTCGAGTTGTCTGACAGGAGTGCTGAGCATCTGTGCCGGGGAAGTAGAGCAGGCCAGCACGGCAAACCGCTCGCCATCCACACGGGCGGCGCGTGGAGCCGGGAGACGCATCAAAACCATGTCGCATCCGTACGCGGCCCTCCGCAAGTGCTCCCCGCAAGCGGCTCTCCGCATCCGGATGATCTAATTTCAAGGAATGTCACGATGAAAACCAAGTTTGCCTCTTCCCGTGTATCGATGATTGTCGCGGCCTCCGTGCTGGCGTTCAGCACGGTGTCGGCGCACGCGCGCGTGTTTCGGGTGTCGGACGTGCATGGCGACACCTATCCGACCAATATGGCTGTGAAATACATGGGGGAAGAAATCAGCAAGGCAACCGGTGGCAAGGATTCCGTGAAGGTCTTCGGCAACAGCGCGCTGGGTTCGGAAAACGACACGATCGACCAGGTGCGTATCGGCGCGCTGGACATGGCCCGCGCCAACGGTGCTGCGTTCAATGAGATCGTGCCCGAATCGATGATTCCGTCGCTGCCGTTCCTGTTTCGCGACATCGACCATTTCCGCAAAGTGATGTACGGCCCGGAAGGCCAGAAGATCCTCGACGCCTTCAAGGCGAAGGGCATGATCGCGCTGACGTTCTATGAGAGCGGCGCGCGCTCGATGTACGCGAAGAAGGCGATCCATTCGCCCGCCGACATGAAGGGCCTCAAGGTGCGCGTGCAGCCGTCGGACCTGATGGTCGACGAAATCAAGGCAATGGGCGGCACGCCCACGCCGATGCCGTTCGCAGAAGTCTATACGGGCCTGAAGACGGGTCTCGTGGATGGCGCGGAAAACAACCTGCCGTCATACGAAGAAACCAAGCACTTCGAAGTCGCACAGGTCTATTCCGAAACCCAGCATTCGATGACGCCGGAAGTGCTGGTGTTCTCCAAAAAGGTCTGGGACACACTAACGCCACAAGAACAGGACATCATCAAGAAGGCTGCGGCTGACTCCGTGCCTTACTACACGAAACTGTGGACCGCGCGTGAAAACGACGCGGCAAAGACGGTGACGAAGGCTGGCGCGACGATCGTTACCGCGTCGCAGATCGACCGTCCCGCTTTCGTGAAGGCGATGCAGCCGGTGTGGGCAAAGTACGAGAAGACCCCGCAAATGAAGCAGCTCGTCGACGAAATCCAGGCGGTTAAATAAGTTCGGAAGCAACGCGGTGGAGAAGGGCCGTGCGGCATATGCCGCCGGTTTTTCCCGCCGCGCCGGTTTTTTGAGCCGGCGAAGGTTGCAGGATTCTTGAAGATTAAATATAAGTCTGCTGCAGGCAAGGATGGGGTCAATGAGATTCATGAAACGGCCAAACGATTTTCTCTTCCGTGTGCTGGTGGTCGTGGCGTCGGCAAGTCTCGCCACGCTGTGCCTGTTGGTGATCTATAGCGTCTTGATGCGCTATGTCTTTAGCGATGCACCGGATTTCGTCGAGCCCATCGCCCTCCTGCTGGTGATTGTGATCGCCATGTTCGGCGCCGCGCTCAAGGTTCGCGAAGGCGGCCACATCGGGCTCGACTCGCTAGTCAAGAAGCTGCCGCCGAAAGGTCAGGTGATCGCCCATGCGTTCCAGCATATTTGCCTGATCATGCTGGCCGTGGCGGTTTTCTTCGGCTGCTGGCAGATGGCCGAGACGACGATGGACGACAAGATCCCGATCCTGGGCCTTCCGGAAGCGCTTCGCTATCTGATCCCCGTCTTCGCCAGCGCCTGCATCGCACTGTTCTCGTTCGAGAACCTGCTGGGGCTTTTCGCACAGAAACAAAAATAGAAGAATCATGGAACTTGCCATCCTCTCAGTCAGTTTCCTCGTTTTCCTCGTATTCGGGGTTCCTGTTTCGTTTGCGTTGGGACTCGCGTGCGTCCTCACGTATCTGTATGAAGGCTTGCCGGCGGCCACCGCCATGCAGTCGATGATTTCGGGAATGAACGCGTTTTCGTTTCTCGCGGTCCCGTTCTTCATTTTCTCCGGCGAATTGATGCTGCACGGCGGTATCGCCGACCGCATCCTGCGCTTCGCGCAGGCCACGGTGGGCCATTTCCGCGGTGGGCTCGGCATGGCCAACGTGGTCGCGTGCACGCTGTTCGGCGGCGTGTCCGGTTCGCCGACGGCAGACACGTCCGCGATGGGCGGCGTCGTCATTCCGCTGATGAAGCGCGAAGGCTACAGCGCGGCCTATGCGGTCAACGTGACGACCCATTCGTCGCTGGCGGGCGCGCTGATGCCCACGTCGACGAACATGATCATCTATGCGTTCGCGGCCCAGGGCATCACCGGGACGCTGAACGGACACCAGATGAGCGGCGTGTCGATCGGCGATCTGTTGTTTTCTGGTCTATTGCCGGTTCTGTGGGTGATGGGTTTCGTGCTTATTGCTGCATACTGGCAAGCGGTCAAGTTTGGCTATCCGCGTGGTGCTGACGGCTCGAGCGAATTGCAGCGTTTTCCTGGCTGGTTCGCGGTGGCCCGCACGTTCCTCGGCGCGGTGCCCGGCTTGATGGTGATCGCGATCATTCTGGTGTGCGTGGCCAAGGGTATTGCTACAGCGACGGAAGCCGCCGCCATAGCCGTGGCTTATTCGCTGGTGCTGACGATTGTCATCTATCGCACGATGACGCTGAAGAAGCTCTTTCATGCGCTGTCCAAGGCGGCTAAAACCACCGGTGTGGTGTTGCTGCTGATCGGCGTGTCGAACATGCTGCGCTATCAGATGGCCTATCTGGAGATTCCCGACGCCATCGAACACATGCTCGACGGCGCAACGAGCCTGCCCTGGTTGATGCTGCTTTATATCAACATCATCCAGATCTTCCTCGGCACATTCGTCGATATGGCTGCGCACATCCTGATCACCACGCCGTTATTCCTGCCGATGGCGATGCATGCAGGGGTCGGCCCGGTCCAGTTCGGGATCATGATTTTGCTGAACTGCGCATTGGGCCTCGTGCATCCGCCGATCGGGTCGGTGCAGTTCATTGGGTGCGCAATTGGCAATGTGTCGATAGGTGAAACCACCAAGGTGGCGTGGCCTTATTACCTGGCTATCTTCAGCGCGATCAACATCGTGACGTACGTGCCGATGTTTTCGACGTGGTTGCCCAGCCTGATCAATGGTCACCCGGTGTTTTGAATGCCTGGCCAAGAGTCGGCGCCGGTGTGGCACTGCCAGATACGAACGAATAAGTTTTTTACAGAGGAGCAGAAATGAAAAAGGTAATAGCAACCTCGGCCCTTGGGTTGGTCGCCCTCGGCGCGCACGCTCAAAGCAGTGTGACGCTGTACGGGGTCGTCGACGCGGGGATCGGTTATCAGAGCAGCCAGACGTCGCTCGGTTCGACGACCGGTGGCCGCTCGGTCGTCAAGATGGTCAACGGCGTCTGGGCAGGCAGCCGCTTCGGCCTGAAGGGCGGTGAGGATCTGGGCGGCGGCACGAAGGCGATCTTCCAGTTGGAAGAAGGCTTTAACAGTGCAACCGGTGCGCAGGCCGTCACCGGTCTGGCGTTCAACCGGCAGGCGTATGTCGGCGTGACCAATGCCTCCTACGGCACGTTCACCGCCGGCCGCCAGTACACGTCGTACTACACGCTGCTGTCGCCGTATAGCCCGACCACGTGGCTGACGGGTGCATACGGCGCGCACCCGGGCGATATCGATTCGCTGGATACGGTGTACCGCGTGAATAACTCGCTGGTGTACACGTCGCCGAGCATGTACGGCCTGACGGTGAGCGGCTCGTATGCGCTGGGCGGCGTGGCGGGCAGCACCAATGCCGGTTCGACGTATAGCGCGGCGATCCAGTACCTGAACGGTCCGTTCGGGATCGCGGCTGGCTACCAGCGCATCAATAACGCAGCGTCTGGCGGCGGTGCGTGGGACGCTAACTCCACGACGTCGAATGCCGGCGCGCAAGCGGGTGTGTCGGGTATCAACAACGGTTACCAGACGGCGCAGGCGCAGCAGCGCGTTGCGGTGACGGGCGGCTATGCGTTCAGCTCGCAGTGGGACGTCTCGTTCTCGTACTCGAACGTGCAATACATTCCGGGCGTGAATTCGAAGTTCCGCAGCCAGGCCACCTTCAACACGGCTGGCGCCGTGCTGCACTTCAAGCCGCTGACGGCGCTGGACCTGGCTGCAGGCTATAGCTACACGCGTGCTACGGAGTCGAACGGCATTTCGAGCGCGGCCCGCTACCAGCAGTTCAACCTCTCGCAGTACTACAGCCTCTCCAAGCGCACCGGTCTGTACGCGCTGGAAGCGTATCAGCGTGCAAGCGGCAAGACGATCGGCACGAACGGCACGAGCATCATCAACGCAACGGCCGATATCGGCGACGGCCAGAACAGCGCGCCGTCCTCGTCACGCAGCCAGTTTGCGGCTGGCGTCGGCATGATCCACCGGTTCTAATTGCCCGATGGCGTGGCGGCGTCTGCCGACGCTGCCACGGCGACGCGTTTCGAATATGCGTCGCTCAGAAATACCTGCTGCGCGCGCAACGCGCGCAGCATTTTCGGCGGCGCACGGACATCAGTTCAATCGTTAAGCTCCCCGTATCGCGCTATTGCACACCCGATGAGTTCATTGGCGGCTTTTTCAGCTCGCAGGGTCCAGATTTAGTGGCGACAATCCGACCGGGTTCAGGTGTCGGCCGATTGCCACGCACGCTCACGCGTCCGCTTCGGACCACAAACGCCCACCCGTTGCCCAGTTTTCGCGTTTGACGTCGGTGAGAATGATGTCCACCGAGTTCGGTTCGACGCCGAGCGATTCGCAAGTCGCTTTGGTAATGGCTTCGACGAACTGGCGCTTCTGCTCCAGCGAGCGGCCTTCGAAGAGTTCGATATGAAACGTGGGCATTGCGTGACTCCGTGATGAGCGATGTTGAGAAGTGAATCTAGTCGCGGTACGTGCGATCGAGCCGGTCGAGCCTGCGTAGCAAGGCAGGCCATTCCAGCGCGCCTTCGATCGCACCGCCGTCGTACAGTTGATCGGCTGTGCGTGCGGCGATGGCGTCGTCCGGCACGACGAGCTGGCTGCCGCATGCTTGCGCCTGCAGCTGGATTTCGCAGGCCTTGATCAGCGTGGCCATGAGCACATAGGCTTCGGCGACGGTGCGGCCGGCGGTCAACGTGCCGTGATTGCGCAACAGCATGGCCGGTTTGTCGGCGAGATGCGCGACGAGGCGTTCGCCTTCGGCCGGCGTAAAGGCGAGGCCTTCGTAATCGTGATACGCGAGATGGCCGTAAAAACGCAGCGCATGTTGCGACGCCGGCAGCAAACCGGCCGGTTGTGCTGAAACGGCCACGCCCGCCGTATTGTGCAAATGCATGACACAGAAAGCATCGGCGCGTGCCGCGTGCACGACGGCGTGCAGCGCGAAGCCCGTGGCGTTGACCGGATGCTCGCTCGCGCCGACGACGTTGCCTTCGATATCGATCTTCACCAGGTTCGACGCGCACACTTCGTCGAACGCGAGTCCGAACGGGTTGATCAGGAAGTGGCCGGGTTCGCCGGGAACGCTGGCCGAGATATGCGTGTAGACGAGATCGTCCCAGCCGTTGAGCGCCGCGAGGCGATAGGCGGCGGCCAGATCAACGCGGGTCTGCTGTTCCGCTTCGGACCTTGGCCCCGTCTCGATGACACGGCCGGTAGGCGTGTGAGTGAACGACATGTCTGTCTCCAGAGATTGCTTGATCGGCTGTGACGGCAGCCCGGGTTCAGGGGGCAAACCTGCAGCCTGGACCCGTATCTAAACCAGCGGCCCAACCTGCAACCCAAACCCGCCACATGACTCGCAGCGCTAACTGGCGCGGCCGACCGAAGCCGGCGAAGTGACGCGCCCTCCGGCTTCGACGCGCTCCGCCGCTTCGGGCATTCCCGTACCGCGCAAAAAACGGCCAGTGAGCCACTGCATGCACCACGACGCGAGTACGAACGGCGCGGTCATGGCCGGCAACGCATAGTAAGTGGCCGCCATTTGCAGCACGACAGAAATCACAATACCGCCAAGCGTTATCGCCATGCCGCAATCGGCCAGCGCGATCGCGGTCAGCGCGCCGTTGAATCCTAACAGGCCTGCGTCGAACGAGCTTGCGCTTGCGCCTAGCAGCAGATGCGCGGCGCTCGCAAGGCCCGCGCCGGCCAACACCCACAGGGCGTGCCGTCGTGACGCAGCCGCGATTCCGATCAAGATGAGGAAGCCAGGCAAGGCGCCGGACGCAAAGCCGGTTTGCGCGAGCCCGGCGAATAAGCCGTGGCTCAATTGCACCGCGCTGAACGTGGACTCAGTGGCGAGGCTTGCTGGCTGAACGACGCGTGCCACCAGCGGTAGCCAAAGCCACGTGACGATCAGACAGGGACTTGAGAAATAGCCGAGACCGCGCGAGCGCAGCCTGCGCGACCACGGTTCCAGCAGCCATGCCGTGCCGGTCCCGGCCAGAATCGCCACGGCTGCGGCCGTCGCGTTGTCGGCGATGAAGCTGAATGCGGCGAGACCGGCCAGCGCGCCATTGAAGCCGTGCAGGCCGGCGCGCGTGTCGTTCTCGCGATAGCCGGCCAGCACCGCGCTCACGTTGGCCGCGGTCGCGCCCGTCAGCGCCGCGCATGCGAGGCGCGGATCGGATAAGAGCCACGCGCCGAGCAGGCACGCACCGGTGAAGGCGTTCGGCTGCAACACGATCTGGCCGAGACTGCGCAACAAGGTGCGCAAGGCGGCGGATTGTGCTTCGGTTGCGGCGGCAGGCATGGTTTGAGGGCGGCGAATTCGATGCGGCGCGACTGTGTCGCGACTGTACCGCGGGCAGGTGAGGCGCGCGGCGGGTCAGGTTGAGAGTGAAACGCGAGCATAGGCTACTGGCGCCGCGCCGGGCATCGCCACCGTTGATAGTGGCTATTTGCGACACATGCGAGTCTGGAGGCGCAGCCGAAAGCCGAAAGCCGACGCATCGGCGAACCGAAAGTTTTCGCGCTACGATAGAAGCCCGGCGCGTTTGCCGCGCCGTTCCACAAGGAGGCAGACTGATGCGTGAACTACGGTGGGCATCGGAAGAGGGCGACGGCTTCGAACATCTGGCGTTCGACGCACGCGCGGACGGCTTTGCGGTGGAAAGCGTCCTGGTCGGGCAACGCTATGGCAAAGCGTATGGCCTGCACTATAAGGTGCGCTGCGATGCGCAATGGCGCACCACGTATGCATGGCTGAAAATCGTCGGCGGCGCTGAGCTGGAATTGCATGGCGACGGCGCCGGCCATTGGCACGATGGCAATGGCCTCGTACTGAACGCGATAGAAGGGTGCATCGATATCGATATCGCTGCCACGCCCTACACGAATACGTTGCCGATCCGCCGTTTGCAACTGGCCGAAGGCGAGCGCCAACCGATTTCCGTGGCCTATATTTCGACGCCGGATTTACAGGTCACGCGTGCCGAGCAGGCATATTCGTGCATCGAGTTGAATCGCGTGTATCGCTACGAGGGCATCTTCCGCAATTTCACCGCGGACCTGACGGTGGATGAAGACGGCCTCGTGATCGACTACCCGACGCTATTCACACGCTTGCCGCGCGGGCGTTGACTGTGGAGGCGTCGGGATCGCGTACGTCGTAGTTGATGACGCGGTAGCGCGCGTCGAGATGCGCGCGTACCGGTTCCCACACTATCGCCGCAGCCGGATAACCGCGCACCAGCACGATCGGTGCCGCGTCGCGCGGTCCACTCACGTAGAGCGCGAGCCGCACGTCGCCGGCCTCGACCGACAGCGTGTCGCGTATCACGCGGCCGCCTGCGCGCTGCGTCGCGCGGCTTTGCGCGCGCTCGGCGTGGCCGCGTTGGTGGCGTCGACAGCGGCGATGAGGCCGTCGATGCGCGACAGCTGCGCGCGATTGTCGTGATCCCACGGATGGAAGCCCGGCCGGAAAAAGCTCAGCCATTCGCCGGCAATACGCGGAAACACGCCATGACGCGGGCCGTACAGATACTTCACGACGCGCCACATGCCACGGATATGGCCGCCGCGTTTACGGTCGGCGATGAGCAGACGCACGTGGTAATCGAACACGATCAACCAGAACGTCAGCGTGGTGGCGAGCATCGTGCCGGTACGCAACAGGTAGCGTCCGAGTCCCGGCTTCAGCACGGCATTCCACACGTCGTACGAAACCGACTTGTGTTCGGTTTCTTCGAGCGCGTGCCACGTCCACATCTGCGCATAGCCTTCGACCGAACCGCCGATCCGCGATGCGTCTTCCAGCAGCAAGCCGGCCAGCATCGCCGTGTAATGCTCGAGGCAGACCGTGACCGCGAGTTGATACGAATGCGGCAGGACCTTGCGGCCGAAGTTGAGAATCGCCCACAGGCGTCTGTCGAGCTTGTGCGCGGGCAAACCGGCTTCCTGCAACAGATCGTTGTATTCGATGTGCTCGCGCGTATGCATCGCTTCCTGGCCGATGAACCCGAGCACCTGCTTCTTAAGCACGGGATCGTCGATCTGGTCGCGGTAGTTGCGCACGCTGTCCATGAAGAAACGCTCGCCGGCCGGGAATAGCAGCGAAAGCGCGTTGAAGAAGTGTGTCACATGCGAGCCCTGCACGTGCCAATCGCACGCGCGTTCCTGCGGTAAGTTGAAGCGGAGGTCGCGGCGAACCGGCATCATGGCCATTCTCCCTGTAATCCTTTATGTCCTGTTGATCGTGCTGACCGGGCGGATTGCTTTACGCGCTGCATGCCGTCCGTTGCGGGCGCCGCATCACGCACGCCGGCCGTCGACTTGCGCGGCGCGGCGCGCGCGTTTTTCCGCAATGCGTTTCATGCGGCGCGTCTGCATCACGACCAGCGCCTGATAGGCCGCCGGTAACGTGCGCGCCAACCAGTCGGCGGCGCGCGCATCGCGGCCGATCAGCACGCGCCGCTTGTTCCTGCGCACGCCGTCGAGAATCACGCGTGCGGCTTCGTCGGCGGTGGTGATGAAAAACTTCTCGAAGTCGTCCTTGCCCTGCTGTTCGTTTTCCAGCATGAAACCGACCATGTTCGACGAGATCCGGCTCGACTGCGCGATGCTGGTGCGAATGCCGCCCGGATGCACGCAAGTCGCCGACACGCCGCACTTCATCAGGTCGAGTTCCTGGCGCAACGCTTCGGTAAAGCCGCGCACGGCGAACTTGGTCGCGTTGTAGCCGCTCATGCCGGGCTGCGAGAACAGGCCGAACACGCTCGACGTATTGACGATATGTCCCGCGCCGGAGGCCTTGATATACGGCAGAAACGCCTTCGTGCCGTGCACCACGCCCCAGAAATTGATGCCGACGATCCACTCCAGGTCGGCATACTCCATGCCTTCGATGGTGCTCGACAATGCCACGCCCGCGTTGTTGAACACGAGGTTCACGCGCTGATGCTGCGCGGCTGTTTCGGCGGCCCAGTCGAACATCGCGGCGCGGTCGGACACGTCGAGCACGCGTGTGGTGATGCAGAGCGGCGAGCCGACGATATGCGGCGCGGCGGCCTGTGCGAGTTGCGCGGTTTCGGCGAGACTCGTCGCATTGCGGTCGGCGAGCGCAAGGTGGCAGCCTTCGCGCGCCAGACGGAGCGCGAGCGAGCGGCCCATGCCGGAGCCCGCGCCGGTGATCGCGGCCACTCTGTCGGTGAAATTCTTCATGGTTTATTTCCTCCCTGAACGGTGCCTTGTCGTTATGTTTATTCGGGTCGTGCTTTTGTCAGGTTGCTTCCGCGGACGCCGTGGCCGCGTTCCCATGCGCATGCACGGGCTGCGGCGGTGAACCATCGTGTCCGCTCAGCGGTTGCCGCACGGGCGAATACGCGAGGTAGTCGTCCATGCTGAAAGTGCGGGTCGCCTGGCGGAACTTGTAGGCAAACCCCGGCCATAGCGTGGTGTTCTTGCCGGTTTTCGGATCGAGATACCAGCTCTTGCAGCCACCCGTCGACCAGATCGCGCGGCCGAGTTTCAGCTGGATCTGCTCGTTGTAGGCGCGCTCGACCTGCGGACGCACTTCGATCGCATCGGCGCGTTCCGCGTTCATCGTCTTCAGCGCGCGCAGAACGTACTCGACCTGCGACTCGATCATGAACACCATCGAGTTGTGACCGAGGCCTGTGTTCGGGCCGACGATCATGAAGAAGTTCGGATAACCAGGCAGTGTCGTACCGAGATACGCATGCGCGCCATCGCGCCACGTATCGACGATGTCGACGCCGCCACGGCCGCGCACCACGCCGGCCGGAAACGGATCGGCCACCTGAAAGCCGGTGCCGAAGATCAGGCAGTCGGCCGGATGGCGGGCACCGTCGGTCGTGATCACCGCATCTTCCTCGACGCGGGCAATGCCGGTGGTCGTCACCGACACGTTCTGGCGTGACAGCGCCGGGAAGTAGTCGTTCGAGATCAGGATGCGCTTGCAGCCCATCGTGTAGTTCGGCGTGAGCGTGGCGCGCAATTGCGGATCGGGCACCTGGCGGCGCAGATGCCGCTCCGCGACTTTCTGCGCGGTCTTCATGAGCGAAGGATGAATCGCGAAGCCGAAGGCGCGCGATTCGAGCATGCAGTAGAGCGCCGAACGCATGATTTTCTGCGTGAACGGCAGATGCTTGAACAACCATTGTTCGAATGGCTTCACCGCACGGTCGGCCTTCGGCATGATCCACGGCGGCGTGCGCTGGAACAGGTTCAGATGCGAGACGCGCGGCGCGATCTGCGGCACGAACTGGATCGCGCTTGCACCGGTGCCGATCACCGCGACGCGTTTGCCTTCGAGCGGATACGTGTGGTCCCAATGCTGCGAGTGGAACGCTTTGCCCTTGAATGTCTCGATGCCGGGAATGTTCGGCAGGGCCGCACGCGACAGTCCGCCCATGCCCGAGATCAACACGCGCGCCGACCATTGCCGGCCGTTCGCGAATGTCAGTTGCCAGCGGTGGCGGGTTTCGTCGTAGATCGCGGAGGCCAGTTCATGGCCGAAGCGCAGATGACGCTGGATGCCGAAGCGCTGCGTGCATTCTTCCAGATACGCACGAATTTCCGGCTGGCGCGCGAACATGCGGGTCCAGCGCGGATTCGGGGCGAAGGAAAACGAATAGACGTGGGATTGCACGTCGCAGGCGCAACCGGGGTAGTGGTTGTCGCGCCAGGTGCCGCCGACCGACTCGGCCTTTTCGGCAATCATGAAATCGGTCAGGCCGGCTTGCCGCAGGCGGATCGCCATGCCGAGGCCCGCAAAGCCGGAGCCGATGATGGCGATATCGGTATCGACGGGCGCGGACGCGCCAGGCGCCGCGTCGTCGGGAGGCATCGTGCGTGCGTTCATCCGATCCGTCTCCTTGTTGTTCGCTCTTAACTGTTACATTGATTGATGTAACAATAGTGGCTGTCAACGGATGACGCAAGCAGCGGGTTAGACGGGAAACTCTATGCGCTATCGCACCGAAGCCTTAGGCGCGGCCGTCACGCGGGTCGCAGCGGACTCGCCAGCGTCGTTGCTTTGCACGATATGCAGTTCACGTGTGCGAACCGGCAAGCCGCATTGCGCGTCGGTGAGCGTTTGACGGACCTGGCGAGCGAGGTCCCAGCGCATGTCCCAGAACGCGTCGATGTTGGCCCATACGCGGATGTTCAGGACCACGGTGCTGTCGTCGAAACGGGCCACCATCACCTGCGGCGCGGGCTTTTGCAGCGCGCGCGGGTCGGCAGCGGCCAGATTGCGCAATGCGGCCAGCGCCTGCTCGACGTCGTCGCGCACCGAGATTTCCACTTCGAGATCGAGGCGGCGGGTCGGATTGCGGTTGTAATTGCGGATTGAATTGCTCCACAGCGCGCTGTTCGGCACGTATTCGCAAATGCCGTCGGCCTTCGTGAGACGCGTTGTGAACAGGCTGATTTCTTCGACGGTGCCCGACACATTGCCCGTGCCGGCATCAATCGAATCGCCCACCTTGAACGGCCGCAACAGCAAAAGCATGATGCCGGCCGCAATGTTCTGCATCGTGCCCTGCAGCGCGAGACCGATAGCGAGGCCGGCGGCGCCGAGCACGGCGACGATGCTCGCCGTCTGAATACCCAGTTGCGACAGCGCACCGATGATCGAGACGACGCGAATGCTCCACAGGCAGGTGTCGCAGATGACCGGACGCAGCGTGGCGTCCATGCGCGACTGGCTCGCGAGCAGCCGGTTGAGCGAGCGTGCGACGCGGCGGGCGACCCACCAGCCCACCATCAATAGCACCGCGGCCGCGCACAGGCGCATCGAGATCGTGGTGAGTGCGTCCCAAAGGAAGGTCCACCGGTCGGGGTGGATCTCAGCGAGTAGATTCTGCATGGCCTTGACGGTCCTGATTTTTAAAGCGGCGGCATGTTATCGGCCGCATGGTTTGAAAAAAGCATGGACACCGCGCGTTCGCGCAACGCGAGTGACGAGCCGGTATCCGGAAAATGACGCGATTAAAGCGTGCGGAGAAGGGACCGCTTCTTAAAAGGAAAGTTCTATCCGTACAAACTTTTTAACAGATCAGATTTCCGGATGCGAAGGGCGGGCGGCGCGCAATGGCGACGTGAAGGGGCGTTTTGTCGTGGCTCCGTTATCGATTGAATAACGGGGCCCGTGCAATATGGCGTGGGCCTAAGAAACTATTTCCTCAAGCCGTTGCAGCGTCATGAGATGATTTGATACGGATGGCGAAGTAATGGGTTGGTGGATTAATGGGTTGCCCCGTGTTTCTCCAACTGCCAACGTTTATTTTTGCGCCAGACTGGCGGCCACCTCGCGGTTTTGCCAGACGTTGTCCTTCACCGTGATTTTTTGTGGAATCAGATGCGCGCCGTAAAACGCATCGGCGACCACCTGCTGCGAGCGGACGATCTCGTCGGTCACGGCGGTGGTGCCGTACGGATAGCGGCGCACCCAGGTCTCGACCAGCTTCTGATCCAGACCGACCTTCGGCGCGATCAGTGCGGCAGTTTCCACCGGATGATCGTTGACCCACAGCCCGGTGGTGCGCAATTGTCCGAGAATCGCGCCGACCACATCCGGATGCTGCTGCGCGAAGTCGCGGGTCGCTTCATAGAAGTTGTGAGGGCTGTTGAGCTCCGAATAGTCCACGAGGGTGCGCGCTTTTAGTGTCTGCTGCGCCGACGCGTAGTACGGGTCCCAGATCACCCATGCATCGACGGTGCCGCCTTCGAAGGCGGCGCGTGCATCGGCGGGCGCCAGATACACCGGGTGGATGTCCTCGTAACGCAGGCCGGCTTTTTTCAGCGCTTCGAGCAGCAGATAGTTCGCGCTCGAGCCCTTCTGAAGCGCGACGCGTTTGCCCTTCAATTCCGCCACGTCGTGCAGCGTCGAATCGTTTCGGACCAGAATCGCTTCGGCATGACGTCCGGACGGTTCCGCCCCCACGTACACGAAGCGCACGCCACCGGCCTGCGCGAACACGGGTGGCGGCGCACCGGTGTAGCCGAAATCGACGCTGTTCGCGTTCAGCGCTTCGAGCAATTGCGGTCCGGCCGGAAACTCGAACCATTTGATGCTGTAGCCGAGCGGCTTGAGTTTTTCGTCGAGCGAGCCTTGCGCTTTGAGGATGGCGAGCAAGCCTGATTTCTGATAGCCGATGCGCAGCACGTTGGCCGGTTCGTTGCCGTTACTGGTGCTTTGCGCCGTCGCGCTCAAAGTGGCGAGCGCCGTCAGCAACGTGGCGGCGACGTGAAGCGAAATGCGGGTATGGCGGGGCATTCGGCGAATCTCCATTGCGTTCGATTGGTCGACGATAGTCGCATGGACGTCCCGCCGATCAAACGAAGCAATGCAGATTTGAATATGACGCGCGCGCGAACGGCTCGGGCATGAAAGCGGCTGGTTGAGCGCTGAAAGGGCACGTGCCTGCTCGCGGACGCGAGCCGCTAGCGAGGGAAAATGGCCGGCGAGTAGCCCTGCGCTTAACCCTACTTCCTGGGTTTATTTTTCTTCGTCGCTCCGCGCTCGGCCGCCGTACCGTCGGGCGCGTGGCCCAGCTTCTTTTCCATGATCGCCGCGACCCGGTCGCCGAGATAATCGCCGGAGGCTTCTTCCAGCGCGCGGTTCATTTCGCTTTCCACCAGCACCATCGCCAGCGGCCGCACCCGCCAGATCGCGTCGACGAGAGCGGGCACGTCGGCGGGCGGCGGCAGGGCGTCGGCGTCATAGCGATCCAGTTGGCGTACCACCAGATCGACCAGCGCCTTGGCGACCGCGTTGAAATGCGGTCTGGCAATACCCACGGCGTCGAGCAGGTCGGCGAGCGGAATGCCTTCCTTGGCCATGGTCGCGCCGGCGGCCAGCGCCGTTGGGCTGCCGGACACGAAAGAGAGGCCGTCGCGCTCGAGCAGACCCAGATCGACCGCTTTGCCGAGGGCGCTCGGCGAGGCCTTGTCGCCGAACATTTGCAGCAGTTCGAGCAGCGAGTATTTTTTTGGCCGCTCGCGCGACCAGCGGCTGCCGATCGCGGTTTCAAGGCCGAGGATAGAACGCAGATCGTGGCCTTCGTCGACGGCCTTGATCAGATCCTGGATGTTCGCGAGCGTGTAGCCGCGCGCGAGCAGATGGTTGATCAGCTTCAGACGCGAGACGTGCGTGTCGTCATACACGCCGACGCGGCCGCGCTTTTCCGGCGGCTCGAGCAGGCCGCGGTCCTGATAGGCGCGCACGTTGCGCACGGTGGTGTCGGTAACGCGTGCGAGTTCGTCGACGGTGTATTCGTTGCGCGGCGTGGCGCTTGCCGGGATGGTCGAACCGTCGGGTGAGGGCGGAATGGGGGGCGGCGTATTGGGCATGGAGGGATTTTACCGCGCCACGCCGTCCGGCACGGTCGAATCGCCCGCGCCCAACGTCCGCTGCATCAGCGTGGTGTCGAGCCACCGGCCGTGTTTGAAGCCGACCGCCTTCAGCGTACCGGTCAATTCGAAGCCCAACTGCGTATGCAGGGACAGCGAACCGCCGCTGCCGCCGTCGGCGATGACGGCGACCATCTGGCGCCACGGTCCGGTTTCGCAACGGTCGATCAGCGCCTGCAGCAGCACGCGCCCGAGGCCTCGCCCGCGATACGCGTCGCCGACGTAGATGGAATCTTCGATGGTGTTGCGATAGGCGGCGCGCGGCCGGTACGGCGTCGCGTAACAATAGCCGGCGACTTCGCCGTCGATCTCGACCACCATGTACGGCAGCCCATGACTGCGCACCGACGCGAGGCGCGTGCGCAGGTCGTCGACGGAGGGTGGGATTTCTTCGAACGAAGCGACGCCGGTCAGAACGTGATGCGCGTAGATCGCCTGGATCGCGGGCAGATCGGCTTCGGTGGCGTCGCGGATCACGGGTTCGGTGCTGGTCGAGCCGGTTGAACGGGGCGTGGAGGGCGCGGGGCGGGTGGTGCTCATGCGTGTTCCTGTCGTGTCCGGTGAGTCTGGGGATACGTTTTACTATGCCCGCCGCGCGTGCGAATTTGAAGCGCGTCAAAAATCGCCGCGATATATAGGCGGTGTCAGCGCAGCCATCGTGGATCGGCGTGCGCTGGAGCGGCCGCGTAGCGCCGGGCCATGCGGCTGTGTCGCGCTACGGCTTGTCGTCGTGAAGACGCATGCGCGTGGCATACGTCACGTCGATCAGCTATGCGAGTACGTATCCGGCTGCGTCACACGCCCGCGATGATGCCGGTGATGCTTTGCCTTGTGCTTCGGCTTGGCCTTGGCCGGAGGTCGTTCCGCGGATCGCGGTTGCGGTTGCTGTTGTTGTTGTTGTTGTTGTTGTTGTTGTTGTTGTTGGGCTTGCATCGGTTGCGGCTGCTGGGCCTGGGCGGCTGGTGCGGGTGCCGGATGGGCATTGCTGGACGGCAGCGTGGTTTGGCCTTCGCCGAAGTGAAAGGTTTGCGAGGTTTGCGCGTACGCGGTAGCGGACAGCGTCAGGGCCGCAGCGGCCAGGCAAATTGAAAACTTCATGAATCCATTCTCCTTCTGAACGAGCCGGTGAGGATACCGCAAAGCGGCTTGCGGCCCATTCGGAACGCCCAGGCGCCCCGGATTGAAAGAATTGATTCGTGAATTTGCCTTCCGGGCGGGTTCTGCCCGAAACATTGACTTGGCGAGCTTGAGCATCAGGCACCTGCATCCCGGACGCATCAACGCGCCAACGCACCGCCGCGCATCACGCGCCGGCTTGCGCAAACACCGGCTCGCCAAGCGTGAGCATCAGCCGGTTGGCCCACGCGAAGATCGCGATAGCGTGCGTCAGGTCGAGAATTTCCGCGTGCGTCAGCCCGTTTGCTTCGAGCCGCTCGATAGCGGCGGCGTCGACATTTTCGGGGTGGTCAGTCAGTTCGATCGCGTACCGGATGATCGCGCGCTCGCGCTCCGTGGTGCCTGCCGTCGACGGGTCCTCGAAAACCTGTTCGATCGCATCGGTTCGCTTCGCGAGCTGGCCGAATCGTTGCGCATGCACCGAAGCGCAATACACGCAGCCGTTTACGCGCGACACCACGGTGCTGGCGAGTTCGCGCTCGGCGCGCGGCAGGCCGCCTGGCGCATACATGATCGCGTTGAAGACCCCTGAGCGCTGCCGCAGAATTTCCGCTTGCTGGACCAGCAACAGATAGTAGTCAGAGGTCTTGGCATGCGGATGGCTCTCGTCGAGGACGGCGATCTGCTCGAGTGTGGCGCCGGCGAGGCTGACCGTATCGAGCCATGCGCGCCAGCCGAGCGTATCGAAGGTGAAGCCGTTGAGCCGGTCAACCGGCGATGCGCCGGCGTTCACGTGACTCATGCTGCCTCCTGTGCGGCGCGCAAAGCTTTCAGGCCCGCTACCACGCGCAATTGATAGGTGACGAATGCAATCAGCTGCGACAAGGCCACGATGCCGCGTGTCGTGATACCGGCTTGCCGCAGCGTTTGCAGATGCTCGGGACGGGCTTCGATGGGCTTGATAGTCAGCAACTTGACGTGCGAGAGGATCGCGATCAGGCGTGCGTCGGTGACGGAGTCGAGCGTGCCCGCTTCGATCGCATCGAGCGTGATCGGCTGGGCGCCGGCGGCGATGAGCTTCGCGGTGTAGGCGTCGGCGAGATCGTCAGCCAGCGAGAGGCGCGCGGCATACCATGCGGCAAACAGGCGTTCCTGCAGCGACAGGTCGGGCAATGCCGGATCGAACAACGCGTCTTCGCTGCGTTGCGTGTGCAGCGCGACCTTGTCGCGGGCATGGCGGATCGCGGCGAGCGGGCTGCCGGCCGGCAGCCCGGCGAGGGCGTCGATCGTATCGATGGTGTCGGCGCTCGAAGGCGCGGAAGGTTGAGTCGGTGACGCGAGATCGGTCATGTCTGCTCCGGCTGGTTAATCGGTGTTTTCAGCGGTGTTTTCAGCGGCATTTTCAGCAGTGTTCTTTGCTTGCAGGCGAGCGCGAGAAGTGTCGGGCGACGCATCCGCATCGGTCCATTCGTCCCCGCGCAGCTCTGCTGTATCGAAGGCGAGCAGCGCCTGATAGTGCCGCTCGCGATCCGCGTCGAACAGGCGGCTCGCGATGCCGCGCGCAAGGCGCTGCGCGCCGTCGCTGATCGCGGGGATGTCGCCGGAGAGCTTGCCGTGGCTGAGGCTTGCCGCATGATTGAAGCAATGAATCCGCGTCAGTGCGGCACAGGTGCCGGGCTCGCGCTCCTGAAATGCGAACGCGGCGCCGAGATCCGGCGACTCGGCCAGTTCGTGCGACGGCAGCGACGGGTCCGCGCGATAGCGGTCTTTCCAGCGCCGCACAAAGCGGGCGAACGGCGCGAATTCGGCGCGCGTGGCGATATCCGAGTGAAAGCCGGTCGCGAAGATCAGAAAGTCCACCACGTAGCGGCCTTTCGGTGTCGTCACGGCGAGCGCGCCGTCGAGCTCGTCGAGCGTAACAAGCGGGCTGCCGACGTGAAAGCGTGCGCCGGCATGGCGTGACACCCGCAGCACGCTGTCTCGTGGCGGCGGCGTTTGCTCGGCCTGCGCGTAGTGCAGGAAACGCCATTTGACCGGATCGTCGAGATCGGCGAAACCGTGCACGAGGCCCGGACTGCCGATGCCCGTCAGCTTGTTCACGCGTGGAATGTCGTCACGGCGGATAAACAGATCGACGCCGGCCGCACCGGCTTCGAGCGCGGTCGCCGCATTGTCGAAGGCGGACGCGCCCGCGCCGACGACACCGACGCGCTTGCCGGCCAATGCGGCGAAATCGATTGCATCCGCGGAGTGCGCCCAATAGCGGCGTGCAACCGTGTTGGCGATTGCCGGCACGGACGGGCCGCCCAAACCGTCGCGCCCGGTGGCGAGCACGACATGCCGCGCGAGCACCGTGCGCCGTGCATCGGCTTCAACGAGATCGAGAGCAAGCAGGCCGTCGTCGCGCGGACGCAGTGCGGTCAACGTGGTGTCGTTGTGCACCGGGAGATCGAGCACGCGGCGATACCAGCGCAGATAGTCCATCCACTGTGTGCGCGGAATCTTGTAGAGCGCATCCCACGCGACGGTGCCGAATTGCGCTTCGTACCACGCGCGAAATGTGAGCGCCGGCATGCGCAGCGCGGGCCCGGTGAGCTGCTTGGGCGAGCGCAGCGTTTCCATTCGTGCGAACGACACCCACGGGCCTTCGTGTCCCGATGGCGCGCGGTCGAACACCTGCAGATTGTCGATGCCGAGCCAGCGCAGTTCCGCTGCCGCGGCGAGCCCCGCCATGCCGCCGCCAATCACGGCGACATCGAGTATGCGCTCGGCGCCGGCGAAACGCGGTGGGACCCATGAGGGCGCGGGCAATTCCAGCCAGCGCAGATCTTCACGCAAGCGGGCTTCGAGTGCGTCAAGGCGATTCATGCTGTGTATTCCGGGTGTTTGTTGCGCGCACGGGAGACGCGCGTTTCGCGCTGTAGCAGCGCATCGTGTTGCTGGGCGGGATGCAGCACCACGCCTTCCAGCAGTTCACGGGTCGCGTGTTCGATGGCTTGCAGCAACGCGTCGACGGCAGGGCGGCGCGGTTTGCCCGCCGGCGTCACGAGGCCGAAGAAGAACGGAATCGCGCAATCGAGCGGTCGCGCCGTCACGCCTTCGATCGACAGGCCGAGTCCGGTGGCGGGATCCACGATCGCGACACCGGCGCCCGCGCGTGCGGCCATCACCGCGTTCAAAGAGGCATTGGTTTCGAGAAACACGTCGGCGGACAGGCGCTCGGCCGCGAACGCCGCGTCGATCCGATGCCGCAGCCGAAACCGGTTCGCCACGGTGACGATGCGCCGGTCCGCCAGATCGCGCAGCCCGATGTGCGGCTGCGTGGCAAGCGGGTCGCCGCTTTGCACAAGCGCCACGCAGGGCGCTTCGGCGATCCAGTGGATGTCGAGCCCCGCATGCCCGATCGGCAGCGTGACCAGCCCGATATCCGCGGTACGGGTCAATACCTCATGCACGACGTGTTCCGCCGACAAACTGCGCAACTGGAATTGCGGCGCGTGGCCGAGCGGCGGCAGCGAGGCGATGGCAGGTGGCACGATCGACGCCGCCAGCGCGGGCGTGGCTGCCACGCGCAGCGGTTCCGCTTCGCCGAGACCGATGGCGCGCGCCCGTTGCTCGATGGTTTTCAGCCCGATCAGCGAACGCTCGACTTCTTCGTAAAGCAGAAACGCGCGATGCGTCGGCGTGACACGCGGGCCATGGCGATTGAACAGCGCATAGCCCAGGTCCGCCTCGAGTTCCTGAATCTGACGCGTGACGGCCGGCTGCGAGCGTTCGAGCAAACGTCCCGCACCGGTGATGCTGCCGGCGGACATGACCGCCGAAAACGCTTCGAGTTGATGCAGCTCCATGACTCGCCCAGGCAATTCGGTCTGCGCATTGTAGGGGCCTCTGAATGCGGGATTTATATAATCAATTCGGATATCGACAGCCGAAAAAATGCGAAGCGGCTTGACGGACGAGCGCGTGGCGTTCTGGTTCCGGTTCTGCGCGGCGCGCGTCGCAAGCGAGAAAAATCAATTGCGTCAACGAGATGCCTTGGCGTATCCGGGCATGAGCGCGAACACGGGCTCGCTGCGTTGCTGTGAGCGAGTGGAGGCATCCTCGCCAACGCGATAACCATATTCCCAAAACTTCGTTGGTTCGCCCGAATTCACCGTGGTTACATGGCCCCACTTTGAAGATCACAGTCGGGGCACACATGAAGCACGTATCCAAATCATCGCGGAACAACTGGTCACGCTGGCTGAAAACGCTGCCGGTGCTCGCCGCCGTGGTGGGCATCACCGCAACCTCGCCGGCCCATGCCGGCGCAGCCGCGGGCGAGCCGTATCTGGTCGGCGTGAGTGGGCCGCTGACCGGACAGGACGCGCAATACGGCACGCAGTGGAAGCGCGGCTTCGATCTCGCGCTGGAGCAGATCAACAGCCAGGGCGGCATCAAGGGCCGCCCGCTTGCCTACGACTTCGAGGATAGCCGCGGCGACCCGCGTCAGGCAGTGTCGATCGCGCAGAAGTTCGTCGGCGATCCGCACATTCTGCTGGAGCTGGGCGATCTGTCGAGCACGACCTCGATGGCCGCGTCGCCGATTTATCAGCGTGGACAACTCGTGCAATTCGGCTTCACCAATTCGCACCCTGACTTCACGAAGGGGGGCGACTACATGTGGAGCACGGCGCTGAGTCAAGCCGAAGAGCAGCCGTTGCTCGCGCATTACGCGACGAAAGAACTCGGCTTCAAGCGCATTGCCGTGCTCTATCTGAATACCGACTGGGGCCGCACCAGCAAGGACATTTTCTCGAAGGCCGCCGCGCAGGATGGCGCACAGGTCGTCGCGGCGGAAGGCTATCAGCCGACTGAAAAAGATTTCCGCGCGACGCTAGTGCGCGTGAACGAAGCGAAGCCCGACTCGCTCGTGCTGATCTCGTACTACGCGGACGGTGCGCAGATCGTGCGCCAGGCGCGTTCGTCAGGGTTGACGCAACCGATCGCGGCGGTGGGCTCGGTCTATTCGCCGAAGTTTCTCGAACTGGCCGGCGAGGCGGCGAACGGCGTGTTCACCGAATCGAATTTCTTCCCCGGCGACAAGCGGCCTGAAGTGCAGGACTTCGTGCAGCGCTATCGCGCGAAATACAACGGCGAGCCCGATACCTTCGCCGCGCGTGCCTACGACGCGATGATCGTTTCGGCGGAAGTCATTCGCCGCTACGGCGTGACGCGTCAGGCGGTGCATGACGGTCTGAAGCAGATCAAGGACGTGCCGAGCCTGATCTTCGGCAAGGTGCAGTTCGATCAGGCGACGCGCCGCGTGGCCGGTGCACGCAGTGTGTACCTGGTCGTCAAGGACAATCAGTTCACGCAATGGGACGGTGCGAAGCCGCTGGTCGCTTCCAGATAACGCCACAGCAACGCTCACGTGCCTGCTCTTCACCGGATCTGAATGCTATGGCTTCATGGCTCGACTACACGATCAACGGACTGATCGTCGGCAACATCTATGCCTTGCTGGCGGTCGGCCTCGCGCTGATTTTCGGCGTGTCGCACCTGATCAACTTTGCGCACGGCTCGGTGTACATGATCGGCAGCTTCATCGGCTGGCTGTGTCTGACGCGGCTCGGTTTGCCATTGCCGCTGGCCTTGCTGGCGGTGGTGGCCGGCTGCGGGCTGCTGGGTATCGCGATCGAGCGCATCGGTTTGCGGCCGCTGCAGGGCGCGGCGCGCATCGCTCCGTTGCTCGCGACGATCGGTATCAGCTTCGTGCTCGATCAGTGCGCGCAGTTGCTGTTCGGCGCCGATCCGCGGCCCGTGCCGAGCACGCTGCCCGAGTGGCACTTTCGACTCGGCGGCGCGACGATCGGTTCGCTGGATCTGCTGATCGCCGGCATCGGCGTGACGGCGGCGGCCGTGCTCTATGTGTTCCTGCGTTTCACGCGCCTGGGCTGGGCCGTGCGCGCTACCGCGCAGGACCGGGAGGCGGCGCAGCAGATGGGCGTCAACGTCAACGGCGTCAATCAGGCGGTGTTTGCGATCGCGTGCGCGCTCGGCGGCGTGAGTGGCCTGCTGGTCGGCATGTACTACAACAGCATCGATCCGGCGATGGGCTTCCAGGCGACGCTGAAGGGCGTGGTGGCGTTGCTGATCGGTGGCCTCGGCAACGTGCCGGGTGCGATTGTCGGCAGCCTGCTGCTGGGACTCGTGGAGAGTTACGGTGTGGCGATCTTCGGCACCAGTTATCGCGATCTGTTCGCCTTCGTGTTGCTGCTGCTGTTTCTGGTGTGGCGCCCCAATGGACTTTTCAGCGGCAGCCGTCGTTTGCCGTCCGAGCCGATGACCGGCACGTTCCTGTCCGCCGGCCAGGCGGTGAAAGTGCCGCGCGCAGTGGTGATCGCGCTGACGCTGGCTGCGCTCGCGCTGCCGTTCGTCGCCAGTTCGTCCTATCTCCTGCAAACGCTCACCAATGCCTGGCTGTACGGAATGTTGGCGTTGAGCCTGACGCTGGTGGCGGGCACGGTCGGACAGATTTCGCTCGGCCATGCCGCGTTGCTGGTGATCGGGGCGTACGCGTCCGCATTGCTGTCGATGAACCTCGGCTGGTCGCCCGCCGTGACGATCCTGTGCGCCGGTCTGATCACCGCCGCGCTCGGCACGCTGCTGGTCTATCCGGCGTTCCGTTTGCGCGGCCACTATGTGTCGATTGCGACGCTTGGCATCGGCGAAGTGGTGAGCCTCGTGATCCTCAACTGGGACAGTCTGACGCGCGGCCCGCTCGGTATCGCGGGCATTGCGCCGCTGTCGGTGTTCGGCTGGACGCCGGGCAGCGCGCGTGCGATCTACTGGTTCGCGCTAGGCGTGCTGATCGTGCTGGCGCTCTTGCAAACGCGGCTGTTGAGTTCGCATCTGGGCCGCACGCTGCGTGCGATTCGCGAAGACGAGGTTGCCGCGCGCTCGCACGGCATCCGTCCGAATCGGTACAAGGCGATCGCATTTGCGTTCGGCGGGCTGGCCGCCGGCATCAGCGGCGGGATCGCGGCGCATCTGTATAGCTACATCAACAATCAGACCTTCGACTCGCAAGTGTCCATCCTCGCCTTGACGATGGTGATTCTCGGCGGCCTCGGCAACGTGCTGGGCGGCATCGTCGGCGCGGTTGCGCTGATCGGCTTGCCGGAGATTTTCCGCTGGGCCGCCGACTATCGGATGCTGATCTACGGGCTGGTATTGCTGCTGCTGGTGCGGTTCAGGCCGCAGGGTTTGCTGGGAACGGTATGACGGAGCGGGAGCGCACATGACACAGACTCTTCTCGACGTGCGCGGCATGACGCGGCGCTTCGGCGGACTGACCGCGGTGAACGGCGTCGATCTTTCGATTTCGGAGGGCGAACTCGTCAGCGTGATCGGGCCGAACGGTGCGGGCAAGTCGACGCTGTTCAATCTGATCACCGGGCTCGATACGCCGGACGCCGGCAGTGTGCAATTCGACGGCCGCGACATCACCGGCGTGCGGCCGGAAAAGCTGGCTGCGCTCGGACTTGCGCGGACGTTCCAGCATGGCCGCGTGTTCGGCAATCTGAGCGTGTTCGACAACGTGCTGATCGGCGCGCATGTGCGTTTGCGCGCTACCCGCACGGGCTGGCCGATTGTCGGCGCCATCGCCGAAGTCGCGCGCGCACTGGTCGGACCCGCTTCGATCCGACGTGAAGACGCGGCGTTGCGCGACGAAGTGCGCGAGATCGTCGCCGGGTTTGGCGAGCGTCTGACGCCACGCATCGATCATCCGGCGCATAGCCTGTCGTATGCGAACCGGCGGCGCGTCGAGATTGCCCGCGCACTCGCCTTGCACCCTCGCATCCTGCTGCTCGACGAGCCGACCGCGGGCATGAACGAGTCCGAAACCGCCGAAATGCTGGTGCTGATTCAGCAACTGAAAACGCGCGGGCTGACCATCCTGCTGATCGAGCACAAGCTCGACATGGTGATGCGCTTGTCGGATCGCGTGATCGTGCTCGACAACGGCGGGAAAATCGCCGAAGGGTTGCCGCGCGACGTGCGCAACGATCCGCGCGTGATCGAAGCGTATCTGGGCCATCGCAATGTCGGCGGCGCGGCGGCCGTGCGCGTCGCGGCCTGAACTTCTGGAACATCGACGATGAGCGACGCTCTACTGAAACTCGAACGCATCGAGACGTTTTATGGCCCCGTGCAGGTGCATTTCGACGTCAATTTTCAAGTTCGGCGCGGCCAGATCGTGAGTCTGCTCGGCGGCAACGCGAGCGGCAAATCGACCACCACGAAGCTGATCCTCGGTCTGCACAAGCCGCGCTCCGGCAGCATAACGTTCGAAGGCGAGGCGATCACGGGACTCAGCACGCCGCAGATCGTGCGGCGCGGTGTCGGCTCGGTGCCCGAGGCGCGGCGGCTGTTCGGCGACATGACGGTGCGTGAGAATCTGCTCATGGGCGCCTATACGCGGCGCGACCGCGCCGCCATCGAGGAAGACTACGAGCGCGTGCTGGGCCTTTTCCCGCGCGTGAAAGAGCGCCTGGCGCAAAAGGCCGGCACGCTCTCCGGCGGCGAGCAGCAGATGCTGGCCATGGCGCGCGCGCTGATGAGCCGCCCGAAACTGATCTGCATGGACGAACCCACCATGGGTTTGTCGCCGCTCTACGTCGATAAAGTGCTGGAACTGATCGACACGATCAACCGGCAAGGCGTGACGTTCTTCATGGTCGAGCAGAACGCCAGCCTCGCGCTGGAGATCGCGCATTACGGCTATGTGTTGCAGACCGGCCGCGTCGTGCTCGAAGGCACGGCGGAGTCGCTGCTCGGCGATGAGCGCATACGTGACGCGTATCTCGGTGGCGAAGCAGCGGCGACGACGGCGTCCTGACCCGCTCGACGCACGACATCGAATGCGGTCTTAAAGGTCGAACTGGTCGAATTCGCTTTGCAGTTCGCGGTTTCGTGCAACGCGTTCGTCGATGTTCGGCCCGAGCCGTTCGACAATCGCCGAAATCAGCAGATTGAACAGGCACGTGAGCGGCGCCAGCGAGTCCCAGAATTGACCGACGTCGGTCTTCACCTGCAGAAGATCGCCGTCGAAGTCGCGCGCCCACGGACAGTAAATATCCGTGACGAGCGCGAAACGCAGCCCCCGGCGGGTGGCCGCCTCGCAATAGCGGCGCGCGATCATCGAATAGGCCCGCGTATCGGTGACGATCAGATACGGCGACGCGAACCCGGAGTTCAGCGAATCGACATAGGAGCCCGACATGCCGTCGGAATAGAACACGCGCGGGCGGATGTATTCGAGGTAACTGTAGAACGCGTTGCTGATGCCGCGCGTGGACTGAATGCCGAGGATATACACGGCGTCGGCGGTTGAAATGCGCTCGGCCACGCGCGCAAACACCGGCGATTGCGCAAGCTGGTAGACATGCTGGATCGCGCCGGTTTCAAGTTCGAGCGAATGGGCGAGGGCCGGGTTGGGAGCAGGGGTAGCAGCATCAGGCCCGCTTGCGGCCGGTGTGGCTTCGTCGTGCTGGCCGGAGGCGCGGCGAAATGCGTCGAGCCGGTCGGTGATCAGCCATGGGCGCTCCTGCGCGCCGCGCAGTTCGCGCTTCAGGTCGTCGAGGTTCTGGTAGCCGATGCTGCGCAAGAACCGGCCCACCGAGATGCCGCTGGTGCCGGCTTGCTGGGCGATCTGGTCGGCGTTTTCGAGGCCGAGCCGGTCGAGATTCGCCAGCATGTAGCTGGCGACTCGCTTGGAAGTGGGGGTGAGTTCGGCAAAGCGGGCTTCGACGGTTTGTGCAAAAGCGGTCGGCATCGTAGTCGCGGCGCGAGTGGTGGATCGATTATCGAGATGATGACATATTCAACCCGCATTCATCCGACAACCGATCCCGCGCGATCCTGAAAATCAGGGATTGCCCGCACCGGCGAGATGCCGCTCAGACTGCCGGCCGCACCGGCGCGCTTCGCGAGAAGCGCCGCGCGCCCGCCACACACGCCACCACCACGACGGTCACCAGGATCATCGCGGGCGGCACCTGTTCATGCAGCAACAACCCGGCGAGCAGCAGACCGAAGAACGGCTGCAGCAACTGCAGTTGCCCGACCCCGGCGATGCCGCCGAGCGCCAGTCCGCGATACCAGAACACGAAGCCGATCAGCATGCTGAAGAGCGACACGTACGCGAGTCCCCACAGCGCCGCGTGGCTCACGCCATCAAACGAGGCCGGCCGGGCCCACCAGGCGAGCGGCAGCATCACCGGCAGCGACAGCACCAGCGCCCACGAAATCACCTGCCAGCCGCCGAGATGGCGCGACAGCCTTGCACCTTCGGCATAACCCAGACCGCAGACGACGATCGCCGCCAGCATCAGCGCATCGCCGAGCGGCGACGCGTCGAGGCCGTGGCGCAAGGCGAACGCGACCACCGCGCCGCTGCCGAGCGCCGAGAACAGCCAGAACGCCGGCTGCGGCCGCTCGCCGCCGCGCAGCACGCCGAAGACCGCAGTGGAAAGCGGGAGGAGCCCGACGAACACCACGGCGTGCGCGGAGCTCACGTGGCGCAGCGCGAGGGCGGTCAGAAGCGGGAAGCCGACCACCACGCCGAGTGCGACCACCACCAGCGGGACGAGGTCGCGTCTGGCGGGCCGAGCCTCGCGAAACACCAGCAGCAGCAACAGGCCCAGCGTGCCCGCGATGGTCGCGCGGGCGACCGTCAGAAACACCGGATCGAGGCCTTGCACGGCGATGCGGGTGGCGGGCAGCGAGCCGCTGAAAATCAACACGCCCACCATGCCGCTCACCCAGCCGTTCGTTGTCTTGTCCATCGAAAGAGTCCATGCACATGGAAAATGGTACGCATAGCATCCGCTTTCGGGCGGCAAAGAGTAAGCTATGGATCAGTACAATTCGTACAAACTGTACCGAACAAGGAGCAGTACAGATGGCGGAAAGCGATGGCAATCGGGCGGCCTCGAGCCTGGCAGCCGGCACGCGGGTCGGCGCAGTCATGGACAGCTTGCGCGAGCGCATCGCCAGCCGTTCGCTAGTGCCGGGCGCGCGCGTGCCGTCGATCCGAGCGATGACCGAGACGCTCGGTGTGTCGAAGTCGACCGTGGTGGAAGCGTACGACCGGCTGGTCGCGGAAGGAGTGATCGTGGCGCGGCGCGGCTCCGGTTTTTTCGTGTCCGGCCACGCGCCGCCGCTCGCGCTCGCCGATCTCGGGCCGCGGCTGGATCGCGAGGTCGATCCGCTGTGGCTCACGCGGCAGTCGCTGGAGGCCGGTGCAAAAGTGCTCAAGCCGGGCTGCGGCTGGATGCCGTCTTCATGGCTGCCGGAAGACGGCGTGCGCCGCGCGCTGCGTGCCGTGGCGCGCGACCCGCATGCGCCGCTCGCCGACTATGCGAACCCGCTCGGTCTGCCCGCGCTGCGTCAGCAACTCGCGTGGCGGCTCGCGCAGCACGGCGTGGAAGCGCCACCCGAGCAGATCGTGCTGACCGACGGCGGCACGCACGCGCTCGATCTCGTCTGCCGCTTTCTGCTCGAGCCCGGCGACACGGTTCTGATCGACGATCCGTGCTACTTCAACTTCCAGGCGCTGCTGCGCGCGCACCGCGTTCGCATTGTCGGTGTGCCTTATACGCCGTCCGGTCCGGATCTGGCGGCCTTCGAGCGGGCGCTGATCGAGCATCGCCCGCGGCTCTACGTGACCAATTCCGCGATCCACAATCCGACCGGCGCCACGCTTGCGCCGCCCGTCGCGCATCGGCTGCTGAAACTGGCGGGTGAACACAATCTGCTGATCATAGAGGACGACATCTTCGCCGACTTCGAAGACGAACCCGCGCCGCGGCTTGCGGCGTTCGACGGTCTCGCGCGGGTGGTCTCGATCGGCAGCTTTTCGAAGACCTTGTCCGCGGCCGTGCGCTGCGGCTACATCGCGGCGCGCAGCGAATGGATCGAGCCGCTGGTCGATCTGAAGCTGGCCACCTCGTTCGGCAACGGCCAGCTCGCGGCGAGCGTCGTGCATCGTTTGCTGGTGGACGGCACTTACCGCCGGCATCTGGAATCGATGCGCGCGAAGCTCGCCGACGCGATGGGCGAGACGATCAGACGGCTGGGCTATGCAGGCCTTGAAGTATGGACCCGGCCGCGCGCCGGCCTATTCGTGTGGGCGCGTTTGCCGGATGCGCTCGACGCCGCCGATATCGCGCGTCACGCGCTGGCAGAGAGTGTGGTGTTCGCGCCAGGCAACGTGTTCAGCGCTTCGCAATCGGCGGCCGGTTTCCTGCGCTTTAACGTGTCGCAATGCAACCGGCCGAAGGTGCACGAGGCGCTGCAACGGGCGATGGACGCGTCGGCCGTATCGAAGGAGCGCGCCTGAACGTGCGCTCCTTGTCACGCGAGCTTACTTGCACAGCAACAGCAGGCGTTCCTGATCCGTGCAAGGGGCGCGCGGTTTCTGCACGGCTTGCGCCGCCGTTGCGTTAATCGCCGCACTTCTGTTCGCGAGACAGGCGCGCAGATGTTTCTCCACCGGGCCGTAGTATTTCCATCCACGCACGAGCGGCGGCAATTCGAGTTTCACCTGCTTCCACTTCGGATGCCCGTGCTCCTGCAGATTGTCGAAGTTGGCGCAGAGCGAGTCCGCAAAGTGATTCAGATTGCCGACGGTACCGCGCAGGCCGTAATCGTAAGTGACGAGAAAGGCTTTGACCGTCAGCGTGGGAACATCTTCCTTCAGCCAGTTCGGATAGCTGGTCGCGCGGAGCGCCGTGGGAAAATACGTCTGTTTTGCGCGGGCGGTTTCGGGCGCGTTGGGATCGATCTTCAGAGGGCGGATCTGTTGCAGCAATTCGGGATTCATGTCGTTGAACAGTTTTGCCGGCTGCCCGACCACGATGATCGCAACGTCCACCTTCTTGACGATCAATGCGGCCAGCGCATCTTCATTGTTCAGGTGCTGGACGTTCTGCTCGGGAATCGCCTGACCGAACATCAGGTGATAGAGAGTCGTGGCGGTTTGCGCCGTGCCGCTGCCGAGCAGGCCCACGCTAATGCTTTTGTCCTTGATGTCGGCGAAGGTTTTCATCGGTGAATCCGCGCGCACCACGACGTTTATTTCCTCGTCGTAGAGCGGCATGATGAGCCGCAGCGGCCGGATTGTCGTGCCCGCGTCGGCATTGCCGGCATTGGCCATGTCGATGAAGGCCTGATACACGTCGGACTGCACCAGCGCGAGCTTCACGCCCGGCTCGAAGCGCATGCGCTGCACGTTTTCGGCCGAGCCCTTCGAGGCCATCACTTCCAGGTCGATGCCCGCCGGCTGCGCCACCCATTTCGACAGATCCTGACCGATCTGGATGTACGTGCCGCGCTCCGGACCGGTGACGATCTTGTAGTGCGCGGGTTCCGCGCCGGCAAACGAAGACACGATCATCAGCGCCAGCCCCAGCCATCCCGTCAGAAGTCTCTTCAGCATGGTTTATGTACCTATCGGTCAGGGTTGAACAGCCGCTCGCGTCGGCGCGCGCGAAGCACGGTGAGCGGGTTTGCGATCTCATGTTCAATGCGTTGCGCGCGCCATGTCCGTCTGCTGCCGCTCAGAGGACACGCGAAACGCAGTGCGTTCGGGCGTGCCGCGACGCAGGCAGCGAGGACAATTGGTCTCGCAAGCGGCTATGAAGTTCGGTATCCAAATGATTTGTCGATGACCGGACTGTCTGTCGCGGCATGCGGCTTGAGCGGCGCCCAACCTGTCTCGCGGATTACGCGTTCGAGGATCGTCTTCGCGGTGTCGTTGCCGGCGTCGATCGCGATCGCCTCATTGGCGTGCTGACGCGCGCAGCTCCACGACTGCTGCGCGGCGCACGCTTGCGCTGCCTGCAACGCGGCATCGCGGCGCGCGGCGAGTGGCTTCAGTTCGGTCAGCAGGCTTTGCGCGTCGGCGTTGCCGGGTTGCAGCGTCTGCGCCGCGCCAAGCGCCGCTTGTGCCGCGGACAGATCGTTGGCGCGGAAGGCCAGACGCGCTGCCTGCAGCGCTTGTGCGGCATCGCGGAACTGCGGCGTTGCTAGTTTGACAGGTGCTGCCGGCAAGGGCGGCGCAATGGGCGTGGCTGCGATTGCCGGTGCGGCCTTGGCGGAGTTGACGGGAACAGCAGGCTTAACCGCGGCAGCCTGATTCGTCGACTGAGACGGGGCGTATAGCGCAATCGTGCCGGTTGCCGTTCTGGCGTCCTGAGAGTTGTTCGCAGTTTGCTCGGTATTGCCGCTCTGAGATTCGTGGTCGTCGCTGAATAGTGTAAAGGCGACATAGGCCAGTCCTATTGCGCCAATCGCCACGATCGCGAGCAGCACCCGGCGCACCGGGAGCACGCTGTGGCCGCCGGTGTGCGGCGGATCGGCGAGGGGGGGAATCGGCGCGTCTGGAGAGACGAGCACCGGCGCTTGCATCGGCGATTCGGCATCGGCGGATTTGCCGGTGACGGCGGTCTGCGCGGCGAGACCGGTTTCACCTGGCTGGGCCGGATCGAAGCCGTTTTTCTGCACTGCCTTGCTGACGGCACTGGCGCGGCTGCCGGGAATCACGACGCGTTTGTGTGGGCCGGCGTCAAGCGGATGCACGGCGCCGCAATACGGGCAATAGTCGACTTGCCGGTACAGCGCACCGCCACAGCGTTTGCAAGGCGTCGGGAAGCTATGGCCGAGTATTGTCTGGGTGGACATGCTGTGGCCCCACCTGTGGAAAACAATGCCGTTACGGCATGTTCCAGATCGTGTTGAGGCAGGCGTGACGTCCGCGGAAACCACGATCCACATGCACTGGAGAACCTTTGGGACGCAAGTCCTCGCTTGCGGTGCCGCTGCTTGCAATATGTGGCGTTTCAGTGAGAACGTCAATCGACGTTGTTACCTACTTTATGCACGGTAAAGCGCATTTGTAGGTACGACGAAACACCGTATATGTCGGCAGAACGAACAGGCTGGTGGTTTTTTTCACACTGCATGTGCAGTCATGGTGCGCCGGCGATCGTGCAGTGACGCCCCGGCGGAATCGGCAGAATGAAATCGCGGCGATGAAAACAGAACGAGGTCGAAACGCGCGGCGTTCGACCTCGTCATCCAGCGCTTGCAGAAAACGTGCGTTGCAAACGCCCTGCGCGATCGATCAATGCTTGCGCAGCGGATGATCCTTCAGAAACCAGGCGAGCGCAAAGGCCAGCACGACGACGCAGGCCGCCGAGAGATACACCGTGTGCAAGGCACCGGCAAACGCTTGCAGATAATCGTCACGCAACGCTTCAGGCAACTGGTGGATGGCCGCCGGTCCGAGCGCGTGCGGCAGTTCGGTGTCGGCCGGAATCAGTTTTTCCAGACGCGCGGCAAGGCCGTTCGAAAACACCGCACCAAAACCGGCCACGCCGATCGAGCCGCCGATTGAACGGAACAGCGTCGCGCCTGACGTGGCGACACCCATGTGCTTGAACTCGACCGTATTCTGCACGGCAAGAATCAGCACCTGCATCACCATGCCGAGACCGAAGCCGAGAATGCCCATGTCGATATACATCACACGAATCGGCGTGCCGATCTGCAGGCGTGCGAGCAGCACCATGGCGACGGCCACGAGAAACGTGCCGGCGATCGGAAAAATGCGGTACTTGCCGATCTTGCTGATGACGCGTCCCGTCACCATCGACATCACGAACAGGCCGCCCATCATCGGCAGCATCTGTATGCCGGCTTCCGTAGGCGTCGAGCCTTTGACCACTTGCAGATACAGCGGCAGGAACGTGACCGAGCCGAACATCGACACGCCGATGATGAAGCCGATCAGACTGCTCAGCAAAAACGTGCGTTGTTTGAAGAGTTCGAGCGGCATGATCGGCTCGACGGCGGAGCGCTCTTCGTGGATGAAGCCCCAGATCGCCACCAGCCCCATCGCCAGCGTGAGCCACAATTGCGGCGACGACCACGGCAGGATCGTGCCGCCCTGGCTCGTGAACAGGATGATGCAGGTGAGCGCGCCGGCGAGAAACGCGGCGCCCATGTAGTCGATGGTGTGCTTCACATGCTGTACGTGCGGTTTGAAGACCGCGCCGATCACAGCCAGCGAGATGATGCCGAGCGGCAGGTTGATGTAGAAAATCCAGCGCCATGACAGGTGCTCGACGAGAAAGCCGCCAAGCAGCGGCCCGACTACCGTGGCGAGACCGAACACGCCGCCGAATACGCCCTGGAAGCGGCCGCGCTCAGCGGGCGGAATCACGTCGGCAATGGCCGCCATCGTCACGACCAGCAGACCGCCGCCGCCGAGTCCTTGCAGCGCCCGCAGCACGATCAACTGGGTCATGTTCTGGGCGACCCCGCACAGCGCGGAGCCGACGAGGAACACGACGATCGCCGTTTGCAGCACGATCTTGCGGCCGAACAGATCGCCGAATTTGCCATACAGCGGCACGACGATGGTCGAGCTGAGCAGGTAGGCGGTGACTACCCACGAAAGATTGTTGAGCCCGCCGAGTTCGCCGACGATGGTCGGCAGCGCCGTCGAGACGATCGTCTGATCGAGCGCGGCGAGTAGCATGACCAGCAGCAGCGCCGGAAACAGCAGACGGATCGGCGGGTGGTCATTGGCCTGCGGGCCGGACTGCGCTTCTGGGTGCACATCGGGCCGCGTCAGCCCGGGAGGTTGGGTCGTTGTCGATGGGTTCATGGCGCCACGGTGTTGAAATTAATTAATTCGGAGATTAATATATGCGACATCGTGTCACTCGTCAAATTGAATGCAATGGCAAGGATTACGTCAGATGACAGGGAAGTGAAACGCTCGCCACGCAGCACGGCTGCCGCCAAGGCGCGAAAGCTTTCGAAGCCGGCGTCGAGCGCCGCGGGCGATTCTGCGAACGCTTCAATTCCCGCACCACCGTCCGCACCCGCGCGGCGCCCAGGCAGGCCCTCGGGCTCGGCGCGCGGCCCCGAGCAGCGCAGCCGTCTGCTGGACGCCGCGCTTGCCCTGTTCGCGCGGCAGGGCATCGTCGACACCACGCTCGGAGAGATTGCCCGCGAGGCGGGTTTCACGCCGGCGATGATGCATTACTACTTCAAGACGCGAGATCAACTGCTCGACGTGCTGATCGATGAGCGTTTTGCGCCGTTGCGCGCGGGGATTGGCGTGCCGTTTCAGGAAAATCCCGACGATCCCGTGGCGGCCATCACGCAACTTGCGCAGCGATTGGTGAAGACGGCGAGCGACAATCCGTGGTTTCCGTCGCTGTGGGTGCGCGAAGTGATCAGCGACGGTGGCTTGCTGCGCCAGCGCATGCACGAACGGTTCGGCGACGCGAGTCAGAAGGCGTCGCTGTTGGCCATCGCGCGCTGGCAAAAGGAAGGGCGCCTGAATGCGGGGCTGGAGCCGTCACTGGTGTTCGTCACGCTGCTGGGTATGACGATTCTGCCGCTGGCCGCCTCGAAGCTGTGGCGTAACGATCCGGCCCGGCGCAACATCGGCAGCGAGGAGATCGCCCAACACGCGGTAGCCTTGCTGGTGCAGGGCGTCGGTCCGGGCAAAGCGGGCTGACACGCTGCCTGACTCATTCAGGATGACGTTTCTGCCGCCACGCCTCGTACGCGGCCTTTGTTTTTTCGTGTGGCGGATAAGTACCGGGCAGGGCGGCGCCCTCACGAATCCGCTCGGTGAGAAACGCTTCGAGTTGCTCCTGTTCGGCGGCAGGCTCGCGCAACCATGCCGATGCAACGGCGAGACTGGCGAAGCCCGCGCGGCACGCAACGTGCTACCCGAGGAGTGGACGTGAACGCCGCGCCGGAGACGTAACAATGCCGGCGTCGCAAGAGAACATGAATCTCAGGACAGACGCTGGGGTGGGCACGGCGATGGACACGGGTTGGCACCGGCCGCCACGGCGAATCGGGTGTCGACCCCAGTCGGCCAGGGCAACGGAGCCGGGGGTCGATTTTTCATCGGCGTGCAATTTTGGCGCGTTACCGTGCGCACGCGTTGCGCCCAGGCCATGTTTTACAATCGCGGGCCTGCATGCAACTCGACGCATGAAATCGAGTCGGAACCATGAACAGCGATACCGCAGCCGCGAAAATCGGCGGCAAACAGCAGGGCGATACGTTGGCCGAGTCTGATGGCCTAACCGGTTTTCTAGAGCAACAGCAGAACATGAACGGAGCATTGAGACTCGATCAGGCCACGATCGTGCTCGTCGAAGACGACCCGGATAGCCGGGAATCACTGGCCTTGTTACTCGAGGCGGAAGGGGCGCATGTCGTCGCAGTGGCGGATGCGGAAGAGGGTGTCGAAGCGGCGCTGCGGCTGTTGCCCGATGCCGTGGTGTGCGACCTCGAATTGCCGGCCATGGACGGCTTTTATCTGATCCAGCGGCTGCGCGATCACGAGATTCGCGGCGACCACGCGCCTTCGGTGGCCGTGGCGCTCACCGGACATACCGACGACGCTTACCGCTTACGCAGCATCGGCGAAGGCTTTCAGCATTTCATGACCAAGCCGGCATTGCCCGAAGACCTCGTGACACTCCTGCACGACGCAATCGACGCCCGCGCGGCGGGCTGATGAAGGGCCTCGCGGCCGATTGATCGGCGTTTTCCTGCGGCCGCGTCTTCGGTGGCCCGCTTTCGTCTGGCGAGAGAATCTGCAATCAGATTGCAAATCTGACTGCGGGCGCCGCTGTTATTTGGCGGCGGCGGCCGGTGCGGCAGCGCCGGCGCTAACCGCTTCCGCTGCCTGACAGGCAGAACACAATCCCTTCAATTCGATTTCATCGCTTGCAAGGCGGTAGCCCGCGTCTTCGATTTGCGCGACGAGCGCCTGGCGCAGCTTCGGCTGATGCAGTTCCGTGACGTTGCCGCATTGCTGGCAAACCACCAGAATGCCGTGCTGGCATTGCGTCAGATCGTGACAGACGGTGAATGCGTTGATCGATTCGATCCGGTGCACGAGGCCTGCCGAGAGCAGAAAGTCCAGCGCCCGGTAAACCGTGGGCGGCGCCGAGCCGGGATGGATCTGGCGCATGTCGTCGAGCAACGAATAAGCTTTGGTGGCGCGCCCGGAATTCAGCAGCAATTCGAGCACTTTGCGGCGGATCGGCGTGAGTTTTTCGCCGCGCTCGCGGCAATACTCTTCCGCGAGGGTCAGTGCGGCTTCCTGCGATTCGCCGTGCCCATTGTGCTCGCGCCCCGGCTCATGATGATGAGCGGCGGCGGCAGAGGTGGCTTTATTGGCGGTCACGGCGGGCTTGGCGGTCTTCATGTGTCGATTATAAAGGCCATCGTGCTTGGCCGTGCCGGTGGGCGACGCATCTGCCGGTTGCGGCTGGGCGCCGCGGCGAGGCACGAGGCCGCCCGACGGCTGCCGGATCGTTTAAGTCAGCGGGAAATCGACGTATTTCTTGAACCCCGGGCGTGTCGCAATCCGCGAATACCAACGCTCCAGATTCGGCAGCGGCGGGCGCTCGACACCTTCCAGCCCGACCCAGCGTTTTGCGTACGCGCCGATCACGATATCGGCGAGCGTGAACTTCTCGCCTTCGAGGAAGAAGCGGCCTTGCAGATGGTTGTCCAGCAGGCGCCACAGCAGCGTGACCGCGTTGAGGTCGGTGGCGAGCTTGTGGTCGTCGCGCTCGGCGGCCGGGGTGCGCACGAGGGCCCAGAACACCGGTTTTTCAGCGGGTTGCAGCGTGGTGAGCGACCAGTCGAGCCAGCGGTCGATGCTCGCGCGCAGTCTCGGCTCGGACGGATACAGAAGGCTCGATTCGGCGTATTGCAGCACCAGATAGCGCAGGATCGAGTTCGATTCCCACAGCACGAAGTCGTCGTCGACCAGCGTCGGAATCTTGCCAGTCGGGTTCATCGTCAGGTAGTCGGGTTCGTTGTTACGGCCGAATTGCAGGCCCGCGTCGATGCGCTCGTATGGCAGCACCAGTTCGTCGCAACACCACAAGACTTTCTGTACGTTGACCGAGTTGGCGCGTCCCCAGATCGTGATCATCCGGTAAATCCTTTCTTTATATTGACAGATGGCAAGCCGCGAACCGCGTGCGGCGTTCAGCCAGTAACGATACACGATGCGCATGGATTTGCGCGCCGCCGGCACGCAATCCGCCGCGTCAAGCGTTGCCGGAAGCACGGACAAAGCACGGACGAAGCGCGTGGCCCACGGAACCCCGAATGCCGCCCGAAGTGGCATGCCGGCAACGTGCGCGCGTTGCGTACAATGGGCGCACCCGAATACGACGAGGCATCGCATGGCCCGCATTGTCCCCGACGACTGGAAGAGCCTCGCCGCCACCGGCGCGGCGGCACGCGAACGCGAAACCCTTGCGTTGCTGGAAGGGGCGCTTTCCGATGGCTACACCGTCTATCACGGCGTGCACTGGACCCGCCTGAACCAGAACTTTTCGGTGTTCGGCGAGGCCGACTTCGTGATCGTCAGCCCGGCCGGGCGCGTGATGATCGTCGAACAGAAAACCGGCTTCCTGCGCGAAACGCCCAAAGGGCTCGTCAAGGTCTATCTTCAGACAGAACGCAATGTGGCGATCGCTCTCGCGCATACCGTCGAAACGCTGCACCGGCGCTTCACCGCGGCGTTCGGCGCGGGCACGTATTTCATCGAGGAACTGCTGTATTGCCCCGACCACATCGTCAAGGATGCGGCGATCGCCGGCGTGAATCCCGCGCGGATCGTCGACGCGACGCGTAAGGACCGGCTTGCCGCGATCATTCGCGAAGCCTTGCCGGCCGACGAACCGCGCCTCGCTTGCGCACCGAAGATCCACCATTTTCTCGCCGACGAACTTTCGCTTACGCCCGACGCCAGCGCGCTGGTCGGCCAGGCCGGCACGCTCGTCACGCGTCTGGCCGGTGGTCTCGCGACCTGGGCGCGACGGCTCGAGTTTGCGCCGTTCCGGCTGCGCGTAATCGGCACGGCCGGTTCCGGCAAGACGCAACTGGCGGTGCAGGTGATGAAGGACGCCGCGGCGCGTGGCCAGCGGCCTTTGTACGTGTGCTTCAACCGCCCGCTGGCGGATCACATTGCGCGGGTCGCGCCGCCCGAGGCAAAGGTGGCGAACTATCACCAGCTATGCGACTGGATTGCACGCGACGCGGGCCGCGAGCCGGATTTCCAGTCCGGCGACGTATTCAATCAGCTTGAAATGACTTTCGCCGACACCCCGGTCGGCGCGCGCTGGCAATTCGACGTGTTGATCGTCGACGAAGGGCAGGACTTCCAGCAGCCGTGGGTGGCGGCACTCGAGCGTCTTTTGAGGCCGGGCGCCGCGTGGTGGTGGCTCGAAGATCCGCTGCAGAATCTGTACATGCGCGAGCCGGTCGAGCTGCCCGGCTGGACCACGCTGAAAGAGACCACCAACTATCGCAGTCCGCGCGACATTCTCGATTATGTGCGCGAGGTGGTGGGCGCCTCGGTGCCGGTCGCGGCCGGTCTGGCGTCGGGCAGCCCGTTCGACGGTTCCGATATTTCGCTCTCCGTCTACGACGAGGCGAATGCCGCTGAAGGCAGCATCGAGGCGACCAAGCGGGCGATCACGCAGGCGTTGTCGCTCGGCTTTCGCAAGCAGGACATTGCCGTGCTGTCGTTTCGCGGCCGCGAGGGCTCGGCGATGACCGCGCAGGATCATCTCGGTCCGCATCGGTTGCGCAGTTTCACGGGTAAGTACGATCTGTTCGGCAACCCGGCGTATCGCGAAGGGGATGTGCTGTTCGAGTCGATCTACCGCTTCAAGGGGCAGGCGGCGCCGTGCGTGATTCTCACGGAAGTCGATTTCGAACGATTCGACGAGCGTATTGCACGCAAGCTGTTCGTCGGCGCCACGCGTGCGACGATGAAGCTGATCATCGTCGCCTCGCAGCGGGCCGCCGCGCATTTGCATCTGCGCGATGGCAAGGAGGTCAAGGAGACCAAAGAGGTCAAAGAGGCGAAAGAAGCCTAGCCGCCGTTCAGGTTGACGTCTGCGCGCTTGGGCGCGAACGTTCAGGTCCGTGCACTCAGCTCGGATGCGGGCTCGCAGGCTCGCGCCGGCCGGCACAAGCGGAGGCGCGTCCGCTTACCTCCACGCGCGCGCGCCCACCAGCATCCCCGTTTGCGTGAGCGCGTCCCACCAGATCACGCGCAGCAACGGCGCCTGCTGGGCAATCAGCAGCGCCTGCACCGGATCGCTCTCGACAAAATGCGTGACGCCGCCGCGCAATGCCGCAGCAGCTTTGTGAGCGGCGGCGCCGGCGGGACTTTCGTCGTGCATGCCGGGCGTGCGCATCGCCAGTTGCATATGACCGAAGCCGTGCCGCGCGAGCCACGCTTCGGTGCGCGCGCGATCCAGTTCCGGCCGGCCGGTGATGATCGTGCGCACGCGCTGCAAATCGATGCCCGGCAGCACCTCGAACGGCAGCAGCGCGTCGCGTTCGGCGAGCGCCGCGGCCAGATCCTCGTCGTAGCGCGCGAGCGGCACGTCGGGTAGCAGAATGCCGTCGAGGTCGATCGCGTAGGTGGCGTATTCATGATCGTCGGCCATGACGGGCGCGGCCCCCGCTTGGGCGGCCCCCGCTTCAACGCGCTTCCAGTCCTCGCGATAACGCTCGGTGTAGGCCTGGCGCTCCCACGGAAACAGCGCGAAGTAGCCGCGGGCGTCGATCGCGTAGTCGGGTTGCATGCGGCTCAGGTCGTCGACCGCGGCGGTCAGTGTCCTGACTTCGAGGCCATGCTGCCGCAGGAACGCGATGCAATCGGTCAGCGTAAAGCCGCGCCCCGCGATGTCCTCGCACAGCAGCACTTTGGAACCCGCTGGCGGGATCGGCAGCGTCGAATCCCAGGCGACCGTGCGCGTCTGGCGGTCGTAACGCAGGAAGGCGACCGGCGTGCCGGCCGCATGCGAAACCATCAGCGCAAGCGGCGCGCCGCCACGCAGAATGCCGATCGCGATCGTAAAACCCTCCGCCAGCAACGCGGGTTGCAGCGATTCGATCCAGTGATCGAGTTGTTCGTACGTCAGGGGCAAAACCGGCTTGTTCATGACTCGTGTGGCGTCGCGATGCGCGCGTGGGGCAAATGTCCCGTGGACGAAGAGCGGTGCGCGGTGCGGCGCAGCAGCGGATCCTCGTTTTTGAGGCAAGGAATTTTGGCGATATTATGCATGCGGTTCGAAGATCGCGCGTCGGGGTGACGCGCGTCGCCGGAGGGGACGTGTCGCAAAGACCGCCGCTGTGGCGAGAAAAGAACGAGCGCGCTGCAGGGTCGCCGGCAAGTTGAGCCGGCGCAGCGTGAAGCCGCTCGCAAAAATAACAAACGATGGAAAAAACAAGCAGATGACCAAGGTAAGTGCAGCGATGGATGGCGGGAAAAGCCGCTTCAGAGGCGCGTGGTGGGGACTGGGTCTGATCCTCGCCTTTGCCGCGTGGAGCATGCAGGCACAGGCACAGCCGCAGGCTGAGTCGTTGCCCTTATCGCTCGACGTGAAGGGCAAAATCGGCAAGACTAACGATGCGGCGCATCAGAAGTATCACTTTACCGAGGCGCAATTGCTCGCGCTGCCGGCTCATTCGATTACGACCGCCACCACCTGGACTCCACGTTCCACCTTCACAGGACCGCTGCTCGCGGATATCCTGAAGACAGTCGGCGCATCCGGCAGCGCAGTCGAGATCCATACGCTCGACGACTACACCTACACCATTCCGGTGTCGGACTGCGATCGCTACGGCGTGGTCGTTGCGTACAGCATGAACGGCCGGCGCCTGAAGATCAGCGACTTCGGGCCGCTGTTTCTTATCTATCCGCGCGACGCGTTTCCCGATGAACTCATGGGCGCGGCGGGCGACTCGAAATTCGTATGGCAGATCAAGGCACTCATCGTCAAATAACGCGCCGCCCATGGCGTCGTGTCCTCTATGTGTTGATCTGGCTGACCGCGCTTGCGGCGCCGGCAGGCGCGATCGGCTATCTGCTGTACGCGAACCTGCTCAATCCGCGCACCACCGAACAGCTGACCGGTCAGTACGACGGCTTCTATTGGGACGCTGCGCAACTGCAGATTGCCTACGCGCGCTTCGAGAACCAGCTGCTGCTGTATCAATCCGGCGTCGACGACGACTATCAACGGCTCATGCTGCGCTACCAGCTGCTGCAATCGAAGCTGCATGTGATGGCCGGTTCGACAAGCCAGCTGGCCACGCAGCTCGCGCTGCTGCAACGGCAACAGGACGAAATCCAGGTGCTCGATCATTTGCTGGGCGAGATCCAGCCTGAGGTCGATGCCTTGTCGAAGGACCGCAGCCGCGCCGATCGGATCGTCGCGGCGTTGCGTCAGCATTGGAATGAGGTCAACGATCTCGCGTTGAGCCGCCGTTTCGCCGACGTGGCCGACCGTGAGGCGATGAACCGCGATTTCATCGATAAGCGCCGCATGCTGTTCGCGGGCGGCCTGTTGCTGCTGTTACTGTCGGCGGCCGCGACCACGCTGCTGGTGCTCAACGGCCGGCGCCGCACGCGTCTGATGCATCAGCAGCACGCGGCGCTCGAAGCGGAGCATCAGGCGAGCCGCGCGGCGCGCGAGGCGAGTCTCGCGAAAGACGCGTTTCTCGGCATGATCAGCCACGAGCTGCGCACGCCGTTGCATGCGATCGTGTCGTCGATTGAATTGCTGGGCTTCAACTATCACTCCGAAGCCGACCGCAAGGTCATCCAGCGCCTCGAAACCGCGGGGCGCCATCTGGAAGCGCAGATGAAAGACCTGACCGACTACGCGCGCCTCGGCGCCGGCAAGCTCGAACTGCGTCACGAGCATTTCGAGCCGCGCGAACTGCTGGCGTCGATCGTCGACGAACATGCGATGTCGGCCGCCGCACGCGGACTCAAGCTGGAAAGCGAGGCGAGCGGCATGAACGGCCTCGTCGATTCCGATCCGCATCGCATCCGCCAGATCGTCAACAACCTGGTCACCAACGCGATCCGTTACACCGAAACCGGCACGGTGCGCGTGCAGCTGAGGCAGCGGCCGACGGTGCTGATCTTTGTCGTCAGCGATACGGGGCCGGGTGTGCCGCACGCGCAGATTCCGCTGATCTTCCAGGAGTTCACGCAGCTGGATGCGTCGCGCACGCGCCGCTTCGAGGGCGCGGGGATGGGGCTCACGATCGTTCAGGGACTGGTCAGGCTGTTCGGCGGCACCGTCGAGGTGGCGAGCACCGTGGGCGAGGGGACGGTCTTTACGGTGACGATCCCGGTTACGCCCGTCGCGGCCGTCGCGCCGCCCGGCGTGGCGGCGTACGCCGAACCGGGCGGCGCGCGCCCGTGCGTGCTGATCGTCGACGACAACCGCCTGATTCGCGAGTCGCTCAGCGAAATGATCGCGCACATGGATTTCGACGCGCACGCCGTCTCCAATGCCGACGATGCGCTCGCGTGGCTCGACGCGCGTCGCTGCGACGTGGTGCTGCTCGATCTGCATATGCCGGATCGCGACGGTTATACGTTCCTTGCGGATTTCGCGGCACGCGGGGGGCCGTCGTCGGGTGTTCCGGTGATCGTGGTGAGCGCGTATGCGCCGGAGGCGGATAGCGTGGATGCTGGTACGGCGGGCGAAGGGGGAGAAGTCGGCTCTCAGCCGTTTTTCGAAGCGTTATTAAAGCCGGTACATTACGAGGAACTGCGTGGCGCGTTGCAGCGAGCTTTGGCTTCGCGGCATACGGTGTGATGTGACGCCTTGAGGAAGCGCAGTTGGAGGAGGGCTCAACCTGAGCACACACCTTCAGCCGCTTGCCGGCGGATACTTCGTTAAGGCCGGTTGAGGCGCTTGGACAGATCCGCGACCAGGATCGCCATGCGCGCGGGCTTTTCATAGCACGCGACGTCGTAGTTGCGGATGATCTCGCTGATCTCCGATTCGCTGGCCTTGCCGGTCAGCAACTCGCCGGTCAGCACGAAAATCGGCGCATCGGGATTCTCCGACGCCCGCACCGCGCGAATCGCCGCCGCCGAGGTCTGCGAGCCGAACAGCCAGTCGATCACGACGCCGTCGAAGATCTGCGTCTGCAGTTGTTCGGCGAATGCCGCGAGGCCGTAGATCGCCACCGCCGTGAAACCGCTGCGCTCGAGATAATCGCGCAGGTTGTCGGCGGAGGCCCGATCGTCGTCGACCACGGCAATGGTCGGCTTGTCGGTTTCAGCGCGGCGCGGATAGATCTCGATCTTGTGGACTTCGTACGCGCTCTGGTAAAGCGTGCCGTCGTGACGCGCAACGCGCCATTGACCGAGCTTCAGGTACGCGACGAATTCAGGGCGGCTGCCCGGTTCGAGCGCGGCGCCGACCCATGCGGTGCAGGCCAGCTCGATTGGACCGGTGCAGAACATCGCCTCCTGGGCGATGGCGCCGACCATGCCCGGATCGAGCGACTGCGCGCCGAATAGCTGAGCGGCAGGTTCGCCGAACACCTCGGCAACCTTCTTGATCTGCGAGAGGGTCCACGGGCTGTTGCCGCGCAGCTTGCGGTGCCCCTGCGAAAAACTCAGATCGAGAATGCGGCATAGCTCAGTGGTTTGCTGGCGTTTTCCGATTCCATGCCGGCTCATCAACTCGCGCACGCGCTCGGCGACGGCGATGGAGTCAGGTGAGTGTGTTTCGTTGGTCATACTGCGTGAGGATCTGCCTTCTTGAAGGGTGGCTGGAGGACATGCGATACGGCACGCGCAGCGCGGCCATGCACATTGGATGCGCATTGACGCGGTTACGCGGGGGACAGCAAATGTACCGTAAAAAGTCTCACGGTCTGTGTTTTGGTGTGACTGTCGCCAAGCCTGTCGGTGCGAGGTGCGAACGGACAAATTGGGCGATCGGTTTATGCTTTTAGCATTGGGAGGCATTTTACCGATTAAATCTTGCGGAATCTGTAAGTAATTCCGATTGATAGTAATTCCGATTGATTTTTCCCTCATTCGCCGTCATGCCGGCGGCATCTTGTCGAGTTTGACCGCCGAGTTTTTCAGACCTTTGAAAATCCGCTCGGCGACCTTGCTCGGAAAGCGCTCGGGCAATTCGGCCGAGACCCGCGCGATGACCTCCGGCGTCTGTTCGATCAGCCGCTGGATCAACGGCTCGGCGTTCGCGCCATATGAGCACCTCGGCGCCATGGTGTTGAAGTGACGCCGCTGCACGTCGCGGAAGGCGTCGTGCTTGCTGCGCGACCACATCGCCATGGCGAGCCTGGCCTTGAACCATGACCACTGGTTCGGGCCGTTGCCTTCCACCGGCCAGATCGACATCACGTCGTAAAGCGGCGTCAGGCGGTACTGGCCACCCGCCAGCAAGCGGATGCTGAAGTTCTTGGCGTGGCCGTCGGGCGCCGCCAGCATCCAGAACAGGACCTGGCTTGCCAGCAGCGTCTCGATGTCCTGTTGCGCCGACACCGATTGCTGGAGAATCCGCGCGAGATCCAGCACGCCCGGACCGCCTTCGTTTTCGTACTTGCGATGCGAGGGCACGCCGTACACCTGGCAGAAGTCTTCCTGCGGCAGGCGCAGCAGCCATTGCCCGCTCGAATGCAGTTGCCGGTCAAAGCGTTCGACGCTCAGCACCCGCTGCTTGCCGAACGTCACGATCTCGGCGTTGGCCACCGGCAGGCCATAGGCGCGCAGAATCCGCAGACACAGCCATTCGTTTTCGACCGAGGTGCTGAGGTCGGCGAGCTTGTTGCCGACCAGCCCGAGCGGCAGCTTGAAAATGTGCGTGGTGGGCGTGGCGCCGTGCGGGCGTTGCCACTTGCCGTCGTGCCACAGCAGGGCGGTTTTCTCCTGCGCGCCGGCGAGCGAGATGCGGAAATCGTCTGCTTCGTCGGATGCGCCGAGGGCGGGGGTGCCGACGGTGCGCGCCAGCATGGTCTCGATCTCACTGTCGGAGAGCGGCGTGCCCTCGATCCGTTCGACGCCGGCCGGCGCGTCGTCGACGGCCAGCAACTGGACCGCGCCCACGCAATCGCGGCCGATGGCTTGCAGCAGGTCGAATGCGTCGAGCGTATCGGTCTGGTAGCGCTGGGCGATGCGCTTTCTGATCGCCTCGCTGTCGGGTAGCAGATTGTCGAAGTAGTTGAGCACCCGTGGCCCTTTATGCGCCTCGTTGCCTGGCGCGAACGGCAGCGAGAGCGAAAGCGGCCGGCCCGTCGGCGAGGCGACCCACGCGGAGTCGTAAGCGAACTCCATGGGGCCGCGGGTGGGCAGGCGCCAGACGCCGACGCGCTCGCCGTTGGCCCACACCGAAAGCGCCCGCGAATGCGTTTGGCGGCCCATGCTTACCACTCGATCAAGGACGCCGGCTCAGGCGCCGGCCGGTTCTTGTCGCGTACCTGCAATTGCAGGCCGTAGGCGCCGCACAACGCCAGCAATTGTGCGAGGGTGAGGGCGGTGGCGTCGGTTTCCAATGCCGAGATGCGACTCTGGCTGACGCCGATACGCGCGGCGGCTTCGGCTTGAGTGAGGCCGGCCTGACGCCGACCGGCAGCCAGCAGTCGGGCCATCTGGTCCGGCGCGGCGACGAGGTGGATCATGGTAAATTATCCGTGAGACGAATAAATGCACTTTATGCGTGATACGGATATTTGTCAATTATTCGTATCACGCATATTCGACAAATATCTGTCTGGCGAATAAATGGCAAATATCTGCGTGGCGAATAAAATCCGTCTGTATGCGTCCCGGCCGGGACGGCCGTGTAGCATGCTGTGAAAATATTCCCTACCGACTGGGCACGACTCATCTCATGAAGCAACCGACGCTACGCCATACCAACGTGCCGTACCACACGCAATGGGGCAGCCCCGAATGGGTGCGTCACGTCGTCGAACAACAGGGCGATCCATGCGACGATCCACACTGGCGGCGCAGCGGTTTTGCCGACCCGGAGCGTTACCGTTTCTGGGCCAGTCGCCTATGCGGTCTGACCTGCCTTGAATCCGTGCTCGACTACTGGCGCATCGAACATGCGCCGCGCGCCGTGCTGCTGGATGAAGCGTTGCGCCACGGCGTGTACCGGCTGCGCGACGACGGCGGTGTCGACGGCTTGATCTACCGGCCGTTCGCGGACTGGCTCGGCGAGGCATTCGGCATTCAGGTCGAGGTGCTGCCAGAGGCGCCGCTCGAAGAGATCGCCGTGCGCATCGACGGCGACACGCTGGCGATCGCCTCCGTGAGTCCCGAGATCCGCTATCCGGAGCAGCCGAATCAGCGCCGGGGCGGGCATCTGATCCTGCTGCACGGGCGCGATGGCGATGGCGTATGGTTTCATAATCCGTCGGGCATTGCGCCTCACCAGGCGGATGTGTATCTGCCGTTCGCAACAATGGCGCGTTTCTACGCAGGGCGTGGCATGACGCTCACCCGCATCGTGCGCTAGACACGGCAGCAGGCAAGTCGTGCGGCGAGTGCGATGATCGGGCCCGTTTTCTGCTGAGGAGCTTTCCATACCGACCTTCGCGATACCGGAGCTCGTCATGAAGCGAACCTATGCCGTGCTTGCCGCCAGCCTTGCCGCGCTCGGCGTCGTCATCGCAGCGAATGCGGCCAGCGGGGACGACCGGGCCAAGGTTTGCCGCAGCGACGCGATCCATTTCTGCGCAGCCCACATTCCGAGCAAGGCAAAAATCACCGCCTGCATGAAGGAGCACCTCGACGAACTCAGTCCGGCGTGCCGCGCGATGTTCGAGGACGACAAGAAAGACGACGCCAACGCCGCTTCGCAATGAACGTGGCGGAGATACGTCGGCGCCTGTCGGCGAATCATGCTAATTCCTGGGCTGCTGCGGGGCTTCCGCACTCCCGCACTCCCGCACTCCCGCACTCCCGCACTCCCGCATTCCCACGTTCCCGCATTCCCGCATTCCCGCATTCCCACGATCCCACGATCCCACGATCCCACGATCCCACGTTCCCACGTTCCGGCCCCACGGCGCACCAGGCGTCGTAGAATCGTTTGTTCCCGATCCCGGGATTCAACGCAGGAAGGCCGCCCGCATGAAACTGAACCGCATGATCAGCACGGTCGAAGTGCACACCGCCGGCGAACCGTTTCGCATCGTCACGAGCGGCTTGCCGAAGGTCCCAGGCAAGACCATCGTCGAGCGGCGCGCGTGGCTCAAGGAGCATGCCGATCACTTGCGCCGCGCGCTGATGCTCGAGCCGCGCGGCCATGCCGACATGTACGGCGGTTATCTGACCGAGCCGGTGAGCGAAGGCGCGGACTTCGGAGTGATCTTCGTGCACAACGAGGGCTATAGCGACCATTGCGGCCACGGCGTGATCGCTCTCGCGACCGCGGCCGTCGCGCTCGGCTGGGTCGAACGCAGCGAACCGGAAACGCGTGTCGGCATCGACGCGCCGTGCGGCTTCATCGAAGCGTTCGTGCAATGGGACGGCGAGCAGGCGGGGCACGTGCGCTTCGTCAACGTGCCGTCGTTCATCTGGCAGCGTGACGTGATCGTGCAAACGCCGACCTTCGGCGAAGTGCGCGGCGATATCGCCTTCGGCGGCGCGTTCTATTTCTACGCGTCGGGCAAGCCTTTCGGTCTGAACGTGCGCGAAGCCGAGGTCGACCGGCTCGTCCAGTTCGGCGACGAGGTCAAGCACGCGGCCAACGCGGCGTTCAAGGTCGAGCACCCGCTGATTCCGGAAATCAACCACATCTACGGCACGATCATCGACAACGCGCCGCGTCACGCCGGCTCCACGCAGGCCAATTGCTGCGTGTTCGCCGACCGGGAAGTGGACCGCTCGCCGACCGGGTCCGGCACCGCGGGCCGCGTCGCGCAACTCTATCTGCGCGGCGAGTTGGGACGCGACGAGACGCTGGTCAACGAATCGGTGATCGGCACGATTTTTCGCGGCCGCGTGTTGTCGGAGACGAAGCTCGACCGGTTCGACGCGGTGATTCCCGAGATCGAAGGCGACGCACATGTGGTTGGTTTTGCAAACTGGATCGTCGACGAACGCGATCCGCTGACATACGGTTTTCTGGTGCGCTGAATCGAACGCATCAATTCGCAAGGACAGGAAAAGCTCGCTCATGACCCAGCCGACCACCCCGACCCACCCGACCAACCCGACCGCGCAGATTTTCGACGCCGCCGCCACCGCGCGGCTGATTCCGTATGCGACGCTCGTCGACGCCTTGAAGCGCGCGAGCATCGACTACGCGCAGCAACGCATCGCGAGTCCCGAACGGCTCGTCGTGCCGCTCAACGAGGGCGGCATCATGCTGTCGATGCCGGCCACCGCGCCCGATCTCGCGATCCACAAGTTGGTCAACGTATGCGCGAGCAATCGCCCGCGCGGTATCCCGACCATCCACGGCCAGGTGATGGCTTTCGACGCCGACACGGGCGAGACGCTCTTCATCCTCGACGGCCCGACGGTGACTGGACGTCGCACTGCGGCGATGTCGATGCTCGGCGTACGCACTTTCGCGCCGGCCAGGCCGCGCGAATTCCTGCTGATCGGCACCGGCACGCAGGCGGTGAATCATCTTGAAGCGATCGGCGAACTGTATCCCGACGCTCGCGTGTGGGTGAAGGGCAGTGCGCCCGCGCGGGCCGAAGCGTTTTGCGCCGCACACGGTGCGCATGGCACGCATGGCACGCGCGGCGCGCATGGCGGCAACGCGCGCGAACCGCAACCGCTGGCCAACCCCGATGCGGCCATCCCCGACTCGATCGACGTGGTGGTCGCGCTGACCACCAGCAAAGAGGCCGTCTACGACGAAGCGGCGCGCGCGGACCGGCTCGTGATCGGCGTCGGCGCGTTCACGCCCGCCATGGTCGAGATCGGCGCGCGCACGATCGCAGGCAGCGCGCTGTTCGTCGACGACCAGGCCGGCGCGAGGCATGAAGCTGGCGATTTCATTCAGGCCGGCGTCGATTGGGCGCGGGTCGGCGGAATTGCCGATGTGGTGGCAAACGCCGCTTTGTCGCCGTCGAAACAAGCGATTGTTTTTAAAAGTGTCGGCTGCGCGGCGTGGGATCTGGCGGCCTGCCGCGTGGCGCGCGAAGCCTTGTCGGGCGGCTGATCGCGGAGCGTTCGCAACACCCGGCGTGTTGCGGCGCGCGGGTCCGGGTTGGCATCTTGCGCCAACCTGCGGCACATGTTGCCGTGCAAACAATCTCAAAACGTTGCACCATAGGCGTTTGCCAGAAAAAAGTGCCGGTCCGCCGGTGTTTTTTTGCCCTTTGTCCGTTGACTTGACGCCTACCACGACGCTGCGACCGCGCTATGACGACCCAACACGCTTCTGCCACTCCCGACCTGCCGCTCGACATGATCATTTTCGGCGGCACCGGCGACCTGTCGTTCCGCAAGCTGCTGCCCGCGCTCTACATGGCGCATCTGCACTGCAATCTGCCGCCGGATACCCGCATTCTCACGATTGGCCGCAAGCCGTGGTCGCGTGAGGAATACATCAACCAGTTCATGGAAGCGAAGGCGAAGCCCTTCATCGAAAAGAAGGCGTTCGACGCCACCGCCTGGGACAAATTCCTTGCGTTGTTCGAGTACGTGCGCATGGACGTCGATTCGATCGAGGATTATCAGCATCTGAAGGAGGTGTCGCGCGAAGGTGTGCGGCGTGTGTTCTATCTCGCGACCTCGCCGGATCTGTTCACGCATATTTGCGACAATCTTTCGGCTGCGGGATTGGTCGACGGGAATTCCCGCGTCGTGCTCGAGAAACCGCTGGGCCACGATCTGGCGTCCGCGCAGGAGATCAACACGGCGGTCGGCAAGCATTTCAGCGAAGCACAGATCTACCGGATCGACCACTATCTCGGCAAGGAAACCGTGCAGAACCTGATGGTGCTGCGCTTCGGCAACGCGATTTTCGGTCCGCTGTGGCAGGCGCCGTATATCAAGCGCGTACAGATCACGGTGGCCGAAGAAGTTGGCGTGGGCAGCCGCGCGGGCTTCTACGATAAAACCGGCGCACTGCGCGACATGGTGCAGAACCACTTGTTGCAACTGCTCTGCATCGTCGCAATGGAGCCGCCCGTGTCGCTCGATCCGGATGCGGTGCGCGACGAAAAGCTCAAGGTGCTGCGCTCGCTGCGCCCCATGACGCCCGAGGATATCGCGCGCGATACCGTGCGCGGCCAGTACACGGCCGGCGCCGTGAACGGAGAGCCGGTGAAGGGCTATCTCGAGGAAGACAACGTGCCGGCGAATAGCCGCGCCGAGACCTTCGTCGCGTTGCGCGCGCATATCAACAACTGGCGCTGGGCCAACGTGCCGTTTTACCTGCGCACCGGCAAGCGGATGCAGAAGAAGGTGTCGGAAATCGTCATCGAGTTTTCCGAGTTGCCGTTCTCGATCATTCCGAGCGGCGGGCGCAACTACGGCAACCGTCTCGTGATCCAGTTGCAGCCGGAAGAGTCGATCCAGTTGCAGATGCTCGCGAAGGAACCGGGCAGCGGCATGCACATGCTGCCGGTGAATCTGAACCTCGACCTGCAGCAGGCTTTCACCGAGCGTCGCGCGGAAGCGTACGAGCGTTTGCTGATCGACGTGATTCGCGGACGCCTCACGCACTTCATGCGCCGCGACGAACTCGAAGCCGCCTGGACATGGGCCGAACCGATTCTGGACGGCTGGAGCAAGTCGGGCGACAAACCGCGTGGCTATACGGCAGGTACGTTCGGGCCGGCTGCGTCGACGGCGCTGATGGCGCGCGAAAATGCGGTGTGGGCGGAAGAGTCGCAGTAAGCGGGTAGCTTCAGGCGTCGGCGGTGCGTCGACGCTTCGAAGCGCTCGTTTTGCATTGAAAAAGGCGACCCGTTTTCGCGGGCCGCCTTTTTTACGCGTTGCTGTTCTGATTTAAGGCAACGAAATCGTCAACGTGGCCGATTGCGGGCCAAGCTTGACCACCTGCGAATACGGCGCGAGCGTGCGCAACGTCTGATCGCGCAGATACGTATTCAGACCGAGATATGCGAGCAGCCCGACCAGCGCGAATACCGCGCCGATCGACCACAACGGCACCTCGCGCTTGAGCCGGTGAGCGACCTGATCCGGCAGTGGCCAATGCGGCGCGAACGGTGCGCGCTTGCCCTTCATATGCGCGATTTCGTCGCCGATGCGCGCGGTCAGATAGGCGAGCTTTTCCGGCCCTTCGAGCAGATACTTGCCCTGGAAGCCGAGCAGCAGGCACATGTGGAACACTTCGAGCGATTGCAAACGCGCGGCGCCTTGCGCACGGCATTCCTCGAGATACTGGAAGAATTTCTCGCCCGCGAGTTGCTCGCCGAAGAGCACCAGTTGCAGCGGCCGGCGTTCCCATTCCGTGCGAATCCTGAAGGTCGACGACAACACCGATTCGTCGATGGCGGCGCAAAACGCAAACTTCGACGCGTAAACATCTTCCGCCGACGCATTGAGTTTTTTCGCACCGCGCTCGAAGTCGCCGAGAAACTGCTGGATACGCTGGCTGAATTCGTGCGCGTCGCCGGGTTCGCGGCCGTTCTTCAACAAAAACAGCATGAAGAAGCCGTCGTACAGCAGATCGAGCAGCGAGCGGACCTGGTAGCTCGGCTCGGTCATGGGGGCGGGCGTCGCGGCAGGCGTGCTGCCGCCAAACAGGGAGGGCGCGTAGCTCATGATGTGACGGCGATCAGTTCGAGTTGAAGATCGTTGATGCCCGACGGCGCGTAGATCATTGCCGATTGGGCCTGCAACATGCGGTCATACAATGCGCCGCGCGATTCGCACGAGAAGTAGCACGCGCCCGGCCGCACCGGAATGGCAGGCGGTACTTGCGGCGTGTAGACGAGGCGCACGCCCGGCATGGCCGAGAGCACCAGCTTGTCGACGTCGTCCGGCGCGCCGACCTTGAAACGCGCGGGTACGGCTTCGACGAGTTCGGCGGTCGGCATGTCCGCGGAGACGGCGATGTAGAACATTGTTTTGTCGTCGATCTTGCCGGAGTCGAGGCGGCCCGCGTGGAACGACGGACGCACTTCCTCGAGCGCGATTGCGAAGTAACGCGTGGAGATCACGGTTTCGAGCAGATCGCGCAGGATCGTGTCGAGGCGCGCAAAGCCGGGGCCCGGATCGTCATGCCGGTAAGCCGGCAGGTCGGACAGCGCATAGCCCTTCGAAAATGTCATCAACTGGCCGGCCAGACGCAGCAATTCCTGAAACAGACGCTCAGGATGCAGCGCCGAATGCTGATACAGATGCGCGAGCGAGGCAAACGCGGCGCTCGCGGTGTGCAGCAGCCAGAACGACGCGATGTCGCCGGAACGGAACTCGATGATGTTCTTGGTCGGCTCGCGGTGAAAACCATACAGCGCGTTGACCTTGGCCTGCAGCGCGTCGATCAGTTGACGCAGCCGTTGATGCAGGATCGGCGACGCGTCGATCGCGAGGCAGGGCGGCACGAACGTGTCGTCGATTTCAAAACCCGAGGTGGCGGTGCGACGCACGCGCACGAGCGGCACCGACAGCAGCTGGTCGCGCGGCTCGCTATGCGCAATGAGTTTGACGCTGGTCTTCAGGAACGTGATGTCGGCTTCGGCGGCATCGGTGAAGTGGTCGGCCACCGGCGTCTGCTCGCTGACATAGCGCGAGACGAAGCCTGCATTGCTGTCTTGTGAATAGTTCTTGCCGGCTTCGCGCAACGGATGCAGCGCGAGATAAAAGGTGAATTCGTTGATGCCGTCGGGGAGCGTGTCGAGCGCGATCGGCGGCGGCAGGTCGTCGGCTTGCGGCGCGGAGTAGAGCGCGCCGTCCGGAAACACCAGCGAGAGTTCGCTCACGCGCAGCACATTGCTGCCGAGCGCGTCGCGGTCGAGGCGCGCCGAACGCACGCCCCAGTTGTACGGCTGGATGGCCTGGATCGATTCGAACAGGCGCGCCTCATGATAGGCGTCCTGACGCTGAAAATGCTGCGGCCTCAGAAACAGGCCTTCCCCCCAGAGCACTTTTGCTGAATAACTCATCTCAAACCTGTTATATGCGTTCAGCGTGTGGCGCGCCCGGAGATAACCGATTCGAACGCCGCATTGTTAATTCTCTAAAAACTGTTAAATCGTATTTTCACGGCATCTTTAACCGCAGCTTACCGAAGAAAGCATATTCAACGGCTGGGCGGGCAATCCCTGTTCCGGCGGGATCACAGTGCCGTTGGTCACCGTCATTGCACAGTTATGCAGGCCGATCATTATGCCGGATTTCTCCGACTTCGCCGGGTCGAAGGCGAATTTCCAGCGTTGCATCGCCGGATCGCGGAATAGAGCGACGATACCGAATGCCTGCGCCTCACGCGAGACTTTTTCGGTAACGACGTAACGTTGACCGGGGATCAGCGTCACTTCGCGCACGCCCAGCAGATCGCCGCCGAGCGTGGTCTTTTCCTTTGCCGGATCGGTAAAAGCGTCGAATGGCGCCTGCTGGAATGAAGTGGGGTCTTTCAGCACGTAAAGCCGCACGACCAGCGCCAATGGGCGTTTGTCATTGGCGGCATTCAGGTTCGGCGCGGCGTATAAAGTAAGGCCGACATTGCGCGGCGGTTTCTGCGCATCCGGCACGTCGGGCTTGCCGAGGCCGCTCGCCTGCAAAGCCGCGTTGGCGGCGGCTCCCAGCACCGTGACGCCGGCCGCGCAGCCGCCCAGCAGCACACACGCCGCGGCGTTTGCAATCAATAGCGATGCATGGCGAACAAGACGCGAATTCATATACATCGACCGGCTCGGCGCCGCCCCCCGTCAAAACATCAATAACGAATTCAATCCGGCAAATTTGCAGCAACGTGATGCCGCGTAATGCCGCTTTATGCAAAGTGCATTGTTCTCCGCCACTCGCGTGTTCGCAGGCCGGTATGCGGAAATTTTTTCCGTTCTTCGCAATGCGGCTATTGCGCCAGGAAACAATTTCTGCATGTTTCGTTTAAATCATCCGGGTGCATTTTTTTTGTGCAATGCTTCTTCACACGAAAGTTGAATTATCGAAAATTGGCCTGTACTATACCCGCGCAGTTGAAGCAAAGCAAAACTCCGGTTTCTCCTTGAATTAAAAAAATCGCACGTCGGTGAAAAACGATGAATGAGCGTCTGTTAGTAAAACTATCTGGGGTAGTGTTGGCATGCGGCGTGATTGCCGGTTGCGCGACACAGGGCAACAACACAGCGACCACACCGGAGGCTTTTAATAAGCAACTCGCGGACGCGGACACCGTCGCCAAGGGCGGTGATCAGGATCGCGCCATTGCGCTTTACCAGCAATTGTCCAAATCCGATCCGACCCGTGAAGAACCGTGGTCGCGCATTGCGCAGATCCAGTTCACGCAGGGTCATTACGGTCAGGCGATCGTCGCCGCGCAAGAAGCGCTGCAGCGCGACCAGACGGATCGTCAGGCCAAGAGCGTGCTGGCGGTAGCCGGCCTGCGCGTGGCGACGCAATCGCTCGGCGAACTGCGTCAGGATGCGTCGCTCGCGGGCGATGCGAAGTCGGACGCGCAGGCGCTCGCCAAACAGCTGCGCGACACGCTCGGCGAAGCCACGTTGTTTCCGCCCGACCCGAACGACAAGCCCGTCGTGAAGAAGAAGCGCATTGTCCGCCACGTCGCCAAAGGCAAGGCTGCGGATACGCCGGATGCCACCACCAGCGCAGCGGCTCCGGCCGCCACGCCGGCGGCTCCCGCGGCGCCCGCCGCCCCGGCTGCGCCGGCAGCCCCCGCCAAAGCCGCACAAAGCGGCGGCGCGTCCGACCCGTTCAGCGCGCTGCGCTGAACCACACGCCTGATCCATCTGCATCCGGGAGCCGACGATGGCGAAGAAAGAAAGTATTCAAAAACGCTTGCAAAAAGTGCGGCCTCCGCGCGTTCAACTGACGTATGAGGTGGAGCGCGGCGATGCGATCGAGATAAAAGAGCTGCCGTTTGTCGTCGGCGTGATTGCCGATCTGGCAGGCCAGTCCGAAGTCGAACAGCCGAAGCTGCGCGATCGCAAGTTCGTCAACATCGACCGCGACAATTTTGACGACGTGATGAAAGCGATCGAGCCGCGCGCCGCGTTTCAGGTGGAAAACCGCCTGAGTGAGGCGGGCGGCAAGTTTGCCGTTGACCTGCGGTTCAAGTCGATGGCCGATTTCAATCCGGACGAGGTGGTCGCGCAGATCGAGCCGCTGCGCCGTCTGCTCGAAGCGCGTTCGAAGCTGGCCGACCTGCGCAACAAGCTGGCCGGCAACGACAAGCTCGAGGACCTGCTGAGCGAAGTGCTCAACAACACGCAGCAGCTGCAGACGCTGGCGAAAGATCAGGGCAACGCAGCAGACCAGCACGCCGGCGCGCCGGATCACGACAAGCAGGGCGAATAAGTACGTACGGGGTGTGAGATGAATCAGCAAACGGCAGCAGCCCAACTTGTCAGCGCGCAGAGCGGCACGGAATCCACGCTGCTCGACGAAATCGTCGAGAAAAGCCGCGTGGCCAAGTCCGATTCCGAACACGCGCGCGCGAAAGACCTGATTGGCGAACTCGTCCATCAGGTGCTTGACGGCACGGTGGTGGTGTCCGACAACCTGTCGGCCACCATCGACGCGCGCGTCGCGGAACTCGACCGCCTGATCTCCGCGCAACTGAGCGCGGTGATGCATGCGCCGCAATTCCAGCGTATGGAAAGCACGTGGCGCGGCCTCGACTACCTGTGCAAGGAAAGCAATACCGGCTCGACGGTCAAGATCAAGGCGCTGCACGCGCCGAAGCGCGACCTCGTGCGCGACTTCAAGAACGCCATCGAATTCGATCAAAGCGCGCTCTTCAAGAAGGTGTATGAAGAAGAGTTCGGCACATTCGGCGGCGCGCCGTTCGGCACGATCATCGGCGACTTTGAAGTGACGCGTCAGCCCGAAGACGTGTACTTCATCGAACAGATGGCGCATGTCGCGGCCGCGGCGCACGCACCGTTCATCGCGTCGGCGTCGCCTGAGCTGATGGGTCTCGAAACGTTTGCCGATCTCGGCAAGCCGCGCGATCTCGGCAAGGTGTTCGATACCGTCGAGTACGCAAAGTGGAAGTCGTTCCGCGATTCCGAAGACTCGCGCTATGTCGGCCTGACCTTGCCGCGTTTTCTCGGTCGCCTGCCTTTCAATCCGAAAGACGGCGCCACGGCGGAAGGCTTCAATTTCGTCGAAGATGTGGACGGCACCGATCACAGCAAATACCTGTGGTGTAACGCAGCGTGGGCTTTCGCCGCTCGCCTGACGGCTGCATTCGACGACTTCGGCTGGTGCGCGGCGATTCGCGGCGTGGAAGGCGGTGGTCTGGTGGAAGACCTGCCCACCCACACGTTCAAGACCGACGACGGCGAAGTCGCGCTGAAATGCCCGACCGAAATCGCGATTACGGATCGCCGCGAAAAGGAACTGAGCGACCTCGGCTTCATTCCGCTCGTGCACTGCAAGAACTCGGATTACGCCGCGTTCTTCGCTGCGCAATCGGTGCAGAAGCCCAAGAAATACAGCACCGATAGCGCGAACGCGAACGCCGTGCTGTCCGCGCAGCTGCAGTACATCTTCTCGGTGTCGCGCGTGGCGCACTACCTGAAGGCGATGATGCGCGACAAGATCGGCAGTTTCGCATCGGCACAGAACGTCGAAGTATTCCTGAACCGTTGGATCTCGCAGTACGTGCTGCTCGACGACAACGCGACTCAGGAGCAGAAAGCGCAGTTCCCGCTGCGCGAGGCATCGATACAGGTCTCGGAGATTCCGGGCAAGCCTGGTGCGTATCGTTCGGTCGCTTTCCTGCGTCCGCACTTTCAACTGGATGAGCTGTCGATCTCTTTGCGGCTTGTCGCCGACCTGCCGAAACCGGCAAATTCATAAACGAAGTCAGAAAACCCGTGCCGGCCGCACGGGTTAGCTGTTAAAACCACCTTTTTGGGGAGTCGATGAGTTATGAAGGACATCTATTTAAAATTCGGCAATCCGGCGATCAAAGGCGAGTCCGCCGATAAAGATCATGCTGGCTGGATCGAAATCGATTCGTGGAGCCACTCGATTACGCAACCGCGTTCGGCAACCGCTTCGACGGCAGGCGGTCACACGTCCGAGCGTTGCGAGCACGCCGACATGCAGTTCACGAAAGACATCGACGTGGTCAGCCCGCTGATCTATCAACACGCATCGGGCGGCACGACGTTCGACGAAGTGACGATCGACTTCATGCGTTCGGACGGCGAAGGCAACCGCATCAAGTACCTGGAAGTGAAGCTCAAGTACGTGATCATCTCGAGCGCCACGCCGAGCGTGGTGGGCGAAGGCCTGCCGACCGAGCAGTTCTCGCTGAAGTACGCAGCCGTGCAGTGGAAATACACGCAGCAGAAAATCGGCGGCAACCAGGGCGGCAACGCGCAAGGCGCGTGGAGCCTGACGAAGAACGACAAGACGTACGCGGTCTGATGCCGGGGTGCACGCGGCGCGCGGCCTGAAAAGGCTAGCGCGCGCCGCGTGCGCCTCGCGTCGAACCGGTTCTTCGGACGCTGATGAAACGTTTCGAACCCAGCTTTCTCGACAAGCTGTTCGACGACGAACCGCATCTGCCGGCTTCCCCGGCGATGCGGCAATTGTCGTTGGACGAGTTGAAGGCCACCGTCGCGCGCGACGTCGAGGCAATCCTGAACACGCGGATCGCGCTGACCGAGCACGAGCTGGCGGCGCTGCCGGAATGCCAGCGCTCGGTGCTCACGTATGGCCTGAACGATTTCGCGGGCTTGAGCCTGGCGAGCCATTACGACCGTACGTTTATCTGCAAATCGATTCAACAGGCAATTGCACGGCATGAGCCGCGCTTGCAACAGGTGGCGGTCACGCTCGAATTGAACGAACAATCCACCAACGCGCTGAACTTTGCGATTCAGGCGCTGCTGGTCGTGCACCCGGCGGAAGAACCGGTCAGTTTCGATGCGATGCTGCAGCCTTCCACGCTGCAATATTCGGTGACGCGCGCACGCGCGAAACTTTAGTCCCTGATTTTAGCGGCTGAGTTTGAGTATCTGCGTTTGAGTATCTGCATTTTAGTATCTTGAGTACCGCTTTGCCGCCGCTCACGCGCGACGGTGGCGATAGATCGGGCGGCGATGGTTCAGGTTCGGGGATAGATCGATGGAAGAATTGCTGCCGTATTACGAGCGCGAATTATCATTTCTGCGGCGCTATTCGCGCGATTTCGCCGAGCGCTACCCAAAGATCGCAGCGCGTCTTGCGATGTCCGGCGAGCACTGCGAAGATCCGCACGTCGAGCGGATGATCGAGTCGTTCGCGCTGTTGGGCGCGCGTATCAACAAGAAGCTCGACGACGACTACCCCGAATTCACCGAAGCGTTGCTGGAAGTGCTGTATCCGCACTACCTGCGGCCGTTTCCGTCCTGCTCGATTGCGCAGTTGGGCACCTCGGCCGCGCTCAGTCACCTGACCGAACCGATCCTGGTCGAGCGTGGCACCGAACTCAAGTCGCGCCCGATTCGCGGCGTGCAATGCCGGTTCCGGACCGCCTACGACGTGACGCTGGCGCCGATCCGCATCTCGGAAGCGAAGTACACGTCGGTGGCGATGGCGCCGAGTGCGACCGTCCTGCCGGGCAACGCCACGGCAATCGTGTCGATCACGTTCGAATCGACGGCCGCGCAACTCGATCTCTCCGCATTGAAAGTCGGCGCGTTGCGCACGCACCTGCACGGCGAACAATCGTTTATCGCGGCGCTGGCGGACTGTCTGTTCGTCAACGCGATGGCCACGTATGTCGAAGCCGACCGCCGCGGCGTGTGGACGCCATTGCGGGAATCGCCTGTCGTACAAGCCGGCTTCGATGAGGACGACGCGCTGATCGACTATCCGGCCAAATCGCATCCGGCGTACCGTCTGCTGACCGAATACTTTGCGTTCCCCGAAAAATTCAATTTCGCCGATTTCAATCTGGCTGCGATGACGCGAGCGAGCGGCCGCTGCCAGCGTCTGACGCTGCACGTCGTACTCAAGGAGGTGCGCAGCGATTCCCACGTCGCGCGCTTGCTGGATTCGCTGTCCGCGCATCATTTCCGCTTGTTCTGCACGCCGGTCGTGAATCTGTTCGAACAGCACGGGGAGCCGATCCGCATCAGTCATCAGGCGATTTCGTACCCGGTGATCGCCGAAGCGCGCCGGGCATTCGCGTACGAGGTCTATTCGATCGACTCGGTGAAACTCGTCCGGCAGCAGGCGCATGAAGAATCGGTGATCGAATTCCGGCCGTTCTATTCGCTGCACCACGGCGAAGCGGCGCGTGCGGGACACTACTGGTTCGCACGGCGCAACGATTGGGTCGCGCAGAAAAGCCCGGGCTACGAGACCGAAATCTCCATCGTCGATATCGACTTCGAGCCGGCCGCGCCGCAAACCGACACGCTGAGTCTCGATCTGACGTGTACCAATCGCGACCTGCCTGCCGGCCTCGCCGTGGGTCTCGAAGGCGGCGATCTGTTTCTGGAGGGCGGTTCGCTGACCGGCAGCATCGCGATGCTGCGCAGGCCGACGCCCAGCGTGCGTTTTGAGCGCGGGCGCGCCTCGCACTGGCGGTTGATTTCGCATCTGGCGCTCAATCATGTGTCGCTCGCCAATAGCGGCCTGTCGGCGCTCAAGGAAATGCTGGTGCTTTACGATTTGCGGCGTACGGCGGTGTCGGCGCGGCACATCGACGGCCTGGTCGGCATCGAGCAGCGCGCGGCGGTGCAATGGCTGCCGGGCAAACCGTTTGCAACCTTCGTGCGCGGTATCGAGATTCGTTTGACGATCGACGAAGAGCATTTCGTCGGCACGAGTCTCGCGTCGTTCGTGCGGGTCATCGATACGTTTTTCGGGCTGTACGTGCATCTGAACAGCTTTGTGCAACTGGTCGTCGTGTCGAAGCGCACCGGCGAGGAGATTCTGCGATGCAAACCGCGCAGCGGCGAATCGATCCTGGCGTAGTCGAGCAACTTCTCGACGAACCGCATCGCTTCGAATTTTTTCAGGCGGTGCGGATTCTCGAGAAGTGGTTCGCGCAGCAAACGCCGTCGAGTCATGGACGCCCGGGCGAAATCGTCGCGCAGCGGATTGCCTTTCGCAATTCGCTGTCGATGTCGTTTCCGCCCAGCGAAATTCACAGCGCACAGTCATACGACGATGAAGGCACGGCGCTGAAAGAGACGCCGCAACGCACCGCCGCGCTCGAAGCCGGTTCGCTCCACAAGGTGGAAATCACGCCGGCGTTTTTCGGTTTGCTCGGCGGGCAGGGCGCCTTGCCGCTGCATTACACCGAGCAGATCATCGCGCGTGAGCAGATCAGGCGCGACCGGGCCGCACGCGAATTCTTCGACGTGTTTTCGAATCGTGCGACGGCGCTGTTCTATGCGGCCTGGAAGAAGTACCGGTTGCCGTTTCATTACGAACTGGACCGCGACGAACGTTATCTGCCGCTGTTGCTCGCGCTGGCAGGCGTCGCCGACGACGACACCCGCAACAGCCTGCAAAGCGGCGACGGCGCGCTATTCGACGAAGCGATAGCGGGTTACGCGTTGGCCGCACGGCATCGGCCGGTTTCTGCGGCCTATCTGCAACGCACGCTGTCCGAGTACTTCAAGGTGCGGGTGCGCGTCGAGCAGTTCGTCGGCAAATGGTATGACGTGCCGCGCGATCAATTGACCGTGCTCGGCGGTGTCAATGCGACGCTCGGCGCCACCGCGCTGGCAGGCGAGCGGGTCTGGCAGCGCGACATGCGCGCACGGCTCGTGATCGGCCCGCTCGACAAGGCCGACTACGAAGCGTTCTTGCCCGGCGCCGACCGCGCCGTGGCGCTCGAACGCATGCTGACGCTGCTGGCCGGCGTGACCCTCGAATATGAAGTCTCGCTGGTGCTGCGTCGCAAGGAAGTGGGACCCAGCATGCTCAGCGGCGGCGCGCGCCTCGGCTGGGACGCATTTCTGTGCACCAGGGAAGCCGACCGTGACCGCGCGGATGCCCGTTACGAATTGCACGTGATTCACTGACCATAACGATAGAACCAGGACCCGGATCGCACGACATGAGCACGTCCCTCAATACCCTGATCGCCAAACTGAATCCGACCTGCCGGCAGGCGGCTTTACTCGCGGCGAACAACTGTCTCGCGCGCGGTCACTATGAGGTGGACCTCGAGCATCTGTTGCTGGCGCTGCTGGATGAACCGGCGAGCGACGTCACGCTCGTGCTGCGCGCGAGCCGGGTCGACGCGCATGCTTTGCGCACGGATATCGAGCGCGAATTGCAACGGTTGAAGACAGGCAATACGCGCACACCTGTGTTTTCGAAGCATTTGATCGACTTGCTCGAACAGGCGTGGTTGATCGCGTCGCTCGATTCGCAGATCGGACGGATTCGTTCGGGGCATTTGCTGCTCGCGTTGTTGACGGCGCCGGACCTCGCGCAGTTTGCCGAGCGCATGTCGCCGCTGCTGCGCGACGTGCGGGTGACGGATCTGAAGCACAAGTTCGACGAATTGACCGCGGGGTCACGCGAAGTCGAACGTAGCAATGCGGCGGAGAACTCAACAGAAGGTGTGAGCGACGCATCTCCTGCCGACTCTGCACCCGGTGCGCCTTCTAAAACCCCCGCGCTCGATACGTACACCAGCAATCTCACGCAACGGGCGCGTGACGGCAAGATCGATCCGGTGATCGGCCGCGAAGCCGAAATTCGCCAGACCATCGACATCCTGATGCGTCGCCGGCAGAACAATCCGATCATGACGGGCGAGGCGGGTGTCGGCAAAACGGCGGTGGTCGAAGGTCTCGCGCTGCGTATTGCGGCCGACGACGTGCCCGCGCCGCTGAAAGGCGTCGCGTTGCATGTGCTCGATATGGGCCTGCTGCAGGCCGGCGCAAGCGTCAAAGGCGAGTTCGAGAATCGCCTGAAGAATGTGATCGACGAGGTGAAGAAGAGCCCGCATCCGATCATCCTGTTTATCGACGAAGCGCACACGATCATCGGCGCCGGCGGCCAGGCCGGACAGAACGACGCGGCGAATCTGTTGAAGCCGGCCTTGGCGCGCGGCGAATTGCGCACCATTGCGGCGACCACGTGGAGCGAATACAAGAAGTACTTCGAGAAAGATGCGGCCCTGGCGCGGCGTTTCCAGGTGGTGAAGATCGAAGAGCCGGGCGAGACGCTCGCGGCGGCGATGTTGCGCGGCATGGCCGCGTTGATGGAAAAGCACTTCAACGTCCGCGTGCTGGACGATGCGATCACTGAAGCGGTGCGTCTGTCGCATCGCTACATCAGCGGCCGTCAACTGCCGGACAAGGCGATCAGCGTGCTCGACACCGCCTGCGCGAAAGTCGCGCTCGCGCATAGCTCGACGCCCGCCGCGATCGACGATACGAAGAAGCGACTCGAACGCATCGACGCCGAAATCGCCGCGCTGGAACGCGAAGTGGCGAGCGGTGCGCTGCATGACGAGCGGCTCGCGGAACTGCGCAACCTGCGCGAAGAAGACGTGAAGGATCTGGCCGACGACGAGGCACGCTACGACAAGGAACGCGCATTGGTGACGGAGATCGTCGGTTTGCGTGCGGAAATCGACGCAGCGCGCGTGAGCAGTGCTGACGCTGCGCAGGCCGACAAGGCGCAACAGGCACGTGAAATGCTGGCCACGCGCGTTGCGGAATTGCATGCATTGCAGGGCGGCCAGCCGATGGTTCCTCTGCAGGTCGATGGCCACGTGGTCGCCGAAATCGTCGCTTCCTGGACCGGCATTCCACTCGGCCGCATGATCAAGGACGAAATCCAGACCGTGCTGAATCTGCAGCCGCTGCTGGGTGCCCGCGTGATCGGTCAGGACCACGCGCTCGAAGCGATCGCGCAACGCGTGCGCACCGCCAGCGCGAATCTCGAAGACCCAAACAAGCCACGCGGCGTGTTCATGTTCGTCGGGCCGTCCGGTGTCGGCAAGACCGAAACCGCGCTGGCGCTCGCGGATGTGCTGTACGGCGGCGAACGCAAGATGGTCACGATCAACATGAGCGAGTACCAGGAAGCGCACAGCGTGTCGGGCCTGAAGGGTTCGCCGCCGGGCTACGTCGGTTACGGCGAGGGCGGTGTGCTGACCGAAGCGGTGCGTCGCAATCCGTATTCGGTGGTGCTGCTCGACGAAGTGGAAAAGGCGCACCCTGACGTGCTCGAAATGTTCTTCCAGGTATTCGACAAAGGCACGATGGACGACGCCGAAGGACGGGAGATCGATTTCCGCAACACGCTGATCATTCTGACCTCGAACGTCGGCTCGCAGGCGGTGATGCAGGCCTGCCTGAACAAAAGCGCCGAAGAATTGCCCGGTGCGGACGAACTCGCGGAGACATTGCGCCCGCAACTGTACAAGGCGTTCAAGCCGGCGTTCCTCGGCCGCATGAAAGTGGTGCCGTACTACCCGATTTCCGACGACGTGCTGGCCGAAATCATCGATTTGAAGCTGGAGCGGATTCGCCGCCGCATCGAGTCGAACCACAAGGCGGTGTTCGAATGGGACGAATCGCTCGTCGACGCTGTGCTCGCGCGCTGCACCGAAGTGGATTCCGGCGCGCGCAATGTGGATCACATTCTGAACGGCACGCTTTTGCCTGAAGTCGCGCAGCAGGTGCTGGAACGCGTCGCGAACGGTGCCGCGATCGAACGCATCTCCGTGCGGGCGAGCGAGGCGGGCGAGTTCGACTACACCGTGGTGTAAAGCGGCGTGCCGTTGCAAACGCCAATCTGTTTTAATGCCGTACCGGAACCTTATTGCTTTCTGTCATGCCGACTAATCTGAACACGCTGCTGGCGCCGATCAGCGAAACCTCGCCTTGTGGCGAAGACCTGCTGTTTTCAGCGGACTTCGACGCGATTCAGCACGCGCGCCGATTCGAAGACCCATCGCTGGATCAGGGCGAATGGGTCACCGATATCAAGGAGGCCGACTGGCCGTTCGTGGTCGAACGTTCCAGCAGCCTGCTGCAGACGCAGACCAAAGACCTGCGCCTCGCCGTCTGGCTCACCGAGGCGTTAGCCATCGAAGAGGGCGTGACCGGTCTCGCGCAAGGGTATGCGCTGCTGACGGGCTTGTGCGAGAAGTACTGGGATCACGTGCATCCGCTGCCGGAAGGCGACGACACCGAGTATCGCCTCGGCAATGTCGCGTGGCTGGTGGGCCGTACCGGCGATCTGTTGCGGGCGATGCCGCTCACGTCCTCGCAAGGCAGCTCGTACAGCACGATCGATTGGGACGTGGCCACGCACGTCGCGCAGGCGGTCAAGCGCGATCCGGATCACGCCGACGACATCGTCCGCGGCAAACCCTCGATCGAGCAGATCGAGGCATCGAAACGCGCCACGCCGCCGGCGTTCTATTCGACGTTGCTGGCCGATCTGAAAGCGTTTGACTCGGCGATGCTCGCACTTGAACAGGAGCTGGACCGGCGTGCCGGCGATTCGGCACCGAGTTTCCGTCAGGCGAAGGATGCTTACGAGAGCGTCTACCGGTTGGTGGAGCGCTTCGCACGCGAACTGGGCGTCAGCGCCGAGACGTCACCGCCGAAAGCGCCGAAGCCGGAAGACCACGAACGCGCCGAGCCGACCTTCAAGACTTCACCGCAACGCGAGGAACCCGTGTTGACGACCATGCCGACCACGATCAGTCCGATTGCCGGAATCCAGAGCCGTGCGCAAGCCGTCGCGCAGTTGCGTGCCGTGGCCAGATTCTTTCGCAGCACCGAACCGCACAATCCGGCTGCTTACCTCGCCGACAAGGCGGCGGAATGCGCCGATATGCCCTTGCATCAGTGGCTGTCTTCGGTGGTGAAGGACGATGGATCGCTCGCGCATATTCGCGAGTTGCTGGGCGTGAAGCCTGAAGAAAACAGCTAGAATTTTCCTGCGCGCAAACAAAAAGCCTGGCATCGAAATCGATGCCAGGCTTTTTTTCGACCGTCAGGTCAAACAGGCAACAACTCAGGATCCCGCGCGAAATTCAATACGCCGGTTACGCGCCCGCCCGTCGGTCGTATCGTTCGATGCAATCGGCTGATCCGGACCGACTCCTGTGGTCGTCATCTGCTCGGGCGAGATGCCCTTGGCGACCAGATAGCCCTTCACGGCGTCCGCGCGCGCCTGGCTCAGCGCGATATTGGAGGCACGATTGCCCGCGTTGTCGGTATGGCCGATGATCGCCACCGTCCTCGTCTGCATCTTCGACAACACGGCCGCCATCTGATCGAGAATCGCGCGGCCTTGCGGCGTAAGCGTCGCACTGCCCGTCTCGAACTCGATCGTGCGGTTCGCCAATGTCTGGTCGAGCAGACCCTGTTCCGATGCGCTCACGCGCAGGCCGTTCTTGATCGTGTATGTCGGATTCAGTGCGTTCGCCATATCGCTCGCGAGCTGCTGCCGCTGCGATTCGTTGTGCACTTCGCCCTTCACGTCGATCTGCGTGCCGTCGATCTTCAACTGGCCTTTGCTGATCTGCTTCAACTGCGGGCCGATCAGCTTCTGCACGTTGGCGGACCAGTTCGGCGGCGTCGCGACGTCGGCGACTTCGATCTGATCGACCACGTTGGCCGCGCCGTAAGTGTCGCGCAGGCGCGCGAGCACCGCCGCCTTGGTCGCTTCATCCGGTACCTTGCCGCCCACCACCACCTGGCCCGGCGTTGCATTCGCAGGCGGCGGCGCCGCGCTGATCGCACCGGTGCCGGCGCCCGTGGTGCCGCTGGCGAGGCCGGCCGTACTGACCGCCGGACCCGCGTTGCCCGGCTGCGCCGACGAAGAAGCGGGCAAAATCGTCGTGCGAATCGCAATGCCGCTGTTGTCGACCGGCGTGACGCGTGCCGGGCCGTCGTTGTCGGCATGGGCGAGGGCGCCGATGAGAAGGCCCGCGAGGAGCGCGGCTATACGCATGGGTTGGCTCGACATTGCGTCACGCTCCCGTGAATGCTTCGCGGAACGTGTCGATGCTGACACGCAGCGACAGTTGCGGTTGGTCGAGGTAGCTGACGAGCTTGTTGATGCCATGGTCGTTTTGTGCGTGTTCGTCGATCCACTCGGGATCGTCGATATCGATGTTGTGTGCCGCGTACGCCTGCGGGTCGACCACGCTATGCAGCGTTTTTGCCGAGGCGCCGTTAAAGCCGATGATGAGCCGTTCGCGCTCGGCAATCGTGCCGATGAAAATCGCCAGTTCGAAATCGGCCTGCGAGACGAACGGTGCGATCAGTTCGAGCCAGAATGCGGCGACGAGCGAGCGATAGAACGGATCGTTCGGCAGCGGCAGCGTCAGGCCGCGTTCGAGATGCGACGAACCGCTTTGCATCACCGGACGCAGCAGCGAACCGAGCGCCAGCATCGCGCCACGCAAGCGCACCGGATGGCCGCTCGCAAGCAGCATCTGTTCGAGGCCGGAGAGGGTCTGATGTTCGACGAAGTCATTGAAAGTGCCGTCGTGCGGATTGCCCGGGCCGCCGCCGATTTCGATCGGCACTTGCGTTTCGCCGAGCGCGTGCAACGCGCCGGCCGGCTCGCTCATGCCGAGCAGCGGCTTCATCTGCGAGGCGATGCGCGACCACAGCCGCGCAAAGGCCAGCGGACTGTGCGCGAGGAACGTCAGCGGCTTTTCGACTTCCAGCGCAGTGGCGGCAAGAAACGGAAAGCGGCGTGACGATTGATCCTGGCTCGCCACCATATGCCCGGCAATCGCCAGCTTGCTGCGCGAACCGAGGAACGCGAAATGCATCGGCTTGGCGTTTTCGTAGACGATCTTCCAGCGCGGATCGTCAGTGAGCAACTCCATGGCCTCGGCGATCCAGCGGTCGAGCGTGGCCAGCAATTGCGGGTTATGCGCGCTTTTGACGAAGTCGCCGCGCGACGGAATCTTGCCGAAGTAGGCGATTTGCGCCTGCACGGTTTGCGTCATTGCGCACCCCCTGTGTTCGAAACCGCGGCGGCGGCCGCTGCCTGCCGTGCCGCCGGTGCGGCAGCGGGCGCGGCGCCCGCTGTTCCTGTTGGTCCTGCTGTTCCTGTTGCATTGGTCGCGCCCGCGGCCGTCGCGTTGACCGAATTCGCCGCCGCGCTCACGTCCGCCACCGACGACGGCAGCCGCAAGCCGCGCAGGCTTTGCTGTTGCGGCGCATCGCCGCTGCCGCCGCCCGACGCCTGCGACGTGCTGATGATGCGCATGCTGACCGCCACCGTGACATTGCCCTGCGTCCACGACAGATCGAAGGTGCCGTCCGGACGGCGCTTACGCTGCGCCGAGTTGATCAGCTTCTCCAGACCGTAGCGGCCCGGCTCGTTGACCAGCTGCAGCGTGCGGCCGTCGAAGGTCGTGGCGCTCAGCGTGGCGCCCGGCGAGCCCGATGGGTTCGGCCACACGAAGTTGGTCCATTGCGGCGGCGTATTGCGGTAACGCATTTGCTGGCCGTCGATCGCGAGCGTGTATTCCGTGGTGCCGCTGCTTGGCTGCGGCAGGATCTGGAATACGGTCTGCGGCTCGGCCGAGCTTTGACCCGACGAGGCCGCTGCACCGCCGGCAAGCGGGGCCACCCAGCGCGCGAAACCGCCGGTGAAGTCGGGCGTCAGCGCGAGGCCCATGTCGCCCCATGTGCGTGCGGTCAGCGTGTCGCCGCGGCGCACCGCGAGCGGGCCGAGCGTGGTGCCGACGAATTTGGCGATCGCGCCGTCCGGCCCGAACACCTGGGCGATCTCTCCGGCGCCGGCTTCGACCTTCGCATCGCCTGCAAACGGATACTTGTTCGCGAGCGACCCCTGGAACGTCTGGTAGACCTGCGCGTTCCACACCTTGTTGACTTCGACGCTGGCGGGCTGGATCACCACCGCATACGCCGCCATCAGCGGGCGCACCAGCAGCGGGCGCAGTGCCTTGCGTTGCGAATCGGTGAGGCCCGTCAGCATCTGTTCGTCGACGTACTTCAGCGAATCGGCCAACTCAGACCCGCTGCCGTCGAGCGTCTGCTGCATCAGCTGACGCGCGCCCGGTCCCGGATCGCCCTGGTTCTTGATCACGTTAAAGCGCGTACGGACTTTCGAGAGCGTGTCCATGTAGCCCTTCAACATCGAGCCGTTGTCGCCGGAGACGACGATGCGGCCCAGCGCCGAGAACTCCTGGCCGATCGGCCCCATCGGCACTTCGACCGGATTGCCGTTGATGTCGATATTGGCGTTCAACTGCCCGGTCGGCGCACGCGAGAACCAGTTCTTGAACCAGCTGGTCACGCCGGTTTGCGCGCGCTTCAGGTTCGCGTTGAAGAGCGACGGGTTGTCCCACGAGGTCTGGTCGTACGCGGTTTCAAGCACCTTGCGGATCGGCGAATCCTGCGGATCGCCGAGACGGTTCATCGCATCCACGGCCTGCCCGAAGCTGCCGAAGCTTTGCACCGCAATGCCTTGCATGAACTTCTGCCAGTGCATCGCGTACTCCGTCTTGTACATCGACACGAGCGCTTTCTGGATCTGCTCGGGGCTGCCTTCGAGCGTCAGGTCGTCGTGAGCGGAAGTGTTGAGCACCCAATCCTTGGCTTGCAACTCCTTGGTGGCGGCGTCGCGGATCGCAGGCTGCACGTACTGGAACCACGCTTCACGCGTGAACGTGCCGGGGATCGCGTAGCTGCCTGCCACCAGCGCCGTATTGTTCTCGCCGACGATGCGCGCGATCGTCATCGGCGCGAAGCGGGTCGACGCACGCGCCTTGATTTCCTCATAGACGCGCTGACGGGCCGGCATGCCGCGCACCACGCGGCGCAGATTTTCACGGGTCTGGTCGACGAGGCCGAGGTTCTGGTCGATCATCGGCCAGTCGTTGTCGGACACGCGCGACAGATAGAAGGTGATCATGCGCTCGGCGCTGCGGATCATCTCGTCGCGAGGCATGTTGCCGCGATTCGTTTCGAGCCAGCCGCGCCAGAAGCGGGCGACCTGGTCGGTCAGGTGAGCGGTTTCCACGTGACGCTTGTCGCTCAGCATCAGGTAGGTCTTGAGCGCGTTGTAGGCGTCTTCGACGTTGGTCGGCGACGCGTCGCTATACAGGCCGCCCTGGCTGTTCGCCGCCATCGCCGTGTGCGCGGACACGGGAATCGCGGCGGCGTCCGGCGTGCGGTTGAGCGGCGCGAGCTGATCGGGGTGCGCGTTGACGTCCTTCAGGAACGACGCGAGATTCTGCGAGACCGGGTCGAGCAGGATCTGGCGCACGCCGTTGTAATACTCGGTGAGCAAGTGCTGCTCGAGGCGGTCGCCCTGATACAGCCCGAGCGACACCGCCAGCGGCTTGTCGCGGCGGAACTGCTCGAGCTGGTCGATGCGGTCTTCCAGAATGTCCATGGCCTGCAACCGCGATTGCAGGTCGTTGCGGTTCTGCTGCAGGCGCACCACGTTGTCGAGGTCGGCCTTGACGTTGTCGGCGAGCTGCTGATTGCCGATCGTCGACCACGTCCAGCCGCCGAGCGCCAGCGCGAGCACCGCGACGAAGCCGAAGAACGTCGCATAGCGCATGCGCGTCTTGGCGGGGCTGGCGAACTGCTTGACAGTCTGCCGGTCGGCGAAGATCACCTTGGAGAACAGATCGCGCAGGAAGAAGCCGTTCTTCGAGAACGCGCTGTGCGGCTTGGGCAAACTGTCCGCGGAGAGGCCGAAACGGTTGGCGATGCGCGTGGCAGCGGCGCTGTTGGTCTCGCCTTCCTGCAGCGCGCTGGTGAAGTAGAAGCCGCGGAAAATCGGCTTGTGCTGGAACGGGTTGGTTTCGAACAGCGTGGCGAGGAACGCGCGCAAGGCAGGCTTGATCGTCGAGAATTCGAGCGGGAAGCTCAGCTGGCCCGGCGACAGCTTGTTGCCGCGGTTGATCGACATCTGCGCGACGCTGATTTCCTTCAGGCCGTCGTAGAGTTCTTCGAAGTGCTCGTCGAAAAGACCCACCACGTCGCGCTTTTCGTCCGGTTCGTAGGGCAGGGTGGCGCCCCATACGCGGTCGTACTCGTGACGGTCGCTGCCGCTGAAAAATTCGGTGAAGCCCGTGATCAGGTCGGCCTTGGTGAACATCACGTACACCGGCGCGAACACCTCGAGCTTCTCGGTCAGCTCCTGCACCCGTTGACGCAGATTCTTCGCGAGATTGATCGCGAACTCGGGCTTGCTGCCGGTCAACTCGGCAATGCTCGCCGTGACGATGATGCCGTTGATCGGCGCCTTTGGCCGGAAGCGCTTGAGCAGGCCGAGGAAGCCGAGCCATTCGGTGCGGTCTTCTTCGTGCACGGAATAGCGGCCGGCGGTGTCGAGCAGAATGCCTTCAGTCGTGAAGAACCAGTCGCAATTCCGCGTGCCGCCGATGCCGTGAATCACTGCGTTGTTCTTGTCGGCGAAGGGAAATTGCAGACCGGAATTCAGCACGGCGCTGCTCTTGCCCGCGGCCGGGTTGCCGATCACGATGTACCAGGGCAATTCATACAGCGCCGAGCCGCCGGACATCTGACCGATCTTCGAGGTCTTGATCGTTTTCACCGCGTCGACGAGACGCGTGCGCAGCACGTCGAGTTCGGCCTGGCGCGCGGGTGTCGGCGCGGGGCCGGTTTCGGTCTGTTTTTCGGCCTGTTGCTCGAGCATTTCACCGAGCTTGTTGTTCGCACGCCGCGCGCGCAGGCGGCGCACCGCCCAGACCAGCAACCATAGCGCGATCACCGCGCCGAGCACGATGGCGGGCCACATCGGGTCGATCTGCAAGGTATCGGCGCCGATGAACAAAACAGCAGCGAGCGCGAGCAAGCCGATGATCGAGAGCGTGCGTGTATGGGTCAACACGTTAAGAATGCGTCGCATAGGCCGTTCAGGTCTTGATGATGTGTGTTGTGGCGCGCGTGTGGCAAACAGCATGGCGCGAGCGCGGGCAAAGTCTGCCTGCGCCGCGTTTGAAATAAATCGAAAGCATATTCAGGCGAAGGTGAATGCGGCCGGATTGTTAAATCCGCCATGGGATGTTTCGCCGATGGCGACGAGACGAATGCCGTCATGCATGCGGCATTGCCGACTTTTGCCAGAAAATTTGCTTGAACGCCCCATTGCCAACCTCTTTATTGCCCACTTCGCCTTAATGACCACGCCCCAGCACGAAGCCGGGTTTGTGATATTCAACGTGCCCGAGATCCATCAATTTCCAACGGCCGCCCCACGTCAGGCCGACCTGTTCGGCCGTTTGTCCGTATAACTGATAACCTCGCATGGCCCAGGGATCTTTTTCTGAAATGACGAGCTTGCCGTCGCGCAAAAACGCATTGTCCGCGGCAAGGCCGTATTGGTGATAGCTTTGAAACGCTGCGGCATTGGTGACGTTGCCCCCCATTTGCGCCAGGCGGTTTTGCCGCTCCGGACTGCGATAACCTTCCAGCAATGCCATTTCATACCCGTACTGCTCGTGCATGATTTTGTACACGAGCAATAAACGCGTTCTGAAATCGGCGTCGAGCAAATTCCAGTCGCGGCTCGCATCTTTCAGCGCGGGCCGAATCTGCTCCACTTCCTGCGTTGCAAAGACCTCGGGCGGCAGCGGCGGCGGGGGCACGAGCTGTTCGCCATTCAATAACGCGGCAATTTTCTCGTCCGGTACCCGTGCAGTGTCATCGAATTGGAATAATTGCCGGCCGCGTAAAGCCAATGCCACCAATGGCGGCGTCGCAAGAATACCTGTGGTGGTAAAAATCAGCAAGCGCCGCTTTGCCAGTAACTTTTGCATATCGACTGCGGTCGATTGCGAAATTTTTGCCGAGCGCGCTAATTGTCCGCGTGCACGTGAAGCACCTTGAGATGCTCCGCGCATAACGCGGCCGTGAATGGCGAGCGCGGCGCCCAATAAAGAGGCGCGTACCGCCGGCAATAGCAGCATTGCGGCGATCACAACGGCGATGGCGAAATAGGCGAAAAGTACTACGGCAATCAAAGTCGCCCCCGGAAATTGGAAACAATTGTATTTTGTAATGCTTGCTCTTAGAATCAGGCCTGCTCGGAGAGGAGCCGGAACGGTATTATCACGGCGAAATAATCCAGGATTCAATGAGACAGTGAATGAGTGCGCCGGAAAGTTCGAATTCCAAAGCCCCACCTAGCCTGTTATCCGATAAGGCTAAGGGCGCCGATGGCAATGGTTCGCGAATTCTTGCGAATCTGGAAGGCCGCGTCGCGCCGCCTACCGATAAACCACGCCGGTCGAAAACGCCGCTCCTGCTGGTCGCCTTGCTGGTGATCGTGGCCGGCGGTTGGGGTGCGTGGCACATGCAGCAGCGTTTGCAGACAACGTCGCTGGCATCGGCCACGCCCGCCAACGCTGCGAAAGCCGCTGTGCCGGCGTCCGCCGCCAGTGGCGCGGCGCAGGTCGCCGCGAAAGCGGAGGCCCCGGCGGCTGCGTCGTCGCAAGCGGCCACGATTGTGGCTGACGACGGTGACGGCAAGGCGCCGGCGGCATCGGCGAGTGTGCCTGCAAGCAGCGATGAAAGCCGTTTGTCGCGCGCGCTTGCCGACGGCGCTGAGCCGAGCAATGCGTCGGCACCGGTTGCGTCCGCAACGGCCGCGTCGGCCACAACGGTGCCGGCGGCAAAGCAGGGTAAGAGTTCGACGGCTGTCGCCAGCAACGCGAAACACGAGACGGCGCACGGCAAGAAGGAAAGCGCGAGCGCAAGCAATCGTCACGCGAGCGCGCCGAGCGCGGTTGCTCAAGCGAAGAAATCGCGCCCGGCCGGTAATGCTTCGAAAGATGATTCGGATGCCGATCTATTGGCCGCGCTCGTGGCACGCACCAAACCGGCCGATGCGAAAGCGGCCGGCGGCAACACGGCCACCAAAGTCAGTGCCTCGGCTACGCCTGGGGACGCCAGGCTGGCCGAACGCGTGAAAGAGTGCGGGCAACGCGGTTTCTTCGAGGACCAGTTGTGCCGTTGGCGCGTGTGCGATGGGCATTGGGGTAAAGACCCCGCTTGTCCGGGTGCTGCGCCGCAGGCACGTCAGCCGTAAGCGCTCGTAGTGCGCCGTGGGTCCTCGTGACTCGCGGCAACCGGGCGCGATGCCTGCGCGGCTCATTTCCGCAGCCCATGTCTACCGACACGACCAGGACTGACAAGGTGGGATGCGATGGCGGCTAAACATGGGCCGCCTTCCATTCGCTGTCAGGGCGTCTCGTCATAGCGCTTTGCGGATTTTATTTCTCCTTGAACGACGACATGTTCGGCGGCGGCTCAAAAGCGCGGCGCTTCGGCTTTCACGAATCTGTCGATGCCGGAACGATGTTTTCCGGAATTTAGACGATTTGCCGTGCGGAAAGCTGATTCCATGAATTGCGCATTAAACATGGCGATTCTATTTCGTTAGGTTTACGTCTATGATGAACCTCCTTATTCGAGAAATATGGCTGCATAAAAGGAGGTATCGGTGAAGAAGCTCTTCGTGGCGCTGACCTGTGTGGCAAGCCTGGCAGCCATTTCGTCGCTTTCGGCGTGCGGCGGAAGCGATCTCAACGCGCAGGCGAATCCACCCAAAGTGATTATCGACAGCGACTACAATACACTGAGCGACGACGGCCAGCTCGGTGTAATGGCTGCGCAATTGCAGGCGCAAGGCTCACTGAAAGTATTGGGTATTACGGTGGTATCCGGTAATCAATGGTTGAAGCAAGGCGTATCGGACGCACTGAAATCAGTCGAGCGTCTTGGCGTTGAAAATCAGATCGGTGTATATGCCGGCGCCAATTACGCGTTATCGCATGATTTCGGCACCATTCAGGCCGAGCAGAAGCAATTCCCGGGTGGCGACGGCTATCTCGGCGCGTGGAACACGCCCGAGCCGAAATCGGACAGCGACCTCGTTGCACCGCCGGACGGCTTCGCCACGCACACCAAAGTGCAGAGCAGGAGCGCGGTGGATTTCATTGTCGATTCAGTCAAGCAATATCCCGGCGAGGTGACGATTCTGGCGATCGGCCCGCTGACCAACATCGCGCTCGCCACGCGTCAGCATCCCGAGATCGTGCCGCTGATCAAGCAGATCATCTACATGGGCGGCGCGATCGACGTGGCTGGCAACACCACACCGACGGCCGAATTCAACTGGTGGTTCGATCCGGAAGCGGCGAAAGCCGTGCTGCGTTTGCCGATCAAACAGGTGGTGATTCCGCTCGACGTGACAGATACCGTGAAGATGGACAAGGCGCTGTACGACCGTGTCGCGCACGATCCGGGCAAACAGACCATCATCACGCAATTGTTCAAGACGCTGAACGGCTACGGTTTCGACGGCAAGAACGGTTTTGAAACGAATCCGAACTACACCACGAACATCTGGGACACCCTGACGCTGGCGTATCTGATGCGTCCGTCGTTTGCGACGCAGACGGTGGATGAATGGGTGGATGTGGATATGAGCTTCGGTGCCAATGATGGCAAGTCGACCGGTTACACCAGTTCGCCGCCGGCGGGTTTGCAGAAGATGACGGTGGTTAAGCGCTTCGACAATCCGGCTTTTTTCAATTTCTATGTCGATCTGCTGACGCGTCCGGTGCCGGTGACACTACCGAACTAACGCGTTCGCGGTGTTGCGAGCCTGCATAAAACCCGCCTCAAGCGGGATGCAGGCCGCGCAACAACTGACGGACTCGCGACAGGTCCTGGTTCGCGTGTTCGGTCTGCTCGAACAACTCCACGAGCCAGTCGACGAAGGCTCGCACGCGTGGCGACACCTGGCGGTTCTTCACATACGCGACCGAGACCGGCATCGGCATGGGTTTCCATTGCGGCAGCACTTCGCGCAACAGTCCCGAGTCGAGGTACGGTTGTGCGGCGATCCGCGCCGGCTGGATCAGACCGAGACCTTGCAATCCGCAGGTGAGATAAGCCTGCTCGTCGCTGACTTTGACGAAGCCTTTGACTTTGACGTTTTGCGCTTCGCCGTCCACTTCGAAATCGAAGTCGACTTCGCGGCCGTTCTGCGGCGACATGCAATTGACGGCGACGTGCGTGCGCAGATCGTCGAGACCGACGGGCGTGCCGTGCCGGGCCAGATAGACAGGACTTGCGCACGTCACATGTTCGAGGGTGCCCAATTGCCGCGCGATCAGATTCGAATCCGGCAAGTCGCCGAGTTGGATACTGCAGTCGATGGCTTCTGAAATCAGATCTACCGAACGATTGCTGATGCCGATGGCGAGATCGAGATTCGGGTAGCGGGCATGGAAGTCTTCGAGCGCCGGCAGGACGATGGCGCTCGCGACTGCGCCGGGCATTTCTACGCGCAGGCGGCCGGTCAGGTTATCCGTTGCATGGCGGAGGCTGGCTTCCATTTCGTCGATGTCGGCGAGGATTTGCGCGCAGCGCTCGTAGTAGGCTGCGCCTTCCGGGGTGATGCTCAGGCGCCGCGTCGTACGGGTCAGGAGTGCGGTGCCTAGCAGCGCTTCCAGATTCTGGACGATGGTTGTCGCTGTCGCGCGGGGGATGTCGAGGGATTCCGCTGCGCGGGTGAAACTGTTTGTGTCCACGATTCGGATGAATGTCCGCATTGCAGTTATTCTGTCAATCACGATTCAAACTCCTGTTGGTGAAATAAAGGGTGCTTTTTTGCCTTTGGCGGTGGCGGTGTTTGTGGTTTTTGTGCTTTTTGTGCTTCTAGGGTTGGTGTCTTTTGTTGATCTGGGTTTTGGTTGTGTGTGCCTACGGCGTTGGGCTTTTCTTGTGCTTATGGTGTTGCCTTTCCTTGAATTGATTGCCTGCGCGACGCGTTCTTGTCCTTGTGCCTACGGCGTTGGGCTTTCCTTGAATTGTTAGTGGTCTATTAGCGTTCGCCCCTGTGCGGGGCAGGCACCTACTTTCTTTGCCGCCGCAAAGAAAGTAGGTGCCTGCCCCGCACAGGGGCGAACGCTAATAGACCACTAACAATTCAAGGAGAGGCACAAAAAACCAGAACCACAAAAACAACAAGCGCCGCGCAGACAACAACCCCAAGCACCCCCTCACCTGCAAGGCGCCAAAAATCAACCCGCGCCTCGCAGGCAAAAAAACAAATCACTTCCGCAAGGAATCCAGATCAATAACAAACCGATACTTAACATCACTCTTAAGCATCCGTTCATAAGCATCATTAATCCCCTGCATAGGAATCACTTCAATATCCGAAGTAATCCCGTGCTCGCCGCAGAAATCGAGCATTTCCTGCGTCTCGGCAATTCCACCAATCAACGACCCGGCCAGGCGGCGGCGCTTGAAGATCAGATTGAACACCTGCGGCGACGGATGATCATGCTCCGGCGCCCCAACCAGCGTCATCGTCCCATCACGCCTCAGCAGATTCAGAAACGGATTCAAATCATGCGGCGCAGCCACGGTATTCAGAATGAAATCGAAACTGTTCGCATGCGCGCCCATCTCTTCGGCATTCTTCGAGATGACAACCTCATGCGCGCCCAGCCGTTTGGCATCTTCAATCTTCGACGGCGACGTCGTAAACAACACGACATGCGCGCCCATCGCACGGGCCAATTTGACACCCATGTGGCCGAGACCGCCAAGACCGACAATCCCCACCTTCTTGCCAGGACCGGCGCCCCACGTGCGCAGCGGCGAATACGTGGTGATACCCGCGCACAGCAACGGCGCCACACCCGCCGGGTCGAGATTCTCCGGCACCCGCAGCGTGAATGCCTCGTCCACCACCAGTTGCGTCGAGTAGCCGCCGTACGTGATCTGACCGTCAACCCGGTCCACACCGTTGTACGTGCCGACAAAACCGTTTTCGCAATACTGTTCGAGGCCTTCCTCGCAATTCGCACACGTACGGCACGAATCGACCAGGCATCCCACGCCCACCAGATCGCCTGCCTTGTACTTCGTCACGTCCGGACCCACCGCCGTCACGCGGCCGACAATCTCATGGCCCGGCACCACGGGAAAAACCGTGTTCTTCCATTCGTTGCGCGCCTGATGCAAGTCGGAATGGCACACGCCGCAAAACAGCACTTCCATCTGCACGTCATGGGCGCGCAGTTCGCGGCGCTGAATTTCGAACGGGGCGAGCGGCGCGGTCGCGTCGGTCGCTGCATAGGCAAAAGTCGTGCTCATGGGTAGCTCCAGCAAAGAGGGTGATGTCGCAAGGCGCCGGCGATGGACGACGCGCGTCGCCGATGTGGGCAAACCTTGTCATGAACCGGGATCACGGCGCAGGCCGCGGCCGACGTATTCACCGAAACGGTGAACGGACAACCGAGCCCAGCACAGTGTGGAAGTAGACGACCCGGCAGGGTTCCCATAGTAGGGGCCGGGAGCGAACCGGGGAATACCTGAATATCTTGAAGATTTGCCTAAAACTCCTGGCGATGAGCGTACCAGGTCGTTTGGTGCTAAATTTCAAGCATTATTCTCTTATGCGTCACTATACCGTCATGTCAACCCGTTCCGTCGAACCCGCCTCGGCCACTTGTGATCCGGCCGAACACGTCCCGGCTGCAGGTAGTCCCTTCGATCGCGGCCCGGCCGCCGGCGGCCCCACCGATCGCGGCCCGGCCGATCGCGGCCCGGCCGATTCCGCTCAGCAGCGTCTGGTCGACCTGTTCGATTTGCTCGCGCCCAAACCTGGCGTGACGCGTTCGAGCTTCGAAGGTGTCAACCTGATGCGCGCCAATAGTCCGATGCCGCGTATGCCCGTGATGTACGAGCCGAGCATCGTGATCGTCTGCCAGGGGCGCAAGCGCGGTTACCTCGGCGATCAGGTGTTCCAGTACGACGCGCAGCAATACCTGGTGCTCTCGGTGCCGTTGCCGTTCGAATGTGAAACCGAGGCGAGCCCGGAAGCGCCGTTCCTTGGCATCTCGGTGCGCGTCGATCTGACCATGGTGGCCGAACTGCTGATGGCGCTGAACGAAACGCAGGGCACCGCGCAAAACGAGCCGCTCGGCATCTATTCAACGCCGCTCGATCCGGCCTTGAGCAATGCAGTGCAGCGTCTGATGGAAGCATTGGCCTCGCCGCTCGACGCGAGGATTCTCGCGCCCGGCGTGGTTCGCGAAATCTGTTATCGCGTGCTGACGGGCGAGCAGGGCGATGCGATTCGCGCGGCGCTCACGCATCAGAATCATTTCGGCCGCATCGCCAAGGCGCTACGGCGAATCCATGCCGACTATCACGGGCAACTCGATGTCGATACGCTCGCCTCTGAAGCGGGCATGAGCCTCGCCGTTTTTCATGCGCAATTCAAGGCCGTGACGGCGACCTCACCGATGCAATACGTGAAGACCACACGTTTGCATCACGCGCGTTTGCTGATGGTGCAGGACGGTTTGAATGCAGGCGCTGCCGCGGCGCGGGTCGGTTACGAAAGCGCGTCGCAGTTCAGCCGCGAGTTCAAGCGCCTGTTCGGCCTGAGCCCTGTCGACGAAGTCAAACGCATGCGCGCCGTGTACGACGCACCGCCGCCGCCGCGTGTGGTCAGGCCGGTTGCGCGTTATGTGACTGCCGTATAGACGCGCTTCGGCGGGAAGCGTCATAGCCCGCTAAACCAGTTGTAGCCCTGATCTTCCCAATAGCCGCCGGGGTTCGTGTTAGTCACGAAGATCGCCGCGATGTGCTTCGGATTCTTGAAGCCCAATTTGGTCGGTACGCGCAATTTCAGCGGATAGCCGTATTTGGCCGGCAACGGTGCGTCGCGGAAATCGAGCGTGAGCTGGGTTTGCGGATGCAAGGCCGTCGCCATGTCGAGGCTCGAGTAATAGCGGTCCGCGCATTTGAAGCCGACATAGCGAGCGCTCAGGTCGGCGCCGATGCGTTCGAGGAACGTGCGAAACGGCACGCCTCGCCATTGCCCGATCGCGCTCCATCCTTCGATGCAGATGTGCCGCGTAATCTGTGAAGCCTGGGGCAGGGCGCGCAGTTGATCGAGATTCCACGTGCGCTTGTCCGACACCAGGCCCGACACTTCCAGTCGATATGTCGAGCCGTCGATATCCGGCGCGTCGAACTCCGGATAGAACGCGTTGAACGGAAACGGTTCGGTGATCTCGCTTGCAGAGTAAGTCGGCGCGAGCTTGTTGCGATCGAACAGCCAGCCTTGCACGCGATCGTTCCAGCGCGACATGGCCCACAACACCTTGTCGACCGAATCGCCGTCCTGCATGTTGCAGCCCGAGAGCATCGCCAGCGCGCCGATCGAAAGCGACGAGCGCAGGAACAACCGCCGCTGCAATCGCTCGATTTGCGGTTTGTGGTCGGCGAGGAGAACGCCTGCGCTGCGCGAGTCCTTGCGTTTTGATTCGCTCATGCCTCGCTCCTTTCGTGCGCGGACAGCCTGGCGCGGCCGGTCAACATCGGTAGTAACGTGCGCGGCACCAGCAGCACCAGCGCCAGATGCACGACGACAAAACCCGCCACGCCCGCCATCGCGACAAAATGCACGCGACGCGCGAAATCGAAGCCGCCGAATAGGGCGGTAAGCCACGAGAACTGCACGGGCTTCCAGATCGAAAGCCCGGACGCAACCAGCAATACGCCAAGGAGCAATACGAAGAGATAGAGCGCGCGCTGCACCGCGTTATATTTGGCGGTATCGTGCGGCAGCTTGAACCGCATCGCCAATGCGGCATCGTGCACGACATCGCGTGGATAGACCGGCAATAGCCTGCGACGAAAATGCCCGCGCCCGATGCCATACGCCAGATACAGCAGGCCGTTCGCGCACAGCAGCCACATGGCCGCGAAATGCCATGCGATCGAACCGCCCAGCCAGCCGCCGACGGTTGCCCACACCGGGAATCTGAACGGAAAGAAGGGCGACGCGTTATAGATCGCCCAGCCGCTCATCACCATGCAGAGCATGGCAAACGCGTTGATCCAGTGCGTGATTCGTACGACGAGTGGGTGGACGATGAAGCGCGCTTGCGGTTCGGGCATGGTGAATAGTGATGAAGCAGGGAGAAAAGCAGGGAGAAAATTGAAAGCCGCGTCATTGAGGCACGCGGCAGTCTGAATGGCTGAAAGAGCGAGCGCTCAAAAGCGCCGTATTACATCGGCGGCGTGATGCCGTGCTCGCCCGCGGAGATGAAATTCGCCGCCATGGAGCCATCGGCTTCCTTATGGGCGAACAGCACGACCTTTGCGCCAGGCACCAGCAGCGCGCGGTCACCGGCTTCGAGCGCAACGATAGGCACGTCTTGCGGAATCACGACTTTCTTTTCGCCGTCCTTGTACTTGACCGTGATCGTGCGGCCGTTGCTGACCACGAGCGAACCGACCGTGCCGTTGGTCATCGTGCTGTTCGAGCCGAGGTCCCACGGACGGTGACCTTCGCCGGCGCCACGCATGCTGGCCGGGAATACATGCACTTCGAGGGCCTTCAGCGTGCCGTCGGGCTGCGGAATCGCGGCGGTGCCGACATAGCTGTCCGGCTTGATGTCGTTCACGTTGGCAATCGTCACGCCGCGAATCGGCGTGTCTTTGGCGAGCTTCACGTCGACGTCTCTGCCGTCGCGCGTGTGGACCTTGAGCAGGTCGCCCGAGAGCGAGGTGACGGTGCCGCGCACACCGGTGGGCGCGGCGGTCTGAGCTTCTGCGACGGATCCTGCTGCGAACAATGAGGCGGCGACGAGCGCGGGGGCGACGAAGGCGCGCATCGCATTGGCGGAGACAATCTTCATGGGTTTGCTCTGGGTGGGTGAAAGATAGCGTCAGGTTAGGCGCGCGATTGGCTCCGGCAGGTGACAGACAGATGACAAAAACGTCATGAACGGCGCGCCGCGGCCACGTAGAATGGCCGCCATATCCACGTCCACATTCATGACCCGCGCCCGATGCGGCGCGCGGGGTTGGAACACCAGGCACCATGAGCATCCTCGTCATCGAAGACGACCCGAAAACCGGCGACTACCTGAAGAAAGGGCTGCGCGAAAGCGGCTACGCGGTCGACCTTGCGCGCACCGGCACGGATGGGCTGCACATGGCGCTCGAACACGCTTACGACCTCGTGGTGCTGGACGTGATGCTGCCCGGCATCGACGGTTGGGAAATCATGCGCGCGCTGCGGGCGCGGCGCGATCTGCCGGTGATTTTCCTGACCGCGCGCGATCACGTCAGCGACCGCATCCGCGGCCTCGAACTTGGCGCCGACGATTACCTCGTCAAGCCGTTCTCGTTCACCGAGCTGGTGTTGCGCATCCGCACGTTGTTGCGCCGCGGGGTGATCCGCGAGAGCGATGTGTTCGAGATCGCGGACCTCAAGCTCGACGTCCTGCGCCGCAAAGTGACGCGCGAAGGCGTCGAGATTCCGCTGACCAATAAGGAATTCATGCTGTTGCATCTGCTGGTGCGCCGGCAGGGCGAGGCGTTGTCGCGTACGCAAATCGCCTCGGAGGTGTGGGATATGAATTTCGACAGCGACACGAACGTGGTCGACGTGGCGATCAAACGGCTGCGCGCGAAGATCGATCATCCGTTTGAGAAGAAGCTGATTCATACGGTGCGCAGCATCGGCTACACCTTCGGCGACGGCGCATGAAACTGTGGACCGAACGTTCGTTGACGGCTCGCACCACGATGCTGTTCGCCTCGATCGCGTGCGTGGTGATCGGCACGTTGGGCATGTATTTCTACCACTCCGCCGAGCTGTCGTTGCAGCGTCGCGCGGACGTGGTGCTCACCGGCCGTGTCGAGCACTTCAGCCGCATCGTGCACGATCTCTATTCGGTCAGCGAATTGAAGAGCCGGCCTTTGCTGTTCGAGAGCATGCTCGGCGCGGAGCAAGACGTGTTGCAGTTTCGCCGCCCGGGCGAAGCGCCGTTCATCGACGTGAATCCCGGTCATGTCGCCGTGCCGGCCCTGCAGGCCGGCACCGCTGACCACTTGCCGACGCCCTCGGACATTCGCCAGACCGTGCTGCCGGACGGCGTGCCGGTGCATTGGGCGATTGCTTCCGTCAAGGCGCGCGAGGACGGCAGCGAGGTCGAAGTGATCGCCGCGCATCCGATGACCCAGGAAGTGCGGATGCTGGCCGCGTATCGCAATCGCATCCTGCTAGCCACGCTGAGCGGCATGCTGGCTGCCACGTTGCTCGCCTACTACGTGCTGCGTCGCGCGTTGCGGCCGGTGCGCGAGATCGCTACGCGGGCGGCGCAGATCAGTCCGGCGAGTTTGTCGGTGCGGCTCGATAGCGAGTCCGCGCCGGCCGAACTGCGCCAGCTCACGCACGCCTTCAACGCCATGCTCGACCGTCTCGCTGATGGCTACCAGCGCCTCTCACAGTTCTCCGCCGATCTGGCGCATGAAATTCGCACGCCGGTAGGCGCCTTGATCGGCCAGACTCAGGTAACGCTCGCCAAACCGCGCGATGCCGAGGAATATCAACAGCTACTCGAATCGAACCTCGAGGAACTGAGCCGTTTGAGCCACATCGCGGAGAACATTCTGTTTCTTGCGCACGCGGATCATGCGGCACTGTCCATCGATCGGGAACCGGTCGATCTGCGCGACGAACTCGTCAGGATCGCAGACTATTTCGAAGGCCCGGCCGACGAGCGTGGCATGCGCTTTACCGTCGAGGCTCAGGGCGTGGCATCGGTCAATCCGATGCTGTGCCGCCGGGCGATCAACAATCTCGTCGTCAATGCGGTGCGGTATGGCGCGAACAATACGGTGGTACGTTTGAGCGGCGCGCAGGACGAACAGGGCGCGACCGTGGTGGTGGAAAACGACGGTGCGCCGATTCCCGGCGAGCAACTGGACCGCCTGTTCGATCGCTTCTACCGCGCGGATGCGGCGCGCAGCGAGTTCACCGAATCGAGCGGGCTGGGGCTCGCGATCGTCAAGGCGATCATGCATCTGCACGGCGGCACGGCGCGCGTGGTGTGTCCGGTGCCGGGCGTGGTGCGCTTCGAATTGCGTTTTCCGGGCGTTTAGCCGGCTGCCTGCGTGACTGGGGTCGTGTCCGGCGTGTGGCAACACACGAACAGCGGCCGCGGTGTATCGGCTGCCATCCACCCTGCCCAGCAGGCGTCGCTGTCACGGAACTTGAGCCGCAACCCTAACGTGTCCATCAGCACGCTATAAAAGCCGAATGCACGCTCGAAATCCGAAATGCCGACGAATACGTGGGAAAGCATCGGAGTCGCTCCTCATTTGCACTGCGGTGCCGGCCCGAGCTGGGTCAGACGATTCAAACCTTCTTCAGATACTCGGCCTTCAGCATGAAGTTGCCGGCGTCCATCTTGCAGTCCACTTCATGATCGCCGCCAACGAGGCGAATGCTCTTCACCTTGGTGCCCATTTTCAGCGTAATCGACGAGCCTTTCACTTTCAGGTCCTTGATCAGCACCACCGCGTCGCCGTCCGCCAACGGGTTGCCGTTGGCGTCCTTGACGACGCGTTCGTCGGTCTCGTCAGCGCTTGCGGCAGCGGTCATCGGCCACTCGTGCGCGCAATCGGGGCAGACGTAATTTTCGCCGTCGGGGTAGGTGTTTTCCATCGCGCATTGCGGGCAGGCGGGAATCGTCGACATGATTTTCTTTCCAGAGCGCGGCGCACCGCGGATAAATTAGGGGCTGGCGAGTATAGCGGACGTTGACCTGGCCGCCTTCGTCCCACGCGCCGGGAGCTGTTTCAATCGCCCGGCGCATCCTCAGCTGGACGGTTCGCGTAGTGCGCATGCTTTTCCTCATACATCAGCAGATCGGCGCGTTGTATGCCGGCCTCGAGCCGATCGCCGCGCTGGCACGTCGCCACGCCCATCGAAAGACTCAGCAGCGAACCCGGATAAAACTGGTTGTTCAGATCGACCAGTTGACGGATCGCATCGACCATCGCGGCGCCGCCGCGCTCGTCGGTGTCGGGCATCAGGATCGCGAACTCGTCACCGCCGATGCGCGCTGCGTGAAAGGGCGCGTCCGTCGCCTTGGCGAGGACTTCGCCGGCCCGCCGTAACAGCGCGTCGCCGGCCGCGTGGCCGAGCTGGTCGTTCACGCGTTTGAGGCCGTTGAGATCGGCCATGATGATCGTCACCGGCCACGGACCCTTGCGCTCCAGCCGGTTCAGTTCATCCACGTAAAAGGAGCGGTTGCGCAGCTTGGTCAGCACGTCATGCTTGCCGAGAAACTCCAGGTACGCTTCGGCCTTCTTGCGCGCCGTGATGTCGGTGAGGGCGACCAGCACCAGGTCCCAATTCTTTTCATGACCCGGCAGGACGGAGAACTGCAGGTGTACGTGCACCTCGTTGCCGTCGAGCGAATAGTTGAGCACTTCGCGCTGCTGGAACAGCTTGCCGTCCCACAGGTCGATCAGCTGCTCGCGAAAATGCGGCCGCATGTCGTCGCGGAAAACGTCGGGCAGACGCGAAAGAAGCGTTTTCTTGTCTTTCGCCATGAACATTTCGAGCGTGTGCTGGTTCACGTCGAGCACGTGGATTTCCTGCATGCAGCGCTCGACAAACTCGGGATGCACGTCGGTAAACACGCGGAAATCGCTGATGCCGGCCGAGCGCGCATCGTCGAGTAGGCGCTTGACCGCGCTGAAATCTTCCACCCACAACGAAACCGGCGAATGTTCGAACAGGCCGCGCACATATTCTTCGGCAAGCGTCACGCGATGCCGCGCGCCTTCCAGTTCGGTGATGTCTTCGACCGACACGAGCACGCGGTCCCACCGTTCTTCATGGCCGGGCAGCACGGCGCCCTTGAGCAGCACATCGAGGCGCCGTCCGCCGAGCGTGTAGTTGACTGTCTGGCTCGTGAACTGTGCCTGGCCCGCCCACAATTGGCATAGCTCTTCGAGGTGGGTCTTGAGCATGTCGTCGCGGAACACGGAGGCGAGGTTGCGGGTGAGCGCGTCGAAGTCGGCGGCCTCGAATTGCGTCAGTGTCTTCTGATTGACCTTGATGACGCGGATGCTGTGCGCGCATTCGGCGACCCGGCTTTGATCCGCGGCGAAATGGGCGCGCAGGTCCGTCACGCCTTCGGCCCGCCAGACGTCGAACAGCGCCCGCACGCCGCTGAAGTCTTCGAGCCAGAGGGAGACAGGCGCGAGTTCGAACATTTCGGAATCGTCCCTCAAGGGGGCGTTCTCCGGAGCGTCGTTGGTGGGCGCTGAGCCGCGCGGCAGGTTGTCCAGCATGAGATTCCCGTGGTCGGAGTTCCGGCTATTCTAAGGCGGCTTCCGTTCGCCTCGAAAGAAAGACGCATGACGCATGGCGTTCGCGCCGGTCCATTCACGAAGATAACGGCGTGGTCCGGATGGACTTTAGGCTGCACGGCAGCAGGTTCGCAACCGGGCTTTTCGCTCGCGACGGCTTGCGACTGTCCGTGGTCGGTCATGATCGCTGAAGCGTTGATGATCGCTCGCGATCGCCCGCCAGCAGGGCTGCCGGGGCCTTGTTACACTCACTCGTCGTGTCTCCAGCCCGTCGCCACCTCAGGAAAATACGCCTCTCATGAAGCCATCCCTGCTGGTTCTGATTCCCTTGAAAGAAGCGAGCCGCGCCCGTGTCGAGGCCGCTTTCGACGTCGTCCATGCACCCGATGCCAGCCGGCGGGCCGCCGCGCTCGCCGCGCACGGCGAGACGGTCCGCGCCGTGCTGACCAACGGCACGACGGGGCTGACGGCCGCTGAAATCGACCGGATGCCGCAGCTCGAGTTCGTCAGCGCGCTCGGCGCCGGCTACGAAAACCTCGCCATCGATCACGCCCGCTCGCGCGGCATCGTGCTCGTCAATGGCGCGGGCACCAACGATCATTGCGTGGCCGATCACGCGTTCGCCTTGCTGCTCGCGGTGGTGCGCGACGTGCCGCAACTCGATCAGGCCACCCGCCAGGGCGCCTGGCGCGACACGTTGCCGATGCGCCCGAACGTGTCCGGCAAGCGGCTCGGCATCGTCGGGCTCGGCAATATCGGCGAGAAGGTCGCGCGGCGGGGGGCCGGGTTCGACATGGAAATCGGTTACCACAACCGCACACCGCGCACAGGCTCGCCGCTGCGTTATTTCGACAGCGTGGAGGGACTTGCGCGGTGGTGCGATTTTCTCGTGGTGGCGACGCCCGGCGGCGCCGGCACGCGTCATCTGATCGGCAAGGCGGTGCTGGACGCACTTGGGCCGGACGGTTTCGTGGTCAACGTTTCTCGCGGCAGCGTGGTGGATACCGCTGCTTTAGCGGATGCGCTTGCCGCCGGCGCGATTGCCGGCGCGGGTCTCGACGTCTACGAGGGCGAGCCGCATCCACCGGAAGCCTTGCTGAGCCTGCGCAACGTGGTTCTGACGCCGCATGTGGGCGGCCGTTCGCCGGAGGCGATCGCGGCGTCGGTCGACAATTTCCTGGCCAACGCCGGCCGCCATTTTGCTGGCGAGACGGTATTGACGCCGATCTGATCGTTGAGGGTAACTGAAGCTAACTGAAGGCAAACTGAAACCATCGGCACGGCGGATAGTTTCTCTCGCAAATCGCGATTTCCCTTGCAGGCCGGCGGCGAATAGGATGGTCGGTATCGAACCACATCGCTTCGACATAGCCGGAGCCGCGACGGAGATCCCGCATGGAACACCACGCCCGCACGCAGGACGAGCGGCTCGAGATCAAGACGACCACCTGCTACATGTGCGCCTGCCGCTGCGGCATCCGCGTGCATCTGCGCGAAGGCGAGGTGCGCTATATCGACGGCAATCCCGAGCATCCGCTGAACCAGGGGGTGATCTGTGCGAAAGGCGCTTCGGGCATCATGAAGCAGTACTCGCCCGCGCGCCTGACCCAGCCGTTGATGCGCAAGGCGGGCGCGGAGCGGGGCAGTGCGCAGTTCGAACCGGTCTCGTGGGACGTGGCGTTCGACGTGCTCGAAAAGCGCCTCGCCACGATTCGCGCCACCGACCCGAAGAAGTTCGCGCTGTTCACCGGCCGCGACCAGATGCAGGCGCTCACCGGCCTCTTCGCCAAGCAGTTCGGCACGCCTAATTACGCGGCGCATGGCGGCTTCTGCTCGGCCAACATGGCGGCCGGGATGATCTATACGATCGGCGGCTCGTTCTGGGAGTTCGGTGGGCCCGATCTCGACAGCGCCAAGCTTTTCTTCATGATCGGCACGGCCGAAGATCATCATTCGAATCCCCTCAAGATCGCCATTTCCAAGTTCAAGCGCGCGGGTGGGCGCTTCATCGCGATCAATCCGATCCGTACCGGCTACGCCGCGATCGCCGACGAATGGGTGCCTATCAAGCCCGGCACCGACGGCGCGCTGTTCATGGCGTTTCTGCACGAACTGATCGCGGCCGACGCCTGGGACCACGAGTTTGTGCAGCGCTATACGAACGCGGCCGAGCTGGTCGATCTCGACGAAGCCAGCGAGACCTTCGGCCTGTTCGTGCGCGACCCGGATAGACCGGCTGGCAATCCGCTCTTTCCGCAGAATCATCTCTGGTGGGACGCCGACGGCGCGCGCGTCGTGCCGCATCATGCGCCGGGCGTGACGCCCGCGCTAGACGGCCGCTATACGCTCGCGGACGGCACACCGGTCACGCCGTCGTTCGCCTTGCTGCGCGAACGCGTCGCCGACTGCACGCCGGAGTGGGCCGCTGAAATCACCGGCATTGCCGCGGACACGATTCGCCGCCTCGCCGGCGAAATGATCCAGACCAGCCGCGATCACCGGATCGCGCTGCCGATCCCATGGACCGACGCGTGGGGCGAGACGCATGAGGCCGTCACTGGCAATCCGGTTGCCTTTCACGCAATGCGCGGGCTGGCCGCGCATTCCAACGGCTTCCAGTCGATCCGCGCGCTGGCGGTGCTGATGTCGCTGCTCGGCACGATCGACCGCCCGGGCGGCTTTCGTCATAAGTCGCCGTTTCCTCGCGCGGTGCCGCCATCGGCGAAACCGCCGAACAGTCCGCACGCCGTCAAGCCGAACACGCCGCTCGCCAGCGGTCCGCTCGGCTGGCCCGCCGCGCCTGAAGATCTGTTCATCGACGAACAGGGCGGCCCGGTTCGCATCGACAAAGCTTTCTCCTGGGAATATCCGCTCGCCGTGCACGGCCTGATGCACAGCGTGATCACCAACGCGTGGCGCGGCGATCCCTATCCCATCGACACGCTGCTGATCTTCATGGCCAACATGGCCTGGAATTCGTCGATGAATACGGTGAAGGTGCGCGAGATGCTCGCCGACAAGCACGCGAACGGCGAGTACAAGATTCCGTTTCTCGTGGTGTGCGATGCGTTCCAGTCGGAGATGACGGCGTTCGCCGATCTGATCCTGCCGGACACGACCTATCTCGAGCGGCACGACGCGATGTCGATGCTCGACCGACCGATCTCCGAATTCGACGGTCCGGTGGATTCCGTGCGCGTGCCGGTCGTGCCGCCGACCGGCCAATGCAAGCCGTTTCAGGAAGTGCTGATCGAACTCGCTTCGCGCCTCAGGCTTCCCGCCTTCACGACGGCCGAAGGCACGCGCCGTTTTCGCGACTATCCGGATTTCATCGTCAATCACACGACCTCGCCTGATTCCGGCGTGGGCTTTCTGATCGGTTGGCGCGGCAAGGACGGCGACAAGGCGCTGGTGGGCGAGCCGAATCCGCAGCAGTGGGAACAGTACGCAAAGAACAACTGCGTGTTCCATTACCGCTTGCCGGAGACGCTCCAATACATGCGCAACTGCAACGGGCCGTATCTCGACTGGGCAGTGAAGAACGGCTTCCGTAAATTTAACGAGCCGATCCTGATCCAGCTGTACTCCGACGTCATGCAAAAGTTCAGGCTCGCCGCGCAGGGTCGCACGCGCGGCAGGCAGCCGCCCGAGCACCTGCGGGCGCGGGTCGAAAAATATTTCGATCCGCTGCCGTTCTGGTACGCGCCGCTCGAAAGCGATTCCACCGATCTCACGCGTTTTCCGCTCGCCGCGGTGACGCAACGGCCGATGGCGATGTATCACTCATGGGATTCGCAGAACGCGTGGCTGCGGCAGATTCATGGCGAGAACTATCTCTACATGAATCCGCTGATGGCGGCCGAAAACGGCATTGCCGACGGCAGCTGGATCTATGCCGAATCGCAGTGGGGCCGCGTGCGCTGCATGGCGCGCTTTAGCGAGACCGTCGAGCCGGGGACGGTATGGACCTGGAATGCGATCGGCAAGGCCTCGGGCGCATGGAACCTCGGCGCCCACGCGAACGAATCGCAGCGTGGCTTCCTGCTCAATCACCTCATCACCGACGAGTTGCCCGGCCGCGACGCAGCGTCCGGGCGGCTCTCGAATTCGGACCCCGTGACAGGGCAGGCCGCGTGGTACGACGTGCGCGTGCGCATCTATCCCGCGGAAGCGGACGCGTGTCACACGCTGCCGCAGTTCGGCGCGATGCCCGCGTTGCCGGGATCGAACGGGGTGATATCGCGGGTTGTGCAGACCTATTTCGCGGGGCGCGGCGAATTCGCGGCGCGGCTGCGTGGCGCACAAGCTGCGCCTCGGAAAAGGAGCGATTGATGACTCAGATGGCTTTGGTGATCGACCTGAACGTATGCGTGGGATGCCAGGCTTGCGTGACGAGCTGCAAGGAATGGAATACGTCGGGCGAGTCGGGCAGCCTCGCCGATCTCAATCCGTACGACGCCGATCCGTCCGGCACGTTCTTCAATCGTGTGCAGAGCTTCGAGGCCGGCAGCTTCCCGAACGCCGACACGATCCATTTTCCGAAGTCGTGCCTGCACTGCGAGGACCCGCCGTGCGTGCCGGTGTGTCCGACCGGCGCCAGCTACAAGCGCAAGGAAGACGGCCTCGTGCTGGTCGATTTCGACAAATGCATCGGCTGCAAATACTGCGCGTGGGCCTGTCCGTACGGTGCGCGCGAACTCGACGAGGCGCGCAAGGAGATGACCAAGTGCACGCTATGCGTCGATCGCATTCACGATGAAAACCTCTCCGAGCGCGACCGGCAACCCGCGTGCGTGCTCGCGTGCCCGACCTCCGCCCGGCTGTTTGGCGACATCCACGATCCGGAGTCGGTGGTGTCGAAGGCAATCGAGGAGCGCGGCGGCTATCAGTTGATGCCCGAATGGAACACACGGCCGGCGAATCACTATTTGCCGCGCGTCAAGACGTCGGCATCGGCTTGCGGCAGCGGCGCCTGCGGATGCAAAGACGCCGGTACGGCCCTCGATGTACCCGACTCGCCCGCAGCACGGCTCGAGCGTGGCGAACTCCATCTTGCGTCGATGGCGAAGCGTATCTAAAGGACCTCGCGATGAATCCGGCTTTTTCGGTGGTTTTTCTCACCACATTGAGCGGCGCGGCTCAGGGCCTGTTGATCGCGCTCGTCGGCGTGGAGACGGCCGCGCATCTGGGACTCGTCACGGCGCCTGCTGATGCGTTCTACATCACTGGGGCGGGCTTGTCGGTCGTGTTGGGCGGCCTCGGCCTGATCGCCTCGTTCTTCCATCTCGGCCATCCGGAGCGCGCATGGCGCGCGGTGGCGATGTGGCGGACCTCGTGGTTGTCGCGCGAATGTCTGTGCCTGCCGGCGTTTCTCGCTTGCGCGTTCTTCTACGGCGTCGCGCACGGGTTCGGTTCGCCTTGGTCGCTCGCGATAGGCTGGCTCGGCGTGCTGGCGAGCGCCGCGCTGTTCGTCTGCTCGGCGATGATCTACGCATGCCTGCGCTTCCTGCAGGAATGGGCCACGCCGCTCACGCTGGTCAATTTCGTGCTGCTCGGCTGCGCCTCCGGCTTCACGCTGGCGACGGCGCTGAGCGCGGGGTTCGCGCCCGCGCTGACAGCGGGGCTCGCCATCGGCGCCTGCGTGCTGACGCTCGCGGGCTGCGCGAGCCGCTCGGCATCGCTCGTACGCAATGCGCGCTTGCGGCCGAAGTCCACCGTGCAGAGCGCGACCGGCATCCACAACCCGAAGCTCGTGCAGGTCTCGCGCGGCTTTACCGCCGGGGCGTTCAACCTGCGCGAATTCTTTCACGGCAAATCGGCGGGGACGCTGCGCGGCGTCAAATGGGGATTCCTCGTGGCCGCGTTTGCGTTGCCTGTCGTATTGATCGCGCTGGGTGCGGGCTTGCGCCCGATCGGCGCGTCGCTCGGCGTGCTGGCTGCCGCCTGTCTGGTGCAGTACGCCGGCCTCGTGGCGGAACGCTGGTTCTTTTTCGCCGAAGCGAAGCATCCGCAGAATCTGTACTACGCGCGAGTCGGTTGATGCAGGCGCGTTGGCGTTCGCACCAGAACCTCCCATCGCACGGGAACAGTGCTGTGCTGCACCATCGCCGTGCCTTGCCGCGCTACACATAGATTGGAGCGCCGGCCGGACGTCCGTCGCGCGGCATCGCTGTTGCCGGCTTTCCGGCACGCCGAACACCGGATTCCGCGGTATGGCACGGCATATGCATATAGGTCCCGCATAGGATCAAAGTCGACCTATCTTCATTCGAATCAATAGCAGCATCCTCATAACGGGGTTTTGGACAACGGCGTCCCCCGAATCCGGTCATCCGACCGGGTTCGCGGGACGCTTTTTCTTTTTTCTGGAACGACGATGACGGACAAAGCAACTCGCATCGAACTCTTCAGCCTGCGCACGCCACCGATGCGCGTTTTCCATCTGACGTGGATGGCGTTCTTCGTCTGCTTCTTTGCGTGGTTCGCCTGTGCGCCATTGATGCCGCTGATCAAGCGCGAATTCGGGCTTTCCGTCGATCAGGTCGCCAATATCAACATTGCCGCGGTCGCGGTCACGATCCTCGTGCGTTTGGTGATCGGTCCGCTATGCGACCGCTACGGTCCACGCAAGGTCTACTGCGGCCTGATGCTCGCGGGTGTCTTTCCGGTGCTCGGCGCGGCGCTCTCCACGGGCTACGAGAGCTTCCTGCTGTGCCGCCTGTGCATCGGCGCGGTTGGCGCCTGCTTTGTCATTAGCCAGTACCACACCTCGACGATGTTCGCGCCGAACGTGGTCGGCACCGCCAACGCGGCGACAGCCGGATGGGGCAATACCGGAGCCGGCGTGGCGCAGGCACTGGTGCCGCTGCTGCTGGCGGCGATCATGGCGCTCGGCGCGACAGAGCCGTCGGCATGGCGCCTCGCGCTGGTGGTGCCGGGCCTCGCGATGCCGGTCATGGCGTGGTTTTACTGGCGTTTCACGCAGGATTGCCCGCAAGGAAACGTTGCGGAACTGCGCTCGCGCGGTATCGCGATCGAAGGCGGAAAGAAGGGCGGTTGGGCGAGTTTCCGGGCGGCCTGCGCGAACTATCGCGTCTGGATGCTGTTCACCACCTACGCAGCGTGCTTCGGCGTCGAGGTTTTCATTCACAACGTCGCCGCAATCTATTACGTCGACCATTTTCACCTGTCGCTAAAGGCGGCGGGCATTGCCGCCGGCAGCTTCGGCCTGCTCGCCCTGTTTGCCCGCGCGCTGGGTGGCTGGCTGTCGGACAAGGCTGCCGCGCGTCGAGGCCTCGACATCCGCGCGAGCTTGCTGTTCGTGCTGATCGTCGGCGAAGGTCTGGGCCTCATGGGTTTCGCGCACGCGAACAGCATCGCGCTGGCCGTGATCTCCATGCTGGTTTTCGGTCTGTTCACGCACATGGCTTGCGGCGCGACCTATGCGCTGGTGCCGTTCATCGACCGCAAGGCGCTCGGTGGCGTGGCGGGCGTGATTGGCGCGGGCGGCAATGTCGGCGCGGTGGTGGCCGGTTTCCTGATGAAAGGCGTCGGCAGCATCCAGCAGACGCTGGCGCTGCTCGGCATGCTCGTCACACTGTCCGCGTTATGCGCGCTGGCCGTGCGCTTCAGCAGCGAACACAAAGCGCGCGAGGCGGCGCTGCGCGAGCACGCGTTGACCGTTGCCGGCACCAACGGCATTGCAAATTGACGACGCTGCCCTCGCATAAGGGGCTGTCGTCATCGCCCCGGCGCTGCACGGCGAAGGTGCCATGGCGCACCACCAATGTGCTGCGCTGCATCAAAATGCATCAACCCGGTTCGGGCAGCGCGGCCTTGCGATGGCGCCTTTCCCCGCGCAGGGCCGGACAGCAGCTCATTGACCCGCATGGCATGGCCCTTGCGTGAATGACCGCGGCGGATCAACGACGATCCGGCCAGCATGCAGCAAAAGTCGCTCTGCAGATTCCTTGGCTTTTGGACAACGGCGTCCCCCGAATCCAGTCACCTGATGACTGGTTCCGCGGGACGCCTTTTTATTTGCCGGACGAAAACTCCGTGGTCGCAGAGACCGCATGGCCCTCCGCCCCACCAACCTTGAGGAATTCAGCATGAACAACGATCGACTTCCGCAATCCTGGATGCCCGTGTGCGCGCTCGACGACATCGTTCCGAATACCGGCGTGTGCGCGCTTGTCAACGGCGAGCAGGTTGCGGTATTTCACGTGACCACCGGCGACGCGGAAGCGGGCATCTACGCGATCGACAACTTCGATCCGGGTTCGCAGGCGGCGGTGCTCTCGCGCGGGCTGATCGGCAGCCTCGGCGAGCGCATCGTGGTGGCCTCGCCGATCTACAAGCATCATTTCGATCTGCGCACCGGCGAATGCCTCGAGGCGCCCGAGAATTCCGTCAACGCGTATCCGGTGCGCATCGAGAGCGGTAAGGTGTGGGTCGCGGCATGAGACATGAGCACGCCGCGCCGGGCTCGGGAGGCGCATCGCTCATCGCGCCTTCCCGCCCGCGTCTGGTGGTGGTCGGCAACGGCATGGCCGGCATGCGCACGGTCGAGGAGCTGCTGAAGCTCGCGCCGGATCTCTACGACATCACCGTGTTCGGCGCCGAGCCGTACGGCAACTACAACCGCATCCTGCTGTCGCCGGTGCTCGCGGGCGAGAAGCGCGTCGACGAGATCATCCTCAATACGCGCGACTGGTATGCGGACAAGGGTATCCGGCTGCATGCGGGCGACCCGGTGGCCGCGATTGACCGCAAGCGCCGCATCGTGCGCTCGCAAAGCGGCATCGAGGTGGGCTACGACCGGCTGCTGATCGCAACCGGCTCCAAGCCATTCCTGATTCCGGTGCCGGGTCATCAGTTGCCTGGGGTGATCGCGTTTCGCGACATCCAGGACGTCGAAACGATGCTCGCGGCTGCGCGCAGTCACCGCCACGCCGTGATCATCGGCGGCGGTCTCCTTGGGCTGGAGGCGGCGAACGGGCTCATGCGCCAGGGCATGTCGGTGACCGTCGTGCACGACACCGACAGCCTGATGGACCGCCAGCTCGACAGGAGCGCGTCGGCCCTGCTGCTGCAGACGCTGGAGCGCAGGGGTTTGCGTTTCCTGATGAAGGCGCGCACTGCCGAAATCGTCGGGCCGGAGCGTGTCACCGCGGTACGGTTTGACGACGGCATGGAGATTCCCGCCGACCTGGTTGTCATGACGGCCGGGGTGCGCCCGAATATCGAGCTCGCGAAGCAGGCGGGCTTGCACTGCGAACGCGCGATCGTCGTCGACGACACCTTGCAGACCTACGATCCGCGCGTCTACGCCGTCGGCGAATGCGTGCAGCACCGCACGGCGACCTTCGGTCTCGTCGCGCCGATCTGGGATCAGGCGCGTGTTTGCGGCGCGCATCTGGCCGGTGCCGGTCACCGCCGCTACGTGCAGCGCGCGACGGCGACCAAGCTGAAAGTTACCGGCGTCGACCTGTATTCCGCCGGCGATTTCGTCGGCGGCCCGGATAGCGAAGATCTCGTGTTGCGCGATCCGCGACGCGGCATCTACAAGCGCCTCGTGATCGAGGGTAGCCGGGTGATCGGCGCGGTCCTGTACGGCGACGTCAAGGACGGCGCCTGGTACTTCGAACTGATCCAGAACCGGACCGACATCGCGCCGTTGCGCAGCCGGCTGTTGTTCGGCAAAGCCCTGTGCGAGGCGCAGCCCGCCTGAACCGGAATCGAACGTGAGTCTTCCCATCGTCATTGCCAGTCCGCCCGACGCCAGTCGTGACGCGGTCCGAACCACCTGTCCCTATTGCGGCGTCGGCTGCGGTGTACTCGCGACGCCACGCCCGGACGGCCAGGCCGACATTGCCGGCGACGATCGCCATCCGGCAAATGCCGGCCGCTTGTGCGTGAAAGGCTCGGCGCTCGGCGAAACGGTCGGGCTCGATGGACGCCTGCTGCATCCCAGGCTGCGCGATCCGGGCAGCGGTGAATTGCGCAACGTGTCGTGGAACGATGCGCTCGACACGGTTGCCGGCGGTTTTCGCCGGATCATCGATCAGCACGGCCCGGATGCCGTCGCGCTCTACGTCTCGGGGCAACTGCTGACGGAGGACTACTACGCCGCCAACAAGCTGATGAAGGGCTATGTCGGCAGCGCGAACATCGACACCAATTCGCGCCTGTGCATGTCGTCGTCGGTCGCGGGGCACAAGCGTGCGTTCGGCGAAGACCTCGTGCCGGTGTGCTACGAGGACCTCGAGCTCGCGGACCTGGTCGTGCTGGTCGGATCGAACACGGCGTGGTGCCATCCGATCCTGTTCCAGCGGATCGTCAGGATCAAGGAAACGCGGCCCGATGTGAAGGTCGTCGTGATCGACCCGCGCTACACCGCGACCTGCGAGATGGCCGACCTGCATCTGCCGCTGAAGGCGGGCACCGACGTTCGACTGTTCAACGGACTGCTCAGTTTTCTCGCGGAACACGACACGACCGATGCAGGTTTCGTCGATGCGCATACGACCGGCTACGCCCAGGCACTCGATGCCGCTTCAACCGACTCGGCGAACGGCTTCGACCTCGCGCAGTGCGCGAAGGCCTGCAAGCTCGACCCGCACGATCTGCTCGAGTTCTACCGGCTCTTCGCGCGGACCGAGCGGGTCGTGACGGTCTATTCCCAAGGCGTGAACCAGTCGACCTCCGGCACCGACAAGGTCAACAGCATCATCAATTGCCATCTGCTGACAGGCCGCATCGGCAAGCCGGGGATGGGGCCGTTCTCGTTCACCGGACAGCCGAACGCGATGGGCGGGCGTGAAGTGGGCGGCCTCGCGAACACGCTGGCGGCACATCTGGAACTCGACAATCCGCGTCATCGCGAGCTCGTGCAGACCTTCTGGGGCTCGCCCGCCATCGCGGAACGGCCGGGACTCAAGGCAGTCGAGTTGTTCGAGGCGATCGAGACGGGCCGCATCAAGGCTGTCTGGATCATGGGCACGAACCCGGTTGTGAGCCTGCCCGATGGCGATCAGGCGAAGCGCGCGCTCGCGCGTTGCGAGCTCGTCGTCAGCTCCGACATTGTCGAAAACACGGATACCAATGCGTTTGCCCACGTCCTGCTGCCGGCGCTCGGCTGGGGCGAGAAAGACGGCACCGTCACCAACTCCGAGCGCAGGATTTCGCGCCAGCGAGCGTTCCTGCCGGCACCGGGCGAAGCGCGCGCGGACTGGCGGATCATCTGCGACGTCGCACAGCGCATGGGGTATGCCGGCTTCGATTTTTCGGCGCCGCATGAGATCTTCGACGAGCATGCACGGCTGAGTGCCTATCGTAACGAGCCGGGCAACGGTGGCGAGGCCACGGGCAGCCTGGGAAAGATGAATAACGGACACACCGAAGGCGGTGTGCCGCGCGTGTTCAATCTGGGTGGGCTCGTCGCGCTCGGCCCCGAGCGCTACGACGCGCTGCAGCCGATCCAGTGGCCGGTGCCGGCGGCGAATGGCGCGGAGCAGCGCGGGACCGCGCGACTCTTCGGCGATCGCCGCTATGCGCACGCGGACGGCAAGGCGCGGTTCGTCGCGACCCCGCCGCGCGCGCCGGTCCACGCGCCGGACGACGAGTATCCGCTGACGCTCAATACCGGCCGGGTACGCGACCAATGGCACACGATGACCCGCACGGGCAAGTCGGAGAAGCTCGCCGGCCACGTGACGGAAGCCTTCGTCGATTTGCATCCGCAGGACGCGCTGTCGTGCGGCGTGCGGGAAGGTGAACTCGCGCGTGTGTCGAGCCGGTGGGGCACGATGGTCGCACGTGTGCAGCATGGCGGCGGCATGTCGCGAGGCAGCGTGTTCGTGCCGATTCACTGGAACGATCAGGTGGCGTCCGACGCGCGTGTCGGCGCGGTGGTGAATCCCGAGGTCGATCCGGTCTCCGGGGAGCCCGAGTTCAAGCACACGCCGGTTCGCATCGACAGGTTCGACGTCGCCTGGCACGGCTTCTCGTTGAGCCGTCACGCTCCGGTGCTGGACGGCATGACCTACTGGACGCGCGTCCACGGCACGCAGTTCGTGCGCTACGAACTCGCGGGGCGCAAGCCGCTCACCGATCACGGCAACTGGGCGCAGGCGCTATTCGGCATCGACGATCCGCACGCCGACTGGCTGGAATACGAGGACAGGACGGCGGGAATCTATCGCGCCGTGCATCTGGTCGACGAGCGTATCGAGAGTTGCATCTTCGTATCGGCGCGCTCCGAGTTGCCGTTGCCGTCGCGTACCTGGCTCGCGGGCCTGTTCGGGAAGAACAGGCTCGACGACGAGGACCGTGCCGGTCTGCTGGTCGGGCAGCCGATTGGCAAGGGTGTCGATACGGGACCCACGGTCTGCTCGTGTTTCGGCGTGGGACGCAATACGATCTGCGCGGCGATCCGGGAGCACGGGCTAAAGACCGCGGCGGAAATCACCGCGTGCCTGAAGGCCGGCGGCAACTGCGGATCCTGCGTGCCGGAACTGAAGAAGCTGTTGGTCGACACCGAACTGGAAAGGTTGAGCACAGCTTGAAGGAGATTGACGCTTCATGATGAAGAGACTCAAAACCATGCTGGCCGTGATCAAAACCGGCGACACTGTGTTCGCTCGCCATGACGACGGCAACGTCACGCCGTCAGGTTCAGAAGGTGTCGGAGAAGGGCATCTGCGACATACGGCGAGTCCTCGCGCCTCACATTTGAGCGAACGGGGGCGGCACGACCGTGCGCGGCGCCGCACCCGCAAGCCGGGCGCAGCCGTGGGCGCGGTGCACCCTGGCGCGCCACGCTCGCATCGCTATTGATGCGTTGGCCTTGGCCTTGGCGTTTGCGTTTGCGTTGGAAGGGCGCGGTTTCGACACGCCGCGCGGTGCGACTAACGCCGCAGTTCCGACATGATCTTTTCGGCGAGAAAGTCGCATGGCGGCCGCTTCGATTTGGCACTCCGCGCGAGTATTAGCTCCAGCGCGGCGATTTCGGGCAAGCCCTGCGCGTGGCCGAGCAAGGTCAGATGAGCAGGAACCGCGCATTGCGCGAGCGGCGCCACCGCGAGTCCTGCTTCGACCATGCTGAGCAGGCCCATCAGGCTCGGGCTCTCGTACGAGGTCCGGTAGGTGATCTTCGCCTGTTCAAGACTGCGGATCGCGTTTTCCCGGGCGACGCTGCCCGGCAGGAACACGGCAATCGGCAGCGGCCGCTCGCGCCAGATGTCGTGCGCGCTGGGCGCCGCGGCCCAGACCATCGGTTCGAGCCGGATGAATTCGCCGGATAGGCCCTTGACGCGCGTCCCGCAGACCAGGTCGACCGAGCCGTCCTTCACCATGGGCGCGAGCGCCACGCTCGGCAGTCCGACGACCTGAATCTCGACCTTCGGGTAGGTCGCGGAAAATTTCTTGAGGATCGACGGCAGCAGTGACGAGGCGTAGTCGTCGGGCACACCGATGACGACCCGGCCGGTTACGTCGGGCCGGACCACCGCCGCCCACGCTTCATCGCGCAGGGCGAGCATGCGCCGCGCGAACGTCAACAACACTTCGCCATCTTGCGTCGGGATCACGCTTCTTGGCTTGCGCACGAAAAGCGGCTTGCCGAGCGCGGTTTCGAGGGTCTTGATCTGCATGCTCACCGCCGATTGCGAGCGATGGACGATTTCCGCCGCGCGACTGATGTTCCCCGTGTCGGCCACGGCCACGATCATTGTCAGAACGTCCAGATCCAGTGCTTTCATTGGTATCAGATAAATCGATGGATACCATCAATATTACGCGATTTTCTTAGATCGACGCGTCGTGCATAGTGCTGGAAAGGAGCCTCATGTATGAACGCGCGAACCGACCCTTCAGTACTTTCAGTCCCGGAGCTGTGCTTTGCCACCGTGCCCTCCGGCATCTGCGTGCCCTATGTGATCAGCGGTTCGGGAGAGCCACTGGTCTTCGTGCACGGATCGCTGTGCGATTACCGCTACTGGAGCAGTCAAACCGATTTTCTGTCGAAGCATTTCCTCTGTATTTCGGTCAGCCTTAGCCACTACTGGCCGGCGGACGATGCCTGCATTCAAGGGGAATTTGGCTGGAAGACGCATGTCGCGGAACTCGCCGAGTTCATCGCGGCCATGAACCTCGGGCCGGTTCATCTGGTGGGGCACTCGCGCGGAGGATGCGTCGCATTCCACGTGGCGCGGGAGTATCCACGCCTCGTGAAAACGCTGACGCTTGCCGATCCGGGCGGCCCGTTGCAGATCGACGGGATGCCGGAAGCCTCGCTGCCGCCTGCGACCAACGTCCTTCGCGCCAAAGTCGCCGATTTGATTGAAAGCGGTGCGATCGACGCCGGACTGGAACTCTTCGTCGACTCGGTGAGCATGCCCGGCTTCTGGCGCAAGAGTCCCGCCGGTTTTCGCACCATGGCGATCGACAATGCCGCCACGCTGCCGAAGCAGTTTCGCGATCCGTTGCCGGCGTACTCACGTGACGCAGCGCGTGACGTGCAGTGCCGGACGTTGCTGATCGAAGGCGAAAAGAGCCCGCGCATGTTTCGCAACAACGTCGACAAGCTCGCGGATTGGGTCGACCACGCGGAAAAACAAACCATTGCGGGCGCATCGCATGGGATGAACGTCGCGAAGCCCGGGGTATTCAACCGGCTTGTCCATGCCTTTGTAAGTTCCTGGTAATACTGATTTTCGGGCAACGCGCACAACCATCAGAAATCAGAAAGAAGAATAACCATGGATCATTTCCTGCGCGCCAGCCTCGCGGGCGAATTGCACGCCCGGCCGTTTCTGCGGATTGGCGGTTCGGTGGCGCTCGCGCACTTTGCCATCTATGCCGACGGCGATCCTTCCGTTCACGAAGCGCTGCTTCGATCGCTGTGCAGGCTGACAGGTCTCGCGATTCCCGCCGACGGAACGACGCATTACTCGGCGCGGTGGAATGAGGAGAAGCAGTTGAAGTGGGAGCGGCACACGGAATTCTCCACCTTCACGTTTGTCGCGCAACGTCATGACGCGGACTACTTCTCCGATCTGCCGTCGGCCCATATTCCATCCGAATGGTTTCGCGGTTTTGAAGGCAAGCGGTTCGTCGCGATCCGCATGGAACTCGTGTCGGGCGACTCGACCGGCGCGGCACGCCAGAGCGTGCGGCAGTGGATCGACGGTCCCGTTCTGGTGGGCAGCAAGGTGCTGGGAGGCGGGCAGGTTTACTGCGACTGGAGCGTGCGGCCCGACGGCTTCTCGCGATTTCTGGTGATCGACGACGACTTTCGGGAGGAGCAGGGCGGACGTCTTCTGCAGCGACTCTACGAGATCGAGACATACCGGATGATGGCTTTGCTGGCGCTGCCGGTTGCCCGCGAACTGGGCAGAAGTCTCGACGAACTGCAGTCGGCGCTTCAGCCGTTGATGCACAGCATGGACACGAGCCAGGGGCGCCGCAACGATGCCGAACTGCTGGTGCGCCTCACGCATCTTGCCGTGCGCATCGAGTCGCTGGCGGGCTCGAGCGGGCGCTTCAGCGCCTCGCGCGCTTATGAAAAACTCGTCCTTGCCCGCATTCAGGAGCTGCGCGAAGAGCGCATCGAAGGCGTGCCGACCATCGCCGAATTCATGGAGCGGCGCTTCGCCCCCGCGATGGAGACGTGCAAGACCGTCTGGGCGCGCCACGAACAATTCGCCGGACGGGTGGCAAGGGCGGTCGATCTGCTGCGCACGCGCGTCAATCTGGCACAGGAAGAAGACACGACCCGCTTGCTGGAAGGCATGAATCAGACCGCACAAAGCCAGTTGAGGTTGCAACATGCGGTCGAGGGCCTGTCTGTCGCCGCCATCTCGTACTATGTGCTTTCCTTGGCGTCGGCCGGATTCAAGGCCCTTCATACCCTCCATTTTCCACTCGATCCGGAACTGGCCGAAGGGCTCCTGATCGTCCCGGTCGTCCTGCTGGTCATGCGCACAATCCGGCGCAGCAAAGGAAGACACGCGGCGCCCCGATCGGAATGGCCGACGTCCCGGCGATCCGGGAGTCCGGGTGCCGGGGTTTGCGACTGAACTCCCTGTTTGGTGGGGACTCCACCGGCTCCCGGTTGCCGCTTACCCGCACGCGCCGACTTCGCCACACGCCGTGCAGAAATCGCAGCCATCCTTGCGAATCACAGCGTTCGCACCGCAGGAGCCGCATTTGCGTCCGAGCATGGTGTGCAGCCCGAGCGCGCCACCGGATTGCGTCAGCGTTGTCTCATCAGCGTCACCAGGATGCGGACGGATGCCGAAATCCGCCGGCAACGCCGTCTCGGCCTTCATCTGACCGCGAGGCAAACGCGCCAGCATGCGCGACGGCACCTGGTTGCCTTCGGCGTCGAGAAAACCGCGACGATGCAGAATCTGCTGGATTGCAAAAGCGAGCGCCGCCACTTCTGAATCGTGCCAGCGCGGCGTGCGATGGCCGTCCAGACGCTGCACTTCGCCGAGCCGCACCTGCCCGCGATCCCACGACACCTTGCGCATATCCTGCAGGTTGCGCGCGACAAAACCGCCGCGTGCCGCGAGCGACAGCGAACGCATCGTCGCCGTGATCCATTGCTGAGATTCGTCGCGCTGCCCGGTCGGAATGAAGAACTCGATAGGGCGTTCGATCGTGACCTCGTCACCGCCCAGGCGTCCCGTCACTTCGATAAACGACACGGCTACGTAAAGCGATTTCTTGCCGGCTTGCGTGAGGTATTCGACTTTTTCGATGATCGCCGGCAACTCGCCCTTCGGCCGATGATCGATCGCGATCCGCAGCGGATCCTGATCGGTTTCGGCCAGCGTGTCGTCCGCTTGCGGCGCGCTCACGCTCAGCACCGCGCCGAGCGTTTCATTCGGACGGTAGGTGGCGAGACCCTTGAGACCGTTTTTCCACGCGTCGAAGTAGAGGCTTTCGAACGCATCGAACGGATAGTCCGCGGGCACGTTCACGGTCTTCGAGATCGACGTGTCCACGTACGGCTGCACGGCGGCCATCATGTCGAGGTGGTCGCGGGCCGACATTTCGAGTGCGCTGACGAAGTAGTCCGGCAAGTTGTTCACATCGCCGCCGAGCTCGCGATAAAGGCGATACGCGTAGTCTTCGACGTCGAACGATTCACGGCCCCCGTCGGCCATCACCTTCATGCGCGTGTAGGTCCACGAGAAGGCCGGCTCGATGCCGTTCGACGCGTTGTCCGCGAACGCGAGGCTGACGGTGCCCGTCGGCGCGATCGACAGCAGGTGGCTGTTGCGGATGCCGTCGCGGCGGATTGCATCCTTGATGTCGTCGGGCAGGCGGGAGGCGAAGGTGCCGGCGTCCAGATAACGTCCGGCGTCGAACAACTCAAACGCGCCGCGCTCGCGCGCCAGCTCCACCGATGCCCGATAGGCCTCGTCGCGCATCAACCGGGCGATGCGCACCGCGAAGTCGCGGCCTTCCTGCGAGTTGTAGCGCAGGCCAAGCATTACCAGCGTATCGCCGAGGCCGGTGAAGCCCACGCCGATGCGCCGCTTGGCGCGCGACTCGTCGTATTGCTGCTGCAGCGGCCATAGCGTGACGTCGAGCACGTCGTCGAGAAAGCGCACCTGGATGCGGGTGCGTTTGGCGAGACCGTCCCAGTCGAACGAAGGCTTGCGGCCTTTCGTTTGCGCGAACGGATCGAGCACGAAACGCGTGAGGTTCAACGGTCCGAGGTTGCAGCAGCCATAGGCCGGCAGCGGTTGTTCGCCGCACGGGTTGGTGGCGCGGATGGTTTCGACGGCGCGTAGATTGTTGTCCTCGTTCATGCGCGAGATGAACACGATGCCGGGCTCGGCGACGTCGTACGTGGAGCGCATGATGCGGTCCCAGATCTCGCGGGCCGGCCTTTCGCTGTAGACCCACAGGCCGTCCTCGCGTTGCCGCACATCGCCTGCCGCGCGCAGCGCCGGCGACGGCTCCGCGTGGTGCACGAGTTGCCAGGGCTGATCTTCTTCGACAGCGCGCATGAATTCGTCGGTGACGCCTACCGACACATTGAAGTTGTTCCAGCGGCCCTTCGAATGTTTTGCCTCGATGAACTCGATCAGATCGGGATGATTGCAGTCGAGCACGGCCATTTGCGCGCCGCGCCGCGAGCCGGCGCTTTCGACAGTCCGGCACGAGGCGTCGAACACGTCCATATAGCTGCACGGTCCGGACGCCGACGAACTGGTGGTATGAACGCGGGCGCCCTTGGGCCGGATGGCGGAGAAGTTGTAGCCGACGCCGCCGCCGCGGCGCATCGTTTCGGCGGCTTGCAGCAGCGCCACGTAGATGCCCGGCAGGCCCTGTTCGTCGACGCCTTGGATCGCGTCGCCGACCGGCTGCACGAAGCAGTTGATAAGCGTGGCGGCGATGCCCGTGCCCGCCGCGCTCATGATGCGCCCGGCGCCGAGCGCGCCGTGCCGCAGGTTGTCGGCAAACAGCGCTTCCACCGATTCGCGCAGGGCTTCCGGTTCCGCCTGGGCGACGCCGCGGGCGACGCGCTGGAACACGTCGTCGGCCGATTGCTCGTCGCCTTTCGCATATTTCTCGAGCAGGACGTCCAGAGAGAATTGTTGCGGTGCAACTAGCGGGGCGGGAGAAACCGCTGCGGCGCGGGTGTCGTGCGTGTCTTCTGCCATGGTGTCGCCTCTCGTTTGCCGCGGACGGGCCGCGGCGTGTTCGAATGGGTGAGGACGTTCATTTAACCGTGCGCGTCTGGCGGGTGTGGTGACCAGGCGCAACGGAGATCACCTTAACGCACGTGACCAAGGGCCGCAATCCGGCTTTTGGAGGCGAGGCCGCAGCGTGGCTGTCCGCCAGTGCCGGCGGCCTTCGGCCGTGGCCGTTATGGACATGCAGGCAGTGAATTGACGAGCGGCGCCGGGCGTGTCGGAGAGCGGACGAGAAGTGGACGAGAAACGGGCGCGGGCGAGAAACGGGTGAAAAGTAGCTGAAAAGCAGGTGAAAGGCAGGCTGGAAGCGGGCGAAAAGCGGGCAGCGAGGTGGAGAAACTGCACCCATCAATCAGGCGGGAGGCCTGCGACGACAGGCGCCGTAAGCGCCGCAACCGCATGCCGCAAGCGCACGGCAGCCACGTACCGTCGAGGTAAAAGCGTCAGGCTTCAGCCAGTTCGCCCAACACTTCGGCACAGATCATTGCCGAAGCATTCGAAGGCGCCGGCCGTTCAGCCGGTTTGAACACCGCGTCGCCGCGGCGAATCTTGCGCCGTGTCACCGCGCATGTTCCCGACGTATGCGCCGAGCGCCGCCGCCAACGCTGCTCGCCATAATGACAGCGCCCCGGTTCAACCCAGCGGATCACCAGCGTGGTGTCGGAGCGCTCGAGAATCTCGATGCGTACGCCATTGGTTCCGTCAAGGGGGATGGACTCTAAGGTCATCATCGTCGGCTCCGTATTGTGGTTTGCCGAATGTAGTCCCGTGCGCGCCGGATAGCCATTGTGCGGCGGTTGAAACACTGTTCCCCAAATAGCAACAATGAAACTTGACATTCACGCTTACCTGAAACCACAGGGCTTTGCGGGATATATGCGATGTGAATTTGCGATAGCGTGGATTTTTGCAACGCAGTGTTGTACTGAGCGCGACGCGCATGCCGCCGGCGGAGGGCGCCGGTGCTTCCTTTAAGATGTCGCTATTGATGAGCAACCGTGCGACGCAAGTGTAGCGGGTTTGCATTTTTCCGGTCGTCACGCGCGCATATCCACACGATCTCAAGAGCCCACATGATTTCACGCCCCCCCGTAGCGCCACCCGATTCGCCGACACCGCCTGATTGCCTGAGAAAGCAGAAAACGGCTTCACTCGTCCTGACCATCGCTCTCGTGTTGCTGGCGTTGTGGGTGGTGCGCGATTTCATTGCGGTGGTGGCCTGGGCGAGCGTCATTGCGATCGCGCTGTGGCCGCTTTTGCAGAAAGCGGAAGGCAGCAGCTGGCTCACTGGCCGCACGACGCTGATCGCCGTGGCGCTAACCCTTGCAATCGCGTTGCTGGTGGTCCTGCCGGTGGGTATCGGCATTGCCCAGGCGCTGCGCGAAGCCCACGACATGAATGAGTGGTTCAAGGCCGCGCAGGAAAACGGTATTCCGATGCCGGACGTCATCCAGCGCTTGCCGTTCGGCGTGCAACAGATTTCAGCCTGGTGGCAGGCCAATCTCGCTCAGCCGCTGCGCGATTCGGCGGCCATGAAAGGCTTGCACAGCACCACGGTGATGACGCTCGGCCGCCACTTCGGTGCGCGCGCCGCGCACGGCGTGATGGTGTTCGCGTTCATGCTGATCACGCTGTTCGTGATCTTTCAGGCGGGGCCGCGTCTGTCCGGCGCGTTGATGAAAGGCGCGCGGCGCGGCTTCGGCGATGACGGCGCGCAGTTGCTCGAACGCATGGCCGCGGCCGTACGCGGCACGGTGTCGGGACTGGTGGTGGTCGGACTCGGCGAAGGCGTGTTGCTGGGCGTCGCCTATTGCGTGACCGGTTTGCCGCACGTCGCGCTGCTCGCGTTCGTTACGGCGATCGCCGCGATGCTGCCGTTCTGCGCACCGCTCACGTTCGGTCTCGCGGCCTTGTGGCTGTTCTCGCAAGGTTCGGTTGCCGGGGCTGTCGGGCTTGCGGTGTTCGGTTCGGTCGTGGTGTTCGTCGCCGAACATTTCGTGCGGCCGGTGCTGATCGGCAACTCGACGCGATTGCCCTTCCTGCTGGTGCTATTCGGCATTCTCGGCGGGGCGGAGACGTTCGGTTTGCTCGGCCTCTTCATCGGCCCGGCGCTCATGACCGTGCTGATGGTGCTGTGGACCGATCTCGTGCAATAGTTGCACGCAATGCGCCGGTGCAATCGGGACTGCTGATTCGCCGGCTTATTTGTCCCGATCTACTTTTCCTGATCGCGCGCCGACTGTTTGACGCAGCCCAGCGTGTATTTCAGCGCGGCGGGCAGCAGCGCGCTCCAGACATCCCAGGTGTGGCCGCCGTCGACGATGCGCAGCGCCGCCGGATTTCCCGCCAGCCGAAGATGCGTGTAAAGCGATGACGCATCGGCCTGGATCGCCAGGTCGTCGTCGCCGGCGGCGATGAACATCGGCAGGCGATACGGCTGGCTCATGTAGCGCTCCCATTGCGCCGGATAGTTGAGCGCATGCCAGACGTGCGGATCGAACTGCCGGTCGCCGAACACCCCGACGCGGCGTGCCGCCGAAGCGAGCGGAGGCTCGTTCGCATAGATCGCGGGGCTCAGCAGGAGCGCGCCGCAAAAGAGTTCCGGTCGCGTCATGGCGTAGCGCAACGCGCCGAAACCGCCCATCGATACGCCGCCGATCATCCGCCCGCCACGCTGCGTCGCGACCGCGTAGCGCGTTTCGATCTCGGGCAGCAGGTCGCCGAAGAACGCGGTCTCTATCTTCTCCTTGCGATCGACATACCAGTCCGTGCCGCCTTGCGGCATCACGATCACGACCGGCGGCATCTCCTTGTGCTCGATCAGTGCGTCGGCGGTGGCTTGCAGATGGCCCTGCGTGAGCCAGTCGTTGGCGTCGCCGTTGTTGCCGTGCAGGAGGTAGAGTACGGGAAGGCGCGCGGCGTCATGGCGATAGCCGGTCGGCAGATAGATCGTGTACGCCCAGTCACGGCCGAGCGCTTCGGAATGAAAGCTTCGGCTGACGACGGTACTGGCGCTCGCCGGCGCGCCGACAGCGGCGCACAGCGCGAGGAGTGCGGAATGTAGGAATAGACGCATGTCAGAGTAGGAGGCCGCAGCGCAGGTCGCGCGCGGCCGTCATGCTATCAGCATCGGCAGTGGAAAATGGCAAGCGGCGTCGTGGTAATTCGTTGGGCAGGTAAGCGGCAAACGGCAACGCGGCAATTCGTCGGGCACGTAAGCGGCAAGAGGCGTCGTGGAAATTCGTCCGCCACATAATCGACAAACGGCAGGCAACGAATCGCAAACGGCAATACCCTAAAAGCTCGTTCGTTCGTTCGTTCGTTCGTGCACGCCGCCCGCTCAGGGCGACGTTCTGAGACGCAAGTTCCAGAGGTGCGTTGCGAAGCGCCTGAGCGGGTCAGACGCCCTGGCGACGCCGAACAGCGCGCCGACCGCACACGCGTCCGCCACCAGCCCGAGGGGATAGTTCAGATAGCCGTCGGTCGCGGCATACAGCACGGAATCGACGACCAGCGAAATCACGGCGCCCGCGATGAAACACAGCAGCCCTTTGCGGCCGATCATGCCGACCCACGGCATCCATTGAGCGAACTTCCTTGCCCAGCCGAGCTGGATCAGGTTCGCGACAAGCCAGGCAATCGCAAGAAAATTGACCGCGCGCAGATAGGAGAGGTTTTGCTTGAAGCTTGCATCGAGCGGCTCGCGTTCAATGAAGAGCTTGTAGTAAGCCGCGGCGGCAACCACGGCAAGCGCAAGCAAGCTGACCAGCCAGCCGAAACGGTGCGCGCTGATCCGCTGATAAACCGGCTGGCAGCGTGCCAGCACGCCGAGCACGAACAGCAACTGCCAGGCAAACGGGTTGAAGTCCCAGTGCATGTCCGGCGCGGCGGGCAGGTAGGCGTCGATCGCCGGCGCGCCTGCCCACAGCGCGACGCTGCCGGCCAGCAGCAGCCATGGCTTGCTGCGCGCGAGCGGCAGGATCATCGGCACCAGCAGCGCGAAGAACGCGTACATCGGCAACACGGAAGCGAGATACGGCTGACGGCGGAATAGCAGGATGTCGCGCAGGGCGGCCACGGGGGTGTCCATCAGATCGTCGAGATCGGTAGTGGCCAGATTGGGGCCGTCGATACTGAACGCGGTCAGCACCGCGCTGACCAGCAGCATCAAGCCGGCTGTGATGAGGAACGCGCGATAGATCTCGAGCGAGCGTCGCAGGAAGCGGCTGCGCGCGCTCGCTTCGTTACGCCGTTCGGCGAGCGCCGCATAGGCCGTTGCGGTGGCGAAGCCGCCGAGGAACACGAAGACCTCAGCCGCATCGCACAGCGCATAGGCATGCAGCGTAACGCGCGACAGAATGCTGCCGCCGATGTGATCGACGACGATGATCAGGAGGACCAGCCCGCGAAAAAAATCGAGCTCGATCAAGCGGGATTGCGACATTTGCATTGTGTGGTGCCAAAAGCAGCCCCGTGCGACGGCGCGCTGGTTCAGCGCGGCAGGCGTCTCACAAAGCTTTTTGAAATTGGATCAGGGGTTGCGGCATGCGGCCGCCCCGCGGATGCGCGACCCGCGGGCGGCCATCCGTGTGCCGCGCGAGCCGGCCATGCGAGGCGCGGCTGCCCAGGCCAGTAAAAATGACCCGTTTGAGGGCGGAGAGTTCCGCTGCAGCGCCGCAAAAGCTTTCAATTATATTTCCTTCCATGACGAAGCCGCATCGAAACGCGCAGGGCCGGCGCGGCCAATGCGGCAACTCGCTTAAGTCCCGGTGGCGCGGCGCCGTTTACCTGAATAAGCGCCGCGAAAAAAGGGGCCGCACGACGCAGTGGAGATTTCGCAACGTTTTTAGCCATGCGCGCGACACCCGATGGACGGCGGCGTAACGGCGTGTGAGGATTTCTTCAAAGCGCGCCGGGGTCAATAAACGCCTCGAGAAGCGTTAAAAAGAAAGCGGTCGGATCGAGTTGTCCCATTACTCGAGCTCAGGGAGATCATCATGAACAAGCAAGTGTTCGCGCTGGCTGTCTCCACCGCTTTGTCCGCCACTTCGTTAGCGATTTTCTCCCTGCCTGCCTGTGCCCAGACGAGCGTGACGCTGTACGGCGTACTCGATGAAGGCATCAACTACACCAATAATGTCGGCCGCGGCCATGTCTATGAGCTTGCGAGCGGCTTTGCACAAGGCAGCCGCTGGGGCCTGCGGGGCGCCGAGGAACTGGGCGGCGGCCTGAAAGCGATCTTCCAGCTGGAAAACGGCTTCGACGTCAGTTCCGGTCGGCTAAACCAGGGCGGCCGGATGTTCGGCCGCCAGGCGTTCGTGGGCTTGAGTTCGCAGCCATACGGCACGCTGACCTTCGGACGCCAGTACGACTCGGTGGTCGACTATCTGGCGCCGACCACGGCCAACGGCAACTGGGCCGGTTCGCTGTTCTCCCACCCGTACGATAACGACAACACCGACAACTCATTTCGTCTCGACAACAGCGTCAAGTACACCAGTCCATCGATCTCGGGCTTCCAGTTCGGCGGCGTCTACAGCTTCAGCAACGACACCGGCTTCGCCAACAATCGCGCGTACAGTTTCGGCGGGCAGTACACGTATGGCGGGCTGCTGGTGGCCGCGGCGTACCTGCAGGCCGACAACCCCGGCAACGGTTCAAACGGCGCGATCACCGCGAACGACGCCAGCTTCATCGCCGCCCGCATGCGCGTGTTCGGCGGCGGCATCACGTATACCTTCGGCCCAGCCACTGCCGGCTTCGTTTACACCAACTCGAACTATCTGGACCCGACCGGCAATGGCTATCTCGGCGTGACGCCGCTCGTGCCGCCGGGCGTGCTGTTGAACTCGCTCAAGTATCAGAACTTCGAGGTGAACGGCAAGTATCAGATTTCGCCGATGCTGTTCGTCGGCGCGCAGTACGTGTACACCATGGAAACCTACGATGCCTCGAGCGGCGGCGTGAAGCCGAAGATTCATTCGTTCGGCTTGATGGCGGACTACAACCTGTCCAAACGCACCGACGTGTACATTCAGGGCGAATATCAGCAGGTAACCGGCGACCCAACCTATTCGATTCTGGATGATGCCTTTACGCCGGGCACCCAGTCGCCGTCATCGACGTCGAAGCAGGTCGTGGTGCGCGCCGCGATACGGCATAAGTTCTAGCGGGCAGGGCGTGCCGGTGACGGACTGAATGATGACCGCAGTGGCCGGAGTGATGGAAAGCGTTTCTGCGCGTGGCGGGAAATCGGTTTATCAGTTCATCACGTAGTTCTGAATCAGAATGCCGATTACCACGCCGGCGGGAATGCCGAAGGTTCTGCCGCGAAGGGTCGCGCTCAGATCTTCATCGAGGACGAAGCTGCAGCGGCGTTCACGCCAGATGGTCTTATAGGCCAACGGTTTTGCATCGACGATAACGATTGAAATGAGCACGGTCAGGACGACCTGTTCCAAGGCATGCAGTTTCGCGATAAACGGCGAAAATTCACCGGCATTGCACAGCAATACCATCACGACTACAGCGATCAGGGCGCCGAAAAAGAAGCCACCCATGAATCTGTTCGCTGAATTAAGAGAATCCACTTAAACCTCAAATCATTCGCCGGCTTTATCAAGCTGGCGAAGTAAAAAAATATACTGACGGAATGGGTTGTCCCGTTTAAGGACTTGCACTGCTTTGACAGCGACAACGACAGCGAGGCAGGCAGGTTTCAAACGGACCCGTAAGGATATTTTTTTGACGTTCCTCAACATATCGTCCTTTTCCCAACGTCATGTGGGACCGGTCCGAAATGCCTGGCGTGCGGTCAGGTCGCCGGCAAAGCAGCCGTAGCGGGAGCAGGGCGCTTGCCGCGTAAGCGTTCATGCCTGCCACGGCGGACTTGAAATGAGTCAACGCGCTTCTCGAGAAAAAGAGCGGTCGTAATCGACTCGCGAAACAGGCTAAAAAAGCGCTGTAAACCCGTCACCACAACGACTCATACCCAGTCCGTTATTTGCGAGATAGCTGACAAAAAATGACGCACCGGGTGTCCAAACAGCGCGATAATCGCGGCCCTTGTCCTCTGTAGGGCAGGGGAAAAGGCAACTCACGGCAGTTCAAGGTAAATCAGATCGACTGCGGTAGCGGAACCGATGGCCGCCGCACGTCGCCGGTACGCCCGGGTGGACACAAGCGCCCGCGGATCGAACACCTCCCTCGTGGTGAAAGCCGTTCAGCGTTTCCGCGTGCGCAATCGCGCGCGGCGCGCGAAGCGTGAGGTTTTCCACGGGCTTTTGACTGGCTTTCCGCAGCCGTCCTGTCCACGAGTTGCCGTTGTGTTCACTAAAGGAGAAGTCCATGGGGAAACTCGACCTTTCGCGTCGCAGTTTTCTGAAGGCCAGCGTATTGGCGGGTGTGTCGGTGTATATCGCGCCGATGGGCAGCCGCGCATTCGCTGCGTTGTTCGAAGAGAAAATCCTGACGCCGGTTCAGTGGGACGCGGCCAACGGCCAGGCGAAATTCCGCATCGACGGGATTGCCAAAGTGACCGGCTCGAAAGTGTTCGCGCGCGACATTCGCGCCGCCGACATGCCGCACTGGCCGCAGCAGCAGTCGCACGCCTTCATCCTGCGCACGACGCAAGCCGACCGCAGCTACGAAGGTTTCGACCTGGCGCTGCTCGGCGACGAACTGAGGCCCGACCGTGTCGTCACGGCAGCCGATCTGACGCGCGACGGCCTGGTCTTCCCGGCCTTCTACGGCGCCGACATGCTGCTGCCGCCTGGCAAGACGCCCGCGTATCTCGGCCAGGCGGTCGCGATCCTGATCTATCACGACTTCGCGCGCTTCCGCTTCGCTAAAGACAAGCTCAAGTTCCAGGATCAGATCATCCGTTATGGTGCACAAACTGGGCCGCTAGAGCGCGATCCGTGGGGCACGTTCCGCTTCGTGCGCGTCGGCGGCAAGACGCCGTATGACGACGACATCTTCTCCAGCCTGAAAGACGCGCCGGTGTTCCCGAGCATGATGCGCAAGCATCAGCCGGTGTGGCCGGATGGCGTCGAACACGGCAAGCTCGACGAGCAGGGCATGTTCCACGCCGGCCAGATCCAGCAGGAGCTGGACCATCCGTCGGCGGACTGGCTCGTCATGGAGCGCGAGTACAGCACGCAGTCGATCGACACGGCCGCGCTCGAACCCGACAACGCGAACTGCTGGTACGACGCGGCGACGCAATCGCTGCATATGGTCGTGCCGACCCAGGCGCCGTCCGAAGTTGCCGACAGCGCCGCCGGCATGGTCGCGAAGTGCGCGTTCCCGGTGAAGAATCTGTTCATTCACCCGTGTTACACGGTGGGCTACGGTTCGAAGGACCACTTCAATGTGCCGTTCTACGGCCTCGTCTGCGCGATGAATGCGGATGGCCGCCCCGTGCGTCTTGCGAACGATCGCTACGAGCAGTTCCAGACGTCGCTGAAACGCCATGCGTTCAGGATGAACTACCGGATCGCCGTCGACAGGAACACCGGTCTGATGCAATCGTTCAAGGCCGCGATGGAAGCGGACGGTGGCGGTCGCTGCAACTTCTCGCCGTCGGTGGCGATGGTCGGCGCGACGGCCGCGCAATCGATTTACTACTTCCCGAAGAACGATCTTTCGGCGGTGGCGATCGCCTCGCGTGCGGTCGACGCCGGTTCCGCACGCGGCTACGGCACGCTGCAGAGCATGGCCGCGACCGAGATGATGGTCGACGAAATCGCCGCACAACTGAATCTCGATCCGATCGACTTCCGACTCAAAAACGCGCTGCGTTCGGGCATGAAGAACACGCAGGGCGCGGTGCCCGCGGGCGCGATTCGTGTCGACGACGTGTTGCAGAAAGCGAAGGTGCATCCGCTATGGGTGAATCGCGCGAAGCGTAAAGCCGAGTTCGAAGCCGCGCATCCAGGCAAGCGCTATGGCGTCGGTTTTGCGTGTGTGCAGAAGGACTTCGGCACGGGGGCGGAAACCTCGTTTGCAAAGGTCGAGTTCAGCGCCGACGGCAAGATCGGCTTGCAACACACGGCGGCCGAGATCGGCACCGGCATGTCGACCTCGCAGGCGATCGCGGTCGCGAAGTGGCTTGGCAAGCCGGCCACCGACGTGCATGTCGCGATCACCGATTGGCCCGATCTGCCGGTTGTCACGAGCGGCGATCCGTACATGATGTCGCAGGCGGACCAGGACAAGCTGGCCGCGAATCCGCGCTGGTCGCCGGGTTACGCGTCGCCGTCGAGTGCGACGAATTCCGCGTTCTACTTCACGCACAGCACGCGCGAAGCGGCACGCGTGGTTTTCGCGCACGGCTTGTGGCCGGCGGCGATGGCGATCTGGAGCCAGGGCGGCGGCGGTGGTCAAGCCGCGCCGCTGGTGGTGCGCATGGAGGACGCGCGCTGGGTCGACGGCAAGCTGTCCGCCGCGGGGCTCGAAGCGCTGTCGTTCGAGCAGCTCGCGAAGAAGGCGCACGAGTTGGGTCTGGTCACCGGTGCGACGGTGCACGTGTTCAATCGCTGGCAATGGACCGAGTCGGACTTCGAGATCGACGGCAATGTCGAGCGTTTGCCGCTCGATGGGCTTGCGCTTCGATATGGCGACAACGCTTCGGCCGATAAAAAGAAACTGCAAACCACGCCGAACCATTACCGCGTGCTCGATCGGCAGCGCGTGTTCATTCCGCCGGTTCAGCGCAACAACGCGGCCGTGACGTACTACAGCGCGGTCGGCACGCTGGTCGAGCTGTCGGTGCACGAAGCGAGCGGCGAGGTGGACCTGCTCGCGCATCACTCGATCATGGAGTGCGGCAATCAGCTTTCGCCGCAACTCGTATCGGGCCAGCTGCAAGGCGGCCTTGCGATGGGCATCGGCCATGCGCTGCACGAGTATCTGCCGCTCTATGAAGACGGTCCCGGCAACGGCACGTGGAACTTCAATCGCTACCGCTTGCCGCGCGCTACCGACGTCGCCGTCTGGACCCAGACCGGCGAAGTGCTGCCGCCGCTTACCGAGACCGATCCGCCGAAGGGTATTGCCGAAGTGGTGATGATTCCGGTGGTCGGCGCCATCGTGAACGGTATCGCGCACGCAATCGGACATCGCTTTACCCACCTGCCGGTCACCCCGCAACGTATTCAGGAGGTGCTCGCATGACGGCCCCCACTCAAACTTCCGCTGTTGCCGCGAGCGCCGCCGTTGCCTCGGGTACTGTTTCCGGCGCCTCTGCTGCCGGCGCAACTACTGCGACCTCTGGTCCTACGGGCGCTGCTGTCGCTCATACTGCTTCCGGTGCTTCCGGTGCTTCCGGTGCTTCCGGTGCTTCCGGTGCATCGGCCAGCGCCCCAACCGCAACCGCGGTCGAGCGTCCGTTGACGCATTTCCGTACGCTGCCGGTGTCGGTCAAGGTGAACGGCGAGATCGTCGGCCCGACCGACGTGCCTGCCGGTCTGATGATGATCGACTTTCTGCACGAGTATCTGCATCTGACCGGCTCGCGACTAGGCTGCGGTCAGGGCATCTGCCACGCGTGCGTCGTGATCGTCGACAAGCCGGACGGCACCAGCGAAGAAGTGCGCACCTGCATCACGGGCGCGAATTTCTTCCACGGCAAAACCATTCGCACGATCGAAGGCCACGCAAAGCGCAATGAAGCAGGCGAGGTCGTCGAACTGTCGCCGGTCCAGCAGAAGTTTCTCGAGCACTTCAGTTTTCAGTGCGGCTACTGTACGCCCGGTTTCGTCAATGCGGCGACGGTGCTGATCGAACGTCTGAAACGTCAGCCGGTCGCCAGAGGCGAGGTCGAGCACACCATCACCGAGGCGCTGAACGACCATATCTGCCGTTGCACGGGCTACGTGCGCTACTACGAAGCCGTGAAGGACGTCGTGATGACGACGCCTGGCCTCGTAAAGGACGCCCCGAAGGAAGTGCTCCAGGGGAGCGCCGCGTGATGAACCGCTCGATGAATGTGCGTCGCGCGCTGCTGTTGCTCGGCGCGGCTGTTGTGCTGAGCGCCTGCGGCAAACACGACGACTCCGCTGCCGCGATGCAGGCCGCCGCCGCATCAGGTCCGCAATCCACCGCGGCCGATCCGCTCGCACGCGGCCGTTACCTTGTCAAAGCCGCCGACTGCGCCGCCTGCCACACCACCTCCGACGGCGCACCGTTTGCCGGCGGCGTGAAGCTGGCCTCGCCGTTCGGCACTTTCTACGGCACCAACATCACGCCGGACAAGGACCACGGCATCGGCAACTGGAGCGCGAACGATCTCTACAAGGCGCTGCACGACGGCGTCGCGCCGACGAAGCAGTTGTATCCGGCCATGCCGTACACCTCCTATCGCCAGCTCTCGCGCGCGGATAGCGACGCGATCTACGCATACCTGATGGCGCAGAAGCCGGCAGCCGTGGCGAACCACGAACCTGAGCTGTCGTTCCCGTTCAACATGCGTTTTGGCGTGCGTTTCTGGAACTGGATGTTCCTGACGGACGCGTTGCCGGACGCATCGAAGGGGCAATCTTCGGCGGGGACTTCCATCGTGGCCTCCGCGGACTGGAATCGCGGGCGCTATCTCGTGAGCGCGCTCGGCCATTGCGCCGAATGCCATACGCCGCGTGGCAAGTTCGGCCAGCTTGACGGTGCGAAGCCATTGACGGGCGCGGCGCTCGGCCGGATCGCCGCACCGGACATCACGCCACAGGGTTTGGCAGCGCGCGGCTGGACGGCTGCGGACCTGCAGATGTTTTTCGCCACCGGCATCGCGCCGCAAGGCTCGGCTTTCGGCGAGATGTATCCGGTCGTGCATCTGAGCAGTCAGTCCATGACGCATGACGATTTGCGCGCGATGTCGGCGTATCTGCTCGGCGACAAGGCACCGGCGCCGCAACCGTTGCAATCGGTCTCCGCCGATACCGCGCAACTCGAGGCGGGGCGCAATGTGTATCTCGCAGTGTGCGCCGGCTGTCACGGCCTCGGCGGCGAGGGCAAGCCGCACGTCGCGGTGCCGATGCATGGCAACTCGACAGTGCGTCAAAGCGATGCGCACAACCTGATCGTGGCGATGCTCGACGGCATCGGCGCACAGGATTTTCCGGGTCTCGAGCGAATGCAGGAGATGCCGGGCTTCGCCACGCAACTCAGCGACACGGAACTCGCGCAGCTCGCGAACTATCTGCGAGCGACGCATGGCGGCCAGCCCGCCGACGTGACCGCCGATGCGGTGCAAGCCTTGCGGTGAAGCTTGCCACGCATTGGGCGCTGAAGATGACGTGCTAATCGTTATGTAAGCAAGAGCCGGTGCCGATCAGGGCACCGGCTTTTTTTATGCGCTGGCCGGTGAGCCGCCAGGCCGTCAGGCCAACGATTTACGTCTGTGCAAGTCGAATCGTCGGGTCGCTTGTGAGCGACACGCGATGAACTCACGCGTAATGGTCTGCTCAAACGATATCGCGCCGCTGCGTCCAGCGCGCGCCTTACGTTTCGCCGTAGACCAATCCGATGCCCTTCACGGAGACTTCATGAGCCATCTCGCAACGCAGATTCTTCCTCATCATAGTGACCCTCATTCGCTGGGTGCGCCGCTGGCTTGCGTGCAGGGCACGATCAGCAAGGTGTTCCTCAGCCCGGAATTTCACCACACCGCCAATCACCAGCAATTCGTCATCAGGATCGACAAGGTCGTGAAGTTCGACGGCGGCACGCAGAACCTGGTCGGCACCGAAGTCTTCGTTGCCGTGCGCTACGGCGACAGCGAAGGGCTCGCGCAGGAAATCCCCGGACTGCAGGTCGGGCAGCCGATCGAGGCGCAAGGCGAATACATCGCCGAAGCGAGCGCCTATCCCACCGCCGATAACAACAACCCCGTTCTGCCGGTGCTGCACTTCACGCATCATCCGGTCGGCTATGTGCTGTATCAAGGACACACCTACAGTTAGGCCGGACCGGTCGCTGCGAGCCGGGCGGGTGCACGCCTGTCCGTCCTCGCGGCGCATTTCTCCATCCACGTGCGCCATCGCATCAAGTGGCAATTCAAGTTTTCACGGCGTTTTGCCGTTAAAGCAAACGTTATCGTCCGGTCGTCGGGCGGGCAGCCGTCTGCGGTCTTCCGGCCGGGCGGGTAGAGACTGGAGATTAGAGATGTCAGGCCGGCACCGCGCGTCGAGCGCTGAGCGACCTGATGCACCGGGTCATGCCGCCAGGGCGGCGGCAACCGATCAGAACGGAACAGCGGCCGCTCGAGGACATGCGGCGCCGGGCTGGTTGCACATGCAACCGTGTCTGCAACACCGTGCGTAAGGTTTGTATCTGTTTGTGTAGGCCGGGGCGTTTTTTGCAAAACGCACTTTACAATTCCGCGTGAATTTTAATCGGCAATCTGGCCCTTTTCGCGGAAGATCGGCCGTTTTCGGGCATCCGGGCGTCTGTGTCCGGGCGTCCGGCGTCCGGGGCATCCGGTGACGTGAAAGGGATTGGGTTGGACGGCAGGGCACGGGTGGGCGCCGTACGAGGCGGCCTCGCTGTGTCGCGACAGACAGCAGCGCTTCGTCAGAACGCGCGCATCGCACGCGACAGGGCAGCATCCGGCTCGCCAATAAAAAGCAGGAGTCGAACATGTTGGGAAAGCGCTTCGACAGAACAATGATGGCCAGTCTGGCTGGCGTGTGGGTCGCGCTGGCGGTTAGCGGTTGTGCGAATGTGGGGCAGCAGGGCGGGCAGACTGACGCGGCAGCGGCTGCGTCTGGTGTGCCGGCGGCGGCTGCAGCGCCGGCTTCCGATGCGCTCGCAGGCACCTCGGTCAAGCCGGCTGCCGACGACGGCGCGCCGCTTAAAAAGTCGCCGCCGTTGGTGTATCGCGTCAAGCGTGGCGACACGCTGGCGCGCATCGCGCAGCATCATCATTGCAGTGTCAGGCAGTTGCAGGCGTGGAATGGGCTCAAGCCCTCCTCGCGATTGAAGCTTGGGCAGGTGCTGCACGTCGCCTCGCCGGAAACAGTGCGGGCGGTGAATGCTGCCAATGCAGCAGCTAATGCGGCGGCCGCCGCTGCCAAGGCTGCGGCGGCGTCCGCGCCGGCTGTTCCGCTCGCCGCGCAGCAGGCGTCGCCGGCAAGCCTGTCGCAGGCAACGGCGCAGCCCGCCACGCCATCCCCCGCGCCCAGCGCCGCCGAAGCACGTGAAGTCGCGCAGCAGACTTCCCGGCATGCGAACGGCGTGTCGCTGGCATGGCCTGCGGGTGGCCGCGTAATCGAAGCATTCCAGCCGGGCGAAACACGCGGCATCGAAATCGGCGGCAAGGCCGGCGATCCGGTACGGGCCGCCGCCGACGGCAAGGTGATGTACGCCGGCACCGGTCTGAACAGCTACGGCAGTCTGATCATTGTCCAGCACAACAAGGATTTTTTGACCGCGTACTCGCATAACCGCAAGCTGCTGGTCAAAATCGGCGACATCGTGCGGCAAGGTCAGCAGATTGCCGAGATGGGCGATGAGAACAACTCGCGCGTCTCGGTCGGCTTCGAGTTGCGCCGCGACGGCAAGCCGATCGACCCGATGCCGTATTTGCCGCAAGGCCGCGGCTAGGTTCGCGGTCAGCCGCCCGTCCGGATAGAGGCCCGATACAGGTCGGCGATTTTTCGTCCTCGCTACACAAGCAGCGCTCGCGGCAAATTGTTTGCCGCGAGCGCTGCCTTGTCACATCCACGCGCCCAGGTCACGACTGTACAGATCGGCCAACGGCTACACGCCTTCCTTCAATCGAACCACCGCAATGCCGCCGCGACGATCGCTTCGGGCGCATCTTCCTGCATCAGATGACCGGACCTGGGCACCGGCTGAAAGCGGGCCTCGGGGATGACCGCCGCCAGTTGCCGGCCGCGCTCGAGCGGAATCCACTGATCGTCTTCGCCCCACAGGATTTGCGTCGGGCAACGCATCTGCGAATAACGTGTTTCGACCGCGTCGGTGTAGCGCTGATCCATTTGGGCGATCTGGCGGTAGAACGCGGCTTGTCCCGTTGGACCGAGCCACGGCGCCACATAAGGAGCGAGTTCCTCGTCCGGAATGTCGCGAGCAATCGCGCCGCGCACGTAGGCTTGCACCACCGCCTCGTGAATATACGGCGGCAGCCCGGCGAAGGCCGCGCTGTGTTCGCGCACGTGCTGCACGAACGGCGAACCCCATGGCGCGACGGCGACCGGATCGATTAGCGTGAGGCTGCGATAGTCGCACCCGTCGATGATGTGCGCGCGCAAGGAAGTCGCGCCGCCGAAATCGTGCGCGATGACGTCCGGATTCGTCAGTTGCCAATGCGCGAGCAATTCCGCCAGCAGCACGTTCTGCACGCCGAGCGAGACGTCCTGAGCGTCGCGTTGTTCGGATTGGCCGTAGCCAAGCAGGTCGTAGTAATAGACGGTGCGAATCTGTGCGAGATACGGCGCGATGCGATGCCAGACGTAAGAAGAAAACGGTGTGCCGTGAACCAGCACCAGCGGCGGACCGTTACCGGTCACGCGAAAGCGCACGGTTTGATCGCGGAACGTATAGCTTTCGGGAAGCGGCCAGTTTTGCATGGCGGGGAACGTTGCAAGAAAGTCTTCTTACCTTAGCAGGACGCGCCGGAGCGCGCTGATCCGTTTGTCGCCGCATCCTCTGAAAGCCTCCCGCAAAAGCTCACCTTTGATTTAGTCAGCAAAGCCAGGCAAATTCAAAAAATTGTGCCTCCGGGCGTCGCCGGATCGAACGGTGAACGGTGCAGACATAGCGCACTATTACGAAACGAGCATAAATCACCTTGAAATAAGGTGTTTTTGCGTTGGCTGGGTTCGAGACACCTGGTAATCGTCAAGGGCGAGTCGATTCTGCTTTCAGCAAGACTTCAACCAGACGACACGTGAACCACCGGAATGTGCGCCCGGCAATGGTGAGTAAATTCGGGAGCCGAAGGCGCCGCCATCACCGAACGCAGCGCGGCTGCCTTCAAGCATGGCGACGACCTTCAGCCAACGTCAACGAAGCGCCACGCGAAGTAACGCGCCGCCGGCTACTTCGCTTCAATGCCGCGCAGTAATTGCGAAACCTGGCCGTGGTGATGCAGGATCGCCGGGTCGGCTTGCAGCAGCGGCAAATAGCGCGGCAGGAATGCGTTGTCGGGTTGCTCGGGAGAAAAGAGGCCGGAGACGGCTTCGGCTGCGGCGAGCCGGTCGGCGGCGTCTGCTTCCTTATCGTCGAGAATTTCGTCGACATTCGCGATGACGGTGGAAAGCGGCGTGAGCCAGCGGAACCCCGAGCCGTTGATGAGCACCTGCAGGAAGGCCGCCGGGGTCACAGGACCGAATTCCTTTTCATACGCTGCGCGCTCGTGATCGAGGATCGACTTATGCAGCGCCAATAGCGGTTTGCGAATCTCCGAGAGGAATTGAATGCATTGCTGGTCGTTCATCTTGCCGCTCCTTCGGATAGTCATGCCGGTTCAGGCCGGGCGATCGGGTCAAGCCAGATCCATGCTAACAAAATCGCGCGAAGATGCATCAACAAGATCGATGCGCGCATGCAAAGCGCGTCAGATCAGGCCGATGCGGCAATGGTAACGCATTGGTCCGCAGCCCGTTCTGCTTCCGGCACGGGCGGCGGCCGGGTCTCTTCCGGCGCCAGGACATATGCGCGTTTTCTGCGAACTTCTTTATCCGCGGCTACAATTTCCAGGTCCTTTCCGGCGCACTCGCGCTGCGCATCATCTACTGCACGCATTGAACTGTGGCCGCATGACGTATTAGCACGGCGTATCGAATAAACACGGCAAGTCTTTGCGTTTTGGTTCGACGTCTCTGTCTAAACAGACTGATAAAGAATAAACCCCACCGGAGCCGCTCATGACAACGTTCAACATCAACGGCCAGACCCATACCGTCGACGCGCCGCCCGACATGCCCCTGTTGTGGGTGTTACGCGACCTCGTCGGCTTGACCGGCACCAAGTTCGGTTGTGGCATCGCTCAATGCGGCGCGTGCACCGTGCATCTCGATGGCGTCGCGGTGCGCTCGTGCGTGCTGCCGGCGGCGGCGGTCGGCGACCGGAAAATCACCACCATCGAAGCGGTCGGCAGCACGCCGGCCGGGCAGAAGGTGCAGCAGGCATGGCGTCAGCTGGACGTCGTGCAATGCGGCTACTGTCAGTCGGGGCAGGTGATGTCGGCGGCCTCGCTGATCGCGAGCAATCCCAATCCGACCGACGCGGATATCGACGCCGCCATGGCCGGCAACATCTGCCGCTGTGGAACGTACAACCGCATCCGCGCGGCGATCCGGCAAGCCGCGAAGGGGGCCTGACATGTCCCAGGGATTGCTCGATTCGCAAAACCGCGCGCAACCATCGAAGGGCGGCAAAGGTGCTATATCGCGCCGCACGTTCCTCAAATTCGGCGTCACGGTAGGCGCGGCAACCGGCGGCGGCTTGCTGCTCGGCTTCAGCATGCCTGCCGTCAGTCAGGACCAGAAGGCCGGCAAATCGGTGATCGGCGGCGATGCCGACGAAGCGCCACACAGCGGCGTGTTCGCGCCGAATGCCTTCATCCAGATCGACACGGCCGGCAAGGTCACGCTGGTGATTCCGAAGGTCGAAATGGGGCAAGGCGTCTACACGTCGATCCCGATGCTGATCGCCGAAGAACTCGAAGTTCCGCTCGACTCGGTCACCCTCGACCATGCGCCGCCGAACGAAAAGCTCTTCATGGACCCGCTGCTCGGCGGCCAGCTCACGGGCGGCTCGACATCGATCCGCTATGCGTGGGAGCCGATGCGCCGAGCCGGCGCGGCAGCACGCACCGTACTGATCAGCACCGCCGCGCAGCAATGGCAGGTCGATCCGGCAAGCTGTCATGCAGAAGCCGGGCAGGTGAGGCATGCGGCGAGCAATCGCAGCATCGGCTACGGTCAGTTGGTGAACGCCGCCGCCGGATTGCCCGCGCCGCAGAACGTCAAGTTGAAAGACCCGAAAGACTTCAAGGTGATCGGCACGGCGGTTAAGCGCCTCGATTCGCCGGAGAAGGTCGACGGCACGGCGATGTTCGGACTGGACGTGCGCGTGCCCGGCATGGTCTATGCGGCCATTGCGAACTGTCCGGTGTTCGGTGGCACGCTCGCCAGCGTCGACGATACCCACGCGAAGAAGATCCCCGGCGTGCGTCAGGTCGTCAAGGTCGATAACGCGGTCGCCGTGATCGGCGATCACACGTGGGCCGCCAAACGCGGTTTGCAGGCGCTCGATATCAAATGGAACGAAGGCGCGGGCGCGAAGATCGGCATGAAACAGATCGTCGACGATCTCGCCAATGCGTCGCAGCGAAACGGTGCGGTGGCGCGTAAAGACGGCGATGTGAACAACGCGTTTGCAAACGCGAAGACACGCGTCGACGCCGTGTATCAGCAGCCGTTCCTCGCCCACGCCACAATGGAGCCGATCAACTGCACGGTCCACGTGCGGCCCGACGGTTGCGACATCTGGCTCGGCTCGCAAGTGCCGACGCGGGTGGTCGACGCGGCGGTCGCCGTCACCGGCTTGCCCGCGGACAAGATTGTGGTGCACAACCATCTGCTCGGCGGCGGCTTTGGCCGGCGGCTCGAGTTCGACATGGTCACGCAGGCGGTCAAGATCGGCAAACAGGTATCGACGCCGGTGAAGGTGCTGTGGACGCGCGAAGAGGACATCCAGCACGACATGTACCGGCCGTACTACTACGACAGGATCTCCGCCGGCCTCGACGCGAACGGCAAGCCGGTCGCCTGGCAGCATCGGATTGTCGGTTCGTCGATCCTGGCGCGTTTCGCGCCGCCCGCCTTCAGGAACGGTCTCGACCCGGATGCGGTGGAAGTCGCCTCGGACCTGCCGTACGACTTGCCGAATCAACTGGTCGACTATGTGCGCCAGGAGCCGCACGCCGTGCCCACGGCGTTCTGGCGCGGCGTGGGACCGACGCGCGGCACCTTCGTGGTCGAGAGTTTTATCGACGAACTCGCCGCGCAGGCGAAAGTCGATCCGGTCAAATACCGCCAGGATCTGCTGGGCAAGACGCCGCGCGCGCTGAACGTGCTCAATACCGCCACGCGGGCGGCGAACTGGGGCAGCGCGGTGCCGAAGGGTCAAGGGCGCGGCGTCTCGGTGATGCACGCGTTCGGCAGCTTCTTCTCGATCGTCGTCGACGTGGCGGTCGATCAGGGCGAGGTGGCCGTGAAGCGGGTCGTGTGCGCGGTCGACTGCGGGATGGTGGTGAATCCGAACACGATCGAAGCGCAGGTGCAGGGCGGCATCGTCTTCGGCATCACGGCCGCGCTCTATAGCGAGATCACGATCAAGGACGGCCGCGTCGAGCAGAACAACTTCACCGACTACCGGATGCTGCGGATCGATCAAACGCCGCCTATCGAGGTGCATATCGTGAAGAGCAGCGAGGCGCCGGGCGGCATCGGCGAACCGGGCACGGCGGCGCTCGCGCCCGCCCTGACGAACGCGATTTATGCGGCCACCGGCAAGCGGCTGCGGCAATTGCCGGTCGGCAGTCAGCTACAAACCGCCTGACTGGAGCCCAACATGAAAGACACACTCAAGGGTTTCGGTGCGGCGCTATGCGTGGCATTGCCGTTCCTGACGCAAGGTCCGGCGCAAGCGGCGGATCAGGCGCTGGTACAGCGCGGCGCCTATCTGGCGAAGGCCGGCGATTGCGTCGCCTGCCATACGGCGCCGAAGGGCAAGCCGTTCGCGGGCGGCCTCGCGATGACCACGCCGATGGGCCCGATCTACACCACCAACATCACGCCGGATCAGCAAACCGGCATCGGCAATTACACGGAAGAGGACTTTGCGAGAGCAATGCGCGAAGGCGTCGCGAAAGACGGCCACAACCTGTATCCGGCGATGCCGTACCCGTCGTACGCGAAGGTCAACGACGACGACATGAAGGCGCTGTACGCGTACTTCATGAGCGGCGTCGCACCGGTGCAGCAGGCGAATCGCGAACCGGACATCGAATGGCCGTTGAACATGCGCTGGCCGTTGAAGTTCTGGAACATGGTGTTCCTGGAGAAGGGCGCCTATCAGGACAAGCCGGGCAAGGATGTCGCGTGGAACCGGGGCGCGTATCTGATCCAGGGCCTGGGGCACTGCGGCTCGTGCCATACGCCGCGCGGCATCGCGTTCCAGGAGAAGGCGATGGATGAAAGCGGCAGCGCGTTCCTGAGCGGCGGCCTGCTCGACGGCTGGTTCGCGGCGAACCTGACGGGCGAGCACAACGTCGGCCTGGGCCGCTGGAACGATCAGGATCTGCAGGCGTTCCTGAAGACCGGCGCCAATCGCCACGCATCGGCCTTCGGTTCGATGACCAGTGTGATCAACAACAGCACGCAGGGCATGAGCGATGCCGACATCGCCGCGATGTCCACGTATCTGAAGTCGCTGCCGCCGGCGGGCGGCAGCGGTGCGCCGCCGTATACGTACGAGCCGCAGGCGACGAAGGTATCGCTGAACCGTCCCGCGAACGATGCCGGCGCGCGCGTTTATACGGCGTATTGCATGCACTGCCATGGCGTCGATGGACGCGGCTTTGCGCCGATGCTCGCGCCGCTGGCCGGGAATCCGAACGTGCTGGAGAAGGATCCGTCGTCGCTGATCAACGTGACCTTGAACGGTACGGAGGATCTGGTGATCGGCGGTATTCCCGCACCGTATCCGATGCCGAAGTACGCGCCGGTGCTCAACGACCGGCAGATCGCCGATGTGCTGACCTTCGTGCGGGCCGGGTGGAATAACCGTGGGCCGGCGGTCACGGCGGACGACGTGGCGAAGTTGCGGAAGTCGACGCAGGCGGCGAAGTAGCCCAATCGCGGCGGCAGTAAAAAAGCGGCAACCGTCTGAAACGGTTGCCGCTTTTTTGTGGATGCGTGTGAGGGCCGCTAAGCGTGTTGGCAGGCGTTCCGTTCGGCAAGGATCCGCCAACGGCAAGTCACCGGTGCTGCCCCACCTTTTGCCGCTTTTCCAGCACCCGCGCATACCAGGTCAACGGGAAACACATCGCGAAGTAAATCATCGCGACCATGCCGTAGATCGGAAACGGGCGGAATGCGGCGTTGGTGATCATCGTGCCGGTCTTGGTCAATTCCGTGAAGCCGATGATCGACGCGAGCGCCGTGCTTTTCACCACCTGCACGAGGAAGCCGACGGTCGGCGCCACGGCGATCTTCAGCGCCTGCGGCCAGACGATGTAGCGCAGTTGCTGGCCGAACGTCATGCCCAGACTCGCTCCGGCGGACCACTGTCCACGCGGCACGGCTTCCACGCAGCCGCGCCAGATATCCACCAGATACGCGCTGGTGTAAAGCGTCAGCGTGACGGTCGCCGCGACCCAGGGCGAGACGTCGACGCCCAGCAAGGGCAGGCCGAAGAACGCCAGAAACAGCTGCATCAGCAATGGCGTGCCTTGAAACACCTCCACATACACCACCACGATCCTCCGCAGCCATGGCAACGGCGACACGCGCATCGCGAGCAGGATGAGCCCGACCATGCCGCCGCCGACAAACGCGATCAGCGACAACAACACCGTCCAGCGGGCGGCGAGCAACAGATTGCGGGCGATGTCCCACAGTGTGAATTCGACCATGATCAGCGCTCCGTCGGCAGAGTGCGGGCGGCGGCGCGCCACATCAGGCGGGTGCGCCAGCTGCGCGGCGCGCTGTCGGCCCCTCGCGCGGCGCGGCCGGCAAACAGTCCGCGGCCAAACCGGTTCAACAATTGGCGCAACAGGATCGACAAGCCCAGATACGTCGCGGTGATGATCACGTAGCTCTCGAACGAGCGGAAGTTGCGCGACTGGATGAAGTTGGCCGCATAGGTCAGATCGGGCACGGAGATCTGCGAGACCACCGCCGAGCCGAGCATCACGATAAGGACCTGGCTCAGCAGCGCGGGAAACACGTTGGCGATCGCCTGCGGCAGCACGACGTAGCGGAACACCTGGCGCCCATGCAGGCCGAGTGCTTGCGCCGCCTGCACCTGGCCGCGCGAAATCGAATCGATGCCGGCACGCACGATCTCGATCGCGTACGCGCCGAGATTGACGGTCATCGCCAGGATCGCGGCCTGCACTTCGTCGATATGAATGCCGAGGCTCGGCAAGCCGAAGAAAACGAAGAACAACTGCACGATGAAGGGCGTATTGCGGATCAACTCGACATAAGTCGCGATCACCCAGCGCGCCCACTTCGGGCCGGCCACCGCGATGCTCGCTCCGGCAATGCCGACGAGGCCGCCGAGCACGGTGGACACGGCGGTCAGCCCCAGCGTGACGGCGACGCCGCGCGCGAGCATCCCCGCATAAAGGCCGAAGCCGCTGAAATCGAACGCATAAGTCATGGCGTGGCGCTCATCGTGAGGTCAAACTCCGGCGCGGACGACCCGAAAAGGCCTCCTGGAAGGCGCCCGGCAGGACGTCCCCTTGAGGGACCGGCCAGGCCAGTCCGCGCAAAAAAGGTTTAGAGATCGGCCGGCAGCGGCGCGCGCAGCCACTTCTGCGAAATCGCATTCATGGTGCCGTCCTTGCGGGCCTTGGCAATCGTTTCGTCGACTTTCTGCTTCAGACGCGGCTCGTTCTTGTTCAGACCGACGTGATCCGGCGAGCTGAACAGCGAAAACTTCTGCTCGGGATCGTTCGCCGGATGACGCGCAAGAATGGTCGCGCCGACATCGTTGCCGACTACCATCAACTGTACCTGACCAGAAAGAAACGCCGAAATTGCGCCGTTAGGATCGTCGAATCTTTTTATGGTTGCGCTGGGCGGCGCGATCTTGGTGACGCTCAGGTCTTCCAGCGTGCCGCGCGCCACCGAAATCGACTTGCCGGCGAGGTCGGCGGCGTTCTTCACGGGCAGCGTTTTCGGGCCGAAGACGGCGAGGTAGTAGGGCGCGTAGGGCTGCGAGAAGTCGATCACCTTTTCGCGTTCCGGCGTCTGGCCGACTGAAAGCAGCATGTCAGCCTTGTGGTCGGCGAGGTAGGCCATGCGGTTGTCGCCGGTCACCTGCACGAGCTCGACCTTCGCGTTGAGCGCCTTGCCGATCAGATTGGCGACGTCGATGTCGTAGCCCATCGGCTTCATGTCCGGGCCGATCGAGCCGAACGGCGGGTAGTCCTCGAATACGCCGATGCGCACCGTGCCGGACTTGGCGATGTTGTCGAGCGCGTCGGCATGCGCGGTGGACGGGAGCGCGCACAGTGCGCCGAGGCCGGTGAAGGCGAGCGTCGCGGCGAGGGTGGCGAAGACGCGGCGTGCGTTCGATTGGGCAACTTGGGGCTGATTCATGGTCTTTCCTCTGTCGAAAACTCGGTATTGGAATGGGTTTCTGTGAACGCTTCGGCGGCGCGTTTCGTTGCCTTGCTTCAGCGGCGCGCTTGCTTCAATGCGCCGCGCGGGCGGCGATCAGTTTGCACGCGTGCGGTGGCAATTCCGCGAACACCGGCATGCCGAGCGTCAACCCCGGCGTTTCGCGCGGCGTGGTCGCGGCAGTCAGCGTGAATCCCGCGCAATCGATGGTGGCTTCGAGCGACGCCCCCACATCGCGGATAAACGTCACCGTGCCCGCGAGGCGGTTCTGCCCGGCATCGCCGGCCGCTGCTTTGACGCACACGTCTTCCGGCCGGATCAGCAGACGGATATCGCTGCCGGATTCCGGCATCCGCGCCGGCTGCGCAACCGCAATGCGCCTTCCGCCCGGCAGGCTGACGCCGCCTGCGCCGTCATAAGTGACCGGCAGGATGTTGCCGAGCCCGATGAAGTCGGCGACGAACTCGCTGACCGGATCGCGATAAATATCGAGCGGCTTGCCGACCTGCGCAATCCGGCCTTTCTCCATCACCACGATCTCGTCGGCCATCGTCATCGCTTCGCGCTGATCGTGCGTCACCATGATCGTCGTGATGCCGAGGCGCTGTTGCAGCAGGCGGATTTCGACCTGCATGGCTTCGCGCAGTTTGGCGTCGAGCGCGGAGAGCGGTTCGTCGAGCAGCAGCAGTTTCGGTTGCGAGGCGATCGCGCGCGCAATCGCCACGCGTTGCCGCTGGCCGCCGGAGAGTTGCGTGACCGGCCGGTTCGCCATATGCGGCAACTGGATCAGCTCCAGCAATTCAGCGACGCGGCGCGCTTGCGCGTCTTTAGCGGTCTTGCGCAGCTTGAGCGGATACGCGACGTTCTGCGCGACCGTCATATGCGGAAACAGCGCGAGCGACTGAAACACCATGCCGAAGTCGCGCTGGTTCGCCGGTAAATGCGTGACGTCGCGGCCGGCGAAATCGATGCTGCCGGAGCTCGGCGTTTCCAGCCCGGCGATCATCCGCAATAGCGTGGTCTTGCCGCAGCCGGACGGCCCGAGAAAGCACACCAGTTTGCCGTCGGGCACGCTCAGATCGACGCTGTCGACGGCATAGGCCGCGTTGAAGCGCTTGGTCACGGCCTGCAAGCTTAGATGGGTCATCGAATGCTCCAGCAAAAAGGCATCGGCACAGCGCGAATCGAACGGGTGATCAAAGCGCCACCCCTTCGTCGCCGATCAGTTTTTCGAGCAGCCAGATCAGCGCGAAGTCGATCGCGACGATGAAAACGGCGAAACAGAACACGGTCGGATCGAGCGACGACACCGTGCGGCTGTAGAGCCACACCGGCAGCGTCATCGTGTCGATGCCGTACAGGAAGAAGGTCACCGTGAATTCGTTGAACGAGACGATGAACGCGAACAGCATGCCGGCGAGAATGCCGGGGCGCATCAGCGGCAGGATCACGTCGACCAGTGCGCGGGTCGGGCTTGCGCCCATCACGCAGGCCGCTTCCTCGAACTCAGGTCCGATCGAGGCCACCGACGCCGCACAATTCTTCACGGTGAACGGCAGCGCCAGAATCACGTGCGCGATGATCAGGCGGAAAACGCCGAGTTCGACCGGCAGCACGTTGAACACCAGCAGCAGCGACAAGCCGAGCATCACCAGCGGATAGACGAGCGGCAACGCCACCAGTTGTTCGACTGCGGGTTTGCCGCGAAAACGGTAACGGCTCAGTGCGTAGGCGGCGGGCACCGAGACGAGCGTGGCGATGACCATTGTCGAAAGTGCGACGATCAGGCTGGTGCTGAGCGCGGCGCCCATCGAGAGGGTGTCGCTTGCATCCGGCGAGACAAAGCTGTGCCAGGCCGCGCGGTACCAATGCAGGCCGTAGGCGTGCGGCGGGAATTCGAGCGTGTCGGCCGCGCTGAACGACATCGCGATCATCGTCAGGATCGGCAGCGCCGCGAGAAACAGCACGATGGCGGCCAGCAGCGCGGTGGCCTTGCCGAGCTGGCCGGGCATGGTGATCGGCAAACGCGGCTGGCGCGGTGAACGTGGTGAATGCGGTGAACGTGGGGGACGCGTCAAGGGCGTCTGGATCGGCGTGCTCATGCGTGAGGCTCCTCGGCGAGACGTTGCGTACGGCGCACGAGCCGCTGCGACAGCGCCATCACGGTGAGCGTCGCGATCATCAGCACGACACCGGATGCGGAAGCGGCGGGCCAGTTCAGCAGGGGCGCGACCTGGTCGTGGACCAGCACGGCGAGCATCGGCACGCGGCGTCCGCCGAGCAGCAAGGGTACGGCGAAGGCGCTGGCGTTGTACGCGAACACGAGCAGGGCGCCGGACACGAGACCCGGCATGGCGAGCGGCAGCAGCACATGGCGCAGCGTTTGCCAGCGTGTCGCGCCGAGCGTGGCCGCGGCTTCTTCATACGAGCTCGAGACCGCGCGCATCGCGCTCGACAAAGGCAGCACGGCCAGTGGAAACGCCGTCTGAATCAAACCGAGCAACACGCCGTGTTCGCGATACAGCCACATCACCGGACGCTCGACGAGGCCGCTGCCGAGCAGCGCGTGATTGAGCAGGCCCGCTGGGCCGAGAATGATCAGCCAGCCATAACCTTGCAGCAGCAGATTGACGAGCAAGGGCAGCAGCACGCCCGCGAGCAACAACCGCCGCGCGAGCCGCGACTGCGTGCGCGCCATCGCCAACGCGACGGGAATCGCCAGCAGCACGGCGCAGACCATGCTCTGGAACGCGAGCTTCAATGTGAGCCACAACGACTTCAGGAAATAGCCGTCGAGGAGATCGGCATAGTTCTGCAGCGTGAAGCCGCGCCATTCGTTGCCTTGCGTGCCGAAGCTCATGCGCAGCACGACGAGCGCGGCCGCGCCGAGGATGGCGAGAAATAACAGGATCGGCGCGAGCAGAAGCCAGGGGCGCGCTTTCGCGAGCGCCGTGGACGCCTGCTCGTCCGGTGCGCGGGATGCGGCGCCGGGCGAACCGGCAGCCGCGCCCGGCGCATCGTCCGTCGCCGCGCCCGACGCAGACGGGGCACGCCGCGAAAAGCGCGCGAGCATCGTGGTCATGCCGAGAAAATATCGGTGTAGCGCTTGATCCACGCCGGCTGCACGACGGCGAGCGCCTTGTCGTCATGCAGGATCGCCTTCTCGGCGATCTGCTGCGGACTCGGCACGAACGCCCGGCTTTCGGCCGGAATCACCGCTTTCGAATTGACCGGGCCGTTCAGCACGTCGGCAGCCATGCGGCCTTGCACGCCGGCGTCGAGCGAATGGTTGATGAAGGCGTGGATCAGATCGCTGTCGCCCGGATGCGACTTCGGGATCACCGTGAACATCAGTTGCGTGGCGAAACCTTCCTTCATGCCGTAGGTCACGCCCATCTTGTACTCGGGCTTGCGGATCTGGTCCGGGAAAAAGGCCGGCGAATAGATGCCGCCAATATCGAGCGAGCCGGTGCGGAACAGATCGGCTACCTGATTCGGATTCTCGCCGAGCGTCATCACGTGGTCCTTCAACTGCATCAGCTTCTTGAAGCCCGGCTCGATGTTCTGTTGCGAACCGCCGCTCATTTTTGCGGCGATGATCGCGAGGTCCACCGCTTCGGCCCATTCGGGCGGCGGCAGGAACAGGCGTCCGGCGTACTTCGGGTCCCATAGTGCTTCGTACGAAGACGGCGCCGTTTTGACCGTCGACGTGTTGTAGATCAAACCGTCCGACCACAGCAGATAACCCACGCCGAAGCCGTTCGCGCCCGTGCGGTATTGCGGCGCGACCTCCTTCAGGTTCGGCAGCTTGTCGAGATCGGGCTTCATCAGCAGGCCGGCGTCGCCCAGACCCGCCGCGCCGACGCCGGCCAGCGTGATGACGTCGTAAGTGGGACGATCGCCCGCGGCCTTGACCTTGGCGACCATGCCGGAGGTGCCGTCGGCGCGATCGGCGACGACCTTCGCGCCGGTCTTCGCCGTGAACGTGGCGGCGATGTTGCGCAGGGCGGCGGCGCCGGTGTCGTCCGACCAGGTCAGGAGGCGCAGTGTCTTGCCGGAGAAGTTGTGCTCCTGCGCCCGCAGATTGATGAACGGCATCGGCAAGGTGGACGCCGCGAGTGCCGCGCCGATCGTCTTGATGGCCTGCCTTCTACCCCGTTTGATCTCTTGCATGGCGGTCTCCTGTGTTGAACGCCTGTTGCCTGGTGATATTCGCTCTGACCGCTGCCGCTGCATCGCCCATTTGCGCTGCCGGTCTTACCCGGTTTCACGCAATGCCGGGTGCGCTGCGTGTTGATGCACTCTAGGTTTGCCAAAATCCTCCAACAAACGAAATATGCGCATGGCGCGCATGACGGAATCTCATGGGTCGGCTGTCGTGCGACGCTAGCAGCAGCTTTGCTGCGATCCGTGGGAAGACCAAGCCAGTGGCGTATCGGGGTTAACGTCCATGATCGATTGACGTCGGCGGGCTTGAAGGAGGTATGAGGAAAGCTCGGTTCTGGTGCGGTGTCCGGCGGGATGTGCCCTGAGTCGGTGCAAGCGGGGGCGCCCAGGCCTGAATCGACGTGCAGGTCATGAGCGGAATGCATGTGCGTTTGTCCGCGCGCAACGCCTGCGGAACATTCTGATCGCGTATCCTGTGGGCTCAAGGGCGCGACGGCACGCCATGCCGCACGCCCGGGCAATGACTTTTCCTGATCCCGGACTGGACTATCCCGATGCGACGTCTCCCGCCGCTCAATGCGCTGCAGATTTTCGAAACCGTCGCGCGGCATCGCAGCTTCACGCGCGCCGCCGACCACCTGTGCCTGACGCAAGGCGCGGTCAGCCGGCAAATCATCGCGCTCGAGGACTACTACAAGTTCCCGCTCTTCAAACGCCACGCAAAAGGTCTGACGCTGACCGCCGAAGGCGAGTTGCTGCTGCCGGCCGTGAAGGAGAGCTTCGCGCGCATCGAGGAGATATCGCTGCGCCTCACGCGTCAACGTACCGATCTCGCATTGAAAGTGCCGACCTGCGTGATGCGCTGGATGTTGCCCAAGATCATGCGCTTTCAGGCCGAGTATCCCGAGCTGCACGTGCAGATCACCACGACCTGGCAGCACGACGTCGATTTCCAGCTCGAGCCGTTCGACGCGGCGATCATCTACGGCTCGTCACCGGGCGTGGACGTGCAGGCGGTGCCCTTGTTCGAGGAGCGTCTGACGCCGGTGTGCGCGCCCGATCTGCTGAAAGACAAACCGTTGGACGAGGTGGCGGATCTGGCGCGCCACACGCTGCTGCATCCAACGCGCGACCATCGCGACTGGAAGATGTGGCTCGCCAAGGTGAGCGATGTGGATGCCGCGAACACGCAAGGTATCGACGCCGGGCACGGCCCGAGCTTCGACACGCTCGACATGGCGACCAACGCCGCTTTGCAGGGCTTCGGTGTCGCCATCAGCGATCTTGCCTTGATCGACGAAGACGTTGCGGCGAGGCGTCTCGTGCGGCCGTTCGATACGGTGCTCAAGACCGGCTGGCGCTATTACTTCGTGTATCCGGATTCAGTCGCGCATCAGCAGAAGCTGAATCTGTTTCGCGACTGGATTGCGGCGCACTGGGAGGAGTAGGCGCGGGCGGCCGCCGTTTGAGGTGGGCGTGGACCCTGAGCCTATCTTCAGGGCGCGAAGGACAGAAACAGATACGCCGCGAACAGCGACAGATGCACGGCGCCCTGCAGGATCGTCGTGCGTCCGGTGCTGAGCGTCAGGGTGCCGACAACCAGCGTGAGCGCCAGCAGCACGGTTTCCTTGCCGTCGATACCGAGGATGAGCGGCTGGGCGGTCCACAAGAACACCGCGGCGACCGTTGGAATGGTCAGCCCGATGCTGGCCAGCGCTGAGCCGAGCGCGAGATTCAGGCTGTTCTGCAAGCGATCGGCCCGCGCCGCGCGCACGGCAGCGAGTCCTTCGGGCAGCAGCACCAGCGCGGCGATGATAATGCCGACCACCGCGGGCGGCGCACCCGCGTTCTTCACCGCGGTTTCGACCACCGGCGAGAGCACCTTCGCCAGCAATACGACCGCGACGAGGCACACCACCAGCAAGCCGCCGCTGACCAGCGCCACACCGATACTCGGCGGGGTGGCATGGACGTCCTCGTCGGGGACGCCGGCAAGAAAGTAGTCGCGATGCCGCACGGTCTGGACGAACACGAACACGCCATACAGCACCAGCGACGACACCCCCGCAAACGCCAGTTGCGACGACGACAGAAGCGGGCCGGCGCTGGTCGTCGTGTAGTTCGGCATGACCAGCGTCAACACGGACAACGACGCGAGCACCGCCAGCGCAGCCGCCGCGCCGCGACTCTGAAAGTCCTGCTCGCGATGCCGGATGCCGCCCACCAGCAGGCAAATACCCACGATCCCGTTGCAGACGATCATCACCGCGGCGAATACGGTGTCGCGTGCGAGCCCGGCCTTTTCCGGGCCGGACGTCAGCATGACCGAGACGATCAGCGCGACCTCGATCACCGTGACGGCCACCGCCAGCACCAGGGTCCCGAACGGCTCGCCGACGCGATGCGCGACCACTTCCGCATGGTGCACGGCCGTGAACACGGCGGCGCACAGCGCGACGCCGATGAGCGCGAGCAGCAGTCCGTTGCCCGGCAAGGTATACGCGACGCCCAGCACGATCCAGGCGGCGAAGGGCGAGGCAATGGTCCAGCGGGGCAAACCGGTCGCGGGCGTGGTCATTCAGAGCCTCCTTTCATGGCGTGTTCTGTGGCTTGTGCCGGACTGGCGCGGCGCGCGCGGACGGCGCCGACGAGACTCGGGAGCGAGCGCGAATGCCAAACCATTCTGTCAACAATGTGCGATAACACATTAAATTATAAAGGATAGTTTGCGGCGGACGAGGTTTCGTCCGTCCGCGCTACGGATTGTGCAGACGCAGTGGCGGGGACGGCAAGACAACCGACGGCTGTTCTGCATCTGAAGGATTGGATGGATTGAGCGACGCGGGATTGCGCGGAAAATGCAGCGTGGTTTCGATGGACGAAACACCATCGGCCGACAACAGCCGGGTTGCCGCTTCAGGGAAAGAAACCGGATGTTTGGGTCCGGGCGCGCCGCCTCGTGATGAGGCGGCGCGCCCGGGTGTCGCGTGACGACTGTCTAACGCGATTACTGGCCGACCGGACGGATCGTCAGTGCGTTCTTGACCGACGTCACGCCCGGCACGCCTTGCGCGGTCTGGGTTGCCAGGTCGACCTGCGGCTGCTCAGGCACCGTGCCGGCCAGCGTCACTGCGCCGCTACGCGCACGCACGGTGATGTTGGCCACGCTCAGGCCCTTGGTCTTCGACAACGCGGTGCGCACTTTGCGTCCCAATGCGCGATCGGCTTTCTTGACCGCCTTGGCACCGCCAGCCGCGGACGAAGCGGCCATAGGGGCCGCCGGAGCTGCAGCGTCGCTGCTTTGTGCGTACGCGTTGATGGACGCCAGAACGATCAGCGCGCCGCCGACCATCTTGATTGCCTGGAATGCTTTCATTCAACTCTCTCCTATTGTCATGAATACATACGACGGCCCCGGAATGGGCCGGTGTACTGCACCAGCGGGTACTTCGGGATCAAATCTGAATGGAACGTTGCTGCGGTCGTGCAACTTCTTGCAATCTGTAAGCTGATCAGGCGCGCCTAAGCACACGCATGCCGGCAAAGGCTGTCCTGCAAGCCGGAAACACACGATACTCCAATTAGTGCCATGGTGAACGCGTAGCTGCCCGGAAATGAGGTTTTGGTACAACGCCTGGGCCGATGAAGGCAGACCGATGGCGCTCTACCACTTGATGCGGAGCGGGTGGCGCGGTCGTGGGCGCGTCTGCGCCGCCAGGCCGCACATCCATCGAACCCCGCGCGTTGCGCTTAACGACCTCCGTCCGGATCGCATGCCAAAGCAGCCTTTGCCTATCCTCCCATTGCTGCGTGACGATTTGCCGCTCGATACCGTCGCGCTGGCGCGTTTCATGGTCGGCAAATATCTGGTGCACGACCTCCCTGAAGGCCGTATCAGCGGCCGGATTGTCGAAACCGAGGCTTATCCGCTCGGCGATTCGACCAGCCATGCTTTTCAAGGCCGCCGCCCGTACAACGGTTCGATGTTTCTCGCCCCGGGCCACGCTTATATCCGGCTCACGTACGGGCTTTCGTACATGCTGAACATGTCCGCGGAAGCGGAGGAGGTTGGCGCCGGGATTCTGCTGCGCGCCATCGAGCCGCTGGAAGGTTTGCCCCTGATGGAAGCGCGGCGGCCGGGCGTGCCGCTGCGCGATCTCACGCGCGGTCCCGGCCGGCTTACCGTAGCGTTGGGCATCGATCAGTCGTTCGACGGTCGCGATCTTTGCACCGGGCGCGGCTTGTGGATCGGCGTGATAGAGAGCGGGGATGTGCCGGTCGGCGTGACGACGCGTATCGGCTTGTCGCGCGAAATGCATCGGCCGTTACGGTTTTTCGAACCCGGCAGCGCGTTCGTCAGCGGGCCCCGAAAATTGTTGCTGCCGCCGCATGCCGACACGTTGACGCGTGCGCAAATCTGACTACTGACGTCAAGCAATGCGGCAAAACACGCTCAATGGAGCAGCATTTTCGAAACATCAGACACAAAGGTTACGATTCCGACAATTATTACGGTAAATCGACGGCTTGGACGATCTTTGTTCGTTAGTTCCGCCGCATTCTTGCGTTTTGAACAATTATCTATCTCGCAATTAAGGGTTTTCCCGCGATGTTCGGGTGACTAGACTGAAACGACTCGCTTCTCGCATCGTGCGACAAGCGAAGCAAAAATCAGATCTGGAGGTAAGTCATCATGAAATCGCTCATCAAGGCAATCGCTATTGCAGCCGTTCTCGCCGCCCCGGTCGCTTCGTTCGCTCAATCGGCCGACCAGCCCGCGACCCGCGCGGAAGTCCGCAATCAATTGATCCAGCTGGAACAAGCGGGCTACAACCCGGCCGCGAGCAACGACCCGAACTATCCGGCTGATGCGCAAGCCGCCGAAAGCCGTGTGCAGGCGCAAAATCCGGCCGTCGCGCAGACGCAGGAGCCGGTCGCGGATACCAGCGGATACGGTGGCGCGGTGAGCGGTTCGTCGCAATCGGGTGGCGTCGTGCAGCCGATGTCGGGCCCGAAGGCCGTCTATTTCGGTAACTAGGCCGGTTGCGGCCGGCCGGTCGTCGATCAGATCGAAGCAGGGCGTGCGTGCAACACGCGAGCGCACGTTCTGCAGTTGGCAGGCAATCCGAGATATGACGCGTTCAGGGGTATGCGCACTTTATGCGCCGCGCATTCTCGCGGCCCACAATTCAGGAACCTCCGCTGCCGCAAGGTAGCTTTGCCCAACCTTTTTCAAGGATTGGGCTTTTTTTGCGTGCTGTTCCGCCAGCGTGCGACGCCCGAATCGCAGTGCGGACCGCCGCGGGCTGCGACAGGCAGCGACCCTCAGGGCCGTTCGCCGTGAATGTAGAACTCGAGTTGCTGAATCGTGAATTGCTGCTCGGCGATGATGTTCTTCACCAGGTCGCCGATCGATACCATGCCCACCAGGCGGTCGTTGTCGATGACCGGCAAGTGGCGCATGCGCCGTTCGGTCATCAGGGCCATGCAATCGTCGGTGGTCTGGTCGGGACGGACGAAGCGCACGGCTTTGCTCATGATGTCGCGCACCGGCGTGGCCTTCGACGAACGGTCCATCAGGACGACTTTGCGCGCATAGTCGCGCTCCGTGACAATCCCGGCGATGCTGTCGCCGTCTGTCACGACCAGTGCGCCGATACCCTTTTCAGCCATCAGCTTGATCGCCTCGTAGACGGAATCGTCGGCCCCGACCGTGTAGACGATGGTGTTGTTCGGTTTCGTTTTAAGAAGCTGTGCAACGCTTGTCATGGAGCGGCTCCGTTTCGCAGTGCAGCACGCCGAGGCGGCGCGCTGTCGTGAGGGACAGGCTATTCCAGTATAGGCGCGACGCGCGGCCGAAGTACTTCGGGAATACCTGTGGCGCGCGGCATGTCCGGTCTCATTCGATGCTCGCGAGCGGTGCGCCGTCGCACGGTTCCTTGCGCGGTGCATGGACATCCGATGCGTTGTGCCGATTAGCGGTAAACTCCCAGTCCACACCTTATTCCCGGTTTGATCGGGTTCATGTCAGCACCATTGTCCAACGCCATGCTCACGTCTCACGATCCGTCGCAAGCAGCAGACGGCGCAACCAACGGCGAATGCGTCGTTCTCGACGCTACCGCCACGCTCCCCACGCGCTACGGCACGTTTACCTCCTATGTGTTTCGCGTGGCCGAAAGCGGCGCCGAACATCTTGCGCTCGTGATGGGCGATGTCGCCAACCAGTCGTCCGTATTGACGCGCCTGCACTCCGAGTGCCTGACGGGCGACGTGCTCGGCTCTTATCGCTGCGATTGCGGCGAACAACTCGATCTGGCGCTGCGCTATATCGCGGCGGAAGGCTGCGGCGTGCTGCTGTATCTGCGCGGCCACGAAGGGCGCGGCATTGGGTTGTCGAACAAGATTCGCGCGTATGCGCTGCAGGAGCAGGGCCGCGACACCGTCGAGGCCAATCTCGATCTCGGCTTGCCCGACGACTCGCGCGAATACGATTCGGCGGCGGGCATTTTGCGCACGCTCAAGGTCACCTCGGTGCGCCTGATGAGCAACAATCCGGAAAAATTCGACACGCTGTCGAAACACGGCATTCCGGTATGCGAGCGGGTCGCGCTGGCGATTCCGATGCGCGAAGAAAACGAGCGCTATATCCGCACCAAACAGTTGAAGTTTGGGCACTACTTCGACGAAAACGAATAATTGACGCGTACGCGCCGGCCACCTTTTGCAAACGGTGACCGGTGCTTTGGCGTCGATTTCGTCAATGAGTTGAGCCGTTATGCCGAGGGGCTTTTACGTATCCAGCGTGCACCTTCGGGGTAGATAGGGCGTGTCTCTTTACTGCCTCGCTCGAACGAACTGTGCAAAATTGTTCGATATGGATTGCCACTCCTGTTGCTGCTGCTCGATGGGGTTTTCCAACTCAGCATCAAACACAACGCGAACCGTCCGGCGTTTCCAGATAACGCTGCAAATGTGCGAACCTCTCGTGCGCGACATCCGGCTTCGAACCGGGCCTGGTTGCGGCGAGTCAGAATAAACCAAAGTCGTCGTTGCTATCGGGAATCGCGTTGAGTATGTCCCGAAGCGCTCGCCAGCCAATCAATCCCGCGAGACCTGCCGGGATAGTCATCCAGTAGCGGGTGTCCGTCGTTCCGCGTGTCTGCGGGATGCGAGGCGTCGTGCTTTTCCTGGACTCCATCGATGCGCGCAGTAAAGGGCAGGTATGCATGCCGTTTCTCCTATCGCGAGTGCGGTTCAGCGTGCCGTCGCAGTTGCAGTTCCAGTTGCCGTCGCAGTTTCAGCCATGCGCGCCAGGATCGACGCAAGCACGTCCACTAGCGCGGTCGCGCCGAAGCGCCGCTCGCTGACCTCCGTTTCGACGTCGATGCGACCCGCGTTGTGTGAGTCGTACAGATCCGTAATGAGACGCGCGTGGTTTTCGCTGAGTCCCGCGCCTTGCAGCATGGCGGCCCATTCGCCTCGCGGCACTTCATGAGCCGCAATCTGCCGGTGCGCCAATTCACCGAGCGTGCGCGCGATGTCTAGCGCGCTGACGCGCGCCTCACCCTCGAGGCTCACCACCCGTGGCGACATCTTCGCCGGTCTGTCGTCGAGCAATAATTCGGCGGCCAGCAGCCCGACATCGTGTGCGGCGACTGTCGGAAACAGCTTGCTCAACGGATGATGCAGACTTGGCAGCACACCTCTGGCAAGCGCGACCGGCAGCATGCGCGCCCAGTTGTGCATGTGTTCGGCTGCGCGCAGAAACGTCAACTGCGAGCCAACAGGCGCGAGTTGCGTTTCGAGGTAGTGGAAGAGCGTCGTGATGCCGGTGCCGCTCGGGTGTTCCGCGCCGTAGTCGGACAGCGCGAGCAGGCGGTGCGGCGGGTTGGCGCGCAAGGCGTCCGCGCTCACGTCGATCATGCGCCGCATCGTGGTTGAGGGATCGGCGTTCGCGTGCGGCACCGGACACAGTATCTGTACCCCGTACGCCCCTTCGATAGCGCGTGCGACAGAGGTTGGATCGAGCAGATCGGCGATGGCGATTTCGCAGCCGATTGCCGCCAGCGTGTCGCCTTGCTTGCCGTTACGCACGACCGCGCGTACTTCGCGGCCTGCCCGGCGCAACGCCGCCGCGCTTACTCTGCCTACATTGCCTGCTGCTCCAAAGATCACAAACACGTTGAGCTCCTTGCTGGGTCGGTATGCGGCCATCTTAAGGAGGCGGGCAGGGAGAAACGCGCGGGCACGGATCGTCGTGCGCAGATTCGGATGATTGTTTTTCCGTGGGACTGCGCAGCACGTGCGTCGAGGCGCTGTGAGCCCAAGCGAAAGAGTAAAAAACGCAGCACAATGCACACATACTGTCCGCCATCGAGAGGGAAAGCAATGAATGCCGCGACACCGATACCGCAGCCGCACAGTGGTTCCCGCATTACGTTGCTCTCGAGCAAGGCGCTCGGCTGGCAGGGCTTTGGTGCGGAGCTGGTCAACGTGTCGGCCGGGCTGCACCGGATTCCCGCGCTCAAGCATCATCGCGTGGGCGTGCATGTCGGCGCGCCGGTGAGGGCGCGTTGCATATGCAGTGAGCGCCGCTACTCGCGGATTCAGGCGCATGGCGATGCCGATGTGATTCCCGCGGGCGTCGACGGGCAGTGGACCGATGAAGCCGCCTGCACGATTTTCAGTGTGTGGATCGGCGAAGACTTCGCGCGGAGGACCATCGAACAACTGGAATTGAAGACGGGCGAAGCGCGGCTTCGTCCGCAACTCCAGATGCGCGACCCGCGCTTTCAGCATCTGGCCTGGGCGTTACGCGCGGAACTCGAAGCGGACGATGCGTCCGATCCGCTCTACGCCGAAAGCCTCTGCACGGCAATGGTGGTGCGTCTGATCGGCAACGCACCGGTGCTCGACAGACTCGAGAACAAGCGTCGCACGCTTGCGCCGAAGACCGCGGCGCGCGTGATCGAGTTTATCGAAGCGCACCTCGATCAGCGTCTCACGCTTGGCGAACTGGCGACGCACGCCGAATTGAGTGTCCCGCATTTCAAGGTGCTGTTTCGCGAGACACTTGGCATGCCGGTGCATCAGTACGTGGTGCAAAGGCGAGTGGAGCGGGCAAGGGCGTTATTGCTCCAAGGCAAGTTGAGCGCGAGTCAGATCGCGCTGGAGACGGGCTTCGCGCATCAGAGTCATATGGCGCATTGGATGGGGCGGTTGTTGGGCATTACGCCGCGAGAGTTGGTCAGGTCAAGCGCGAATCCACACAGCATTATCGAACTCGATTCCTTCCATGCTCGCCGCATCGCAACACCGCGATAAACCCTGAAAACCGGCTGCAGCATAAACAGTTTGGAGTTCCCGCTCTATTGCCCTCGGTCGATTTGTATAGCTAAATATGCGGACTTCGCAACCGGAGGCCGTTACATGTCGAAATCGAAGGGTTCTCGCATCGTCGCCTGGGCGATCGCGGCTGCTGTCGCCAATGCGCCGCTCGCCGTTCTTCTGACACTCGTCACACCCGCCGGTATCGATCGCGCAGTTGCCGCGACGTCGAATGCAAGCACTGACGACTACGCGGCAACCCGCTATCCGATCATCCTCGTTCACGGGCTTGCAGGCACCGACAAATATCTCGGCGTACTCGACTACTGGTACGGCATTCAGTCCGACCTCCAGCAGCACGGCGCAACCGTCTATGTGGCGAACCTGTCGGGCTTTCAGAGCGACGACGGACCGAACGGCCGTGGCGAACAGTTGCTCGCCTACGTGAAGCAGGTCCTGGCGGCGACCGGCGCGCAGAAGGTGAACCTGATCGGCCACAGCCAGGGTGGTTTGACCTCGCGCTACGTGGCGGCGGTGGCGCCGGAACTCGTGGCGTCGGTCACCACGATCGGCACGCCGCATCGCGGCTCGGAGTTCGCCGACTTCGCGCAGGACGCGTTGCAAAAGGATCCGACCGGTCTTTCGACACCGATCATCGGCGCGTTCGCAAATAGTTTCGGCATCCTGACGAGCAGCAATAACAACACCAACCAGAATGCGGTCGCCGCGCTGCAGACGCTGACCACGGCCAACGCCGCAGCCTACAACTTGCGCTATCCGAGCGCCGGCCTCGGTGCGCCGGGTTCGTGCCAAACCGGTGCGGCGACGGAAACCGTCAACGGCAACACGCATCTGTTGTACTCGTGGGCGGGCAGTGCGATTCAGCCCACCTCTTTACTCGGCATCCCCGGCGCCACCGACACCAGTGTCGCGCCAGTCGATTCCGCCAACGTCCTCGATCCGTCGACACTCGTGTTGTACGGCACAGGCGCCATCATGCTGAGCCGCCAATCGGGGCAGAACGATGGACTCGTCTCGGTGTGCAGCGCGCTCTACGGCAAGGTGCTCGGCACCCGCTATAAGTGGAACCATCTCGACGAGATCAATCAGTTGCTCGGCGTGCGCGGCGCGAATGCAGCGGATCCGGTGGCCGTGATTCGCACGCAGGCAAACCGACTGAAGACGCAAGGCGTGTGAACGGATGCGGCGACTGGAGCGGCAGCGCGGCAGTGCGAGGCGTCAGTGGCTGGTTTTCGTGGCGGTGGGCGCGGTGTCGGCCGGTGCGGCATTGTGGCTGAACCGGCCGCCGCCCGCGCGTGATGTGGCGGCGATGCGGGTGGTGAATGCGGCGAGTTCTGCGCAACCAGCGCTCGCCTCGGGCAAGGACATGGCCACCGGTGCGTCGACGGCCGGCGGATTGCCCGCTTCGCTCGACGGTTCGTCGCCACCGCATCTGCCAACCGATGGCCGCGGCCACCTCATGCGCTCGCGTGCGGTCCGGGATTTCTTCGACTACTTCCTGACGGCGCAAAATGAAATCCCGGCGGCGACGCTCGATGCATTAGTGCGTCGGCAGATCGCCGCGCAGCTCGACGGCACGCCGGCCGCCGACGAAGCGGTGACCGTCTGGCAGCGCTACAACGCTTATCGGACGGCGCTCGGCTCGTCGCTACAGCCCTCGCCAACCCAAGGCCCAAGCGGCGCAAAGCTGGACCTCGACGCGCTGCAACTCTCGCTCGATCAGTGCGACGCCTTAGGCAACCGGCTGATGGGCGAATGGAACGAGCCGTTCTTCGGCGCCGAATCGCAGCAGCAACATAGGGATCTGGCGCATCTGCGCATCGCGTCGGACGGCTCGTTGAGCACCGCGCAAAAAGCGGCGCGTCTTGCCGGACTAGACGCGGCCGAGCCACCGGAAGCACGCGCGGCCCACGAACGGGCACGCGAGCAGCAGGCCGCACTCGACACGATCAGCCAGGCGCAGAAGCAGGGCGGTTCGCTCGACGCGATGCGCGCGCAGATCACGCAAACACTCGGGCCTGAAGCGGCGCAACGCGTCTTGCAGATGCAGCAGGCCGACGACGCCTGGCAAGCCCGCTACGCGGACTACTCGAACCAACGCGCGCAGATCGGCAAACAGGATTTGCCGCCTCAGCAACGCGATGCGCAGATCGCGCAGTTGCGCCAGCAGTTCTTCACCAATCCGAGCGACGCGATGCGGGCGGCGTCGCTCGATCGCGGCAGCGCGTCAGCAAACTGAACCCGCTATCGCAAGGCGGCTCGGCACGGCATCTCAACCCGGCGCGGCGCCCGTCAACTGCGAGTACACGTCATGCGACAGTTGCAACAGCACCTTGCGATCGATCCCGCCTGACACCGCATAGCCAAAGTCGCCGTCGACCCAGTAGAACACGTTCACCGGCCCGTCCTGATAGAGCTTGAACGCGGTGGTGTTCGAGTTCACCTGACGATGCGAAATGCACAGCGTCACGCGTTCGCCATTCGGCCCGCGATACATGAATTGCGCAGTCGGCCCATCGGCGCCCGGCAACAGGCGGCCGCCCGAGAGGTTGAAGCCGCTCTTCGAGAGCATCGGCGGATGCACGTTGGTGCCGAGGCGATCGGACAGCCACTGCACGAAATCCTGTTCGTGATCCGCAGTCATTTCGGCCGGGCGGTCGACGGCAGGCATATAGACCACATGCGCCACCGCGGCTTGCCGCGCGAACATTTCCGAACTGTCCGCACTGACCGGGCGCGTATCCGAGTGACCGGCGACGGGCGCCACGACATCCTGTCCCCTATGCGTGCCGACACCGATGCCCACGCCCAACACCAGCGCCGCGGCCATCCCGGCGAACTGAGGCCAGTTGGCGGCAATGCGCCAGCGACGCCCGCGGGCCGGAGGCGTCTGCAGACGTTTGGGCACGGGCTCGCTCAGCACACGGTCATAGCGTTCATGAAACATGTTGTTCAACGAGAAGTAATCGCTGACGCGTGTGGCCAACTCGGGGCTCTGCTCAAGCGCGCGCTCAACCTCGGCGCGTCGTTCGTCCGACAGCGTGCCGTCCACGTACCCATGCAGGTCTTCTTCGCCGATCGGCGTGTGTTGGTCGCTCATCGCACCACCTTTAATTTTGCACCGGGCTGCGTGCCCGCCATCAATGCGCGAAGCCGTTCGCGACCGCGCGAAAGTCGCGACATCACCGTGCCGATTGGAATGTTCAGTGCGAGAGCCACGTCGGTGTAGCTCATTTCCTCGAGACCGACCAGCAGCACGACTTCGCGCTGCTCCGTGGGCAGACGCTGCAACGCGTAGTCGAGGTCGCGCATTTCGAGCGAACGGGTCTGATCGGACGGCACGGCAAATTCGCTTTCGTGGACGCTGTCGTCATCGACCGCTACGTGCACCGCGCGCGCCGATGCCTTGCGCGCCTGATTGGCAAACACGTTATGCATGATCGTGAATAGCCACGCGCGCAGATCGGTGCCGGGCTGGAACATGCCGGTGCGGCCGAGCGCGCGCTCGAGCGTGTCCTGCACCAGGTCGTCGGCGAGATCGCGGTTGTTGATCAGCGCTCGCGCATAGCGCCGCAAGCGCGGCACATGCTCCATCAACTCGTCACGGACATCCATTTTCCATCCCGATCGTGGGCTTCTCGTGGGGCGCCGGATAGGCGGCCGTTGATTGATCCACCACGCGCATTCGAAGGGCAAACACGCGTGGGCGCATTTTATTCCGTTGTTTTTGCCGTGTTGCGAAAAAAACGGGGCAGGGCTTACCGCATCGTCATCGCGTCGGCGGCGCGCATCAGGCCGTGGGTGCGGGCGTCGCCGGCGACCACGAAGCGCTGCCGCTGCGCCGTCCAGGTCAGCAGGCGGATCTCGCCGATGCGGCGGGCGGCCCACTGCGGTTGGGCCGGCGTCAGCAGTGCCGGCGTGGACATCAGTACGACGGGCCGGTTGTCTGCGTTCAGATAGACGAATTCGCTGGCGCGTTGGAACGCGCCGAGCGATAGGACCCGGTGATCCACGAGTCGCAATCCGATCGCGGCGAGCTTGGGCGCGGACGCGTCGGTTCGCGTGGGCGAGGCAGCGGAATACGGGGCGGCGGCGGTTTCCGCCAACGCCATCACAGCGGCATTGTCGAGCGCCTGACGGGACACCTCGGTGGCGGCAAGCCAGCCGCTCGTGGCCACCAGTGCCAGAACGAGCGCGCCGAGCGCATTCGCCACCTTGCCCGGGCGCTTCGCGGCCTTCAGCCGGCCGGGTGCGCCGCGCCATCCGTCGGCGCGTGTCGAAACGGGTTCGTCCGTTGTTTGAAAAGCCTGCTGCATCTGCGCGTTGAGCCTGCCGTAGAAGGCCACGCGACGCGCTTCCGCCGGGTCCTTGCCCAGATAGTCCTGCAGAAACGCAGCCCGTTCCGGCGTCAGCGTGCCATCGGCGTAGGCCTGAATGTCGGCTTCGGAAAGCGGCGAATCGGAGGGCGGGGCGGTTGAGGTCATGGTGTCGGCGGTCGTCGGATTTCAGCTATCGAGTGGCGAACACACGCAGGCATGGGTTTATTCCACGTTCGAGGTTTGTTTTTTACAGCGCGCCAAGGCAGGAATAAAAGCCGCGAACCCGTGGTTCTCCCTCATGCAAACCCGCACAAAACTCTCTGGAGTTCATCATGAAGAAGATCGCTATTGCCGCCTTGTCCGTCGTCGTTCTGGCTGCTTCGTCGAGTGCTTTCGCAGAAGGCAAGACGCGTGCTCAGGTCTACCAGGAATTGATCGAGGCCCAGCAGAACGGCCTTGACTACGTTACCGATGCATCGTATCCGGATGTGAATCCCGTCTTTGCACAGCAGGTCAAGCACAACAAGGAGGCGCTCGCTGCCCGGGCGGCCGCCGCGAGCCACGTCGCGAGCGGCGCCGCGACGGCAGGCAGCGTCAATTGACGGTATCGATGGCCGGCGCGTACACGGAACGGACGCGCCGCCTGTCGAATGGAATAGATCGCTGAATCGGGTGTTAGCCGATGAGTGCATCTATCCGAGAGTCAAGGAGTCGTCGTGACAAAACCATCCGTTCCCAACGCTGCGCCTCCATGCGTGCCATGCCGGCTCGCCGCGATCGGCGCGGTCGTCGCGGCTCTTGCCGGCGGCTTCGCCTATACGGCACGCTGGTGATCGATCGCACGACGTCGCAGGAAGACGGCGACTGCCGCGATATCAATTTTGATCCGACCATCTTGCCGGCCGGCATCCGGCCTTCGAACGATCCGTTGCTCGCCGCGCGCTCAGCTGCCTACGCGCTGTCGTATAAGCGCCGCACGCGCGAAGAATCGCTGCATCCCGAGGTTCATCAAACGAAGTCGAACGGAGAGCGTTCATGACACAGACGCGTACCCATTTCAGCCCGCTCCCGCGTCTTTTGCACTGGACGATGGCGCCGCTGATCGTCGCCATGCTGTTCATCGGCGTGGGCATGGTCGCGACGGTGTCGCAGGCGCATACCACGCTGGTCGCGATTCACAAGCCGCTTGGGATAGCGCTGCTGCTGCTCGTGATACTCCGCGCGAGCGTGCGCATCCGGCGCGGCAGTCCGCCGTTGCCTGCGGATATGCCGGCGCCGCAGCGCATCGCCGCCGGGCTGTCGCATCTCGTCCTCTACGCGCTGATGGCGGCGATGCCGTTGATCGGCTGGGCGATGCTATCCGCGGCGGGATATCCGGTTACGCTATACGGGCCCCTGCATTTGCCACCGATCGCGCCGCATAGTACGGCGCTGTTCGCGCTGCTGCGCGCACTGCATACGTGGCTCGCATTCGCGCTATTTGCCACCGTGCTGTTGCATCTCGCCGCGGCGCTGTTTCATGGTTTGATCCGCCGCGATGGCGTGTTGTCGAGTATGGCACGCGGCGGACGTTAACCCTTCACCCGTTCCGAGCGCGGATCGTAGGGCGCCTTCAGGTGCACGGTCGCCGGCAGCAGATCGCCGGCGACATCGATCATGTATTGACCGCTGTTCAGATAGGCCGCATCGGCGACGCCATCCGGATTGTTGATGTACCCCATCGCCACCGGACAGCCGAGCGTGTGCCCGGAGGCCGCCGAACTGACGAAGCCGACCGGCTTGCCGTCACGCAGAATGGCTTCGCCGCCCCACAGCATGCGATCGGCGGCGCCGTCGGCAGTGAGCACCACCATGCGGCGGCGCAGCGGCTCGGTACGCAATTTCAGCAACGCGTCGCGGCCGCGGAACGGGATGTCCTTGTCGAGCTTGCAGGCGAACGACAGCCCCGCTTCGAACGGATTCGTATCAGGCGTCAGTTCGCGGCCCCACGCGCGGTAGCCTTTCTCGATGCGCAAGGAGTCGATTGCGTAGTAGCCCGCGTTGACGAGACCGAACGCCTTGCCCGCCTGTTGCAAAGTCTCGTACACGCCGACTGCGAACTCGACCGGCACGTACAGTTCCCAACCGAGTTCGCCGACGTAGGTGACGCGGGTGGCGCGCAGCGTCGCGTAACCGAGGTCGACCTCGCGGCTCTGGCCGAACGCAAACGCCTCATTGCTCCAGTCCGCCTTCGACACGCTTTGCAGCAACTCGCGTGAACGTGGGCCCATGACGGCAAGCACGGCGTATTGGCCGGTGACGTCGACCAGCGTGCAGTGCCTGTCGCGCGGAATCGCTTTTTCGAGGGTGTCGAAATCGCGTGTGGTTTGCGCGGTGCCGGTGACCAGAAGGTATTGATCGTCAGCGAGCCGCGTGAGCGTGAAATCCGATTCGTAAGTGCCGCGCTCGTTGAGCATGCCGGTGTAGACCGTGGTGCCGGGCGGCACGGCGACATCGTTCGCGACGATGCCTTGCAGCACGCTTTCCGCATCGCGTCCTTTGACGAGAAATTTGGAGAACGACGTCATGTCGAATAGCGCGACGCCTTCGCGACACGCGCGATGTTCGGCGCCGCTCCACGGCAGCCAGTTCTGCTGACCGAACGCGTAATCGATTCGCGCTTCGGCGGGTGTCGGCGCGAAAAAGTTGGCGCGCTCCCAGCCCATTTTGCTGCCGAAGCAGGCGCCATCGTCGCGCAGCAGCGAATACAGCGGCGAACGGCGGAACGGCCGCGCGCTGTCGAGCTCGCGATTCGGCCACGGCATCGCATAGTGCAGGCCGAGTGTTTCCTTCACGCGATCGTGCAGCCACGTGTCGTTGCCGTTAAAGCGCGCAAAGCGGCGAATGTCGACGGGCCACAGGTCCATCGTGGGTTCGCCCGCGACAATCCATTCCGCCAGCGCCATGCCGGCGCCGCCCGCCGATGCGATCCCCATCGAATTGAAACCCGCACCGATGAAAAAACGCCGCAATTCCGGCGCTTCGCCGAGGATGAAGTTGTTGTCCGGCGTGAACGATTCCGGACCGTTATAGAACTGGCGGACCTGCGCCGTTTCGAGCGCGGGCACGCGTTGCAGCGCATTTTCCATCAGGATTTCGAACTGATCCCAGTCGTCGGGCAGCAACTGGAATTCGAAATTGTCCGGGATGCCGTTCATGCCCCACGGTTTCGCGTCCGGTTCGAAGCCGCCCATCACGAGACCGCCCACTTCCTCCTTGAAGTAGATGAAGCCGTCCGGATCGCGCATCACCGGCAGGTCCGGATGCACGCCGGCAATGCGTTCGGTAACGATGTAGTAGTGCTCGGCCGAATGCAGGGGCACGGTCACGCCGCACAGGCGACCCACCGCCTTGGCCCATTGCCCCGCGCAATTCACGACGATGTCAGCGCCGATCGTGCCTTCTTGGCCCTCCTTGTTGCGCCACGCGAGGCCGCTGACTTCGCGTGCTCCCGTCGTGCCGTTCGCCTTGTCTTCGAGCGCGGTGCGTGTGTGAATCGCCGTGACACGGGTGTTCTCGACGATGCGTGCGCCGCGCGTGCGGGCACCGCGGGCGAGGGCCTGGGTCAGGTCGGTGGGATTCGCCTTGCCGTCGCCGGGCAGCCAGACGGCGCCGAGCAGGTCGTCGGTGCGCATCACCGGCCAGAGATCGCCGGCTTCCCGAGGGCTGATCACGTCGCACGCCACGCCGTAGGCGCGCGCGACGGCGGCGGTGCGCCTGAGTTGCGTCATTCGTTCGGCCGTGCGGGCTACGGAGAGCGAGCCGCATTGCTTCCAACCGGTGGCGAGGCCGGTGTCGGCCTCGAGTTCCGCGTAGAGGGCGGTCGAATAGCGGATCAGCCGGGTCATGCTTTCCTGCGCACGCAGTTGCCCGACGAGGCCGGCCGCATGCCAGGTCGTGCCACACGACAGTTGCCCCTGTTCGAACAGAACCACATCGGTCCAACCCAGTTTGGCAAGGTGATAGGCAACCGAGCAGCCAATGATGCCGCCACCGATGATGACAACACGGGCGTGGGTGGGGATGGGTGTTGACATATGTGGGAATTGGTTGAATTAAGGCGCGTAGATTGCAACAAAATTTGACAAAAAGCAACGATCAATTCGGCTAATCCGGGATCAAAGAAGGTCGCGGATAGGTCGGCAACAGACGGTGTCGCTATCTTTTCATAACCAAGTAGGTTAATATCAACCGGAGGCAAAGATGGAAAAAAATACGCCTCACTGCAAATTGGCCGATGCTCAGGGCCTCGCGCGCGCAGGAAAAATCAGAATCACGAAATCGGCCGTGATTGGGGCTGCGGCACTCGGCTTCGGGCCTGACGTCATTGTCGAAACTCTGATGTCGCTTGATCGGCGTGCTTTCAGAAAAAGCATGACTACGTACGCGGATCATCGGGTCTGGCAGGACGTCTACTGCGCCATGACTGAAGCAGGCATGGTCTATTTGAAATTGACGGTGGTCGATGACGTCCTCGTCGTGTCATTCAAGGAGTGGTGAGCATGAAATGCCCGAACTGCGGAGCGGCCGAACTGGTACGCGATACGCGCAATATGCGCTATGTCTACAAAGGGGAGACGGCCGTCTTCGAGGCCGTCACCGGCGACTATTGCCCGGCATGCGACGAGGCAGTACTCGACATGGACGAGGCGACCCGCACGGGTCAAATGATGCTGGCCTTCAACAAAGAGGTGAATGCATCTCAAGTGGATCCCGCATTCATTGCCGCCGTCCGCAAGAAACTCGATCTGGACCAGCGCGAGGCGGCGGAGATTTTTGGCGGCGGGGTGAATGCTTTTTCGCGGTATGAGAATGGCAAGACGAGGCCGCCGCTCGCACTGATCAAACTGTTGAAGGTACTGGACCGGCATCCCGAATTGCTGGCGGAAGTGAGAGCCGGCTGAGCTTTGGAGGGCCGATTGTGGGTTTGTATGGAAATGAGTTGAGATTTATTGGCGAACGATGAGGTGTTTGCTAGACTGAGCGCCGTCGCCCAGGTCTCCATCTCATGTTCTCCACCCAACGCCAAGCCGAAATCCTGCGACTCGTCCGCGAGCAGCGTACCTGCACGATCACCGATCTTGCCGGACGCTTCGAGGTGTCCGACGAGACCATCCGCCGCAATATCAAGCCGCTGATTGCCGACGGGCTGCTCATCAAGGTCCACGGCGGCATCATGCTGCCCGAGCGTCTCGACGAGCCGCCGTTCCAGCGGCGCATGGTGGCAAGCCGTGAGGGCAAGCAGGCGATCGGCGCGCGCATCGGCGAACTCGTGCGGGACGGCGATTCGCTGATTCTCGAGGGTGGCACAACCTGTCTGCATATCGCTCAGGCGCTCAGCGCGCGCTCGCGGCTCACGGTGGTGACCAATTCCATCGAAGTCGCCCGCGTGCTGGCGTCGCGCAATGGCAACCGGGTGTTCATCGCAGGCGGCGAACTGCGCGCCGACGACTCCGCCGCTTTCGGCGACAGCGTGCTTGCCTTCCTGCGCCAGTTTCATGTGCGCTACGCAATCGTCTCGGTCACCGCGATCGACATGCAGGGCCGTTTCATGGACGCACTACCCGCCGACGTGGCGTTTTCGCTCGCCGCCTTCGCGCAGGCCGAGCAGCGCGTGGTCGCGGCGGACCACGCGAAATTCGGTCATAGCGCGCTGGTGCACGCGTTCGGCCCGGATGCGGTCGATCTGCTGGTGACCGACGAAGCCCCGCCGCCGGCGCTCGCCCAGGTGTTCGCGGCAGCCGGGCTGGCGGTGAGTACCGGGGCATCCGGCGTTCCCGCGCCTTGAGCCGATCCAGTCCACCCCTCGCGCCGCCTTTAAAGCCGCCTTCAAAGCCGTCTCCACAGCCAATTTCGTCCAACGCGTAAAATGGCGGGTTACCACGGGCAATCTATGCGGAACCGAAACTGCGCGGGCAGTCGCCATTCATCGCCTGCCGCGTCGCTTCTGCGTTCGCGCATCGCCGCCTTCGCCGGCTTGAAAAGGAATGGACCCTGATGTCGTCAGTTTTCTTCGATCGGGAACGGATTACGGAATGGCTGGGTGAGCACACGGTCGCCAAGGCGCGCTCGGTCGGCGCAATCTCGAAGGTGGAGTGGCGCGGCGATACGCTGAGCGGCTACGTGCAAGGCACCCGCGTGCTCCCGTACCACACGCGGGTGCGGTTTCGTACGGATGGCGGCCGACCTTGGGCGCAGGGCGACTGCAGTTGCCCGGTCGGGCGCAACTGCAAGCATGTCGCCGCGCTGCTGCTCGCCGAACTCGAGTATCACGACGAGATGGACCACATCACCCACGTCGACATTGACACGGGCTCCGATGAGCATCCAGACGCCGGCTACCCTCGGACGCCGTCCGGAACGGCAGTCCAGGCGCCGTCCGGTGTGCGCCCCGAACTGGTCAGCTGGCTCGAGCGTTTTCGCGCGCGCGCCGAAGCCGCCGATGCGGTTGCCCAGAAGGCGGGCGCCGCGCGCACTCAAACGCTGGCCTACCTGCTGAACTGGTCCAATTTCCACATGCGTCACGAGGTCGTGCTGTACCGGGCGCGTTGCCATCCGGACGGCACGGTTGTCGAAGTCGACGAGCCGTGGGGCAATGTGGAAGCCGCTTTGCTCAAGCAACCCAGGTTCGTCTCCGACGAAGACCTGTCGATTCTGCGGGGTTTGTGGCTCGGCCGCTCCCGCGAAGATTTTGGTCAATTCATTCTGCGCGGCACGAGCGGCGCGGAGATGCTGCAAAAGCTGATCGCCACGGGGCGCCTGTTCTTCGAGCTCAAAGCGGCGCCGGGCCACGAGGGGCCGACCCCGCTGTCGCGCGGCGCCGACCGGCCCGGGCGGATCGAATGGGAGCCGCTGGCGGACGAACGCCTGCGGCCGGTGCTGTGCACCGAGCCGCGCGCCACCATGGTGCTGCCCACCGAGCCGGTCTGGTATGTGGACGGCGTGGCGAACGAAGCGGGTATCGTCGAGTCGTCGTTGCCGTTCCAGCAGTTGCCCGATTACCTTGCCATGCCGCCGATTTCGCTCGCCGAAGCGCCGCTGGTCGCGTCGGTGCTGCGCGAGATCGCGCCCGACTTGCCGCTGCCGCCCACGCATGACGCGTCTTCGATCCGGGTGATCGACGTCGATCCCGTTCCCGTGCTCTCGCTCAACAGCCACGCGCTGCCGTCTGCCCCCAAGGCGGGGCAGCGCAAGTCCGAGGCCGTTGAGCTGGCCGGCGTCAGCTTCGATTACGACGGCGTGAGCATCAATGTCGATAGCAGCGTCACGCTCGTGCCCATGCCGGGTGGCGACGTCATCCATATTCGCCGGCGCTACGAAGCCGAGAAGAAGCGCCTGCTCGAACTGCGCAAGACCGGGCTGCAGAAAGTCCCGACCAGCCGCGTCTACGCATCGCGGCTTTTGCCCGACACGATGCTCGGCCTGCCGGATGCCGAGGCCTGGTCGGCCTTCGTCAACGACGCCGTGCCGGACCTCGTGAGCCAGGGCTGGCGCGTGACGATGGCGCCGGAGTTCCGCTACAACATCATCGAGATCGATGCGATCGACGGCACCGCGCAGCAGGCGGGCGACGGCTGGTTCGACCTGGAGATGGGCATCCGCATCGGCGAGCGCAATGTGCGGCTCGAACCGCTGCTCGCCGACCTGTTCCGGCGTGACCGGCGCTGGCTCGGCGGCGCGCTCGAAGCCATCGCCGACGACGAACCGATCGAGCTGAAGACCGAGGAAAACAAGCGTCTGCGCTTGCGCGCCGACCGGTTGAAGCCGGTGGTGCGCGTGCTGGTCGACCTGTTCGACTCACTGGGCGGCACATTGGCCGACGGCGCGCCGCTGCGCGTGCCCTCGGTCGACGCGGGCCGCCTCGAAGCATTGAACAGCACGGGCCGCTGGCAATTCCAGGGTGACGACTCGATCCGCCAACTGGCGCAGCGGCTGCAGGCCGGCCCGGGTTTGCACGAGGTGCCGGTGCCGCGTGGCCTGAAGGCGGAACTGCGCGCCTATCAGCAGCAGGGTCTGAACTGGATGCAGTTTCTGCGCGAACACGATCTGGCCGGCGTGCTGGCCGACGACATGGGTCTCGGCAAGACCGTGCAGACACTGGCGCACATTCTCGCGGAGAAAGAAGCCGGACGGCTCGAGCGTCCCGCACTGATCGTCGTGCCGACCACGCTCGTGCACAACTGGCGCGAGGAAGCGCGCCGCTTCGCGCCTGAACTGAAAGTGCTGGTATTGAACGGCCCGCAGCGCAAGGAGCGCTTCGAGCAGATCGGCGAGCATGAGCTGATTCTTACGACCTACGCGCTGCTGTGGCGCGATCAGAAGGTGCTCGCCGAGCATGACTATCACCTGCTGATCCTCGACGAGGCGCAGTACGTCAAGAATGCAACCACCAAGGCGGCACAGGCGATCCGCGGATTGCGCGCGCGGCATCGACTGTGTTTGACGGGGACGCCGCTGGAAAATCACCTCGGCGAACTGTGGTCGCAGTTCGACTTTCTGCTGCCGGGCTTTCTCGGCAGCCAGAAGGATTTCGCGAGGCGCTGGCGCAATCCGATCGAGAAGAACGGAGACGGCGTGCGCCGCGCATTGCTGGCGCGCCGCATCCGGCCATTCATGCTGCGCCGCCGCAAGGACGAGGTCGCGAAGGAATTGCCGGCCAAGACCACCATCGTCTGTTCGGTGGACCTGGAGGGCGCGCAGCGCGATCTATACGAAACCGTGCGCACGGCAATGCAGGAGCGGGTGCGCGCGGCGGTCAGCGCGCAAGGTCTTGCGCGCAGCCACATTATCGTGCTCGACGCCCTGCTGAAGCTGCGCCAGGTTTGTTGCGACCCGCGTCTCGTGCGGAAAATCAAGGTTGACGAGGAGGCGGGCGAAGCGGGCGAAAAACCAGGCGAAAAACCGGGCGAAAAGCGCGGCAAAACGGAAAGAGCGGAAAGAGCGGAAAAGCCGGAAAAAGCGGAAAGGGGCGAAAAGGGGGCGCGCGCCACACGCTCGGCCAAGCTCGATTTGCTGCTGTCGATGCTGCCTGAATTGATCGAGGAAGGACGGCGCGTGCTGCTTTTCTCGCAGTTCACCGGCATGTTGTCGCTGATTGCCGAGGCACTAGAAGACGCTGCGATTCCCTATGTCATTCTGACTGGCGACACGACGGACCGCATTACACCGGTCGAGCGCTTCCAGCAAGGGGAGGTGCCGTTGTTCCTGATCAGCCTGAAGGCGGGGGGCGTGGGTTTGAACCTGACCGCCGCTGATACGGTGATTCACTACGATCCGTGGTGGAATCCCGCCGCCGAAAATCAGGCGACCGACCGTGCCCACCGGCTGGGGCAAGACAAACCCGTGTTCGTCTATAAGCTGATCGCGGCGGGCAGCATCGAGGAAAAGATCGTGGAGTTGCAGGAGCAGAAGGCCGGACTCGCCGACAGTATTCTCTCCGAAGACGCCGCCGGCGCTGCCAAATTCTCAGACGACGATCTCGACGCGCTATTCGCGCCGATGCCCGAGATTGAAAGCGGCAGGTGAGAAATCGGGGCCGCGCCGGATGCGGAGCCTGTGCTTTTAGTTTCAGTTAAACGATCTAACAATCTTTAAACGATTTATTTTGAGACTGTTCCTATACTGACTCGCAAATTGTCAAATCGCTGTTTCCTGAACGCCGGGGGGCACAGCCCGATAGGACAAAAGGTAGGCGGGGCCAATTACCGTGCGGGCGAGACCAACTGACCCGAAGAGCGACCCATCGAGGTCGATTTCAATAGCGGGCAGAGCCTGAGAGGCCTTGGGGTAAATCCCATGGAACGGCTCGGAATGACAGAGCCGGCTTGGATAGCGACTTAATCGCATCCATGAAAGCGCAGAGCCGTTTTCGATTATCATGATCTGCCCCCTCGCTAATCGGCGCGACAAAGCAAAAATACGCGCCAATTTCGAGACAGTGCGGCAGCGGATCTGAACGGGGTGTGAGGCAAGGGACCATTAATCGAAAAAGAGTGCAGCCGAAGATGAAAACAGGAAGCTGGATCGCCGGTGCGTGCGCCGTCATCCCGGCCATCTGCCGGCTCGCCGGCCTTCAGTTACTAAGGACGATGTCGCGTTGCGGGGTTTTATGAGAATTGCAGTCCTGGATGACGATTCGGCGCAAGCCGACCTGGTTTGCCAAACGCTGTCGACGGCCGGCCACGTCTGTCACGCTTTCGGTGCGGGCCGAGAACTGGTACGGCAACTGCGGCGCCAAACCTTCGACCTTCTCGTGCTCGACTGGAACGTACCCGACATGTCGGGCGAAGAGGTGTTGCGCTGGGTGCGCGAAAGCCTCTCCGAGCGCTTGCCGGTCCTGTTCATGACGAGCCGCGGCCGCGAAACCGATATCACCTCGATCCTCAACACCGGCGCGGACGATTACGTCGTCAAACCGGTCTCCGCGGCGGTTCTGCTGGCGCGCGTCGGCTCGTTGCTGCGCCGGGCGTATCACCTCAAGCCGCCTGCGGCGAAAGAAATTTTCGGCGAATTCGAATTCGACCTGGGCGCGAAGCACGTGGTGGTGCGCGGCGCGACCGTCGCCGTGACGCAGAAGGAGTTCGAGCTCGCGCTGCTGTTGTTCCAGCACCTGAGCCGGCCGCTGTCGCGCGCGCACATTCTCGACGTGATCTGGAAGCAGGCGACGGACATCCCGTCGCGCACGATGGACACGCACGTGTCGATGCTGCGCAGCAAGCTCGGCTTGCGCCCGGAGAAGGGCTATCGTCTGACGCCGATCTACGGCTATGGGTACCGGCTCGAGCGGATCGAATCCGGCGCGCCGGCCGTGGCGGCCGAAGAACGCCCCGAAGCGGGGGATGCGTGACGGTTGCTTTCGATGCGGTAGCGCCCGGCTGCGCAGCTTCACCGGGTTGGCGCGCCGGTGCGGCGCTGGCGGTGGCCGGCCTGATTGCAATGACGTGCTTCGCGCCGGCGTCGGCGGAGGCGCAATCGCCGCGCGCGCCAAAGCCGCGTACCAGAACGGCCGCGCCAGTCTACGTGTCTTACGTGACCCACGACGGCGACACCTTGTACGAAATCGCCGGCCGCTATCTGCGCGACGCCGGCGATTGGGCCGTGTTGAGCCGTCTGAACCATGTGCCCGCGCCGCGCCGCATGCCGGCGGGGATTACGCTGCGCCTGCCGGCCGACAGGCTCCGGCAGGACCCCGAGTCGGCACGCGTGATCGCGACGAGCGGTCCGGCGGAACACGCTTTCGGCGGCAATCCTTATACGCCGCTCACCGCGGGCACGACGCTGGGCGAGGGCGATCGCATCCGCACCGGCCATAACGGCTTTGTCACGCTGGAGTTGCCGGACGGCTCGCACGTCACGATGTCGCAGGACGGCCTGCTCGACATCGGCAAGCTGCGGCGCACCGCGCTCACTGGCGCGGGTGATCGCGTGCTCGATCTGCGGCGTGGCGAAGTCGACAGCCAGGTCACGCATGCCACCAAAAAGGACGACCGCTTCCAGATCCGCTCGCCATCGGTTGTAGCGGGTGTGCGCGGTACGCGCTTCAAGGTCGCCTACGACGGCGACGCGCAAACCACGGCGGTGGAAGTGCTGGACGGCGCGGTCGGTGTCGACCCGGCCGCAGTTGGCGGCCAGGCCTCTGCGCCGCCGCCGGGCGTACCGCTGCAGGCGTCCGCGCAACTCGTCAAGGCAAGCTTTGGCAATGTCACGCGGACAGGCAGCGCGATTGGCCGTCCGGTGGAGTTGCTGGCCGCGCCGTCGCTCACCGAACCGGCCAAGGTGCAGGACGGCAAAACGGTCGCTTTCGATCTTGTGCCGGCCGAGCGCGCGGTGGCCTATCGCGTGCAGATTGCGCGCGATGCCGATCAGCTCGACCTGATCCGCGATCTGCGCGTGAGCGCGCCGCATGCCGACTTCGGCGATCTGGCCGACGGCACGTATTTCGTGCGTATCGCCGCGATCGACGCGAACGGACTCGAGGGCCTGCCCCAGGTGTACGGCTTCGAGCGGCGTCAACTTGGGCTGAGCGCCTCGGCGAGCCCGCGCGCCGGTACCCGCGACTACGAGTTCCGCTGGTTCGTCAGCCGCTCCACGGTCGAGACGCACTTTCGTTTCGTGCTGGCCACGACCGCCGACCTGCGCCATCCGCTCGTCGACAAGACGGATCTGACGGGCGACCAGATCGTGGTGAGCGACCTGCCGGGCGGCGTCTACTATTGGACGGTCGTTGCCGAGCAGTTCGAAAACGGCCGCTTCTACGAGAAGAGCAGCGCGGTCCGCTCGTTTACGCTTGCACGTTGACGCTGGTAGATTCACGGGGCCGGGCCGACAACCGGCCCGCTCCTTAGCTCTCGCCCACGCCACGCCTTGCCGACCACACACACGCGCCTGAGCCTCGACCCGCGCGCCCGCCTCGGACGGCGCGCCGGCCGCCGCTTCCTGCTCGAATGGGTGGCGATCGGCTGCCTGGGCATTGTGGTGATTCTGCTTGGTTCGCCCGGCCGGCTGACCGCCGGCGTCGATCATCTGGTCTACGACCGGTTTCTGGGGCTGCGCGCACAACCGTTGCTGCGCGACATCGTAGTGCTCGAAATCGACAATGCCAGCATTGCGCAGCTTGGCCGCTGGCCGTGGCCGCGCAGCGTCCACGCCAGGCTGCTCGACCAGCTTGCGAAGGCGAAGCCCGCCGCGGTGATCTACGACGTGCTGTTCACCGAAGCCAATCCGGAAGACACCGAGCTTGGCCGCGCGGTCGCGCTGAGCCCCACCTATCTGCCGATGCTGCTGACGCCACCGGACAGCGCCGGCCAGCGCGTCGCGGTCGAACCGGTGGCGCCGCTCGCGCATGCCGCGGCCGGGCTTGGACATATCAACCTCGAAGTCGATAGCGACGGCATCGTGCGCAGCGTCGCGCGGTTCGAGGGCGACGCGGGCTCGCGTTGGCCGCAATTGATGGTGCCGGTCGCCCGGGCCGTCGAGCGTGGCGCGCTGCAGCTGACCGCGCCGCCGCACCGGCAGTCTTCCGGCGAGGCGGCGGCTCAATCCGACGACCATGGCGAAGGCGAGGGCCGCTTCCTGATCCCCTTCGGTTCGAACGCGCAGAGCTACGCGAAGCTGAGTTTCGCGGACGTGCTCGCCGGCCATGTCCCGCCGGACACGCTGCGTGGGCGCATCGTGCTGATCGGCGTGACCGCGTCCGGCTTGTACGACCGTTTTGCAACACCGGTGTCCGGCGAGCTGGGGCCTTTGCCCGGTGTCTACATTCATGCGAACGTGCTCGACACGCTGCTGACCGGCAGGGAGCTCGAACCCGCCGGGCCATGGGTGCTGTTCGTGGTGTCACTGGCGCCGCTCGCCGCGCTGCTCGCCGGCTTTCTGGTGCTGTCGCCGCGCCGCTCGTTGCTGCTGACCGTCGCGTTGGGCGTGCTGGCCACCCTCGGCAGCGCGGCCTTGCTGTACGGCGCGCGGCTGTGGATGTCGCCGGTGCCGGCGATCGCCGGTTTGATCGTGGTATATCCGATCTGGAACTGGCGGCGCCTCGAAATGACGATGGCCTATCTGCGCGAAGAGCTGCAACGCCTTGCCGACGAACCGCACCTTCTGCCGGAAACGCCGCAGCGCCGCCGCGAGTTCGGCGGCGACGTGCTGGAGCAGCATATGGCGCTGATGGCGCAGGCCGCGCAGCGCGTGCAGGACATGAAGCGCTTCGTCTGGGACAGCCTCGACAGCATGCCCGAGCCGATCCTGGTGAGCGACGTGGAAGGCATCGTGCTGATTGCGAACCATGCCGCGAAGGCGCATTTCGCGCGTCTTGGCGCACCGCTGCCGGAAGGCCGGCCGATGCGGGCGGTGCTGGGCGGGCTGACGCTGGTCAAGACCATCGACAGTGGCGCAGCGTCGGACGCCGAAAACAATCTGCTCGCGCATGCCCAGTGGCCGGCGCTGCTCGATCCCGCGCGCGGCGAGTTTGCCGCGCTGATGGCGCAAGGCGTCGAGGTGCGCGACGCCCACGAGCGCGACCATCTGCTGCGCTATGCGAACTGCACGAACGAGCAAGGCGAGACGACCGGCTGGATCGCAGGCCTCGTCGATGTATCGGCCTTGCATGCGGCCGAGCGCCAACGGGAAGACGCGTTGCGGCTGCTGTCGCACGATATGCGCTCGCCGCAGGCTTCGATTCTGGCGCTGGTGGAGATCGAGCGGGCGCGCAGCGAACCGGTGCTCGCGCGTGGCCTGCTGGAGCGCATCGAGCGTTATGCGCAACGTGCGCTGACGCTCGCCGACGATTTCGTGCAGCTCGCGCGCGCCGAATCGCAAGCCTATGTGCTCGAACCGGTGAGCATGACCGAGCTGATGATCGACGCCAGCGACGAAGTCTGGCCGCAGGCCCACGCCAAGCGCATCACGCTGCAAACCGATACGGACGGCGGGACCGATGCCGACGAGGGGCACTGGATCTGCGCCGACCGCTCGCTGATGACGCGCGCGCTCGTCAACATCCTGAACAATGCGGTCAAGTACAGTCCGCCGGATACGCGGATCACGTGCAGCCTGAAGAGCCTCGGCGGCCTCGACACCCGGGGCGCCCCAGGCGGCCATGCGCAGACGGCTGCGCCCGGCGCGGCAAAACGTGTATCGTGCACGATTCGCGACGAAGGCTACGGCATTCCCAAGGAGCAACAGGCCGGTCTGTTCGAGCGCTTCAGGCGCTTTCACGAGACGGAGCGGCCGGAAGTGGGCGGCGCGGGGTTGGGCATGGCGTTCGTCAAGACCGTCGTGACGCGCCACGGCGGCGATGTCGAGGTGGTCAGCGCGCCTGGCGAGGGAACGGCGTTCACGATTTCCCTGCCGGCACTCGAGGAAGCGCAAACCAACCTGTCCGCAACGCCGCGCCCATGACTTACGAACACTCACCTTATCGAAGCGAGAAGCTGGTGAAAGCGATATTGATCTGTGCTGCGCTGGCCGCGGCGAGTCTGACCGGATGCGCGGGCTTGAACGCCGACGTGCACACGCCGAATCCTTCGACCGTGTTGCAGGGCGAGCGCACCTATACGATTGCGCGGATGCCCTCGCAGGATGCCAGCGCGGATCATCCGCCATTCGAGACCATGCTGCGCGACGAGTTGGCGAAGAACGGTTTCGTCGATACGGCGGGCAAGTCCGCGCACTATTTACTGTCGATTGCCTATGACACTCGGCCGGCCGCGGTCAGCGTGGGCGCGAAGGATTGCGCGCCGGACGCGTGCGAACGCTCGCCCGAACCGCCGTTTTCGCTGTTCGGCGGACGCGCCTATCAGCACGCGTTGACGTTGCGCTTCTTCGAGCAGTCGAGCGGGCAGGAGGTCTACAAGGTGAGCGCAGCCAGCAGCGATCGCGATGCCGATCCCCTGCACGCGATGCCGGTGCTCGTGAAGAGCGCGCTGGCAAAATTTCCGTTCGATGCGCCGCACGACTGGCGCGTGAAACTGCGGACCGGTCAGGCGGGCGGCGTGCCGGACGTCGTTTCGGTCAAGCCGCTTCAGCCGTAGCGGCAAGAAACTCGCGCCCGCGCTATTCCGGCGCCGGGTCGTCTTCCGGCCAGCGGTTTTCGAATACGCAAGCGGCGAGCGGCAGGCGGCTTGCCCAGCGCTCGGTTTCCAGCATCGGCTCGCTGTAGAAATGATCGACGTGGCCGAGGCACAGGATCGCCACCGGCCGCGCGCCCTCGGGCATATGCAGCAGCGTGCGGACCGAGTCGACGTCGAATAGCGACACCCAGCCCATCCCCAGACCTTCCGCGCGCGCGGCCAGCCACATGTTCTGGATCGCGCACGCCACGGAAGCCAGGTCCATCTCCGGCAAGGTGCGGCGTCCGAAGATGTGACGCTCGCGGCCGTCCATCAGCGCCATCACCAGCAGTTCGCCGCATTCCAGCATGCCTTCCACTTTCAGCTTCATGAACTCTTCGCGACGCTTGCCGAGTGCGTCGGCGGTGGCGAGGCGTTCGCTTTCGACGGTCGCGTGCAGCGCCGTGCGCACAGCAGGGTCGGTAATGCGCGCAATGCGCCACGGCTGCATGAAGCCGACGCTCGGCGCGTGATGCGCCGCGTCGAGCAGGCGTTGCAACACGGCAGGGTCGACCGGATCGCGCACGAAATGGCGCATGTCGCGCCGTTCGTAAATCGCGCGATAGACGGCTTCGCGTTCGGAATCGTTAAAAGGCTTCGCCATGGAACAGGGCGGCCGTGAAGGCCGGGTTGGAGGGCCAGTAAGCATGCATATAGGTTGCCACGATCGAGCCGGCGCGGAACACGGCTTCTCCGGGGGCGTCGTGATTTGGCCGGGTGGCTGAACACAACGGCGTGAGCGGTGTCGTCAGCTTCGAGTAGTGAAACGTGTGGCCGGTCATTGGACCGTGCAGGCTGTCGATCTGTTGCATGCCGAGCGCGGTGAAGCGCGTCTGCATGGTGGCATGGCCGGGCAGCAGGCCGAGCATCGGGGTTGTGGCGCCGCTCGTGTCGGTCAACTGTTCAAGCAGGTAGAGCATGCCGCCGCATTCGGCGACGACCGGTTTGCCGGCGGCAGCATGCGCGCGGATCGTTGCGGCGCTGCGCAGGTTGCCAGCGAGCAAGGCCGCATGCAGTTCGGGGTAGCCGCCGGGCAGGTAAAGGGCGTCGGCGTGCTCCGGCAGCGCTTCATCGGCGAGCGGTGAGAAATAGTCCACGTGCGCGCCGAGCGTTTCCAACAGCGTGATGTTGGCCGGATAGATGAAGGAGAACGCGGCATCGCGCGCTATCGCGATCCGCTTGCCGTCGAGAAGACGCGGCGGTGCTTCTTCTTCAGGCGTGCCGAACTCGACCGGCGGCGGCAATTCGCTCAGCGCGGTGTGCGCGAGCGCATCGGCGGCGCGCTCCAGACGCGTGTCCAGGTCGTCGATTTCCGCGGCCTGATGCAAGCCGAGATGGCGGTCGGGCAATTCGATTTCGTCGTTGCCGCCGATATACCCGCACCAGCGCAGGTCCGGCGACAACGCCTCCTCGAGCATTTGCGCGTGCCTCGCCGAGCCGACGCGATTGGCGAGTACGCCGTAAAACGGCACCTGCGGCCTGAATTGCGCGAGACCGAAGGCGACCGCGCCGAAGGTCTGCGCCATCGCCTTCGCCGAAATCACCGCAAGCACCGGCACGCCGAATGCGGTTGCCAGATCGGCGCTGCTCGGCGTGCCGTCGAACAGGCCCATCACGCCTTCGATCAGGATCAGGTCCGCTTCGGCCGCCGCCTGCGCGAGCAGGTTCCGGCAGGCCGGCTCACCCACCATCCATAGATCGAGCGACAGGACCGGCGCGCCGCTGGCGCGCGCCAGGATCATCGGGTCGAGAAAGTCGGGGCCCGTCTTGAATACGCGCACGCGTCGTCCCAGCCGCCGATGGTAGCGCGCCAGACCGGCGGTAATCGTGGTCTTGCCTTGACCCGATGCGGGCGCGCTAATGAACAGGGCGGGGCACGCGGACATCGCTCAGAACTCCACGCCGCGCTGCGCTTTCACGCCTTGCTCGCGATACGGGTGCTTGACGATGCGCATTTCGGTGACGAGGTCGGCGGCTTCGATGAGCGCGTCCGGCGCGTGACGGCCGGTCACCACCACGTGCAGCATGTCGGCGCGCGCGTTCAGTACCGACAGCACTTCGTCGAGCGGCAGGTATTCGTACTTCAGCACGGTGTTCAGTTCATCGAGGATCACCATCTGATAGTCGCCGCTCTCGATCATGCGGCGTGCTTCGTTCCACCCTTTGCGCGCGGTGGCGATGTCGGCATCGCGATTCTGCGTGTTCCAGGTGTAGCCGTCGCCCATCGTGACGAAGTCGCAGTTGGCGATCGCGCCGAGGAAGTCGCGCTCCGAGGTATGCAGCGCGCCCTTGATGAATTGCACGACGCCGAGGCGCATGCCGTGGCCTAGCACCCGCACGGCCATGCCGAATGCGGCGGTGGTCTTGCCTTTGCCGGTGCCGGTATTGACGATCAGCAGACCTTTTTCGACGGTCGCGCCGGCCTGCTTTTTCTCGTGGCCTTCGCGCCGGCGCTCGGTCATGCGTTGATGCGATTCGGGATCGGTCTTCATGGGAGGTCCTGTTCTTGAGTGCCGTTGTTTGTCTGTTCTCGGGCGGAGTGGGCGGTGGTCGAGGCTATCGCCACCGTGACGCCGTTGTGGATGGTTTTGCGCACGAGTAGCCGTGCGTTAGAGGCATTGGGTGCAAGCGACGCAGGCGAGGCGATGGGTGCAATCGAGGCAGCCGATGCAACTGACGCAGCCGACGCAAATGTCGGCGTGAGGGCCGCACCGGGAGCGTTAGCCGTATCGGATCCGGTCGCTGCGGCGAGCAAGGCGCACGGTTCGCAGACGCCGTCGATGCCGAGATGCTCGCGTGCGGCCGCAGACGGATTGTCGACGGAGATCGCCGCAATCTGTTCGCGGCTGAACAGCTTCAGCGGCAGTGCATGACGTGCGCAGAATTCGACCAGGCCGGTTTCGTGAGCTTTGATGTCGACCGAGGCAATCGTGCGGATTTCATCGAATGCGTGCGAGCCGAGTGCGGCACGCACAGCTGTTTCGATTTGCTCTGCGGAGCTGTGCGAACGGCAGCCGATGCCGACGGTTAGCGTTTTCATGGCACGTCCGTGGGGTTCGCGGGGCTAGTTGCGTTTGCCGCTCGCGCAGCCTCCAGCGCTCCCGCCGAATCAGCATTGATCGCATCCCGCGCCCAGGCCAGCGACGCCACGCCGCCAATGACCACGATCGCCGGCGAGCCGAGTCCGGCGCGCGAGACCGCATCCGCGAACTCGCCGAGCCGCGCGAGCGTATGCCGTTGCTCGGGACGCGTAGCCGATTCGATCGCCGCGCACGGCGTTTCGGGGCTCATCCCGGCCGCGAGCAATGCGTCGACGATTTCGTTGAGCCGCCGCATGCCCATGTAAACCACCAGCGTCATCCGCGTGGCGGCGAGTGCGGCCCAGTCGGGCTCGCCGCTGCCGGCGCCGTGTCCGGTGACGAACACCACGCCTTGCGCGTGATCGCGATGCGTCACGGGAATGCCGATTGCCGCGGGCGCCGCAATTCCGGCGGTGATGCCGTTGATCACGTCCACGTCGATGCCGGCGGCATGCAGCGCCTGCTGTTCCTCGCCGCCACGGCCGAACACGAACGGATCACCGCCTTTCAGACGGGCGACACTGCGTCCCGCCTGCAGATGGTCGAGCATCTGCGCGACGATGCCGGCTTGCGGCGTTGACGGATGCCCGCCGCGTTTGCCGACGTACACGACCAGCGCATCGGCGCGCGCGAACTGCAGCACGTCGGGGTTCACCAGATCGTCGACCAGCACCACATCGGCTTGCGCCAGCGCGCGCGTCGCCTTGAGCGTCATCAGCTCGACGTCGCCGGGGCCGGCGCCGATCAGCCAGGCGCGGCTCATCGCGGCGTGCATGGCGAGCGCCATGTCGTGACAGGCGGAAACGGATGAGGCTTGATGAGGCCGCAGGCGGCGGACATTGAGGTCATGCGGTGTGACGGATTACGCGCGACGAACCGGGCCGCTCGCCGCGTTTCCCACAGGAACACGCCAACGGCCGCGCTACGTCGTGCTTTTTGCGCCTTCACATCCGTCCCTCGCGGATTCCGGCAGCCGGCAGCGTGACGCTCACTGCCTCCGCGTCTGGCCGGTATCCGGGCTGACGGCCTCACGCGTTTTGCCTTCCCGTCCGGATTCGTCAGACAGTGGCATCAAAAACGCATGCGCGATGCGAAAGCACCGCAGGTCGCTTACCGTTGCGGGGACAGCACAGGTTGAGCGCAGCGAGCGCGGCCTGTTTCCCGTTTAACTGCACATGCGAACGCATATGCGGGCACCAAACGCGCGCATACGATAGCACAGGGCAGGCCGCGCCGACACTGCGGAAAGGCCCTGCCGCGGCCCGCGCTTCCTTGACGGCGCGGGGGTCGCGGGCCTAAACTCGCACGCACTTTGGTGCTCGTGTGCGCGCTCGTGCGCATGCAGTTAAACGGGAAACAGGGTGCCCACCTGCAATGGACCGGGTCAACCTGTGCTGCCCCCGCAACGGTAAGCGAAAAGCGGTGCGTTTTTCAGCGCCGCGGAGCCGGCTTCGATGTCCACGCGCAAGGCCGCGTCGGCATATAACCACTGGGCGAGAAATCACTCGTCCGGGAAGGGGAAGCGGCGCTTTCGCCAGCCCGGATACCGGCCAGATTACGAAGAATGACTACCGCGGGGATGCGGTGGGGCGTTCATGACCTCATTCCTGTTTTCTGTTTTTCAGTTGCCCCGGCAGCGCCGTTGTTCGTCCCCGTGTTTGGTCAGTGTCGTGGTTTGGGGCATGTGCCTCGTTTGCCCGACCTATACACATTGACAATGCGCCGGCGTGCACGTGCAACTTCTAGGATCGACCTCACGATGCAAACTCAAATGCGCAAGATCCCCGTCACCATCGTCACGGGCTTTCTCGGCAGCGGCAAGACCACGCTGCTGCGGCACATTCTTCAGCATGCGGGCGGCAAGCGCATCGCGGTGATCGTCAATGAGTTCGGCGAACTCGGCATCGACGGGGAAATCCTCAAGGGTTGCGGCATCGGCTGCGATGAGAACGGCGTCGAAACTGAAGGGCAGCTGTATGAACTCGCGAACGGCTGCCTGTGCTGCACCGTGCAGGAAGAGTTTTTCCCGGTGATGGAAAAGCTGGTCGAGCGCCGCGAGCAGATCGACCACGTGTTGATCGAAACGTCCGGTCTCGCCTTGCCGAAGCCACTGGTGCAGGCGTTCAACTGGCCGCAGATCAAGAATAGCTTCACTGTCGACGCGGTCGTCACCGTGGTGGACGGCCCGGCTGCGGCAAGCGGCCAGTTTGCCGACAATCCGGTCGCGGTGGATGCGCAACGCAAGGCCGATCCGAATCTCGATCACGAATCGCCGTTGCACGAATTGTTCGAAGATCAATTGTCGGCGGCCGATCTGGTGATTCTGAACAAGACGGATCTGCTCGACGAAGCGCAGCAGGCTTCTGTCGAGGCCATCATCCGCGAAGAAATTCCGCCGCAAGTGAAGATCGTGCGCGCGCAGATGGGTCAGCTCGACTTGCATACGCTGCTGGGCCTCGAAGCAGCGTCGGAAGAGACGATCCATCTGCGCCACGACCATCACGGTTCGGCCGAAGACGCCGATCACCACCACGACGAATTCGATTCGGTGGTGGTGCAGGCGCATGTTTCGTCGCGCGAAGCCGCGATCGCCGCGTTGCAGGGGCTCGTCGAAACGAACACGATTTACCGCGTCAAAGGTTTCGCGGCGCTGCCGGGCGCCGCGATGCGTCTCGTGATCCAGGGCGTGGGCCGCCGTTTCGATAGTTACTTCGACCGGCGCTGGCAAGCGGGTGAAGCAGGTGAAGGGAGCGAACGCCAGCAAAGCCGCTTCGTGCTGATCGGCGAGGACCTCGATCAAGCCGTGCTGCAACAGGCATTCGACGCCGCCTTGGGCGCCGTGGCGAGCGCCCTGCCGCAACAGGCGTAACCACTTATGCATCTGTTGCGCACCACGCCGGGCGGTTTTGTCGACGACACGCAAGGCGTGATCCGTATCGATCAGCGGCCCGCCGATATCGTGGTGCTCAGCTCCGCCGACACCACGCTGTCGCTGCTCGCGAGTGTGTTTCCCCGTCTCGGCGAGGGCTTTCCGAGTGTGCGGCTCGCGAACGTCACGTATTTGCGGCAACCGGCGTCCGTCGATTTCTATGTCGAAGACGTGTTGCAGCATGCGCGTGTCGTCGTGGTCGATCATCTTGGCGGCGAGGCATATTGGCCGTACGGGATCGAACAGGTGGTCGCGCTCGCCGAGCGCAAGCAGCAGACGCTCGCGATGTTCTCCGGCGATCTGCAGGAAGACCCGAACCTGCTCGCGCGCAGCACCGCCGACGCCGATCTGTGCCATCAGCTATGGCGCTATCTGCGTGAAGGCGGGCCGCAGAATGCCGAGGCGTTCCTGCGTTTTATCGCGTACCGCTCGTTTGGCTGGGGGCGAGAGCCTGCGCTGCCGCGCGCGTTGCCTGCCGCGACGCTCTACCATCCCGAACGCGACACGCCGATCATGGCCGACTGGCAGGCGCGTTGGCGGAAGGGCGCGCCGGTCGCCGCGATTCTGTTCTACAAGGCGCATCTGCAGGCGGCCAACACGGCCGTGTTCGACGCCCTGATCGATGCGCTCGAGGCGCAAGGCCTGAATCCGCTGCCGATCGCGATCACCTCGCTGAAAGATGCGATGAGCCGTGAAGTCGTGCAGCAGCTGTGCGCGCAGCATGATGTCGCGCTGGTGCTCAATACGACCGCATTCGCCGCGTCCGCCATCGACGACCCCGAGCCGCTCGCGCTCGCCGGCGACGCACCGGTGATGCAGGTGATCCTGAGCGGCGGCAATCGCGAAGACTGGGTCAAGGACAATCAGGGCCTCAACTCGCGCGATATCGCCATGCATATCGCGTTGCCGGAAGTGGACGGCCGCATCATCACGCGGGCGATCAGCTTCAAGGGCCTCGCCTATCGTTGTCCGCATACCGAAGTCGATGTGGTCCGCTACCAGCCGGACCTCGAACGCGTCGGCTTTCTGGCCGAACTGAGCCGCCGCTGGTGCCGTCTGCGCACGCTCGGCAACGCGGACAAGAAACTCGCGCTGATTCTCGCCAACTATCCGATGAGCGAAGGGCGCATCGGCAATGGCGTGGGGCTCGATACACCGGCCTCGGTGGTCGGCATTCTGACCATGTTGCGCGATGAGGGATATCGCCTGGCCGAGCTGCCCGCCGACGGCGACGCGCTGCTGAAGAAGCTGACTGAAGGCGTGACCAACGATCCGGTCGTGCGTGACTTGCGGCCTGCGTTGCAAAGCCTCGCGCTCGACGACTATCTTTTGTACTTCAACGCATTGCCCGCAGAAACCCGCTATGCGCTGAATGCGCGTTGGGGTTCGCCCGAACAGGATCCGACGTTGCGGCGCGGCCGTTTTATGATCGCAGGCTGGCGCTGCGGGCAGGTATTCGTCGGGATTCAGCCGTCGCGTTCGCGCGAGCAGGGCGATTACGCAAGCTATCACGACGCCGAACTCGTGCCGCCGCATGCCTATCTGGCGTTCTATTTCTGGCTGCGTCACCAGTTTGGCATCGACGCGGTCGTGCATGTCGGCAAGCATGGCAATCTCGAATGGCTGCCGGGCAAGAGCGTCGCGTTGAGCGACGCCTGCTGGCCCGATCTGATTCTCGGTCCGATGCCGCATCTGTATCCGTTCATCGTCAACGATCCGGGCGAAGGCAGTCAGGCGAAGCGTCGCGCGCAGGCCGTCATCATCGATCACCTGATGCCGCCGCTCACGCGCGCCGAAAGTTACGGGCCGCTGCAGGATCTCGAGCGCCAGGTCGACGAATACTATGAAGCGCTGATGGTCGATCCGCGCCGCTCGAAGCTGTTGAGGCGCACGATTCTCGCGACCATCGTCGAGCATAGGCTGCATGACGAGTTGAGTCTTGCGGAGCCGAACGGCGAGGACGCTGAAGATGCGCTGCTGACACGGGTCGATGCGTGGCTGTGCGAGTTGAAGGAAGCGCAGATTCGCGATGGTTTGCATACGTTCGGGCAATCGCCTGACGGTGTGCAGCGGCGCGATACGTTGCTGGCGCTAGGACGCTTTCCGGTCGGCGATGGGCAGGGCGGCAAGGCCGGGTTGATCGATGCGTTGGCGCGCGATCTGCGAATCGACCATCTATTCGATCCGTTGTCGGTGGATTGGGCGGCGGTGTGGGACGGCCCACGACCGGACGTATTGCAGCAGGTGAGCGATGCGCCCTGGCGGCACTATGGCGATACGCGCGAGCGTCTGGAACTGCTGGCGGCCGAGATGTTGCGCGAAGTGTGCGGCGATGCAACGTCCGATGCGGCGCCCGCAAGCGGGGTGTTGCCGCAGGCGGAACGTGTGATCGAACGCTTGCGCAACGACGTATTGCAGCGGCTCGACGCCTGCGGCCCGCAGGAGATGCTGCATCTGAAGCGCGGCCTTGAGGGGTGCTTCGTGCCGCCGGGGCCGAGCGGTTCGCCGTCGCGTGGACGGCCCGACGTGCTGCCCACCGGCCGCAACTTCTATTCGGTCGATACGCGCGCTGTTCCGACTCAAGCGGCCTGGTCGCTCGGTTTGAAATCCGCGCAACAGTTGATCGAGCGGCACTTGCAGGAGAAGGGCGACTATCCGCGCGCGATCGGCCTCTCGGTATGGGGCACCGCGACCATGCGCACCGGCGGCGACGATATCGCCCAGGCACTCGCCTTACTCGGCGTGCGGCCGAAGTGGGCCCCAGGCAGTCATCGCGTGACCGACTTCGAGATCATGCCGATCGAGGCCTTCGACCGGCCGCGTATCGACGTCACGTTGCGCGTATCCGGCTTTTTCCGCGATGCCTTCGCGAACGTGATGCATCTGTTCGACGCCGCCGTGCAGGCCGTGGCCGAACTCGACGAGCCCGAAGCGCTGAACCCGATCCGCGCGCGCGTGCTGCGCGAACGCGACGCGCTGATCGCGGGCGGCATGGACGCCGCCGAGGCGCGCAGGCGCGCCGGCTGGCGCGTCTTCAGCGCGCGGCCCGGCGCGTATGGCGCGGGTCTGCAGGACATGATCGACTCGCGGCAATGGCAAACCGACGCCGATCTCGCGAACGCCTATCAGGCATGGGGCGGTTACGCCTACACGCAGAAAAGCGCCGGCGAAGAAGCGCGCCACGCGTTCGGCACACGTCTCGCCGCGATGGACGTTGTGCTGCAAAACCAGGACAACCGCGAGCACGACCTGCTCGATTCAAACGACTACTACCAGTTCCAGGGTGGCATGGTCGCGGCGGTGCGGCATCTGGCGGGCAATCAGCCGCAGGTCTATCACGCCGATCACAGCAACCCGGCCGCGCCGCGCGTGCGTACCCTGCATGAAGAGATCGCGCGGGTGATCCGCTCGCGCGTGGTCAATCCGAAATGGCTCGATGGCGTGAAGCGCCATGGCTACAAGGGCGCCGCTGAAATTGCGGCGACGGTCGACTACCTCTACGGCTACGATGCAACAGCACGGGTGGTCGCCGATCATCAATATGCGCTCGTCACCGACGCCTATCTGAACGACGCCGGCACACGCGAGTTCTTGCAGCGGCACAATCCACACGCCATGCATTCGATCTGCGAGCGTCTGCTCGAGGCGATGCAGCGCGGGCTGTGGCAGACGCCCGGCGACTATCGCGCGCAAGTCGAACAGCATCTGCTCGCGAGCGAGCAGCAGATCGAAGGAATGCAAACATGAACGCAGCGGTCCAACGGCCGGTTTTTCCCTTTGCCGCGCTGATCGGTCAGGCGCCATTGCAGCAGGCCCTCTTGCTGGCTGCGATCGACCCGGGTCTGGGCGGCGTGCTGGTGAGCGGGCCGCGCGGCACGGCGAAATCGACTGCGGCGCGCGCGCTCGCGGAACTGTTGCCGGAAGGGCAATGGGTGAATTTGCCGCTCGGCGCGAGTGAGGACCGCTTGATCGGCACGCTCGATATCGAAACCGTGTTGCGCGATCGCTCGGTGCGTTTTTCGCCTGGCTTGCTCGCGAAGGCGCATCGCGGCGTGCTGTATGTCGATGAAGTGAATCTGCTGCCCGATGCGCTTGTCGATGCGTTACTCGATGCGGCTGCCGGCGGCGTGAATACCGTCGAGCGCGACGGCGTCTCGCATAGTCACGATGCGAGCTTCGTGCTGATCGGCACGATGAATCCGGAAGAAGGCGAATTGCGGCCGCAGTTGATCGATCGTTTTGGGTTGATGGTCGAGTTGCGGAACTGTTTTGAGGCGCAGGTGCGTCAGCAGATCGTCAAGACACGTCTCGCGTTCGATCTCGACCCACAGGGTTTTCGTGCAGGATATACCCGGCAACAGGAAGCATATGTTCAGCGAATTCGCGCGGCGCGCGAAGCGCTGGCGCAACTCGACTTCGACGACACCGTGCATGCGCATGTCAGTGCGCTGTGCATCGATGCGGCGGTCGACGGATTGCGTGCCGATCTCGTGATGCTGCGCGCGGCGCGGGCGTTGGCGGCGCTGGAGCAGGCGGCTGCGGTGACGACGGAGCATGTCGAGCGGGTCGCCGAGGCGGTGCTGATGCATCGGCGCCACGATCGCGAGACGCGTGCCGAGGGTGATGTGCGCGAGGGCGAGGCGTCGCGGCAGGCTGCTGGCAATGAGGACGCCGCGCTTTCGTCACCTCCGTCACCTTCGCCATCTTCTCCCGATACGGCGTCAGGCGCCGCTGCCGGCGATAGCGATTGGGGTTACCTGCCGCCGCAGCCCGCGGGCGTCGCGCAGATCAAAGGCGTCATTCCGCTCAACGCAAAAAAACGCTGAGCCATCGGAAGGGCGCCGCCGCTGACTCGCGCAGCGGTTTTCGATGGCGGCAAGGTGCCGGCGCAGGTCCGCGTAGCCGCTTGCAAGGCGCGCCGGGCAAGCGCATTGCATGGCTGCCGACGCTCATCGCAATGCGTCAGGACCCTCTGCGCGCCGAGCATCTGCGTTTTGCGCGTGAGGCGCCGCGGGCCGGTGTACTGCATTGCTTCGTGCTCGATTGCTCCGGTTCCATGCTGGGCGGGCAACGTCTCGCGCTCGCCAAAGGGCTGCTGATTGCGCTGTTCGATCGCGCAAGCGCCTCTCGCGCCGAGGCGGCGCTGGTGTGTTTTGGCGGTGCTGGCGCCGCTCTGCGCTTCGGTCCGGCTGTGCCGCGCTGGTGGAACGAGCGGTGGCTAAAACCGGTGGGCGGGGGCGGCGGGACGCCGCTGGCGTCCGGCGTGCGCCAGGCTGCGCAGGTGCTGGAGCGCAGCGCCCGACGCAAACCCGCGCAACAGCGCTGGCTGTGGATCCTGACCGACGGCCGCAGCGGCGATCGGCCGGCGCGGCCACGCCATGCCGACGAGGTGGTATTCGTCGATTTCGAGCGGGCGGCGATACGGCTGGGCCGTTGTCAGACGCTTGCCGATGCATGGGGCGCGGCGCTGCTTACGCCGGACGAATTGATCGCCTGAGTCTGAACGGCACGCGCGTCATGCAGCGCATTTTCGCGCGCTTATTTCAATCCGTTGGACCAGTACTGCACATCGTCCTGACGGTCGAATACGAAGACCTTCATCGCCATCTGCTGCGCCGCGTCGAGTTGATCGAGTTCGAGGCCGTGGGTCGACGGTTCCCCCGGTGCACGGCCTTTCTGCACGTTGCGGATGACCGCGGTGGTTTCGATCGCGGTTTGCAGTTCCGCCGATTTCAGGCAGAAGGCAACGCGCAGTCGTTCGCCGACTGCACCCAGCGTCCACGAGGCGGTCAGCGACATGCCGAGTGCGCTGATGCTTTTGGCAAGGCCCAGGCCTTCGTATGAATCGCCGGTTTCGCCGATGCCGAAGCGCACCGCGAGGTGCGCGTGGACGCGGATCGACTTGCGTTCGCGCAGGCGGCGGATCACGCCGGGTTTCGAGAGCACAACGTAGTCGAATGGGGCACGGCACACTGCCTCGACCGTACAGACGAAACGAAACACGGCATGGCTTGCTATGGCGACGATCTCGATGTTTTCACCGGGACGTAGCGGGAGAATGCGGCCATCCTGCAGTGGCGGCGTGACGAAGAGCGCGTGGTTGGGCGCGAAGCCGATGATGCGGCACGGATGCATCGGGGCGCCGCTGCCGAGCTGGGAGCGCACGCCGACTAGCGCGCCTATCGTCAGATGCATGTCTTTTAGTGTGAGGCTGCCGGCGGCGGGGTGATCGGGCTGGGGTTCCGGCTGCGGCGGCGTGTCCAGCAGGTCGCCGCGGTGCGGGTGGAAATTGTCGAAGAGGAATTTGCGCTCGTCCGTGGTCGCCAGGATGGTGCCGCTGGCGAAGAGGAGTGTGCCGTCGGAGTCGGCGATTGGCCAGTCGAGAGGGGCGCCTACCGGCACTGCGTCCAGAGTCAGGGCCGGTGTGGGGGGCACGGTTTGAGCTTCGGCTTGGGCCTCGGTTGGGTTTTCCATGATCGGCAGCTAAATATATGGCGAGATTACTTGTTTACGGCTGCGCCGGTGGGAGGCTTTAGGGCTTGTTTGCCTTGGGGCGGTGGTTTTGCTTGATTTGTTAGTGGTCTATTTGTGTTGCCCCTGTGCGGGGCGGCACCTACTTCTCTTTGCCGCCGCAAAGAGAAGTAGGCAAGAGAAAGCGGCTCAAACCGCTCATGCTAAGTGGGCGCCTTTGTCTGGACGGGGTAGTGGCTCCGTAGAGTCTGTGTTCGTGCACCTGCATGCACTAGTGACAAGGGCGTCATTCTTCCCGCGGCGCTGCGCGCGCCGAAGAGTACTTCATCACGCCACTCCTCTCGGTTGCGCTTCTTGTGGCGTGAGTTCGCTCGTTAGTGTTGGTGTCTTCCGCTTGCAAAAAATTGCGATCACTGCTATCGCTCGATAATTAGCTCGGATGCCTAAGCATTTTCTTGATGCCGTGAAGAAGGACTGTTTCAGTGCCTCTCAACTTTTTGAAAATAATTGCACGGAGGGGATTGACGACCTGCCGGTCGTTCTCCATAATCTCGTTTCTCTGCTGCTGATGCAGCGACGCAGAACGAAGCGGTGCCGGGAGGTGAAGGATGCGACCCGGTGCGGTTTTGGTGGTGAATGCGTAATTGATCTTTAAAAACTAACAGCCGATAAGTGTGGGCGCTTGATGCGCGACGCGAGCCGGGCCCTTCGGGGTCTGGCGCAAAGCGAAAGTATCAAGTCTCACACAGTAATGAAAGGAAGGTTTTTCTGTCGAGAGACAGATTAATCATTCGTCAGTACGTTGAGTGAGCGACCGGTCTCGGAAGAGACCGAAAAACAGTAACAGGTTTGAACTGAAGAGTTTGATCCTGGCTCAGATTGAACGCTGGCGGCATGCCTTACACATGCAAGTCGAACGGCAGCACGGACTTCGGTCTGGTGGCGAGTGGCGAACGGGTGAGTAATACATCGGAACGTGTCCTGTAGTGGGGGATAGCCCGGCGAAAGCCGGATTAATACCGCATACGCTCTACGGAGGAAAGGGGGGGATCTTAGGACCTCCCGCTACAGGGGCGGCCGATGGCAGATTAGCTAGTTGGTGGGGTAAAGGCCTACCAAGGCGACGATCTGTAGCTGGTCTGAGAGGACGACCAGCCACACTGGGACTGAGACACGGCCCAGACTCCTACGGGAGGCAGCAGTGGGGAATTTTGGACAATGGGGGCAACCCTGATCCAGCAATGCCGCGTGTGTGAAGAAGGCCTTCGGGTTGTAAAGCACTTTTGTCCGGAAAGAAAACCTCCGCCCTAATATGGTGGGGGGATGACGGTACCGGAAGAATAAGCACCGGCTAACTACGTGCCAGCAGCCGCGGTAATACGTAGGGTGCAAGCGTTAATCGGAATTACTGGGCGTAAAGCGTGCGCAGGCGGTCCGCTAAGACAGATGTGAAATCCCCGGGCTTAACCTGGGAACTGCATTTGTGACTGGCGGGCTAGAGTATGGCAGAGGGGGGTAGAATTCCACGTGTAGCAGTGAAATGCGTAGAGATGTGGAGGAATACCGATGGCGAAGGCAGCCCCCTGGGCCAATACTGACGCTCATGCACGAAAGCGTGGGGAGCAAACAGGATTAGATACCCTGGTAGTCCACGCCCTAAACGATGTCAACTAGTTGTCGGGCCTTCATTGGCTTGGTAACGTAGCTAACGCGTGAAGTTGACCGCCTGGGGAGTACGGTCGCAAGATTAAAACTCAAAGGAATTGACGGGGACCCGCACAAGCGGTGGATGATGTGGATTAATTCGATGCAACGCGAAAAACCTTACCTACCCTTGACATGTATGGAATCCTGCTGAGAGGTGGGAGTGCCCGAAAGGGAGCCATAACACAGGTGCTGCATGGCTGTCGTCAGCTCGTGTCGTGAGATGTTGGGTTAAGTCCCGCAACGAGCGCAACCCTTGTCCCTAGTTGCTACGCAAGAGCACTCTAGGGAGACTGCCGGTGACAAACCGGAGGAAGGTGGGGATGACGTCAAGTCCTCATGGCCCTTATGGGTAGGGCTTCACACGTCATACAATGGTCGGAACAGAGGGTCGCCAAGCCGCGAGGTGGAGCCAATCCCAGAAAACCGATCGTAGTCCGGATCGCACTCTGCAACTCGGGTGCGTGAAGCTGGAATCGCTAGTAATCGCGGATCAGCATGCCGCGGTGAATACGTTCCCGGGTCTTGTACACACCGCCCGTCACACCATGGGAGTGGGTTTTACCAGAAGTGGCTAGTCTAACCGCAAGGAGGACGGTCACCACGGTAGGATTCATGACTGGGGTGAAGTCGTAACAAGGTAGCCGTATCGGAAGGTGCGGCTGGATCACCTCCTTTCTCGAGCTAACGTGTCAATGCGTTGAGCGCTCACGCTTATCGGCTGTGAAATCAGACAGTAAGTCAGACAGACTGAGGGGTCTGTAGCTCAGTCGGTTAGAGCACCGTCTTGATAAGGCGGGGGTCGATGGTTCGAATCCATCCAGACCCACCATTGTCTTGTCTGCGATGGCTGCGCTGGTCGATGAACCCCGAAGTGTGATGATGGTCTGTGCATGACTGGGGGATTAGCTCAGCTGGGAGAGCACCTGCTTTGCAAGCAGGGGGTCGTCGGTTCGATCCCGTCATCCTCCACCAATCTTCAATGCGCAGCGTTCTGCTGAAGTAAAAAAGCAGAGGGTTTTGCATTGGCGATTGAGCCAGTCAGAGTGATACGCGGTTATAGCAACTGCGATATCGGCTGTCGTTCTTTAACAATCAGGAAGAAGTAGTAAAGAGATTCACGAAAGGATACTTAGAGATGGGTATTCGAGTAGGTGAATCAGGGTTGTGATTGTATCAATGTATGAAAAGGTGATCGAAAGATTGCTTTGGAATACGGCGCAACACGAATACTCAACCTGTAGCGGTGGTGGCGAACGCATCATTCCCAGAGAATGATGCAGAGACACACCCGTTATAGGGTCAAGCGAACAAGTGCATGTGGTGGATGCCTTGGCGATCACAGGCGATGAAGGACGCGGTAGCCTGCGAAAAGCGGTGGGGAGCTGGCAAACGAGCTTTGATCCACCGATATCCGAATGGGGAAACCCGGCCCGTATGGGTCATCCGTAGCTGAATACATAGGCTACGTGAAGCGAACGCGGTGAACTGAAACATCTAAGTAACCGCAGGAAAAGAAATCAACCGAGATTCCCAGAGTAGTGGCGAGCGAAATGGGACCAGCCTGTACTCTTTATTTGTAGTGTTAGCCGAACGCTCTGGAAAGTGCGGCCATAGCAGGTGATAGCCCTGTAGGCGAAAACATTATGAAAGAACTGGGTGTACGACAAGTAGGGCGGGACACGTGAAATCCTGTCTGAAGATGGGGGGACCATCCTCCAAGGCTAAATACTCGTGATCGACCGATAGTGAACCAGTACCGTGAGGGAAAGGCGAAAAGAACCCCGGGAGGGGAGTGAAACAGATCCTGAAACCGCATGCATACAAACAGTCGGAGCCTCGCAAGGGGTGACGGCGTACCTTTTGTATAATGGGTCAGCGACTTACATTCAGTGGCAAGCTTAACCGATTAGGGCAGGCGTAGCGAAAGCGAGTCCGAACAGGGCGTTCAGTCGCTGGGTGTAGACCCGAAACCAGGTGATCTATCCATGGCCAGGATGAAGGTGCGGTAACACGTACTGGAGGTCCGAACCCACTAACGTTGAAAAGTTAGGGGATGAGCTGTGGATAGGGGTGAAAGGCTAAACAAACCTGGAAATAGCTGGTTCTCTCCGAAAACTATTTAGGTAGTGCCTCGTGTATCACCTTCGGGGGTAGAGCACTGTCATGGTTGTGGGGTCCATTGCGGATTACTACGCCATAGCAAACTCCGAATACCGAAGAGTGCAATCACGGGAGACAGACATCGGGTGCTAACGTCCGGTGTCAAGAGGGAAACAACCCAGACCGCCAGCTAAGGTCCCCAAATATGGCTAAGTGGGAAACGAAGTGGGAAGGCTAAAACAGTCAGGAGGTTGGCTTAGAAGCAGCCATCCTTTAAAGAAAGCGTAATAGCTCACTGATCGAGTCGTCCTGCGCGGAAGATGTAACGGGGCTAAGCCATATACCGAAGCTGCGGATGCACAGTAATGTGCATGGTAGGAGAGCGTTCCGTAAGCCTGCGAAGGTGCACTGGAAAGTGTGCTGGAGGTATCGGAAGTGCGAATGCTGACATGAGTAGCGATAAAGGGGGTGAAAGGCCCCCTCGCCGTAAGCCCAAGGTTTCCTACGCAACGTTCATCGGCGTAGGGTGAGTCGGCCCCTAAGGCGAGGCAGAAATGCGTAGCTGATGGGAAGCAGGTTAATATTCCTGCACCATTGTTAAATGCGATGGGGGGACGGATCGCGGAAGGTTGTCCGGGTGTTGGAAGTCCCGGTCCTTGCATTGGAGAAGGCGCTCAGGCAAATCCGGGCGCGGAATTCAAGGGTGCGAGGCCAGTCGCTTAGGCGACGAAGCAATCGGAAGTGGTTCCAAGAAAAGCCTCTAAGCTTCAGTTTAACAGGACCGTACCGCAAACCGACACAGGTGGGCGAGATGAGTATTCTAAGGCGCTTGAGAGAACTCGGGAGAAGGAACTCGGCAAATTGGTACCGTAACTTCGGGATAAGGTACGCCCCTGTAGCCTGACTGGCCTGCGCCAGGAGGGTGAAGGGGTTGCAATAAACTGGTGGCTGCGACTGTTTAATAAAAACACAGCACTCTGCAAACACGAAAGTGGACGTATAGGGTGTGACGCCTGCCCGGTGCCGGAAGATTAAATGATGGGGTGCAAGCTCTTGATTGAAGTCCCGGTAAACGGCGGCCGTAACTATAACGGTCCTAAGGTAGCGAAATTCCTTGTCGGGTAAGTTCCGACCTGCACGAATGGCGTAACGATGGCCACACTGTCTCCTCCCGAGACTCAGCGAAGTTGAAGTGTTTGTGATGATGCAATCTCCCCGCGGCTAGACGGAAAGACCCCATGAACCTTTACTGTAGCTTTGCATTGGACTTTGAACCGATCTGTGTAGGATAGGTGGGAGGCTATGAAGCGTGGACGCCAGTCTGCGTGGAGCCGTCCTTGAAATACCACCCTGGTTTGTTTGAGGTTCTAACCTTGGCCCGTGATCCGGGTCGGGGACAGTGCATGGTAGGCAGTTTGACTGGGGCGGTCTCCTCCCAAAGTGTAACGGAGGAGTACGAAGGTACGCTAGGTACGGTCGGAAATCGTGCTGATAGTGCAATGGCATAAGCGTGCTTAACTGCGAGACCGACAAGTCGAGCAGGTGCGAAAGCAGGTCATAGTGATCCGGTGGTTCTGTATGGAAGGGCCATCGCTCAACGGATAAAAGGTACTCTGGGGATAACAGGCTGATACCGCCCAAGAGTTCATATCGACGGCGGTGTTTGGCACCTCGATGTCGGCTCATCTCATCCTGGGGCTGTAGCCGGTCCCAAGGGTATGGCTGTTCGCCATTTAAAGAGGTACGTGAGCTGGGTTTAAAACGTCGTGAGACAGTTTGGTCCCTATCTGCCGTGGGCGCTGGATATTTGAAGGGGGCTGCTCCTAGTACGAGAGGACCGGAGTGGACGAACCTCTGGTGTACCGGTTGTCACGCCAGTGGCATCGCCGGGTAGCTATGTTCGGAAGAGATAACCGCTGAAAGCATCTAAGCGGGAAACTCGCCTTAAGATGAGATATCCCCGGGGCTTCGAGCCCCTTGAAGGGTCGTTCAAGACCAGGACGTTGATAGGTCAGGTGTGGAAGCGCAGTAATGCGTTAAGCTAACTGATACTAATTGCCCGTAAGGCTTGATCCTATAACAGGTGTGTGTCGGCAGCCGTTAGTGCTTCAGCACTTATGGATGCCCCACCCTGCGCCACGCGCAGGGTCTTATGCAGACCACACACGGTTGAGAGATCGATGTTGTGCCTCGAACAACACAACTCCCTCTGGTGAGCATCACCAGAAACTACTTCTTCCAGATTGGCTGTATTGCCCAAAGGCAGTACGGCAACAAGTCATGCCTGATGACCATAGCGAGTCGGTCCCACCCCTTCCCATCCCGAACAGGACCGTGAAACGACTCCACGCCGATGATAGTGCGGATTCCCGTGTGAAAGTAGGTAATCGTCAGGCTCCCCAGCAGCAGCAGAAACCCCACCCCGAAACGGTGGGGTTTCTGCGTTTACGCGGCAGAAACCGCGCGGCAGAAACAGTGCGGCAGAAACACGGCGCGGCAAACAGCGGGACAAACACAGCCCGCAGGAAGCGCACGCAGCACGGGGCGCTGCCCCCCGGCCATGCCATCACGACTGCGACAGCACGCTCACACCGGCACTGCGTCCGGATGACCCGATGACCCGGGATGGCACATCGCCCCGCGTGTCCCTGCCCGATACGCGCCCGCTCTCCCACCGTCACTCCTTCCCGATCCGCAGCGCGTTCGCGTAACCCGTCAGCTCCAGATAGGCACGTCCGACGTCCACGCCGTCGCGGTTCACCCGCACGGCACCCTCCCAATACACCGCGCCGGTCGACTGGCTGGAATCGAGTTCCTGGTCGTTCATCAACGGATCGAGATGCCACGTAAGCGCGCCGGTTTTGACCGTCATCGCGACGGGATACAACGTGTTCGTGCGCGGCGAGCGCCACGTGCGAACCGGCGTGAAGTCGACCTGATCGCGGCCGAATGTCGTCACCTGACCGTCGCGATTTCTCAGTGCCGCATGCGCCCATACCGCGTGTCCATCGCGACTGCGAATCTTGAAAGCCATCAAGGCTGACCCATCCGTCAGGTTGGCGCCGAGCCAATCCCATCCGACCGCATCGGTATCGAGCAGCGTGCTCGACCATTCGTGATCGAGCCACGCCGCGCCGCTAACGGCTGTCTCGCCCATCGATTTGCCGCCCGCCGCGGCCGGTCGAACTACGCTGCCGGTCACGCGCAATTGAGGCTCGCTGTAGTAATAGCTCGCCTGTTCGGGCCGTGGACCCTTGCGCGAATAGCCGCGCTCCCCCTGAACCAAAGGCGCTTGGGTCGGCGTCAGCGTGAGGTGCAGCACGAATCCGCTCGCTTCCACTGTCACGTCGTAGTGGCCGTCGGCGGCACGGATCATTTTCCATGCGTCGAGTTTGACGTCGGTATTGTCCGGCTTCGCATAGGCTAGCCCGAAGCCCTGGCGGCCAACGCGCTGATCGTGCGCAAGATGACCGAGCGCAGGATCGCTCAATGCTGCATGGGCAATGATCAATTGCGACGGTGCGAACGCACTCGGATCGGCAGAGTCATGGCCGGTTGCCGAGCGAAAAAAGGTGATCTGGAAACCGAGCGGTTGATTGTCCGGTGTCATGAGCCAGCCTGTCGCGTACCACCATTCGGTGCGAAAAGCCGGGTGTGCGCCGGTGTCCCGCGGAAGGACGACCGGATGATCGGGCGTGACCGCTGCAAACTCGGGCGTCGCGGCGAACGCAGACGACGTAGCCATCAAACCCATGCAAAGCAACGCCGCACGAATCGCGACGCTCAGTCGCCGCGCCTTCGCCGGGCGGGGTAGCGCGGCCGGCGATTTGTCCGCAATGCCGTGCGCGAGGCAAATGCGATCGGCTCGATAAGAGCCGATCGTCGCTTGATGCGACGCTTGTTGCGTCGATCCGCACAACGCTCTATCCGTCGCCTCCTGGACCAACTCGCGGGGCAACCCGTTCATCACCAATCCTCCTTCACCGCGCGCACCGCATCCACCGACACCGCGCCTCGTCCTGCAATCACCGCCGTCGAGCACGACGAAGCGAGCATCACCAGCGCGACCGTGCCGAGCACCGTCCATGGAACGTGCAGCGACATGCTCCAATGAAACGACTGCGGATTGACGACGAACACAAGGATCAGACTGATCGCAAATCCGAGAACGAAGCCCATCGCAATGCCGCAAGCGGTGAGCATCCCGCCTTCGAGTGCGAGAATCGCGAGGACCTGCGAGCGGGTCACGCCGACATGCCGCAGCATGCCGAACTCACGGGCCCGCGCGAGTGTCTGCGCGGAAAACGTCGCCGCGACGCCGAACAGGCCGATTACGATCGCGACCCCCTCGAGAAGATATGTGACGGCAAAACTTCGATCGAAAATAACCAGGGTGCGCGCGCGGATTTCACCCGGCTGCGACAGGCCGAGCGATGCCCCGAAAGGCAGCGCGCGCAGGCCGGCCATCACGTGTTCGACGTTCGACCCAGGTTGAACGGTGACAGCGACATCCGTCGCGCCTGTGTCGGCGGTCAGATGCCGGTAATCCGCAAGCCGTATCTGGATCGCGCCGGTCTGGCGCACGTAATCACGCCATATGCCGGCCACGACGAACACGTGGCCGCGCTCGCCGAGCGGCAACTGCACGCGCTGGCCAGGCTTGTATCCATACAGATCGACCATTGCTTCGGATACCCAAACAGGTGTCTCGCCCTCGTGCAACGCGGAAGGAGGCAGCACGGCCCCGGTCATCTGCAGATTCGCACCGGGATCGGCGGCGTCGATTTCACGGGCGAGCACGGCGACGTCCGGCCGCGCGGGGTCGAGCGTGAGATGCGAGGTGCGCGCAAATGCCGCCGTCTTGATGCCGGGCACGGCGCCCAGCAAAGTCTGTTCGTCGGGGCGCAAGCCGCCGGTGTCGCCATTCGGCGCCACGCGAACGTACAGATCGGCCGAGAGCAGGTGGCTCAACCAGTCTTCGACGGACACGCGGAAGCTGGCCACCATGATCGCCATTGCGACGATCAGCGCGAAACTCGAGAGCACGCCGCCCATTGCGATCGACGCATGGCCCGGTGCATTCGCGAGACGCGCCAATGCCAACGTGCTCGCCGCGCCGGCGCGCTGCCGCGCACCGAGCGCACGGCTCGCCGCACCGAAGATCAACGCGGTCACGCGCGGCATCAGCGCGATTCCGCCGACCAGCAACAGCGCGACGGCCAGATAGCCGCCGATCGGCGCATCGAACAACGGCGGCGCCCGCGTGAGTGCGGCGGCAACCAGCAAACATGCCAAAGCGGGCCACGGCGTAGCGAGCCGCGCCAGCGCGCCTTCTTCGGCGCCGGCTTTGAGTGCGGCGGCCGGTCGCGCGCGTGCCGCCTCCAATGCGGGGGCAAGACTGCCTAACACCGACACGGCGATGCCAAGCGTCAGAAACAGTGCGGTCGCCAGCGGTTCGAAACCGGCGTGCGGCTGCACGCCGGGAAAATAGCCGCCGCCCAGGTCGCTGCCGAAAAAGCGCAATGCGCCACTCGCCATCGCATAGCCGAGCGCGAGTCCGGACAACGAACCGAGCAGGCCGAGCAGCGCGCCTTCCATCAGGATCTGGCGCAACAACTGGCCACGCGTCAGCCCGAGCACACGCAGCATCGCAAACTGTGCGCGGCGTCGCACGACGCCCAACGCCTGGGTCGAAAACACGAGGAAGGCGCCGGTGAAAAGCGCCACCAGCGCGAGCACGTTCATATTGATCCGATAGGCACGCGACAGACGATCGGTGCGGCTTTCGGCGTCGCGTGTTTCGGAGATTACCCATTGACTGCCGAGCCGAGCTTGCAGGTCGCGCTTGAAGCGTTCGCGATCGACGCCGCGTTCGAGTTGCACGTCGATGCGAGACAGCTTGCCCACCTTGCCGAACTTCCACTGAGCGGCGGCGATATCCATCACCGCGAGGCGCTGACCCGGCCGTGTTCTCACGAGACCGCCGGCCACGCGCAAGTGCACGATCGACGTGCCGCTTTGCAGCGCCACGTTATCGCCGGCCTTCACGTCGAGCCACTGCTGCGCCGCCGTCGAGAGAAACATCGTATCGGCAGCGAGCGTGTCGAACGGCCGTTCCGGTGACGGCACGCCAATCAGATCGGGGGCGATGCGGCTGGCCTTGAAGATATCGATGCCGAGCACGGGCAGCGCGGCGCTCTGATTCGGCACGGTGACATCGAGCGCGAGTACCGGACTCGCCAGCGCCACACCGGGCTCAGTCGACAAGCGCGGATAGATCGATTCGTCGGAGAAAGGTTGCGCACCGCGCACTTGCAGATCGGCCTCGCCGGACAGGCTGCGTGCGGCCGCGGAGAACTCATTGAAGGCTGCGCTGTTGATCAATTGAACGGCATAGCCAAGCGCGACGCCGAGCGCGATCGTTGCGATCGCAACCAGTGCGCGTCCGCGGTGACTGTGCCACTCGGCACCCAACAGCCAGCGCGCGAGCCTGCGATGACCGCGCATTCGCCGCAGCGGGCGTAAGTCAGCGTGCATCATCGGCGGAACGCGCGGTGGATCGGGCGTCAGGGGCCGCGCCGGAAAGGGCGTTGCGTCCGGACGATGCGTGCAAACCGCCGTCGCTCAGAATCAGAATGCGGTCCGCCACCGCCGCAGCGGCTTCCGAGTGCGTGACCATGATGGTGGCCGCGCCGGTTGCCTTGCTTTGCGTGCGGAACAGGCCGAGCACGTCGTGCGCGGTATCGGGATCGAGGTTGCCGGTGGGCTCGTCGGCGAGAATCAGTTTTGGGCCATGCACGAGCGCCCGCGCAATGGCGACGCGCTGCAACTCGCCGCCTGACAGCTGCCGCGGAAAATCGTCTCCGCGGCCGCTCAAGCCGACGGCCGCGAGCATATCGAGCGCGCTAGCAGTGGGCAGATCGTTCAGCAGGAGCGGCAGAGCGACATTCTGCGCAAGCGTCAGATGCGGCAGGACGTGAAACGCCTGGAACACGAAGCCCAGTTTTTGCCGGCGCAACCGCGTCGCCGCGTTGTCGTCCAGACGCGAGACGACGCTGCCATCGATAATCACGTCGCCGCTGTCCGCGCTGTCGAGCCCTGCAACGAGATTCAGCAGCGTCGATTTGCCGACGCCGGAGTCGCCCATGATCGCGACGAATTCACCCGGCGCGAGCGTGAAATCGAGGTGCGCCAGCACGATGCGGCCGGCGCCGTAGGTCTTGCCAAGCCCCCGGCATTCGAGTGCGGGAACGACACCTTCATCACGAAGCAGCATGCGGTATCCGATAGGTCTGACCGGTGAGGGCGGCGTCCAGCCGTGCGAAGCAGCACCATGACGCGCACGCGCGTCGGCCCCTGAACCGCCGAAGTATATTCGCGTTCTGTAAGGCTCGCAGACCTGTGCGGCCGGCGCCCGAACCTCATCGGAAAGCGGGCGGGTGAGTGGAACGCACGGGTCCTTGGGCGCGCTCACGGACGCCTGTTTGGCGTGCCGGATCAAAAAATATTTTTTGCTCCCTGGTGCACTAAATTTTCGCCGGGTGCCAGAAATCGGCTTCGATGACGCGTCCTTCCTCGGCATGAACCATTCCAGTGCAATTGCCGTATGAAAATACCCGCGTAAGAGTGGCTAATTTCACGCGAACTGCGCTCTTCTGCATGCAAAAAGCATAGCGGAAATCCCGTGTGGATGGGTTTGTGCGTCTGCACATTTTTCGGCATTTCGCAAGGGTAGACGTCGCAACAATACATTGCCAAGGGCCTTGCAGCATTGTTGCGCTGCAAAAGTATTCTTATCTTGGTAATCTCCCACCCTTGGTCATTCGACTGCGGGTAAACGTGAAGTGGGCAGCACCGCTTCGACGTCGATTTCAGCGAAATCCAGCCTACATATCCATTTCAATGCTTTCGTTTTGAAGGCATTGAGACGGCGTTTTGTATTCCAAGTTTTCAACAGAACACATGCCATTGCCTCCGCTTCTTAGCCTACTCATCTGGATCCCTATTGTCGCCGGCCTGGTGGTTTTGCGTGCCGGATCTGACGCGGCGCGCGGTCGCACGCGATGGCTCGCGTTGATCGGCGCGGTAGCGGGTTTCCTGCCGGTGATTCCGCTCGTGTCGAATTTCCGCAACGACGTGACGTCGATGCAGTTCGTCGAGAACGTTCGCTGGTCGCCCACGTTCGATATCGCGTGGCACGTGGGAGTCGATGGGATTTCGTTGTGGCTCGTCGCGTTGACCGCGCTGACCACGATCATCATCGTGGTCGCCTCGTGGGAGTCGATCACCGAGCGCACCGCGCAGTATTTCGGCGCGTTCCTGATGCTGTCGGGTTTCATGCAGGGCGTGTTCACGTCGATGGACGGCATGCTGTTCTTCATCTCGTTCGAAGCCACGCTGATTCCGCTGTACCTCCTGATTGGTACGTGGGGGCATTCGAACCGCTCGTATGCCGCGGTGAAGTTCTTCTTCGTCTCGTTCCTCGGCTCGCTGATGATGCTGATGTCGATGCTGTACCTGTATGCGCAGACACACAGTTTCGACCTCGCGCTGTGGCGTGAAACGCACCTCGGCACCTGGCCGCAGGTCCTGATCTTCCTCGGCTTCCTTGCTGCGTTCGGTGTGAAGGTGCCGATGTGGCCGCTGCATACGTGGCTGCCCGACGTCCACCTCGACGGTCCGACCGGCGCCGCCGTGGTGATCGGCATGCTCAAGCTGGGCGGCTACGGTCTGCTGCGTTTCGCGCTGCCGATCGCACCGCAGGCCAGCCATTTCTTCGCGCCGATGATGATCACGCTGTCGCTGATCGCGGTGATCTATTCGAGCCTGCTGGCGCTCGTGCAGACCGACATGCGCCGCCTGCTCGCGTATTCGACGATCGCGCACATGGGCCTCGTGACGCTCGGCCTGTTCGTTTTCAACCGCATCGGCCAGGCCGGCGCAATCGTGCAGATGCTGTCGTACGGCGTGGTGTCCGGCGCGATGCTGCTGTGCACGGGCATGCTCTACGACCGCACGAAGACCGCATCGATCGCCGAATACGGCGGCGTCGCCAACACCATGCCGCGCTTCGCCGCGTTCGTGATGCTGTTCTCGATGGCCAATATCGGCCTGCCCGGCACCTCGGGTTTTGTCGGCGAGTTCATGGTGTTGATGGGCGCGATCCGCTTCAATTTCTGGATCGGCGCAATCGCCGCGACCACGTTGGTTCTGAGCGCGGCCTACACGCTGTGGATGTACAAGCGCGTGATTTTCGGCGCAATTGCCAATGCACGCGTCGCGAAACTGCAAGACCTCGGCAGGCGCGAGTTTGTGTTGCTCGGCGCGATGGCCTTGCTGGTGCTGGCCATCGGCATCAATCCGAAGCCTTTCACCGATGCGATCGACCCGTCGGTCGGCACGCTGCTGGCTCAATCGGAACGGAGCCTGCATCCGTCGGGCGCCGCGCCGGCTGACGGCGGCGAACATCTGCAGGCCGCCGCGCCTGCTCCGGTTGCCACTGCGGCTCGCTCGCCGGGCTGATCGACGCGACGAGGCGTTGCGCAGTTGCAGCATCTTTCCACGGATGCTGCACTCGCCGAAGCGTTGTCCGGCTTCGGCCCCAAGACCTTTTGCACGCCATTCAACGCGACGCGACCATCCGGTTGCGCCGCGTTTTAGTGCTTGTTTCAAGGGGTTTTGTGATCGTCAAACCGGGCACCGGCTGCGCCCTGACACCAGGCGAAAACACCTGTGCGCACGGCTATGCGGCAACGTGTCGCACGGTGTTGCGACGCAATAATGCGTTGCTGAATCGGTTGTTTATTGCAAAATGCCGTTCCCCTATTATGCGAGCGCTTATTAATGGAGAGCGGTCTGATGACGTTCGTTGAAGTCGTAAATAAAAGGCAATGGATATGAAAGGAAAGGCTCTGCGAGGGTCGATAAGTTTCCTGTCCACCGGCCTCATGTTGTTGCTCTCGGGTTGCAGCAACCTCGATATTTTGAATCCGAAGGGGAGTGTGGGGCTGGCGGAACGCGAGCTGATCGCCACGTCGACCTGGGCCATGCTGATCGTGGTCGTTCCGGTCATCGCGCTCACGCTGCTGTTCGCGTGGCGCTATCGCGCGTCGAACCGGAATGCCGAATACCGCCCGGGCTGGGTGCACTCGACCGGTATCGAAATCGCCATCTGGACGATTCCGACGCTGATCATTCTGTTCCTCGCCGTGCTGACGTGGAAGACCACGCACGAGCTCGATCCGTACAAGCCGCTCGAGTCGCAGGTCAAGCCGATCAACGTCGAAGTGGTCGCGCTCGACTGGAAGTGGCTCTTCATCTACCCCGACCTCGGCATTGCATCGGTGAACCAGCTGGCGTTCCCAGTCGGCACGCCGGTGAACTTCGTCATCACGTCGGACACGGTGATGAACTCCTTCTTCATTCCGCAACTCGGCGGCCAGATCTACGCGATGGCCGGCATGCAAACGCGCTTGCATCTGATCGCCGACGAAGCCGGCAACTACGCGGGCACCGCGGCGAACTTCAGCGGCAAGGGCTTCTCGGACATGAAGTTCCGTGCACTCGCCACGTCGCCCGACGAGTTCAACGCGTGGGTCGCCAAGGTACGCGGCTCGTCCGACCGTCTCGACATGGACCGCTATCACGCGATGTCGGCGCCGACCGAGAAGGAGCCGGTGCGCTACTTCTCGTCGGTCGATCCGAAGCTCTTTCACAACATCATTGCCCGATACAACAACGGTAACGTCATCGACAACATGAACGACGCCAACTGTGCGCCTAAGGGTAAGGGGTAACGCATGTTCGGAAAACTTACGCTCGATGCGATTCCGTATCACGAGCCAATCATCGTGGGCGCCGGCATCTTCATGGCGCTCGTCGGGCTGGCCGTGCTCGGCACGGTCACGTACCTCGGCAAATGGCGCTACCTGTGGACGGAGTGGCTGACCTCCGTCGACCACAAGAAGCTCGGCATCATGTACATCATCGTCGCGATGATCATGCTGCTGCGCGGCTTCTCGGACGCGATCATGATGCGCCTGCAGCAGGCGCTCGGCTATCTGAGCCCCGGCTATCTGCCGCCGCATCACTACGACCAGGTGTTTACGGCGCACGGCGTCATCATGATTTTCTTCATGGCGATGGCGTTCATGATCGGCCTGATGAACCTGATCGTGCCGTTGCAGATCGGCGCGCGCGACGTCGCGTTCCCCTTCATCAACTCGTTGAGCTTCTGGATGACCGCGGTCAGCGCGATTCTGATCAACATTTCGCTGGTGATCGGCGAGTTCGCGCAAACGGGCTGGCTGGCGTATCCGCCGCTGTCGGAATTGCAGTTCAGTCCGGGTGTCGGGGTCGACTATTACCTGTGGAGCTTGCAGCTGTCCGGTATCGGCACCTTGCTCACCGGCGTGAACTTCTTCGCGACCATCGTGAAGATGCGCGCCCCGGGCATGACGTTCATGAAGATGCCGGTGTTCACGTGGACCGCGCTCTGCACCAACGTGCTGATCATGGCCTCGTTCCCGATCCTGACCGTGACGCTCGCGTTGCTCGGTCTGGACCGCTACCTCGGCATGCACTTCTTCACGAACGACGGCGGCGGCAACGCCATGTTGTACCTGAACCTGATCTGGGCCTGGGGTCACCCCGAGGTGTACATCCTGATCCTGCCGGCGTTCGGGATCTTCTCGGAAGTCGTGGCCACCTTCGCCAAAAAGCCGTTGTTCGGCTACAAGACGATGGTGTGGGCAACCTGCGCGATCATGGTGCTGTCGTTCCTCGTGTGGCTGCACCACTTCTTCACGATGGGTTCGGGCGCCGACGTCAATGCCTTCTTCGGCATCGCGACGATGGTGATCGCGATTCCGACCGGCGTGAAGGTGTTCAACTGGCTGTTCACGATCTACAAGGGCCGGCTGGAATTCACCACGCCCGTGCTGTGGACGATCGGCTTCATGATCACGTTCACCATCGGCGGGATGACCGGCGTGATGATGGCGATCCCGGGCGCGGACTTCGTGCTGCACAACAGCCTGTTCCTGATCGCTCACTTCCACAACGTGATTATCGGTGGCGTGCTGTTCGGCTATCTGGCCGGTTTCAACTACTGGTTCCCGAAGGCGTTCGGTTTCAAGCTGAACGAAAAACTCGGCAAGGCTGCGTTCTGGTTCTGGCTGGTCGGCTTCTATGTCGCGTTCATGCCGCTGTACGTGCTCGGTTTCATGGGCATGACGCGCCGTCTGAACCACTACGACAATCCGGCATGGCATCCGTGGCTGATTCTCGCTGCGTTCGGCGCGGGCCTGATCGCTATCGGTATTGGCTGCCAGCTGGTGCAACTGTACGTCAGCATCCGCGACCGTAATCTGCCGCAAAATCGCGACGTCTCGGGCGACCCGTGGAATGGTCATACGCTGGAATGGGCGACGAGCTCGCCGCCGCCGGTGTACAACTTCGCGCTCATCCCGACGGTGCGCAAGCTGGACGCGTTCACCGATATGAAGTCGCGTAAGGCGCAGCAAACAGAGCCGGTGTATCGCGACATTCATATGCCGTCGAATACCTCGGCGGGTCTGGTGGTCGGTCTGTTCTCGCTGGTGCTCGGCTTCGCCGGTGTGTGGCACATCTGGTGGCTTGCGATTGTCGGCCTGGTCGGCGCGATCGGCACGGTGATCGTCTACAGCTTCCAGGACAACGACGGCTACTACATCCCGGCCGACACGGTCGCGCTGATCGAAGAACGGCGCGCCGGCGCGGGTGCCCACATCGCGGTAGAGGTGGACTGATGTTACAGAAGACTATTGCGGTTCAACCGCACCTCGCGCCGGACCATGTGCCGTCGCAATCGGTATTCGGTTTCTGGCTGTACCTGATGACCGACTGCATCATCTTTGCCGCACTGTTCGCCGTGTTCGCGGTGATGGGCCACCAGTTCGCGGGTGGACCGAGCGGTAAGGATCTGTTCGAGATCCCGGGCGTCGCGCTTGAAACGTCGATGCTGCTGCTGAGCAGCATCACGTACGGCTTCGCGATGCTGGGCGCACATAAGAACAGAAAGGGCGTGCTGCTCTTCTGGCTCGGCGTGACCTTCCTGCTGGGTCTCGCGTTCCTCGTGCTGGAAATGCGCGAGTTTTCGCACCTGATCGCAGAGGGGGCAGGCCCGAGCCGCAGCGCGTTCCTGTCGTCGTTCTTTACGCTGGTCGGCACGCACGGTTTGCACGTGACGTGCGGCCTGATCTGGATGGTGGTGCTCGCCGTGCAGGTGATGCGCCATCGCGATCTGACCGAACGCGACATGATTCGCCTGACGTGCCTGAGCCTTTTCTGGCACTTTCTGGATGTCGTGTGGATCGGCGTCTTCACCTTTGTCTATCTTGCGAGCGTGATCTAAATGGACCATAGCCATCACTCACACCTGGCACACCCGGAAGAAGGACACGGTGGGGAAAGTCACGGCAGCTTCGGCAGCTATACGGTGGGTTTCATTCTCTCCGTCGTGTTGACTGCCGCAGCCTTTGGCCTCGTGCTGAACGGCACGCTGACCGGCGAGAACGCCTTGCTCGCTATCGCGGGCCTCGCGTTCGTGCAGATCGTCGTGCACCTGGTTTTCTTCCTGCACATGAATGCGTCGTCCGCGCAGCGGTGGAACGTGACGGCCTTTGCCTTCACGGCGCTGACCGCGGTGATCGTGATCGGCGGCACGTTGTGGGTCATGCATAACGTCAGTATGCACATGATGTCGCGCTAGGCTGCGAACGGAGCAGGTTGAGAAGAAACCCCGCAAGATGAAAGTCTTGTGGGGTTTTTTCATTCCGGGGGCTATCGTCTGTGTGACCACCCAAGAGCCGACGGCTGGCATGTTGAAAATAGACGGGCCGTCATACTGGCCCGTCTATTTTCATGCGGTTTTCCACGTAGTCTAAAGCGGCACCACCACCGGTTCAGAATGACAAGGCGGCTTGCCGTACGGGAAATGAACCGGCCCGCAACCCCAATGAACCGGCGGACACTCCCAGCCGCGCCGAAGGACAATGGGCGGCATCATCCCGCCGGGGCAAGCAGGCGGTGCTTCTCGGGTGAGGCAGGCGGTGCCGCCGAGTACGGATTGCGAAGCCAAACGGTCGAGTTCGTCGACGCGGGGCAGATCTTTAAGGACTAGCGCGTTCATGATGGATCTCCGGCAAGGTTCGATTGACAGCGAGCCCGGACATCGCCGCGCTCATTCGTTCCAACTGCACGCACCATGCCATCCGCCGCAAAGCGGCATGCCGTCCACATCCGCCGGTCTGATGGGCGCGAAGTGGTAGAAATAGACCGACTTGCCGACGCCAGGATGTCGGGCCGCTGCCAACAGTGAAGCCCGCCGCGCTGCATTCGCTCGACGCACGGGAATTCTGGGCACAATAGGCAACCCGCCGGCAATCCCGCCGGCAACCCCGCGCCACTCGCGCGCGAATCGCCGATTTCCGTTAGCAAGCCTGGGAGCACGCATGAGCCAGCTTAAAGCCGTTGAATATTCCGCAGCTTCTCCCGAAGTCAAAGCCGTCTATGACGACATCAAGCAGACCCGCCAGGTCGACGACGTCAATAACTTCTGGAAATACATCGCCCAGCATCCGCCGACACTCGCACGCACGTGGGACAGTTTGAAGGATGTGATGGCGCCGGGTGCGCTCGATCCGCTGATCAAGGAATTGCTTTACGTCGCGGTGAGCGTGACGAACAACTGCGGTTACTGCGTCGCGAGCCATACGGCTGCGGCCCGCCGCGCCGGGATGACCGACGAGATGTTCGGCGAACTGCTGGCGGTGGTCGGTATGGCGAACGAGACCAACCGGTTGGCGGTGGGATATCGCGTACCGATCGATCCTGCGTTCGAGTAACGTCGTCGAGTAACCGCGCGTGCCCTCGGCGCCCTCAGCCCCGCGCGCCGCGCCATCCGGCGAGCAGCGCGGGCAATTCGGCCATGTCCCGAAACACGTGAACCGCGCCCGCGCCATGCAAGGCCGTCGCGCTGCTGTGGCTCAGCTCTTTCGGGCAATAGCCGAACACGGTAGCGCCGGCGGCCACGCCTGCAGTCACGCCCGTGACGGTATCGTCCACGACGGCACATCGTTGCGGCTCCATGCCGACCCCCGCGGCCGCGGCAAGGTAGACATCGGGATAGGGCTTGTTGCGCGGTGTTTCGTGGCCGCTGAAAATGCGGCCTTCAAAGCAGTCGAGAATACCGGCCTTCGCCAGTTGCAATTCCACCTTGATGCGATCGGCGCCCGACGCAACGGCAATGCGCGCATCGAGCGCCGCGTAAAGCGCACGCACGGCCGACGCCGCGCCGTCGATGGCAACCAGCTCGCGATCGAGTGCCTCGTTGCGGCGCGCGCGAAACTGCATGAGCCAATCGGTCGTGATCGCGAAGCCGGTGCGCGCTTCGATGAGTGCGGCTTCATCCCTGACGGCCTTGCCGACAAAAATGCGCATCGTCTCTTCGACAGTCAAATGCCAGCCGAGCTCGCCGAGCATCTCGGTCAGCACGCGGTTGGTGATGGGTTCGGAGTCGACGAGCACGCCGTCGCAGTCGAAGAGTACGGCGTCGAAAGGGAAATGGGCCATCGGGCAGGGTACGGATAAAAGTCGCGGAACCGGCAAGGATACATCACCGGCTCGCGCGGCACGGCGCAAAGGCCGTGCAATCCGTCCCGGCGGGAATCAGGACCCTGCAGGCTTATAACCGTCGCTCAGCGTTTTCATGAACGCAATGATGTCCTGAATATCCTCATCCGTCATGGCCGGCTGATCCCCGAACTTGCGATCGAACGGCGCATCGGCGACGTCGATATTGGCGTGATATTGCACCGGCAGATCGTTGTACTTCTGGACCTTGCCCGACGCATCGCGCGGATAGATCTTCTCGGGCGCCGTATTGCGCAGGTTGTAGAAGTCCATGACCTGCTTGAGGTCGTGATACACGCCGTTGTGGAAGAACACCTTGCGCTCGGCGACATTGCGCAGGGTCGGCGTCAGGAACATCCCGCAGTACTGGGTCTCCTTCGCCATATCGTCGCGGAACGGCCCGCACACGCCCATATCGAAGAACTTCGGATCCTTGTTGGCCGGAATGGCCGGATTCCGCGGCACGCCAAGCGCCTCGTACTGGGTGTCGGTAAATACCGGCGGCAAGCCATCCTTGCCAGGCTGACTCAAGTGGCAACCGGCGCAATTGGCCTTGTCCTTATCGTTGAACAACTGCAAGCCGTGCAATTCGGCATGGGTCAGCCGCGCTTTGCCTTCGAGCCAGTAGTCGTACTTGCTGGTGAAAGCATGGAACGACTGATCCTCGGTCTGATACCGCCCAACGGCGAACATGGCTTCCGAAATCAGCAGGCTCGGATTGTTGACGATGCCCGGCCCGAAGATCTGTTTGAACTGGTCGAGATATCTGGTTTGCATCAGCTTGCGCGCAACATCCTCCGGCGTCGCGTTGGCCATCTCCACCGGATTCATCAGCGGACCGATTGCCTGGATTTGCAGCGTATCGGCGCGGCCGTCCCAGAACAGGCCGCCTTGCGGCACCATCGCCGGCGCGGCGGGCGCGGCAAGCGCCGTTTTCTGCGCGCGCTGCACGCCGGCAGCCTGTGACGCCAGCTGTGTCATGTCGACGGGCGCGTCGGTATCGCCCTGATCCGGCCCAATGCTGAATGGCGCCTGGCGGTACAGATACGTCAGCGACGGCGGCGGCCGATAGCCGGCCTGATTCATTTGAGGACCGCCGAGTTGAACCGGGAACGCGTTATCGGGCGCATACGAATGCTGTGGCGAGTGGCACGACGCACACGACTGCGTACCCGAGGCCGACAACGTCTGGTCGAAGAAAATCTGTTTGCCGAGCTGCGCAACCGCGCTCAGGGGCGCGTCCTGCGGACGCATCAAATGAACCGGATGAGGATTCGCGCCGGTGATTTCCTCGACGAGCGAGCCGACTGCGGGCGGCATCCGTTCCGGGTAGACGAGCGCGTACGCGCAAACCACGACGAGCGCGAGCACGATGCCCACGGCGCTCCACGCAAGCAGCCTGAGCCACGAGCGGCGGGTAGTGACGGGACCCGGCTCACCGCCGGCAGGCAGATGCGGGGGCAGCAGGGCGTCTGAAGGATGATTCATGGCGGTAGTGACAAGTAATTCGATCAGATGCGATCAAAAAGCAAATCGAGCCAGCACGTTTGCACTGGCTCGACGCCCAACACCAGCTTGATGCGTTTCCCGCTCTTCATCGCGCGGCGCTTCGTGTCGTCATGCACGAGCAGCGCCCGTGCATGACGTAACGGGAGGCACACCGGAAGAGCAGTCCGCACGCGCGCCGCGATCAGCTAGCCGGCGGCGCCGACAGTTTCGTGCCCAGGTTCTCGTCCAGATACACCGTCGGGTTGTTGCCCGAGCCCGAGAAGTTGAACATGTTCATGATGCTGCCAGCCGACGCATCGAACGAGCCATTGCCAAGGCGTTGACCGCCAAGCCAGTTGTCTTCGATGAACCTGACCACGGACGCCTGGGTGATCGGCGTGTCGTCGACGAAGTTGACCTTCGCCCACGGCGACACCACGATGAACGGCGTGCGCGTACCCGGGCCGCAACGGCCGTTCACCGCACCGCCATTCACGCCCTGCGGTTGAACCGCGCCTGTTGCCGTGCACTGACCCGCGCCGCTCAGGTTGTCGGTGCCGGCTATCGTCGCGCCGCCCGCGGATTGCGCCGTGGTCGAATCGAACGAGGAGCTTTTCGGCGCCATGTAGCGGTGATCGTACCAACCGTCCGAATCGTCGTAGGCGATGATCACGGCGGTGTTCTTCCAGTCAGGCTGTTGCTGCAGGAAGTTGATCACCTTCGTGACGAATGCCTGCTCGTCGATCGGGTCCGAGTTGCCTGGATGGCCGTCTTCGACCGCCGGCGCCTTCAGGAAGCTCACCGACGGGTAGTTGCCCGCCTTCACCGCGGCGAAGAAGTCGTCGGTGTCGTACTGGTGGTGAACCGGCGTTGCCGTGCTGTCGAGCGGATCGGTCGCGCCGATCACCGCCGTCGACGTCGGACGCGTGTGCGCGAGGTTGGCCGTGGTCGGGTAGTACTGGAACCACGCGTGATGCTGCACGTAGTCGGTCTTGGTCGCGTTCAGCACTTGCGAGAACGTCGAACGTGCGCAACCGGTCGTGCCGTTGGCATTGGTGGTCGTCAGATTGAAGCCGCCCATGAAGCCGCCCCACGTGAGGCCCTTCGCGTTGAGCAGGTCGCCGATGTTCTTGTTGTTCGACGACATCTGGCCCGTGATGGCGCTCTTTGCCGCGATCGTGCAGACGTCGCCGGTCGGGTCCAGGTCGCCGACCATCGTGAAGCCGCCGGCCGAATCCGCAATCGCGTTGGCCGAGGTTCCGCCCGTCACCACGACGCCATTGTTCTGGCCGGAGACGACTTCGAGCGCGCCAGGCGTCGACGGACCGTACGTGTCCGTGTACGCGTTCTGGTTCATCGCGAAGTTCTGCGCGTAGTTCCACATTGCCGTGACCGTGTTGCCGTCGAAGTAGCCGAGCACCTGGCCCTTCGTGGCGAACGCGCCGGTGCTGCCGGCGATCGTCGAACCCGACGCCGTGAACAGCGGGAACGAGTCCATCGCTCCGTTGTTGTAGGCGAGCTGCTCCGCGGCATACGCGTGGTTCTGGCTCGACGTATTGGCTTGCGAACGATCGAGACGGAACGGCAGCAGGTCGGCGGCCGGCAGGCCGAGACCCGCGATCGTCACCGAGCCGACCGTGGTGCCTGCCGTGTTCGGCGAGGTCGACAACGCGTTCGGGTTCGAGGTGATCAGATTGTTGGTGCTGAGGTTGTTGACCGACGGCGTGCCCGTGGCTGCGGTGAATTGCGGCTCGCCGACCGGGTTGTTGGCTTGCGGGTAGGTCGCGAAGTAGTGGTCGAACGAAACGTTCTCGCCGAAGATCACTACCACGTGTTTGATCGGCGTGGCCGTCGCGACGGCATCCTGCGCCGACACCGTGGCTACCGGCGTCGACGCGGTCGTCGAGTTCACGCTGTTGTTGCCGCATGCTGCGAGCGCAAGCATCGCGGCAAACGGGATGGGTAAGAGGGTTCTACGGAACATGTGACTGGCTCCAGTTTCGACTTCGCCGTTCAGCGTTTCCAGTACTGCACGTGTGGAGATTCGCTGGGAATATTGTTAGAAATACAGCTGAGTTGTCTTACCGCTTGAAACTGCGCGCATTGAAACATCTGCTGATTAAGATTTGAGGGCGCGAACATTACGCCACCTATCGGCTGCCATTCATTTCAATAACGATTTCTGTCGTTCTACTTGCGCTGGGCCCTGATGCAAAGGCTGTTCTGGCCTCCACGGCTCGCGTACTTCAGCGCGTTCCTTTCAATGCAAATCAAGCGACAGATTTTTGCAGCTGCTGCGTTCAAGAAGAAACGGAGCCGCTTATGGCTTCGGCTCTATATGGGAGAAACCAGCATGACATCGACCAGACCGGCCCGTCTTCTGACTTCCGTACTCGCTGCGGCGATCACGTGCGTTGCCGCGCTCACGGCCGCGCCCGCTTTCGCGCAGGCAGTGATCGTCGCGCCGATGGCGCCACCGCCGCCGCGCGTCGAAGTCATGCCGGCGCCGCGTGCCGGCTACGTGTGGGATCAAGGCCGCTGGCGTTGGGACCACGGCCGTTATGTGTGGGTGCCGGGCCACTGGCGGCCGGTTCGTGTCGGCTATCGCTGGGTGCCGGGGCATTGGGTGCAGCGCGGACCTAACTGGCGTTGGGTCGAAGGGCATTGGGCCTGAACGTTGAGCGCGGCGGTCGTATATTGATTGCAATGCATGCAAACCGTCCAATGCGCGCCGGCCGAACCGGTGCGCGCACAACCAGTCGATCCGCGCTCCGCACCTGGCGCGCGTTGTGGAGCCGCATGCCTTGAGCGAACGCGATCCCGATGCGGAATTGCTCGAGGGGGTGGCCCGGAAAGACCCGGCTGCCGTCCGCTCGCTCGTCGCGCGCAAACTGCCGCGTCTGCTCGCGCTCGCCACGCGCATGCTGGGCGACCGCATGGAAGCGGAAGACGTGGCGCAGGAGGTCTTCGTGCGGATCTGGAAACAGGCTTCGCGCTGGCGGGAAGGCGAGGCAAAGGTCGACACGTGGGTCCATCGCGTCGCGCTCAATCTTTGCTATGACCGCTTGCGCGGCCGCCGCGAAGTCCCGCACGACGACCTGCCCGACGAGATCGACCCCGCCGCATTGCCCGACGCCGCGCTCGAGGCGCGCGCCCAGGACGAGCGCGTTCGCGAAGCGCTCGCCGCATTGCCCGCACGACAACGCGAGGCACTGGTGCTCAACTACTACCAGGAGATGTCGAACATCGACGCTGCCGCCCTGATGGGCATCACGGTCGATGCGTTGGAAAGTCTGCTGGCACGTGCGCGCCGCAATCTGCGCGCCCAACTGGCCGGCAGCGGCCTTAGCAAGGACAAGTCATGACGCCCGAAAGATTCCTTCAGATCGTCGACGCCTACGGCGCCGATCCGCGCCGCTGGCCGCAACAGGAGCGCGCTGCGGCCGAGGCCTGGGCCGCGGCGCATCGTGCCGAGGCGGATGCGGCGCTGGCCGACGCGGCCGGCATCGATGCATGGCTGGCCGCCGACAAGGTCGATCCGCCGGGCGTGGCGTTGCAGCAGCGCATCGTCGGCAGCGCTCCGGTGCGGCAGCCGGGCGCACCGCGCCGGAAATGGTGGTGGTCGGGCGCGGCGGTGGCCGGCGTCGGCGTGCTGGGGGCGCTGGGTGGGGTGGCCGGCGCTTTTGCGGTTTCGTTCTTTGTTTTGACGGGGACGGTTCCACAAGTGCACGAGTTTTCTTATTTAACTTCGAGCTTCGGTGGTTCATCCGCCGATTGGAGCGGCGAATGAACGGCCGGTCGTGGAAAATCGTGCTGGTGGCTTCGCTGGTGCTCAACGTGTTTCTGCTGGGCGCGATTGTCGGAGGGGCTTATCAATGGTTTGCGGCGCATGGCGCGACCACCACGGTGCTGGCGCAGCAACGCACGGCGCTGCGCTTCGCCGCCGACACGCTGCCGGCCGAGCGTCAGAAGGCCTTCATCGATGCCTTGAAGAATGCGCGCCGCGAAGGCAAGCAATTTGCCCGCGATGGCCGTGAGGGGCGTCACGACGTATTGCGTCTGCTGGCCGCGCCGCAATTCGATCGCGCGGCACTGGACGAGGCGCTCGCCCGCACGCGAGCGGCGGACAGCAGTTTGCGCGCGCAAGTGGAAGGCGGCGTGGCGGATTTTGCGGCGACGCTGTCGCCCGAGGAGCGCGTCGAATTCGCCGACAGCCTGAAGCTGCGCGGACAGTGGCGCGAACCGCAGTCGGTGGCCAATGCGAACAAGCCGCCGAAGCCGGCCGCGAGTGACGCTTCGAGTGCGGCGTCGGGCGAATAAAAACTTCTCGGCGCTGGCGACGGATTTGATCGTGGCGGTCGTTTAAAGAAATATCCAACGCCGAAGAGGATGGTATGGCCACATCACCGAACCAGAATGCGGCGGCGATTGCGCTGAACCGTTTCGGTCTTGGCGCGCGTGCCGGCGACACGCCGCCCGCCGACCCGAAGGAGTGGCTGCTCGCGCAGTTCGAACAGTATCAGCCGCGGCCTGCCGCGTGGGCGAGCCAACCCGATTCGGTGGCCCTGTCCGGCGAACTGGCGCAGCAGCGCATGCAGCTGAATCAACTGAACCAGCAGAACCAGCAGAACCAGCGGAACGTCAGCGAAGGCGCAGCCGCCAATCAGGCGAATGCGGAGGTCAACCCGCAAACCAATGGACAAGCCGGCACGCAAACCGCCGTGCAAGGCGCAACAGAAACCGCCGCCCAAACTGCTAAGCAAGCCGAACGAAAAGCATTGCGCGGCGAAATTCTCGACATCTACCGTTCCTCCGTGAACGCGCGGGTCGCAAGCGCACTGACCACGCAGACGCCTTTCATCGAGCGGCTGGTTCATTTCTGGGCGAACCACTTCGCGGTATCCACGGAAAAGCCCGCCGTCGCGGCACTGGCCGGTTCATTCGAAGCGGAAGCAATCCGCCCGCACGTGCTCGGTCGTTTCGAAGACATGCTGGTCGCAGTCGAACGTCATCCGGCCATGCAGTTGTTTCTCGACCAGACGCGCTCGGTCGGGCCGGACAGCATGGCGGCCATGCGCGCCGCAGCGCGCAATCCGAACGTCAAACGCGGTCTGAACGAGAACCTCGCGCGCGAAATCATGGAGCTGCACACGCTCGGCGTACGCAGCGGCTATAGCCAGGACGACGTCACCGAATTCGCCCGCGCACTGACCGGCTGGAGCCTCGCCGGCAATCCTGGCAATCCTGGCAATCCTGGCAATCCTGGCAATGCGGGCAACCTGCGCGGGCCGGCTCAGCTGCCGAACGCCGCCCCAGGCACCTTCGTGTTTCGCGTCGCGCTGCACGAGCCGGGCTCGCGAACCATCATGGGCCGCCGCTATGATCAGCCGGGAGAAGGGCAGGCGCTGGCGATCCTGCACGACCTCGCGAGTGCGCCCGCGACCGCGCGGCACATCGGCGGCAAGCTCGCCCGTCACTTCGTCGCGGACAATCCGCCGCCTGAGGTGAGCGAACGGCTGGCAAGCGCATTCGCGCGCAGCGGCGGCGATCTGCCGACTGTGTACCGGACGCTGCTCGACATGCCGCAGGCGTGGTCGCCGACAGCCGTGAAGTTCAAGACGCCGTGGGAATGGACCATTTCTTCGATGCGCGGGCTCGGCTGGCAGGATCTCGGCAACCTGCAGGCCGCTCCCATCCTGACGCAACTCGGCCAGCCTGTCTGGCGGCCGGGCTCGCCCGCGGGCTACGACGATATTGCCGCGAGCTGGGCGGCGCCCGATGCGCTCGTGCGCCGGGTCGAAGTGGCACAGCGCTTCGCCGCGCGTGTCGGCGACCGGCTCGATGCGCGCTCGCTCGGCCAGACCTTGCTGGCCGGCTCGCTCAGTGCGCCGACTGCCGCGGCCGTGTCGCGTGCCGAAAGCGCATCGACGGCGATCGCGCTGCTGTTGGTCTCGCCGGATTTTCAACGGAGATGAACGCCATGTTTTCACGCCGCAAGTTTCTGAGCATGGCCGCGACCGGCGCGGGCGCGATTCTCGTGTCGCCGCGGATCGCGTTCGCCAGCGTCGCCACGGACCGCCGTTTCGTGTTCGTGATCCAGCGCGGTGCGGCCGACGGCCTGAACATCGTCGTGCCGTACGCCGAACCCGCCTATGCGACATTGCGCGGTGCGCTTGCGATCGATGCAGCCACGGCGACCCGGCTCGACGGCACCTTCGCGCTGCATCCCGCGCTCGTGCAGACTGCTGCGATGTACGCGGATCGTCAAGCGCTGTTCGTCCACGCGGTGGCGTCGCCGTATCGTGACCGCTCGCACTTCGACGGGCAGAACGTACTGGAGACTGGCGGCGCCTCGCCGTATCAGATGAAGGACGGCTGGCTCAACCGGCTCGTCGCATCCATGCCCACTACGCGCGAGAACGCGATCGCCTTCGCACCGACCGTGCCGATGGCGCTGCGCGGCAACGCGCCGGTGACCTCGTACGCGCCTTCGGGCTTGCCGCAGGCGCCTGACGACCTGCTCATGCGGGTCTCGCAACTGTACGACCAGGACGCGCAATTGCGGCCGTTATGGGAGTCGGCCATGACGGCGCGCGGACTCGCGGGCGACGCCGGAGCGCGTCAGGACCCGGCGAGCCTCGGCAAGCTCGCCGCCGGCTTTCTGTCGCGCGACGACGGCCCGCGTATTGCGATGATCGAAACCGCTGGCTGGGACACCCACACCGCGCAAAACGCGCGCCTCGCCAATCAGCTGAAAGCGCTCGACACGATGCTGGCGGCATTGCGCGACGGCATGGGCCCGTTGTGGAATAAGACCACCGTGGTGGTGGCGACCGAATTCGGCAGAACCGCCGCTGCCAACGGCACGGGGGGCACCGATCATGGCACCGGCTCGGTGGCGATGGTGCTGGGTGGCGCGGTGGCGGGCGGACGCGTGCTCGCCGACTGGCCTGGCCTGAAACCGGGCGACCTCTACGAAGCGCGCGACCTCAAGCCGACGATGTCGCTGGACGCATTGATCGCCGGCGCCGCAAGCGAAAGCCTCGGACTCGATCCGCAGCGCACGGCCGCCACGCTATTCGGCCAGACCGCGAGCATACGTCCGATGACGGGACTCGTGCGGGCATAACCCGCACGTCATCAGGACGACAGGCCGCACCGCAAATTAGCTCGTGCGGCGCGGCCCATCACAACCGCTCGTCATTGATCGATCACGAGGCGCAATCAACCTCCGCCGCCGCCACCTTGCGTGCCGAGCGTCAGCTTGTTGTTCACCGAGGTCACGCCTGCCACGCCCTTGGCGACTTGCTCCGCTTGCGGGATCTGCGCTCCATCGGGCACCGTGCCGGTCAACGTCACCGCACCGCCACGCGCCCGGACAAACACGTTCGACACGTCAAAACCCTGCGCTTTCGCCAGAGCCTTGCGCACGGCCAGACCCAACTTGCGGTCCGTGCTCTTCATCGCCTTCGTATTTTGAGCCGGCGCCGCCATGGTGCCCGAGGCCGCCATGGCGTCGCTCGACTGGGCATAGGCGCTGGACGCAGTCGCCACACACAATGCGATGCCGAGCGCCTTCAATAGATTGAGTGTTTTCACGTTTTCTCCATTCCTCGAAAAGTTGATTTCGCATCGTTGCATGCAAAAAGCCACGCGCCAGCAAGCGCTTTGCCGCTCGCATGGAGCCTCCAGTCTTGTAGAAGACTGACGTCGTGAAGCTCCCAGCGCGCTTAAACAATACTCCAGCAAACGCGCGAGCGTTGAAAAAACTGACCGTGCGCCATGTCGCAAGCGCGCGCCATCCTTGCGCGATTTCGTGGGCGCCGATACTCCGGACTATAATTCCGCAGCCCGGATCGCCCCCGATCGGGGCGATGGTTTGTCCTTCAGATGGTGACGTTTCGCGGGAGCGCGTTTCATTTTGAGCAAAGCCAATCACAGCCCGATCGGTCATCCGGTCGAGGCCCCGAGCGCGGCAGACGGTGCGCCAACACTCGCTGCGTCGGCCGGCGCGAATCCGGTCCTCGCGAGCCGGACGGCGCACGAGGCGCATAAGGACGACCGGCATTTCGTCACGGCACTCGCGCGCGGGCTCGAGGTGCTGGCGTGTTTTCGCTCGGGCGACAAATCGCTGAGCAATCAGGAACTCGCATTGCGCTGCAGGCTGCCGAAGTCGACGGTATCGCGTCTGACGCATACGCTGACGCTGCTCGGCTATCTGATTCATTTGAAAGAGAGCGGCAAGTACCGCCTTGGCACGGCCTCGCTTGCGCTGGGCAGCGCGATGCTCGCGCGGCTCGATGTCCGCAAGATCGCCCGGCCGGTGATGCAGGAGTTGGCCGATGTTGTCGGCGCAACCGTTTCGTTGGGTACGCGCGACCGGCTCTCGATGATCTATGTGGAAAATTGCCGGGCCTCGGTTGCGCTCACGCTGACGCTGGACGTCGGTTCGCGTATCCCGGTCGCCACGTCGGCGATTGGCCGCGCCTGGCTCGCGGCGATCCCAGAACACGACCGTCTCAGCTTCATGGAACAGGTGCGCGAACTCGATCACGTGAGCTGGCCGAGAACCCGCCGCGGCATTGAGAATGCGCTCGAGGATTACCGCACGCTCGGCGTGGCGACGTCATTCGGGGACTGGCAGAAAGAGGTGAACGGCATCGCGCGTGCTTTCCAGCCGGGTGGCGAGCTGCCCGTCATGGCGATCAATGTCGGCGGACCTTCGTTCAGGCTCTCGAAGCAATTCCTGCTCGAAGAAGTGCGGCCACGCCTGATCGACGTGGTGACGCAACTGGAAACCGCACTGTCGCATTGAGCGGTGCCGGGTGGTATCAAGCGGCGCCGATAGCCACGTCGAACGCCGCGTCGAACGCCGCGTTGAAAGCCGCATTGAGCGGCAGCGCCTAGAACCACTGAGGCGCCATGCTGAGCGTCGTGTCGTCGAGACTGCGCAGCGTGGCAAGCATCAGCGAGACGCGCGGTAATTCCCAATGGAAGAACCATTGGCAAGCATGCAGCTTGCCGCGATAGAAGTCACGATCGGCTTCACTCTTCGCTTGAGGTAGCGCGGCGCTCGCAACGATCGCCTGCCGCAACCACGTCCACGCAATCGCGACATGACCGAACGCTTCGAGAAAAGCATTCGCGTTGGCGAGCGCGCGTTCGCTTTCGCTGGCGAGCGTGGGCAGTAACGCTTCGACCGTGCCGGTCAATTCGTTCCATGCCTGGCTAAGCGAACCGGCATACGCTTGCAAAGCCGGATGAACTCGAGCCGATTCGACGCTGCGCTGTATTTCGCGCCCCAACAGCTTAAGCGCCGCACCCTGTTTCATCACGACTTTGCGGCCGAGCAGATCGATTGCCTGAATGCCGTGCGTGCCTTCGTGAATCATGTTCAGGCGATTGTCGCGGTAGAACTGCTCGACCGGATATTCACGCGTATAGCCGTAACCGCCGTGAATCTGGATCGCCAGACTATTCGCTTCGAGGCACCACTGCGAGGGCCACGACTTCACCACCGGCGTCAGCAGATCGAGCAGCAGGCCCGCTTCGGCGCATGCGGTGTCGGTCTCACCGGTGTTCTGTTCGTCGACGAGGCGCGCCGCGTACAGGCAGAGCGCGTAGGCGCCCTCCACATAGGCCTTTTGTGCGAGCAGCATGCGGCGCACGTCAGCGTGTTCGATCAACGGCAATTGCGGATCGAGCGGGTTCTTGTTATCCGGGCGACGTCCTTGTGGCCGTTCACGCGCGTAATCGAGCGACGCCAGATAGCCGCGATAGCCGAGCATGACCGCACCGAGGCCGACGCCGATGCGCGCCTCGTTCATCATGTGGAACATATACGCGAGACCGTGATGCGGTTCGCCTATCAGCTCGCCGATGCATTCGCCGCGTTCGCCGAACGACAGCATTGTCGACGTCGTGCCGCGCCAGCCCATCTTGTGAATCAACCCCGCGAGCGCGACGTCGTTGCGCGCGCCGAGGCTGCCGTCGTCATTCACGTGGAATTTCGGCACCGTGAAGAGCGAGATGCCCTTGACGCCCGGCGGCCCGCCGGGAATGCGCGCCAGCACCAGATGAACGATGTTCTCGCTCAACTCGTGATCGCCGCCCGAAATGAAAATCTTGTTGCCGCGGATCGAATAGGTGCCGTCTTCGTTTGGCGTTGCACTGGTAACGAGATCCGAGAGGCTCGAACCCGCTTGCGGCTCGGTCAGCGCCATCGTGCCGAACGCGCGGCCTTCGAATAAGGCTTGCAGATACTTGCGCTTCTGCGCCGCGCTGCCGAAACGTTCGATCACGTTCGCATTCGCCGTGGTCAGCATCGCGTAAGACGAGGTGGCGATGTTGGCGCTCTTGAAGAGCGACAGGCACGCAAAGGAAATCACCGAGGGCAACTGCATGCCGCCCCATTCGTAGTCTTTGCCTGCCGCGAGGAAACCGGCGGAGCGGAACGCGTCGAGTGCGTCCTTGACCTCGGCGGGCATCGTGACGCGTCGGCCGTCGAATTGCGGTTCGTGCTCGTCCGAAAGACGGTTGTGCGGCGCGAACTTTTCGGCGGCGACTGCATGAGCGGTTTCGAGTGCCGCGTTGAAAGTCTCGCGGCTGTGGTCGGCGTGGCGCGCGCGCTGCGTGAGCGTCTCGGCCTCGAGCACTTCGAACAACTGGAATTCCAGATCACGCGAGTTGATGATCAACGCATCTTGCATGGGAGAAGACCCGTCCAAAGGTGAGCCGCTATGCAGAACAACTACGCGAAACGCGCGAAAACCCGCGAAATCGCATAGACGCGGCCCGATTGAAAAGTGCGGTATTCGGGTTAGTCCCGATGACCCGCCCATCGGCGATGCATGTCAGTTTAAATCAAAAGTGAATGAGCGTGCTTTTATTTACACGCCGAATTTCGGCACGTATGATGGTCGAAAAATCTGGAATAGAAGTCTGCATTGCAGAACAACTTGGAGGAGCGTCGTAATGTCTGTGAAAGACCTGTTTCAACTGGACGGCAAGGTTGCACTGATCACGGGAGGGTCTCGCGGGCTGGGCCTGCAAATGGCCGAGGCATTGGGAGAAATGGGCTGCCGCGTGGCGATCACCGCGCGCAAGGCCGACGAACTCGCCGAGGCGAAAACGCATCTGCAAAGCAGGGGTATCGAGGTGCAGACGGTCGTCAACGATCTGCAGCGTTTCGAGGGCATCCCCGGTCTCGTGGATGAAGTGCTCGGCCTGCATGGCTGCATCGACATTCTCGTGAACAACGCGGGCGCGACATGGGGCGCACCCGCCGAGGACTACCCCGACGAAGCGTGGCACAAGGTGATGAACCTGAACGTCAACGCACCGTTTTTCGTCGCGCGCGAAGTCGGCAAGCGCAGCATGATCCCGCGCCGTGCGGGCAAGATCATCAACATCGCGTCGGTGGCAGGCCTGAAGGGTTCGCCGGCTGGCATGAACGCGATTGCGTACAACACGTCCAAGGCCGCTGCGATCAACTTCACGCGCGCGCTCGCGGGGGAATGGGGCAAGTACAACATCAACGTCAACGCGATCTGCCCGGGCTTTTTTCCGTCGAAGATGTCGGCCGGCCTGCTCGACAAGCTCGAAGACACCGTCGTCTCGCGCACACCTTTGCAGCGTCTCGGCGGCGACGAGGATCTCAAAGGCCCGGTCGTGTTCCTCGCGAGCGAAGCGTCGCGTCACATCACGGGCCAGTATTTCGCGGTGGACGGCGGCTCGATCATTATCTGATTGGCGGGTCCCGAGGCGCGACGCAGTGCCAACCCTGTCCGTCACTCGGCGGACGTCAACGAAGCGCGCACCATCCGTGTGAAACGCGCACAGACAGCAAGGCAGGAGACGCCGATGAACGAACGCCATCACCCGAATTGGCCACCGCAAGTGCCGCTGCATCTGACGCTGCCCGAGACCAACATTTTCTATAACGCCGAAGTGTCGGCGGCGCGCTTTCCCAACAAGCCGTTCATCGTTTTCTACGACACGCCGGTTACGTTCGGTGAGTTCAAGGACGAAACCGAGCGCATCGCCGGATTTCTTCAGCAGGAATGTCACGTCAAGGCGGGCGACCGCGTACTGCTCTACATGCAGAACAGCCCGCAATGGATCATCGCTTACTACGCGATCCTGCGTGCCAACGCCGTCGTGGTTCCGGTCAATCCGATGAACATGAGCGATGAACTGGCGCATTACGTCGAGGACAGCGGGGCGACCACGATCATCGCGCCGCAATGCCTGTTCGCGAATGTCGAGCCCTTGATCGGCGCCGGCCCTGGCCGGGGTATCGAGCACGTAATCGTCGCTACGTATAGCGATTATCTGAAGCGGCCGTCGCCGATTCCCGTGCCGGAATTCGTGGCGGCGCCGCGCAAGACCTTCAATATCTCCGGCGTCACGCCGTGGCGCGAGGTGCTCGAACGGCGCATCGCGCCGGGTCCGCTCACCACGGGTCCGGACGATCTGTGCGTGATGCCGTACACGTCCGGCACGACCGGCAAGCCGAAGGGCTGCATGCATACGCACCGCAGCGTGATGAGCACGTTGCTTGGCGGCTGTGTCTGGTTTTCGGCGCCGCCGGACGGGGTGTATCTATCGGTGTTGCCGCTCTTTCACGTGACCGGCATGCAAGGCGGCATGAACAGCGCGGTCTTCTCCGGCGCCACGATTGTCCTGTTGCCGCGCTGGGATCGGGAAGCGGCGGCGTTATGCATGCAGAGATATCGCGTGACCGCGTGGCAGTCGATCACGGCGATGATGGTCGATTTTCTGTCGAACCCGAAGCTCGGCGAGTACGATCTGTCGAGCCTGACGGGCGCGCGCGGCGGCGGCGCGGCGATGCCGGACGCGATTGCCAGAAAGCTCAAGTCGCTGACGGGACTCGATTACGTCGAAGGCTACGGCATGTCGGAGACGATTGCCGGCACGCACATCAATCCACCGCATCGGCCCAAGCCGCAATGCCTGGGCATTCCCGTGTTCGACGTGGACTCGCGCGTGATCGATCCCGTCACGCTGCAGGAACTTGCGCAAGGCGAAACAGGCGAGATCATCGTCAACGCGCCGCAGGTGATGCAAGGTTACTGGCGCAATCCCAAGGCGACTGAAGAAGCGTTTATCGAACTCGACGGCAAACGTTTTCTGCGTACCGGCGACCTCGGCCATATCGACGAGGACGGGTATTTTTTCATGACCGATCGCCTCAAGCGCATGATCAACGCGTCGGGTTACAAGGTGTGGCCGGCGGAAGTCGAGGCGCTCATGTACCGGCATCCCGCAATCCACGAGGTGTGCGTGATCGGCGTGAAGGACGCGAAGCGCGGCGAGACCGTCAAGGCGCTGGTGGTGCCCGCCGCGACGCATGCCGGCACGGTCACCGAGCAGGAGATCATCGACTGGTCGCGCGAACAGATGGCGTCTTACAAGGCGCCGCGCATCGTCGAGTTCGTGGCGTCGCTGCCCAAGTCGGGCAGCGGCAAGATTCTGTGGCGCAAGTTGCAGGAAGAGGATGCGGCACGCACGGCCGCGGCCAGTGAGAGCAACGGCAGCACCGGCAGCACAGGAGGCGCCTCGTCATGACATGGCTCGAAGCGTTACTGGACGCACCGTTCGTCTGTATCACCGACATGCTCCGCCGCTTCGCCCAGGAACGTGGTGAGCACGCGGCGCTGATCTGCGACGGCGAGGTCGTCACCTATGCCGCGCTGGATGCGCGAGTCGATCGCTTTGCCGCCGCATTGCAGCGCGACGGCATCAAGCCTCGCGATGCGATTGCGTTATGCGCGGCCGCCTCGGCGGAATACGCGGTGGCGTTTCTCGGCGGCCTGCGGGCAGGGGCGGCGGTCGCGCCGCTCGCACCGTCGTCGAGCGCGGCGAGTCTCGTCGGCATGATCGGCAACTCGGGCGCGCGGCTGTTGTTTCTCGACGCCGACGTCAGGCGCCTGCTCGAACCGGTGGCCACTGAGATCAGCGCCATCCCCATCGCGCTCGATGCGCATGCGGGCAGCGCCGCGCTCGAAGCGTGGCTCGCGCCCAAGGGCGCAATGCCTGATGCCGTGACGATCGATCCGGCCTGGCCCTTCAACATCATCTATTCGTCAGGCACCACGGGTACGCCGAAAGGCATCGTGCAGTCGCACGGCATGCGCTGGGCCTATGCGGTGCGCAGCATCCAGCGCGGCTATGGCCCGGACGCCACGACACTGATCTCCACCCCGTTGTATTCGAACACGACGCTCGTGAGTTTCATGCCGACGCTGACATTCGGCGGCACAGTCGTGTTGATGCCGAAATTCGACGCCACGCGCTATCTCGAACTGGCGCAACAGTATCGCGTCACGCACACCATGCTGGTGCCGGTCCAGTATCAGCGCTTGATGGCGCATCCGGATTTCGACCGTTACGACCTCTCCGGCTTTCAGGCCAAGTTCTGCACCAGCGCACCGTTCGCGGCAAGCGTGAAGGCGGACGTGGTGCGCCGCTGGCCGGGCAAGCTCACCGAGTACTACGGCATGACCGAAGGCGGTGGCTCCTGCCAGCTGGAGGCCGACGAATTTCCCGCCAAGCTGCACACGGTCGGCAAACCGATGGAAGGTCACGACATCCGTCTGATCGACGAGCTCGGCAACGAAGTAGCGGCGGGCGGGGTGGGCGAAATCGTCGGCCATTCTCCCGCGATGATGACCGGCTACTACCGTCAACCCGACAAGACTGCCGAGGCGGAGTGGTACGACCCGAGCGGCAAGCGCTTTATCCGCACGGGCGACATGGGCCGTTTCGATGCAGACGGTTTCTTGACACTGCTCGATCGCAAGAAGGACATGATCATTTCGGGCGGCTTCAACATTTATCCGAGCGATCTCGAGTCCGAACTGTGCTTGCATCCTGACGTTGCGGATGTGGCCGTGGTAGGCGCGCAGTCGGCGCAGTGGGGCGAGACACCGGTCGCGTTCGTGGTGCGCCGTCCGCTTGCATCGATCGACACCGACACGCTGCTGGCCTGGGTCAACGCGCGGCTCGGCAAGATGCAGCGGCTCTCCGCGCTGACTTTTATCGACGCGTTGCCGCGCAGTCCGATCGGCAAGGTGCTGAAACGGGAATTGCGCGAGCAGTACTCTCGCGCCGCGCGTTAGCAGAGCGTATCGAGACGCCTGGCGACACCTGACTGAATACACCAACTGGCAATGGGACACGACATGAACAATTTTGAAGGCAAGGTTGCGGTGATCACCGGCGCCGGCTCCGGATTCGGCCGTGAGTTCGCACGGCTCGGCACGAAGCTGGGCATGCGCCTCGTACTCGCCGACGTGCAACAGGACGCACTCGACGAAACCTTTGCCGAGGTGAGCGCGGCCGGCGCACAGGCCATCGCGCGCCGCGTCGATGTCGCGAAGGGCGAGGAAATCGACGCGCTGGCGCGCGCCACGCTCGACACCTACGGCAGCGTGCATCTGGTGTTCAACAATGCGGGCGTGGGCGGCAGCGGCGGCCTCGTGTGGGAGAACACCGAGCGCGACTGGCAATGGCTGCTCGGTGTCAACCTGTGGGGCGTGATTCACGGCGTGCGGGCGTTCACGCCGCTGATGCTCGACGCCGCCCAACGCGATCCGGATTATCGCGGGCATATCGTCAACACGGCGTCGATGGCCGGCATGCTCAATCCACCGATGATGGGGCCGTACAACGTGTCGAAACATGCGGTGGTGTCGCTGACCGAGTCGCTGTATCAGGATCTTTCGCTGGTCACGCAGCAGGTCGCGTGCTCGGTGCTGTGTCCGTATTTTGTGCCGACGGGCATCGCGAAGGCGCATCGCAACCGGCCGTCCGAATTGGCCAACGACACGCCGCCCACCTTGTCGCAACGCGTATCGCGCGTGATGAGCGAAAAGGCCGTGAATTCGGGGAAGGTGAGTGCGGAAACGGTCGCGGGCATGGTGTTCGATGCGATCCGCGAAGAGCAGTTCTATATCTTTTCGCATCCGCACGCTCTTGCCGCCGTGAAGATGCGCGCCGAGGATATCGTTACGCCGCGCAACCCGACCGATCCGTTTGCCGAGCGGCCTGACGTGCGTGTGCAGATTATCGAGGCGTTGAAGGGCTAAGCGAACCGCACGGTCCGGCCGATTCGATTGCCGAACGGCCGCAAGTGCGCGAGTCCATTAGCTGATGTGTTGAAGCGGTAATGGTGAGCCGACATGGTCAGCCGGACTGGAATACGCGAAGCGCCGTGGAAACCACGGCGCTTTTTTACGCCTATTTCGCCTCGTTACTTCGCCGCGGTAAGCGAACTCAACCCCGCCGACTTCAACTGTCCCCCCTGAACCACCGCCGCAACCGGATTGCCGATCACGAAGCCGCCATGGTCGTCGACACCCGTCACGCTTTGCGGATTGGCCTCGGGCGGCAGCGCCTTCACGGCTTTGTCGAACTGATTACGGATCGCGGTCGCGTCGCTGACGCTGCCGGCCAGCTTCATCGCGAGCGCCGTTGCGTAGACCGCGGTGTAGTTCAACGATACTTCCTGGCTCGGGTCACGGCCGCCGTGGCTCTTGCGGAAGCGCTCCACAAACATTCTGGCGTTCGGCGTATCGTCGTTGGCCAACGGCAATACCCCGATTGCGCCGTTCAACGGTGCATAGCCGCCAGTCACCTTGGCGACCTCGTCGAGCTTGGCCTGGTCCATCACAATGAAGCCGCCCTTGAAGCCCAGTTCGCGTGCCTGCTGCGCGATCAGGCCGGTCGGTTCGGACGGGCCGCCGATAAACATCACATCGGGCTTGGCCGCCAGCACGCGGCTTACGCCGCTGTAGAAATCGGTGGCGCGGTTATACGACATCGAATTGTCCGCGACGATCGTGCCGCCGGCCGCTTCCCACGCGGGCTTGAACGCGGCGACCCAGACCTTGCCGTAGTCGGTATCGGTGGCGGCGAGTGCCACCTTCTTGCCGTAGGTCGCCATTTCATATTTGATGAACGAGTTCAGATACGACGTGAACGCGGGCGGAATGCGCACCGTGAGCTTGTTGCCGCGCTCGCTGATCTGCGGCACGCTGGTGTACGAAAGCAGCAGCAGTTTCTGTTGCTCGTTGCTGGTCTGCACGGCGAAGCCGCCGCCCGAATGCGGCACGAGCACCACGGCGGCCTGCTGTTCCTGCGCGAGACGCCGCGCGTTGATCGCGGTTTCGGCGGGGTTGTACTTGTCGTCGAGTGGCACGATTTCGAACTTGATCTTCTTGCCGGCTACTTCGATGCCGGCCTGATTGACGTCGGCCGCGGCCATCTGCATGCCTTCGAGCACTTCCTGGCCGTACTTCGCCGCGCCGCCGCTCAACGGACCGGAGTAGCCGATATGCACCACCTGCTGCGCCATGGCCGAGCCGGAACCCAGCAGCGCGGTCGTGGCGAGCGCCGCAACTGCTCCAGCGCGTCCGCACAAGTGTTTGATCGTCATACGTGTCTCCTTTGGGATGGTTCGAATCGGCCCGCGCTCATGGCCACTCTATGGTCACGTTCATGGTCACGCGCCGGGCCGTGCATCAAATTCGCTCAGCCGCCGACGTAGGCGCGCCGGATCGCTTCGTTGTTCATCAGACTCGCGTGATCGCCTTCGAGCACGATGCGGCCGTTCTCGATCACGTAGGCACGGTGCGCGATCTTCAACGCCGCGAACGCGTTCTGCTCGGCGAGCAGCACCGTCGTTCCCGCGCGATTGATCTGCTGGATCACCTCGAACACCTGCTTGACCACCAGCGGTGCAAGACCGAGCGACGGCTCGTCGAGCAGCAGCACCTTGGGCCTAGCCATCATCGCGCGGCCGATCGCCACCATCTGCTGCTGGCCGCCGGACAGCGAGCCGGCCGGGTGATCCTTGCGTTCGGCGAGAAGCGGGAAGAGCGCGAATACGTGGTCGAGATTGCGCTGATTGCCGGCCTTGTCGCCGCGATGCACGTAGGCGCCGAGCGTGAGATTCTTCAGCACCGACATGCCGGGGAACAGCTTGCGGCCCTCGGGGCACTGAATCACGCCGTTGCGCACGATCTGCGCGGGCGTCATGCCGAGCAGCTCGCGCGTTCCCAGCCGCAGGCTGCCGCTCGCGGCGCGGCGCAGGCCGCTCGTTGCGAGAAAGATCGAACTCTTGCCCGCGCCGTTGGCGCCGAGCAGCACCACCAGTTCGCCGTCGTCGGCATGCAGCGTAATGCCGTCGAGCGCGCGGAAACTGCCGTAATCCAGCGCGACGTTGTCAAATCTCAGCATGCTCGCTCCCAAGGTAGGCATCGATCACGGCCGGGTTCGCGCGAATCTCGGCGGGCGTGCCTTCGGCGATTTTCTTGCCGTAGTTCAGCACCATGATGCGATCGGCGAGCTTCATGATCATGTTCATCTTGTGTTCCACCAGGCACACCGTCACGCCGTGCTTCACCAGTTTGCGGATCAGTTCGGCGAGGCCTTCGGTCTCTTCGGGATTGACGCCGCCCGCCGGCTCGTCGAGCAGCATCAGGCTCGGCTCGGTGGCGAGCGCGAGCGCCACGGCCGCACGTTTGCGCTCCTCCTGCGAGATGTCGCCGGCCATCCGTTCGGCAATCGCCGACAGCCCGACGAAGTCCAGCGCCTCGCGCGCCTTTTCGCGGCAGATGCGCTCTTCCTGTTTGAGCCGCGCTGAATGGGTCAATACATCCCACAAGCCTGAGCGCGTGCGGAGGCGGTGGCCGACGATCAGATTGTCGAGCACGCTGGCGCGGTCGAACAGCGCGGTGGATTGAAATGTGCGCGCGATGCCGAGGCGTGCCATCTGATCGGCAGCCAGTTTTGTCACGTCCTCGCCTTTGAAGCGAATACGCCCCGAGCTCGGCAGATGGGTGCCGCTGATCAGATTGAAGAAGGTGGTTTTGCCTGCGCCGTTCGGCCCGATGATCGCATTGATCTTGCCGGCTTCGATATGCGTGCTGACGTCGTCCACCGCGACGAGACCGCCGAAGCGCTTGCTGAGCGAGTCGATTTCAAGCATGACGGTCTCCGCGCGCGGGTTGCGACTGACGCGTGACGCCGCCTTTCGGCATTGCCGGTTTCACGTGACGGCCGTTTCTTGCCCTGTACAAGCCGACGATACCGTTCGGCAAAAAGATCACCAGCAGAATCAGGATCGGCCCGAACACGACGAAGCGGTACGCCTGCAAAAACTGCAGATACTGCGTGAGCCACGGTATGGCAAGCGCGCCGAGCAGCGGGCCGGCGAGGGTGCCGATGCCGCCCACCAGCATGTACATGGTCATGTCGAAGGTGTGCTCGACGCCGGCCAGATCCGGTCCGAGAAAGCGCACGGAGCCCGCGTAGAGGCCGCCCGCGAGCCCTGCATAGACGACCGAAAGCACGAAGGCCAGCACCTTGTTGCGCATCAGGTTGATACCGAGCGACTGCGCGAGGCCGTCGCTATTGCGGATCGCCATGAAGGTGCGGCCGAGCAGCGAGTTGACAATGCGATGCATCAGCCATACGCCGAGCACCAGGAACGCGAACACCAGGTAATAGAGCGGCCGCGGATTTTCAAACGAGACGATGCCGAACCCCGAAGGCGCCGGAATGCCGACGATGTCCGAGACGCCATGCGTGAGGCCGTCCCATTTCTCGATCACGAGAAACATGATGTAGCCCACACACAGCGTGAAAATAGAAAAGTAATGACCGCGCAAACGCAGCGACACGAGGCCGACCAGCGCGCCCAGTATCGCGACGACGACGCCCGACGCAATGAACGCGAGCCAGAACGGCACCTGATGATCGACCGTGAGAATGCCCACCGTGTACGCGCCCACCGCCATGAAGCTGCCGTGCGCGAGATTGAACTGCCCCGTATAGCCGGTGATCAGATTCAACCCGACGGTGGCCAGCGCGAAGACGTACGCGGTGGACATCACGGTGAGCATGTAGTCGTTGGTGGCCAGAAACGGAAACACGAGACCGATCGCGAACAGCAGCGTCCACCCCGGCTTGCCCTCGAATATTTTCATGACTGATTTCACGATGCGCGCAGTTCCCTGGTGAACAGTCCTTGAGGACGAACCGACAGGATCACCACCAGCAGCACGAAGGCGATGATGTCTTTGTAGTCGGTCGAAATGTAGAAGGCGCCGAAGCTCTCCGCCATGCCGATGATCAAGCCGCCGGCAATCGCACCCGGCACGCTGCCCATGCCGCCGAGAATGATGATCACGAAGGCCTTCAGGATCACCAGTTGGCCCATGGCCGGATAGACGAGGTTGATCGGTGCGTACAGCGTGGCGGCCACGGCGGCGAGAAGGCCCGAGATGCCGAAGGTCAGCATCGTCACCTTGTTGGCGTCGATGCCCATCAGCGAGGCGCCTTCGCGATCCTGCGCCATCGCGATGATGCTCGAGCCGATCACCGTGTATTTGAGGAAGAGTTGCAGCAGCACCACCAACGCGAACGCGGCGCCGATGATCAGCAGGCGCTGCACCGGCGCGGTCACGCCGCCCAGATCGACGATCCCGGCGTAGGGTGTCGCCATGCGATGAAAGTCCGCGCCCCAGATCGCCTGCGCACCGGCTTCGAGAAACAGCAGGAGGCCGATCGCGGCGATCATTGGATGCAATTCGGAAGACTTGCGCAACGGATGGAACACCAGCCGTTCGGCGAGGATCGCCAGTACCGCGACCGCGAGACCTGAGCCGATCATCGCGAGCCAGTAGTTCCAGCCGAGCCGGCTCATGAGGTAGAACGAGACGAACGCGCCGACCATGTAGAACGCGCCGTGGGCGAAATTCGGCACGGCGAGAATGCCGTAGACCAGCGTGAGTCCAAGTGCGACGAGGCTGTAGATGCCGCCCAGCGTCAACCCGTTGAGAAGCTGCTGCAGAAACATATCCACGCTCTTACACCCTCCAACGGGGCGCGCGGCGCGATCGTTACCCTTGCCTCAGGGGACGCATCGCCGCACGCCTGACTACGGACGGGACAACAGCCGCTCTCTCGAATCCGGCGACCGTTGTCGACGGTTTGAAACACGCACCCATCGGCGCGAACGACGAAAGGCGATGCGCGGTGACGCGAGACAAATTTGGCACGGGCGTTCACTTTCCGTCAACAGGTTTTTCCGTTTGCTTGTTCTGCATTGCAGATTATTAGGGAAGTCACTTAGACGATGGGCATGCTGAGTCGACGGATCGGCGCATGCTGAGTCGACGGATCGGCGCATGCTGCGCCGATCCGTTAATCGCTCACTCGTTCGCACGTTTGTATGTTTGCATGAGCCGGCGCGCCGCTTGCGGGCGGCACGCCGTCATCTCGCTTGCCGTTCAGGCTAGAACATGTGCCGCATGCCGATGTTCACGCCGGCCGTCGTGCCGGTTACTTCGTTCAGCGCGTTGTTGACGGACAATCCAGTGTGCATCGCGCCGTGGTTGGTCACGAAGCCGGCCTGCCCATACACCACGGTGGCCTTCGACAGGGAATACTCGACCCCGGTCGACGCGAGTATCGAATTGTTCGACGAGTTGTTCGCGTCGCGCGTCACCCACACGCCGGCGTCGACGTTCAGCGCCGGCGTGATGCGATAACTGGCGCCGCCCGAATAGACGCGGTCGTTGAACGAGCCTGCCACCTTGTACTGCACGTAGGAAAGCTTCACGGTCACGTTGTTGAACACGTAGCTCGCGCCGAGCGCACGGCCGTCGAATTCGACCACGCTGGGAATCGCGATCGATGCAGCGCTGCCACCGGCGTTGCCGCTATAAAGCGCGGCATCGACAGTCAGCGAGCCGAGGTGGTAACGCAGGCTCGCTGAGTATTGCCGGCCCGCCTGAAAATCCCCGGCTGTGCCGCCCAGTGCCATCATTGCGCTGGCTTGCAAGCCGGCGATTTCCGGCGACGTGTACGAAATGCCGTTCGGGTTGAACAGGCCGGTCACATAGACGTTGTTGAGGTAGGTGATGAGACCGCTGCCGAAGTACGACATCTCGCGCGGATCGAAGTCGTACACCGCGAGGAAGAAGGGCGAAAACTGCAAGCCGGCCTTGACCGTACCGTAGCGGCTGTCCACACCGACCCACGCTTGCCGCCCGAATGCGTTGCCGTTCGAATTGCCGAACGCGCCGTTCGCAATGCTGATGCCGCTTTCGAGTTCGAAGATCGCGCGCATGCTGCCGCCGAGATCTTCCGCGCCGCGCATGCCGAAGCGCGAGCCGGAGAGGCCGCTGTCGGTGAACGAGTATTGATGGCCGGCGTTCTGCCCGGTGGTCGTGTTAAGTGTTTTGCTGGTGTAGAGGATCGAGCCGTCGACGATACCGTACAACGTGACACTGCTTTGCGCATGGGCGCACTGGGCCGTGCCCAGGGCGCATGCACCTGCTAATCCGAGAATAGCTCCAACGCGTTTGCGATGACTTGCCGGCATGCTTCGTGTCTCCTTGTTTATTGGAATCAATTGAACGGGCGAAGTAATGCTTGTGTTGCAAGATTCTGGCGATCTGTTGCGCGATGCGATTTCAAAGGGCGATAACGGGCCCTCGCGATCTGATAAGGGATGCGAAATATTGGGTCTGCTGGTATGCGCTTCGAGTCCGGTTGCCGGCTGGCGTGTCTCCTGGATGCTAGGGCGTCTGGGCGCTGTTATGAGCTCATCGATCGCGTGCTTGCGCACAGGATGCAGACGCAATTTGGCACGACCGTTCGTTCTGTGTCAACGGGGGGAATCGCTCGTTTGGACTGCAATGCAGGTCGAAATAGGGAAAACACCTGGCACTGGATGGGTGCTTGAAGTGTGGCGTAAGGCCATGTAATACAAGGGGATTGTTGGGATTATCCAGTTTGAATCGCGAGAGGGCCAACTTCTGAACGAGTTCTGCATTGCAGAACTGACAAGCGGCTGACTCAGCGTGCGCCGAGCGTCTCGATCAGCATGTCGACGAATGCCTTGACCCGCGCCGTCATCTGTAGCTGTTGCGGGTACACCGCATAGATATCGGCGCCCGGCGTGCGGTATTCCGGCAAGACATGGATCAGGCGGCCATCGGCGAGGTACTCCGCGATATCCCATTCCGCCCGCATCAGAATGCCGTGTCCGTCCAGCGCCCACTTCACCGCGATCTCGCCGTCATTGGTGGCGAGGTTGCCGCGCACGCGCACCGTCTCGGTCTTTTCTGTCGAACCGCGTCCGCTGGTCAAGCGCCATAACCCGTAGCCATCGCCGCCCTGACGAATGCCGATGCAGTTGTGCTGCGACAACTCCGCTGGACTGCGCGGCGCGCGCCGCTTGGCGAAATACGCGGGCGATGCGCAAAGCAGCCGTCGATTGGACGCGACCCGGCGTGCAATCACGCGCGCATCCGGCGGTTCGCCGAAGCGCACACAGACGTCGAAGGCGTCGTCGCTGATCGGCGGCGGGTCGACGGAGAGTTGCAATTGCACGTCCACCTCGGGAAAGCGCCGCACGAATCGGGAAATCAGCGGCGCCACGTGACTGCGGCCGAAACCAAGCGTCGCGTTTACGCGCAACAGGCCTTTCGGGGCCGCTTGCGAACCGCCGAGCAACTGGGCCAGGTCGTCCATCTCGCTCAGGATGCGTCTGGCGCGAGTCAGATAGAGCTCGCCCTCCGGCGTGAGGCTCATGCGCCGTGTCGTGCGATTCACGAGCGACACGCCCGCGCGCGATTCCATCTGCGCCAGATGCTTGCTCACGGCCGCAGTGCTCAAGCCGAGTTCGCGCGCGGCCGCGGTCAGGCTGCCGCTTGCGGCGAGCGTGGAGAAGAAGGCGAGGTCGTCCGGTTGTATCGATGAGGTCATGCTGGATGGGCCAATGAGCAGACTGATGAGTCGGCCATTGTTAACTTCAGGTTAAGGATGCTTTGAGTCTAGCAGCGTTTTCGCGTGGGGTCGCCGTTCTAGGATGCAGCCATACGTTCAACACCATGGAGACGCCAGTGAAAACCTATCGCATCGCAACCATTCCCGGCGACGGCATCGGCAAGGAAGTCGTGCCTGCGGGCCAGCGGGTTCTCGAGGCTATCGCCGCGCGTAGCGACGCCTTCCGGTTCGAGTTCGAGAATTTCGACTGGGGCGGCGATTTCTACCGCCAGCATGGCGTGATGATGCCGGCCGATGGGCTGGACGCCATCCGCAACAAGGATGCGATTCTGTTCGGCTCGGCGGGCGATCCCCATATTCCCGATCACGTCACGCTTTGGGGTTTGCGCCTGAAAATCTGTCAGGGCTTCGATCAGTATGCGAACGTGCGTCCCACCCGCATTCTTCCCGGCATCGACGCGCCGTTGAAGCGCTGTGGCCCGAAGGATCTCGACTGGGTCATCGTTCGCGAGAACTCGGAGGGTGAGTACTCCGGCGTAGGCGGACGCGCGCATCAGGGCCATCCGATCGAAGTCGCCACCGACGTGTCCATGATGACCCGCGCGGGCGTCGAACGCATTCTTCGATTTGCGTTCCGCCTCGCTCAATCACGGCCGCGCAAACTGCTGACGGTAATCACCAAGAGCAACGCGCAGCGGCACGCCATGGTCATGTGGGACGAGATTGCCCTGCACGTATCGAAGGAATTTCCCGACGTCAAATGGGACAAGGAACTCGTCGACGCGGCCACCGCGCGCATGGTGAACCGTCCCGCCACGCTCGACACGATCGTCGCGACGAACCTTCACGCGGACATTCTCAGCGATCTGGCCGCGGCACTGGCCGGCAGCCTCGGCATCGCACCGACCGCGAATCTCGACCCCGAGCGGCGCTATCCCTCGATGTTCGAGCCGATTCACGGCTCCGCTTTCGACATCATGGGCAAGGGACTCGCCAATCCGGTTGGCACGTTCTGGTCGGTTGTGATGATGCTCGACCATCTTGGCGAGATGACTGCTGCCCAGCAATTGATGAACGCGATCGAGCGCATCACGGCTGACCCGGCGCTGCACACGGGCGACCTCGGCGGCACGGCCACAACCGTGCAGGTGACCGATGCCGTTTGCGCGATCCTCGCCGCGGAGCCGGCGGCGGAGTTCAAAGCGGCCTGAGCACGCAACACGTCATACGCAAGACACGCCTTACACAAAAAACAACACGCCCGGACGAACACGTCACGGGCGCCTTAAAGACTGGAGACTGGCATGGCCAATGAATTGCAGGCCCGTGTGGTTCGCAAGCTGACGTGGCGCATTTTGCCCTTCGTGATGCTGCTTTACTTCGTGAGCTTTCTCGATCGCGTGAACGTCGGCTTCGCCGCGCTCACGATGAACAAGGACCTCGGCCTCTCGCCGACCATGTTCGGGCTCGGCGGCGGCATCTTCTTTCTTGGGTACTTTCTGTTCGAAGTGCCCTCGAACCTCATTCTGAACAAGGTCGGTGCGCGCATCTGGATTGCACGCGTGATGGTGACGTGGGGTCTGGTGTCGGCGGCTTCCGCGTTTGTCGTCGGCCCCAACTCGTTCTATACGCTGCGCTTTTTGCTCGGCTTGGCCGAAGCCGGTTTCTTCCCCGGCATCATTCTTTATCTCAGCCAGTGGTTTCCCGCTCGGCAGCGCGCCGTCGCGGCGGCGGCGTTCATGGCGGCGGCACCTTTGTCGACGGCGATCGGCTCGCCCATTTCCGGCGCCATCATGCAGATGCCGGCCCTGTTCGGCCTGAAAGACTGGCAGTGGCTTTTCCTCATCGAAGCCATTCCTGCGGTCGTGCTCGGGTTCGTGGTTTTGAAAGCGCTCACCGATTCGCCGGAAAAAGCAACGTGGCTTGCCGCGGAGGAGAAAGCATGGCTCGTCGCAACCTTGCGCGAAGAACGCGCGGGACGTGAATCGCAGGCAGGCCACGCGGCAGGCGCGCTTGCCGCGCTGCGCGACCCGCGCGTGTGGATCATGTCGATGATTTACTTCGGCACCTCTGCGGGACTCTATACGCTCGGGTTGTGGGCGCCGCTGATCATTCGTCAATTCGGCTTCAGTGCGTTTGGCACGGGCGCGTTGAATGCGATCCCCAGCGTGCTGGCCGTAATCGGCATGGTGCTATGGGCGCGCCATTCCGATCGCACTGGCGAGCGCACGTGGCATGTGGTCATTCCGTGCGTTGCAGCCGGCATCGGGCTCGCATGGGCGGGCTTTGCGGACACCGTCGTTGCGGTGGTGTTCGCGCTGATTCTCGTGAACGTGGGGATTAGCGCGGCCAAGGCGCCCCTGTGGGCGATGCCGAGCACCTTTCTCTCGGGTGCCGGTGCGGCGGCCGGTATCGCCATGATCAACTCGATCGGCAATCTCGGCGGTTTCGTCGGTCCGTTTGCAATTGGCTGGCTGAAGAGCGTGACGGGCGGATACGCTGCCGGACTTTACGTGGTGGCGGGGAGTCTTGCAGTATCAGCCATGCTCGCGTTGGCTGTGGGCCGGCGAGGATATCGGACGGCGCCCGCGCCGCAATGAACTCTCCCGCCGATGCGCACCCACAGAATAAGAAGTTTTCCTTATTTTCTCCTTAGGGGAGCCCACACAACGTTCTTTCGTATTTCGCAGCCTCAATCTCCATCCCAGCCATGGCGTTCGCGCCATTCGCGCTCGTGCTCTTCATGCTCGTGATGGCGCCACCGCCGCTCACGCCATTCCTGTCGTTCATGCCACTCACGGGCGCGCCAGTCGTCGCCGTAGCCATAACCGTATCCCACCACCGGCGGGGGCGCATAGACGACCGGCGGAGGCTCCACGTAGACCGGCTGGGCGGGCACGAAAACCGGCCCGGGGACGCCAATGCCGATGCCCACGTCGACGTGGGCGGACGCGACTGTGGAAGCCACCAATATCGCGCCGCCGAGAATCACTGATAATAGGTTCTTGCGCATGTTTTGCTTTTCGCCTGATGGTTGCGGACGATGACAGTGAAGATGGTGCGCAGTGTAGGCAGGGCGGCGGTTTGCAGGTGCAAGAAGGATGCGAGATTGGTAACACGGAGTAACAGCGCGCAGCCTTAAGGTTGCCATAATGATTTCCGTGCACGATGAACCGGCTAGACCTCCGGTTTTCTTTCCTCCACTGCGTGCAACCCGCGGCACTGCTGTCGGCTCGAACCGGCAATCAATAGCCAAGGTCGCGCCGTTTCGAATTTTGCCGAATGGCATCCACGATGGAGCGGGGAACGCAATGGGCTTTTCTGCTGAGGTATGGGCGCTTGCGCGTCTATGGTGCATGTGCCCGGTGCTGGGCGGCCTTGCGATCTGGTATTTTTCGCGGGCGGACCGTCTGCTCCAGGTGGTTCGCGCCCGTCATTGAGCCTCGATCGTTGATCATGGCGCCCACCTCGCGGGCGCGCAACGGCGCCCGCTGAGCGCCGGTGTGCTTGCTGCGTTGCGGCAAAGCGCGCCTGCCACGGCCTCCGCACGGCCGTTTTTTTCCGCCGGGCCACCCTCACTTGCTTTGGCGCGACACGCCCGGTTGACCGCCCCAACACCTCGAAACCCTTGTCCAGCAAGGCTTCCCCCGCCGGCAGCCGGCGCCCGCGCGGCGTCGGTGTCGCATTTCCACATGTGGTTGTCGCAAATAGTCGGCTAGGCGTACTTTTTTCTGGCAACTATGTATGCACAGCGCGGACGGACGTCCGCCACTGCAGCAACTATCTTGCATGGGACCGGAGTAAGCGCTAAAGCGCTAACTCCGGTCGACAGAGGAGAGCATCTAATGAATTCCCCCAAGGTCGTGGTCGAAGGGCTGTGCAAGGTGTTCGGCACCAACCCGAAACAGGCGATCGGCATGCTGGCAGGCGGCGCGACGAAAGAAGAAGTCTTCGCGCGCACCGGTCAGATAGTCGGCGTCCACAACGTATCGTTCGAAGTCAAGGAAGGCGAGATCTTCGTGCTGATGGGCCTGTCGGGCTCCGGCAAGTCGACGCTGATCCGGCTGATCAATCGTCTCGTCGAGCCCACCGCCGGCAAGGTGCTGATCGACGGCCGCGACGTGGCCAGCGTGCCGCGCTCGGAACTGACAGCGCTGCGCCGCAAGGACATGAGCATGGTGTTCCAGTCCTTCGCCTTGATGCCGCAACGCACGGTGCTGTCCAACGCGGCGTTCGGGCTGGAAGTGGCGGGCGTCGGCAAGAAGGAGCGTGAAACGCGTGCGATGACCGTGCTCGAACAGGTCGGCCTCGCACCGTTCGCGCAAAAGCTGCCGGCCCAGTTGTCCGGCGGCATGCAGCAGCGCGTGGGTCTGGCGCGGGCGCTGGCGGTCAATCCGTCGCTGATGATCATGGACGAGGCGTTCTCCGCGCTCGATCCGCTCAAGCGCAAGGAAATGCAGAACGTGCTGCTCGATCTGCAACGCGAGCAGCAGCGCACCATCCTGTTCGTCTCGCACGATCTGGAAGAGGCGATGCGCATCGGCACCCGGATCGCGATCATGGAAGGCGGCAAGGTGGTGCAGATCGGCACGCCGCAGCAAATCATCACCAATCCCGCCGACGACTATGTGCGCGCGTTCTTCGAAGGCATCGACACCAGCCGCTATCTGACGGCCGGCGACCTGATGCAGACGGACGCCGTACCGCTCATGCAGCACTCGCCGCAGATCGACGCGTCGAGCGTGGCCGCGACGCTCAACGGCAGCGCCGAATACGCGTTCGTGCTCGACGGCGAGCGCAAGATTCGCGGCTTCGTGTGCCGCGATGCAATGGGCAGCGCGTCGCCGCAGCTCAATCACATCGAATGCATCCGCCGTACCACGCCGCTCGACGATGTCGTCGAGCGCGTGGTGGCAAGCCGTGCGCCGCTGCCGGTCGTCGAGGCGGACGGCTCCTACTGTGGTTCGGTCACCAAGACGAACGTGTTGAACGTTCTCACGCGCCATCGAGGTTCTCATGTCTGAAGTCATTCCACTTGGCGCCTGGGTCGATCACGGCGTTCACTACCTGCTCGACCACGACGCAAAAACCTTCGATTCCATCGGCAAGGTTATCGAAAGCTTTGCCGCGCTGATCGAGCACGGCCTGCAAGCGGTGCCGATGTGGGCGCTGATGGCGTTTTTCGTGGGTATCGGCTTGTGGCGGGTGGGCTGGCGTTTCGCGCTGTTCACGTTGCTGGCGATGTTGCTGATCTACGGCACCGGCTTCTGGGATCAGATGGTGATCACGCTCGGCCTTACGCTCTCGTCGACCTTGATCAGCCTGCTGCTTGGCGTACCGCTCGGCATCTGGACCGCGAAGAGCCGCACCGTCGAAATGATGGTGCGCCCCGTGCTCGATCTGATGCAGACCATGCCCGCATTCGTCTACCTGATTCCGGCGGCGATGCTGTTCGGCCTCGGCCGCGTGCCTGGGATTCTGTCCACGGTGATCTTCGCGATGCCGCCTGCTGTGCGCCTCACGTCGCTCGGCATCAAGCATGTGAATCGCGAAATCGTCGAAGCAGGGCAGGCGTTCGGTTGCACGCCCTTGCAATTGCTCTACAAGGTGCAGTTTCCGAACGCACTGCCGTCGATCATGACTGGTGTGAACCAGACCATCATGATGGCTTTGTCGATGGTCATCATCGCCTCGATGGTCGGCGCGGGCGGTCTCGGCAACGACGTGCTGGCGAGTATTCAGCGGCTCGATATCGGCCTCGGCTTCGAAAGCGGCCTCTCGGTGGTGATGCTGGCGATCATTCTCGACCGCATCACGGAAAGCTTCGGCCGCTCGCCGGGCACGGCGCGAGCGCCGCTGTTGTCGGGCTTGCGCAGCGTCATGAAGGTGCGCCGGGCGCCGGCGGCGCAGCACGGCTGAGCCGTCTATGAAGCGCGATGCGATCTCTCCCGTTGTCGAGGCCCCATCCGATTCGCCGCTGTCCGGGCTCGCGCATTTCGGCTTTCTGACGCTGCCGAACTTTTCGATGATCGCGTTCACGAGCGCGGTCGAGGTGTTGCGCATGGCCAACTACGTGGGCCGCGCGCAGCACTACACGTGGTCGGTGATCACACCGGACGGCGAGCCGGCGCGAGCGAGCAACGGCATCACGGTGAAGCCGACCACGACGCTCGCCGAGGCCGGCATGCCGGACGTGCTGATCGTCTGCGCCGGCTGGCATGTGCGTGACTATGTCGGCGATACGGTCATCGCATTGCTGCAGGACGTTGCGTCGAAAGGCATTCCGCTTGGCGGCATTTGCACGGGACCGTACGCGCTGCTGGCGGCGAACCTGCTCGACGGTTATCGCTGTACCGTGCATTGGGAAGACATGTCGCCGTTGCACAAGAGTTACCCGCATGTGCGTTTCGCCGACGAACTGTTCGTGATCGACCGCGACCGGATGACCTGCACCGGCGGCACCGCGCCGCTCGATCTGATGCTCAACCTGGTCGGCATGCGCCTCGGCCATGCAGTGGCGGCGCAAGTGTCCGAGCAGTTCATCGTCGAGCGGATTCGCGGCTCGACCGATTATCAGCATATTCCCGTCGACGCGCGGGTCGGCTTCTCGCGAGCGGAATTGATCGAAGTCGTGCGCCTGATGGAAGCGAATATCGAGGAGCCGCTATCGCTCGATGAACTCGCGCGGCTCGTGCATCTGTCGCAACGTCATTTGCAGCGGATGTTCAAGATGTTCCTGAGCGTGTCGCCGACGCACTATTACCTGACCCTGCGTTTGCGTCGGGCGCGAGAACTGCTGCGCAATACGGATGCGTCGATCGCGCGAGTCACTACGGTGTGCGGCTTTCATTCGCCGTGTCATTTCAGCAAGGCTTACCGCGCGCAGTTCGGTCATGCGCCGAGCGTCGAGCGACGGCTGTCTGCGTGAAAGAGGCTGCAGCAGTGACGCTTACGCAAGTGAGCTGACGTCAATGAAGTCGGCGCAAGACATCGCGCCTGGAAAATCCGCCTTACAAAACCACTGAAGCATCAATTACCCTGGGGGAATGCCATGAAACGTTTGTGGGCTGCGTCGTTGTGCGCGCTGTCGGTGTCGTCTGTCCTTGCTGCGGAACCTGCCACCTGCCGGGCCGTCCGGTTCGCCGACGTCGGTTGGACCGATATCGCGGCGACGACCGGTCTCGCTTCGACCGTGCTCGAAGGGCTCGGCTACAAGCCGACCAAGACCATCGCTTCGGTGCCGATCACCTTCGCGGGTGTGAAGAGCAAGCAGATCGATGTGTTCCTCGGCTACTGGTCGCCGACCATGGACCCGATGATCGATCCGTTCAAAAAGGCCGGCCAGCTCACCGTGCTGCCCACGCCGAACCTGACCGGGGCGAAATACACGCTGGCCGTGCCGGACTACGCGTATCAGGCGGGCATCAAAACCTTTGCCGACATCGCGAAGAACTACGACAAGCTCGACGGCAAGATCTACGGCATCGAACCGGGTAACGACGGCAATGCGCTGATCAAGAAGATGATCGACAGCAACCAGTACGGCCTTGGCAAGTTCAAGCTGGTGGAGTCGAGCGAGGCGGGCATGCTGGTCGAAGTGAATCGCGCGGTTCGCGACAAGAAGGCGATCGTGTTCCTCGGCTGGGAACCGCATCCGATGAACGTGCAGATGAAGATCGATTATCTGTCCGGCGGCGACGACGTGTTCGGCCCCAACTACGGCGAAGCCAAAGTGTTGACCGTCACGCCGAGCGACTACTCGGCGCGCTGCCCGAACGTCGCGAAGCTCGTGTCGAATCTGCAATTCACGACCGATATCGAGAACCACGTGATGCTGCCGATCATGAACAAGACCGATCCGAACAAGGCGGCGAAGGATTGGCTGAAGGCGAATCCGGCTGTGCTCGACAAGTGGCTCGCGGGCGTGAAGACCTTCGATGGCAAGGATGGGTTGCCGGCAGTGAAGGCTTATGTCGCAGGGAAGTAACGTTTGAGGGTTGGGGTTTCGCCTTCGCGCCGCTTCGGCGGCACGAAGGCGGGGCTGCAAAAGCCAACCCTTGGTTTCAACCATCGAACGCTGACCCGTCGCTTCATCCATCGAACCCGGGCCGCAAAACCCGGACAACAAACCAGCAAACGCCGCGCTCAGATCGCCTGAGCCCGCCCCGGGAAAGTTTCGTCATAGCCTGAGCCGTCATCGACTTCAGCCGCCGTCCCGCGTTGTTCGCGGTACATCATCGGCGGCAGGCCGAACTGCTTGCGGAATTCGCGGCCCAGATGCGAGGCATCGGAAAAGCCGCAACTCGACGCGATATCCGCCACGGTTTTATCCGAACTCGTCAACAACCAGGCCGCGGTGCGCAAACGCACCTGCTTCGCATACGCCTGCGGCGCCTTGCCGGTTTGCGCCTTAAAGAGCCGTTCAAGCTGACGGGGCGACAGATCGAGCTTGCGCGCCAGTTCATCGAGCGACAACGATCGCCCCACATGCTGCTCCATCAGCAGAATCGCGCGCTTCACCTTCGGATGCGCGGCGGGCGCCAACCCCGGCGGATGCGGCTGAGGCGCGTTGCCCTTCTGCATATCGTCCACCAGCAGGATGCGCAGCGCCTTTTGCACGGTGGCCGTTTCGAAGTGGCGCAACAGAATCGCGGCCGCCACGTCGATCGATGCCCGTCCACCCGAACAGGTAATGCGCCGACGGTCGATCACGAACAGCCGGTCCGCCACCAGCGCTTCCTCATTGACGGCCGGAAAGCGCTCGATGAAATCCCAGTAGTGAAACCAGCTCACGCAGATGCGGTGACCTTCCAGCACGCCCGCGCGCATCAGCGAGAACACGCCGGTGCACATGCCGACCAGCGTTGCATCGGTGGCGGCGGCTCGGCGGATGAAGGCGAGCGTCGCATCGCTCGCGGCCGGCCCGGAATGCAGCAGGCCGCCCACCACCACGACGTAGTCGAAGGGTTCGGCGTTGTCGAACGTTTCCCACGGCGTGATCTGGATGCCACAACTCGCGCGCACCGGAGCGAGGGTTTCCCCTATCACGCTCCACGAGCAGCGCACGGGCTTGCTGAAGTCGCCTTCATCCGCGGACAGGCGCAGCAGGTCGACGAAACCCGAGAACGCCGTCAGCGTGAAGTTCGGCAGCAGGATGATGCCGAAGCGGATGCGCTGCTTCGAGGTGCCGTCGATAGATTGAAGGGGAAGCGGTTCAGCGGAATTCATGCATGCAGCCAGCAAGGGAAAGGGTTGATTCAAGCATAGCACTGGGGATGGCGGCCGCCTTGTCAGGCCAATGATCGGGCGATTCGTTGGGGGCTATTCAGCCGTGGCGTCAGCATCGCCAGCCGCAACATTCGCGCCTGTCGCAAATGCGTCAGAACTCATCGCAAATCCGCCGCCGCGCTTGGGGCGCGGCCCGCTTGACGCCACTATCCCACTGTCATGCCGTTTTTATTCTATCGGTTCAATTTGACGTGCGGTGCAATAGGGGCTAGCTCAAGCCACACCCGCCAAACCCGGCAACCAGGCATCGCAACGTATAAGGCACGTCATGAACGTCAGCGTCTTCGATCTGTTCAAGATCGGTATCGGTCCTTCCAGCTCGCACACCGTCGGGCCGATGATCGCTGCGTGCCGCTTCGCCTCGCATATCGAAGATGCGAATCTGCTGGGCTTCGTGCGCCGCGTCAAGGTCGAGCTGTTTGGCTCGCTCGGCGCGACCGGCAAGGGGCACGGCACGGACAAGGCGGTGCTGCTCGGTCTCGAAGGCAATCTGCCCGATCTGATCGACCCGGACGTGATCGAACCGCGCCTGCAATCGATTCGCGAAACGAAGCAACTGCTGCTGCTCGGCAAGCATCCGGTCAAATTCGACGAGCGCGACCACCTCGGCTTCTTTCGCAAGCTGATGCCGGGCGCCCCGGGCTCGAGCGTCGTGCATCCGAACGGCATGCGTTTTCAGGCCTTCGACGAAAACGGCCAACTGCTGGTGGAGAAAGAGTATTACTCGATCGGCGGCGGTTTTGTGATCAATCGCGAAGGCGACCGCGTCAACGGCCTGCGCGCCGGCGCCGACGTGCCGTATCCGTTCCGCACCGGCGACGATCTGATGCGCGTGTGCCGCGAAACCGGTTTGTCGATTGCAGAAGTCACGCTGCGCAACGAATGCGCGTCGAGAAGCGAACAGGAGGTGCGCGCAGGCCTGCTGGCGATCTGGCGCGTCATGTCCGCCTGCGTCGAACGCGGCTGCAAGGTGCGTGGCGAATTGCCCGGCCCGATGCACGTGAAGCGCCGCGCGGCCGACCTGTGCGCGCAATTGCGTTCGCGCTCGGAAGAGTCGCTGCGCGACCCGCTGTCGATGCTCGACTGGGTCAATCTCTACGCGATGGCCGTGAACGAGGAAAACGCCGCCGGCGGGCGCGTCGTCACGGCGCCGACCAACGGCGCGGCGGGTGTGATTCCCGCGGTGCTGCACTACTACGTGAAGTTCATGCATGCGTCGAACGACGAGGGCATCGTCACCTTCCTGCTGACGGCCGCCGCGATCGGCATCATCTACAAGGAAACCGCCTCGATCTCGGGCGCCGAAGTGGGCTGCCAGGGCGAGGTGGGCGTCGCGTGCTCGATGGCCGCGGCCGCGCTTGCCGCCGTGATGGGCGGCACGCCGACGCAAGTCGAAAACGCGGCCGAAATCGGCATGGAGCACAACCTCGGCATGACCTGCGACCCGGTCGGCGGGCTCGTGCAGATTCCGTGCATCGAGCGTAACGCGATGGGCGCGATCAAGGCGCTGAACGCGGCGCGCATGGCGATGAAGGGCGACGGCCAGCACTACGTGTCGCTCGACAACGTGATCAAGACGATGCGCGAAACCGGCGCGGACATGAAGACCAAATACAAGGAGACGTCGCGCGGTGGACTCGCCGTGAACGTCATCGAATGCTGAACGAGTCAGGAAGCAAAGCGTACCAACAGGACCCAAAGGACCGACAATGAGCCGCTATTCGATATTCAGCCTGTTGCGCAACGGGATGTCGTATCACGAGAACTGGGAGCGTCAGTGGAAGAGCCCCGAGCCTAAACGTGAGTACGACGTCGTGATCGTCGGCGGCGGCGGGCATGGTCTCGCCACTGCCTATTACCTCGCGAAGGAGCATGGCGTGCGCAATATCGCCGTGCTGGAGAAGGGCTGGATCGGCGGCGGCAATACCGCGCGCAATACGACCATCGTGCGCTCGAACTATCTGTGGGACGAGTCGGCCGCGCTCTACGAAAAGGCGATGAAGCTGTGGGAAGGTCTGTCGCAGGACCTCAACTACAACGTGATGTTCAGCCAGCGCGGCGTGATGAATCTTGCGCACACGTTGCAGGACGTGCGCGACACCGAGCGTCGCGTGAACGCAAACCGGCTGAACGGCGTGGATGCCGAATTCCTCACGCCGGAGCAGATCAAGGAAATCGAGCCGACCATCAATCTGAACAGCCGCTACCCGGTGCTCGGGGCGTCGATTCAACGCCGTGGCGGTGTGGCGCGGCACGACGCGGTGGCCTGGGGTTTTGCGCGCGGCGCGGATCAGGCCGGCGTCGACATCGTGCAGAACTGCCAGGTCACGGGGATTCGCCGCGACGGCAGCCAGGTGGTCGGCGTGGATACCACCAAGGGTTTCATCAAGGCGAAGAAGGTCGCCGTGGTGGCGGCGGGCAACACGTCCACGCTCGCCGATATGGCCGGCATCCGTCTGCCGTTGGAAAGCCATCCGCTGCAGGCATTGGTGTCCGAGCCGATCAAGCCGGTGGTCAACACGGTGGTGATGTCGAACGCGGTGCACGCGTACATCAGCCAGTCCGACAAGGGCGATCTCGTGATCGGCGCGGGCGTCGATCAATACACGGGCTTTGGCCAGCGTGGCAGTTTTCATATTATTGAAGGCACGCTCGAGGCGATCGTCGAAATGTTCCCGGTGTTCTCGCGCGTGCGGATGAACCGCCAGTGGGGCGGCATCGTGGACGTGTCGCCGGATGCGTGCCCGATCATCAGCAAGACCGACGTGAAGGGGCTTTATTTCAATTGCGGCTGGGGCACGGGTGGTTTCAAGGCGACGCCCGGGTCGGGCTGGGCCTATGCGCACACGATCGCGAGGGACGAGCCGCATCCGCTGAACGCGCCGTTCTCGCTGGACCGTTTCTATACCGGTCACCTGATCGACGAACACGGCGCCGCCGCCGTTGCCCACTAATGCTGATGCCGAGGAATCCCAGATGCTGCTGATCGAATGCCCCTGGTGCGGGCCACGCGCCGAAACCGAATTTTCCTGCGGCGGCGAAGCGGACATCGCGCGTCCGCTCGACACCGAAAAACTCACCGACAAGGAATGGGGCGACTACCTGTTCATGCGCAAGAATCCGCGCGGCGTGCATCGCGAGCAATGGATGCATACGCAAGGCTGCCGCCGCTGGTTCAAGGCGCAGCGCGACACGGTGAGCTACGAGATTCAAGGCTACGAGACGTTCGAACGTCCGCTGCTGACGATGAACAGCAATGAGGCTAACGCGCAAGACAAGGCACACGAGGGCAAGGCACCATGAGCCAGAAAGACCGACTCCCCAGCGGCGGGCGCATCAACCGCGCGATCGTACTGAACTTCACGTTCAACGGGCGCAAGTATCAGGGCTATCAGGGCGACACGCTGGCGTCCGCGCTGCTCGCGAACGGTGAGCACTTCGTGGCGCGCAGCTGGAAGTACCATCGGCCGCGCGGCATCGTGACGGCGGGTGTGGAAGAGCCGAATGCGGTCGTGCAGCTCGAAACCGGCGCATACACGGTGCCCAACGCACGCGCGACCGAAGTGGAGTTGTATCAGGGGCTCGTCGCGACCAGCGTCAACGCGAAGCCGAGCATCGAAAAAGACCGCATGGCGATCAATCAGAAGTTCGCGCGCTTCATTCCGGCGGGCTTCTACTACAAGACCTTCATGTGGCCGCGCAAGTTCTGGCCGAAGTATGAAGAAGTGATCCGCGACGCGGCCGGTCTCGGCAAGGCGCCCGAGCAAACCGATGCGGACCGCTACGACAAGTGCTTTGCGCATTGCGACGTGCTGGTGGTCGGCGGCGGCCCGACGGGTCTGGCGGCGGCACATGCGGCGGCATTGTCCGGCGCACGCGTGACGCTGATCGACGATCAGCCGGAACTCGGCGGCTCGCTGCTGTCGTGCCGCGCGGAGATCGACGGCAAGCCGGCGCTGCAATGGGTTCACAAGATCGAGGACGAACTGCGGCAGATGCCGGACGTGAAGATCCTGTGCCGCAGCACCGCATTCGGTTACCAGGACCATAACCTCGTCACCGTCACGCAGCGGCTCACCGAGCATCTGCCGGTGTCGCAGCGAAAGGGCACGCGCGAACTGATGTGGAAGATCCGCGCGAAACGCGTGATTCTCGCCACCGGCGCGCATGAGCGGCCGATCGTGTTCGGCAACAACGATCTGCCCGGCGTGATGCTGGCTTCGGCTGTGTCGACCTATCTGCATCGCTATGCGGTGCTGCCGGGCCGCAATGCCGTGGTGTTCACGAACAACGACGACGGTTATCAATGCGCGCTCGATCTGAAAGCGGCCGGCGCCCAGGTGACGGTCGTCGATCCGCGCGCCGGCGAATCGAAGGGCACGCTGCCCGCGCTGGCACGGCGCTACGGCGTCAAGGTGATGAACGGCGTGGTCGTGACCGCGGCACAGGGCAAGCTGCGGGTCGCCTCGGTCGATGTAGCGTCGTATTCGAACGGACAGGTCGGTGCGAAGCAGGGCGCGCTGCCTTGCGATCTGCTCGCGATGTCCGGCGGCTGGAGTCCGGTGCTGCACCTGTTCGCGCAGTCGGGCGGCAAGGCGCATTGGCATGACGACAAGGCCTGCTTCGTGCCGGGCAAGGCGATGCAGGCGGAGACGAGCGTTGGCGCGTGCGCCGGCGATTTCACGCTGGGCCAGGGGATTCGCTTTGCGATCGACGCCGGCGTCGAGGCGGCGCGTGCAGCGGGCCATATCGTTGCGCGGCCGAATCCGGTGCAGGTGGCCGAGATTACCGAAGCGAAGATGCAACCGCTGTGGCTCGTCGGCGGACGCGAACTCGCGACGCGCGGGCCGAAGCAGTTCGTCGACTTCCAGAACGACGTGTCGGCGGCCGATATTTTCCTCGCGGCGCGCGAAGGTTTCGAATCGGTCGAGCACGTGAAGCGCTATACCGCGATGGGCTTCGGCACCGATCAGGGCAAGCTCGGCAACATCAACGGCATGGCGATTCTGGCGCAAGCGCTCGGTAAGACGATTCCCGAGACCGGTACCACGACCTTCCGTCCGAACTACACGCCGGTTACGTTCGGCACGTTTGCGGGCCGCGAACTCGGCGAGTTTCTCGATCCGGTGCGCAAGACCGCGGTGCACGAATGGCACGTGGAAAACGGCGCTGCGTTCGAGGACGTCGGCAACTGGAAGCGTCCGTGGTACTTCGCGAAGCCCGGCGAGGACATGCATGCGGCAGTGGCGCGTGAATCGCTGGCGGTACGCACGAGCGTCGGTATTCTCGATGCCTCGACGCTCGGCAAGATCGACATTCAGGGTCCCGATGCGGCGAAGCTGCTGAACTGGGTCTACACGAATCCGTGGAGCAAACTGGAAGTCGGCAAGTGCCGCTACGGCCTGATGCTCGACGAAAACGGCATGATCTTCGACGACGGCGTGACCGTGCGTCTCGCCGACCAGCACTACATGATGACCACCACCACAGGCGGCGCGGCACGCGTGCTCACGTGGCTCGAACGCTGGCTGCAGACCGAGTGGCCGGACATGCGCGTGCGCCTCGCGTCCGTCACGGATCATTGGGCGACGTTTGCCGTGGTCGGGCCGAACAGCCGCAAGGTTCTGCAGAAAGTCTGCCACGACATCGACTTCGCAAATGCAGCCTTCCCGTTCATGAGCTATCGCGAAGGCACTGTGGCGGGGGCGGCATCGCGCGTGATGCGGATCAGCTTCTCCGGCGAACTCGCGTATGAAGTGAACGTCCCGGCGAACGTCGGCCGTGCGGTATGGGAAGCGCTGATGGCCGCGGGCGCGGAATTCGACATCACGCCGTATGGCACGGAAACCATGCACGTGCTGCGTGCCGAGAAGGGCTACATCATCGTCGGTCAGGATACAGACGGTTCGATGACGCCGTACGATCTCGGCATGGGCGGGCTGGTCGCGAAGTCGAAAGACTTTCTCGGCAAGCGTTCGTTGACGCGGTCGGACACCGCGAAGGCGGGGCGCAAGCAACTGGTCGGGCTGCTCGCGGACGATCCGTCGTTCGTGATCCCCGAAGGCTCGCAAATCGTCGCCGGTCCGTTCCAGGGCGATACCGCACCGATGCTCGGCCACGTCACGTCGAGCTATTACAGCCCGATCCTGAAGCGCTCGATTGCGATGGCGGTGGTGAAGGGCGGTCTCGACAAGATCGGCGAAACGGTCACGATTCCGCTCGCGAGCGGCAAGCAGATTGCTGCAAAGGTCACCAGCTCGGTGTTCTACGACAGCGAAGGAGCACGTCAACATGTGGAATGAAACTAGAGGGGCGGTGTCGGCGGTGAATCGCGCTGTCGGCGAGCAAACGGGCGTGTGGCAGGAGTCGCCGCTGGTGGGAGCGGATGCGCTGCTGAAGAAGCATCAGGCGACGGCGTCGGCAGCCTTCAGATTGAGCGAGCGGCCGTTTCTCGAACTCGTGAATGTGCGTGGCGACACGCGCGATGCAGCGTTCGTGAGCGCGGTGGAAAGCGTGATCGGTTGCCGGCCGCCCGAGAAGGCGAACACGATTGCGCGCGGCAATGGCTACGACATGCTGTGGCTCGGTCCCGACGAGTGGCTGGTGCGCTCGGCAACGGCGCACGACGCAACCCGGACCGCGCCGTTGCAGGCGAAGCTCGGCGCGGCATTTGCGGGCGTGTTCGCGTCGGCGGTGGATATCGGCAGCGGCTATACGGTGCTCGACATCAGCGGCACGCGTACGCGTGAAGTGCTGGCGCGCGGTTGCCCGCTCGATCTGCATCCGAAACTGTTCGGCGAAGGGCAGTGCGCGCAGAGTCACTACTTCAAGGCGTCGATGACGCTGTTGCCCACCGGCGCGGACAGTTTCGACATCGTCGTGCGCCGCAGTTTTGCGGACTACTTCGTCAAGATGATGCTCGATGCGGCCGAGCCGCTGATGTCGTGAGCGGCAGCGAGCGGTGTCTTGCCGAAACACCGCTCGCGGCTCTCCCGGCCGCCGACTGACATGACGTCGACACGTCTAGCCACCGCGCGCCTCACCGAGCGCGCATGCCATCACGGCGACGCCCACGCCGCGCTCGCGCTGCTCGATCAGAGCATCGAGTTGCGGCACCGGCGCATCGCGCTGATCCGCTATCTCCTCGCGCAGCAGCTGGGCGCACCGCTGCAGTCGCGGCATCACGAATACGTCGAGAAAATCGCCGCGCGTTTGAGCGCGGATGCGCTTGCGCGCATTGCCGGTGCTGCGCGTGCCCGGTTGCGACCGTAAGTCACCAGAAATAAGGCACCCGAGCGGCCGGAACGACGACTCCGTTCCATCCCCATGACGTATTTCTTCTATGTGGCCGATTTATGTCGGCGTCTACTGAATTGCACTGACCGGAGCGTCCGCGCGGCACTCGCCGCACACGCCACATCAAAGAGGGAATGACATGTCTACTGCTTTTCAGACTCGCGCGAGCGCAGCCGCCAGACTCGAGCGACTGCCGTTCTCCGCCTATCACCGGACCATTTTCATCATCATCGCGCTCGCGTTCTTTTTCGATTCGATCGATCTCGGCACGATGACCTTCGTGCTCGGCTCGATCAAGAGCGAATTCCATCTGTCGACCGCGACGGCGGGGCTGGTTGCAAGCGCGAGCTTCTTCGGCATGGTGATCGGCGCAGCCGTTGCCGGATTGCTGGCTGATCGCTTCGGACGGCGCCCCGTGTTTCAGTGGAGCATGGTGTTGTGGGGACTCGCATCGTATCTCTGCTCGACCGCGCAGAGTGTCGAGGCGCTGATTTTCTATCGCGTGCTGCTGGGCATCGGCATGGGCATGGAATTTCCCATTGCGCAGGCGCTTTTGTCCGAATTCGTACCTGCTGCGTCACGCGGACGCTTGATCGCGCTGATGGATGGCTTCTGGCCGCTCGGGTTTATTACGGCGGGCGTAGTGTCGTATTTCGTCTTGCCGGCGTTCGGGTGGCGCACTGAGTTTGCGCTGCTGGCGATTCCCGCCTTGTTCGTGCTGATCGTGCGCCGCGTGGTGCCGGAATCGCCGCGCTGGCTGGAACATCGCGGACACCTTGCCGAAGCGGACAAGATTCTCGCGGAAGTCGAGGTGAAGGTGATGAAAGCGGCCGGCCTGAGCCAGTTGCCCACGCCAGTGATGCTGCAGGAACCGCCGGCCGCGAAAGGCGCGGGTGCGTTCCGCGAGATCTGGAGCGTCGCGTACCGGCGTCGCACGATCATGGTGTGGACGCTGTGGTTCTTCGCCTTGCTCGGATTTTATGGGCTGACGTCGTGGCTCGGTGCATTGATGCAGCAAGCGGGCTTTGCGGTGACGAAATCGGTGCTGTATACCGTGCTGATCTCGCTCGGCGGGATTCCTGGATTCATCTGCGCAGCGTGGCTCATCGAACGTTGGGGACGCAAACCGACCTGTGTCGCGTCGCTGGCCGGCAGCGCGGTGATGGCCTATGTCTACGGACAAACCGCGCTGCACGCGCAAACGCCGACGCTGTTGATCTGCGCCGGACTCGCCATGCAGTTCTTCATGTTTGCGATGTGGGCGGCGCTTTACACGTATACACCCGAGCTTTATGGCACGGGAGCACGGGCTACGGGATCAGGTTTTGCATCGGCGATTGGCCGGGTGGGCTCCTTGATCGGACCTTATGTGGTCGGTGTCGTGCTGCCGATGTTCGGGCAAGGCGGCGTGTTTTCGCTCGGCGCGATGTGTTTCGTGATCGCGGCCGCGGCGGTGTGGATCATGGGAATCGAGACGCGTGGGCTGGCGCTGGAGACCCTGGTGTCCGAGGCAGTTGAATCGGACGCGCGCGGGGTGTTGAGTCCGGCGCGTGAGTGAATGCCTCGGGGACCCGTTGGATCGCGCGGAGTAAGACGCTTCTGGACCGTCAAGTCCCGCGTGCGTTGAGTACTTATCAGTTGATCAGGGTGTAGAAAAGCCGCGAATTTATCGCGGCTTTTTTGTTGGCATGGGGTTCGACCCGGCGTGTATTAGACCGCTGCCGCTTCGCGTTTCCTCGACGCCGCGCCATTCGCCACGAAGTAAGGCGTCTCCACCCGCGCCAGCGCATCCCGTCCGCGAATCCGATCGGCGATCTTCTCCGCGAGCATGATCGTCGGCGCGTTCAGATTGCCGGTTGTGATCTGCGGCATGATCGACGCATCGACGACGCGCAGCGCATCGAGTCCATGCACGCGGCCTTCGTTATCCACCACCGCCATATCGTCATAGCCCATCTTGCACGAGCACGACGGATGAAATGCCGTCTCCGCGCGCATTCGCACGAACGCATCGAGCTGTTCATCCGTCGTCAATTCCGCGCCCGGGTTCAGCTCCCTGCCGCGATAGCGTTCGAGCGCCGGCTGCCGCATGATCTCGCGTGTGATGCGGATGCCGTCGCGGAATTCACGCCAGTCGAGCGGATCGGCCATGTAATTGAACAGGATGCTCGGATGCGCGGCAGGATCGCGTGACGTGAGCTTCACACGGCCGCGGCTTGGCGAACGCATCGAGCCGACATGTGCCTGGAAGCCATGCATCCTGATCGCGTTGGAACCGTTGTAGTTGATCGCGACGGGCAGGAAGTGATACTGGATGTTCGGCCACAGATCGTCGTCGCGCGTACGGATGAAGCCGCCCGCTTCGAACTGATTGCTCGCGCCGATACCGGTGCCGTTCAGCATCCATTCAAGCCCAATGGCAGGCTGATTCCACCATTGCAGCGCCGGATACAGCGAAACCGGCTCCTTGCATTCGTACTGGATATACATCTCCAGATGGTCCTGCAGGTTTTCGCCCACACCCGGCAGATCGTGCACGAGCGGCACGTCGAGTTCGCGCAGCCACGTCGAACGGCCCACGCCCGAGCGCTGCAGCAATTGCGGCGAGGCAATCGCGCCGCTGCACACCAGCACTTCGCGGCGGGCATGCGCCGTCATGGCGCTGCCATGATGCAGATACGCGACACCGATCGCACGCCTGGCGGAGAACAGCACGCGATCGGTCATGGCATGCGTCACGATGGTCAGATTCGGACGCGTCTTCGCGCGATCCAGATAGCCGCGTGCGGTGCTGGCGCGTCTGCCGTTCGCCGTGACCGTGCGGTCCATCGGACCGAAGCCTTCCTGCTGATAGCCGTTCAGGTCGTCGGTACGGGGAAAACCTGCTTGCACACCGGCCTCGACCATCGCCGCGAACAAGGGATTGTTGCCGGGTTTGCTCGTCGTTACGTGAACGGGGCCGTCGCCGCCGTGATACGCGTTCGCGCCCACATCACGCGTTTCGGCTTTGCGGAAGTACGGCAGGCAATCCAGATAAGTCCAGTTTTCCAGCCCGGAGCGCGCGGCCCAGCCGTCGTAATCGAGCGCATTGCCGCGGATGTAGCACATGCCGTTGATCAGCGACGAACCGCCGAGCCCCTTGCCGCGTCCGCACTCCATGCGGCGGTTGTTCATATGCGGCTCGGGGTCGGTTTCGTATGCCCAGTTGTAGCGCCGCCCCTGCAGCGGATAGGCGAGGGCCGCGGGCATCTGCGTGCGGAAATCGAAACGGTAGTCGGGACCGCCTGCTTCGAGGAGCAGCACGGTCACGTCCGCGTCTTCGGTCAGGCGCGAGGCGAGCACGTTGCCTGCCGAACCCGCGCCGACGACGATGTAGTCGTATTCGTTCGAAGCCATCGCCACCTCTCCTTAGAACACCGGTTGATACGGGCCGAGCTCGACCTGCACGGACTTGATGCGCGTGTAGTGTTCGAGGGTGGTGATGCCGTTCTCACGGCCGACCCCCGATTGCTTGTAGCCGCCCACCGGCATTTCCGCGGGCGATTCGCCCCACGTATTGATCCAGCAGATACCCGCTTCGAGCCGATGAATCACGCGATGGGCGCGCGCCAGGTTCTCGGTGACAACGCCGGCGGCGAGTCCATATGCGGTGTTATTTGCACGCGAGATCGCTTCGTCTTCGTCGTCGAAAACAAGGATGCTCATTACCGGGCCGAAGATTTCCTCGCGCACGATACGCATCTCGTCGTGGCAGCCGGTGAAAACCGTCGGCTCGACATATTGACCGCTGCCGAAGTGGCCTTGCGTCAGCCGCTTGCCGCCGGCAATGAGCCGCGCGCCTTCCTGCACGCCCCTTTCAATGTAGCCGAGCACTTTCTGCAGTTGCGCGGCGCTGACCAGCGGGCCGAAATTGGTGTCGGCGTCAGTGGGCGCACCGACGCGAATCCGCTTGACGCGTTCCAGTACAAGCGTCTCGAACCGTTCCAGCACGCTACGCTGCACGAAGACACGTGTGCCGTTCGTACAGACCTGGCCGGAGCTGAAGAAGTTGGCGCTCATCGCGATGTCGGCGGCGCGTTCGAGGTTGGCATCGTCGAAGACGAGCAGGGGGGACTTGCCGCCCAGTTCCATCGTCACCTCTTTCAGCGACGAGGCGCCCGCCAGCGACATCACCTTCTTGCCCGTTTCGACGCCGCCGGTGAACGAAATCTTCTCGATGTCCGGATGCGCGGCGAGCATCGCGCCCACGCGTCCATCGCCTTGCACGACGTTGAACACGCCGGCCGGTACACCGGCTTCCGTGTAAATCTCGGCGAGCTTCAACGCGGACAGTGGCGTGATTTCGCTCGGCTTGAAGATCATCGCGTTGCCGGCTGCCAACGCGGGCGCCGATTTCCAGCACGCAATCTGGATCGGATAGTTCCATGCGCCGATTCCGGCACACACGCCAAGCGGTTCACGCCGCGTGTAAACAAAGGACGACGGCCGCAACGGAATCTGTTGTCCTTCAATCGCGGTAGCAAGGCCCGCGTAGTACTCGATCACGTCCGCACCCGTGACGATATCGACCGCCCGGGTCTCCGCGATCGCCTTGCCGGTGTCGCGCGTTTCGAGTGCGGCGAGTTCGTCATTGCGCGCGCGCAGGATCTCGACCGCGCAGCGCAGGATGCGCGAACGCTGCATCGCCGTGAGCGCGGCCCACTCGCGTTGGCCGTCGCGTGCGGATTGCACCGCGCGATCGACGTCGGCCGCCGAGGCTTGTTGCACCGTGGCAAGCGTTTCGCCGGTGGCGGGGTCGAGCGTGTCGAAAGTCTCGCCACTGGTTGCGTCGACGTAGGCGCCGCCTATATAGAGACGTTGCGTTGCGAATACCGCCATGACTTGCTCCTTTCTGAAGATGTGCCGGTCTGGTTGCGTTCTAGTTGCGCGCTTCCAGCACCAGATCGATGTATTCGTTTGCCACGCGCAGGGCAGCCTTCGTATCGAAGGGCTCGCCGGACAACGCGCCGCGCAGCCACAGTCCGTCGATCAACGCCGCCAGACCGCTCGCGGCACGACGCGCCGCCGCACGCGGCAACGCTTTCGAAAAATCCGCGCACAGGTTCGAGTTCAAACGCCGTGTGTTCACGTATTGAAGCCGCCGCAATTGCGGCTTGTGCATGCTTTCCGACCAGAATGCGAGCCACGTTTTCATGACCGGGCCGCTGGTCTGCTCGGCGTCGAAATTCGCAGCCACGACTGCGCGCAGTTTCGAGCGAGGATCCGCCTTTGCCGCACGGCGCCGTTTCGACGTGGCCTGCCAGAGGTCTCGCAGCACGTGGCGCATGGTGGCTTCGAGCAATCCGTCCTTGTCGCCGAAATAGTGACTGACGATGCCGGTGGAAATGCTCGCGCGCTGCGCGACCGAGGCGAGCGTCGCACCGGCCAGGCCGGTCTGGTCGATGGTCAGCAGGGTTGCGTCGATCAGCTGGGCGCGGCGGATTTCGCGCATTCCGAGTTTGGGCATGGTGCTGGAGGTGGCGGGCGCAGGCAGGCCACCCAAGTGTTCGATGGGCCATATTAGTTTTTTTATATTGAACGGTCAATCAATAAAAACTGGATACGCCGGTGAAATCACAAGCGCATCCGTGCGATCTGGACCGCCGTATTTCAGCAAGAATTACGCCGTTGTTGAACGAATGGTCTTAGTCTTCCGCCTCACGCCTCACGGCTAAGCGCACGGAATCGTCCGGGGCTCTGTCCAGTCGAGCGCTTGAACGCGATGCTGAACGCCGTGTCCGACAGATAGCCGATTCGCGACGCAATCTCCGTCAACGGTTCGTCCGAGTGCTTGAGCGCCGATCGGGCAATCGTCATGCGCCACCGGGCGAGGTAGTCGAGCGGCGCGCTGCCCACCTGGCGGCGAAAGCGCGTCGCAAACGCGGTGCGCGACATGCCCACCGCTAACGCGAGACTCTCGACGGTCCAGCGTTCGCCGGGCTGCGCATGCATCATCGCCAAGGCGCTGCCAATCTTCGGATCGGCCAACGCGCCGAGCCAGCCCTCGGGTTGCGGCGTTGACGCCAGGTACGCGCGTAGCGCGTGAACGAGAACCAGCGCGGCGAGACTGCTGCTTGCGACATCCGCACCGGCATGCACGCCGTTCGTTTCCCATTCGAGCAGGTCGAGGATGCGCGACAGCGCGTGCGAGCCCAGCTCCGCCGCACGAAGATGGATCAGCGGCGGCAGATGCCTGAGCAGAATCTCCGTGACGTCGTTCTCGAACGTGAAGCGGCCGCTTGCGAGACTCAGCCGTTCGTGATCGCCGTCGCCCTGATAGCGCACCACGCCGTCCGCGCCACGAATGCTGCGATAAATTGCCGGTCCGTCGAGCGGCTCGCGCTCGGGGTCGCTCGCCGAACAGAACGGCTGGCCGTCCGTGAGCATGTAGAAATCGCCCTGTTCGAGCGTCAAAGGCGTTTTGCTGCCGACGATCCACAGGTGAAATCGCCCCGACAGCACGCCGCCGAACTTGATCCCCTGATACGCGGGAAAACGGAAGGCCCACGCGCCGCGTCCTTCGAAGCGGGACGACAACACGCTGCTCACCCGCAGCATGGAAAGCACATCGGAAAGTGCGTCCATAAATGTACGATCTAATAGAAATCAAGGTGCTTCAATTATAGAAACGATGGTTTGTTGGCGGGATCATAGCGTCAATCCTGTATGGAATACACCGTTTGAATCTCGGAGAACCTATTCATGAAAGCCTGGCAACTTGAGCGGCTCGGCGGGACCTTGAGCCTGACCGATAGGCCTGTTCCGGAGCCGCGCGCCGGCGGCGTTGTGGTTCGCATCGAAGCGTCGTCGTTGATGTCGTACATGAAGGACTATGTCGACGGCAAGCTGCCGATCTATCACGCGCCGCCGCAGCCATTCATACCCGGCGGCAACGGCGTGGGCGTCGTGCATGCGGTGGGCCGCGACGTGTGGCATCTGCAGCCGGGGCAACGCGTCGTCCTGTCGTCGCATTTCGTCGCGCAGGAAAACGTGCGGGAGCCGGCGCAGATTCTGATTGGCGTGACGGCAAACGGGTCGGTCGGCCATCGCGTGCAGGCCGATTGGCCCGACGGCACGCTCGCCGAATATGCGTCCTTTCCCGCGAGCGCGGTGACACCGGTCGACGATCTGCCGCAATTCAGTGCCGTGCAGCTCGCGTTGACGATGCGCTGTATCGTGCCGTTCGGCGGTTTGCTGCGCGGGCGTCTCGCGGCGGGAGAGACCCTCATCGTATCGGGCGCCACGGGCGCGTATGGCAGCGCCGCCGTGCTCGTCGCGCTGGCGATGGGGGCGAGCCGCGCCGTCGCGGTGGGCAGGAATGCGCAGGCGCTCGAGTCTGTCGCGAAGCTCGGCGGCGGCCGCGTGATCACGGTGGCGGCGACCGGCAACGTAGCCGCCGATACGCAGGCGATACGTGCGGCGGCAAATGGCGGTGCGCATATTGTCTTCGACATGGTCGGCAACGCCCGTGACCCGAACCTGACACTTGCCGCGCTGAGCGGCCTCGCTCAGGGCGGCAGGCTCGTCCTGATGGGCAGCATGAGCGTCCCGCTGCCGCTTCCCTATACCGAAGTCATGCTGAACGGCTGGGAAATTCTTGGCCAGTTCATGTATCCACGAGACGCGTACCGGCGTCTGCTCGATCTCGTTCGCGGCGGACAGCTCGGCATCGACGCGCTGCATGCGCTCGTCTATCCGCTGGCGGCACTACCGGCAGCCATGGACGCCGCGGCTACGGCTGGCAACTTTGAATGTGTCGTCATCGATCACAGGGCATAGAGGTCATGCAGGTCATCAGGAAGGCTTTTCGTCTGTACGTCGCGCCAGGCGAACTGGAGCGCACCATCGTTTTCTACGAAACCGTTCAGCGCACGTCGTGCGAGCGAAGAATCAGGCTCGACCAGGCTGGTATCGAGGTCGCGATCGTCGGCGAGTGCATTCTGCTCGCGGGAAGCGCTGAGGCATTGGCGCCTGTGCGCGACGCACAGGCGGTGTTCATGGTCGATTCTCTCGACGAATTTGCGTCGTGGCTGCGGGCGAACGGCGCGGTCATGCTGCATGAACCACGCGAGGCGCCGGGCGGTCGCAACCTGACTGCACGCCATCCGGATGGACTCGTCGTCGAATACTACGAAGCGCATGGGAGCACGTAGGCACGGCAACAGCAACAGCGACGACGACCGGACACGCTGAGCGCGAATTTGACGAATCCGGGCCACCGCCCATGCGGGTTGCATCTCGCATGTCGGTTCCGGCCAAACCGGTGTCGTGTTCCGTGCATGTCCTTTGTTTCCGAGGGCGCTACGCTCGTTGAACGGCGCGTCACGTCGAGTCAGGCGCGCCGCTCACGAGACATGGAGACAGACAAATGAGCAGCAATCGCGGCGTCGTGTATCTAGGGCAGGGCAAGGTGGAAGTGCAGTCGATCGACTTTCCGAAGATGGTCGATCCGCGTGGCCGGTCAATCGGCCACGGCGTGATTCTGAAGGTGGTCAGCACGAATATTTGCGGCTCCGACCAGCACATGGTGCGCGGCCGGACAACCGCGGAGATCGGACTGGTACTCGGTCACGAGATCACCGGCGAAGTGATCGAAGTGGGCCGCGACGTTGAAACGTTGAAGATCGGCGACCTCGTGTCGGTGCCGTTCAACGTTGCTTGCGGACGTTGTCCGACCTGCAAGGCGCAGCACACGGGCGTGTGCCTGAACGTGAACCCGTCGCGGGCCGGCGGGGCTTATGGCTACGTCGACATGGGCGGCTGGATCGGCGGCCAGGCCGAGTACGTGCTGGTGCCGTACGCGGATTTCAATTTGCTGAAGTTCCCCGACTACGCTCAGGCGATGGCGAAAATCCGCGACCTGACCTGCCTGTCCGACATTCTGCCGACCGGCTATCACGGCGCGGTAATGGCGGGCGTGAAGCCGGGCGCGACTGTCTATATCGCAGGCGCGGGGCCGGTGGGAATGGCAGCGGCTGCTTCCGCGCGCCTGCTGGGCGCGGCCTGCACGATCGTCGGCGACATGAACGAGGCGCGTCTCGCGCATGCGCGCAAGATGGGCTTCCAGACCATCGATCTCTCGAAGGACGCGACGCTCGGCGAGCAGATCGAACAGATTCTCGGCAAGCCCGAGGTGGATTGCGCGGTGGACTGCGTCGGTTTCGAGGCGCACGGCCACGGCAGCAGCGGCTCGCATGAGGAAGCGCCGGCCACGGTCCTCAATTCGCTGATGGAAATCACCCGGGCCGCCGGCGCGATCGGCATTCCGGGCCTGTACGTGACGGACGATCCGGGCGCCACCGATGCCGCCGCCCGAAAAGGCAGCCTGAGCATCCGCTTCGGGCTCGGCTGGGCGAAGTCGCATTCGTTCCATACCGGGCAGACGCCGGTGATGAAGTACAACCACAATCTGATGCAGGCGATCCTGTGGGACCGGTTGCCGATTGCCGACATCGTCAACGTGACGGTGGTCTCGCTCGACGAAGCGCCGGAAGGCTACCGGCAGTTCGATGGCGGTGCGCCGAGGAAGTTTGTGATCGACCCGCACGGGTTGTTGAAGGCGGCTTGAGGCGTAACAAAGACCGCGACAAGGGCCGCATTTGCGGTCCTTGCTGAAGATCGTTACGCGAGGCTGAACAACGTGGCCGCAACGTACGCGTTGAGCGGTGTCCCGTTCAACGCGTTATGTCTCCAGACGGCAGGGTAATCAGATCAAGCCGGATCAAACCGGATCAAGCCGGATCAAGCGGCCAGCACAGGCACCGCGGCCAGCGAAGGCGCCTGCTTGCGCCGTTCGCGCGTCGGCGCGGTGCCGAACGCGTCGCGATAGCTCTTCGAGAAGTGGCAGGCCGACTGGAAGCCGCAAGCCATCGTAATATGCATGATCGACATATCGGTCTGCAGCAGCAACTCGCGGGCGCGCCGCAAGCGCAGCGTCAGATAGTAATGCGTGGGTGTCATCCCCAGATGTTCGCGGAACAGGCGCTGCAATTGCCGTTGCGACATGCCGGCGAGCCGCGCGAGTTCTTCGCGCGAGAGCGGCTCTTCGATATTGTTCTCCATCAGCGAGATCACTTCGAAGAGCGACTTGTTGGCCGAGCCGAGCCGCGCGACCAGCGGCATTTTCTGTTGCGCGCTGTTATCGCGCACATGTTCGACGATGAACTGTTCGGCGATCTGCGTGACCCGCGCCGTGCCGACTCGCGGCGTAATCAGGTTGAGCATCATATCGAGCGGCGCGACGCCGCCCGTGCACGTGACGCGATCGCGATCGATCACGAACAGTTCTTTCAGAAAGCGCGTGTCGGGAAACTCTTCCTTGAGCGCCGACATGTTCTCCCAGTGAATCGCACACGCATAACCGGCCAGCAAGCCGGCGCGCGCCAGCGCATAGGTGCCGGTGCACAGGCTGCCGAGCACGCAACCCATGCGGGCGAAGCGGCGCAAGGCGGAAAGATGGGCAGGGGTCGTGGCGCGCTGCACGTCGATGCCGCCGACCACGAACACGATATCCGGCTGACCGACACATTCGACCGGACCGGTATCGACCGAGAGGCCGTTGCTCGCTGTCACCGGACCGCCGTCGGGGCTCACGATCGACCAGCGGTAAAGCGTTTGTCCCGTCAGGTAGTTCGCCATGCGGAGCACTTCGATCGCGTTGGTGAACGCGATCATCGTGAAGTTCGGCACCGGCATGAATGCGAAGTGCGACAGCGACGCCGTGCGATCGGTGGACATGGGGGAAATGATTCCTTCGAATCTGTAATGTCGCGTCGCCATCGGGCGCGGCGACTTTCTCAATTTTGAGGACTAGCGCAACTAACGTGCCATCAGGCTAAACCCTCGGTCGTCCATCGATAAGGCCGGATCGCCGGACAAACAGCACCAGAACAGCGCCGCCAGCGCCCGCACGCGCACCCGAACTGCGCACAGCGATCAGCTGCAGTGCAGCATGAGTGTGAACGGCTAACGATCGTTCGAAACCACGCGTCGCGACTTCTCACGCGACTTGTCGAAAAAGGTCGCTCATGGCGGAAAAGGCAAAGAACGCGTCTGAATTCATAAATTGGCGCGCGGGGCAAGAGTCAAGAATAGACGCAATGCAGACCGGTGGCAGCAGGGCTTCACAGCCCGATCAGCAGCCCGCTTCGTAGCCCGCTTGATCGCCGCTTCCGGTCCTTCGCCAACCACCCCACGGACCTTCCATGTCGAACCCGAATCCTTTCTTCGAAGAATCGCTGGCCACGCGTGACGCGGCGGTGCGCGGCGCCATTTTGAAAGAGCTGGAGCGCCAGCAGTCGCAAGTCGAACTGATCGCGTCGGAAAACATCGTATCGCGCGCGGTGCTCGAAGCGCAGGGCTCGGTGCTGACCAACAAGTACGCGGAAGGGTATCCGGGCAAGCGCTATTACGGCGGTTGTGAATACGCCGACGTGATCGAAACGCTCGCGCTCGATCGCATCAAGCAGCTCTTCAATGCGAAATTCGCCAACGTGCAGCCGCATTCCGGCGCGCAGGCCAACGGCGCGGTGATGCTTGCCCTGGCGAAGCCGGGCGACACGGTGCTCGGCATGTCGCTCGATGCGGGCGGCCACCTGACTCACGGCGCCAGGCCGGCGATGTCGGGCAAGTGGTTCAACGCGGTTCAATACGGCGTGAATCGCGACACGATGCTGATCGATTACGAGCAGATCGAGGAACTCGCGCAGCAGCACAAACCGGCGCTGCTGATCGCCGGCTTCTCGGCTTACCCGCGCGCACTGGATTTCGCACGGCTGCGCGCGATCGCCGACGGCGTGGGCGCGAAGCTGATGGTGGATATGGCGCACATCGCCGGGATTATCGCGGCGGGCCGCCATCAGAATCCGGTCGAGCATGCACACGTCGTCACCTCGACCACGCACAAGACGCTGCGCGGTCCGCGCGGCGGCTTTGTGCTGACGAATGACGAAGACATCGCCAAAAAGATCAACTCCGCCGTGTTTCCGGGCTTGCAGGGCGGCCCGCTGATGCATGTGATCGCCGGCAAGGCGGTGGCGTTCGGCGAAGCGCTGCAACCGGGCTTCAGGACCTACATCGACAACGTGCTGGCCAACGCGCAGGCACTCGGCGAAGTACTGAAAGCCGGCGGCGTCGATCTGGTCACGGGCGGCACGGACAACCATCTGCTGCTGGTCGATCTTCGTCCGAAGGGCCTCAAAGGCAATCAGGTCGAGCAGGCGCTGGAACGCGCGGGCATCACCTGCAACAAGAACGGCATTCCTTTCGACACCGAGAAGCCGACGGTCACGTCCGGCGTTCGTCTCGGCACGCCGGCGGGCACCACGCGTGGTTTCGGCGTGGGCGAGTTCCGCGAAGTCGGGCGGCTGATCGTCGAGGTGCTCGACGCGCTGCGCGACCACCCGGAAGGCCATGCCGCAACCGAACAACGCGTGCGCCGCGAGATTTTCGCGCTGTGCGAACGCTTTCCCATCTACTAAGCACGCCTGGAGCAAACGATGAGCACATTGCACGACAACAGCATCATCATCGACGGTCTGAACATTTCGAAGTTCGAGCGCTCGGTGTTCGAAGACATGCGCAAGGGCGGCGTGACCGCGGTGAACTGCACGGTGTCGGTCTGGGAAAGCTTCCAGAAGACCGTCGACAACATCGCGGAGATGAAGCAGCAGATCCGCGAATACGGCGAGATCCTGACGCTCGTGCGCACCACCGACGACATCTTCCGCGCGAAGAAAGAGAACAAGACCGGCATCATTTTCGGTTTCCAGAACGCGCATGCGTTCGAAGACAACCTCGGCTATATCGAGGCCTTCAAGGACCTCGGCGTGAACGTGGTCCAGCTTTGCTACAACACGCAAAACCTGGTCGGCACGGGCTGCTATGAACGCGACGGCGGTCTGTCGGGCTATGGCCGCGAAGTGATTCAGGAGATGAACCGCGTCGGCATCATGGTCGATCTCTCGCACGTGGGCGGCAAGACTTCATCCGAAGCGATCGCGGCGTCGAACAAGCCGGTGTGCTATTCGCATTGCTGCCCGTCGGGGCTGAAAGAGCATCCGCGCAACAAGAGCGATGAGCAACTGAAAGAGATCGCCGATGCAGGCGGTTTCGTCGGCGTGACGATGTTCGCTCCGTTCCTGAAGCGCGGCGCGGACGCGACTGTCGAAGACTATATCGAAGCGATCGAATATGTGGTGAACCTGATCGGTGAGGACCAGGTCGGCATCGGCACGGACTTCACGCAAGGCTACAGCACCGAGTTCTTCGACTGGATCACGCACGACAAAGGCCGTTATCGTCAGCTGACGAACTTCGGCAAGGTGGTGAATCCGGAAGGCATCCGCACCATCGGCGAGTTTCCGAACCTGACGGCCGCGATGGAGCGCGCCGGCTGGAGCGAGACGCGCATCAAGAAGATCATGGGTGAGAACTGGGTACGCGTGTTCGGCGAAGTGTGGAAGGTCTGATTCCCTACTCACTGAAACCGAACCTGAATCCATAAAAAACGGAGCCTCCACATGCAACCCCAACTGCCTATCGACGTCGATCCGAATACCGGCGTCTGGACGACCGACGCGCTGCCCATGCTCTACGTGCCGCGTCACTTCTTCACGAACAATCACACCGCCGTCGAGGAAGCGCTCGGCCGCGACACCTACGCCGAGATTCTCTACAAGGCCGGCTACAAGTCCGCGTATTTCTGGTGCGACAAGGAATCGAAACAGCACGGCATTACCGGCATGGCGGTATTCGAGCATTACCTGAATCGCCTGTCGCAACGCGGCTGGGGCCTCTTCACGATCACGGAAGCCGATCCGTCCAGCTCGCGTGCCCGCATTGAATTGCACCACTCGTCGTTCGTGCTCGCGCAGCCGGGCAAGGAAGGCAAGCTGTGCTACATGTTCGCCGGCTGGTTCGCGGGCGCGATGGACTGGGTCAACGACACCGCGCCGGACGGACAGCGCAAGGGCCCGCCGTCCCATTCGCAGGAAGCGCGCTGCGCGGCCGAAGGCCACGAGCACTGCGTGTTCGAAGTGTCGCCGCTCGCGTCGTAACGACAACGTACCCAAGCCGCACACAGCAATCTATTCCGAGGTCGATCGCGATGCGTTACCCGAACCTTTTCAAGCCTCTCACGCTGAACAAGCTGACGTTGCGCAACCGTATCGTCAGCACCGCGCACGCGGAGGTGTATGCGGAACCGGGTGGTCTGCCCGGCGACCGTTATATCCGTTACTACGAAGAGAAGGCCAAGGGCGGCGTCGGCCTCGCCGTGTGCGGCGGCTCGAGCCCGGTGTCGATCGACAGCCCGCAAGGCTGGTGGAAGTCGGTGAATCTTTCGACCGACAAGATCATCGATCCGCTTGCGCGACTGGCCGAAGCGATGCATCAGCACGGCGCGAAGATCATGATTCAGGCCACGCACATGGGCCGCCGCTCGGCGTTTCATGGCGAGCACTGGCCGCATCTGATGTCGCCGTCTGGTGTGCGCGAACCGGTGCACCGCGGCAATGCGAAGATCATCGAGGTGGAAGAGATTCGCCGCATCATCACGGACTTTGCGGCGGCCGCGAAGCGTGTGAAGGATGCCGGCATGGACGGCATCGAGATTTCCGCGGCTCACCAGCATCTGATCGATCAGTTCTGGAGTCCGCGCACGAATTTCCGCACCGACGAATGGGGCGGCTCGCTCGAAAACCGTCTGCGTTTCGGCACGGAAGTGTTGAAGGCGGTGCGCGAAGCGGTGGGCGCGGATTTCTGCGTCGGTCTGCGGATGTGCGGCGACGAGTTCCATGAGGACGGCCTCGACCACGAACAACTGAAAGAGATCGCCCAGGCGATGAGCGAAACCGGCCTGATCGATTACCTCGGCGTGATCGGTTCCGGCGCGGACACCCACAACACGCTGGCGAACTGCATGCCGCCGATGGCGCTGCCGCCTGAACCGTTCGTGCACCTCGCGGCCGGGATCAAGTCGGTGGTGAAGCTGCCGGTGATGCATGCGCAGAGCATTCGCGATGCGGGCCAGGCGGAACGTCTGCTCGCGAGCGGCATGGTCGATCTGGTCGGCATGACGCGCGCGCAGATCGCCGATCCGCATATGGTCATCAAGATTCGCGACGGTCGCGAGGACGAGATCAAGCAATGCGTCGGCGCGAATTACTGTATCGATCGGCAGTACAACGGGCTGGACGTGCTGTGCGTGCAGAACGCGGCAACATCGCGCGAAGAAACCATGCCGCACGTGATCGCGAAGACGCGTGGACCGAAGCGCAAGGTGGTCGTGGTCGGCGCCGGTCCGGCCGGGCTGGAAGCGGCGCGCGTGGCGAAGTCGCGCGGCCATGACGTGGTGCTGTTCGAGAAGAACGACTACGTCGGCGGTCAGATCATGCTGGCCGCGAAAGCGCCGCAACGCGAGCAGATGGCGGGCATCGTGCGCTGGTTCGATATGGAAACGAAGCGCCTCGGCGTCGACCGCCGTCTCGGTGTCGCGGCCGACGAGAAAACCATCATGGCCGAGAAGCCGGACATCGTCGTGCTGGCCACGGGCGGTTCATCGTTCACGTCGCAGGTGGCGGCGTGGGGCGTCGAGGAGGGGCTCGCGGTCAGTTCATGGGATGTGCTGTCGGGCAAGGTCGAGCCGGGCAAGAACGTGCTGGTGTATGACGGCGTCAGCACGCACGCCGGCGCGGGTGTCGCGGATTTCATGTCGAGTCGCGGCTCGAACGTCGAGATCGTGACGCCTGACGTGAAAGTTGCCGACGACGTCGGCGGCACCACGTTCCCGATCTTCTATCGACGCCTTTACGCGCAAGGCGTGATTCACACGCCGAACTACTGGCTCGACAAGGTGTACGAGGAAGACGGCAAGAAGATCGCCGTGATCCGCAACGAGTACACGGAAGAGCAGGAAGAACGCGCGGTCGATCAGGTGGTGATCGAGAACGGCAGCACGCCGAACGACCAGCTCTACTGGGCGCTCAAGCCCGAGTCGGTGAATCGCGGCCAGGTGGACGTGCATAAGCTTTTCGCGTCCGAGCCGCAACCGTCGTTGAGCGAAGAACTCGGTAACGGCCGCTTCCTGCTGTTCCGCGTCGGCGACTGCATTTCCATGCACAACATTCACGGCGCGATTTACGACGCGCTGCGCCTTTGCAAGGATTTCTGACGATGAGCCCCGTGTTTGTCATCACCGTCCTGCTGTGGTTGTCGGTGGCGGGTCTCGCGTTCGCGCTCGCCAGGCGCGCTGCGTATTGGCGCGAAGGCCGCGCCACGGCGGCGGGTGCGTACGGCTGGACCAATCTGCTGGCGATTCCCAAGCGCTATTTCGTCGACCTGCACCACGTGGTTGCGCGTGACCCGTACATCGCGAAGACGCACGTCGCGACGGCGGGCGGGGCGATCCTTGCGATGGCGCTGGTGTTCGTCAACTACGGTCTCGCCATCTACTCGCCGTGGCTCGACAAGCTGATCTTTCTGGCCGCGCTGGTGATGCTGGTCGGCGCGGTGTTCGTCTGGCGCCGGCGCCATGGCGCGAAGGCGGTGCCGGCGCGCCTTTCGCGTGGACCGTGGGATCATCTGCCGCTGCTGCTCGGCTCGTTCGCGCTCGGTTTGGCGCTGTTCATCGCGCTGCCTGCTGCGGCGATGTCGGGTGCGCTGGCTATCGTCGTCGCGTTGCTGATCGCGGCGGGCGCATTCACGATGACGTTCGGCGCGGCTCGCGGCGGTCCGATGAAGCATGCGCTGGCCGGCCTGCTGCACCTCGCGTTTCATCCGCGCCAGGAGCGCTTTGCCGAGCGCAACGACAACGATGTCGTGCCGCCGACCGCGCTGAAGGCGCCGGTGCTAGACGCGAAGGAATACGGCGTCGGCAAGCCGGTCGAGTTTCGCTGGAACCAGTTGCTGAGCTTCGACGCCTGCGTGCAGTGCGGCAAGTGCGAAGCGGCGTGCCCCGCGTTTGCGGCCGGGCAGCCGCTCAATCCGAAGAAGCTGATTCAGGATCTCGTCACGGGCATGGTCGGCGGCACGGATGAGGCCTATGCCGGCAGCCCGACGCCCGGCATTCCGGTCGGCAAACACGGCGGCGCGCCGGACAAGCCGCTTGTGTCGAGCCTGATCGAAGCGGACACGCTGTGGTCGTGCACCACCTGCCGCGCCTGCGTGCAGGAATGCCCGATGCTGATCGAGCACGTCGATGCGATCGTGGATATGCGCCGCAACCAGACGCTGGTCGAAGGCGCCGTGCCCGGCAAAGGCCCGGTCACGCTCGCCAATCTGCGCGAGACGGGCAGCTCGAACGGCTACGATATCGGCGCGCGTTACGACTGGGCCGTCGATCTGCAAGTGCAGGTCGCGCAACCGGGGCGTCCCGTGGACGTGCTGTTGATCGCCGGCGAAGGCGCGTTCGACATGCGCTATCAGCGTACGCTACGGGCGCTCGTCAAGGTGTTGAACCGCGCGGGAATCGACTACGCGGTGCTCGGCGGCGTCGAGACCGATACCGGCGACACCGCACGGCGTCTCGGCGACGAAGCGACCTTCCAGCAACTCGCGACCAGACTGATCGGCACGCTCTCGCAGTATTCGTTCCGCAAGATCGTTACAGCCGATCCGCATGTGCTGCACAGCCTGCGCAACGAATATCGCGCACTCGGCGGTTTCTACGAGGTTCAGCATCACACGGCGCTGATCGAAGAGCTGGTATCGAGCGGCAAGCTGTCGCCGAAAGCGGTCGCCGCGTTCGCGGACCGCAAGATCACGTATCACGACCCGTGCTATCTGGGCCGCTATAACGGTGAGACGGAAGCGCCGCGCCGTTTGCTGAAGACCATCGGCATCAAGGTGGTCGAGATGGAGCGCAATGGGTTGCGCGGACGCTGCTGCGGCGGCGGTGGCGGTGCGCCGTTGACGGACATTCCGGGCAAGCGGCGCATTCCGGATATCCGCATCGACGACGCCCGTGCGATCAACGCGGAGATCGTCGCGGTGGGGTGCCCGAATTGCACGGCGATGCTCGAAGGCGTGGTCGGCCCGCGTCCGGAAGTGCTGGACGTCGCCGAGCTGGTTGCCGCAGCGCTGGAGTAATGCGATGAACACTCACAAACGAATCGATCCGCGCCGGCCGTTCACGATCACGGCGGACGGCCTCAAGCGCATTACGCTCGGCATGACGGGTGTGGCGGGCTCGACGGAACTCGCGGCGCATGGCGCGACGGCGTCGGCGCATCGCGAGCACGCGAAACCGCGCCGCACGACGGCTACGCCACAGCGTGTCTTGCTGGTAGCCGCTCACGCGGATCGCGGCGCGCTGGATGACCACGCGCGCCAGACTCTGGCCGCCGCCGCATTGATCGCCGACGCCGCAACCGAAGTCGTGCTGCTCGTGTTCGGCGAGTTCAGCGGCGACGCCGCCGCGCTCGGCGCCGACAAGCTGATCGAGTTGCCGATGTTCGACCGCCGCGTTTTCGCGCCGATGGACGAACTGAACGCACTGGCCGCGTGCGTCGCGGCCTACGCCCCGGCGCACATTCTCCTGCCCGACAACGCGACCGGCGACGGCGACCTCGGCCGCCGTTATGCGGCCGCCGCGAACGCGAGCGTCGCGACGCATGTCGTCGAGATCGATGCGACCCATGTCGCGGCTTATATCCAGACGAATACGGCGTTCGCCTCGCGCGCTCTGCCTGAGGTCGTGTTGCTTGCACCGAATGCGGTCGATCCGAAGTTGCCGTTTGTCGGCGCGGGTGAGCGCGTGGTGTGGCGTTTCGACGGCGAACCGGCAGCGTCCAGAAGCATCGTGCGCGATCTGGGCATCGAGGAAATCGACGCCGCGCAGCTCGCGCTCGAAGAGGCGGATTTCATCGTCTCGGCAGGCAATGGCGTGAGCGATGTGCCGGCGTTCGAGCGTCTTGCAGGCACCTTAGGCGCCGCGATCGGCGCGAGCCGCGTCGCCGTGGACGACGGCAAATTTAGCCGCGACAAGCAGATCGGCGCCACCGGCAAGACCGTCGAAGCAAGCGTCTATATCGCGTTCGGCATTTCCGGCGCGGTTCAGCATCTGCAGGGCATCAAGGATTGCCGGCACGTGATCGCCGTGAATCTCGACGCCAGCGCGCCGATCGCCAAACGCGCGAATCTGACCGTTATCGCCGACGCGCAGGAAACCATCGCGGCGCTGAACGAAGCCGCGGCGGCTGCGCGCACGGCGCGCGGCACGGGTGCGACGTTATTGAATTCAACCGCCGTTGCCGAAGGAGCGCTTGCATGAAAATCGCCGTACTGGTTTCCGTGGGGCGGCACCCGGTCAGCGGCACGGCGCGCTACAGCCGCAACGACGCTGCCGCGTTGACGATCGCGCTCTCGCTCGCCAAGACGCACGGCGCGACACTTGACGTGTTGCACGCGGGCGATCCATCGAATCCGGCGCTGAAGGAGTATCTCGCGCTCGGCGCGCGCACCGTCGAGGTGCTGGACGTGCCGGCAACGCCTGAATGGGGAGGCGATGCGATCGCACCGCTCGCCACACGTCTGCAAGGCTACGACCTGGTATTGACCGGCACGCGCGCCGAAGGCGCCTTCGACAGCGGCATGCTGCCATATCGCGTTGCCAACGCGCTGGATCTGCCGCTGGTCGGCGCGGCCGTCGATCTGACGATTCGCGACGGCTGCGCCGAAGTCCGGCAATTCATGCCGAAGGGCCTGCGCCGCCGCGTTGAAGTGCGTTTGCCGGCGTTGATTGCCGTCCATCCGATGGCCAACACGGCGCCGAGCTACGCCTATGCAAGGTTGCGCGAAGGCACGATCCGGACGGTCGCGACAGGCGCGTCCGGGCGTCCTGATGCCGCCAACCCCGACGACCTCGCCTGGACGATCCGTCCCGCGAGCGCCAAACCGGTGCGCCTCGCCGCTGCCGAAAAGCGCTCGGGCCATGCCCGCATGCTCTCGGCGACGACGACCGAAAGCCGCGGCGGCAGCGTCGTAATTGAAGGGAGTTCCGTCGAAAAAGCACAAGTGATCCTCGCGTATTTGCGCGAGCATCAACTCGTGGATTACTGATTTCCGGTTCGGGCCAGCATGCGACCAGGAGGGCCTGGCGCGGCGCCAGACGTGACATGCAACGGAGCACACAATGAAAGTTTCGGCAGACGTTCGCGCAATGATCGAACGCCGCAAGAAGAATCACACACTGGAAGCGCCGTTCTATACGGGCGATGAAATTTTCGCGCTCGACATGGAGGCGATTTTCCGCAAGCACTGGATTCAGGTCGCGGTGGAACCGGATGTGCCGGAGCCGGGCGACTACATCACGGTGGAGATCGGCAACGATTCGATTCTGATCGTACGCGACGACGACATGCAGGTGCGGGCGTTCCATAACGTTTGCCGCCATCGTGGCTCGCGTTTGTGCAATACGGACAAGGGTTCGCTGGGCAATATCGTCTGCCCGTATCACAGCTGGACCTACAACCTGAACGGCGATCTGATGTTCGCCGAGCATATGGGCGACCAGTTCGACCGCTGCAAGCACAGCCTCAAATCGGTGCACCTGCAGAATCTCGCGGGCCTGATCTTCATCTGTCTCGCGGACGAACCGCCGGCCGACTTTGCCGTGTTGCGCGCCGCGATGGAACCGTATCTGTTGCCGCACGACCTTGCCGGCTGCAAGGTCGCGGCGTCGATCGACATCATCGAAGAGGGCAACTGGAAGCTCACGATGGAAAACAATCGCGAGTGCTACCACTGCGTCGCGAACCATCCCGAGCTGACGATTTCGCTATACGAATACGGCTTCGGCTATCAGCGCACGCCTGCCAACGAAGAAGGCATGGCCGCGTTCGAGGAGACCGTGGCGCGCCGTACCGCGCAATGGGAGGCGATGAATCTGCCTTCGGCGGAAATCGACCGTCTGGCCGATCTGGTCACGGGTTTCCGCACGCAACGCCTGCCGCTCGATCGCGACGGCGAATCGCAGACCATGGACGCGAAGGTGGCGTCGAAGAAGCTGCTCGGCGGTTTCGAGCAGGCCGATCTCGGGGGCCTCTCGTTCTGGACGCAGCCGAATTCGTGGCATCACTTCATGAGCGACCATATCGTCAGCTTTTCGGTGATTCCGTTGTCGGCGGGCAAAACGCTGGTGCGCACCAAGTGGCTCGTCCACAAGGATGCACGCGAAGGCATCGATTACGACGTGAACAATCTGACGGCCGTGTGGCGCGCCACCAATGACCAGGATCGTGCGTTGGTGGAGTACTCGCAGCGCGGCGCGACCAGCAGCGCCTACGAGCCGGGTCCGTATTCGCCGTACACCGAAGGCCTCGTCGAAAAATTCTGCGAGTGGTACATCGGCCGTATCGCGGAGTACAGCGATACGCCCCAAACCCATGACGCCGGCGATGCGCCGGTTTCGCACGACGAAAAAGTCGTGTCTTTCGTGCGCTGAGCGCCATACCGCAACCAGGAGCGGGAGAAAATAATGATGCGCGATCAGGCGACGCTTCAGCTCAGCCCCGAGCCGGCCCCGAACCGGGAGGCTTTGGGGCCCAGGACTTTGAGCCGGGTCACGCAGCCGCGGTTCTGGGAGACGTTGCCGGCGCGCTGGAATAGCGATACCGACGAGACGCTGGTGTGCTGCCAGGTCCGTCAGGAAACGCACGACGTCAAGAGCTTTTTCTTTCGCGCGCCGTCCGAGCGGGCGTTCGTGTTCGAGCCGGGACAGTTCATCACGCTGGAGCTGGAGATCGACGGTGAGGCGGTGAATCGCTGCTATACGATCTCCTCGCCGCCCACGCGTCCGCACACGATTTCCATCACGGTGAAGCGCGTGCCCGGCGGTAAGGTCTCGAACTGGCTGCACGACAATCTGCACGCGGGTATGCAGGTTCGCGTGCTGGGGCCGTCCGGCGAGTTCACCTGTGCGCGGCATCCGGCGCGTAAATTTCTGTTCCTGTCGGCGGGTTCGGGCGTGACGCCATTGATGTCGATGAGCCGCGCGCATCACGAACTCGGCGAGGATAGCGACATCGTATTCGTGCACAGCGCGCGCACGCCGGACGACATCATCTTTGCTCGCGAACTGGATCTGATTGCGTCGAATCAGGCCAATTTCCGCACCGCGTTCGTCTGCGAGCGGCTCGGTGCGCGGCGCAATTGGCATGGCGTCACCGGCTTTCTGACCTTGCCGCTGCTCAAACTCATCGCGCCGGATTTTCTCGAGCGCGAGATTTTCACCTGCGGTCCGGCGCCCTACATGCAGGCAGTCCGAAATTTGCTGGATGAAGGCGGCTTCGATCGCAGCCACTATCACGAGGAAAGCTTCTCGTTCGAGACGATCAGCGAAGTGGCCGCGCAATTGACGACCGCGCATGTCGCCGACGCGTTGCAGGCGCCGACAGCCACCGCCGAGAGCTTTGTCGAAGCGCGTGAGCATGCGGCTGGATTCGCTCCCGCGCAGGTGCCGCTGGAGACGGAGACGAAGTTCAAGGTGAGCTTTGCCAAAAGCAACCGCGAGATCGAATGTGGCAGCGGCCAGCATGTACTCGACGCGGCGAAGAAGGCCGGCGTGCGCCTTGCCGCCTCGTGCACGCAGGGCATGTGCGGCACCTGCAAGGTGAAGCTGGTGTCCGGCGAAGTCGCCATGAAACATGCGGGCGGAATTCGTCAGCGCGAAATCGATCAGGGCATGGTGCTGCTGTGCTGCAGCAAGCCGTTGAGCGATCTCGTCGTCGATAAGTAAGACAAGAGCGGGACCCTGACTCGCGGCTGAGGTCGTCTGCGGACAACTGGATGTCGGAAAACGACGCTACCCGGCAATTCTGGTTGGCGATTCTAAATGCTCAATGGGTAGTTTGGACGGCGAACGGGAGAGTGGCGATGAGACTGGTCAAAAAGATGTTGATGTTGAGCGCGTTGAGTGCGGCGCTGGCGGCGGGCAGCGTGAGTGTGTCGGCCGATACCAAGCCGACGATCAAGATTGGCTACGTGGAAGGGTGGGACGACAGCGTTGCGACTTCCAACGTCGCTGCGCGCGTGATCGAGAAGCGCCTCGGCTATCAGGTGCAGCTCGTGCCGGTCGCGGCCGGCGTGATGTGGCAAGGCGTGGCGCGCGGCGACCTCGACGCGACGCTGTCCGCGTGGCTGCCGGTCACGCATGGCGCGTACTGGAACAACTTCAAGGATAAGGTTGTCGATCTGGGACCCAACTTCAACGATGCGAAGATCGGCCTGATCGTGCCGGATAACGTTGACGTGAAGAGCGTGGGCGATCTGGAAGCGAAGAAGGCGGAGTTCGGCTCGCGTATCGTTGGCATCGATGCCGGCGCGGGCGTGATGCAGAAGACCAGCGAGGCGATCAAGGCCTATGGGCTCGACTATCAGTTGATGCCGAGCTCGGGCAGCGCGATGACCGCGGAACTGGCCCGTTCGGAAGCAGCGAGCAAGCCGATCATCGTGACCGGCTGGAAACCGCACTGGATGTTCGCGAAGTACAAGCTCAAATTCCTCGAGGATCCGAAGAAAGTGTTCGGCGAAGCGGAGCACGTGGATAGCGTGGTGAATCCCGAACTGGCCACGAAGGCGCCGCCGGTCGTCGCGTTCCTCAAGAAGTTTCAATGGAAGCCGGGCGAGATCGACAGCGTGATGCTGGCGACGCAAAACGGCGAGAAGCCGACGGCCGCTGCCGATGCGTGGATCAGTGCGCACGGGGATCGCGTGGATAGCTGGGTGAAGTGACTTCGTGCTTCGCGTGAATGAGTTGCCGCTTGTTTTGAGCGGCAACTTCTGCAGAAAACGCCGCTTTTTCCCGCGGCGTTTTTTTTATTGCAGCACGACGGTGCGATCGCCGTTGATAAACACCCGGCGCTCGATAAACGCCTTCACGGCCCGCGCCAGCGTGATGCATTCGACGTCGCGTCCCGTCGCAAGCAGCCGCTCCGGGCTGTACGAGTGATCGACCCGCTCCACGACCTGCTCGATGATCGGACCTTCGTCGAGATCGTCGGTGACGAAGTGCGCCGTTGCACCGATCAGTTTCACGCCGCGCGCATGCGCCTGGTGATAAGGCTTGGCGCCTTTGAAGCCGGGCAGAAACGAATGGTGGATATTGATCGCGCGGGCCGCGAGCGCACGGCTCGTTTCGCCGGAAAGAATCTGCATGTAGCGCGCAAGAATCATCAGCTCGGCACCTGACGTCTCGAACAGATCGAGCAAGCGCGCCTCCTGTTGCGGTTTCGTGTCGGCGCTGATCGGTAGATGATGGAACGGCAAGCCGTGCTGTTGCGCGAGCGGTTCGAGATCGCGATGGTTCGATGCGATGCCGACAATATCCATCTTCAACTCACCCATGCGCCAGCGGAACAACAGATCGGCGAGACAGTGTTCGAGTTTCGACACCATGATCAACACCTTCGGCCGCGTGCCGACGTCATGCATCGCCCACGTCATCTGAAAGCGCTCGGCGATCGATTCGAATTCGCGCTTGAGTGCCGCGATGTGCAGGGTCTCCTGGGCGTCGACGCCATGAAACACGCAGCGTACGAAGAAGCGCTCGCTGAGGTCGTCGTCGAAAACGGTCAGTTCGTCGATATAGCAATGATGCCGGTCGAGAAAGCCGACGACGGCGGCAACCTGGCCCGCCGCGCTCGGACACGCGACGGTGAGAACCAGTTGATCGGGACGGGAATCGGCGGACATGTGCTCTCCACTTAGGCAATAGGGCCACGCCGCGGGGCGCGGCATGCATCGTCGCAGTAGAGCAAATCGGCGGGGCACGAGGATAGAAGCTAACCGCCGTGACGCTGGAATGGGAGCGTCAGGTGAGGCTGGGGCGGGCGATGGAGCGCTTTGGGCAGCCTCGACAGCGTGCGGTATTCATTCGGCGTCGAGCCCGCATTCGCCGAGCAGCCATTGGCGGAAGGCATTGACCACCGGTGCCGCCGCGCGCTGCGTGACGAGCAGGTAGCCGCGTTCGGTGACCACCGGCGTGTCGAACGGCTCGACGAGCTGCCCGGTGGCGAGCAGCTCGTCCACCAGTGGCGCCCAGCCGAGCGCGACGCCCTGGCCCATGATCGCCGCGTGGGCCACGAGCGTAAAACTGTTGAACGTGATGCCGCGATGCGCGGCGGGTGCATCGAGACCCTGCGCCGTGAACCAGTCGGCCCATGAGAGCCAGCGTGCCGGCTGGGTGGGTTCGAGATGCAGCAGCGGCAAGTTCAACAGATCGGACGGCGTGCGCAATTGCGGATGCGCGTCGAGAAAAGCCGGGCTGCACACCGGCGTGACACGTTCGGGAAATAACTTGAGCGCGCCTCGCGCGGCCCAGTCGGCATCTTCATCGCCGAACGCAATCACAATGTCAGCCTGATCGTGCGAGGGATCGCGCGCCGGGTCGAAGACGTTCTGCGACGTGATGATCTTGACGTCGACGTCGGGCATCAGCGCCTTGAACTGCGACAGGCGCGGCATCAGCCAGTAGGTCGCGAAACCGAAATCGGTGGAGAGCGTGAGGGTTTGCGGCGTGCGCCGAGCGCGGATTTCGGCGGTGGCGAGGCGGATCGTGTCGAGGGCATTGCGCACGGCTTCGAAGAGGCGCACGCCGTCTTCCGTCAGCGTGACGCCACGATGGCCGCGCTCGAACAGCGGTGCGCCCAGCGCTTCCTCGAGTTGCACCACGCGTTGACTGACCGCCGGCTGCGTCGAACCCAGTTCGCGTGCGGCCGCCGTGAAGCTCGCGAGACGCGCCGCGGATTCGAACATCGTCAACGCCTGCATAGGCGGCAAGCGATCCTGCCTCGGCATAAGCCCCCCTTATAGGCACATAACGATTTGCCGTCTTCACAGTGGCGAATTGGACGGCAATAGTGGTGTTCATGCGGGACCGGCACACTGGTTATCCCGCTTGCAACGACACCCGCACCCCTATCTGCGATTCTATTCGAGGCGCGCTCCAATGCATGACACGAAGCAGAATATCGTTATTCTGATGGCCGACCAGATGACGCCGTTTGCGCTCGCTGCATACGGACATCGTCTAACGAAAACCCCCAATCTCGATCGCCTCGCGAAACAGGGCGTCGTATTCGACTCGGCATATTGCGCCAGTCCGCTGTGCGCGCCGTCACGCTTTTCTTTTTTGTCGGGAAAACTGCCGTCCGCGATCGGCGCTTATGACAATGCAGCGGAATTTCCGTCGCAAACGCTGACATTCGCGCACTATCTTCGCGCCGAAGGGTATCGCACGATACTGTCCGGCAAAATGCATTTCTGCGGCGCGGATCAATTGCACGGATTCGAAGAGCGGCTCACCACCGACATTTATCCCGCCGATTTCGGTTGGACGCCGAACTGGGACGATGTCGAAACGCGCCCATCGTGGTATCACAACATGAGTTCGGTGATCGACGCGGGTCCGTGCGTGCGCACGAACCAACTGGACTTCGACGATGAAGTCACGTTCACCACGCGCCAGAAGCTCTTCGATATCGCGCGCGAGCGGCATGCCGGCAAGGATGCACGGCCGTTCTGCATGGTCGCCTCGCTAACGCATCCGCATGACCCGTACGCGATTGCGCAGAAGTACTGGGACATGTATGCGGATGAAGATATCGCGATGCCCGCGTATCGCGATTCGCTCGCAGAAGCCGATCCGCATTCCAGGCGCTTGCGCCACGTTTGCGAAACCGACCGCACGCCGCCGACCGACCAGCAGATCCGCAACGCACGGCGCGCTTACTACGGCGCGATCTCCTACGTCGACGACCAGTTCGGCGCGATCCTCGAGGCGCTCGAACAATCGGGGCTCGCGAAAGATACCGTTATCGTGGTGACGTCCGACCATGGTGAGATGCTCGGCGAACGCGGGCTCTGGTACAAGATGACGTTCTTCGAAGGCGGTTGCCGCGTACCGTTGATCGTTCACGCGCCGCAGCGGTTCGACGCGCGTCGTGTGCACGAGTCGGTCTCGCATCTCGATCTGCTGCCCACGCTAGTGGAATTGGCGCGCGGCGAACAGCCAACGGCCTGGCCGGATTCGCCCGACGGTCAAAGCCTCATACCTCATCTCCGTGGAACCCAGGGCGGCCACGATCAAGCGATCGGCGAATACCTCGCCGAAGGCGCTATGGCGCCGATTGTGATGCTGCGTCGCGGGCGCTTCAAGTTCATTCACACACCGGCCGATCCCGATCAGCTCTACGACGTGGCCGCGGACCCGTTGGAACGCAACAACCTCGCAGCGCGTGCCGACCATGCTTCACAGGTTGCGGCATTTCGCGAGGAGATCGCCCGGCGCTGGAACCTCGCCGCGCTGCACGACGAAATACTGAGAAGCCAGCGCCGCCGCCGCTTCCATTTCGAAGCCACGACGCAGGGCACGGTCGCGTCATGGGACTGGCAACCGCATGTCGATGCGAGCCAGCGCTACATGCGCAATCACATCGACCTCGACACGCTCGAAGCGATGGCGCGTTTTCCCGCAGTCGCGCGTTGATCTCCCCGCTTACGATTCAATCCACCTACAGGAAGCCGACATGATGAAAAAGCTCTTCAAACAGGCGGTATCCGGCGTTGCGCTGTTGTGTGCGGCGACCACCTTCGCCGCAGCCGCCGAACCGCAGTCCTGTACGCAGGTCAACATGGCGGGGCCAGGCTGGACCGACATCGACGCGACCAATGCAATGACCGGCGTGCTGCTGAAGGCGCTCGGCTACCATCAGAACGTGGCGAACCTGTCGGTGCCGATTACTTATCAAGGCCTGAAGAAAGGGCAGATCGACGTGTTTCTCGGTAACTGGATGCCGGCGCAAGCGCCAGTCGTCAAGCCGTTCGAGGATGAAAAGTCGATCGAAGTCGTGCACCCGAATCTGAGCAACGCAAAGTTCACGCTCGCGGTGCCCGACTACGTGGCGGCGGCCGGCGTGCATTCGTTCGCGGACCTCGCGAAGAACGCCGACAAGTTCGACAGCAAGATCTATGGCATCGAACCGGGTGCGCCGGCCAATCAGAACATCAAGAAAATGGTCGACGACAAGGCCTATGGACTCGGCGGCTGGAAGCTCGTCGAATCGAGCGAGACGGGCATGCTCACGCAGGTCGACCGCGCGGTGCGCGAGAAGAAATGGATCGTGTTTCTGGCGTGGGAGCCGCATCTGATGAACACGAAGTTCAAGCTGACTTACCTCGATGGCGGCGACAGGTACTTCGGGCCGAACTATGGCGGCGCCACGGTCAATACGGTTGCGCGCAGCGGGTACGCCGAGCAGTGTCCGAATGTCGGCCGCCTGTTCCGGCAACTCACGTTCAATGTCGATCTGGAGAACGGCGTGATCACCGAGGTGCTGGAGAAAAAGGCCGGCGTCGATGCGGCCGCCACCGAAGCGCTCAAGCGCCACCCCGAGTTGCTGAAGTCATGGCTCGACGGCGTGAACACCGCCGGCGGCGCCAACGGCCTGCAAGCAGTGCAAACCGCACTCGGTGTGAAATAACGGCGGCATCGCCGGCTATCAGGTCGCTGCTCGACAGATTCATGTCGCATCCGGTCGAATCCTCCTAAATCTGGACACTTATTCTTGACCCGTCGATGCAGGCATGCAGATGATCGTATGCCGCGCCGATAGCTTCAATCAGCCTGGCCGGCCGAGTCGGTTCTAGCCGGCCAGGTCAGCGCAATTGAGCTTCAATCAGTCTCAGCCGATTTCGAACTGCCCGTCATGCGAGAAGCGCCGCGCGTTGGAAGACAACACGCAGCAGGGATCGCTTTATTCAACGAAATACGCAGGCAAAGAGCAGGGGATAATTAGATGAAGAAGAAAAGTGCCGTTAGTCTTTCGGGACTCGCCCTCGCGGCAAGCGCGGTATGTGCGCCGACGGTGGCCCATGCGCAAAGCAGCGTCACCCTGTACGGGATTCTGGACGCCGGCATCACCTATGTGAACAATGCCGGTGGCGCGCACCAGTACAAATTCGACGACGGCATTTCGTACGGCAACCGGATCGGCTTCAAAGGCGTGGAAGATCTCGGCGGCGGCCTGCAAGCGGTCTTCGTGCTCGAATCGGGTTTTCACCTGGGCAATGGGCAACTGGGATTCGGCGGTGCTGAATTCGGACGCCAGGCTTATGTCGGCATCAAGAACTCGTGGGGGACTTTCTCGTTCGGCAACCAGCTCGACATGACCGAAGAGTTCGTCTTTCTGTACAACATCTCCGCATGGGCGAGCGGCTACGCGATTCACCAGGGCGACTTCGACCGGATGAACGGCGACCGTCTGCCGAACTCGGTGAAGTTCCTGTCGAACGATTTTGCGGGCTTCACCTTCGGCGGCATGTACTCGTTCGGCAACACCGCGGGCAACTTCCATGAGAAGAGCGCATGGAGCGTGGGCGCGCATTACGACCACGGTCCGTTCAACATGGGCGTGGCGTATACGCAATTGAACAATCCGTACGGCATCTATGCGTTCGACCCGTATGCGATGATCGGCACGCGCACCTTCCTCGGGCAGCCGACCGTCTCCGTCGATGCGACGACTGGCGCGGTGACCGATCTGTATAGCTCGTCGGCATTCCCGGTGGACAAGCAAGGCGCGTTCGCGATCGGCGCGGCCTATACGATCGGCGACCTGATGCTCACCGGCGACTTCACCTACACGACGATCAAGGGCTTCGGGCAGACCTCGCACATGCAGGTGTACGAAGGAGGCGCATCGTATAACTTCACGCCTGCGCTGTCGCTGTACGGCGGCTATCAGCACACGAGCTTCGAAGGCAATCACTGGAACCAGGGCTCGCTCGGGCTGCACTACCTGTTGTCCAAGCGGACCGATGTGTATATTTCCGGCGACTATCTGCGCGCGTCGAGCGGCGTGGATGCGGTGATCGGCTATAGCTTCACACCGTCGACGTCGAATACGCAATCCGATGTGCGGATCGGGATGCGGCATTCGTTCTGACGTAGCCGAGGTGGGGCCGGCACTCGAGTGCCGGCCCTGCACTGCGGACCTCGATGCGACAAGCCATCCGGGCCGGCATCACTCCGTGACGGCAGCACTGCCGCCCAGATAAGCGGCACGAACCCGGTTGTCCTGTGCCAATTCGTGAGCGGGGCCGGCGAGGGCGATGCGGCCGCTTTCCAGCACGTAGGCCCGCTGCGCGATGCGCAGCGCCTGGCGAGCGTTCTGCTCGACAAGCAGGATCGACGTGCCTTCCTTGCAGATGTCGGCGATCATGCCGAAAATCGCCCGGACCAGCTTCGGCGCGAGCCCCATGGAGGGTTCGTCGAGCACGATGATGCGAGGCCGCAGCATCAGCGCGCGGGCGATCGCCAGCATCTGTTGCTCGCCGCCGCTCAGCGTCCCCGCCAGCTGGCTGCGCCGCTCGCCGAGCCGCGAAAAAGTCTGGTAAACGTCCTTTATTCGCTGCTCCAGTACCGCGCTGTCGCGCCGGATCAGATAGCCGCCAAGCCGCAGATTTTCCTCCACGGTCAGCGCCCCGAACATACGGCGGCCTTCCGGTACATGACCGAGACCCAACGCCACGATCTGGTGGGCGCGCAAGCCGGTCAGCGTGTGCCCGGCCATCACGATCTGTCCCGCGCGAGGGCGAATCAGACCGGAAATGGCGCGCAGCGTCGTGGTTTTCCCCGCCCCGTTGCTGCCGAGCAAGGCCACGATCTCGCCCTCTCCGACGTCGAGCGAGATGCCATGCAGAACCTCCACGTTCCCGTAGCTCACGTGCAGATCGTGTATTTCTAGGAGTCCCACAGCGATTTCTCCCCGGCCGTATCGTCGGCTGCTTCGTCGGCCTCGGCCGTGCCGAGGTAGGCGTCGATCACCCGCGGATCGGCCTGGATGTCGGATGGCGTTCCCTCGGCGATGATGACGCCATGGTCCATGACGATGATCCGGTCCGACACGCTCATCACCAGCATCATGTCGTGTTCGATCAGCAGCACCGTCACGCCGGAATCCCGGATACGCCGGATCAGTTCCATCAGCGCGTGCTTCTCGGTCGGGTTCATCCCCGCTGCCGGTTCGTCCAGCAGCAGCAGGTGCGGGTTGCTGGCGAGGGCGCGGGCGATCTCCAGCCGGCGCTGATCGCCGTAGGGCAGGTCGGCCGCGCGTTCGCCCGCGCGTGCCGCGAGTCCGACGAAACTGAGCCAGCGCAGGCCTTCCGTTGCGTGATCGGCTTCCTCGGCGCGAGCGGAGGGCAACGCAAGCAATTCGGCGACGAGCGGCGTATGGAGGCGATGATCCATGCCGATCAGCACGTTCTCGAAGGCCGTCATGTTGGCAAACAGGCGGATGCCCTGGAAGGTCCGCGCCATCCCGGCGTGGACGATGCGATGCGGCGCGCCGCCGGCCAGCGAGGCGCCGCGCCAAAGCACCTGGCCGCCGGTCGGGCGGATCACACCCGTGAGGCAGTTGAACACCGTCGTCTTGCCCGCACCGTTGGGGCCGATCAGGCTAAGGATTTCGCCGTTGCGCACGGTGAAGCTGATACCGCCGACCGCCTGCACGCCGCCGAAGCGGCGCTGCATGTTGCGCACCTCGAGCAGGATTTCATCGGCGATCGTGTCCCGGGGCGGAAGGGCTTCCGGCGCACCGGTATCGTCGCGCGGCGGCGCCACCCGGCGCAGCGGCGCCGGCCATAGGCCTTGCGGTCTGAGCAGCATCAGGATCACGAGCCCGATGGCGAAACCGAAGATGCGCCAAAGGTTGAGAAAACGCAGCACCTCGGGCAGGCCGGCGACGATGACGGCGCCGAGTATCACACCCGGAATGCTGCCCCGGCCGCCGAGCACGACGACGATCAGGATCGTCACGGACTGCAGATAAGTGAAGCCGGTCGGGTCGATGGTGCCGAAGCGCGCGGCGAACAGGCTGCCGGCGAAACCGCCGATCAATGCGCCGAGGATGTACGCCAGCATCTTGACGCGCAACGTCGGCACGCCGACGGCCTCGGCCGCCGCCTCATCCTCGCGGATGCTGGTCCACGCGCGTCCGAGCCGGGATTGGCCAAGCCGGACCGCAAACACCAGCACTAGCACGAGGAATGCGATGCCCAGTTCGTAGACCGCGGCCGGCGAGCTGATTTCATAGCCGAACAGGCTTGGGCTGGCGATGCCGTAGATGCCGTTCGGACCGCCCGTGATGTTGAGATTGGTGGCAACGATGCGCGTGATCTCGCCGAACCCGAGCGTGACGATGGCCAGATAGTCGCTGCGCAGGCGCAGGGTAGGGTAGCCGATGACGATGCCGGAAGCACCGGCAAACACCAGGCTGAACGGCAGCGTTTCCCAGAACGAGAAGTGCAGCAGCGTTTCCAGCAGCGCCGTCGTGTACGCGCCGATGGCGAAGAAGGCCGCATAGCCCAGATCGAGCAAACCGGCATACCCGACCACGATATTCAGCCCGAGGCCCAGGATCGAATAGGTGGCGATGGTCAGGCCGACATCGACGATATAGTTGCTGGCGACAGCGGGTAGCGCCACGGCAGCGGCAAGAAGCGCGACGCCGGCAGGGCGCGATCGGCGCAATGACCCGAGCATGGCGCTCATGGCGCTACATTCTCTCGACCACGCGCTCACCGAACAAACCGGTCGGTTTGATCACGAGCACGGCAATCAGGACGCCGAACACGAGCACATCGGTCCACCGCGATGAGACGTAGCCCGCGCTAAAGGATTCCAGCAGGCCGATCAGGATGCCGCCCGCCATGGCGCCCGGAATATTGCCGATGCCGCCGAGCACTGCAGCGGTGAAGGCGCGCAGGCCCAGCACGAAGCCCATGAAGAAATTGATCTGGGTGTAGTAGAGCCCTTCCATGACGCCGGCCACGGCAGCCAGCGCCGAGCCGAGGAAGAAGGTTAGCTGGATCAGCCGCTCGACGTCGATACCCATCAGGCGCGCCGCGTCCTGATCGATCGCGAGCGCGCGCATCGCCGTGCCGACGAAGGTACGGTGAACGAAAAAATACAATGCGAGCATCAACGCAAAACTGGCGGCGATGATGCTGACCTGCGCGAACGTGATCTGCACGCCCTCGAATTCGAGTCCGGCCTGGGTGAGCACATGGGGATACGTGTTGAAGCCGGCGCCGTAAAGCAGCAGCACGCCGTTTTCCAGCGCCAGCGAAACGCCGAGCGCGGTGATCAGAATGGACAGCCGCGGTGCGCGCAACAGCGGCTGGTAGGCCACTCGCTCGATGGCGAGACCGAGTGCGCCGGTGACGGCCATCGCGGCCACAAAGGCGATCAGCAACGCCAACGCGAGCGGCAGGTGCGCCGCGGCAAGCACCGTCAAGCCGGTCCAGCCGATGAACGCGCCCACCATGAACAGATCGCCGTGAGCGAAGTTGATCAGCCGGATGATCCCGTAGACCATCGTGTAGCCGAGGGCGACGAGGGCATAGAACGAGCCGATCGTCAGCCCTTCGATGACGAACTGGAAGAAGTTGCTCATGGCGGGGCGCGCGCCGCGACAGGGCCTATTTCATCGCCATCCAGTGTCCCGCGGCATCCTGCTTCTGGTAGGGCGCGAAATTGTCGCCCCGAACGATGATGGTGATGTACACCGCCACGCTGCGGTCCCCCTTCGGGTTGAAGCCGATCGTCCCGGTCGCGCCCTGGTAGTTCGAAATCTTGTGCAAGGCGGCCGTGATCGCGGCGGGCGTTGCCGACTTCGCGTCTGCGATCGCCTTGGCCGTGACGCCGACGGCGTCGTATTCATAGACCGAATAAGGTCCCGGACCTTGCCCATAAGCCTTCGTATAGTCATCGACAAAGCTGTGCGCGCCGCTCAGGAACTGCGCCAGCGGCGCCGTGGTGATGATCATGTCATTGGCCGCGGGACCGGCTGTTTTCATCAGCGTTGGGTCGTTGGTGCCGTCGCCGCCCATCAAGGTCATCTTCAGGCCCAGTTGCCGCGCCTCCTTCACGAGCAGGCCGGCCTCCGAGAAATAGCCGGTGTAGTAGATCACGTCCGGCTTCAGTGAGGCGACATGGGTGAGCGTTGGCGAGTAGTCCATCTGACCGGGCGTGATCGCATCGTCGTAGACGACCTCGACACCGTCTTTCTTCAAGGCGGCCACGGTGTTGTCGGCGAGACCCTTGGCATAGGTCGTGTTGTCGTTGATCACGGCCGCACGCTTCGCGTGTAGCGAATTTTTCATGAAACTGGCTGCAAACGGCCCTTGCTCGTCGTCACGGCCAATCGTGCGGAACACGTGGTCGTAGCCCATCTCAGTCAGCTTGGGATTGGTCGACGCGTCCAGCACGTAGGGAATCCCGGCGCGATGAAAGGTCGTCAATTCCGGCAGCGCCGCGCTGGAGCAGTAACCGCCGGCCACCGCAACGACGCCGGCGTCGACAAGTTTCTGTGCCGCCTGCACGGCCGTCTGCGCGTCGCAGGCGTCGTCCTCGGGCACCAGCTCGATCTGCTTGCCGAGCACGCCGCCCGCCGCATTGACCTTGGCGGCGGCCAGCTTGGCGCCGTTGAGAATGTCCGTGCCGGCATTGGCGGAACTGCCCGATAGCGGTACCGGTACACCGATCTTTATGGTCTGGCTTTGCGCCGGACTGGAAGCCATGCCGGCGAGCACGGCCAGCGCGGCGGATACCGCGATTGTCGTCTGGCGCAGCACGCGACCCGCGGCCGGCCTGCCATTCGTCTGAGCAATCATGTTGGAAACTCCTTATTGTGAAAGGGATCGGAGCGATCCACCACACGGCTATCCCGGTGGCATCAGAAAACGGATGGAAACGTACGTCGCATGCAAGTTGTAATCTGCCAGTCCAACGGCCCGACTCGCGGTCTCATCGCAGCGCTACCATGAAAGCGTGTTTTTTCATGATAGAACTCGCCGCATCTTTCGCTGGTATAGGGTATCCGCGTATAGGACACCGTACAAAAGGCGCCGGCGAGGTTATATTGATCAATGGTCAGGGGCTTTGCATGGGACCGGCGTAACGCGAAAGCGCCGACTCCGGTCGACTGCCCTGCATGGGGCTGGAGTAAGCCATGAAAACCGTTGTGCTGGGAGGCGGAATTGCGGGCGTCACGGCCGCCTGGTACCTCGCGAGAGACGGCCGGGAGGTGACAGTGATCGACCGCCAGCCCGGCGTCGCGCTCGAAACCAGCTTTGCCAACGCCGGTCTGGTCGCGCCCGGACATTCGTACACGTGGGCCTCTCCGCGAGCGCCGAAAATTCTGCTGAAATCGCTCTTCGTCGAAGGGCAGGCGTTGCGCCTCAAGCTCAACGCGGACCCTCACATGTGGGCCTGGTGCTTTCAGTTCCTGCGCAACTGCACGGCGGAGCGTTCGCGTCGGAACACCACGCGTAAGGTGAAGCTCTGCCGCTACGCACAGAGTCAATTGCAGCAACTGACCGCGGCCGAACACCTGCACTACGATCGCATCAGCCGCGGCCTGTTGTACCTGTATCGCGACGAAGCCTCTTTCGCGCGAGGCACGCAGAATATGTCGATCCTCGCGGACAACGGGCTGTCGCTCGAAACACTCGATGCCGAACAGGTCGCCGCGCGCGAACCGGCGCTCGCGCATGCGCGCGACAGGATCGCGGGCGCGATTTATTGTCCAACCGATGAAAGCGGCGACGCGCATCTGTTCACCCGCGCGCTGAAGGCGGCGTGCGAACGCATCGGCGTGCGTTTCGAATTTGGCGCGGCCATTAGCGCGATCGAGGCGTCCGGCGATCGGGTCGTTGGCGTGCGCACGCCGGCTGGACTCGTGCAAGGCGACGAATTCGTTCTAGCACTCGGTTCCTGGTCGCCCATCCTGGCGCGCCGTCTGGGCTACCGGCTGCCGGTGTACCCGGTAAAGGGCTATTCCGCGACCTTTCCGGTCGGGCCCGGGCATCGTCCGCCGGAACTGGGCGGTGTCGACGAAAACAATCTCGTGGCGTGGGCGCGTTTTGGCCAGCGGCTACGCTTCACCGCGACCGCCGAGTTCGCCGGCTACGACACCCGCCACACGCCCGCCGATTTCACGCAGATGCTGCAGGCGGCCCGCGAATTGTTCCCTGAGGGCGCCGACTACAGCCGCGGGTCCTACTGGGCCGGTCTGCGGCCGATGACGCCCGAGGGGACGCCGCTGATCGGCCGCACGCGTCACCGCAACCTGTATCTGAACACGGGCCACGGACACATGGGATGGACGATGTCGTGCGGCACCGCAAAACTGCTGGCCGACATCATGGCCGGCCGCGAGCCCGAACTCGACATGACAGGGATGACACTGACATGAGCACGATTCCCCTGCAGGACGATGCCTACGTCAGGCTCGAATTCGCGCTGGACGACGGCATCTGCCGGCGCGCCGCCATCGGACTGGTGGTGCTCGCGACCGATCATACGATCGAGCACGAGTGGCGCAAGCTGCTGACCCAGGACGGCGTGGCCTTCTACGAGAGCCGCGTGCTCAACTCGCCGGACATCACGCCAGAGCGCCTCGCGGAAATGGAGGCGCGCATCGCTTCGGCGGTCGCGCTGATTCGGCCGGCGGAACGGATCGATGTCGTGGCGTTCGGCTGCACGTCGGCCTCGATGGTGATCGGCGAGGAAAACGTGTTCGCGCGCATCCGCGAAGCGCGTCCGGGCGTCGCGTGCACCACGCCGATTACCGCGGCGCTTGCTGCGCTGCGCGCACTGGGTGTCCGGCGCGCCGCCCTGTTGACGCCCTACGTGCGTTCGATCAACGACACTATGCGGGACTATATCGAGGCGCGCGGCATCGGCATTACACGCGTGGCGTCGTTCGAGCATGCAAACGATAACGAAGTAGCGCGGATCGACACGGCGTCCCTGCAAGCGGCGGTCGAGCGCCTTGCCCTGCACCCGGACGTGGACGCCGTTTTCGTGTCGTGCACGAGCTTGCGGATCGCCGAACTCGTTCCGGAACTTGAAGCGAGGCTTGGCAAGCCGGTGATATCGAGCAACTTCGCCATGGCCTGGCACGCGTTGCGACTCGCGGGCGTGGCGGACCGCGAACCTCAGCGAGGGACGTTGTTTGCGCTGTGACCGGTGCATTGCGTTTTGATGCCGGAATTGCCGTGCTGGGGCATCCGCCACGCCTCCGGCAAACCGCGCCCGATACACATGTTCCGTCGGCGGGCATGTCGCGCAGAAGCATGGAGCAGGGCGCGCGCAGCCGTTGATTACGCCGCGCCGTCGCCCTGTTTCTTGTGTTGCGACGCCATCCGCTCCTGCTGGGCGGCGGGTGCCGGATCGTAGTGGCTGAGCTGGATGCTGTAGTTGCCGTGCCCGCCGGCGATCGCGTTCAGCCGCGACTGGTAGTCGTTGAGTTCGGACAACGGCACCTGGCCTGCGACGACCACCGCGTTGCCGGCGGCCGTGCGCGTGCCATGGACCTGTCCGCGCTTGGCGGAGAGGTCGCCGATAATGTCGCCCATCGCGGCTTCCGGCGTCATCACCTCGATGTCTACGATAGGCTCGAGCAGAACGGGCTGCGCTTTCAGCACCGCGTCGATGAAGGCCTTGCGTCCGGCGGAAACGAACGCCACTTCCTTGGAATCGACCGAATGGCTCTTGCCGTCGAAGACGGTCACGCGCACGTCCTGCATCGGGAAGCCCGCCAGCGGCCCACTCTCGATCACCTGCTGGATGCCTTTTTCCACGGCGGGCATGAACTGGCCAGGGATGGCGCCGCCCTTGACGGCGTCGACGAACTCGAAACCCGTGCCGCGCGGCAGTGGCTCCACGCGCAGCATCACTTCGCCGAATTGCCCGGCGCCGCCGGTTTGCTTCTTGTGGCGATAATGCCCCTCGGCTTTGGCACCGATGGTTTCCCGATAGGCGATTTTCGGGGGCCGCGTCACGACGTCGAGCTTGTATTGCTCGGCTAACCGCTCCAGCATGAGGCGCAGGTGCAGTTCGCCCAGACCGCGCACCACCGTCTCGTTGGTGCCGACCGGGTGGTCGATGCGCAGACACGGGTCTTCCGCGCTCAGCTTTTGCAGAATCTCCCAGAGGCGCTGCTCGTTGCCCCGGCGCGCGGGCTCGATCGCCAGACCATAGATGGGCGTGGGGAAATCGAGCGGGGTCAGGTGGATGTCGCCGTCCTCGGGGGCGTCGTGCAGCACGGCATCGAAGCCGATTTCGTCGATCTTGGCCGTCGCGCAGATATCGCCCGGGCCGGCTTGTGGGACGTCCACGTGCTCCTTGCCCTGCAGCATCATCAGATGGGCGACTCTGAACGGCTGGCGCCCGTCGCCGATATAGAGCTGGCTGTCGCGTCTGATCGTGCCCTGATGGACGCGAAACACGGCCATCTTGCCGATGTAAGGGTCCATGACGATCTTGAAGGCGTGAGCCAGGACATGCTTGTCGGCGACCGGTTCGGCGTGCACGACTTCCTGGCGGCCGCGGGCATCGCGGTAAAAGAGCGGCGGGTTGCCTTCCATGGGATTGGGCAGGAGCCGCACGAACACGTCGAGCAGTTCCGCGATGCCGGCGCCGTTGGCCGCCGACGTGAAGCAGATCGGTATCAGATGACCTTCCCGCAGCGCGCGCTCGAAGGGCTCGTGCAACTGCTCCGGGCTGATGGCCTCGCCTTGCTCCAGGTAAAGCTCCATCAACGCGGGATCGATCTCGACCACCTGGTCGACCAGCGCGTTGTGCGCCGCCGCAACGGACAGGAAGTCGGCCTCGCCGGCCGGGTTGAAAAAGCAATCCACCACCTGGCGCCCGCTTTGCGCCGGCAGGTTGATGGGCAGGCATTCCTTGCCGAAAGCCTCCTGAATGTGCGTCAGAAGCGCCGGCAGGTCGACCTTTTCGCGATCGATGCCGTTTACGACGAGCATTCTGCAGAGCTTGCGTTTCTCGGCCCACGCCATCATGCGCCGGGTCGTCATTTCGATGCCAGTCTGTGCATTGATGACGACGGCGGCGGTCTCCACGGCGGGCAGGGCGCTGATCGACAGCCCCGAAAAGTCCGGATAGCCGGGCGTATCCAGCAGATAGATGCGGGTATCCCGGTAGTGCAGGTGGGCGAGGGCGGAATTCAGCGAGTGGTGATATTTGCGCTCGAGCGGGTCGAAATCGCAGACCGTGGTGCCGCGCTCCACGCTGCCGGCGGCGCGCAGCTCGCCGCCCTGGTGCAGCAGGGCTTCGACAAGCGATGTCTTGCCGCATCCGGCATGGCCGACCAGAGCGATGGTGCGGATGGCGTCGGGGCTGTAATGCATGGTCGCCCTCGTCCAGTAGTGGATGTGGGGCCATTATTGGCGAAAACGGAGCCGCGTGCCATACGACGCCATCAGTGCAGACCCTTAAACGCCTGGCCATCGAATGCCCGATTTTTCGAGCCGCGTTGAACGCATGACCCATCCGCGCTCGCGGGCATCGAACGAGGCGCAAAATTGAATCGTCCGGTGGAGACGATGTGTAGCCAGCTGGAAAGCTTGAACGATCATTAGGGGAGGCCACCATGATCGATTTCAGGGAAGCCCGGGAATGGATGGTCGTACGGCAAATCGTGGCGCGTGGCGTCCGCGACGCCAACGTGCTATCCGCCATGCGCCATGTGCCGCGCGAGGAATTCGTACTCGTGCAACTCCGTGAATTCGCGTACGACGACCGGGCCTTGCCTATCGCGAGTCAGCAAACGATTTCGCAGCCCGCCATCGTCGCGCAGATGATGGAGGCGGCCGAACTCGGTCCGCGCGACCGGGTGCTCGACGTCGGCACGGGGTCGGGGTATGCCGCCGCCATCGCGGCGGAAATCGTGGCGCACGTCCATTCGGTTGAACGCGATCCGGTGCTTGCCGAAACCGCTCGCGAGACGCTGGCGCGGTTGGGTATTTCAAACGTGACCGTTCATCTCTGCGACGGCACGGTCGGTTTGAGCGCCTACGCGCCGTACGACGCGATTATCGCGGGTGCCGGGGGGCCGCGTGTTCCGCGGGCGTGGCGTGAGCAACTCTCGATCGGCGGCCGGATCGTCATGCCGGTGGGACACGACCATCACCATCAGCGATTGATCAAACTGGTCCGCCACGGCGAGCACGATTATCGCGAGCGCTGGTTGGGTGACGTGAGCTTCGTGCCGTTGATTGGTGAGGATGGGTGGGATGCCTGTTATTAGAGAGCCTTGCATGGGTGGGCCGGATTCAGGTTTATTCCTTACGTCATTACGCCCGGGAGCTGTTCCGCGACAGCGGTGATTACCGGCGCGGAAGCATTGGTAATAGACGCCGTCTTTGTCCCCGGTATTCGTCCATTTTGGGCTGAATCGTGCTGGCTACACTCGCGTCTGCGTTTTCGCGCTTGCTCAGACCATTCGGGACGGAGGGGAAAAACATGATCCACAGTAGTCGACACCGCCGGGTTGCGCGCAACCCGGCCCGGCAAATTCTTCTGGCCGCTGCGCTCGCGGTTGTCTGCAGTCTGCAAGGCTGCGCCACTTCGCTCGAGACGTTCGGGCTCGGCGCGGGTGTGGGGATCGCCGGCGCGTTTGGTCTGATTAGCTGCGCGATCGGGTGCCATTGAGAAGAGGGCAACGAGGGCGGCACTTGCCCGACAAGGCGCGATTGACTGGGCCTCCGCGTATAGACAGCAGACGTGATCGCCAATCAGGCCGAAAGCGATGAAGCGTGGCTCTCCATACGCGCATCGACGGCGTCCGCGCCGACGCGATAGGGCAGGTCGTACGTCTCGCGGCTCGCTGCGCGCAGCGCGTCGATCATCAGAGCCGTAGCGGGCGAGAGAAGCTTCTCCGCCGGGGTGATGATCCCAAAGTCGTCCATTTTGCAGTCCATCGGCACAGGCAGGATCTCCACCATGCCGTGCGCCGCGTAATAACGCGCCACATCTTCGGCGAGCACGGCGATCATGTCGCTCTTCTCGAGCGCCCGCGTAATGAAGAGCAGCGCCGCCGTCTCCACGACGTTCGAGGGCGGAGCGAGGCTTGCACGCTGGAACATGAGCTCGAAACGGTGCCGCAGCACGCTGCCGGCCGGCGGCACGACCCACGCGCCGCGCTGGACATCGGACAGCGCAACCGGCGCCCCGCCCAGCAGAGGATGGCCCTGCCGAACCACGGCGCACACGGGCTCGCCGGCCAACGGTTCGTAGCACAACTGGCGCTTGTCGTGCTCCGCCGACAGACGTCCGATCACTACGTCGAGCTTGTCTTGCGCCAGCCGCTCCAGCAGCACGTTACTGGTGTCGATTTCGACCGAGATACGCATGTTCGCGTGTATGCGCTTGACTGCTGCGACAGCCGCCGGCAGCACTCGCACGCCCGGCGAGGTGATCGCACCCACTGCAACGTGCCCGAGGCGCCCGGCCTTCAACGCGGCCAGTTCTTCCTGTGCCTGGTCGAGACTGCCGAGCACGACGCGTGCATGGCGGATCAACGCATCGCCATAGAGAGTTGGCCGTACGCCGCGCGGCATACGCTCAAAAAGAACGGCGCCGAGCATCTCCTCCAACTCGCGCAACAGTTTCGAGGCAGCAGGCTGGGTCATGCTCAAGGCCGCCGCCGCCCGGTGGATGTTGCCTTCTTCGGCCAGCGCAACCACAAGGAGCAACTGGCGGGTTTTCAGACGAGTACGGACGTACCAGGGGTTCGTGTCCAGCATGATTTACGTGTTTACACTGATATGTAAATGGATATGGGAAGCGGCCAATTTTTCATTGGTAGGTTATCAGTTTGGTCCGTAGACTGCACGCAAATCTAGCCCTCCCAAAGACGGACAATGTCGGCAACCAAACCCAAACTGCGCTCCCAACTATGGTTCGGCACCATGGACAAGAACGGCTTCATGTACCGAAGCTGGATGAAGAATCAGGGCATTCCCGATCACGAATTCGACGGCCGGCCGATTATCGGCATCTGCAACACCTGGTCGGAACTCACGCCCTGCAATGCGCATTTCCGCAAGCTCGCGGAGCACGTGAAGCGCGGTATTTACGAGGCGGGCGGGTTCCCGGTCGAGTTTCCGGTGTTCTCGAACGGCGAATCGAACCTGCGTCCTTCGGCGATGCTCACGCGCAATCTCGCCTCGATGGATGTGGAAGAGGCGATTCGCGGCAATCCGATTGACGCCGTCGTGCTGCTGTGCGGCTGCGACAAGACCACGCCCGCGCTGCTGATGGGCGCGGCGAGCTGCGACGTGCCCGCCATCGCGGTGAGCGGCGGCCCGATGCTCAACGGCAAGCTCGAAGGGAAGGACATCGGCTCGGGCACGGCGGTGTGGAAGCTGCACGAGTCGCTCAAGGCGGGCGAGATCGACCTGCATCATTTCCTCTCGGCCGAAGCGGGCATGTCGCGCTCGGCGGGCACCTGCAACACCATGGGCACGGCCTCGACGATGGCGTGCATGGCCGAGGCGCTCGGCGTCTCGCTGCCGCACAACGCTGCGATTCCCGCCGTCGACGCGCGCCGCTACGTGCTCGCGCATTTGTCCGGCATGCGCATCGTGCAGATGGCGCTTGAGGACCTCACGCTCTCCAGGGTGCTGACGCGCGAAGCGTTCGAGAACGCGATCCGAACCAACGCCGCGATCGGCGGCTCGACCAACGCCGTGATCCACCTGAAGGCGATTGCGGGGCGCATCGGCGTGCCGCTCGAGCTCGAGGACTGGATGCGTATCGGCCGCAATACGCCGACCATCGTCGATCTGCAGCCCTCGGGCCGCTTCCTGATGGAAGAGTTCTATTACGCGGGCGGTCTGCCGGCCGTGCTGCGGCGTCTGGGCGAAGCGAACCTGCTGCCGCATCCCAATGCGCTCACCGTCAACGGCAAGTCGATCTGGGACAACGTGCGCGAAGCGCCGAACTACAACGACGAAGTGATCCGGCCACTGGGCAAGCCGCTGATCGAAGACGGCGGCATCTGCATCCTGCGCGGCAATCTCGCGCCGCGCGGCGCGGTGCTGAAACCGTCGGCGGCGACACCCGAGCTGCTCAAGCATCGTGGCCGCGCGGTGGTGTTCGAGAACTTCGATCACTACAAGGCGACCATCGGCGACGAATCGCTCGATGTCGACAAGGACTCGATCCTCGTGATGAAGAACTGCGGCCCGCGCGGCTATCCGGGCATGGCCGAAGTCGGCAACATGGGCCTGCCGCCCAAGCTGCTGCGTCAGGGCGTGAAGGACATGGTGCGCATCTCGGACGCGCGCATGAGCGGCACGGCCTACGGCACGGTGGTGCTGCACGTCGCGCCGGAAGCGGCGGCGGGCGGCCCGCTCGCGGCGGTGCGCAACGGCGACTGGATCGAGCTCGATTGCGAGGCGGGCCGGTTGCATCTCGACATCAGCGACGAGGAACTGATGCGGCGTCTCTCCGACGTCGATCCGGCAGCCGCGCCGGGTGTGGCGGAGCAGCAAGGCAAGGGCGGCTATGCGCGTCTTTATGTCGATCACGTGCTGCAGGCCGACGAAGGTTGCGACCTCGATTTCCTCGTAGGCAAGCGCGGCGCCGCCGTGCCGCGCCACTCGCACTGATTGGGAGCACGAAGCATGACGATGCAACTGACGGGCGAACTGCTGATCGCGGGCGAGGCGCGGCGCGGCGCCGGTGCGCCGTTCCAGGCGCTTGACGCCGCAACGAACGAACCCATTGCACAGCCGGTTTTTCATAGCGCCTTGAGCGCCGACGTCGACGCGGCGTGTGAACTCGCAGACGAAGCGTTCGACCTCTATCGCGCACTGTCCGCCGAAAAGCGCGCGCAATTCCTCGACGATTGCGCGGCGCGCATCGAAGCATTGGGCGATCCACTGATCGAACGCGCGATGGCCGAAAGCGGCCTGCCGCGTGCGCGCCTCGAAGGCGAGCGCGCGCGCACCGCGAATCAGCTGCGCATGTTCGCGGCGCTCGTGCGCAGCGGCGACGCACTCGACGCGCGCATCGAGCCCGCTCTGCCCGACCGTCAGCCGCCGCGCACCGATCTGCGCTTCTGGCGCATCGGTGTCGGCCCCGTCGCGGTGTTCGGCGCGAGCAATTTCCCGCTGGCGTTTTCGGTGGCGGGCGGCGATACGGCCTCGGCGCTGGCGGCGGGCTGTCCCGTCGTCGTGAAGGCGCATCCGGCGCATCCGGGCACCTCTGAACTCGTTGGACGCGCAATCCAGGCGGCCGTTGCGGCGGCCGGGTTGCCCGCGGGCGTCTTTGCCCTTCTGTTCGACGCGGGCCACGAAACCGGCAGCGCCCTGGTGCAGCATCCGGCGATCCGTGCGGTGGGCTTCACCGGTTCGCGCGCGGGCGGTCTCGCGCTGGTGAAGCTCGCGGCGGCGCGTGCCGAACCGATTCCGGTCTACGCCGAAATGAGCAGCGTGAATCCGAACCTGCTGCTGCCGGGCGCGCTCGCCGCGCGTGGCGAAACGTTGGCGCGCGAGTTCGTCGCGTCCGCGACACTCGGCTGCGGGCAGTTCTGCACGAATCCGGGCTTGATGCTTGGCCTTGCGGGCGCCGGGTTCGACACCTTCGCCGCCAACGCCGCACGCGACTTCAGCGCCGCGCCTGCCGGCGTCATGCTCGCGGCAGGCATCCTGCGCGCGTACGAGCGCGGCATCGAGCGTCTTATGCAGCATCCGAAAGTAACGACGCTCGCGCGCGGCGCGGCAGCGCCGGGACGTGCCCAGGCGGCGCTCCTGCGCGTGAACGCGAGCGATCTGCTCACCGATCCGACGCTCGGCGAAGAGGTGTTCGGTCCGAGCAGCGTGCTCGTGGAATGCGCGGATGCGGTCGAGTTGCGCGCGGTGCTGCGCAAAATCGAAGGCCAGCTGACGATCACGCTGCACATGGAGGCCATCGACGCCGAACTTGCGCACACGCTCCTGCCGCTCATCGAGCGCAAGGCGGGCCGCGTGCTCGCGAACGGCTTTCCGACGGGGGTGGAAGTGTGCGACGCGATGGTCCACGGCGGCCCATTTCCGGCGACCTCGGATGGCCGCAGCACATCGGTTGGCACGGCCGCGATCGAGCGCTTCCTGCGCCCCGTGTGCTACCAGAATCTCGCCGAGAGCCTGCTGCCCGACGCGCTGCGCGACGCCAACCCGCTGAACATGCGGCGCCGCTTTGCAGGCAAGCCGGAAACGCCGCGCGCGCCGTAACGCGAGGTTACGCCCGGCGCCGCGCGCCGAAGGCGGATCCACACGTGAATCGTGAAGGCGGGGCCTTCGAGGAACGCTATTTTTTGCAGGATTGGAGTGATGACAACTAGCCGCGGCTGCCTTTGGCGAATCGCTTTGGCTCAGCGAACATTGGCCGGAGAAACACCATGAATTCGACTTTTACGCTGGCGGTGGCCGGCATCGGCAAGATCGCCCGCGACCAGCATCTGCCTGCTATCGCGGCAAACGCGGGCTTTGCGCTGGTCGCATGCGCGAGTCGCAGCACGCAGGTCGAGCAGGTGCGCAACTATGCTGACATCGATGCGCTGCTCGCCGCCGAGCCTGAGCTCGACGCCGTCTCGCTGTGCGCCCCACCGCAGGTGCGCTACGCGCAGGCCCGCGCGGCGCTTGAGGCCGGCAAGCATGTGATGCTCGAAAAGCCGCCCGGGGCGAGCGTGAGCGAGGTCGAGGCCCTGCGCGAATTGGCGCGCGCCCGGGGGCGCACGCTCTTTGCCACCTGGCACTCGCGCTATGCAAGTGCCGTGGAGCCGGCGCGCGCCTGGCTTCAGGGCCGCACGATCCACTCCGTGCACGTGCGCTGGAAAGAGGACGTGCGCCGCTGGCATCCGGGTCAGCAATGGATCTGGGAGCCAGGCGGCCTTGGCGTGTTCGATCCGGGCATCAACGCGCTCTCCATCGTCACGCACATCCTGCCGCGTGAAATCGTGTTGTGCGGCGCGCAACTGCTCGTGCCGCGCGATGCATCGACGCCGATCGCGGCCGAACTCGACTGCATCGACACAGACGGCGTACCTGTGCGCGCCGAGTTCGACTGGCGCCACGGCCCCGTCGAGCAATGGGAGATCGACGTCGAAACCGCCGACGGGTTGCTCTCGATCTCGGAAGGCGGAAAACGTCTTTCGATTGCGGGCGAACCGGTTGCGCTCGAAGGCGAGCGCGAATATGGGGCGCTCTACGAACACTTTCACGGACTGATTGCGCACGGCGCCCACGATGTGGACGTGCGCCCGCTGCGCCTCGTCGCCGATGCGTTCCTGCTCGGACGGCATGTCGAAGTCGAGGCGTTCGGCCGCTAGACCTTAGTCTGCAAATCAATCGCCAGAAATCACCGCAATACCCACGCACGGTTGACCACAACCACACATCTCGGAGACAGAGTATGACCAGCAAGATCCGCCGGCTGACCCTTCGCGCCACCCTCGCGGCGATGTGCATCGCACCGCTCGGCATGAACCTCGCGGCGCGCGCCGATGCGCCGCTCAAGATCGGCTTTCTCGTGAAGATGCCGGAACAGGCATGGTTCATCAACGAACAGAAAGCCGCCACCGCGCTCGGCCAGAAGGACGGTTTCTCGGTGGTCAACATCGGCACGCCGGACGGCGAAAAAGTACTGGCCGCAATCGACAACCTCGGCGCGCAAGGGGCGCAAGGCTTCGTGATCTGCGCGCCCGACGTGCGGCTCGGACCGGCGATCCAGGCGCGTGCGAAACGCTACAACATGAAGTTCGTCACCGTCGACGATCAGCTCGTCGACTCCACCGGCAAGCCGCTGCCGAACGTGCCGCATCTGGGCATGTCCGCATTCAAGATCGGCAATCAGGTCGGCACGGCAATCTCCGAGGAGATGAAGCGCCGCGGCTGGAAGCCGGAAGAAGTCGGCGCGCTGCGCATCACGAACTACGAACTGCCGACCGCCAAACTGCGCACTGACGGCGCGACGGAATCGCTGCTGGCCGGCGGCTTCAAGAAGGAAAACATTTTCGATGCGCCACAGAAAACCACCGATGACGAAGGCGGTTTCAACGCGTCGTCGCCGGTGCTCGCGCAGCATCCGAACATCAAGAAGTGGGTGATCTTCGCGCTCAACGAGGAAAGCGTGCTGGGCGGCGTACGCGCGACCGAACAGCTGCACATTCCGGCAGCGGATGTGATCGGCGTCGGCATCAACGGGGCGGGCGAGGCGTTCGCCGAGTTCCAGAAGAAGGAACCGACGGGCTTCTACGGCACGATCGCCGTGAGCTCGACGATGCACGGCAAGGCGAGCACGGAGAACCTCGTCGGGTGGATCAAGAACGGCAAGCAGCCGCCCGCCGACACGCAAACCACCGGCAAGCTGATGGTGCGCGGCAACTGGCAGGACGTGCGCAAGGAACTGGGTATCTAAGCACGTCGGTATGAGCTGACAACGTTCGGTGCGGGCCAGCACCGTTACCCCATACCGGTTTCTCAGGCGAGGGATTGGCGGAATGGCCCGCACGCGTGTCCATCTGCAAAAGGCATTCGATGACGGTTTCAGAATACAACCAGGCGCGTGCACCCTTCGCGCCGGCGTCCGCCGATACCCGGGCGTATCTGCAGCTCGACGGCATTACCGTACGCTTTCCGGGCGTGTTGGCGCTCGATCAGGTGTCGCTCGACGTGCGGCGCGGCGAAGTACATGGCCTGATGGGCGAAAACGGCGCCGGCAAATCGACGCTGCTCAAGGTGCTGTCCGGCGTGAACCAGCCGGTGGCGGGCACCTTGTCGCTCGATGGCGTCGAGCAGCAGTTCGTCACCACCAAGGCGGCTATCGCGGCGGGCGTCGCAATCATCTATCAGGAACTGCATCTGGTGCCGGAGCTGACGGTCGCGGAAAACCTGATGCTCGGCGCACTGCCCAATCGTTTCGGCGTGCTGGACGAAAAAACGCTGGTTACGCGCGCCATTCGCGAACTCGAACGGCTCGGCGAGAAGATCGATCCGTCGCAACAGGTCAAGCAACTGTCCATTGGTCAGCGGCAAATGATCGAAATCGGCAAGGCCCTGATGCGCGATGCGCGCGTGATTGCGTTCGACGAACCGACCAGTTCGCTGTCGGCGCGCGAGACCACGCAACTGTTTCGCATCATTCGCGCATTGAAGGCCGAGGGCCGCGCGATCATCTACGTCACGCACCGCATGGACGAAGTCTACGAACTATGCGACCGCGTAACGGTGTTTCGCGATGGCCGCCACATCGATACGTTCGACGCGGGTGAAGGACTCGATCGCGACCGTCTGATCAGTAGCATGGTGGGCCGTTCGATTGCGGACGTGTACGGCTATCGTCCGCGCGCAACTGGCGACGTGCAGCTCGAGGTAAAGAAATTGATGGGACCGGGCCTGAGAGAACCCGCGTCGTTCTGCGCACGCGCCGGCGAGATTGTCGGCTTCTTCGGACTCGTGGGCGCGGGCCGCTCCGAGTTGATGAAGCTGATCTACGGCGCAGTGAGGCCCACTGGCGGCGAGATTGCGCTCAAGGGCAAGGGTGTGCGCTTTGCCACACCGCGCGATGCGGTACGCGCGGGCGTCGCACTGTGTCCGGAAGACCGCAAGCAGGAAGGCATCGTGGCGATCGCCTCCGTGTCGGACAACCTCAACATCAGTTGCCGCCGTCACTTCAGCCGCTTCAACGTGCTCAACGGCCGCAAGGAAGCGCAGATCGCGAAAGACTTCATCGCTAAGCTCGCCATCAAGACGCGCAACGGCGAGACCGCAATCGGCACGCTTTCCGGTGGTAATCAGCAGAAGGTGATCCTGTCGCGCTGGCTCGCAGAGGAGATCGACGTGTTCCTGATGGACGAGCCCACGCGCGGTATCGACGTCGGCGCGCGCAGCGAGATTTACGGCCTGCTGTATGGGCTCGCTGAAGCGGGCCGCACGGTAATCGTCGTGTCGAGCGATCTGGCTGAAGTGATCGGCGTGGCGGACCGTGTGCTCGTGATGAAAGAAGGCCGCATTGTCGGCGATCTGCCGAAGGCGCAGGCCACGCCCGACGCATTGATCAAGCTCGCACTGCCGCGCTAATGCGCTACGGCATTTCGCATCGCGTAACTGAGTGGGAAGTTGGTTTTGTAAAAGGCCTCAAGGAAATAGACAACATGCAAACGCAATCAAGCTCCTCCGATCCGGGCGGCTCGCCGGCCGTCTCCAACGGTATCAGCGCACGCGCCGCGCGCACCTGGGACCTGATCAACAAGTCCGGGATCGTGATGGTGTTCATCATCCTGTTCGCCGTTCTGTCGTTCACGGTGCCGGACTTCATCAGCTCGCGCAATATCCAGGGGCTTCTGCTGTCGGTCACGCTGATCGGCTCCATCTCCGTCACGATGATGTTCGTGCTGGCGCTCGGCGAAGTGGATCTGTCGGTCGCGTCGATCGTCGCTTTTGCAGGCGTGGTCGCCTCCACCCTGATCACCGCGACGCACAGCGTGATGCTCGGCGTCGCCGCCGGCGTGCTCGCGGGTGGTGCGGTCGGACTGGTCAACGGCGTACTGGTCGCGCGCTACAAGATCAACTCGCTGATCGTCACGCTCGCGATGATGGAAGTCGTGCGCGGCCTCGCCTTCATCACGTCGAACGGCGACGCGGTGATGATTTCTGAAGAGCGGTTCTTCGACCTGGGCGGCGGCTCGTTCCTCGGTATCTCGTATCCGATCTGGAGCAACATCGTCGGCTTCGTGCTGTTCGGCTTTCTGCTGAAAAAGACCGTGTTCGGCAAGAACGTGCTGGCCGTCGGCGGCAACAGCGAGGCGGCGCTGCTCGCGGGCCTGCCGGTCACGCGGATCAAGATCACCGTGTTCGTGTTGCAGGGGCTTGTTACCGGTTTTGCCGGCGTCATGCTCGCCTCGCGCATGAGCCTCGGCGATCCGAAAACCTCAGTCGGTCTCGAACTCGGTGTGATCTCCGCGTGCGTGCTCGGTGGCGTCTCGCTGACGGGTGGCGTTGCAACGATTTCCGGCGTGCTGGTCGGCGTACTGATCATGGGCTCCGTGCAGGATGCAATGAGCTTGCTGAATGTGCCGACGTTTTACCAATACCTGATTCGCGGCGGCATCCTGCTGCTGGCGGTCCTGTTCGATCAGTTCCGCCGAAGCAAGCGAGTTGTCTGACCGGCGGGCAGGCAGCCGGACACGACGAAGCCGCTCACGAAACAGGGGGGCATCCGAATAACAAGTGGCTTCATGGAGGAGGCAATAGAGAGATACAAACCCTTGCTCGATTTTAGTCTTGCAGAAAACCGTGTTGCTTCAGGCATGACACAGATCGGCCTTGAAGAGACGCGGTCGGGAATAGTTTCACGCTTACGCATGAGCGCTATCACGTGTGGTGCGGCGCTACAAATAAACCAACCAGAACGGAGACACACCATGAGACTTATCGGGAAGCTCGCAATCGGCACGCTGATCGGCACGACGCTAACGCTGGCAGCAGGTGTCGACGCATCGGCGCAGGAAAAGCCCATCACGCTCGGTTTTTCGCAGGTCGGTGCAGAAAGCGCATGGCGCACGGCCGATACCGTGTCGGTGAAGACGGCCGCGAAAGATGCGGGTATCAACCTTAAGTTCTCGGATGCGCAGCAGAAGCAGGAAAACCAGATCAAGGCGATCCGCTCGTTCATCGCGCAGAAGGTCAACGTGATCGCGTTCTCACCGGTCGTCGAGTCTGGCTGGGAGCCGGTGCTGACCGAGGCGAAGGCCGCGCACATTCCCGTCATTCTGACCGACCGCGCGGTCGACGTGAAGGACACCTCGCTCTACGTGACGGTGATCGGATCCGACTTCATCGAGGAAGGACGGCGTGCAGGCCGCTGGCTCGAAGAACGCTACAAGAGCGAAGCGGGACCCGTCAATATCGTCGAGCTGCAGGGGACTGTCGGCTCTGCGCCGGCCAACGACCGTCACGCGGGCCTGATCGAGGTGATCAGGAACGATCCGAAGTTCAAGATCATCGCGTCGCAGAGCGGCGATTTCACGCTTGCAGGCGGCAAGCAGGTGATGGAAGCGTTCGCAAAGACCTACGGCAAACAGATCAATGTCGTCTACGCGCACAACGACGACATGGCGCTCGGCGCGATCCAGGCCATGGAGGAAGCGGGCATCAAGCCCGGCAAGGACTTGAGCGTCGTCTCCTTTGACGCGACGAAGGGTGGTTTTCAGGCGATGGTCGCGGGCAAGATCAATGTCGACGTCGAATGCAGCCCGCTGCTCGGGCCGCAGTTGATGGCCGCGGTGAAGGACGTGGTCGCGGGCAAGCAGGTGCCGAAGCGCATCGTGACAAACGAGACCGTTTTTCCGATGAACGTTGCGGCGCAGATCCTGCCGACCCGCAAGTATTGACGCAGGCAGTCATCGGTATTACGTGCTCCGCGGCCCGGCGCGCATCGCCCGGGCTGTGCGGCTGTGTGGCTGTGTCTTCGACCACTTTGACGGGGCGGATTTGACGTTCCATTCACCTATGACCCACGCACCCATTCTTGAGATTATCGGCGTCGACAAGACCTTTCCGGGCGTCAAGGCACTGCAGCAGGTGAATTTTCGCCTCTTTCCCGGCGAGATTCATACCCTGATGGGCCAGAACGGCGCGGGGAAGTCAACGCTGATCAACGTGCTGACCGGCGTGTTCGGGCACGATTCCGGCGAGATTCGGCTCGGTGGCGAGACCGTGCGCTTCGCGGCCCCGCTCGAGGCCGAAGCCGCGGGCATCCAGACGCTCTACCAGGAAGTGAACCTGTGTCCAAACCTGTCCGTCGCGGAGAATATCTTCGCCGGGCGGCAGCCGAAGAAACGCGGAGCGATCGACTGGAAGGCAATCAACGCGCGCGCCAATGAAGCGCTCGCGAACCTGGATATTTTCCTCGATGTCACGCGCTCGCTCGACGCCTATCCGATCGCGGTGCAGCAGATGGTCGCGATCGCGCGGGCGGTGTCGGTCGATGCACGCGTGCTGATTCTCGACGAACCGACCTCGAGCCTCGACGACGGTGAGGTTGCGCGCCTCTTTGCCGTGTTGCGGCAACTGAAGGCGTCGGGCATGGCGATCCTGTTCGTGACGCACTTTCTGGAGCAAACCTATGCGGTGTCCGATCGCATCACGGTGATGCGCAACGGCGAGCGCGAAGGCGAATATCTCGCGAAGGACCTACCCGTCGAGTTGCTCGTCGCAAAGATGACGGGCCATGAGCGTATGAAAGAGAGGCTGAAGAGCGGCGCCGCGGACCTCGCACGCGAGGACAGTCGCGCGGCACCATTCCTGTCGATGCAGGGCGTGGGCCGGCGCGGTCTGATGAACCCGGTCGATCTCGAAGTGCGTCCGGGACAGATTCTCGGGCTCGCGGGGTTGCTCGGTTCGGGGCGCACCGAGACGGCGCGGCTCGTGTTCGGTGCGGAGCGTCCGGACGCCGGCACGATGCGGGTCGACGGACAGTCCGTGAAGCTCGCCTCGCCACGCGATGCCGTGCGGCACGGTATTGCGTATTGTCCCGAAGATCGCAAGAAGGAGGGCATCGTTGCCGCGCTGTCGATACGCGAGAACATCATTCTCGCGCTGCAGGCGCGGCGCGGCTGGTGGCGCATGCTGAGCCGGGCGCGGCAACGCGAGATTGCCGATGACTACATCGGACGCCTCGGCATCAAGGCGCGCGACGCCGAGCAGCCGATCGGCCTGCTTTCAGGCGGCAATCAGCAGAAGGTGCTGCTGGCGCGCTGGCTGGCAACCGAGCCGAAGCTGTTGATTCTCGATGAACCGACGCGAGGCATCGACGTAGCCGCGAAGTTCGACATCATGGATCGCGTGCTTTCGCTGTGCGCGAAGGGGCTTGCCATCCTGTTCATCTCTTCGGAGATAAGCGAGGTGGTGCGCGTGAGCCACCGGGTTGCCGTGCTGCGCGATCGGCGCAAGGTTGCGGAGGTCTCTGGCGAGAAACTGTCGGAAGATCAGGTGTATCGACTCATTGCCGGAGGTCAGTCGTGAAACGGATTCAGGCATTGCTTCGTCATCAGTTGATCTGGCCGGCGCTCACGCTCGTGCTGCTATTCGCGCTCGACCTCGCGCATCGGGCCAGCTTCCTGTCGATCACGGTTCTCGACGGCCACCTGTTCGGCGCACCGATCGACATCCTGAATCGGGCGGCGCCGCTCGTGATCGTATCGCTCGGCATGACACTTGTGATCGCGACGCGCGGCATCGACATCTCGGTCGGCGCGACCGTTGCGATTGCCGGCGCGGCGGCGTCCATCGTCCTGGAAGCGGACCCGTCCCACGTTGGCGAGGCGCTGCTCGCGGCGGCCGGAGTAGGGCTGCTGGCGGGCATGTGGAATGGCTTGCTGGTTGCGTTCGTCGGCATGCAGCCGATCATCGCGACGCTGATCCTGATGGTCGCGGGGCGCGGCATCGCCCAGTTGCTGACGGGCGGCCAGATTATCCCGATCGACGCGCCGGGCTACCTGAAGCTCGGCGACGGTTATCTCGCCACGCTGCCGTGCTCGGTGTGGATCGCGATCGCCGTGACGGCGGCGACCGCGCTGCTCGTGAACCGCACCGCGCTTGGACTCTTCATCCGCTCCATTGGCGTGAATCCGGTCGCGACCCGTCTGGTCGGCTTGCGCTCCGGCACGATCGTGTTCAGCGTCTATGTGTTCTGCGGGCTGATGGCGGCGATTGCCGGGATCATCGCCAGCTCGAACGTGCGCAGCGCAGACGGCAACAATGCGGGACTGCTGCTCGAACTCGACGCAATCCTCGCGGTGACGCTCGGCGGCACCTCGCTGCTAGGCGGCCGCTTCAGCCTGGCAGGCACGGTGCTCGGCGCGCTGATCATCCAGACGCTGACCTATACGACGTACTCGATCGGCGTGCCGCCGGAGGCGACGCTTGTCGTGAAAGCCATCGTCGTGGTGGTGGTTAGCGTGATCCAGTCCGAAACGGCTCGCGCGTTGCTCGTCAAGCAGCTAATGCGATCTTTCTCTTCCGCGCGGTCCCGCGCATCCACCGGAATGACACACTCATGAGCAAGTTGACTGGTCGACTGGCCGACCCTCGTACTTTGCCGATCGTCGTGACAATCGTGCTGTTTGCCGCGCTGTTCGGCTTCGGCTCGGTGATGTACACGGGCTTCTTCTCGATGCAGGTGCTGACCGGTCTGTTCGTCGACAACGCGTTCCTGTTGATCGTTGCCATCGGCATGACGTTCGTGATCGTGTCTGGCGGTATCGACCTGTCGGTTGGCGCGGTGGTCGCACTGACGACGATCCTCTGCGCGGTCGGCGCTGAACGGCTGCATTGGCCGATCTGGGTGATCGTGCCGCTCGTCCTGATGTTTGGCGCGCTCTATGGCGCAGCGATGGGCGCGCTGATTCACTTCTTCCACCTGCAGCCGTTCATTGTGACGCTTGCCGGCATGTTCCTTGCGCGCGGCGCATGCTTCCTGATCACGACCCAATCGATCACGATTAACGAACCGACGTTCCATGCGATTGCCGGCCTGAGCGTGCCAATCGGCGCCGGCTCGCTCAACGCGGGCGCACTGATCGCGCTCGCGACGCTGGCCGCCGCACTCTATGTTGCACACTTCACGCGCTTCGGGCGCAACGTCTATGCGCTCGGCGGCAGTGAGCGCTCGGCGCTGCTGATGGGACTGCCGGTCGCGCGTACGAAGGTCGCCGTGTACGCCCTGAGTGGCCTGTGCTCGGCGCTCGCCGGTGTCGTGTTCACGTTGTACGTGCTGTCCGGCTACGGGCTGCAGGCGCAGGGGATGGAGCTGGACGCGATCGCCGCGACCGTGATCGGCGGCACGTTGCTGACCGGCGGCGTCGGCTATGTGATCGGCTCGTTGTTCGGTGTCGGCATACTCGGCACGATCCAGACATTGATCACGTTCGATGGCACGCTGAGTTCATGGTGGACGCGCATCGTAATCGGCGCGCTGCTGTGTGTGTTCTGCCTGCTGCAGCGGATTATCGAGCGGCACGCGGTGCGGCGGCGCTCAGGTGGTACAGGGTTCGACGCGAAACCGGGCGTGCCGCCTGGCAAACGGCAACCGCCGGCGGGCGTTGGTGACGAGGCCGATCTCGTGACGATGGTGTGAGCGGCTTGAGCCCGCAACGGGTGAGCCGGTGGCGTGAGACAACAACCGGGCACGCGTCAGAGTGCGGTCTCGATGGAAGTTGCGCGATCACAAACGCATGACCAGCGAATTGAAAGTCGTCCCGATGCAGGATGAAACGGACAACGGACAGGCGTTTTGTCTGGAGGGAGTGGGGTATGTACATGGTAGATCCCCGCGAGGTCGATTCGGCTGCTTCAGCCGTCATGGACATCGCACGGCGGGCCGCCGGCAGATCAAACGAGGCTGTGAATGTCGGCGACTGCGTGACATTGGCAAACGCCTATCTGAAGCTTGACGTTGTATCAGGCGTGGTTGGGGGCGTTACCCGGTTTGACTGGAATGATCGTGGTGTGTGGGTGCCTGTGTTTCTCGCGCCTTCGGCGGTTACGTCGGGTGTGGATGCCCGGCAACTCGCATGTCACCCCGTATTTTCAACGCCTTTTCGTCTGGATGAACGGCGGTCGTGCCTTGCGGGGTGTCTATTGGGACCACAGTGCGCACTGTGCGCGCTGTGCAATTACGCCGAAGATCGGGTCCCGGCCGGTGATGGTCGTGTTCCGGGAGATTGGGAAATTGAATCGGCGGACGCCAGATGCGTGCGGTTGAGAACCGCAGGCACCTTGCGGAAACCGTATCACGCCATTCAGACGTATCAGATCGACGGACCGACGCTGACGGTAACGATCGAGATCGAAAACAGGGGGCGTAGAACATTACCGTTCGGGATCGGCATTCGTCCATTCCTGGTACGTGATGCGGATACCGGACTGTGCGCACCGGCCAGCGGCCTGTGGCTCACCAGGGATGATTGGGATGCGCCGCGGCACGTTCCAACCCCGCCCGCCTGGCAATTCGGTGTGACCTATCCGTTGCCACGGTCGCTGGTCGATCATGTATTTACGGGGTGGGGCGGCCGTGCGCTCGTGGAGTGGCCCACGCGCCAGTTCTCGCTGACGATTTCCGCGAACACTGCCAACTACGCGCTCCATACACCACGTCAGGGGAGCTTCTTCTGCTTCCAGCCGGGCGATGGCCGGCCTGGTGCGGCGGCTCTGCCAGGGAAGGGCGAGGCAAATGGCCTGACGATGCTCGCTGCCGGCGAAAGACTGTCTCGCCGCTTCAGTTTTACTGCCGAACGTCTGGGATCGGCGACAAAAACGGGGCGACAGTGATTGGACGTTCCCTTGGGCGACCTTGCGCGGGGAAGGTTCGCGCTATGCGCACGGTGTGCCGCTCGGCACGCAACGACGTTGTGCTGGACGGATACGGCTCGTGCGGGCTGTGGGGCGGTGATCGAGGCGGCCGTGTTCTCGACTATGTTTTTGTGGAGGTGACGGTCTGTGCTGTCGAACAAGATGAATAGGGTCGAGCGGGTGAAGGTCGCCTCCTGGGGTACGTTGCCCGACGGCAGGAACGTACGGACGTTTACGCTCACGAATACAAACGGCGTGAATATCCGGATTAGCGATCTGGGCGCGGCGCTTGTCTCATGGATAGCGCCGGACCGGGACGGCATTCCGGGTGAGATCCTCTTAGGCCATGACACACCCGGTGAGTATCTGGTGTCCGGCGCGTATATGGGAGCGCTTGTCGGCCGATGGGCCAACCGGATCGAGGCGGCAAGGTTCAATCTGGACGGTGTCGAATATCCGCTGATTCCGAATGAAGGTCTGAATCTGCTGCATGGTGGACTGAATGGATTTCACCAGATCGTGTGGAAGTCGGAACAGGATGGTGACGCGCTCATCATGCGCCTCGATTCTCCCGATGGCGACGGCGGCTTTCCAGGCAACCTGCAGGTGCAGGTCCGCTATACATTGAGCGACGATAACGCACTGGCGATTGAATACATGGCACGCACGGATCGTGCAACGCCGGTCAACCTGACGAGTCATCCGTACTTCAACCTCGCGGCCCGGGCAGGTAGCGACATTCGCGCACACCGGATGAAGATACAGTCGGACGCCTATTTTGAGGTCGACGCAGCGCTTATCCCTCGCCAGTGCGCATCCGTGGACGGTGGGCCGTTCGATTTCCGGCACGAAGCTTCCATTGGTTCGAGGCTCGATGTTCGCCATCCCCAGCTGGACCTCGCCCAGGGTTTCGACCACTGTTACGTGCTGCGTGACGGGGCGGACATGCCGAAGAATACGTTGAACCCCGCACTCCTGGAGTCATCGCGGGTGCGTCCGGTAGCAACAGTGGTCGACCCGGAAAGCGGACGCATGCTGACCGTATCGACCGACCAGGCCGGGTTGCAGTTTTACAGCGGAAACCGGCTTGGCGGAACACTGGGACGAGGTGGCGTGCCCTATCGAACCCACGCCGGCCTCTGTCTGGAGGCAGGTGGGTTTCCGAACCAGATCAACATGCCGGACCGTCGTGCGGTCATCGCGACGAGCGAGATCCCGTATCGTCAGGTGACGGTTTACCAGACAGGCGTGTTGGCAAGGCAGGCAGAGCAGTAGAGGATCGGGCACGGCGCTCTGGCCGTGGTGTCGACTGGGGCCGGGTATCACGGACTCGTGTTTATTCACAACAAGAACTCACCGCATTACTGCAGGTGCGGAAAACGATCCTGGCCGAGTTACACACTGTGTCGCACGATTCGCCAGGTCGCTACATAACGGGGCGAGCATGTTCAAAGGTTTGACCATCCGTGCGGGTTTGACGCTCGTGATCGCAGTATTCGTCACGATTCTCGCCGTCGAGAGCATTGTAGGCATCGGGGCGCTGAAGCTAGGCAATGACGCGTTGCGTGAAATGTACGAAACGGACACGAGTGCCCTGGTCGCGCTCAAGACCAGCGATGCACTGCTTCAACGCGCTCGCGTTTCGCTCGACAGCTACCACGCGCTATACGGGTTAGGGGATCCCGAACCCGCACTGCTCGATGCAGCACGCGTGGATATTCGCGAATCCGATCGCCAGTTCACCAGTTTCCTTTCGTTGCAGTCCCAATATGCGGAATCACGCGCCGCCACGCAGTTGAAGACACAACGTCGCGCGGTTCTCGACAAGGCGGTGCTGCCGGAATTGGAGGCGCTCGAGCACATGAATTTCGGCCGCTTCAAGGAGCTGCAAGGCAAGGAGACCCAGGCGTCCGTCAATGCCTACCAGAGTACGATGAAGGAGAGTGAAAATTCCGTCATCGACGGCCAGCGCACGCGCTATGCACAAGCCCAGACGCGCTTCCGGATGATGATTGCGTTGCTGGCAGGAACGGCGCTCGCGGCGCTCGCGATCGGCATCTTCGCGCGGGCCATGCTGGTCGGAATCGTGGTCCGTCCGGTTGCGCAGATCATGGAGCACCTGCGGCGCATCGCATCCGGCAACTTGAGCGCAGAGGTGCTGATTCAGCACCGCAACGAAATGGGCGCACTGCTCGCCGACGTCAAGACGATGCAGGAGGCGCTGGTCCAGACCGTGCGAAGTGTGCGGACGAGCACCGAGTCAATCAACTGCGGCGCTCAGGAAATAGCGTCCGGCAGTGCGGATCTGTCGCGCCGCACCGAGCACCAGGCTGCCTCGCTTGAGGTGACGGCGGCACGCATGAAGCAATTGACCTCCACGGTAAAGCAGAACGCGGAGAATGCCGACAAGGCGAGCAGACAGGCGTCGAAAGCATCGGAGACGGCGTCCGCCGGCGGACAGGTTGTCGACGACGTTGTCAGAACCATGCAGGGCATTTCGGTTCATTCCAGCAAGATTGCCGAGATCGTGGGCCTGATCGACAGCATCGCCTTCCAGACGAATATTCTTGCCTTGAATGCTGCTGTGGAGGCCGCGAGGGCAGGCGAGCTGGGGCGAGGGTTCGCCGTGGTCGCAAGCGAAGTCAGAAGCCTCGCCCAGCGCAGCGCCCAGGCAGCGAAGGAAATCAGACAGTTAATCGATGGCACGGTTGGGAAGATCGCCGAAGGCTCGGCGCTCGCCGAGCGTGCGGGCCGTACCATGACCGACGTTTTATCGTCGGTGACGTCAGTGAGCGAACTGATGATCGAGATATACGATGCCGCTCAGGAACAAAGCAAAGGCATTGAAGAAGTCAGCAAGGCAGTCGTGCAGATGGATACAACGACGCAGCAAAACGCCGCGCTCGTCGAAGAGGCCAGTGCCGCTGCACAGTCGCTCGAACAACAGGCCGTGCTGCTGAGCAATGCCGTCGCCACGTTCAAACTCGATTCCGATGGGCATCGTTGAGCGCGCGTCCATGATCTTCGTCACGCCATCTCACGTGACCGGCCCAGCAACCTGACAACGCCGTAAGTCACGTGCGCGGCGGCTCGCCGTCGTCCTCGTGATGGAACAGCGTGAGGAACTGTCGCGCGGGGATGCTGAGCGGCCGGTCGCGCCGCACGAGGCTGCCGTACGACGGCAGCTTCTGCGCGAGCGTGTAGTCGACGATCGCGACGAGCCCGTGCTCCGCGTTGCGCTGCGCGACCGTCAGCGGGATCACGCCGAGCATCTGCGAGCGGTCGACGAGGTTCATCGTCGTCAGCATCGAGCCGGTCTCGATCAGCCCGCGCGGCATCGGCTGGTGATGCATCCGGAACTCGCCCTCGATAACCTCGCGCGCCGGGCTGCCGCCCGGCTGCAGGATCCACGAATATGCAAGCAGCGCGTCGAACCCGACCGGCCCCGCGCCCGCGAGCGGATGGTCGCGGCCGCAGACGATCGCGAGCGCCTCGTCGTCGACCGCGCGGAACACGCAGTCGCTGCCGGCGTTGCGGCCGATCACGACCTCGAGCACGCCTTCCTGCAATTGCGGCATGAGCCGGTCGCTGGTGTCGACCGCGATCTCGATCGCGAGCAGCGGATAGCGCGCCTTCAACTTCACGAGCGCCTCGGTGAGCCGCCCCGGCGACGCGGCCATGATGCTGCCGATCGCGAGCCGCCCGGCGCTGCCGAGCTGCAGCTCCGCGAGCTCGCGGTTCAGCGCCTCCATGCTGCCGCGGATCCCGCGGAAATAGCCGAGCACGCGCTCGCCGGCCGGATTCAACACGAGGCCGCGCCCGACACGATCGAACAGCCGCTGGCCGAGCGCGTTCTCGAGCTCGTGCAGCATTTTCGTGGCGGCCGGCTGCGTGAGGCCGAGCCGGGCGGACGCCGCGCGCAGCGTCGAGCATTCGTCGACCGCGAGCAACAACGCGATCTGACGCATCCGCAGCCGGTTCAGCAACTGCGGCGTCGAGTCGCGTTTGTCGATTGAGCCCATATTTGATTACCTCAGGTTATCGATTCATCAAGAGTTTTCAATTTACGGGCACGTTCCGTCTACCTAGCATGAACCCCATATCAGAAACAGCCGGGTTCCGGCGAAAACGGAGACGCACTATGCAGATGGATTCAACGGTTGCGCGCCGCGCGGCGCATGCGGGAGAACCCGCATGACGGCCCCGTCGAGCTTGCCCGTCGTCGCGCTGACGCTCGGCGATCCCGCCGGCATCGGTGCCGAGCTGATCGCGAAGCTGCTCGCGCGCCCCGATGCGACGTCCCGCGCGAACCTCGTGCTGATCGGCGACCGCTGGCTGTGGGAAGCCGGCCAGCGCGTTGCCGGTGTGCAAGTCGACGTCGAGCCGATCGGGTCGCTCGCCGCCGCGCGCAACCGGCCGTCGATCGCGCGCCCCGCGTTCGTCGGAATCGACACGATCGACCCGGCACAAGTGAAGTTCGGCGAGGTCGGCGCGGCCGGCGGCCGCTCGGTGCTGACCGTGCTGAACCTGTGCATGGACGCCACGCTCGCCGGCGAGGTCGACGCGATCTGCTTCGCGCCGCTGAACAAGCACGCGATGAAGCTAGGCGGCCTGAAGCACGAGGACGAGCTCCACCACTTCGCCGAATACCTCGGCGTGACCGGCTACTTCTGCGAATTCAACACGCTCGGCGAGCTGTGGACGTCGCGCATCTCGTCGCACGTGCCGCTGAAGGACGCGCCGGGCTACCTGAGCGTGGAGCGGATCGAGCAGGCGTCGGAGCTGATCTACCGGTCGCTGCTCGCGAACGGCATCGCGGCGCCGAAGGTCGCGATCGCCGCGTTCAATCCGCACGGCGGCGACGGCGGCAGCTGCGGCCGCGAAGAGATCGACATCATCGAGCCCGCGGTGGAGAAGCTGCAGGCGCGCGACTGGCCGACCGACGCGCCGTTCCACGGCCCGTTCCCGGCCGACACGATCTTCCTGAAGGCTCAGGCCGGCGATTACCAGGCGATCGTCACGATGTACCACGACCAGGGGCAGATCGCGATCAAGCTGCTCGGCTTCTCGCGCGGCGTGACCGTGCAGGGCGGGCTGCCGGTGCCGATCACAACGCCCGCGCACGGCACCGCGTATGACATCGCGGGCCGCGGCACCGCCGACGTCGGCGCGACCTGGCAGGCCTTGCAGATCGCCTGCCGGATGGGCGCCGCGCGCCGGCAGCAGACGATTTCCGCGTAACGGCCGTCCGGCCGCCCGCGCGCTTCACGACGCATCGAAACACGACGAAACACGACGAAACACATCGAATCTCAGGAGACACCGTAATGAAGATCAAGGCCGTACGCGCCCGCGTATACCAATGGAAGGGCAAGACCGTGCCGCCGCAGGGCAATTTCTGCGCGAACGCGATGGACCTGCTGTACGCGCCGCAGGAAACGATGAGCACGTTCCGCTTCCATTCGTGGACGGTCGTCGAAGTCGAGACCGACGACGGGATCGTCGGTTACGGCAACGTCGCGCTGGCGCCGCAGGTCGCGAAGGCGATCATCGACCAGTACCTCGCGCCGCTCGTGATCGGCCAGGACCCATGGGACTACGAATACCTGAACCAGCGGATGTACCGCGCGACGCACGCATGGGGCCGCAAGGGGATCGGGATGGCCGCGATCTCGGGCGTCGACATCGCGATCTGGGACATCCTCGGCAAGAGCGTCGGCAAGCCGGTCTTCAAGCTGCTCGGCGGCCGCACGAAGGAGAAGATTCCGTGCTACTACTCGAAGCTCTATCGCACCGACCTGAAGGACATGCAGGCCGAGGCGCAGAAATTCCTCGACCAGGGCTTCCGGGCGTTCAAGATGCGCTTCGGCTACGGGCCCGCGCACGGGCAGCAGGGCGTCGTCGAGAACCTGAAGTCGGTCGCCGCGGTCCGTGAAGTGATCGGCTACGACAACGACCTGATGCTCGAGTGCTACATGGGCTGGAACCTCGAGTACGCGAAGCGGATTCTGCCGAAGCTCGAGCAGTATCAGCCGCGCTGGCTGGAAGAGCCGGTGATCGCCGACGACATCGACGGCTACGCGGAGTTGAACCAGCTGACGAGCATCCCGATCTCCGGCGGCGAGCACGAGTTCACGCTGTATGGATTCAAGCAGCTGCTCGACCGCAAGGCGGTGTCGGTGGTCCAGTACGACACCAACCGCGTCGGCGGCATTACGATGGCGCACAAGATCAACGCGCTGTGCGAGGCGTACAGCGTGCCGGTGATCCCGCATGCGGGCCAGATGCACAACTATCACCTGACGATGAGCTCGCTCGCGTCTCCGATGAGCGAGTACTTCCCGATGTTCGACGTCGAGGTCGGCAACGAGCTGTTCTATTACATCTTCGACGGCGAGCCGGTCGCCGAGAACGGCTACCTGCAGCTGCGCGACGACGTGCCGGGCCTCGGCCTCACGCTGAAGACCGAGTTCCTCGACCAGTTCGATATCGTGGAGTGATCACGCCGCGCTGGCGCCGCTGAGATCCGTTTGTCGCGCGGACGGGCAGGCGTTTGCGCAGAGGCGGAACGCCCATGCGTTCCGCACGGGCGGCCGGCTCCATGCCGGTTCGTCACGGCGTAACAGGCGGTCCATCAGAAGTCCGCCGCTGCCAACTACCCAAAAATGGAGACACCATGACTGTGCTGACCCCGGCCAACCCGGCTTACGACGCCGGCGAAGCCATTCCACGCCGCCGCTGGCTGCGCGTGATTCCGCCGCTGCTGCTCGCGTGCGTCATCTCTTACATGGATCGCGTGAACATCGCGTTCGCGATGCCTGGCGGGATGAACGCCGATCTCGGCATGGACGCGACGATGGCCGGTCTGGCCGGCGGGATCTTCTTCTTCGGCTACCTGTTTCTTCAGATTCCCGGCGGCAAGCGCGCGGCGCTCGGCAGCGGCAAGAAATTCATTGCGTGGTCGCTCGTCAGCTGGGCCGCGCTGTCGGGGCTGACCGGCCTCGTCACGCATACGTGGGAGCTGCTGACGCTGCGCTTCCTGCTCGGCGTCGCCGAAGGCGGGATGCTGCCCGTCGTGCTGACGATGGTCAGCAACTGGTTCCCCGATCGCGAACGCGGGCGCGCGAACGCGATGGTCATCATGTTCGTGCCGCTCGCCGGGATGATCACCGCGCCGCTGTCCGGCTACATTCTCGCCGCGTACGACTGGCGCCACCTGTTTTTCAGTACGGGCGCGCTGTCGCTGCTGTTCCTGATCGTCTGGATGCTGCTCGCCGACGACGGCCCCGAGACCGCGCGCTGGGTGTCGCCGCGCGAGAAGGCGTACATTCTCGACGCGCTGCGCGAAGAGCAGGAGCGCAAGCGCGCGTCGGGCAAGCCGACCTCGGCGTCGTTCGGCGCGATGATGCGCAACCCGACGATCTGGCTGCTGATCGCGATCAACTTCTGCTACCAGGTCGGCATCTACGGCTACACGATGTGGTTGCCGACGCTGCTGAAGAACCTCACGCACACCGGCATGGGCAAGATCGGCCTGCTCGCGATGCTGCCGTACATCGCGATGGTAATCGGCATGTTCGTGACGTCGTATCTGTCCGACCTGACCGGCAAGCGCCGCCTGTTCGTGTTGCTGCCGCTCGTCGGCTTCGCCGCATGCCTCGCGCTGTCGGTGCTGACGCACGAGACGATGCTCGTGTCGTTCGCGTTCCTGATCGGCTGCGGCTTCTTCCTGCAGGCGGCGGCCGGCGTGTTCTGGGCGATTCCGCCTAAGCTCTGCAGCCCTGAGACCGCCGGCAGTGCGCGCGGCCTGATTAACGCGCTCGGCAACCTCGGCGGCTTCTGCGGCCCGTACGCGGTCGGTGTGCTGACCCAGCACGTGAGCTCGGCGGCCGGCGTGTACAGCCTTGCGGTTACGCTCGCGGTGGCCGGCCTGCTCGCGCTGACGTTGCCGAAGCGCTGCGAGGACTGAGAAGTCCATTAACGATTAACGATTGACGATTGTGAACGCACAACGCAACGCACCCACACTCGCTGCCGCACGACATGCGTGCCGCAGCGAAACCTCGAAGGACGGAGATTCACAATGAACGACATCCTGCTGCTGGTGCAGAAATGTGCCCATACTTTCAGCTTTTACGATCTGGAGACGAAGGCGGCGCTCAAGCACATCGTGCTGCCGAATTTCCCGCACGAGTTCACCGTCGACGCGGAGCGCCGCTTCGCGTACGTCGGCATCTTCGGGATCGAAACCGCGTGGACGCGTGGCCAGGACGGGGATCACCGGATCGCCGAGATCGATCTGCACGAGCGCAAGCTCACGCGGATGCTGGACCTGTGGCCGTACTACCGGCCGCACGGGATGGCAAGCGACCACGACGGGCGTCTGTACGCGATGAGCGAGGCGAACGACATGCTGCTCGTGTTCGATCGTCCGCGCGAGCAGACGGTGCCGAACCTGGCAGTGCCGTCCGGCGGCGTGAAAACGCACCTCGTCACGCTGACGCGCGACGCGAGCCGCGCGTACGGCGTGCATCTGCTGTCGAACACGGTCACGCAGTTCGATCCGCGCGACGCGACCGTGACGCCGCGCGCGGTGATGCCGGGGCCGCGCCCCGAAGGCAACGCGCTGTCCAGCGACGAGAAGACGCTGTTCGTCGCGAACCGCGGCGACGACACGCTCGTCGCGATCGACACTGCGACGATGACCTGCGGCCGCCGCGTGAAAACGCGCAACGATCCGAACCGTATCTACCGGACGAGCTCGGCCGACGGCCGCGATCTGCTGCTGCTGACGAATTCGGGCGAACAGTCGATCTCGGTGTTCGACGCGGAACTGCTGGAGGAAGTCGAGCGCATCGCGCTGCCGGCGAATCCGACCGCGCTGTCGTTCCATCCGTCGCGGCCCGCCGCCTATGTGTCGTTCCAGGACGATCACGTGCGCGAGCTCGACCTGACTGCCTGGTGCTTCGTCAACGAGATGCCGACGCTGCGCGAGCCGGACGCGTCCTATGTGCTCGCAAGCGGCCGCTGATCCGCGCGCGGACGACGCGGCGTTCGCGCTGCCGGATGCGATCGTCGACGCGCATCATCACTTGTGGCGCCTGAACGGCGACGTTCGCTATCCCTGGCTGCAGGGCGCGTACGATCCCGAGCACTTCATCCTCGGCGATTACGCGGACCTGTGCAACGACTTCGGCGTCGACGAATTCCGGCGCGCGGCCGGCGGCGCGCCGGTCGTCGCGAGCGTGCACGTCGAAGCGGAGTGCCTGCGCGACGACGCGCTCGCGGAAACGCGCTGGCTGCATGACGTCGCGGCGCGTTATCCGATTCCGTCCGCCGTCGTCGCGTGGGTCGACCTGCTCGCCGACGATGCCGACGAACGCCTCGCCGAGCAGGCCGCGTATCCGCTCGTGCGCGGCGTGCGCTTCAAGCCGCGCACGTCGGCGACGCCGGACGCCACGGTCGATGGCCCTGGCACGCTGAGCGACCCGCGTTGGCCGCGCGCGCTCGAACGGCTCGCCGCGCACGAGCTGTGCTGGGATTTGCGCGTGCCGTTCTGGCATCTCGACGAAACGGCCGCGCGGCTCGCCGATGCGCCGGCGGTCGATGTGGTGCTCGAACACGCGGGGCTGCCGTGGGACCGTTCGGACACCGGTCTCGCGCGCTGGCGGCGCGGGATGGAAGCGCTCGCCGGGCAGCCGCGCGTGTCGGTGAAGCTGTCCGAATTCGGGTTGCGCGACGCCGCATGGAACGACGCGGAGAATCGCCGGATCATCGGCGACGCGGTCGCGATCTTCGGCGCCGAACGCTGCATGTTCGCGAGCAACTTTCCAGTCGCCGGATTGCGGATCGCGTATCCGGCGCTGGTGCGGACGTTCGCGGCCGCGATCGCGGACCGGCAGCTGAACGACGCGGCACGCCGCGCGATCTGGCATGACAACGCGATCCGGATCTACCGGATCGATCTCGACGAAGCTCGCAAACGGGACACACAGACAGGACGATGATGCAGATCACCGGAGAGATGTTGATTGGCGGCGCGTCGGTACGCGGCGCGGAAGGGACGGTGTTCGCATTCGACCCGGCGCGCGGCACGGCGCTCGAGCCGCCATTCGGCGCGGGCAGCGCGGACGACGTCGACCGCGCGTGCCGGCTCGCGCATGCGGCGTTCGATGTATTCCGGGCGGCGCCGCTCGACACGCGCGCGCGCTTTCTCGAGACGATCGCCGAGAACATTCTCGCGCTCGGCGACGCGCTGATCGAGCGTGCGCATCAGGAATCGGCGCTGCCGGTCGCGCGGCTCGAAGGCGAGCGCGGACGGACGGTCGGGCAATTGCGGCTCTTTGCGTCGCACATACGCGACGGGCGCTGGCTCGCCGCGACGATCGATCCCGCGCAGCCCGAGCGCAAGCCGCTGCCGCGCGCGGACCTGCGTCTGCAGAAGATTCCGGTCGGGCCGGTCGCGGTGTTCGGCGCGAGCAATTTCCCGCTTGCGTTCTCGGTCGCGGGCGGCGACACCGCATCCGCGTTAGCGGCCGGATGCCCGGTCGTGGTGAAGGCGCATCCTGCGCATCTCGGCACGTCGGAGCTTGTCGGGCGCGCGATCCAGCAGGCGGTGCGCGCGTGCAGCCTGCCGCAAGGCACGTTTTCGCTCGTGATCGGCGCGGGCAACGCGATCGGCGAGGCGCTCGTCGCGCATCCGGCGATCAAGGCGGTCGGCTTCACCGGCTCGCGCGGCGGCGGCCTCGCGCTGATGGACATCGCCGCGAAGCGTCGCGAGCCGATTCCGGTGTATGCGGAGATGAGCAGCATCAATCCGTTCTTCGTGCTGCCGGGCGCGCTCGCGAAGCGCGGCGCGAAGATCGCGCGCGGGTTCGTCGATTCGCTGACGCTCGGCGTTGGGCAGTTCTGCACGAATCCGGGGCTCGTCGTCGTGCTCGACGGGCCCAATACGCAGGCGTTCGTCGATGCGGCCGCGCAAGCGTTGGGGCAGAAGGGCGCGCAGACGATGCTGACCGCCGGCATTGCGGCTGCGTATGCTAATGGGATCGCCGAGCGTGCGGCGGGCGGGGAAGTGCATGCGCTCGCGCGCGGCGCCGACACGGACGCGAAAAGCGCCGCGTGCCCGGCGTTGTTCGCGACGTCGCAGCAAGCGTTCATGTCGGACCCGCAACTCGGGGACGAAATCTTCGGGCCGACGTCGCTGATCGTGACCTGCAAGAATGTCGACGAGATGATCGCGCTCGCGGAGCACCTCGAAGGGCAGCTCACGGCGACGCTGCACGTCGAGGCGGACGACGTCGCGCTCGCGCGGCGCCTGCTGCCGACGCTCGAACGCAAGGTGGGACGGATTCTCGCGAACGGCTATCCGACCGGCGTCGAGGTGTCGCATGCGATGGTGCATGGCGGGCCGTTCCCAGCGACGTCCGATCCGCGCACGACATCGGTCGGCACGATGGCGATCGAGCGTTTTCTGCGGCCGGTTTGCTATCAGGATCTGCCCGCGGAACTGCTGCCGCTCGCGCTGCAAGACGACAACCCGCTCGATATCTGGCGGGTGCGCGACGGCCGGCTCGGCCAGGGTTAGACTGGCACACGATGCAATCGCCGAATGCCGTACATCCCGAATACGCCGACGCAGTGCCGTAGATACTGAAGTCATACCATTCCATCGCACTGCCGGCGACACTGGCGCTGATGACGCGTCTGAGATCCCGATTCGTGACGGCAAGATCCGTCTCGTGCACCGTTGAGATGCTGGTGGTGACATGTCCCGTCATTCCTGTTTCCTTGCTCCGTGGATTCTCGTTCCGTCGTTTCGACGCCGTGCTTGCGCTCTTGCACTTTGAAACGGTGTACCTGCAAAACTGCGATCGTATTCAACGCCGAGATGCCAGCAGACCGCCTCGACGACAAGTTCATGGTCGGCTTCGCCGGTGAGCCCGGCAATTGCCGCCGCGCCTTCCAGTCCCTGTCCGCGAACGAATAGCGGTATTGCGCCACCCTCGGCGCTGTACGCTTCACTATCGAATCCGAAATCCAACAGCGAACGACCGCTCTGCCGCAGCCGAAAGCCAACTTCCATCGAGCTCTGCCCAAACGCCAGCGCGGTCTTCAGCCGTGCCTGCAATCGCGTCTCGTCAAGCGTTCCGGAGCCGTCGAGCGCGCAAAAGAACAACGTCTGCTTTGGCCTTGCTATACAAACGGCGATGGACAACCCGCGCCGCAAGGCAAGGTTGATGGCAATCTCGCCCATGGCTCTCGCCGCGGCGGCGTCCAGTCGAGGCAAGACGGTCGAACGCGCCTGCTTGCGCAGGCGACCTAGCTGATTGGCATGAACTTTTTCTGCTGGCATGACGGCCTCACGCCCCGCATCGGGTCCATTCGCTCGCCGAGAGACGCCATTGGCGACCCATCCTGAGAGACTCACTTGTGGTTCTCAATACCGGCATGAAGATTGAGGAATTCACCCATCCGGCGACGCGCCAGATCCGGACGGATCAGGACGCCCGCAGTATCCGCTTTCCGGAACACGTCGGCGTAATGCAGAACCGACCTGGCCGACTGCATGCCACCGGCCATCGAGAAGTGGCTTTGATGACCGTTCAGCCACGCGAGGAATACGACACCCGCCTTGTAATACTGCGTTGGCGCTACAAAGAGCTCGCGCGACAGCGAGATCGTCGGCCCTATCAACTGGTGGTACCGTTCGAGGTCGCCAGCTGCAAGCGCAACCAATGCGCGGGATGCCACGGGCGCGATCGGGTCGAAGATGCCAAGCAATGCGTGCGATTGGCCTGTGCTGTCACCCGCAATCAGGTCGCCGTAGTTGTAATCGTCACCGGTGAACATTAAAACGCCTTCAGGAAGCTGGGACCGCAGCTGACGCTCGTACTCGGCATTCAGCAACGAAATCTTGATCCCTTCGATGTTGCTGCGGTGCTGTCTGATGATGTCGAGGACCGTTGCCATCGCCGTCTGCACGTCACTGCTGCCCCAGTATCCGGCAAGGGACGCGTCGAACGCATCGCCGAGCCAGTGCAGAACGACCTTGTTGCGCGACGAGGAGATCACGGCGTCGTAGACGTTCTTGTAGTCGTCGGCAGAGCGGGCCGCAGCACAGAGCGCGCGGCTTGCCATCATGATCGGGCGGCCGCCCGCGGATTCCACTACCTCGAACTGCTCGTTGTACGCATTGATGATGTCCGACAGTGAGTGGCGTCGCGTACTATCCAGATGATCGGTGCCCGCCCCACAGGCAAGGTCTGCACCTGGGATCGTACGAGCATGGGCGACGCTGCGTCGGATCAGTTCGGCAGCCGTTGGCCAGCCAATGCCCATGCCTCGCTGCGCCGTGTCCATCGCTTCGGCGACTTTGAAGCCCAGGCTGTAGAGATGCTCGCGAAACGCAAGCGTGCTATCCCAATCGACGCGCGGCGCGTCGCCCCATGGTTCGTACGCGGCGCGCGGATCAACAACAACGTGTGCTGCTGCGTAGGCAATGCGGTTAAACGTTGGCGTCGTCGCGAGTGGCGCCGCGTCTTCCTGATGCTGCATCGCGTAGGTTTGGATCGTGCCGTCGTGGGCTGGCAGATTGATCTTCATGAAACCCTCTCAATGTCTGGATTGGATGATCATGTCGGCCGCTTTCTCAGCCACCATGATCGTCGGTGCGTTGGTGTTGCACGAAGGCACGAACGGCATGACTGATGCGTCGACCACGCGCAATCCGTCGAGGCCGATCAGACGAAGATCGGGTGTGACGACACTATCCGGATCGTTCGCGGAGCCCATCCGGCATGTGCCGACTGGATGGTGGTCGGTTTTCGCATTCGCGCAGGCGTAATCGAAAAGCTCCTGATCCGTGTTTGCACGCGGGCCTGGAAGGACTTCACTTTGCACATACCGCTTCATGGCGGGCGCGCTGATGATGTCTCGCGCAAGCCGCAGGCCCTTGATCGCCATGTCGCGATCGTGAGTATCGGACCAGTAGTTCGGATCAAGCAGCGGGGCGGCGGAGGGATCGGAACTCGACAGGCGAACCGTGCCTCGCGAGCGGGGCCGAAGGTAAGCGGTGTTTAGCGTCACGCCGGCGTTTTTCAGTTTCGCCATGCCGGCTTCGATGCCCGATCCCAACCCCAGATGAAACTGGATGTCGGGGGACCGGTCGCGCGACGTTGCATCGCGGTCGGCATACCAGAAACCTCCCGTTTCGAAGAGGCTTGAGGCGACAGGTCCTTTCTTCAGCACCAGGTATTGCAGTGCGGCCCACGCGGCGTGGTGCAGCTTGTTGTATTTGTCGTAGGTGTGATCGCCGGTACATTCCGCGATCACGAAAAGGTCCAGGTGGTCCTGCAGATTCTCGCCGACGCCTTTAAGGTTGTGAATGGTTTTGATGCCCACCGATTCCAGATGACCGGCCGGGCCGATCCCGGACTGCATCAGCAGTTTCGGCGAGCCGATCGCGCCCGACGAGACGATGACCTCGCGCTCCGCGCGGACGACCTGCGGATCGCGTCCACCATCCACAACGAGTTCCACCCCAACCGCCCGGTTCGCCTCGACAAGCACGCGCAGCGATCGGGTCTGCATCCAGACAGTCAGGTTCGGCCGGTCCAGAACAGGCCTGATGAACCCGGTCGCCGTGGAGGAGCGCCGTGCATCGAGCTGGGTGAGCTGGTAATACCCAAGTCCTTCCTGGCTCGCGCCATTGAAATCGGGGTTAAAAGGAATCCCCAGTTCCTGTCCAGCCTGAAAGAACGCTTCGCAGATCGGCAACGGGCTGATCGGATTCGACACCCCTAGCGGGCCGCCGTAGCCGTGATACTCGTTGGCAAAGCGCTGATTGTTCTCGGAGCGCTTGAAGTAGGGCAGAACATCGCGATAAGACCAACCGGTGGCGCCTGCCTTGCTCTCCCATTCGTCGTAGTCGGCAGGCACGCCGCGCGTATAGAGTTGGGCATTGATGGACGAACCACCTCCGATCACCTTGGCCTGAGTGAAGCGCAGGACACGATTGTTCAGATGCTTTTGCGGCACGGTGTACCACCCCCATGACCCGATGCCCCTGGTCATCTTTGCGAAGCCCGCGGGCATCGCAAAGAAGGGATGGCGGTCAGAGCCGCCCGCTTCCAGCAGCAGGACTTTCACCGAGGGGTCGGCGCTGAGGCGATTGGCCAGCACGCAGCCCGCCGAACCACCGCCCACAATCACGTAGTCGTATGTTGTCGTTTTCATGTCAGTCAGCTTCAAAAAGCGGGAATGGACAGGCCGCCGTCCACATTCAGAACACTCCCCGTGGCAAACGGGAGCGAGCCGTCGGCTAGCGTGGCGACGGCCTGGCCGACCTCGTCGCTTTCACCCCAGCGCCCGGCCGGAACGAGACCCTGTTCGAAACGTGTCTCGTACTTTTGCGCTACGCCCGCCGTCATCGGCGTTCTGATGATTCCGGGTCTGACTTCGAAGACGGCGATATTCGCGCGGGCCAGCCTCAGCGCGAACAGCCGGGTCATCATCGGCAAGGCGGATTTCGACAGGCAGTACTCGGCGCGTTCGGGTGAGGCCATCTCCGCGGATACCGACGAGACCGTGATGATCGAACGGGCAAAGTCGGAAGGTGTGGCTGCCATGTGGCGCGCCACTGCTTGCGACATGAAAAACGTTCCGCGCAGGTTGATGCCGATAACGGCATCGAACGCTTCAGATGAGACGTCGAGCAGATCGCCGCGGCTCGGTGAACCGATACCTGCGTTGTTCACAAGGCACGCCACGCCGCCTTTGAAACGGACGGCCTTCTCGAGAACCTCGGCATGCGAACCAATGTCGCTCAGATTGCTCTGTATAAAGAGCGCATCCCGGCCTTCGTGCCTGATCAGCGAGCAGGTGTGCTCCGCTTCTTCATCTTGTACGACATCCGTCAAAACAACATCGAAGCCGCGGCGCGCGAGCGCTACGCAGATCGATCGACCGATGCCTCTCCGGCCGCCTGTTACCAGTGCGGTCGGGGACTTTCCCACTGACTTGCTCATGGCTACACCATCTTTCAATTCGCGTAGCGCCGTAGCGCCGTGCGAGGCTCAATGAATCCGGGCTTCCGTTTCAGCGTCGAAGAGGACGAGTTTCGACAGATCCACCCGTAGCTCGCAGCGCTCCCCTGACCGGTGAAGCAGATCGGCTCCCAAACGGGCAGACACTTCCATGCCGCCGAATTCCAGAACGGCTAGCGTGTCGGGCCCGGTCGGCTCGAGTACGTTAATCTTCACTGGGACAGTGCGGATGGACGACGTGGCGCGCTCGTTCTCGACGCCTATCGCTTCGGGGCGAAGTCCCGCTATCACGTTTTTCCCGACATACCGTTCCACAGCTGCCGGTTGGGGCGGCAAGGCAAGATCGACCCCATCCTGACCGCTGCCGATGTGAAGGTTGAGCGCGCCGTTCTTCTGCTCGATGCGAGCCGGAATGAGGTTCATCGATGGCGAACCCATGAAGGTGGCCACGAACGTATTCGCGGGTGTGTTGTAGACCTCAGCGGGCGTGCCGAGCTGCTGAAGAATGCCGCCCTTCATCACGGCGATCCGGGTAGCAAGCGTCATCGCCTCGATCTGGTCGTGCGTGACGTAGACGATCGTTGCACCGAGCCGCTGATGCAGCTTCTTGATTTCGGTGCGCATATCGACCCGAAGCTTGGCGTCGAGATTCGAAAGCGGCTCGTCGAAGAGAAAGATCTTCGGGTGCCGCACCAGTGCCCGGCCCATCGCGACACGCTGACGCTGACCGCCGGAAAGCTGGGCAGGGCGCCGGTCCAGCAAGTGCTCGATCTGCAGGAGGCGCGCTGCGTCCTGCACGGCCTTCTCGCGTTCCGGCTTCGGCACTTTTCGCATCTCGAGGCCGAAGCTGATGTTCTGGCCGACGGTCATGTTCGGATACAGCGCATAGCTCTGGAACACCATCGCGATGTCGCGTTCGCTCGGATGCAGGTCGTTAACCTTGTCGGCACCGATCCGGATTTCACCGCCACTCAGTGTGTCGAGGCCCGCAATCAGGGAGAGCAGGGTGGACTTGCCGCAACCGGACGGACCGACCAGAACGAGGAAGTCCCCGTCCTCAACATCGATATTGATCTCGCGAAGGATTTCAGTGGAACCGTATGCCTTGCGGACATTGGATACGTGGAGAGAAGACATTTTTTACCCCTTGACCGAACCGGCCATCAAACCGCGAACGAAGTAACGACCGCCGATCACATAGACCAGAAGCGTGGGCAAGGCGGCGATCATTGCCGTTGCCATCTGGACGTTGTATTCCTTGACACCGGTGGACGTGTTGACGATGTTGTTGAGCGCGACCGTGATCGGCGCCGTGCTGCCGGTCGTGAAGGAGGCGCCGAACAGGAAGTCGTTCCAGATATTCGTGAACTGCCAGATCACGGTGACGGTAATGATCGGCACTGAGTTCGGAAGCAGAATCCGGAAGAAGATCCGGAAGAAGCGGGCGCCGTCGATCATCGCTGCCTTGACGAGTTCGTCCGGAAACGCGATGTAGTAGTTGCGAAAGTAGAGCGTCGTAAAGCAGAGGCCATACACGACATGGACGAATACAAGGCCGGGAATCGACTGTGCAAGTCCGACCTTACCGAGGAACGATGCCATCGGGATGAGGACGATCTGAAACGGAATGAAGCAGCCGAACAGGACGAGTGCGAACAGCACGCTATCGCCCTTGAAACGCCACTTGGTCAGCACGTAGCCATTCAGTGCGCCGATCAGTGTGGATAGCGCGACGGCTGAAATCACCATCCGGAACGAGTTCCAGAAGAAGCCTTTCACGCCAGAACAATCAAGCCCCACGCACGCCGAGCCCCATGCTTTTGCCCACGCGGCGAGGGTCCATTCGTGGGGCAGGGCGAGAATGTTGCCCGCGTAGACCTCGGGCAACGGCTTGAACGAGGTCAGAAGCATCACAAGCAGCGGTACGAGGTACACGACCGCCGTTACCGCGAGCATCGAGTAGATGACGATGCGTGAGATGTAGTTGTGCTTGCCCACCACCATCTGTGGTGAGTCCCATGATTTGGCAGCCATCATTGTCTCCTTGAGGCTCAGTGATCTGACTCGATGAGTCGGCTTGACGATTCGCCTAGTGCCCGCCCGCTGTCCGGCGGGGGCGCATTTCGGAGTAGAGATACGGCACCATGATGGCTGCGACGGTGCATAGCATCATCACGGCGCTGGCGGCCCCCATGCCGAGCTCATTGCGCGTGAACGTAAACGAGTACATGAAGGTCGATGGCAGTTCAGTGGCGTAGCCGGGTCCAGCTCCGGTCAGCGCGATCACCAGCTCGTAACTCTTCACAGCCAGATGCACAAGGATGACGAGCGCGGAAATGAACACCGGGCGCAACTGCGGGATGATGATGCGGCGGTAGATGGAAGGCATCCGTGCGCCGTCGATCGACGCGGCCCTGATCATCTCCTGGTCGATCCCGCGCAGGCCGGCGAGAAACATTGCCATCACAAAGCCGGAGGCCTGCCACACCGCGGCGATCACCACCGTATAGATGGCCATGTCGTCATTGATGATCCAGTCGAACTGGAAGGTGCTCCAACCCCAGTCATGGAAGAGCTTGGTGAGTCCGAGCCCCGGATTGAGAATCCACTTCCACGCCGTGCCGGTGACGATAAACGACAGCGCCATCGGATACAGGAAAATTGCCCGTAGTCCGCCTTCGGACCTAATACGTTGATCGAGGAGGATCGCAAGCGCGAGACCGATCACGAGACACAGCACCACGTAAAGCGACGCGTAGATGCCCAGATTCGTCACCGCCACGTGCCAGCGCGGATGCTCCCAGACCCGGCCGTACTGCGTGAAACCCGCCCATTTGAAGTTGGCGAACGCGCGAGACCGGGTGAACGAGAGGATCGTCGTCCACGCGATAAAACCGTAGACAAAAACGAGCGTGACGATCAGCGTCGGACTGAGAACGAGCTTTGGAAGAATTGCTTCAAACTGGTTGCGAAAGGAGCGCCTTTTCGCAACCGGTCCGGTGGACGGATTCAAAGGGCCAGCCGCGTCGACGGAATGGGCGCGATTGTGTGAGAGCATGGCATCACCTGCACATCAAGTACAACGAAATACACGAATGGGATACCTGACGGCATCCCGTGTCACCGGCTAGTCGATCACTTCGAGTTCTCTACGGCCGTCACAAGCGCTTTCACTGCGTCCGCGGACGACTGATTCGAGTTGAAGAAATGCGTCACCACGTCATACATGGCAGTCTTCGACGATTCCGGCATCGCCTGGCCATGCGCGAAACTGCCGACCATCGTGCCGTTCTTTAGCGCCGCGCGCATGTCGTTCATCGATTTCACGCCGCATTCGTCGAAGCCGTCAGACGGTACGTCGAGGCGTGCCGGGATCGCACCTTTCACCTGGTTGAACCTCGCCTGCACGCCCTTGTCCATGACCGCTTCTGCGAAGGCATTTTCACCCGGCTGACGGTCGGTGCCCGCCTTGAAGGTCGCGAACTGGTCGGTCACGAAGATGAAGTCGCCTTGCGTGCCGGGATAGCGCATGCACAGATAGTCGACACCGGGCTTCTTGCCGGCATTCGTGAATTCGCCCTTTGCCCAATCGCCCATGATCTGCATGGCCGCTTTGCCAGTGATGACCATTGAGGTGGCAAGGTTCCAGTCGCGGCCCGAGAAGTTAGGATCGACCATGCCGCGCAGCTTGCGCATCTGCTCGAAGGCCTTTTCCATTGTCTTCGAGCCAATCGCCCTGGTATCGAGATTGACCATTGCATCCGTATAGAACTTCGGTCCACCCGCCGACATCACGGCACTGTCGAAGATCGTCGCTTCCTGCCATGCCTGTCCGCCGTGGGCGAGCGGAATGTAGCCGGCCTTACGGATCTTGTCGGCGTCGGCCACCAGTTCGTCGAAGGTCTGCGGGGGCGTCAGCTTGAGTTCATCGAAGATCTTTTTGTTCGCCCAGATCCAGTTGGTGCTGTGTACGTCGATCGGCACGGCGTACCAGTGACCATCTGCCTTCGAAAAGCGCTGGATCGGAGCCGGAACGAGCTTGTCCCAGCCTCCTTTCGCTGCCACGCTGTCGAGCGGGTTGAGAAGGCTTTGTTCCGCGTAATCCTGCACGCTGAAGCCGAGCATCTGCATCGCATCCGGCGGGTTATTCGATGCAATGCGTGCGCGCAGTACGGTTCGCGCTGCTTCACCGCCTCCACCGGCGATCGGGCTGTCCTTCCACGAGTAGCCCTTCTGCTTCAGCTCGTCCTTGAGTACGCTCAAGGACTTGGCCTCGCCGCCGGAAGTCCACCAGTGCATCACCTCCACCTGCCTGGCATCGGCCGCAACGGCGGACAGGCAGTGGCAGGCGAGCAGTCCCGCTGCGATCGCGGCAATGCGTTTCTTGATCATCTTCGTCTCCATGATTACGCTCCCTTGACGGGGTTTCTTCTCGATTGCACGGCGACCTGCCGCCGTGGCCAGGTGAAAGTGATGAGGGTCAGGCCACCGGGCGCGGTAGCCACCAGTTCTTGCGCTCGCCGATGTGAAGCTGGATCGTTTTGGTCTCGGTGTAGTCTTCAACCGCCTGCTTGCCGAGTTCACGTCCTACGCCGCTCGACTTGAAGCCGCCGAACGGCAACTCCGGATAACCGTCCAGGAATGTGTTGACCCAGACCGTTCCAGCATCGACGCCGCGCGCAACGGTCAGGCACGTGTTGATGTCGCTGCTCCAGACTGCGGCGGAGAGACCATAGGCGGTGTCGTTGGCGATATCGATTGCTTGCTGCGTATCGGAGAACGGAATGATCACGAGAACCGGGCCGAAGATCTCGTCGCGGGCGATGCCCATGTTGGGCGTGACGTCGCTGATGATCGTGGGCTCGAGATAGAGGCCTTTCGCGTCGTAGCGTTTGCCGCCAAGCCGCAGCCTGGCGCCGGCGTCGACTCCCTTGCTGATATTGCCGAGGATCTCGCTCAACTGGTTCTCGCTGACGATCGCGCCGACCTTGCAATCCGGGTGTAGCGGATCGCCGACCGGCACCTGCCGCGCGCGTTCAACAACGGCCTGAGCGAAACGCTCCGCAATGGATTCATGGACGAGCACGCGGCTGCCGCTGTTGCAGCATTCGCCGGCATTGAAATACACGCCGAAGACGACTGCATCGACCATCGCGTCCCAGTCGCAGTCGGGGAACACGATCTGCGGATTCTTGCCGCCGAGCTCGAGCGCGATCTTCTTCAGGTTCTTCGTGGCGAGGCCGCCGAGCATGCTGCCGACCCGTGTCGAACCGGTGAACGACAGCATGTCGATGGCGGGATGTTCCGCAAGCGGCTGGCCGACCGTCGGACCTTTGCCGGTCACCACGTTGACCACACCGGCGGGCACGCCGGCTTCCTCGAGCACTTCCATCAGCATGACGGTGGTGCTCGACGTCAGTTCGCTCGGTTTAACGATGCAGGTGCAGCCTGCCGCGAGCGCAAAGGGCAGCTTCTGGGAAAGGATCCACAGCGGGAAATTCCACGGTGTGATCAAGCCGACGACCCCGATCGGCTGACGCAGCACAATGCCGAGCATGTCGTCGCCGAGGCTGTCGTAGGCGTCGCCGCTGGTGGTGCGCGCGAGGCCAGCCGCGTACTGCCATAGGTCGATGCAACCGGACACTTCCCCGCGAGCCTGCGAAAGGGGTTTGCCCGTTTCAAGTGATTCGAGCAGCGACATCTTGTCGACGCGGGCCTTGATCCCGTCGGCGACCGCGAGAAGAATCCTCGCACGCTCGACGCCCTTGAGCTTCGGCCACGGTCCTTGCCGGAAGGCTGCATCGGCGGCTTTGATCGCCGCTTCAACGTCCGCACCAGTTGCTTCGGGAAACGTGCTGACAACGTGACCATGTGCCGGGCTGTGGCGTTCGAAGCGCGTGCCGTCCTGTGATTCAGTCCATGCACCGTTGATGTACATCCTGCCGCGATAGGCATCCTGCGTGGGCGCCGTGGTGGCGGTGAGCAGGGTGGGCGCGGCGGGCACTGCGGAGTTTGCAGGTTCGTTCGTCATTTCATTGACCCTCGTATTGCGCCTTGCGGCGTTCGCGGAAGCTGGCCATGCCTTCCTGGGCGTCCTGTGTCGTTGCGGACAATGCGCCGGCCATCGCTTCCAGGGTTGCGCCGGCTCCGTGTCCGGAGGCGGCGTTGATCAGTTGCTTGGTCAGTTGGACGGACACCGGCGCCAGGGTTGCGATCCTTTCGGCAATAGCGATCGCCTCTTTGAGCGACTCCTTCGGCTCCGCGATCTCGTCGATGAGCCCGATTTCGTATGCGCGGTGTGCGTCGATCCGCCGAGCCGTGAGCGCGAGCGATTTGACGTGGCTGGGACCGATCAGCGAGACCAGCCGCTGCGTGCCGGACCAGCCGGGGCAGGTGGCAATGCTCGCCTCCGGCAATGCGAAGGTCGCAGCGGGATCGGCCACACGCACGTCCGCCACCGCCGCAAGCTCCAGACCGCCGCCGAACGCCGGACCATTGATGGCGGCGACAACCGGCAAACGCAGCGTGGCCCATCGATCGAAGATTCGATGCCCGCGCGCGACCCACACACGCCACATATCGAGCGGGGCGAGCGCGGCCCATTCGTTGATGTCCGCACCGACGCAGAATGCCCGCTCGCCAGCACCGGTGAATACGACGGCACGCAGTGCCGTATCCGCTTCGAGATTTCCCGCCGCCACCTCCAACTGATCCAGCATGGAAGGCGTGAGGGAATTCAGCTTCTCGGGTCGATTGAGCGTGACGACGGCAACCGGCCCGGTTTTTTCGATCTGGATGAGCGGTTGATCAGACATGACGCGCCTCCTTGAGCTTCAAACCAAACGACGAGTCCGTGAAGATCGATGCGTCCATGGTTTTGAGCACAGGCGAAACGGCCAGCTCGATGTCAGACTGATCCAGCACGTCCTTTTGCAAATCGATGCCCGGTGCTATTTCGGTTACCTCGAGTCCATCGGGGCCGAGACGGATGACGCAGCGCTCCGTGACGTAGAGCACTTCCTGATTACGCTGCCGGCCCATGCGGCCGCTGAACGTGACGTGGTCCACGTCGGCGATGAATTTTTTCTTTCCTTCCTTGAGGATCGTGAGGCGGCCATCGCCCACTTCGAGCTTCGCGCCGGCGGTAAAGTAGCCGCTAAACACCAGCCGTTTCGCGTGCGTCGTGATGTCGATAAAACCGCCGCAGCCCGCAGTTAGATAAGGTTTGCTGGGCAACTTCGAGACATTCACGTTACCGACCCGGTCGACCTGCAGAAACGACAGCAGTGAGACGTCGAAGCCGCCGCCCTGGAAATACACGAACTGTGACGGCGAAGGCATGATCGCGTCCGCATTGCCGGCGCAGCCGAATGCGAAGCCGAGTAGGGGAATGCCGCCGACCGCGCCTTGCTCGATCACCCATGTGACGTCGTCGCGATACCCTTCCTCGAGCAGAATGCGCGGAACATTCGCAGAAATGCCGAAGCCGAGATTCACCGCATCGTTCTGCGCGAGTTCCATCGCGGCACGCCGCGCAATCACCTTGTCAGCATTCCAGTCGGAAAACGCGAAGGCACTGTCGGGCAGTTTCACTTCACCACTGATTTCCGGGTCGTATTCGATCTGCGTCGTCTGTTTCTGTTCAGGATCGACGACGACATAGTCCACGAGGTTGCAGGGGATATGCACCGCTTGCGTATGGAGCGAACCGGACTTGACCACCCGCTTGACCTGCGCGATCACAATGCCCCCGTTATTCCGTACTGCCAGCGCCTGATCCCGTCCACCGAGGAGCGCACCTTCGTGTTCGAAGGAGAGGTTGCCGCGTTCATCAGCCGTGGTGGCACGCACAATGGCAACTTGAGGAACGAAGTTCCTGTAGTGCAGCCATTCGTCCCCGTCGAACGAAACCTTCTCCACGATCGGATGTTCGGCGGCCCGCGCGTTCATGGCGCCGCCTTGCCGGGACGGATCGACATGGGTATCGAGTCCAACCTTGGTCAACACGCCAGGCCGTTTGGCGGCCACCTCGCGGTGCATGTCGAACAGCACGCCGCTCGGCAGGTTGTAGGCACGGATATCGTTGTCGACGACCATGTGCCAGATATCCGGCATGGGCAGGCTCGACGGACCACTGGGAAATGAACCGGCAATGACGGTATCGATCAAGCCCTTCTTCGCCAGATGATCGATTCCCTTGATGCCATACATATCGCCGGCAGCGATCGGGTGAAGCAGCGTGAGATTGAGCGGATGGTTCTCCTTGTCGAAGCGCGCGCCAATCGCGGCGAGCATCGCATCCGGGCAGCCGAGCCCGCTTGACGAACTCACGGTCACCACGTCGCCATCGTTGATCAGGCCGGCAGCCGTTGCCAATGAAACTACCTTGCTAGAAACCACAGTGAATCTCCTCGGACTTTCTTATCGCGCGAATTGCGTAGGAACCGGCACGTGCTCACCTGTCCCGGCGGATTTCGCTAGTGCCAGTGCGGTGATCAGGGAGCGGTATCCGTCGGCACCGGTCGCAGCCGGATCTTGCCCCTGCGTTATCGCGAGATGAAACTGGGCAACTGCCGTGACGTACAGGTCGCCGTGCGCGACATCGATGAACTCGACACCGCCGGCTGATCGCAACTGGATTTCTCCCACGGCGCGTTGGGTCATGACGTCTCGCGCGAACAGTGAACCGGCTGTGCCGTGAACTTCCAGACCCGTCGGCGCGTAGGGGACAGTGAAGGCGTCGTGGATCTGAGCAAGGACACCGTTTTTGAAACGGATGATGGCCATCACGCCGTCGGCGATGCCCGCGGCACTCATCGTTCCTGAGGCGGTCATCGCGCTGACTTCCACGGGTTCGTCGTCGAGAAGAAAGCGCAGGGTATCGACGTCGTGCACGGATATGTCCAGGACGACACCGCCGCCTGCGTCCGGACGCTCGATCCGCCAGCCGCGCAAATGCGGCGGAAGAGAGACGGCGTGAAAAACCCGCACGTAAAGCGGTGTTCCAACAGCGCCGGCACGGATAAGTTCGCGCATCTTCCGATGCGACGCCGCGCAACGCAGATGATGGTTGGTGCCGAGCATCACCTTGTTTGCGGCACAGGCTTCGATCATCTGTGCCGCCTCTACTTCCGACAGGGCGAGGGGCTTTTCACAGAGGACGTGCTTGCCGGCTTTCGCGGCGGCGAGGACCTGGGGGAGGTGTTTCTCGTTGGTGCTGCTGACGTAGACGGAATCAATTGCCGGATCGGCGAGGACAGCGTCCAGATCCGTCGATGCCATTGAAATACCGTGCTTTTGTGCGAATTCACGGGCGCGGCCGGCGTCGCCGCTAACGATGGCTTCCACCGAACCGTTCGGCTGCGACTTGATGGCGTTGACCATCCACTCGTCGGCGATGGTGCTGGCGCCTATCAGCGCCCAGCGAATTTGGGGCATCGTCTCTCTCCGTTGGAACGTTCCAACTACAGTTCGTTGGATCGTTCCAACGAACTGTAGTAGACTCAAATCACACTGTCAAACACTTTTTGGAACGTTCCAATTGTGCATAGCAACATGAAATCTGGTCCGACCATTCAGGACATTGCCGCCGAAGCTGGCGTTTCCAAATCGACGGTATCTCTGGTTTTGCAGGAGAGTCCGCGGATCAAGGCGGAAACTGCGGAAAAAGTGAGGGAGGCGGCTCGCAAACTGGGCTACGTCTACAACCGGGGCGCGGCCACGCTGAGAGGGCGGCGAAGCACGACGATCGGGATGGTGATCAACGACCTGACCAATCCCTTCTTTGTGGAGTTGCTGGTTGCAATCGAGCGGGTGCTCGCGCAATCGGGCTACACCACATTGATGGCGCACACAGCCGAAAACCTCGAAACACAAACCAGGGTTTTACGCTCGATGCGCGAGCAGAATGTCGCGGGTCTCATCATGTCTCCTGCACTCGGCACATCCGATGATTTACCCGCTGAAATCCAGTCTTGGGGCATTCCGCTGGTTCTGGTCATGCGTCCGATGGGTGCCGACGTTGACACAGTAGGTGTCGATAACGAATACGGCTTTGCCCTCGCAACTGAACATCTGATCGAGCAGGGACACACACGGATCGCTTTTGCCGGCAACCGGAAAGGCTACGCCGTTGCCAACCAGCGCCGTCAGGGCTATTTGTCTGCCATGGCGAAGCACTCTCTGTCTGTCAACGACGACTGGATTATCGATGTCGAGTTGACACCGGAGGGAGGCCGCAAGGCGGTTCGTGCGATCTTTGAGATGAAGCCGCGACCAACGGCAGTCGTTTGCTATAACGATCAGGTTGCCATCGGCGTATTGCACGAGCTCGACAGGATGGGTAAGCGCGCGGGTAAAGCGCTGGCCGTTGTGGGCTGTGACAATGTCGTGGCGGCAGAGCACACGAACCCGCCGTTGACCACGCTATTCGCCGGCGCGGACAAGCTCGGCACCATTGCGAGCGAGACGCTGCTCGCCCGGTTGAGCGAGACGCAGGAGGACGAAAAGCCGGCCGTGCAATACTTCGCGGTGCCTGCACTCGTGGTCAGAGAATCGAGTGTTGGCGCTGACGCAACGACGTCTGCGGCGACAAAAAAACAGGCACTTGTCGCTGGCGAACGATGAACTTTTCCTTCGTAATCTCCGGCAATGAAGGCGTGCCTCCCTGGTTCAATCCCATAGGCGCTGTCGCGAACATCTTGAAATAGACACGTTTAATTTTACATAATATAAATTATCAACAAACGGTGTGTTAGTCCAAAGTTCAGATGTCGTGTTTCCGCTAAATTGAAATGTCGTGTTTGCGGTTCAGGCTGGTGCCAGCCTTCCTTAAGGAGCGCTGGCCATGAACGCATCCGGGACGATCACCATGTCGATGACCGAGCTGGACCGGTTGAAGGTCGTGCAGGCCGTTTGCGAGCGGCGTCTGAAGCCGGGCCAGGCAGCGGACCGGCTTGCGTTAAGTGTGCGTCAGATTGAGCGCCTCGTGCAGCGCTATCAGGCCGCAGGAGTTGCCGGACTGGTCTCGGGCAAACGTGGTCGGCCGGGAAATCATCAATTGTCCGACGGTGTGTCGCGACGCGCGGTGGCCATCATTCGCGAGCGCTATGCCGATTTCGGGCCAACACTGGCGTGCGAGAAGCTTCGGGAATGTCACGGCATCAGTCTGTCGGTCGAGACGGTGCGCGCGCTGATGATGGCCGCCGGCCTGTGGATTCCCCGCAAGGATCGGCCGCCCAAGGTGTACCAGCCCCGCAACCGCCGCGCGTGCCTGGGTGAACTGATCCAGATTGACGGCAGCGATCACCGCTGGTTCGAGGAGCGTGCGCCGGCCTGCACGCTGCTGGTGTTTATCGACGATGCGACTGGCAGGCTGATGACGCTTCACTTCACGGCGACGGAATCGACCTTCAGCTATTTTGAGGCCCTGTCGACGTATCTGGCAGCACACGGCAAGCCCGTCGCGTTCTATAGCGACAAGTTCAGCGTGTTCTACGTCAAGGATCGGGCGAGCACGGCTGGCAAAGGCGTCACACAGTTCGGCCGCGCCCTGTATCAGCTCAATATCGAGGCGTTCTGTGCGAACACGAGTCAGGCCAAGGGGCGTGTCGAGCGCGCCAACCTGACGTTGCAGGACCGGCTCGTCAAGGAACTGAGGTTGCGTAACATCAGTACGCGGGAAGCCGCCAATGCCTATGCGCCCTCCTTCATCGCCGATTTCAACCGGCGCTTCGGCAAGCCACCGAAGAGCGACCACAACGCGCACCGGCCGCTGCGTGATGACGAGGACCTGAAGCAGATCCTGGCCTATCGCGTGGCGCGCAAGGTCTCCAATGCGCTGACAGTGCAGTACGACAGGGTGATGTACCTGTTGCAGGACACCGAGGCAAACCGGCGTCTGATGCATGAATACGTTGAGGTCGTTGAATACCGGAACGGAGCCATAGAGATTCAGGCGGCGGGCCGTGTGTTGCCCTGTCGCGAATATGACCGGATCACGCAGATTGATCAGGGCGCGGAGGTTGAGAACAAGCGGCTGTCCGCGGCACTGGCGGTTGCGCGGCTGGTGCAGGCGCAGCGCGATGACCGGCGCGTTTCCGGCTCGCCTTCACGCACCCATCTTGGCGAAGACGTCCGGGCAAGGAAGGCGCTTGCGGGCTTGAAGAAACAGCGGGCGATCACGCTAGCGGATGTCACGCAGGCCGTTCACGAGGTGAGCATCAAAAAACATGAAGAACAGGGGGTGGGCGGCTGCGCCGCCCACCCCAAAAACATAAGAAAAAGCACAGCAGCACAGCAAAACCCGACATTTCAATTTAGCGCAGACCCCGACATTTGAACTTGGCGGGGACACGGTGTGTTACGGCAAAGCTGTAATGTCGTGTTCTAGCCATTTAAAAATGTCGTGTTTGGAGCTCTGTATGCTTGCCGGTTCCTCGTGGGACTGCAGAGCCGGCGATGCATGCAGCTGCACTGGTGACATTGAACATGCGCGAACTCGACAGCTTCAAGGTCATTCAGAATGTTGCCGACGACAGGCTCAAGCCGGCAGTCAGGCTTTGTAGTCGCAGCCATCCCGATCGAGAAGTCGTAACAATGCCGTCCATTCGCGGTCGAGATGCACCGTGTCGAGGTATGCATAGTCGTCGTGCTGCTTCGCTGCGTGTTCGCAAACCTCCGGCGAAGGAATCACGACTTTCTGCCCAGCCGATAATGTCGCAACCTGAATTTCGCAGGCTTTATTCAGGTAATACATACGGGTGAACGCTTCGGCCACTGAACGTCCGGTCGTCAGCAATCCGTGGTTACGTAAGATCAGATAATCTTTATCGCCAATCGACTTCACGATGCGCTCACGCTCGTCGAGCTCGAGCGAAATGCCCTCGTATTCGTGATATGCGACGCGGTTGTAGAACTGCATGCTGATCTGATTCAGCGGCAGCAGCCCACACTCCATTGCGGCGACGGCCATGCCATAGGTCGTGTGCAGATGCACGACGCATTCACTGTCGTGACGCGCCTGATGCAACGCGCTATGAATCGTGAATCCAGCGGCGTTGACTTCGAACCTGTCGTCATCGACCGGATTGCCACGCACATCAATCTTGACCAACGATGACGCCGTGATTTCGTCGAAGAACCAGCCGTGTGGATTGATCAGGAACTGGTCGCTTGTGCCAGGCACGCGGGCCGAGATATGGGTGTAGATCAGGTCCGTGAGCTCGAATTTGGCTGCCAGCCGATACGCCGCGGCGAGCTGGACACGCGTATCCCACTCCGCTTGGGAAATGTTTCTGGGTTTGCGATTGACGTGCGGATCAGTAGTGGAAATCATGCTGAAATCTCTCCGTGTTTAAGATTGACGACGAGTCACGAGCAATTCATTAGCTGGGGCGTGACGCATCCAACTGTTGTTCGGGTTGGCGAGTTGGGGAAGCTCTACAGTTCGGCGACGAGAAGCGGCAATGCTTCAAACAGATCGCCCACCAGACCATAATCCGCGACGCTGAAAATCGGCGCTTCCGGGTCCTTGTTGATCGCGACAATCACCTTGCTGTCCTTCATGCCGGCCAGATGCTGGATCGCGCCCGAAATGCCGACTGCCACGTACAGTTGCGGCGCGACGATCTTGCCGGTCTGGCCAACTTGATAGTCGTTCGGCACGAAGCCCGCATCGACCGCTGCACGCGATGCGCCCAGCGCTGCGTTCAGCTTGTCCGCCAGCGGTTCGAGAACCTTGGTGTAGTTCTCGCCGTTGCCCAGACCGCGGCCACCCGAGACGATGATCTTCGCCGAGGTCAGCTCCGGACGGTCCAGCTTCGTCACTTCACGGCTCACGAACTGCGAGAGACCCGTGTCGGCTGCCGCGTCGATCTTTTCGACCGTTGCGCTGCCGCCAACGGCTGCGACTGCATCGAAGCCGGTCGTGCGCACCGTGATGACCTTGATCGGGTCAGCCGATTGAACCGTCGCGATGGCGTTACCCGCGTAGATCGGGCGCTCGAACGTATCGGCGCTGTCCACTGCGGTGATGTCGCTGATCTGCGCGACGTCGAGCTTCGCGGCGATACGCGGCGCGATGTTCTTGCCGTAGGCGGTCGCCGGCGCGAGGATGTGCGTGTAGTCCTTCGCGATGTTGAGCACCGTCGCTTCGACGTTTTCTGCGAGGCCGGCCGCGAGTTGCGGCGCATCGGCGAGCAGCACCTTCGAAACACCTGCAATCTTCGCTGCCGCGTCCGCTGCGGCTTGCGCGTTGTGACCTGCCACCAGCACGTGAATATCGCCACCGATCTTCTGCGCGGCGGCAATCGTGTTCAGCGTCGCGGCCCTGATCGACGCGTTGTCGTGTTCTGCTATTACCAGATTAACCAGATTCGTCATTTCGTCCGTCTCCGCGTTTTACTTAAAGCACCTTGGCTTCGGTCTTCAGCTTCTCGACCAGCGTCTTCACATCCGGCACCATCACACCGGCGGAGCGCTTCGGCGGCTCGGCGACTTTCAGCGTCTTCAGGCGCGGCGTCACATCAACGCCGAGGTCTTCCGGCTTGACGACTTCCAGCGGCTTCTTCTTCGCCTTCATGATGTTCGGCAGCGTCACGTAGCGCGGCTCGTTCAGGCGCAGATCGGTGGTGACCACAGCGGGCAGGCTCAGCGACAGCGTTTCCGCGCCGCCGTCCACTTCGCGCGACACCGTCGCCTTGCCGTCCGCGACAACAACCTTCGAGGCGAACGTGGCTTGCGGCAGGTTGGCCAGCGCAGCCAGCATCTGGCCGGTCTGGTTCGAATCGTCGTCGATGGCCTGCTTGCCGAGAATGATCAGCGAAGGCTGTTCCTTGTCGACGAGTGCCTTCAGCAGCTTGGCAACCGCCAGCGGCTGCAGGTCTTCGCCCGACTCGATCAGGATCGCGCGGTCCGCGCCGATCGCGAGCGCCGTGCGCAGCGTTTCCTGCGCTTGCGTCACACCGGCGGACACGGCGATCACTTCGGTCGCCACGCCCGCTTCCCGCAGACGAACAGCCTCTTCAACCGCGATTTCGTCGAACGGATTCATCGACATCTTCACGTTCGCGATGTCGACGCCCGTGCCGTCCGACTTGACCCGGACCTTCACGTTGTAATCGACCACTCTCTTGACTGGCACCAATACCTTCATCACCCATCCTTTGCCTTGCTGTTCATTCGATCCTTGTTTCGTTCACCCGGACAAGCCGCCCTTGCCTTCAGAGAACCCGATACAAACGCACCTCGCAAACCCACCTCGAAAACGCTTCAACCAGGACGGCGCGTCCGCCAAAAAAACCATCTAAAGACCAATTTTTTCTCCAAATTTCCATCCGAAGGCATAGTGGTTTACCGCTAGCGCCCAACAGTGCTCCGGCACACGTCACATCGCCACAAAACTTTATAAAACAATGCTTTACAAGAGCAAATCCGGGGAGAAAAATGACTGGAAACACGAGATTTAATTTGTTTGAGTTGACATCACTGTAAGACGTCACTCATCATATGTCAACGAGCAAAAAATAACGGATTCAATGCCCTTCCGAACACGCGGCGAAGGGTCGGTCCGGATGGCGCCACGTGCCCGCGCATACGCCTTCCGATGCTCGTCGAAGGGATTTTTCGCCTGGCGTTTTGCTCGGCGCATGTCATGGTTTTAAACAGGAGAGTCATGGTGGCCAGTCACGACAAGGCACGAGTGGGTGTGGACATTGGTGGGACGTTCACCGACGTCGCGCTTGAACTCGGTGGAGAACTCTTTTCCACCAAGGTCCTTACGGATTACACGGCGCCTGAGCGCGCCATCATCAAAGGCATCGGCATCGTCGCGGGCAAGGCCGGAATCGAGCTGAAGGACATCGGTGTCATCATCCACGGCACGACGCTCGCCACGAACGCGCTGATTGAGCGGCGCGGAGCGAAAACTGCCTTCGTTACGACTGAAGGCTTTCGCGACACCATCGAGATGCGAACCGAAAACCGGTTCGAACAGTACGATCTGAATATCAAGCTCCCCCCTCCCCTTATCGAACGCTGCGACCGGTTCACGCTGGGCGAACGCATCGACGCTCAAGGCGGTGTGCTGCTGGCGCCGACAGAGGCTCAGATCGCCTCTATCGTTCAACGCATCGAACAGGGCGGCTACGAGAGCGTCGCCGTGGGCTTCATTCACGCGTATGTGAACGGCGTGCATGAGCGGATGGTGCGCGACGCGATCGAGCAGCGTCTGCCGAATGTCTCGGTGTCCATCTCGAGCGAAGTGTCGCCCCAGATCCGCGAATTCGAGCGTTTCAACACGGTCTGCGCGAACGCCTATGTTCGCCCCATCATGAAGTCCTATCTGGATCGTCTGCTCGGAAAAGTTCGGGAAGCCGGAGCTGTATGTCCGATCTTCATCATCCATTCGGGCGGCGGTATCGTCTCGGTCGAAAGCGCATCCGAGTTTCCTGTGCGGCTGGTGGAGTCGGGGCCGGCCGGCGGCGCAATCTTCGCCGCGCACATCGCCGCGCGCTACGACCTGAATACCGTTCTTTCGTTCGACATGGGCGGCACCACTGCCAAGATTTGCCTGATCGACGATCTCACGCCGAAAACCGCCAACACCTTCGAGGTTGCGCGCACCTATCGGTTCAAGAAGGGCAGCGGCATGCCGATCTCCATTCCTGTGGTGGAAATGGTCGAAATCGGTGCGGGCGGCGGTTCGATCGCTTCCGTCGACGTGATGCGCCAGATTCGCGTGGGTCCGCACAGTGCCGCCTCGGAACCTGGTCCCGCGTGCTATCAGCGTGGCGGCATGCAGCCGACCGTGACCGACGCCGATCTGCTGCTCGGCCGTCTCGATCCCGCGAACTTCGCAGGCGGTTCGATCCCGCTCTCGATCGACGATGCAGCCGGCGCAATGGTCAGGCAGGTGGGCGGCGCGATCAATCTCAGCGCGGAGGAAACGGCCTACGGCGTCGCCGAAGTCGTCGACGAGAACATGAGTAATGCCGCGCGCGTGCATGCGGTCGAAAGCGGCAAGGACATCGGCGATTACACGATGATCACGTTCGGCGGCGCCGGTCCGCTTCATGCGGCACGTCTGTGCGAGAAAAGCGGCATCAGGAAATTTATCGTACCGCCGGGCGCCGGTGTCGGCTCCGCGATTGGTTTTCTGCGCGCGCCGTTCGGTTATGAAAGCGTGCGCAGCGCCAGCATGCGCTTTAACGAGTTCGATGCCGACGCACTCAACGAGATCGTCGATCAACTCAGCGAAGAGGCCGTGCATTTCGCGCGCCAGGGTTCGGGTGACGCGGAGCCGATCGTCGAAATCAAGACCTTCATGCGCTATGTCGGCCAGGGCTGGGAAATTCCTGTCGCTGTGCCGTATCGGCGCTTCACCGCGGAAGATCGCGTGACGTTCGCGGAAACGTTCACCAAGGCGTATACGCAGTTTTTTGGACGGCCGATCGATGGCCTCGACATCGAAATCGTCAGTTGGGCCGTGAAGGCAAGCTCGCCGTTGCCGCCCGTCGAGCGATTGCAACTCGTGACGTCGCGCGACGCCGTCGTTGCACCGAAAACCCGCAAGATTTTCGACGCGGCACTGCATCGTTTCGTGGACGCCGCGATCGTCGAGCGCGGTTCGCTGAAGATCGGCGAGAGCGTAACGGGGCCGGCCATCATCGTCGAGCCCGAAACGTCGACGCTCGTCACGTCGTCGTTCGACGCCATGGTGCAGCCGGACGGCTGCCTGCTCGTGGTCGCCAAAGAACTGAACGCCGCCCAGTAATCAGGAGAACAACCATGTCTCTCAGCAACCTCGACACCATCCACATGCAGGTCATGTGGAACCGCCTGATCTCCGTCGTCGAAGAACAGGCCATGGCCTTGATCCGCACGGCGTTCAGCACCAGTGTTCGCGAAGCGGGCGATCTGTCCGCCGGCATCTTCGACAAGCGCGGCCGCATGCTGGCGCAGGCGGTCACAGGCACGCCGGGTCACGTGAACACGATGGCCGAAGCCGTCGAACACTTCATGAACGCGATCGGCACGGACAATATGTATGAAGGCGATGTCTACCTGACCAACGATCCGTGGAAAGGCACCGGGCATCTGCACGACTTCACCGTCGTTTCCCCTTCGTTTCACAACGGCGAGCTGATCGGCTACTTCGCCAGCACGGCGCACGTGGTGGATATCGGTGGACGCGGCTTTGGTCCCGACTCGCGTGAGATCTACGAAGAGGGTCTATTCGTTCCGATCATGAAGCTGATCGAGCGAGGCCAGGTCAATCGCGATCTGATCAACATTCTGCGCAACAACGTGCGCGAAGCCGATAAGGTCGTAGGCGACCTCTACGCACTCGCCTCGTGCAACGAAACGGGCCACAAGCGCTTGCTCGAGATGCTGAAGGAATTCGAGCTGAAAGACGTCGAAGGTATCGGCGAATTCATCCTGGCGCGCAGCCGCGAAGCGACGCTCGAACGTATCGCCGCGCTACCGAAGCAAACCGAGACCAATCAGATGACGCTCGACGGCTATGACACGCCCGTCACGTTGAATGTCACGCTGACAATCGGCGACGATCATCTGATGGCGGACTTCGCGGGCACGTCGCCGTCCAGCCCGTACGGCATCAATGTGCCCTTGCTGTATGCAAAAGCGTACGCCTGCTACGGGTTGAAATGCATCATCGCACCCGAGGTGCCTAACAACGCGGCGTCGCTCGAACCGTTTCGCGTAGAGGCGCCCGAGGGCTGCATCCTGAACGCCCAGCGCCCGAGCCCGGTTGCGGTTCGCCATGTGCTGGGCCACTTCGTGCCCGACCTTGTGCTGGGCGCATTGCACAAGATTCTGCCGGGCCGCGTACCCGCCGAAGGCTCCGGTGCGTTGTGGAACCTGCATGTCAGCGCGCGTCCGGTGCACGAAGGTTCGGGCCTGAAAGGCAGTGAAATCCTGATGTTCAACAGCGGCGGCACGGGCGCACGTTCCGAACTCGATGGTCTGTCCGCCACCGCCTTCCCCAGCGGCGTTCACGCCATGTCGGTCGAGGCAACCGAGCAGGTCGGCCCGATCGTCGTCTGGCGCAAGGAAATGCGTTCGGGCTCCGGCGGCGCCGGCAAGTTGCGCGGCGGCCTCGGGCAGATCGTCGAAATCGGACCGCGTGCCGGCTACCAGTTCCGCTTCAACGCCATGTTCGATCGTATCGACCATCCAGCGCGCGGACAGTCCGGCGGCGAGTCCGGCGCCGCCGGCGAGGTTACCCTGTCCGACGGCACGAGGATGAAGGGCAAAGGTACGCAGATGGTCGCGGAACATCAGCGCGTCACACTCTCGCTGCCGGGCGGAGGTGGCGTCGGCTCTCCGGCGGAGCGCGACAGACAGGCGCTTTTGCGCGATATCCGCAACGAGTACATCTCAGAAGCGCAACTGCGTGACGACTATGGCGTTACGCTCGACGCCTTGAAGACATCGGCTGAACAGTAAGGAACCGATATGACCGACATCACCACGCCACCGTTCAGGAACATCCTGATCACGGGCGCCGCGGGCGCGCTCGGCGCCGTGCTGCGCGACTCGCTGCGACCCTACGCCGAAACGCTGACGCTCAGCGATCGTGAGCCGCTGGGCGAGGCACGCGAAAACGAAAAACTCGTGGTGTGCGATCTGGCCGACAGGGACGCCGTCTTCGAGATGATGAAAGGCGTCGATATGGTCGTGCACCTCGGCGGCGCACCGCGCGAGAACACTTTCCAGGTCATTCTGGATTCGAATATCGTCGGCAGCTACAACATCTATGAAGCCGCACGTCAGTTCAATGTGAAGCGAGTGATCTACGCGAGTTCCGTGCATGCGATCGGTTTCTACGAATGCACGCAGACCATCGACGCAAACGTGCCGCAACGGCCGGATAGCCTGTACGGCGTCAGCAAGACATTCGTGGAGAACCTGTCGCGCTACTACTTCGACAAGTTCGGACTCGAATCGGTGTGCCTGCGGATCGGCTCGTGCTTCCCGAAGCCCGTCGACCGGCGCATGCTGGCTACCTGGCTCTCTTACGACGACTTCTCGCACCTGTGCATACGCGCCGTGATGGCATCCAGCGTCGGCCATATGATCGTGTACGGCAATTCGAAAAACAGCGCGAACTTCTGGGACAACACGGAGGCGTCGTACCTCGGCTACGCACCGCAAGATTCCGCGGACGCGTACCGCGCCGAGGTCTACGCGAACACGCCGGTACCCGATCCGCGCCACCCCGCCGTGCGCTATCAGGGTGGCCAGTTCGCAGCAGACGGCCACTACGAAGATCCGAAAGCCAACTAGGTTTCGGTCCAGAACGTCTTTTCGGAAAGCATCCAGATGGCACAGCAAGCATCAAAGACCCACTACGACGTGGTGATCGTGGGCGGCGCGGTGGTCGGCAGCGCCACCGCCTATTTTCTGGCGAAGAACCCTGACTTCAACGGCTCGGTCCTCGTCGTGGAGCGTGACTGGACCTACGCACAGTCGGCGACGGCTCTGTCGAGCGCGTCGATCCGGCATCAGTTCTCCAATCCGCTGAACATCAGGATCTCGCAATTCGGCACTGAATTCATTCGCCATTTCCATGAACTCGTCGAAGTCGACGGCGATGCGCCGGAACTCGGCTTCAAGGAAAACGGCTACCTGTACCTCGGCGACGCGACCGGGGCGCCGATGTTCGAACGCAACTACGCGACGCAGAAAGAGAACGGTGCTGACGTCGCGCTGCTCGACGAGGCGAAGCTGAAGGCGCGCTTTCCCTGGCTCAACACCGATGGACTCGTCAACGGTGTGTACGGCCAGACCGGCGAAGGCTGGTTCGACAGCTATGGATTGCTGCAAGGCATGCGACGCAAGGCGCGCGCGCTCGGCGTCGAATACATCGAGAACGAAGTCGTCGACATTCGCCGCGAAGGCTCGAAGATCACCGGCGTCGTGCTCAGGAGCGGCGAGACCATCGGCTGCGGCACGATGGTCAACGCCGCGGGCACACGCGGACCGGCAATGGCCCGCCTCGCCGGCCTCGATATTCCCGTCGAACCGCGCAAACGCTGCCTGTTCGTATTCGATTGCCGTACGCCGCTCGAAGGCACGGTTCCGCTCACGATCGACACAACAGGCATCTTCTTCAGGCCCGAAGGAAAATACTATCTGACCGGCTGCTATCCCGATCCGGATCCGCTCGCGGACGTGAACGACTTCGACGTGATCCATTCGGAGTTCGATGAGGTGATATGGCCGGCCCTCGCCGAACGGATTCCCGCATTCGAAGCCATCAAGGTCGTCAATTCGTGGGCGGGACACTACGACTTCTGCATGCTCGACCATAACGCGGTCGTCGGGCCTCACACCGAGGTTAGGAACTTCCTGTTTGCAAACGGCTTTAGCGGCCATGGCCTGCAGCAGTCGCCTGCCGTGGGTCGCGGGTTGAGTGAACTCATCACTTACGGCGAATACCGCGCACTCGATCTCGCGCCGCTAGGTTATCAACGTGTCGTTGAAAACAGGCCGTTCCTCGAAGAAGGCGTGATCTGACGCCGCCCTTTACCCGTTAATTCGACACATCCATGAACTCTCATTCCTATCGTGCAGCACTGGTGACTGGCGCATCGAGTGGTATTGGCCGGGCGCTGGCAAGCCGGCTCGTTAAAGAAGGCCTGCATGTGTACGCCTTGGGCCGTGACGCGGGCGCGCTCGACAGCCTGGCGCAGGAAGGCAATGTCACGCCGATCGCGACCGATCTGCGCGACACATCCGGGCTGCGCGAACTCTTCGAGCGCGTCGAGATCGACGTCGTGGTCAACAATGCCGGACTCCTGCCGGCGCTCGGCCGATTCGACGAATGTGCGACCGACGATATCGATGCGATGATCGACATCAACCTTCGTGCACCACTGCGTCTCGCCCACATGGCCCTCAACGGCATGATGAAACGAAAACGCGGGCATCTCTTCTTCATCGGATCGAGTGCGGGCCGTTTCCCGCATCCGAACACCGCGGTATACGGCGCCACCAAGGCTGCAATCAGCATGTTCTGCGATTCGCTGCGTTGCGACCTGCTGGGCAGCAAGGTCCGCGTGACCGAGATCGCCCCGGGGCGGGTGCAGACGAACCTGTATCGCACCGCGCTCGGCGAGCAAGGCGCGAACGAGAAACTCTACGACGCCTATCGCTCGATACAACCTGAGGACATCGCGGAACTGGTCGCGACAGCGATCAGGCTTCCGGACTCCGTCGACCTGTCGCGCATGGAAGTCTTTCCCACCGATCAGGCGCCCGGCGGCTCGCAAATCGTCTCGGTCAAGTAACTTCTCACTGGAATAACCCGAACCATGAAGAATCAAAGAGCGGTAATCGTCGGCGGCGCGTCCGGTCTCGGTCTGTCAGTCGCAAGGCTCATGCTGGCGGACGGCGCGGAAAGCATCGCGCTGATCGACAAGAATGGGCCTCTGCTCGAAGAGACCGTCAGTCAACTGAAGAAAGAAGGCCACAACGTCTTCGGAGCGGAAGGCGACATTACGCGTAAAGAGTCCGCACACGAGGTTTTCCAGCGGACCGTTGTCGCGCTCGGCCGTGTCGACTGCCTGATAAACAGCGCCGCGATTTATCCGCGCCGGCCCATTCTTGAAATTTCGGACGACGACTGGGACCTGGAGAACGCGGTCAATATCAAGGGCACCTATCACATGATGGTCGCGGCGATCGAGCACATGCGCAACCGCCCCAAAATCGAGACTCACGTGGCAGGCCGCATCGTCAACATCACATCGGTCGACGCTTTCAAGGCACACCCGCAGAACGCTCACTACGCGGCGACAAAAGCCGCCGTTGTGAGCCTGACCAAGTCATTCGCGGCCGAAGTCGCAAAGGATGGCATTCTCGTCAACTCGGTCGCGCCCGCCGGCTTTGCAACAGAGAAGGCGAAGAAAGCGGGTTTCCTCGGCGAGCTTGCAGCCGCAAATCCATTGGGACGTGCAGCCGAACCTGAAGAAATCGCGCAGTGGGTCGTCATGATGGCAAGCGCTCGCAACACGTACGCAACGGGCGAGAATGTCATCGTGAGCGGCGGCTATATCTACGCTTGAGTGACATCGGGACATCACCCCATGCTGTCGGTGGGGTGAGCCGCGACCATAAGGTGACTGTGGTAAAGTCATAATATGTCATACGGCGCAGGTCAGACACTTTCTACCCGCGCCGGCGCGGTATGTCTGCATCCGTGAATTGCAGAGCTCTCCTGACCCGGTGTGGAGCATGAGGAATGACTCTGGACGCTGAAACTTTACTGAAGAATGCAGCCAGTTCTGGAAAACGCCGCAGCCTGACCGAGCTGGTCATTCAGGCTCTGAGCGACAAGATTGAACGCGGCGAATACGCCCCGGGCGCAAAACTTCCCACCGAACCCGAACTCTGCAACGAATTTGGCGTAAGCCGCACCGTGGTTCGTGAAGCAGTCGCATCGCTCAAGCTGGGGCGCCGGCTGATCGCGCGCCACGGCGTGGGCGTTTTCGTTGCGGATGGCAAAGGGCCGTCGTCGGAGCCCGGTTATCTCGACACCGCCACGCTGAACAATTCAATGTACGTGCTCGAATTGCGCACTGGCGTTGAAACGGAATGTGCGGCCTACGCCGCCCAACGCCGATCCGAAGCGCACCTGCGAGCCTTGAAGGAAGTCTATGCGCGCATGGAAATCGTTGCCATCGACGACGATGCAGAATGCGCACGGGCCGACTTCGAGTTTCATCTGGCCGTTGCCACGTGTTCGGAGAATCCGCACTTTGCGTCGATCCTGCGCACGCTGGGTCAGGAAATCATCATCGACCTGCGTCTGAAACACGGCAAAGCCAATCCAAAGGAACGCAAAACGTATATCAGGCGCATCCAGCGGGAGCACGGCGATATTCTCGACGCGATCGAACACAAGGATGAGACCGCGGCGCGCCGGGCCATGCGGCGCCATCTTAACGAGAGTCTCGAGCGCTACCATCACCTGTCGAGCACGCGTTCTGAATGACGTTCAGGTCCTCGTGTCGATTCGAGGACCTGCAGCGCTCACTCCCGTTTCTGCCGATCTCCAGGCATCGGCTTGCCTGTCCGGTCGACGCCACTGAAGGCGCTGACCGATCGCCGTGAAATCTTCTACAAACCTGACCGTGTATCCATCTGCCGGACCGGTTCAGTGTGTACAGCGCCCGGCTTGCGCGGATGCCCGTCAGTTGGCGAGGGGTTCGACCTTGTCACCCGTGGCGATAGCCTGCGGAACCCACTTCCCGCCGATGACCTTGTAGAACGTTGCAGTCGGGTCCTTCATGTCGCCATTCGGCATGAACGCGATGTTTCCGGAGATGCCGGTGAACGAGACGGATTTTACGAATGGGCCATACACCTTCGGGTCGGTCGAATTGGCTTTCTGCATGGCATTGATCAGCACCCAGGTGGCGTCATAGGCGGATGGCGCATAAGCAACCACGCCTTCGTTGTATTTCGCCTTCATCTTCTCGTCGAACTCCCGGCCCGTCTTCATCTTCGACAGCGGAATCCCGTAGTCCCAGGACACCGCGCCTTCGGCGGCATCGCCGGCGACCTTGAGGAACGTGTCGTTTTCGAAGCTGCCGCCACCCAGCATGACCGCCTTGATGCCGAGCTGTCGCATCTGCTTCATCAGCAGACCAGCCTGCTGGTCGAGACCACCCCAGAAAACGACGTCAGGCGTAAACGACTTGATGCGCGTGAGCTGTGACTTGAAATCGACTGCCTTGTCTTGCGTGTACTCACGATCGATGACCTTGCCGCCTGCCGCCTGCACGCCCTTGACGAACTCGTCGGCCATACCCTGCCCGAATGCCGTGCGGTCGTCGATGACCGCAATGCTTTTGCCCTTCAGTGCCTGGACGGCGGAGTGTCCCGCAAGTTGTCCCATCTGCGCGTCGGAGTTGACGACGCGGAACACGTTGTCGAACCCCTGCGACGTCAGCGTGGGATTGGTGGCGGTCGGCGAAACCATTGGAATATTCGCGGTGTTGTAGATGCGCGAGGCCGGGATGCTGGTGCCCGAATTGAAATGGCCAACTATGCCCGCCACCTTCGCGTCGGCCATCTTCTGCGCAACCTGCGAACCCATGCGCGGATCACCCTGATCGTCTTCGGCGTCCAGGATGAAATGAACCGGTTGTCCACCGATGACGAGTTTCTTCGCGTTTGCATCGTCGAGGGCAAGCTCCACGCCGCGCTTCAGATCCACGCCGTAATGAGCCGACGCGCCCGTCAGGGGGGCGGCGAAGCCGACCGTTACGTCGCCCGCGTAGGCGGCAGGAGTGGACAGAGATGCGCCAGCAGCCAGTGACGCAGCCAACGTAAAGCGTGTGATTGAAAGCGGGGTCTTCATTTGATACCTCAGCGGTTTTCGAATTGATCAATCGACCCAAGCGCGGTGCTGTTGCGATCGGGCGTCGGCCTTTTTGGCGTACGAATGGGCGGACTCGCGCGTCATGCGAGTCGTCTTCACCTGTGCACCTTTCGTCAAGGTATTAGGTGAGACGTCATATGTCAACGAGGAAAAAATTAGCCGGAATCCAGGGTTTTCGAGAGGTGGGAAACGGATTTTTCGGCTGAAAGGCCCGCCGCATGGGCCTCAGGCGGCAACAGCAATCAACGGGCATCCGCGATGCTTATCTGCGGAGGAAATCGAATTTCGGAGGTGAGTCCAGCGCCAGATGGATGATTGAACAAGAAGTCGCACGACAACGCGCTGGCCAACGGCCCTCATTGGACATATCCAAAGGTCATCGCGCCAAGACAAAAACGGGAAATACGCAGCCCTGACCTGCCGAGTGTGCTGTGTTCCATGGCGAACCCCTTGACATGAATCCCTTGATCAACGACGAGCGGACAGCACCCGGCGACGCGGCATCCCGCACGCGTCGCCGGGTGTGCCCGCTTTAGCCTGCGCCTGTCTGCGAGACGAGACCTTGCAGAACGGTTTCCAGTTCCACCTCGCCCTTGACGATGCCGTCGTCATCCCCTTCGAAGGCGATGAAACCGTCATTGAAGCCGTCGAGCATGCGAATGCGCGGCAACGGGTTCTTCATGCCCTGGGACCGGAACAGCGCGTCCCATGTTTCGCGCGCCACCACCTCCGCACGAACCGGACGACCGAGCACTTGCGCAAATGCCTCGGCCAGATCGTTCGGGCTCACACGTCGTGGCCCCTCCGCTTCGACGACACGCACGCCGTGCCAGGTTTGTTGAAGCAGTTGTGCGGCAACGCGACCCACGTCCGCGGTGGCAATCATCGGCACAGCCTTGTCGAGCGGTTGCAGAAAGCTGGGGATGATCCCTGTGTCCCGGGCAGGTGCCACGTCCCACGCGGCGTTTTCCATAAACCAGCCGGGACGCAGGAAAGTCACGGGCATCGGCAAATCGCAACACGCCTGCTCCATCAGCGTACGTTGCGTCAGCAGATTGATTTCGGTGGCTTGCGCGCCGATCGTCGACAGGCACACAACCTTGCCGGGTGCCGCCGCCTGAAGTGCCCCATGCACGGCCTCGATGACTGCGCGTGCCTCGGGAAAGCCCGGCGACGGATCGAAATCGGACGGCGGCAGAATGAAGACGCCTTGCGTGCCCTCGAAAGCGGCGGCGAGAGACGCCAAGTCGCCCATGTCGGCCCTCACTACTTCGCACCCGCGTTCAACCCACGAACGTGCCCGAGTGGCATCGCGCACAACCGCGCGTACCGGCTGACCCGCTGCGAGCAACGTGCGCGCCACCGCACCGCCGACTTTTCCTGTAATCCCTGTGATTGCATACATTGCAGTTTCTCCTTGCATAAAAAGATGTTTCCCGGTCACGGGTCACCGGTCGGTGCTCAGGCGTGTTGCAAGCCGTGATACAGCCCCTGCTCGAACCGTCCATACAGGCTGGAAGTCCGCATCGACAGATCGCGGCGGGTGAGTTGAACGGCCATCCCCTACTCGTTGGAAATTGGAATGAACAATGATTGCACTGAGCTTGAAATGCACTGTCGGGATGCATTGTGGGCAAACGCGACACCAAACTAAATGACATGAATAACACTTGTGAAGTGACTCATAGTTATCAATGGGTCATAGTGGTGTTTTTGACGTATTGCGCGGGGAGCGCTCATGAGATCGTCCAGCGAGAATCTCTCTAGCGGTATCGGCGTATTTGCGGCCGTCGTCGATGCGGGGACGTTCGCAGCCGCCTCCGAAGTGTTGGGTATGTCGCCGCCGGGGGTTAGCCGCGCAATCGCCCGGCTCGAAAAACGGCTGAAAATACGGCTCTTCAATCGCACGACCCGCTCCGTCTCCCTTACTGAAGATGGCCGACGGTTCTACGAGCAGGTCATGCCGCACTTAAGGGGCATGGAGGAAGCGGCCGCAGCCGCGACAGGAGGCGCCGCGACCGTGCGCGGCAAGCTGCGAATCAATCTTGACCCGGTTTTTTCGCGAATCATTCTGGGCCCGAAGCTCGACGAATTCATGGATGTGCATCCTGAACTCGAGCTCGAGTTCATTGCGCGAGATCAGCTCGGCGACCTCATCATGGACGGCTTCGATCTGGCCTTGCGATTTGGCGAACCACGCTCGTCCAGTCTGATTGCGCGGAAGCTCCTTGACACCGCAGTTGTCACAGTCGCATCCCCTTCGTACCTCGCTCGCCGGGGACGGCCCGCGGAGCCTCAAGATCTGGGGCGCGGGGTGCACCGGTGCCTCGAATTCCGCAACCCGGATACCGGAAAGCCGTATCCGTGGGAGTTTCATCGCAAGCGCAAAAAGCTGGTTGTCGAAACGAATGGACGGCTTACGGTGAACGATCCGAGCGCACTCCTCAATGCGTGTCTGGCCGGCTCCGGCGTCGCGCAGATGCTTCTGCTCGGAGCGGAGCCGCTCATTCGCGAGGGACGGCTCGTCAACCTGTTCCCGGACTGGCCGGATGAACGCTTCCCGCTCTATGCGTACCATCCATCGCGACACCACACGCCGGCCAAGACAAGGGTCTTTCTCGACTTTATCGTCGCGTTGACGAGTACATGAAGAGATCGAACAACGATTTAGCCAGAACCTCCTTTTTCATATCCTGTTCAGTCAACAACTTGCCCCAATCCGCCGCCCGCGTCCGCTGGCTGCTTCGAACGACTACACTCAGATCCGGTCTTTCGAGGGGGCTTCTCTCAAGCAAACCCCACCCCTCGATCTTTCAGCCTGCCGCTCCCTCGGGCGGCAGGCTCTTTTTCCTGCAATCTCCGCGGTATTTGTTGGGTGGAATAGCCAAAAGCATGGTTGCATCCGCCACGCCGCAGAAGGCTTCTGACTCGAGGGAATGGTCCGTCGAGCCAATTGGGCACGCCATACGGAACGACGATTTCTGTCTTCGTCTTTATAGGTAAGGCCTCCCCTCTTCTTCGCATCTTTCTTCAGGGCGCCGCGATGTCATCGCAACACCCTTCGGATCTGCCCGATGAGGCCAAGCGAACCCCGCTGCAGTTGTGCGAGACTTCTATTGAATAGAAAGCCTGATTTATACAAGCGAGGTGCAGATGGATGAAAAAGTGACCTATGTGTACGAGTACACAGGTGGCTTTGGTACTTACCGTACTACGGGTACACGGGCAGCACATCAGCTTCCTCTCGTCGGCGACAACGTAACAATGAAGGTCGACGAACTGGGATTCGATGGCATTCTGAAAGTGAAATCACGGCTTTTCGATTACGACAAAACCGGTGCACTGACTGTCATCCTGAGTTTGTCGCACACGGTCGCGTAGGATTGCTCGACGACAGACCTGTTCCAGCACGCTTCACCTTGATGAAAGAGTCACTCATGGAAGAGATTCAACAGATGCGGATGCAACTTCTCGCGTACCAGACGCTAATTGCGGCGCTGCTCGCGAGGACATCTCCCACGATCGCCGAACTCGAGCGTATGCGGCGGGTGATCCGGCGCAGCGCCGCATTCCATCCACTGGACGAACAGAGTCGCGCTGCAGCGGGCGAGTACGCCGCAACGATTGAAGACGTATTTCTGTCCGCGTCGCTCGCCATTCAGGATCTCGGAGAACCGCAGATTGCGTCTGATTGAACGGCGTTTGCGGACATGGCCGGGCAGCGAGTCCGCCAGGCCCGCTGTGGTTGAAAGATATCCGCTCCGGCTCGAAAATCGCGCGCCGCATTCGAGGACACCATGCAGCTACCGAGCGTTGATAATTTTGTCAAAGACCGGCAATACGGCATCACCTACAACATTTGCGCCTATCGCGAACTGTCCCACGAAGAGATGATGCGCGCCGTGCAGGTTTTTATTCAACAGCAAGGCGGCCGTCAACCGCGGCAAGGCGCGGTCGTCAAAATCTTTTCAGTGATCGGACTCAATGATGGGTAGCCGCGCGATATCCTCGGCCGACAGGGTTAGCTGTCGCCAGTCCAGCCGAAGCCTCGCGCCACGCGTCTAATTCAGGATCGAAAGCAGGTCGGCAATGCTCATGTCGGGCAATTGCTTGACCACCATGTCCCAAAAGATCACATCGTGCATCGCACTTGCGTCTTCGGCCGTCTTCCATTGTCGCGCGCCGACGATAGTGTTGGCAGTTTCGTTGGCGGCATCAACGATTGTCTTAATGTCTTGTTTGTGCATGAACGGGTTATCGGCTGCGCGTCCGGCTTATTTAGGCTTTCGCGCAATCGTTTGCTTGATATTTGACCGACCTAGGCACAATCCTGTCTGATTCGGGCTCCTGCAGCCGGCCTCGTAAGGCGAGCGCACCGCGCGTGGCGTGCCCATATGATACGGGGTGTCACCTTTCAAAAGTGATTCACCCACGCCTGCCCCGACTATCCCGGCTCGATCGGATACGCATAAGCAGAAACGCGCAAGCGTTGCCTAACGGCAAACCGAAATCCTGATGAAGTCGCTTGCCGACAGCCGATGCGATTCTATCAATATCGGCTTGACATATCGCCTAATGGCGGTTATTGGAAAGATTCTGTCCGAGGACACCCCGCTGTCTTTTACGTCGCATGACGAATCGCAACGAGTCCCAATTCTCCTCGCGTCTGTGGCAGACTGCGCACGGGTCTCAAATGGGGATGACGAATGCGCAGTCGGTCTAAATCAAATTTTTTTACGTCATGACAAATTTTTTTCATGATTTTGGTGCCGGTTGCCGTAGTCGCGGACAGACGGTCGATTCCTCATTCTGTTATCACATACGGCCGGATTCGTCATTACGGTGAGACGGATTCTTACCACACATTACCTGACACATGCGTGCTGCATTAGTATTGACACCTCAAATGTGATTTCTTATCGTTTCTGGTATAAGCGTTTTTAGAAAATTCTCTATACTTCCCGTCTCAGTTTTTCCGGGATACCATCTCGGCGCATTCGAATTTGTCGTTTGAAAAGTGGGCACCAGGCTGGGTGTTTCCTTACCCGCTCAATGTCACCAACTGCCAATTTCCTGGCTAATTCGGCCATATAATAATGATGCCAATATCAATTGCATAACATACGTCAACAAAAAAATCACATGGTCTTGAGAGAGGCTTTGCCGGCCACAACATTCCGGGGATAAACCAATGCAGCTGGTACATACTGCGCCGCCCAACTCGCGGCACAGTGCCATGTCGACGCAAGCGAGCGCAATGACTCGCGTCGACATAGCGCTGTTCAATGGCTTTGCGCTGCCTAAGGTCGCAGCGCTCATCGAGATATTCCATAAGGCTAACGCACTTGCCGCGTCGCAACGATCGGGACGCGCACGCTACGACGTCTCGCTGCTTTCCGCTTCGGGAGGCCGCATCGCGAGTTCTTCGTCAGTGTTCGTCTGGACGGAAAGCGTCGATACACACAAAAGCACGAACGACACGCACCTGTTGTTCGTCGCAGGCGGCGCGGGCGCGCAGCAGGCACGCTGCGATGAGCGTCTGCGCAGTTGGCTGCGCCACCGGCATCCGCTCAGCAAAATCGTTCACCCAATCGCGGAAGGCCGGCTGCTTCTGGAAGCGGCTGAGCTTCCCAGCCGCTACTGCCCGCTCCCCCACAACGACGCTGAAGCATGCGAGAGCAGTCCGGCGTGCTCACGGGACGACGCGCCGGCGGCCGTACGTACGGCATTGCACATCGTTGAAGAAGACCTCGGACCTGAACTGGCGCGTCAGGTTGCCGAATCCGTTGCGCCGCTGCACAAGACCCCCTTCAGCGCGCCTGTCGCCCGCAGTGAGGCGCCGCAGGTTAGCGAAAAGATCCTGGCGTCGGCCCGCTGGCTGGAGGCAAACGTCGATCGTCCTATCTCGATCGACGACGCGGCGCGTCTCGCGGCCATGAGCGAGCGCAACTTCCTGCGGCGCTTTAAAAACGAGATCGGCATGACGCCCTCCGACTTCCTGCTTCGCGCACGTCTGAATCTGAGTTGCCGGATGCTCGTCGAATCCCGGTTGCCCATCGACAAGATCGCGCGGCACTGCGGGATTGGCAGCGGCGGTCAGTTGGCCAAGCTGTTCAGAAAACATCTGGAGACCACCCCCACCGACTATCGGCTGAGCAAAAAAGTCTCGCCCGAAAGTCTCGTCTGAGCGTTCAGTTCGACTCGTCCCCTCCCCCTACACGTCACCATAAGCCATGCGCCTGCAGCAGCTGTGGGACGGTGGGGGGCTGCCTGTGGGGGGCTGCCTGTGGCAGGCCGCTGCGGACGCTTGTCCGCCAGATTGCGTCTGAAATAGTCACTAATTTGCTTTGAATTTTTGGCTTGCATTTTTTTGACTTGACTTCCAATAGCAAGCTCCAATCAATGCAATAGTCAATCTAAATTGGCGACTCCTTTTATGCGTCGTGGGCATTGCGCATTGAAGAATTATCCAGCCGACTCCGCTATGGCAACCGACATGATGCATTGCGTATAAGCCATCAGCCCCCGCACAGACGACAATACCCTTAAATATCCTCATTTCGCCACGATTTGCCCACATTTGAATCAGGCGAAAGCTGTGCTGTAGACACGGGATATCCCCATTGCGCCGCCACTCCGCGCCGATAACGCGCGTAAGGTATTCATTTCCCCGATGTATAGCAAATAGGAATTTTTTTGGCGCTTGACGGTGGCAAAGCGCTGCATTTGCCGCATAAAAATTACCGTCCTGGATGTTCTTGATCAATTCCGCCAAGAGCATGGTTGAATCGGACGCCTCAGTCTGATAGGCACACCCTCGCGAATATGATGCGCTGCAGAAAACTCAATTTCGCTAATTGTGCCGGGGGCCAGCGGTATGGAATGTGCGACTGATATAACAAGGAAGACAACTCATCTCATGATGGGTGGGAGCGTTGGATCGACACGCCGCCACAGACAGGTGGTGATTCTCCTGTTCGAGGGCTTTTCACTCATTCACATGGGACGCCTGGCGGAGACATTCAGTCTTGCTAACCGTTTGCGTCATCCGGACAACGCGCTCGACAACTATTACGACCTGCGCCTGGTGTCCGCCAGCGGCGGAGCCGTACGTTCGTCCTCAGGTGTGCCGATCTGGACTGACGCGGTCGACGCGCACCAGGCCAAAGACGTCCACGCGCTGTTTGCGCTCGGCGCCGCGAGCGTGCCTGCCGAAAGCGATGAGCGGCTGCTCTCGTGGCTGCGCCACAGCTATCCGCATGCGCAGGTGATACAGGGGATCGGCGGAGCGCATGGCGTTCTCGAATTGGCCGGGATCGAGCCCAAGGATGGTGTAGCGACGGAGATGGCGGGCGCCGCCATGACGACAGGCGCGCCGCCGGCACCCCGAACGGCCGGCATCGACGCCGACGCAAGCGTCGCGTTAACCAGCGCGTTGTCCGTGGTCAAACGCGATTGCGGCTACGAGACCGCCAGCCAGGTTGCGCACGACCTGCTGCCCGTCACGTCGAAGCAGTTCACCCACTCGATATTCAATTCTCGTGAAGCGCGCGCAAGTGACCTGATTCGCACGTCAGCGCATCAGTTGCGGGTCAGCAGCGAGAGCCGCGTATCGATTGCGGATGCCGCTCAGGCTGTGGCGATGAGCGAACGCAATTTCCTGCGCCGTTTCAAGCAGGAGATCGGCGTGACGCCGACGGAGTTCGTGCTGCGAGTGCGCCTTGAAAAAGCCTGCCACATGCTGGTCGATACCGACCTGCCCGCCGACAAGATCGCACGCCGTACGGGCCTGGGTAGCGGCGACCGGCTTGCCAAGCTGTTCCGCCAGCATCTGTCGATGTCGCCAACGGAGTACCGGACGACTGAGCGCAACCGGTTGGCCGATAACGGATCGCCCGAACCAGACCTCGTCAAGCGGGTACGCCGGCCCATTTCGTAACGGGACGAGAGATAGCTGGATCGTTCACGCCCATGCGCTCGATATATCACCTCTTTGCCCGGCTTCTGCCGGCATGGCTGATCTTGCAGTTCGCCGGCTTGCTGCTTCTGCTTTCGATTCACCGCCAGGACGCCACGCTCGTGTCGTGGATTGCATGGTGGACATGTCTTGGCGTCGTGCTGCTCGCGTCATGGCGACTGGCTGCTTACGCCACGCATTCCTCTCTGCGTATGTTCGGGCTGCACGCGCGCAATGTCGTCGTCGTGGGCAATGGCGAATACTTCAAGCAAGTCATTGCAAAAGTCGCCGCCAGCCATCATCAGAATTTTCGTGTCGCGGATGTCGTCGAGCTGCACACCGCAGAGGGTCGGCCTGGCACCGGCATGGGCGAGCACGGCAAGACCGAACTCGCTCGTGTCGCACGGCTGGCGGAGTCCGGTGGCATTCACGAAGTATGGCTCGCCTTGCCGTTGTCCGCGCATGCTGTGGCAGCACATTGCATCGAAGCGCTCAGGAGCACACTGGTGGAAATACGGCTCATGCCGGATCTCATGCCACTCGGGCAATACGCCGGCGTGGCGTCGCTCGATGCGCTCGACATCCCTTCCCTCAGTCTCTCTCCATCTTCCATTTCCGGCGAAGCGATGACCGGCAAGGATATCTTCGACCGGGCTTTCGCACTCGCCGTGCTGATCGGGTTTGCACCGTTATTCATGGTGATTGCCATCGCCGTCAAGCTCTCTTCGCCAGGGCCGGTTTTTCTCCGGCAACGCCGCAAGGGCCTGAAAGGACGCCCGTTTTCGGTGTACAAGTTTCGTTCGATGCGGGTTCACTCGGAAGAGCGCGGTGTCGTGCGTGAGACAACACGCAACGACAGTCGGATCACGCTGGTGGGGCGCTTCCTCCGCCACACGAATCTCGACGAGATTCCGCAGTTCATCAATGTCCTGCGCGGCGAAATGTCGATCGTCGGTCCTCGCCTCTCTGCACTCGAGCACGACGACCTGTATGAGCCCTTGATCTCGGACTATCTCGATCGCTATCGCATCAAACCGGGCATTTGCCGGCTGGGCGCGGATCAACGGCTATAGAGGTGAAACGGATGCGCTGGAAAAGATGGTGGGCCCGCGTCGAGCACCACACATGACAACCTCATGAGCGAACGTCACCTACACATCGCACAGATTCTCTACTTCAGAGTTCAGTGAGGCGATCGAGCGAAGCGGTTTGCGCGAATTGACCTCAAGCTCTCGTGGTCTCGTCGATCTGTCTATCGAGGTCATGTTGCGCTCGCACTTTGCGGTCGGCAATGATCGACATCAGCACACGCGCGTAAAGCGATTCCTTATCCTGGATCGCCTCGTACTCAGTCATGAGGTCAACGATTTCGTTCACAATGTCCTACGTTCGACAAATTCGCTGAGTTCCGCGGCTTGAGATTGTGTGTACCAGTCCGCACTAGCTACCTATCCAACTCACTATCAGGGCCAATGCGATCACAATACATACCCAGTCGGAACTGTTCATGGACCACCGGGCAAATCGTCTCAGCACGGCTCAACCGAATAAATTAGAAACCTGCTTGCCCTCCGGGGGAGGCTAAAAGTCAGAGGGCGTTACGTGTGGAATCCCCCGAGACGGCTGGCGACAATCATAGATCGATAGATATTTGTTGCGGGGCGAGTGGCGGACAAGACCATGAAATTGACTGAGTACGGCAATGAAGCGGGCCGCCGCGGATCCTCGGCCATATCCCACTCGCGTACCCCGAAGATGAATTCGGGGGTTTCGCAAGCGGCATTGATGATTGTCCGAGTGTCCTGCCTCTGCATAGACGCGTTAACTGCGACACAGAGGGCTCATCTACCCCTATGCGCAATCGTTTGCTAAAACTATGGCCGCGATCGACACATTCCGGTCTGAAGCAAAAGACCGCCCGCTGCTTGCGACGATCGAGCCGACGCAGCGCCTCTCTTGATAGATACAACTCGCGTCGCAACGGCTTCATGAGAGCCGTACTTCGACAGCCCCAAAGGCTTGCTGCGGGAAAAGCTGGCAGCGATGCGCCGGCAGCAATGGCTCAATGATTTTTATATCATTCAGCATATAAGTAATTTCAAAAGAGACTCTATGCACTCCGTCTCACTTTTTTCAAAACAATGCCTTACCAATATTTCCTGGTCTTCTCGCGTCGTACCATGAATCATGCGGCATAGTTGCGCATCGAGACCGTGCGCCTCCTGGTCGCTCAGTGTCTCAAACTGCCAATGTATTGGTTAGATCGGCCACGTAATAATGGCGCATTAGTCACTGCGATAGCATGCGTCAAAAGAATAAAGACAGAGTCATGAGACGAGACTTTGCAGGCCAAACATTCCGGGGGCAAAAATGGAACTGATGCATGCTCTGCCGCATTGCGCGCGGCGAAGTGCGGTGGTGACGCAAGCGAACGACACCACGCGCGTCGACATAGCGCTGTTCAATGGATTCGCACTGCCGAAAGTCGCAGCGATCATCGAGATCTTCCAGAAGGCAAACGCACTCGCCGCCGCACAGCGAGCGGACCGCACACGCTACGATGTTTCACTGCTTTCAGCTTCCGGCGGTCGTATCGCGAGTTCGTCGTCGGTGTTCGTCTGGACGGACAGTGTCGATTCGCACCGCGGCACCAATGACACACACCTACTCTTCATCGCAGGTGGTGCGGACGCGCAACATGCGTGCCGCGACGAACGCCTTGGCAGCTGGCTGCGCCGCAGGCACCCGTTCAGCGAGATCGTTCATCCGATCGCGGAAGGACGGCTGCTTCTGGAAGCGGCAGGGCTTCCGAGCCGCTATTGCGCGCTTCTGTACGAAGACGATGATGCGCATGGTCTCTATCAGGCAAACCCGCTGACTGAAGCGCCAGACGCTGTGCACACAGCCTTGCGCGTGGTCGAAGAGGATTTAGGATTGGAACTGGCGCGGCTGGTTGCCGAATCCGTCGCACCGGAACACAGGACGCCCATCAACCCGTCGACGACCCACAACGCGACGTCGCAAGTCAGCAAAAAGATCCTGGCCTCGGCGCGTTGGCTGGATGCAAATGTTGATCGCCCTATTTCTATCGACGCGGCCGCCCAGGTTGCGGCAATGAGCGAGCGCAACTTCCTGCGACGCTTCAAGAGCGAGATCGGCATGACGCCGTCCGACTATCTGCTTAGGGCACGTCTGAACATGAGTTGCCGGATGCTCCTCGAGTCGCGTTTGCCTGTCGACAAGATCGCCCGCCGCTGCGGTATCGGCAGCGGCGGCCAATTGGCCAAGCTATTCAGAAAGTATCTGGCGACGACACCGACCGACTACAGGGTACGCAACGCGGTATCTCCGAGTGGTTCGACCTGAGCGTTCAGCGAGTGCAATCTTATCCACCACGTGGACGTGTCGCGCGAAGCCTTCGGTGCTCGATCTTGGGCGGCGCGCTCCATCGCGGGATTCATTGCTACTGCGCTCGATTCACGCACGTTGCACGTGACGCACGATATTGTCTCTGTAAAGGTGGTGCGTATTCACCTTTTCATTCATGACGTCTGCGTGGGATCATTGAGTGTTAGGCAGGCACGGGGATACCTATTGCTGTTCTGGCCGCGCCCGGCTTCTAGCGACATTTCGATCGACAACGAAGTCTATGCAGACACCGTAAATTCTGGCTGCCGCGGGAGAGCGATAGTCCTGGCGCTCACAACCTAAGAGAGCCCGTCTCAGGGCAGCAGCTTTGAAGGTTATCCCTTCAATTCGTGTCACGCTCTCCGCCAATCCTTCGGCGCGGCCGGCCAGTTCTATGCGCGCTAGCCAGTCAATCCGGTCGCCGTGGGATCGAAGCCAGAGGTGCGTAGATTCGACTACCTGATCGACTGTTAACCATCTGTGCGCCACGTGACGCATAAGTAGTTGCGAAACTACAAGATAAGTCAGGAGTTCGGCTTGCGCGCCGGTATCGGGATATGGTGACGAATGCATAGGCAATCAGAATAGATAGTTAGTTATCCCATGCGGCTCCAAGCTGGAAACTTTGCGTGTGATTGTGGCCAGATCGCTACCCGCAAAGCGTGCGGATCATGATAGATCGCAAGCGATTGAACGTGAGGCGCACGGCGAAACAGGCCACGCTGTTGGCCGAATCCGACAATAGACGGCAACAGGGTTTTCCATTGACAATACCCGGCACTGATTTTGTCCTGTTCCATCAGCGTCAAGCCGCATCTGCGTAACCGCGGCCATGCGCGATTCCGACGAAACCTTTACCGCCACCGCCACTTATGCTGCGCCACATTTATCCCACCCGATACTTGAGGCTGGCCGAATCGAGGGGCCATCCCGGTCCTATGATCCCCCTCGATTCTTTTCGCCCGCCGGTCCTCGTACGGCGGGCTTCTTTTTTACGAGCTGCGTCTCAAGCCGCCGTTGCCATTTCATTCACCGCAGATGATCCCTCTGCAGTCGGTCGACGGCAAAGTTATTCCTTGGGTGGGTCTTGACCTGGCGTACCCAGGATTTCGGATTCTGCGCCATCAGGTTTTCAGTCCTGCCCGCCTCGAAGCGGAACCAGCAACTTCGCAAGGTTCATCCAAACGAATTTCCAAGTATTCCCACTGGTGTAGTCCACAGCGGCAAGAACCGGCACCACGTACATTATTTCCCGTCGCGCTGTATCGGATGTCCTGATGAACGCGCTCCCAACATGGTATGGACCAAACAGGCGCGGTGGACCTCCACTACCGCTGGTGACTGATAGTCGAGATTGACGGAATCGAAAAGTGCGCCTGCCAGATCTTCGGCGTCAAATCGCATCTTCGACACTCGTATCAAATGTATCGCGATGTCTTGCGCGCAACTGGTCAACGCCACACGCTGCAGCAAGTCGACGCTGCCGTTCACGTGCATCCAGAGATGCGTGGATTCGACCACGTGCTGAACCGTAAGCCACCTTCCAGTAAGACAACGCCTGATCAACTGCGACACAACGAGATAAGTTAGAAGGTCGGTGCGCGCGTGGGTGTTTGGGTAGTTTGACCAGGACATTATCAATCTGGAGCGCCGGCGGAGTTGTAGATGCGGAACCCAATGGGTTGTTCTCGTTTTTCCGGAAAGAGCGTGCCGGATAGGTACTCAACAGGCGAGGCAATTGCCATGGAGGTCTTCAAGCGATCGTTGAACCCATGCAGATCAACCGCAGTCCAATTCGCCCACCCCGCCGACACGGCTGATCCGCTTCAGCACGATCTATCCGTTCCGATAGCCGTTACGCATAGCACGCAGATGTAGCCACACCGTAACCCCCGAGACGAATGTTCCTATATTCGATTTGAGTAGGTTCGCCAAAACATTGAAGGATTCCGCCGAATATAAATTCAGCAATCAACCCAGCCTATTGAAAAAATGGAATCGCTCTGCATTCACCTCGAAAGTGAATAGTGAGCAGCGACGGGCTGGAATGATAGATGGCGTATCGAGGCAACGTTTTGGCGCTAAAGGCGAAGCCCTCCCTTGTATCATCGGTAGCCTCGGAGATGAGGATTTTTTGAAATATCTTCCCGAACACAGTCAGAACGCCCTATTCATTCGCAGCGCATCCACATGCATAACCACAGGCTTATTGCCTACGCCCGCTGCCACTCTCTTCTCTCATCGTCTTTGCGACGTCCGATCCGCATCGGTGCGACGCTGGCCGACGTTCTATTTTCATCATCTTCGGCCTGGCGGCATCCATCGCGAAGTCTGTTTAAATTTCTTATCTTATTCGTTACCGATGGCAATGCATGTTCAACACACAGCAATTATCGACGTCAAGCTGATTGAACCCCGCATATTTTCCGACATGCGAGGCGTTTCATTCGACAGCTTCGATCAGGAAGAATTTGAAGAGCACGTGGCCCGCGGCTACCGATTTGTGCAGGAGCGCCATTCAGTCGTTGCTCATAACGTCCTGCGCGGTCTGCATTATCAGATCCAGCGACCACAAGGGAAACTGGTTCGGGTAGTGAGCGGCGAAATAGTCGATGTAGCGGTTGACTTGCGCCGCTGGTCGCCAACGTTCGGGCGATGGATCAGTGCGCGCTTATCTGCATCCAACTGCCATCAGTTGTGGATACCACCCGGGTTTGCTCATGGTTTCCACGCACTGTCGGATGTCGTGGAGGTGCTCTGCAAGACAACCGAGCGCAGTTTTGTCGAGCATGAGCGTACATTGCGGTGGGACGACCCTGACATTGCGATCGACTGGAAGCTCCACAAGACTCCGATCACGTCGGCACGCGATTCAGTCGGTACAAGCTTCAGCATGGCCGATGTCTATTGACAGTAGTCATCGTTCACGGCTTTACATCCTTCTGCTGATCCAGCTGCCTGTGATCGCGCGGCGCAAACCAGGCTGGCTGTCCTATAGCCTCTGTCATCGCACTTAGCTGATAGACCGTTTGCTCGCGCGATACTCTGTCGGCGTCACACCTAGATATTTGCGAAATATTTTGGAAAGTTGTCCACCGCTACCCATTCCGCAACGCCGCGCAATTTTGTCGACCGGCAGATCGGTCTCGGAAAGAAAATGAGAGCACTTGTCAATGCGGACGTATAAAAGATAGTCGGACGGCGTCACCCCCATTTCCATCTTGAAGCGACGCAAGAAATTCCGCTCACTCATCGCGGCGAATTGCGCCGCTTCTTCAATTGAGATCGTTCTCCCACAGTTCATTTCCAGCCATTGCGCCGACGCCTGAATCTTTTCGCTCACTGCGCCGAACACGTTCTTGTTGGAAGTCGCGGCAAACTGCGCCTCGAAGCGCAACCTCACAGCGCCGGTAATTTGCCGTGCTATCTCTGTGCCAAGGTCTTCTTCGATCATCGCCAGCGCGGCTCGCAGTGGCGTGCTGGATCGCTGCGGAGCGGGCACCTTCAATCCATTCCACGCCACCGCATGAGCAGCTTCGCCGCGTCGCAGCTTGCGAGATGTATCCGGGAGTTCGGCGGCGTCCAGCAGCAGGCGTCCGTTGGCAATCGGAAAAACCCGTTCTCTGCGCAAATCCAGTCTACGCAACCATCCGATCAAGCGCTCCTCGCTCAGGACGCTGCGGACACCGGCACCACCGGCAATGAAAATTGCATGGAGGTCGTCTGCATGAGCACTTGACTCAATGCTGTCGGTCCAAACGAACACCGACGACGAACTCGCTATCCTCCCGCCGGTGACCGACAACAGGCGAACATCGTAGCGTGGCCCGCCAGTGTGCATGGAAGCACTGAATTCGTTTGCTGACTGAAAAATCTCCACAATCGTGGCTGCCTCAGGCAACGCGAAACCGTTAAACAGTGCGATTCCGATACGTCGTACAGTGCAAACGTCGTGCTCAACCTGAGGCTGAGTCGCCTTGCGACTACAGCGGGCAAAAAAAACTGCCATCCAGTCGTCCCCCGAAGATAATTGGCCTCCTACGGCTACATCCGAGCCGTTTTGACTGTCTCGATAATCGTACACAAGCAGCACGCATAACATCTTTGGATGGCTGAATACGATAATACGTTGGCGGCTGCGGACGGTTATCAGCACGCAGTTCGGACTATGACTGCATGCATCATCTCTGCCCACAATGTACGGATGGTTTCGTAACATTACTTCGCCGTCCTATTCAACAGAAATGGACAACGTCGATCTTCCTCGATCTCCGCCAGCTAAGGTGGAGAATCACAGCGGCCAAACTTTTGGGTTCTTTGCCGTCAAAGTCCTGACGATTTATGCCAGCCAGGAGTGACCGTCTCATGGCCAACCTATACTCACTCGCGCTTGGGTCTTGGCGAGCAAGGCCGCGTCCGGGCCAGTCGCTCCCTGCAATTTTAGTTTTTTCGATCCAATCCGATTGCCGAGCGCTCGCCAACAATCCTGACCTGGGGTCACCCTTAAGGATTTGAACGATCGAGGTACTACTTGACCCAATTGGCTCGCGCATTTTCGTTCATCGCTAACCGAAAAAAGGATCAGGCGTCATGCTGAGGGAAGGAAACTTCACACACTCCTCGATTTCACCAGGAGGTTCGAATATGCCGCACCCTCGCCCTCACGTACGCGCCGGTCTGCGCCTTTGGGGCTATGATCCGTCGGTGGTGGCAACGTGGATCAGCGGATTGCCGGACGCCGGTGGAAGGCTATCGTGGGAGGTGACGCATGATCGAGATGCGAATGGCGCTGATCTGATCCTGCACCTGGTCAGTCCTTCTCGAACCTCGGCGCCCTTTTGTTGGAATTGCGCCGGCGCCAATCATGCGATGCGGAATTCCAATGGCGTAGGACGCATTGAGATAGCGCTTCTAGCCGGACATTTTCATCAGTTGGAATTTCCTCGCATAGGACATTGGGTAGCGTCCGAAGGACTACCGATCAGAGTGGCTCTGCACAAGTTGGCAAAGTCAATCGAAAACCGGGTGCTCACTCAGGAACACTGGATCCTGGAGTGATCTTCATTGATTGATTGATTGATTGATTGATTGATTGAATGAATGAAGATCTTGCATCCTGACTCAATACTCACATGCCGGCTTTTATCCGGCATGCGTGCACCGAGTCAGGACGCGCGACAATTTCACGTCGGCAGCAGCGACAGGTGCCGCTCGAGGTACTCACGAAACTCGGTACCTACCTCAGGATGCCGCAGCGCAAATTCCACTGTCGCCTTCAGATAACCCAGCTTGCTGCCGCAGTCGAAGCGCGTGCCGTGGTACTTGTACGCCAGCACCTGTTCATCGGCGAGCAAGGACTGAATCGCGTCCGTCAGCTGCAACTCACCGCCCGCGCCCGGCTTCAGCGCGCGCAGATGTTCGAAGATCCGCGGCTTCAGCACATAGCGGCCCACCACGCCGAGATTCGACGGCGCCACACTCGGCTCCGGCTTCTCGACGATTCCCGACATCTTGATGATCGACTCCTCCCATTCCTTGCCGTCGATGATTCCGTACGATTTGGTATCCTGCGCCGGAATTTCCTCAACGCCGATCAGGGAGCTATGGTAATGATCGAACACCTCGATCATTTGCTTCATGACCGGGGGGCTGCCATATAGCAAGTCGTCCGCAAGAATCACGGCGAACGGGCTATCGCCTACCAGCTTCTCCGCGCACAACACCGCGTGCCCCAGCCCGCGCGCCTCCGGTTGGCGCACGTAAAAACAATCGACATGGCTCGGTTTGATGCTACGTACCAACTCGAGCAGCTTGGCCTTGCCGCGCGCCTCCAGTTCCGCCTCGACCTCGTAGGATTTGTCGAAATGATCTTCGATGGCTCGCTTACTGCGGCCTGTGACAAAAATCATCTCGGTGATACCGGCCGCCATTGCCTCCTCGACCGCGTATTGAATCAGCGGCTTATCCACAATCGGCAGCATCTCCTTTGGGCTCGCCTTCGTGGCAGGAAGAAATCGGGTGCCAAGGCCAGCTACCGGAAATACTGCCTTTGTAACTTTTAGCATGCGGGACTCCGAATGTCATTGATATGGCCAGATCGCGGTTAAGTCATCCCGGCCCGCGCTGATAGGTACGCAAACCTGGAGGCGGTCGACGGAACACACTAAGGCATGGTCCGAAGGTCAACGCCTCAGGTGGAAAGCGGTAGGTCGGTGTCGACCGCCGGGATCTGGTGCAGGTTGTCGCTCACACGAGCCGAAACGACGAGGCGGGAACATAAGGTCCCGGTTGGTCACGTAGCCGCGCATGGCGTAAGCGATTCGAGTTTTGGCCGAACCGCCCCTACTCAATGCGTTTTTCTCGCCCAGTCCGCCCTCGCCTGCATCAGCCTTTCCACTCAGATTCGTTACTGCCGCTTGAATTTAAAGGTCTTTTTCGCGAATAATTGTTTGCGCCGCGCGCCTAATTTGAACATTTATCCATTTAGCAATTTTTCTGCGAGCGAGCCATGACACTCACGGAGTGATCATGACGAAAGATCATCTGGCAAAAATGATACCGATCGAGACCGATTAATCTCCATCAGGCTGTAGTCATTAGGCATAACATCAACCCGAATGACTGACGTTATCGGCAATAAAAATCCCGATGCCTGATAAATAACTGCACTCCCCAAAAAACATGGGCAGCTTCTGACATGGTGAAATTAGCGGCTTCGAGGTGGACGGAAGCGTCATTTTCCATTCAGCCCCGTTTGCCCATACGATACTCAGTGGGTGTTGTCGTTAAATGCTTGCGGAAGAGTTTCGCCAGCCGACCGCCACACCCAATGCCACAATGGCGTGCCACCTTGTCGACTGGCAGGTCAGTTTCGACAAGCAGGCGACAGCTCATATCAAGCCGCACATACAGCAAGTAATCAGACGGCGTCACACCCATTTCGACCTTGAAACGCCGGAGGAAATTGCGCTCGCTCATGCCGGCGATCTGCGCTGCGTCGTCGATCGAGATAGGCCGGTGTCCGTTTGTTTCAAGCCATTTTGCCGACGCCTTGATTTTCTCGCTCACGCCAACCGAAGCATTCTTGCGCACAATCGCCGTAAACCGGGTATTTGTGGATGGCGCGACCCAGTCAGCGATCTGACGCGCAACTTCGGCTCCGAAATCTTCCTCAACCACCGCAACGGCGGTTTGGAAGGGGCTCAGGGAAGTGCTCGCAGAGCCTTTACCAGCGCCGGTCTGCGCGATTTCACCCGTGCGTTCGCCGTAGCGCCTGATACCCGTGGTTTGCCCGAACCCGGCGACGTCGAGCAGCGCCCGTCCTTCACCGATCGGGAATACCAGCTCTCCACGCCGATGCGCCCGACGAAGCCACGCAATCAGATGTTCGTCGCGTAATGCATCGATCGCGCCTCCGCCTCCCGCAATAAACAAGGCGTGAAAGCGCTCTGAGTCGCGCTGTGCCTCGATGCCCTCGGTCCAGACAAACACCGATGAAGAACTCACGATCCTGCCCCCGGCCGCCGACAACAAACTGACGTCGTAACGTGTCCCCCCATACTGCTCGCCCTCTGTGAACGCATTCGCCGACTGGAATACCTCCGCAATCGCAGCGGCCTCTGGAAGGGCAAAGCCACTAAACAGAATTACACCGATACGCTTCACGGTGCCGGCCGCCGGCAATACGCGAGGTGCCATCGTGCTGTTGCGGTATGCGACTGAAGAACACTCCATCAGATTTTCCCGGAAATTGGTTGCCCGTTCCGGCTTGCGTCGAGCCGGATTAATTGTCTGAGCTGATCGTACATAAGGACGGTCGGCGACGTATTTTTATGGCCGAATCGACCAACATGTTGGCGGATCCGATCAATCCTTTTAGGCGGAATACAACTTTACGCGTAACAACAAGCTATTTATTCAAAATCCATATTTATATTTTGCATTGGCAATTTGATACGCATATATGACCACGTCATTAATATGCAGCGTTGTTCGAGCGCTCCATTTCAGGAAAAGCGGACGTTCATTGCTCTATGCAAAGTAATATCTAATTGAAACGGATCAATTAGAATCGAACGAACATCTGGTCTTCGCAGACCGGCTACCGCTTACAGCCAGCGTGGCACAGTTTCCGTACGCTCCTGACGTGCCGATCGTCGCCAATCAGTCATGGAGTCCCGTCGATACAGCCCGAGCCGGATTGACAGGACGCCCTGTCCCGAGCTCACATGTCGCGGCCGTCACACGTTACTTCCCAGTCGGCAACCATGCCGATGGGCGGCCCATGCGGCCGTGGTCTGTACGAGGCGTTTGCGTCGTTCCTGCCCGAACGACGCCTTTTCGTGTCCCATTCCGTCAACAGTTTGACTCAATCCGCCACGCACATCCGCCGTCTGCTCCGACCGAATAAACTCTGCTTCGGTCTTTCGAGGGGGGCCTCCCTGAGGCAACCCCGCCCCTCGATTTCACCTGCCGCCTCTCGGGCGGCAGGCTTTTTTCTTGAGCCACCAGATTCGATTCCCTACCATAGGGTCAACGATGCGTTAGAGCGGCACCGTCACGTTGCTGGGATCGCCGATCAAGATCGCGTGATGGCCTAGCATCGTTTCACGGAAGCCACCCAGATTCCGTCCGTCTACTGAGCAAGCGTATGTCCTCACCACTATTGCGTCGTGAACAATTTAACGTGACAGCGCCAGACAGCCTGCAGGCGATTGCCGCATTCAACCAGTCGTACCTCCTGCTCGCGCAACGGATGCTTGGAGAAGACCGGGGGCAGGCAAAACGCGCGCTCGGACTAACCGATTCGATGGCAACGCGGATCTCTTCATTGACAGCGGCCGAGATCGAAATGCTCGCCGATAGCGCGGACGTGATCTGTCAATTCCGAGTCGACGCAGCGCCCGGCCGGGCGTGATACCTGGCGGCCGCACCCTGCGCGCAACGCCCGCACGCCACGCACCCACGACAATATTTAACGTGGCAACCCCATCTGTCGTCTGACTGGAAGGCACTATAGTAGAGAGGACTTCCAGCCGGCAGAAGGAGTTCGAGTATGAACGCGCGCACGTATCGCATCGCAACTGCAGGGGTTCTGATCGCCGTCTTGCTGCCTGTCCCGGCCGTCCAGGCGCAGCTCGGCAACCTGCTCAACCAGGGTTCGGGGGGCGAGTCGTCCGGCGGACTCGGGAGCCTCGGCGGCATGGGCAGCGCCTTGTCAGGCCAGTCATTGACTTCCGGCAGCACCGGCAATGTCGCGGGCGTGCTGGAGTTCTGCATCAAGAACAACTATCTCAGCGGCAACAGCGCGTCGTCGGTCAAGGACTCGCTGATGAGCAAGCTCCCGGGCGGTTCCAGTTCGGCCTCGTCTGACAGCGGCTATGCCGATGGCGCCAAGGGCATCCTGACCGGCAGCAACGGCAAGCAACTGGATCTGAGCGGCGGCGGCCTCAAGGAACAGATCACCAAGCAGGTCTGCGACAAGATTCTCGCCCAAGGGAAATCGTTGCTGTGAGCGGGTGTGAAGCAATGCGTAATGAGTGGCAGAGGCGCCGCGTTGAGTCGCGGACATGGATTCGATTGCGTCCGGTTGAGCGTTCGATACATCGTCCGGGTTCTGCATTTTTCTACGGCTCGGCCTGACCTCGTTCGGCGGCCCTGCCGCCAATGTCGGTTACTTCCGCGACGAGTGCGTCAAGCGGCGGCGCTGGCTCGACGAGCACACGTTCCGCAACCTGCTCGCGCTGTGCCCATTTCTGCCGGGCACCGGCAGCAGCCAGGTCGGCATCGCGATCGGCCGGTTTCGAGGCAACCTGTCCTGGCGTCGGCACGTGCTCATTCCCTCCTTACATTTTGTCATGCTATGATGCGAATCATTCTCATTTACAAAGGCGTCGCATCTCTCGATCCGGCGCGCCCGGCAGGCCATGGCGGCAAACGAATCAGCCCTGCATCACGAGATGCAGGCGCTCTACAGCACTCATCACGGCTGGCTGCACGCATGGCTGCGCAAGAAGCTCGGCTGCGCGCATCGCGCCGCCGACCTTGCGCACGACACATTCGTGCGTCTGCTCGCCCGCGATGAACCACTCGCCCTGGAAGAACCGCGTGCGTTCCTGACGACAGTCGCACAACGCGTGATCGCCAACTACTGGCGTCGCGAGCAGATCGAGCGCGCTTACCTGGAAGCATTGGCGCTCGTCCCCGAGCGGTTCGCGCCCTCGCCTGAAGACCGTGCGCTGCTCCTTGAGGCGCTGTGCGAAATCGACAGTTTGCTGGAACGGCTGCCGGTGGCCGTGAAGCGTGCGTTCCTGCTGGCCCAGCTCGACGGCTTGAGCCATGCCGAGATTGCCGCTCAACTGAAGCTGTCCATCTCGACCGTGAAACGCCATCTGATGCGCGCCGGCGCGCAGTGTTTCTTTGCACTCGACGCGGCTTGACGGATCGACGGATGAACGCGAGCGCGAGACCCGATATTCCGCAACACATCGCGCTGCGCGCCGTGGAGTGGTGGATGGAATTTCAATCCGGCGACATCACGCGCGCGCAGCAACTCGCCCTGGCACGCTGGTGCGCCGAGCATCCCGACCATGAGCGCGCATGGCAACACATCTGCAGCGTCAGCAGCCGCTTCAGAAGCCTCGCCGACGCCACCCCGGGTAACGCAGGCGCGGGCACCGGCGGCGCATCAGCCCTGCGCGCCGCGCTGACGCGCCCCGGCTCGGCGAAGCGCCGCGCGAGCGTCAAAGTGCTCGCGACCCTGCTGTTCACCGGCGGCGCGACGTGGATCGCCGGTGAACACGTGCCGTGGCGCGCATGGAGCGCGGATGCGCGCACCGCACTCGGCGAGCGCCGCACCCTGACACTTGCCGACGGCACTCGCCTGACGCTGAACACCGACAGCGCGGTCGATATCCGTTTCGACAGCACCGAGCGCCGCGTACGCCTGATCAAAGGCGAAATCATGATCGCGACCGGTCACGGCGACCGTGAGCAGCGGCCGTTCGTCGTCGAGACCGCGCAAGGCGGCTTGCAGCCCTTGGGCACGCGCTTCGCCGTCAGACAACAGGGCGTGCTCTGCCGCCTCGATGTGTTCGAAGGCGCGGTGCGGATCAGCCCATTCGATGCACCCGGTCTCGCGCCGGTCATCCATGCCGGCCAACGCGCCCGCTTCACGCGCGACGACGTCAGCGCGGTCGAGCCGATCAGCGAGGACGACGCGGCATGGACGGATGGCCTGATCGTCGCGAGCGGCATGCGGCTCGGCGATTTCGTGAACGAGCTCGACCGCTATCGTGCCGGACATCTGAGCTGCGATCCCTCCGTGGCCGGTTTGCGGCTCTCGGGCACCTTCCCGCTCACCGACACCGACCGCGTGCTGGATACCGTGGCGAGAACCTTGCCGGTCGAGGTCGCATTCATCACGCGCTATTGGGGCACCGTGCGCGCGGCCCGCTCTTGAAACCGGCGCGCTGCCGGCGCCGAAAATTTTTTCATCTGTTGTGAGCTGTTTTCGAATCTCGCGTGACAAGGGAGATGAGAGCAACACATCGTCTACCTTCCTGCGAGCTTTGAACATGGGACAGCATCGAAAAACCGGCGCCGGCAACGGCATCTGCGGCAGTCGTGACAGTCGTGGCGCTTTGCGCGCGCGACAGCCGGCACACTTCGCGCGGCATCTTGCAACGGCCGCGCTGATCTCGGCGGGACTGCCGTTCAACGTCGCGCTGGCAGCCGATGCGCCATCCACGGCGGAGGCGTCGCCGCGTAAAAGTTACGACATTCCGGCAGGCCCGCTCGAAGCCGTGCTCAATCGCTTCGGACGCGAGAGCCGCTTGCTGCTGTCGTTTCCGCCGGCGCTGACGGACGGGCGCAAGAGTGAAGGCCTGCGCGGCGATTACGACGTGCAGCAAGGCTTCGATCGAATCCTGCGCGGCACGGGGCTCGGCGCGGTGCAACAGTCCAATGGCAGCTATACGCTCGTGCAGCGCGCCGAGCCGTCGGCCGACAACAGCGACGCGCCCGGCGCCACCCTTCCCGCCGTGACCGTCAGCTCGTCGACGGTGAAAGCCGGCAGCTACCGGCCACCTGTCGACGCAGTCGTGACCCGTTCGGATACGCCGGTGCTCGACACGGCCCAGGCCGTCAACATCGTGCCGGCCCAGGTATTGCGCGACCAACGTCCGCGCAATCTGGACGACGCGCTCGCGAACGTGAGCGGCGTCGTGCAAGGCAATACGCTGGCCGGCACGCAGGACACCTTGCTCAAGCGCGGCTTCGGCGGCAATCGCGACGGCTCGATCATGCACAACGGCATGCCGCTCGTGCAGGGGCGCGCGCTGAACGCCGCCGCCGACAGCGTCGAAGTCCTCAAAGGTCCGACTTCGCTGCTATACGGGATCATGGACCCGGGCGGCGTCGTCAACGTGGTAAGCAAGCAACCCTTGCTCCACTCCTATCACGCGATCTCGGTGCTCGGCTCAACCTACGGACACGGCCGCAATGGCGCCGGCGCGACGCTCGATACGACCGGGCCGATCGGCGACTCCCGCCTCGCCTACCGGCTGGTTGTCGATCAGACCGACGAGCAATACTGGCGTAATTTCGGCGAACATCGCGAGACGCTCGTGGCGCCCTCCCTCGCCTGGTACGGACGCGACACGCAGGTGGTGGCCTCGTACGAATACCGCAAGTTTCTCTATCCATTCGACCGCGGCACCGCGCTCGACCCGAAGACCAACAAGCCGCTCGCCATCTCGAGCCGTGAACGTCTCGACGAACCGTTCAACGAAATGGACGGCGAATCGAATCTTGCGCAGATCAGCATCGACCATCAGATCAACGCCAACTGGAAGGCGCACTTCGGCTACAGCTACAACCGCGAGACCTATGACGCGGGCCAGTTACGCGTGCAAGGCATCAACAGCACGACCGGTGCCGTGTCGCGCAGTAACGACGCCACGCATGGCGCGCTCAGCACGGACAGTTACGCGATTGCCTACGTGGACGGTCATTTCGACATTGCCGGATTGCGCAACGATCTGCAGGTCGGCGTCGACGACGAGTACCGCCGCATCTATCGCAAGGACCTGCTGCGCCAGGCTACGAAATATCCGTTCAACTATTTCCACCCGGTCTACGGTCTGGAGAGCCCATCGACGACTGTGTCGGCGAGCGACAGCGATCAGACCGACACGCTGCACGACCGGTCGCTTTTCTTCCAGGACAGTTTGCACCTCACGGACAAGTGGATCCTGATCGGCGGCGCGCGTTTTCTGAGCTACAACCAGATCGCGGGAAAGGGCCGGCCATTTGTCGTCAACACCGACATCAACGGCACCAAATGGCTGCCGCGTGCGGGCGTGGTTTACAAATGGACCGACACGGTATCGCTATACGGCAGCTACACACAGTCGCTCAAGCCGACCTCGACGATCGCCCCGCTGTCTTCGGGCGTGGTGATCGATTCATCGGTGCAGCCTGAGGAAGCCACTTCATGGGAGCTCGGCGCCAAGGTGGCGATGCCCAACGGCCTGAGCGGCACGCTGGCGCTGTTCAATATCGACAAGAAAAACGTGCTGGTGCAGCAGTACAACGACACCACTAAACAGACTGACTGGCGCACCGCCGGCAAGGCGCGTTCGCGCGGCGTGGAACTCGACGTAGCCGGCCAGATCGGCCAGCACTGGAGCGTGATCGCGAGCTACGCATACATCGACGCGAAGACCACCGAGGACCCGCTTTACGCCGGCAAGCGCCTGTGGAATGCCCCGCAGAACACGGCATCGCTTGCGGCCGTATACGACTTCGGCGCGATCTTCGGCGGCGACCAGTTGCGCATCGGCGCCGGCGCGCATTACGTCGGCACGCGCCCGGGCGATTCGGCCAACAGCTTTACGCTACCGGCCTACACCGTCGCCGACGCCTTCGCCACGTACGAGACCAAACTCGGCAATCGGCATCTGTCGTTCCAGCTCAACGTGAAGAACCTGTTCAACAAGACTTACTACCCGTCGAGCGTGAACAAGTACTTCGTATCGGTCGGCGACGCACGCCAGGTCTCCCTGCTGTCGACACTCGAGTTCTAGGCCGTACCGACCTCGCACCTCGCACGCAATACACGCTTCTACCTGATCAACACGAGACTGGAATCATCATGAAACGTCTGAATCGCCGCCCTGAACAGGGCTCAGCGCCCGCACACAAACGCCGTACCTTTCTCACGGCGGCAGCGGGCCTCGGAGCCTTGCTCGCCGTCGCGACACCGGCCGCGCACGCGGCATCGAGCGGATCACGCACGGGCAAAAAAATCGTGATGATCGTGCAACTGAACGGCCCGAACCTGGCCGTCGACCAGAAGATCGCGGCACGCCTGGACGCACGCGGCTACAGCGTGCGCATGCTGGACCAGGCGCAACCGCCCGAGGCAGTTGGCGATGCGGAGCTGGTCGTCATTTCATCGACGGTCTCATCGAAACAGGTGGCGGGTGGCTGGCGCTATCTGGCCAAACCGTTGTTGACGTGGGAGAACGATTTACTCGACGACTTCGCGATGACGGGCAAGCGTCACGACGTCGATTTTGGCGAAGCGGAGAAAGAGCGTTACTTGTGGCTGGTCAACGCCCCGCACCCGATCGCAGCCGGCTTACCGGCAGGCGTCGCGAACGTATACGTCAAACAGGCCCCGATGAGCTGGGGCAAACCCGGCTTGGGCGCGACAACCATTGCAACGTTGTACGGCCAACCGGAAAAGGCGGCGATCTTCGCGTATGAGAAGGGTGCGACGATGGACTACGAGTCGCTGGCCCCGGCCCGTCGCGTGATGCTTTTCCTGAACAACGACACATTCGCCAACCTGTCGCCGGCGGGAAACAGCCTGTTCGACGCAGCGGTGGACTGGGCAGTGGGTTTGAGTTAGCGCACGTTACCTGCGTGACATAACTGAGCGCGGCAAAAAAGACGGCACCCGCAACGCACGGCGAGGTCACACCAGCGAGTGCGCGCTCAAGCGCACTCGAACAATTCGGCAATGCCCAACCGGCCAAGGGCAACACAACACAGATCACCGCGTTGGATAAAAGCGAACACGAAAACGCAGCGATCGGTGTTATGAAGCACGCTTCGGCGCGCGCAGCGCCGCCGGAAGAATGACGCCCTTGTCACTAGCGCAGGCAGGGGCGCGAGCACGGATTCCAGATGCACCACTACCGTGTGCGAGCTACGGTGCCCGCTTAGCATTAGCGGTTTGAGCCGCTTTCTTTTGCCTACTTTTCTTTGCGGCAGGCAAAGAAAAGTAGGTGCCTGCCCCGCACAGGGGCGACGCTAATAGACCACTACCAAAACAAGGAAAAGCCAACACCGCGCGCACACAAACCAAACAGAAAAACAAACAGAAAAACAAACAGACCAAGAAAACCCCAACACGCGCAGGCGTCCCGACAACCCATCAATTAGAACCCACCCCACCCTGCCCCACAGCCGCCCCAGCAGTCTTCACAGCGCCAGCGTCACCCACCCCATGCTGAATAGCATAAATCTCCCGATTCCGGGCGATCTCCGCATCCGAAGGCGGATAGTCGTTACTCCGCACCGGCACGAGCCCTTCAGCCTGAGCCTGCTGCAACTGCGCCATAACTTCAGCGCGCGTCAACCCTGACGGATTGGATTGAGCAAAGGCATTCGCGCCGAACGGCAGGCTGAGGGCAGCAACGGCAATAGCGGTAAGCAGTTTCATGATGTCTCTCCGATGATGTGCAAGAAGTGCAAGAAATGAGTGGCCTGAACCTGAACCACGCTTCCCATTCTTGTCATTTCAGCTGTCGGAGCCCTGACCCGCAGATTACCGTTTCGTTATCTGCACATCGCCGATAAACAGAACCTCAAGATAACAGAACGGTAATCCACCCGACCACAACAGGTAAGCGCCCCAACCCCACACTCCTGACTCACGAAGAAGCCCGCGTCCCGCGCCGCCCCATGCCGCGAGGCGCACCGAAAACCGCGCGCCTCTCTCTGCCTCTTTTCAGGAAACCGCCATGTGGATCGTCAAGCTCGCGCTGCGCCGCCCCTATACATTCGTGGTCCTCGCGGTGTTGATTTTTATCGTCGGCCCCCTCGCGATACTGCGCACGCCGACCGATATCTTCCCGAACATCGATATCCCGGTAGTCAGCATCGTCTGGACGTATAACGGCTTTTCCGCCCAGGACATGGCCAACCGCATCACGTCGAACTACGAGCGCGCACTGACCTCCGACGTCGACGATATCGAGCATATCGAGTCCCAATCGCTGAACGGCGTTTCGGTGGTGAAGATCTTCTTTCACCCGGGCGCGGACATCAATCGCGCGATTGCCGAGGCAGCCTCCAATTCCGCGTCGATCCTGCGCGTGCTGCCGCCTGGCACGCTACCGCCGAACATCATCACGTACAACGCGTCGACGGTGCCGATCCTGCAACTCGGACTTTCCAGCGACACGCTGTCCGAACAGCAGCTCTACGACCTCGGCAACAGCCAGATCCGCACACAACTGGCGACGGTGCAAGGCGCCTCGGTGCCGCTGCCGTTCGGCGGCAAGGTGCGGCAGATCATGGTCGATATCGATCCGCGCGCGCTGCAGGCCAAAGGCCTCGCCCCGCTCGACGTGGTCAACGCCGTCAATGCGCAGAACCTGATTTTGCCGGGCGGCACCGCCAAAATCGGCACAAAGGAATACAACGTGCAGATGAACGGCAGCACCGACACGGTGGCCGCGCTGAACGACCTGCCGATCAAAACGGTAGCCGGCGGCGTGGTGTATGTGCGCGACGTCGCCCACGTGCGCGACGGTTATGCGCCGCAAACCAACATCGTGCGCAACGACGGCAAGCGCGCCGCGCTCCTCACCATCGAAAAATCAGGCAGCACGTCCACGTTGACCATCATCCAGCAGGTCAAGGCGATGCTGCCGCATATCGCGGCCGGTTTGCCGAGCGCGCTGCATATCACCGCGCTGTCCGATCAATCGGTGTTCGTGAAGTCGGCGGTAGTGGGTGTGGCGCGCGAGGCGGTGATCGCCGCGGCCCTGACCGCGCTGATGATCCTGCTGTTTCTCGGCAGCTGGCGCGCCACGCTGATCATCGCGGTGTCGATTCCGCTCGCGGTGCTGACGTCGCTGATCGCACTGTCCGCGCTCGGCCAGACCATCAACATCATGACGCTCGGCGGGCTCGCGCTCGCGGTGGGGATTCTCGTCGACGACGCCACCGTCGCGATCGAAAACATCACGCACCATCTGGAGAACGGCGAGCCGCTGCACGACGCGATTCTGAACGGCTCGGGCGAAATCGCCGTGCCGACTTTCGTCTCGACGCTGTCCATCTGCATCGTGTTCGTGCCGATGTTTCTGCTCTCCGGCGTGGCGCGCTATCTGTTCGTGCCGCTCGCCGAAGCGGTGGTGTTCGCGATGATCGCGTCGTATTTCTTCTCGCGTACGCTGGTGCCGACCCTCGCGATGTATCTGATGCGGGCGCGCAGCAACGCGCCGGTCACAGGCAACGGCCCGATTGCGCGCCTGATCCGTTTCCAGGCTGCCTTCGAACATCGCTTCGAGAGGTTGCGTGAACGCTATCGCAGCGTGCTCGGCTCGGCGATCGCGCACCCGCGCCGTTTCATCGCGATCTTCCTGCTGCTGTGCATCGGCTCGCTCGCCCTGGTGCCATTTGCCGGCCGCGATTTCTTCCCCGCTGTCGATACCGGCGAGATCCGCCTGCATCTGCGTGCGCCGACCGGCACGCGCATCGAGGACACCGCGCGCCTCACCGACGAAGTCGAGGCCCGTGTGCGCAGCGTGATTCCGAAGCAGGAGCTCGCTTCCATGCTCGACAACATCGGCGTGCCGGTGAGCGGCATCAACCTGACCTACGATTCGTCCGACCCGATCGGCCCCGAAGACGCCGACGTGATGATCACGCTCGCAGCCGGGCACAAGCCCACGGCCGCCTATGTCGCGACGCTGCGCACCACGCTGTCCAGGGATTTCCCCGGCGTCACGTTTGCTTTCCTGCCCGCCGATATCGTCAGCCAGATTCTCAACTTCGGCCTGCCCGCGCCGATCGATATTCAGATCGTCGGCAACAAGCTCGACGCCAATCGCGTCGTGGCGAACCGCTTGCTCGCCCAACTGCGCGGCGTGCGCGGTCTGGTCGATGCGCGCATCCAGCAACCGGGCGACGAACCCGCGATCAACGTGAATGTCGACCGTACGCGGGCGATTCAGGCCGGCCTGGTGCAACGGGACGTATCGCAGAACCTGCTGATCGCGCTCTCCGGCAGCGCCCAGACTACGCCTAACTTCTGGCTCGATCCGCACAACGGCGTCAGCTATCCGCTCATGGCGATGATGCCGCAGTACGACATCAACTCACTGCAGGCGCTGGCCAATATTCCGGTCGCGCAGAGCGGCGCCGCCGGTACAGGGGCAGTGACGGCGTCCGCAACGGCCAACGGCGCCGGCCCCGCTCCGCAGAACCTGCTCGGTGCGATGAGTACGCTGACACGCGCCACCCAGCAAGCCGTCGTCTCGCACTACAACGTGCAGCCGGTGCTCGATATTTTCGCGTCGGCCCAAGGGCGCGATCTCGGTGGCGTGGCAACCGACGTGACCCGCCTCGTCGATCAGATCCGGCCGCAATTGCCGCCGGGCGCGTCGATCGTGGTGCGCGGCCAGGTGCAGGCGATGCACGACTCGTTCAGCGGCCTCGCAAGCGGTCTCGTGTTCGCGATCGCCCTCGTCTATCTGCTGATGGTCGTCAATTTTCAGTCGTGGCTCGATCCGCTCATCATCATCAGCGGCCTGCCGGGTTCGCTGGCGGGCATCGCGTGGATGTTGTTCAGCACCGGCACGAGCCTGAGCGTGCCGGCGCTGACCGGCACCATTCTGTGCATCGGTATCGCCACTGCCAACAGCATTCTCGTGATCAACACCGCGCGTGAATTCCATCACGGCGGCAAGCCGCCGCTGCAGGCCGCGCTCGAAGCCGGATTCAGCCGTTTCCGTCCGGTGCTGATGACCGCGCTCGCGATGCTGATCGGCATGCTGCCGATGGCGCTCGGTCTCGGCGACGGCGGCGAACAGAACGCGCCGCTCGGCCGCGCGGTGATCGGCGGCCTGGCGCTCGGCACGGTGTCCACCTTGCTGTTCGTTCCGGTCGTCTACGGCATGGTGCATGCGTGGCTCGACAAACGCCGCGCGACTCGCGCCGAGCAACAGGAATCCCGCGTTCCCGCCCGCACACTTTGACTCCGACGAGAACTAGCTCATGAACAATCCATCACTTCCGCCGGACCTCGGCGACAGGTCTGAACCGGCTGTTGATACTGATCGAGCCGCAGAGGCTGCCAAGGTCGACGAAGCGGTACGCTCCGCCAGCACTGCGCATGCCGCTGAAACCGCTCAGTCCGCGCGCGACAAGGAATACTCGCACGCCGACGCTGCCGGAACCGCACGCTCAGCCGACCTGAGCACAAGCTCGAATCGGCGCCGCCACGCGTGGCCGTTCGCATTGGCCGGCCTCGCCGCGGCGTTGCTGATTGTCGGCATCGTGCCGCGTCTGCATGCAAGCGCCGCGTTGACGCAACAGACGCAAGCCCAAAGCGTGCTCAGTGTTTCCGTGGTCACGCCCCGCCCCGCGCCGGCTGTCCACGAACTGCTGCTGCCAGGCGCGGTGACACCGTTCGCCGAAGCATCGATCTATGCGCGCACCAGCGGCTATCTCGCGCACTGGAACACCGACATCGGCGCGCAGGTGAAAAGCGGCCAGACGCTCGCCACCATCGACGCGCCCGATCTCGACGCACAACTGCGCCAGGCCCGCGCCGACGAAGCCACCGCCCAGACCAACTTCGACTTTGCGAGGACCACCGCGCAGCGCTGGCAGGAGATGCTGAAAACCCAATCGGTCGCGCAGCAGGATGCGGATACCAAAGTCAGCGACATGGAGGCGCGTCGCGCGATGCTGGCGTCGGCGCAGGCCAACGTCGCGCATCTCGCCGAGCTGGTGTCGTACGAGAAGATCACCGCGCCGTTCGACGGCGTCATCACCGCGCGCAACGTCGACGTCGGCGCACTCGTGACGGCGGGCGGCACGCCTGGCGCGGCAGGCATGTCGGGCGAGCTGTTTCATATCCAGCAGACCGGCGTGCTGCGCGTGTTCGTGGACGTGCCGCAGAACGACGCGCCCTACGTCACGCCCGACACCGGCGTGTATCTGACCGCACAGCAATATCCCGGGCGGCACATCGCCGCAAAGGTAGCGCGCACGACCGGCTCGATCGATCCATCGAGCCGCACCTTGCGCGTCGAGATCGACGTCGACAACAAGGATGGCGCACTGATGCCAGGCGCTTACGCGCAGGTGCATCTGCAGTTGCAGTCGACCACGCCGGCGCTCGATCTGCCTGTCAGCGCGCTGCTGTTTCGTCCGGATGGCGTGACGGTCGCCGTGGTCGACGGCAATGGCCATGCGGCGCTCAAGACAGTGCACATCGGCCGCGACTTCGGCACGCATGTGGAAATCACCACGGGCCTCGCGGCCACCGACCGCGTGATCGACAACCCCGGCGATTCGCTGAGCACCGGCCAGGCCGTGCAGATCGCGCCGGCTGCGCACGGCTGAGCGGCCGTCATCGAAAGGAGTTGCCGATGTTCTCCATGCCTCTTTCACGCCCGTTGCTGCGCCGCTCGCTTGCCGCGACGATGATCGGCGCACTGCTGAGCGCCTGTTCGACTTTGCCGCCGTACCAGCGCCCCACCGCCGAGATCCCCGCGCAGTACGCGGGCGCGGCGCCCGGCTGGACCCAGGCCGCCCCCGCCGACACGGCGCCGCGCGGCCCCTGGTGGACGATCTTCAACGATCCCGTGCTGAACCAGCTCGAAGCGCGCGTCGACGTCTCGAACCAGAGTGTGCGTAAAGCAGTCGCGCAGGTTCAGCAGGCGCGCTCGATGGTGGACTATCAGCGCGCCGGATTTTTCCCGACCATCACGGCCGGCGCTGCGCAGAATCGCTCGCGGACGTCGCAGAACGTCGAAGGCAAGTCGCTCGCGGGCAAGACCGTGCCGGACTATTCGGCCGGCGTATCGGCGAGCTGGGAGCCGGATCTGTTCGGCCGCGTGCGCGATAGCGTGACCGGTGCGAAGGCCGATACTGAGGCAAGCGAAGCGGATCTCGAAGCCGTGCGCCTGTCGATGAGCGCCGATCTGGCCGTCGACTATTTCGCCCTGCGCTCGCTCGACACGCAAAAGAAGCTGCTCGACGACAGTGTGACCGCCTACGCCGCCGCCTTGAAGCTGCTGCAGCAACAACTGAAGGACGGCGCGATCGACGCCTCGGCGGTCGCTCAGGCCACCACCCAGCTCGAAGCGACGCGCACGCAGGACACTGACATCGACGTGACGCGCGCGCAGATGCAGCATGCGATTGCCACGCTGATCGGCGAGCCGGCCTCGACCTTCACGCTGCCGCCGAACGGCTCGGCTGCGACGCCGCCAGCGATTCCCATTGGCGTGCCGTCGCAACTGCTCGAACGGCGTCCCGACATCGCGGCGGCTGAACGGCGCGTGGCATCGGCGAATGCGCAGATCGGCGTGGCGCACGCAGCCTTCTTCCCCGATCTGGTGCTGTCGGCGAGCGCGGGGCTGGAAAGCACCTTCTTCGCGCCGTGGCTCAGCGCGCCGAGTTTGTTCTGGTCGCTCGGCCCGCAACTGGTCGGCACGCTGTTCGACGGCGGCAAGCGCACGGCCAGCCTGCACGGCGCGACGGCGCAGTATGACGGCGCGGTTGCCGATTACCGGCAATCGGTGCTGGTGGCCTTCCAGCAGGTCGAAGACAATCTGTCCGCCCTGCATTCGCTCGCCGACGAAGCCGCCAGCCAGCAGCGCGCGACGACGGCGGCGGATCTGTCGCTACGTCTCACGACAAACCGCTTCAACGCCGGCGCGGTCAGTTACCTCGACGTGGTGACGGCGCAGACGATCGCGCTGACGAACCAACGCACCGCGGATCAGATTGCGGCGCGGCAGTTGGAGTCGAGCGTGTTGTTGTTGAAGGCGCTGGGCGGGACGTGGCATGGACAAGGTGATGGTGCGGCGACGACGGATGTGGCAGCCGCGGCGAGCGCGGCTGGGCCTGTCACCCCATCCGCTGTTCAAACTGACGCCACGCTCGCTACCGCTTCGGCCGTTCAGGCCCCCCCTAAACCCGCCGGAACATAAGCACGAACCGCGTGCTCTGCGCGTCGCTCTCCGCATGCACCGTGCCGCCATGCAACTCCATGATCGTGCGGACGATGGCAAGCCCAAGCCCCGTCGACCCTGTGGACCCTTGCGACAGGCCGGACGAAGGCAAGGAACTGCGCGACGGATCGACACGATAAAAACGGTCGAAGATCCGTTCGAGGTGCTCCGCGGCAATCGGCTGCCCCTGGTTCGACACGGTGACGCGCACCGCCTCCGCCGATGCGCGGACTTCGAGCGCGATCTCGCCGCCACTCGGCGTGTAGCGGATCGCGTTGGCGAGCAGATTGCTGACCGCGCGGCGAAACAGTTCGAGATCCGCCGTCAGCGTCGCTGCACCGGTGACCTGCACCCTGACATTCGCATCGTCGGCGATACCCTCGAAGTATTCGGCAATCCGCGTCAGTTCCAGCCCGGCATCGAACTCGCGCATGTGTTTGACGAATTGCGGATGTTCTGCGCGTGCAAGAAACAGCACGTTTTCGATCATTCGCGAGAGCCGGTCGCATTCCTCCAGATTCGATGCGAGCAGCGATTCATATTCGTCGATCGAGCGTGGCCGGGCAAGCGCGACTTCGGCGGCGCCGCGCATGTTGGCAAGCGGCGTGCGCAGATCGTGCGCAAGGTCGGCCGTGAAACGCGACAGGCGCTGAAAGCCGTGATCGACACGTTCGAGCATCGCATTGAGCGCGCTCACCAGTGCCTCAAGTTCGCTCGGCACGCGCGCCACCGCGATCCGCGTATTCAGGCGATTGACCGTGACGCGGCCCGCACTCGCCGCGATATCGCGCAACGGCCGCAAGGCGGCGCGAATCAGCAGATAACTCAGCAGCATCGCCAGCATCACACCGGCTGCACCCGCCAGATGCAGCTTGTCGCGATAGCGGTCGAGCAGCCGCCAGCGGTCGCTCATGTTGCGCGCGATCAGCACGGTCGCCGTGTCGCCGTCGTGCAGCCGCGCGTCCGCCAGGATGCCGCGAATCGGTGCGCCGTTGCGGCCGGTCCAGTTGCCGATATCCGCATCGGTGATGCGCGCCGCAGCGGCAATGCGCGTGAGCGCCGGCAGCGCGGCGATCGTCTCGACGCCGCCGGCTTCGGCGGTCTCCCCGGCGTTGTGTTCGATCGCCATACGCCCATCGGGACCGAACACCTCCATCGACATCGCTTCATTGCCCAGCACGATGCTGCTCAACCGGTCGCTGTGCTCGCGAATGCCTTTCGAGGTATCCAGCTCCTCCGCGAGCCGCCGCGCATGGCGTGCTGCAAGCACGATGTCGAGGTCGTCCTGCGCCTTGATCTGCTTGTCCAGCGCCAGGTACAGAAAACTTCCAACGAGCACGAAAACCGCGAGCGTGGTGACACCGAAGGCAAGCGCGAGCGTCGCGGCGAGCGAACGGCCGCGCATCAGGCCGTGTCCTTCAGTTCGAGCACATAGCCGACGCCGCGCACCGTATGAATCAGCTTGACGGGAAAGTTATCGTCGATCTTGGTGCGCAACCGGCGGATCGCGACTTCGACGACATTGGTATCGCTGTCGAAATTCATGTCCCACACATACGACGCAATCTGCGTGCGGCTCAGCACCTCGCCCTGGCGGCGCGCCAGCAACTGCAGCAGCGAAAACTCGCGCGGCGTGAGGTCGATACGCGTGCCGCCGCGTTTCACGCGCCGGCGATTGACGTCCATTTCCAGATCGCCCACCTTGATCAGCTCGCTTTCGCGCGGCGGCCCGCGGCGCGCCAGCGTGCGCACCCGCGCCAGCAATTCGACGAAGGCGAAGGGCTTGACGAGGTAATCGTCCGCGCCGAGTTCGAGGCCGCGCACGCGGTCGTCGACGTCGTCGCGGGCGGTGAGGAACAGCACCGGCGTGGTACGCGTGCTGCGCAGGGTCTTGACGATGGTCCAGCCGTCCATGCCCGGCAGCATCACGTCGAGCACGATCACGTCGTATTCTTCTTCCTGCGCGAGGATCAGCCCTTGTGGGCCGTCGTTCGCGACGTCGACCGCGTAGCCGGATTCCTCCAGGCCTTTCTTCAGATAAGCCGCTGTTTTGAGCTCATCCTCGATCACCAGGATTCGCATGGGAGTGCTCCGCTGTGCTTGACCGCCAAATCATACCGGTAAGCGGAGCGCAGGATGATTACGATCCGGTAATGTTGGCTGCGGACGGTGGCACAGCGGCGCTTCCGACAGGACGACATCGTCCCGCCCTTGCCGCCAAAGGGCGAGCAGCGGCAGCTTCTATTCGACGTTGTCGGTCACGTCCGTCATCCGGACCATATGCGGCTTGACGACATCCTCTTCCTCGTCGTCGGTGGCCGTGGGCGGATGGATCAGCGCTTCGAGCCGCGCCTTGGTGGCAAGAAACTCCGGCGACGTGGCCTGCGAATAGTCGCGCGGACGCGGCACCGGCACCTCGATCAATTCCTGCACCTCGCCAGGATTGGCCTTGAGCACCAGGATGCGGTCGGCGAGAAAAATCGCTTCGTCCAGGTCGTGCGTGATGAACAGCACGGTCACATCGATGTTGCGCCAGATATCGAGCAAGTGCGTCTGCATCTTCGCGCGGGTCTGCGCATCGAGCGCACCGAACGGCTCGTCCATCAGCAGAATCCGCGGCCGGTTCGCGAGCGCGCGAGCAATCGCCACGCGCTGCTTCATCCCGCCGGACAATTGGTGCGGATAGGCGTTGGCGAACTTCGTCAGACCGACCAGATCGAGCCATTGCAGCGCGTCGCGCTCGGCGTGCAGGCTGCTGTGGCCGTTCATCTTCAAACCGAACATGACGTTCTTCTTGACCGTCAGCCACGGAAACAGCGTGTAGCCCTGAAACACCATGCCGCGATCGGCGCCGGGCCCCTCCACCGGCTTGCCGTCGAGCAGCGCGCTGCCGCTTGTTTGCCGCTCAAGGCCCGCAAGAATGCGGATCAGGGTCGACTTGCCGCAGCCCGACGGCCCGATCACGCAGACGAACTCGCGCCGGTGCGTCTTGAAGCTGATGCCGTTCAACGCGGTGCATTCGCCCTGCGGGCTCTTGAAGCGCTTGTCGAGATCGCGAACCTCGAGAATGACCTCGCGCGACTTGAGACGGTCGAAACGCTCACGCACCGCTTCGGACTGGATAAGGTACGACGGAATCGGTTGCGGATTTAACATGATTGAATCCCTTCAATACGGTGCAGTGTGATGCCATGCGGTGCGATGCAGGGCGGCAGGCCGTGGCACGAACGGTCCCGCTACGCTTTGAGCGTGCGGTCCCACGGAAACAGCTTGCGGCCGGCATAGGCGAGCACGAGATCGGTGCCGAGTCCGATGATCCCGATCATCATGATCGCCGCGTAGACATTGTCGAAATGCTCGTAGCGCGCCTGCTGCGTGATGTACCACGTGATACCGGAGCTGGTGCCGACCAGTTCCGCGACGATCAGATACGTCCACGCCCAGCCGAGCAGGATGCGCTGGTCGCGATACAGGTCCGGCAGGATGCCGGGAATCACCACATGCGTGAGCAGCTTGAGCTTCTTCGTGCCGAGCGTCATGGCCGCTTCGAACAGCCCGTACTCCAGTTTGCGCGTGGTGTTCGCCACGATCAGCACTTGCTGGAACAGCGTGCCGATCACGATGATCGCGATCTTCGGGCCGTCATAGATGCCGAGGATCGCCACCATCAGCGCACCGAACGCGGGCGCCGGCAAGTAGCGGAAGAACTCGAAAAACGGCTCCTGCAGCCGCGCGATAGCGCTGTAAGTCCCGCAGACGATGCCAACCGGCACGCCGATCACCGACGACAGCAGAAAGCCCCAGAAGATCACCTGGATGCTGTGCCACAGGCTTTGATGCAGCCACACGCCGTCGCGTGACGCGGGGGGCGTCGTGAACGCGGTGTAGAACGCACGCAGCACCTCGTGGGGCGCGGGCAGGTACACCGGGTTGACCGGCTCGCCCGTCGGCAAGGCGGTGTGGCCGTCTCGCGCATGACTCAGCTCGTCGGCGAACACGTCCTTGTCGACCCGCATGCCGGGCTGAAAATAGTCGACGCTGCCCGGGCTCTCGACCAGCACCTGCGGATGCCAGACGAACGGCACGTAGCTGACGATGCACCAGACGAACACCGGCAACAAAAAAGAGCCGAGGCCCAATAGCCATTTGCCGCGTGCGGAGAGTTCGCGGCGCACCGCGAACCAGTCGCTTCTGTTAATGACGGTCATGGGGTTCTCCAGGGCAGCGTTCGGTGCCGGAACTCGCTCCGCCTGAACGGCGGAGCGACCGCAGTGCCGCAGTCGGCATCGATTCCAGCAGGTCGTCAGGATGTTTCATTTGCACGTCGCCTCCTCGGTGGCGCCGGCCGCCACGCCGGCGCGCAGCACCATCAGGCGCTGACCCGCGACCACCGCTGCGCCGGCAGCACAATCGATCGTTTCGATCACGCCGTCTTCGGCGACGGCGACGGACACTTCCATCTTCATCGACTCGACGATCGCCACCACCTGCCCTTCGCTCACGCGATCCCCTTCGCTGACGAGCAGTTTCCAGACGCTCCCCGAGACGTCGGCGACGATGCTCTGTTGACCCGCCACAAGCGTATCGTCCGCCCTGCTGCCGGTGGCCGAACCCGCGTCGTCGCCCGGCTCGCCGGCATATTCAGCGTGCCCCGCGGCGTTCCAGCGCTCGCGCTCTTCATCGAACGCCGTCTGTTGCATGCGTTTGAAGGCGGAGATCGATTCGGCTTCGTCCTTCAGGAAGCGGTTGTACGCACCGAGGTCGAACACCGACTCCTCGATCTTCAGACTCGCGCGGCCGGCGATGAAATCGGCACGCAACTCGGCCAGTTCGGCCTCGCTCACTTCGTAGAAGCGTATTTCGTCGAAAAATCGCAGCAGCCACGGCTTGCCGGCTTCGAATTCACGTGTGGTGCGATAGCGGTTCCACATCTGCACGGTGCGGCCGACGAACTGATAGCCGCCCGGCCCTTCCATGCCATACACGCACAGATACGCGCCGCCGATCCCGACCGCGTTTTCCGGCGTCCAGGTCCGCGCGGGGTTGTATTTGGTCGTGACGAGCCGGTGACGCGGATCGAGCGGCGTCGCCACCGGCGCGCCGAGATAGACATCGCCGAGGCCCATCACCAGGTAACGCGCGTCGAATACGATGCGCTTCACGTCGTCGATGCTATCCAGACCGTTGATGCGGCGAATGAACTCGATATTGCTCGGGCACCACGGCGCATCGGGCCGCACCGACTGCATGTAGCGCTCGATCGCGATCCGCGTCGACGGGTCGTCCCATGACAGCGGCAGATGCACGATGCGGTTCGGCACGCGCATGTCGTCGACGGCGGGCAATTCGCGTTCGGCCCGCTGAAGATGCGCGAGCAAGGTGTCGAGCGACAGCGCGCGCGGGTCGACATGCACTTGCAGCGAGCGGATGCCCGGCGTGAGATCGACGATGCCGGGCAGCCGGTGTGCATCGAGCCAGTTCATCAACGCATGCACGCGAAAGCGCAGGTTCAGGTCCAGCATGAGCGGGCCGTATTCGACCAGCACGTTCTGGTCGCCGGAGCGGCGGTAGACCACACCGGTGCCCCCGCCGGCTGATGGATCGCTGTAGAGAATGCAATCGTGAGCGTCGGGGGGTATCGTTGCTGCGGTTGCTGCGGTTGCTGCGGTTGCTGCGGTTGCTGCAGTCGCTGCAGTCGCTGCGGTTGCTGTCGGCGCCCCAGACGCCGTCAGCGCCGGTCGAGCGCGCACCGGTTCGAACTGCACCGTATCCCCCGGCCGCAGTTGCCCCAGCTTCCACAACTCATCCCCCACCACGGTCACCGGGCAGACGAAACCGCCGAGGCTCGGGCCGTCCGGACCGAGAATCACTGGCATGTCGCCCGTGAAATCGACGGCGCCGACCGCATACGCATTGTCGTGAATATTCGACGGATGCAGCCCCGCCTCGCCGCCGTCGGTGCGCGCCCATTGCGGCTTTGGACCGATCAGCCGGACGCCCGTGCGGCTCGAGTTGTAGTGAACCGTCCAGCGCGTGGCGTACAGCATCGCGATGTCGGCAGGCGTGAAGAAATCCGGCGCACCGTGCGGACCGTCGAGCACGCCGAGGGTCCAGTCATGCGTGAGCGCCGGCACGTGCGTGGGATCGAGCTGCGCGCCGGCTTCGCCATGGCCCGTTTCGGCGGCGAGATGCAGCACGTCGCCCTTACGCAAGGCACGCCCCGCGTGGCCGCCGAACTGACCCAGCGTGAAGGTCGCCTTGCTGCCGAGATAGTCCGGCACCTGCAAGCCGCCCTTGAGCGCGAGACAGGCGCGCATGCCCGCGCCGGTCACGCCGCCGAGCTTGAGCACCGAACCCGCCGCGGCGCGCGTGACCTGCCACGGCGTGACCGGCTGAGCGTCGAGTGTGGCGGCGAGCGGCGCGCCGCCCAGCACGAACAGCGTCGCGGTGTTAAAGCGCAGCGTCGCGCCGACCATCGCGCATTCGAGTCCCGCCGCGTCGGCCGGGTTGCCGAGCAGTTCGTTGGCGAGCCGGAATGAGAGATCGTCCATTGGACCGGAGGGCGGCACGCCGATGTCCCAGTAGCCGACCCGTCCCGGCGTCTGCTGCACCGTGGTCTGCACGCCGCCGTCGAGCACGTCGATGGTGTGCGGTGCAAACATGAAACGCGTCAGGAAGGCGGTGGTCTGCTCGCCTCGCGCGAAGGTCGCCGAACCGGCGATGGCGCGCAGATAGTCGAGGTTCGTCTCGATGCCGTACAACTGGGTTTGATCGAGCGCGGCGCACATGGCGGCGAGCGCGGCATCGCGTGTTGCGCCTTTAACGATGATCTTCGCGAGCAGCGGATCGTAGAACGCGCTGACTTCGGTGCCTGCATCGACCCATGTGTCGACCCGCGCATCGGTGGCGAACGCGACATGCGTCAGCACGCCCGCGCTCGGTTGGAACTGCTTGTGCGGATCTTCGGCGTACAGACGAACCTGGATGCTCGCCCCACTGGGCGTCGGCGCCAGCGTGTCGAGCGGCGCAAGCCCACCCTCGGCCTGACGAATCATCCACTCGACCAGGTCGATACCCGTCACCTCCTCCGTGACGCAATGCTCGACCTGCAGCCGCGTGTTCACTTCGAGGAAATAGAAGCGCCGCGTGTCGGCGTCGAAGACGAACTCGACCGTGCCGGCGGATTCGTATTTCACGGCCTGCGCGAGGCGCACGGCGCTTGCGTGCAATGACGTGCGTTCCGCTTGCGTCAGCCCCGGTGCGGGTGTCTCCTCGATCACCTTCTGATTGCGCCGCTGCACCGAGCAGTCGCGCTCGCCGAGCGCGATCGCGCCGCCCCGGCCGTCGCCGAAAATCTGCACTTCGATATGGCGCGCGTTGTCGACGAACTTCTCGATGTAGACGCCCCCGTTCGCGAAATTGGCCTCGCCGAGCCGCGCCACCGACGCGAACACGCTCTCCAGTTGCGCCGCGTCGCGGCACAGCGACATGCCGATGCCGCCGCCGCCCGCGGTGCTTTTCAGCATCACGGGATAGCCGATCGATTCGGCCTCGCTCAACGCGATGGTCACGTCGGGCAGCAAGCCGGTGCCCGGCAGTAACGTCACGTCGTTGGCGCGTGCCAGCTCGCGTGCGGTGTGCTTCAGGCCGAATTCACGCATCTGTGCGGGGCGCGGTCCGATGAAGCGGATGCCCGCGTCTTCGCATGTCTGCGCAAAAGCCGCATTCTCCGAGAGAAAACCGTAGCCGGGATGCACGGCATTCGCGCCGGTCGCGCGCGCCGCCTCCAGAATCGCCGTGCCGTTCAGATAGCTGCCGGCGGCCACCGCCGGGCCGATGCAGACCGCTTCGTCGGCGAGCATCACGTGCATGGCGTGGCGATCGGCTTCCGAATAGACCGCCACCGACGCGATACCGAGACGCTTGAGCGTGCGAATCACGCGGCAGGCGATTTCGCCGCGATTGGCAATCAGGACTTTGTCGAATCTCATTGGGCGTCCCAGATAGTCAGCCGCACGGGCGTCGGGTTGTAGCCGTTGCAGGGATTGTTCAGCTGCGGACAGTTCGAGATCAGCACCGTCACGTCCATCTCGGCGCGCATCTCGACGTATTTGCCCGGCGCCGAGATACCGTCTTCGAAGGTCAGTTTGCCGAGCGGCGTCACCGGCACATTCATGAAGAAGTTGATATTGCTGACGATGTCGCGCTTGCTCAGTTGCGTGCCCACGCCGCACGTGCAGTGCGTAATCGCATGCAGAAAGCTGTCGCGGCAGCTGTGCATGTGGCGTTTGTCGAGCGCATAGCGCACGGTGTTGCTCTCGGCCGCACAGGCGCCGCCGAGCGTATCGTGGCGCCCGCAAGTGTCCGCGACGATGCTCAGCATCGGCTTGCCGAGGTTCGACATCAGCACGCTGCCGGCGGACAGATAGAGGTTGCGCTGCGCGCGAATCGTGTCCTGCGCGCTGTAGCGTTCGAGTGGATCGGCGCTGTTGTAGAACAGCGTGTCGACGGCCTGATTGCCTTCCAGGTCGAGAATGCGGAACAACTGGCCGCGCTTGACTTCATGCAGCCACGGCTCGCCGGACGGCAGCGTGAGGTCGTACACCGCGTGACGGAAGTCGAGTGTGCTTTCGATGACAGGCATCGCGGGTCTCCTTAAACGAACAGACGATCGGTGTTGACGAAGCCGCGCCCGTTCTCGGGACAGGCCGAGCGGCAAGGATCGTCGGCCGGTACGGAGGCATCGGCGGCATAGGCCCGGTACGCGATCAGCCTGACGGGCTTCGGTTCGTATTCGGAGGACGGGTTCAGCGGATGCGGTGCGCTCGAAAACGCGGCGAGCGTGTCCATTTCGAAACGCAGATCGAAGGCCGCGCCGGCAGCGGAGTGTTCTGCCACGAAGTCGAGCGAGCCATCCTCACCGATCGCGAGCTTGCTGAAAAAGTTGATATTGGCGACGAGATCGCGCGTGCCCAGACCGTGCTTGGCCAATTCGAGCAACAGGCTGTCGCGTCCGTTGCGGACCATCGCATTGCGATGCTGCTGATAGCGGGCCGCGCCGTACTTGCCGGCGAACAGTTCGGCATCGCCGAGGCCGCCTAGCGGATCGTGCCAGCCCAGCGTGTCGGCGGTGATCGACGCCATCACGCGGCCCATATCCGAATAGAGCACGTGGCCGCGTGTCAGATGCGCGGTGTGCTGCGCCTTCAACGTATCGGCCATGTTGTAGCGTTCGAGCGGTTCGTCGTGCCGGTAGAACACGGCAGCCAGATTGGCCCCGCCTTCAGGATCGACGATGCGCAGCGCAATACCGCGGCGCAGCACGCCGGACCAATGTGTACCGGCGGGAATCACGGTTTCCCACAGCACGTGCGGGATCGGTGCGAGATCGACTGGGGTTTGCGTCGACATGGAGGCTCCAGGTATCGGTTGGGAAAAAGCATGAGAGGGCGATTGACCGACATCGCGACCTCCCGGGCTTTTATCCCTCCGTGGAGCCTCGCCGGCGCCTTGGAAGAAGGTGAACGGCAAGACCGGATTGCTCTCGGACCAGACATCGTGTGCGCGCTTTGAAGCCTTCTGGAAGTCTTTAAAGCGGTACGACCGGAACCCTAGCGATCCTGAAGATGATGCAAATTACTTCGCACCTCTCGCTACATGACTAAGCGAGTTGTGTGCCAGCGCGGCGTCGCGAATGCCGCAAGCGCATCGTGGCAAGGCATTGAATGCCGTCGGCCTCACCAGGCGGCGGCCGGCAGTCGATCGGATTGATGACGCACGCACCACGTGCGAGGGCGAATCGGCACCAGTTGAATGCGCAAGGCACCATGATTGGGCCGCGTGCCCGCCGGTCTGACGCTGCGCAGGGGCCTCGCGCGGTGGCATGCTGTGTGCGTGACATGGCGCCTACGCTCATCACCTCCACCATCCGACCATGCTCACGTTTGCCACGCTTCGCCGCACGCTCTACACGCTGATGTCGGCACGTTTCATCGAACTGCAAAAGCAACGGCGCCGCTCGTGAACGAGGCGGCGCTATGGTCTTCGGCGTGTCGTGCTTTCCGCAAAGTTCTACTGAACACCATCCTGCTCAGCGCATCGCACGGTTCAACTGGCATATTTCTCGCTAGATAAATCGCCGAGAGGTGCGGCAGCGTCGCATCTTAGGGATGCTAGGGTTCCGGTTCGCAAGAATGTCTGGTCCGAGAGCAGCCCGGTGCGCCGGTTCGTTCGATTCGAGCTTGACTCGAAGGCGAACGCCGGCCGCACTACACGGCGGGACAAAAGCCCGGGAGATTGGCGATAGCGATGCCTATCGTGCCTCTCCGTGGCCGGCGTTTGTCTCCCGCAGGTGTTCGCGCAGTGTCCGCACCGTTCGGATTCTCGCGGGAACCGGTCATGTTGTTTTGTCGCGCAGTCGCCGCGCGATCCAACTCAACTATCGCAATTGACCGGTCTCCTGGAGAAAACGATGAAACGCTTCGAATCCGCCCGTACGTCCCCTATCGCCCTCATCTCGCCTAGCCGTCTTCGCTCGTCACGCCGCGTGCGTGGCGCGCTCGCCGGCGCTGCCGCCGCGCTTGCGATTGGCTTCGCGGGCTTCGCCGCCGCGCCCGCACAAGCGGCCACGCCCCTCGCCATCGGCTATAGCGACTGGCCCGGCTTCGTCGCGTTCCAGATTGCCATCGACAAAGGCTGGTTCAAGGAGGCCGGCGTGGATGTCAATTTCCAGTGGTTCGACTACTCCGCCTCGCTCGACGCCTTCTCCGCCGGCAAGCTCGACGCGGTCGGCGCGACCAACGGCGATGCGCTGGTCACCGGTGCAAGCGGCGCCAAAAACGTGATGATCCTCCTGACCGACTACTCGAGCGGCAACGACATGATCGTCGCCAAGCCGCCCATTCGCACGGTGGCCGGACTCAAGGGCAAGAAGGTCGGTGTCGAAATGGGTCTGGTCGATCACCTGCTGCTGGACACGGCGCTCGAAAAACATGCGCTGAAGGAATCGGACATCACGCTCGTCAACGCGAAGACGAACGAGTTGCCGCAGGTGCTGGCGTCGTCCGGCGACGTGGCCGCGGTCGGCGCATGGCAGCCGAACGCGGGCGAAGCGCTCAAGCGCGTGCCGGGCGCGCGCCCGATCTTCACCTCGGCCGACGCACCGGGCCTGATCTACGACGCGATCACCGTCAATCCGGTCAGCCTGCAATCGCGCAAATCCGATTGGGCCAAGGTGATCAAGGTCTGGTATCGCTGCGTGGCCTACATCAACGATCCGAAGACGCAACCGGATGCCGTCAAGATCATGTCGGCGCGCGTCGGCCTGACGCCGGCCCAGTATCTGCCCTTGCTGAAAGGCACACACCTGCTCGACGCCACCGCGGCGAGGAAGGCCTTCGTCAAGGGTGACGGACTGGACTCGGTGTACGGTTCGAGCGTGAACGCGGACAAGTTCAACGTGCGCAACGCGGTCTACAAGCAATCGCAGAACGTGAGCGCCTATCTCGATCCGGCGCTGACCAATGCACCATAAGTCACGTCGGCCGGGCGTCGATAGCCATACACGGTAAGATGGGTGGCAGCACGCTCCGCCGCTGCGGACATGCGATTCGTTGCGGCGACGGAGGACGGCAACAAGGAGGCAATCGTGTATAAAAACCGCTCTTGCTATCACGTCCTGCTCGCGCTGGCGCCCGTGCTGGCGCTGCTTTTGTCGCTTCTGCTGCTGGCCCAGCCGCGCTCCGTGCTGGCCAGCGAAGACAGCGCCAACGCCAGCGCGGAAGCCGCGGGCCAACGGGCCCGCTTTGCGACGGAACTCTGCGGAGTATCCGCTCAGGACACGGACGAGTACAAGGAAAAGCTCAGAAAGCTCCTCACCGATGCCAGCCAGTTCGACACGCGCTGGCAGGCGGGTTGGCGCCGCGGGGATAGCGATGCGATGCAGATGCGCTCGCTGCAACTCAACTCCCCTGAGGAATTCGCGGCGCGGGTCAAAAGCAATTGCGAACGCATCAAATGGCAGGCCGACAACTTGCTGCACGCCCACACACCCAAGTAACCCGCCGCGCGAAGCTGTTATTCTTCTCTCTCCCGGCCATCGCCGGATCGCCTGCCGCCTCCGGGCGGCATTCCAGGCGGCGCGCTCACGCGCCCCGGCATCAGCGAGACAGGAACCTGCATGTTCGGTTTTTTGCGCGGCTATTTTTCAAACGACCTGGCCATCGACCTCGGCACGTCGAACACGCTGATCTACATGCGTGGCAAGGGCATCGTGCTGGACGAACCTTCGGTGGTCTCGATTCGTCAGGAAGGCGGCCCGAACGGCAAGAAGATCATTCTGGCCGTCGGTCATGAAGCCAAACAGATGCTCGGCAAGGTGCCGGGCAACATCGAGGCGATCCGTCCGATGAAAGACGGCGTGATCGCCGACTTCAACATCACCCAGCAGATGATCAAGCGCTTCATCCAGATGGCGCACGAAACGCGGATGTTCGCGCCGTCGCCGCGCATCATCATCTGCGTGCCGTGCGGGTCGACCCAGGTCGAACGGCGCGCGATCAAGGAAGCCGCCCATAGCGCGGGTGCCTCGCAGGTTTACCTGATCGAAGAACCGATGGCCGCGGCGACCGGCTCCGGCCTGCCGGTGTCGGAAGCAACCGGCTCGATGGTGGTCGATATCGGCGGCGGCACGACCGAAGTGGGCGTGATCTCGCTTGGCGGCATCGTCTATAAAGGCTCGGTGCGCGTGGGCGGCGACAAGTTCGACGATGCGATCGTCAACTACATTCGCCGCAACTACGGGATGCTGATCGGCGAACAGACCGCCGAAGCCATCAAAAAGGAAATCGGCTCCGCGTTTCCGGGCTCCGAGGTCAAGGAGATGGAAGTCAAGGGCCGCAATATGTCCGAAGGCATTCCGCGCAGCTTCACGGTGTCCAGCAACGAGATTCTCGAAGCGCTCACCGATCCGCTGAACCAGATCGTCTCGGCGGTAAAGATCGCGCTGGAGCAAACGCCGCCGGAACTGGGCGCCGACATCGCCGAGCGCGGCATCATGCTCGCGGGCGGTGGTGCGTTGCTGCGCGATCTGGACCGCCTGCTCGCGGAAGAAACCGGCCTGCCGGTGTTTGTCGCCGAGGCCCCGCTGACCTGTGTGGTGCGCGGCTCCGGGATGGCGCTCGAGCGGATGGATAAGTTTGGCGGGGCGTTTTCGTATGAGTGAGTGACGATGGCGTGGCGGCTGCTTTGCCACGCATCTCGCTACGCGCGTCGCCGCGCGCTCAGGTCGCTCAGGACACGAACGGCAACTTGCTATCGCGCGCCGCGGCTAGCATGGAAAGCGTAATCTTGCGCACTTCCAGCTTGCTTTGCGTGATATGCGCGCGCAGCAGGATGATCGCTTCCGTCACCCGGTTGCGTTCGATCAGGTTGAGCATGGTGGAATGCTCGTCGTAGGTGGCGCTGGTGCGGTGCGGTTTGAGGAAGTCCAGTCGACGCACGATGCGGATGCGCTCGGTCACTTCGTTATGCACGCGCAGCATCTCCGCATTACCGGTTGCGGCGACCAGTTGGCGGTGGAAATTCTCGTCCATGCCGAACATCTTCACCGGATCGCTTTCGCGCAATTCGGGCTCGACGCACCATATCGCTTTCAGCGCTTCAACGGCCGCATGCGCGACGTCGCCGCCCGCCCCCACGCGTTCGACGGCCGCCACTTCCAGCACGATGCGCAAATCGTAGAGCTGATCGAGCTGGTCGAAATTGATCGGCGACACTTTCCAGCCACGCCGGAAGCCGACTTCCAGATAGCCCTCGCGTTGCAAACGAAACAGGCCGTCGCGCATCGGCGTGCGCGACACGCCGTAGTGCTGCGCGATACCGTTTTCGGAAAAACGGTCGCCGGGAAACAGGCGGAAGCTGAAGATATCGTTCTTCAGCTGCTGGTACACCTGCTCGGCGAGCGGATTGGCGGCGGCCGGTATGCCCGGCGTCATGACATCGACGTCCTGGTCGAGCGATAGCGAGCGTTGGCGTTCAGTTGACATTCAGGCTGTCGAGATAAGCGAGCCAGCCGCCGAACGAGGTGATGTTCATTGCGCCACTGCCGTCGCCGACTGCCGACGGTTCGCAAATGAAACCTTTCACTGTGAGGCCGCTGGCGAGTTGCACGGTGCCGATGCCGAGCGGCGCGGGCACGTCGGCGACGAATTTGCCGAAGGTGCGCAGCGGCATTTCCCAGACTTCCACGGCGATGGCTGCGCCCTGCCGATCGGTGCCGCGCACAAGACCTGGTTTCGGCGGCTGCGTGTTGGCAAGCGCGTAAAGCGAGTAACCGGAGGCGGTCTGGGTCGCCCTGACAAAACGCGCTCCCGCCTCCTGAAGTTGCCAGTTCAACGGCTGGCCACGCAGATGCGCGCCGACCACGGCGAGCTCGACAGTCGGTTCCTGAAACGGCAGCGGTTCGATCGTGCTTGCGGCGGCCGTCGTTTTCCTTTCGGCCACGGCCGCAGCGTCGCGCTCGTTCTCGCTCAGCGCCTCGGTGGCGCTTGCGAACAGCGCCTGGATTCGCGCGCCCAACTCGGCGAGACGCTGGTCCGCGCCGCTCGGCCCGATCAGCGTGACACCGGCCGGCAAGCCGTCATGGCGGCGCCGGCACGGCACGGCCAGCGCGCACAGATCGAGCAGATTGACGAAGTTCGTGTAGTAGCCCAGCTGACTGTTCAACTCGACCGGATTGGCCTCTACGTCGACGATCAACGGATGCGTCGGCGTGGTCGGGACGATCAGGATGTCGATCGTCTCGAAGAGCTGTTCGGCGTGGCGCTTCAGATCGGCGAGTGCGTACTGGCCGTTGAACGCGTCGGCGGCGCTGTAGCGATCCGCTTTGCCGATCACCGTTGCGACGACCGGATTGATCGCTTCGTGATGCGTCTCGAAGAAGGCACCGAGCGCGGCGCGCCTTTCCGCCACCCAGGGGCCGTCGTAGAGCAGCGCGGATACCTGCCTGAGCGGCTGGAAGTCGATCGGCGTGGGATCGAGATGCAGATGGGTCGAGAGCGTATCGAGTGCAGCGGAAAACGCCTGATTCGCCGCTGCGTCGCCGTAGAACTCGACCTGATCCGGCACACCGATCCGCAGCGTGCCGCGCTGGAGACCGAGACCGGGGATCTTGCGCGAATGACCGTCGAGCGGATCGAAGCATGCGATTTCGCGGAATACGCGCCACGCATCGTCGACGTCGTGCGCGAACACCGAGATCGTGTCGAGGCTGCGGCAGGCCGGCACCACACCGCGCTTGCTGACGAGTCCAAGCGACGGCTTCAGGCCGACGAGCCCGTTGAACCCGGCCGGCACGCGCCCTGATCCAGCCGTATCGGTGCCGAGCGAAAAAGCGACGCAACCCGCAGCCACCGCAACCGCCGACCCGGAACTCGACCCGCCCGACACGCGCTCCGGAAACTCGGTGTGGCGCACCGCGCCATATGGCGAACGCGTGCCGACGAGACCGGTCGCGAACTGGTCGAGATTCGTCTTGCCGATCAGGATCGCGCCGGCATCGATGAGACGTTGTACGGCGAATGCCGACGTGTCCGGCGTATAGCTGAAAGGCTCGCAAGCGGCGGTGGTCGGCAGGCCGGCGACGTCGATATTGTCCTTAACCGCGAACGGCACGCCGAACAGCGGCATGCGTTCGAACACCGCGCTGCCCTGCTCGGCGTAAAGCGTTTCGAGCGTATGCGCGCGGGCCAGCACGTCTGCTGCGGGAACACGCAGGATCCAGACTTCCGGCCGGTCGAATTCGGCGATGCGGGCAATCGCCGACGTCACCACTTCAGTGGGCGTAAGACGGTTGGCGGCGTAAGCCGCGAGAAGACTGCGAACCTTCAGGGGCGAAGAAATAGGCACTGTTTTTTCCTTGAGTTCAATCTTGAATACAAGTTTGGACTCAAATTAGCAGGAGCCATGCCACATGCGTTCCGAGCTTGCCTGAACCGGCAGTCGTAGCTGTCGGGACTGGCTTTGCGGCGATTCATCGGCACGTCCGTCCGGAAGCCTCGTTGCTCGTCGCTCAATGCCTCGTGGTGCAGCGCTCCCCAACTCGGGGCTCGCGCGCCCCGCATTCGCGCTCCGCAACCTGCCCTGCATCCCGCCCGTCTGCGAGCCGGGTCGCGATCTCCAGGACCGGCTGACACGGCTCACCCGCGGCGCCGATCGCACGGCGGCCTTGCACTCCGATTTCTTTCGACGCCGCGCGCGAACTTATACTCGCTACTCCGACGACCTCCATCGCAGCTCATTCCCCGTAGCGGAGTATCGATGCACGACACGCGACTCGCCCGATCGAGCGCCGGCATGGTCACCAGTCCTCATGCGTTGGCAAGCGAGGCGGGCCGCGACGTCTTGCGTGCCGGCGGCAATGCGATCGAAGCCGCGATCGCGATCGGCGCAGCGCTCTGCGTGACGTATCCGCATTTCACCGGACTCGGTGGCGACGCATTCTGGGTGATCGGCGATCGGCAAGGAACGGTGCGCACGGTGTCGGGCATCGGCCAGGCCGCGCAGCAACTGCCTGCGTTCAGCGGCGCGATTCCAGTGCGCGGCGCCGCCTCGGCACTGACCACGGCCGCGACCGTCGATACGTGGCATCAGGCGTATGAAATCAGCAAGAACGCGTGGGGCGGCGCGCAATCGTGGTCGTCGCTGTTCGACCGTGCGCTCGACTACGCAATCGACGGTTTTCCCGTCACGCCCTCGCAGCATTTCTGGCAAAGCATGCGGGCGGACGACCTGCACGCCCTGCCCGGCTTTGCCGCGACTTTCGCGCCACACGGCCGCATTCCCGCCATTGCCGAGCGTTTCATGCAGCCCGCGTTGGCGAAGAGCATCGAGCGCATTGCCCGCTACGGCGCCCGCGAGTTTTACGATGGCGAACTTGCCGAGCGCATAGCGCGCGGTTTGCGCGACGCCGGCTCGCCGCTCACGTTGACCGATCTGACGCGAACGCACGCGCGTAATGAAGCGCCGTTGCGCGTCGCTTATCGTGGCGGCGAACTGGTCAGCATGCGGCCGCCGACACAAGGCGTGACGACGCTGCAGATCATGGGCATCCTGGATCGTTTCGACGTCGCGCGGATTGCCGAGGGCAGCACCGATTACTACCACCTGCTGGTGGAAGCCGTGAAATGCGCGTTCGTGGACCGCGACCGCTTCGTCTCCGATCCTGAGTTCAACGCCGTGCCGGTAGACGACATGCTGTCACCCACCACACTCGATGCGCATGCACGCTCGATCAATCTCCATGCGGCGCGCGCATGGCCCCACGTGTTTCGCCCGGGCGACACGGTGTTTATCGGCGCAACGGATAGCGAGGGCCGCAGCGCCAGCGTTTTGCAAACGGTGTACTTCGACTGGGGTAGCGGCGTGGTGGCGGGCGACACGGGAATTCTCTGGCACAACCGCGGTGCGTCGTTCAGCACGAATCCCGCGCATCATAACCTCGTGCAATCGTGCAAGCGGCCCTTCCACACGCTCAACCCCGGCATGTATCTGAAGGACGGCCGGCCACATCTGCTGTTCGGCACGCAAGGCGCGGACGGTCAGCCGCAAACGCTGGCTGCGATTCTCACGCGCCTGATCGACTATGGGATGGACCCGCTCACCGCCCTCTCCCGTCCGCGCTTTCTGCTCGGCAAGACCTTCTCCGATACGCGCGATGCGTTGAAGCTCGAAGAAGACGCCGGCGCCGACGTGTTCGCCGGACTCGCTGCGCGCGGGCATGAGGTGAGTGCTATTGCGGTGCAGAGTCCACTGGCGGGCCATCCGGGCGTGATCCGCATCGAGGCGGACGGCGCGGCTTCCGGTGCGCACGATCCACGTAGCGATGGTCGTGCGCTCGGGGTTTAGAGGGTGTCAGGCATTTTTGTAAGGGCCGCAAAGTGGACAGGCATAAGCACGGAGAATACGACGAAGTGCAAACTAGCCAGGATTTCGGGCAACTGCTCGTAGTCTCTGGCCAGCCGACGGAAGCGGCTGAGCGCAGCCGAAGCTGCGCTCGACTACCCAGCGGCGCGGCAGCAGCACGAAGCCCTTTCTTCGACGTCGAATCCTTCAGCTTGCTGAAAGCGTCCTTTCGAACGCGTACGGATGAGTCGTTGGCCGTAGCGGCCGGCCATGCTCATAGGTCCGTTTTGGCCGTCTACACGGGGCACGAACTCTGCCACAGTCGTCGGTAGGTTCGCCTGAACTGAAATCCGTCTGCATGTCCATAATCTGACGCCAACGAATCAGTCCAGCTATTTGATCAGCACCTCGTCGTTCGGGAAGTATTTCTGGATTAGAGCGCGCAGTGTGCCGTCGCCCTTGATTTTTGCGATCGCGGCGTTCAGGCTTGACTTCAGCTGGGTGTCCCCTTTGCGCAGTCCGAAGGCAACGCCGAAGCCCAGGATTTTTGGATCGATCAAGGGTTTGCCGACAAAGGCGAAACCATGGCCGTCAGGTTTGGACAGGAACCCGTCCTGCCCAGCCGGCGCGCTAACCAGCGTTGCATCGATACGGGTTGTAGCAAGATCGTTGTAGACCTGGTTCTGGTCCTGATAGGAAACAACCGTGACGCCATAGGGTGCCCAACGAGTCTTTGCGTACATTTCCTGAGTCGATCCCTGAAGGACGCCTACTCGCTTGCCCTGCAAAGATTCCACGCTAGACTGCAATCCGCTGTCAGATCTGGCAATCAAACGATCGGCATTTGAATAAATCAGGTCGCTGAAGTCGATCACCTGGAGACGTTCGTTCGTCACGTGCATCGAAGAATTGATTGCATCGAACTTTCTCGCTTCTAGCGCTGGAATCAATCCGTCGAACGAATTTTCCACCCATTTGCATTTTATTCGCGCGGCCGCGCACACAGCGTTGCCGACGTCGATATCAAAGCCTTTCAGCGTTCCGTCGGTTCCTTTATATTCAAAGGGCGGATATTGCGCTTCCAGACCAAAGCGGATCGTACCTGCCGTGTCGGCGAAAGCATAGTTAGCAGCTGTCAGCGTAATGGCGGTGACAACCAAATGAATTAATTTCATAGCAGATTCCTACATAGTGATAGACGACGAATCCCTGAAAATATCGGGTACCCAAAGCTTCCGAATAGAAATATTCCGCAAACCGGATTTCGAGTTGATCCTGGTGTCGTCACAGGTGGCACAAGCGGCCCATGACTCAACGGGGGTGTAAGCACTTCGCGCAACGCACTACCCAGACCGCCAGTTGAAAACATGACACGAATTGAGGAACACGCTGGACAGTGGTACTTCCAGACGACAAGCTACTCCCGCTGAGAAATCTATCCGGGGGCTACGTCGCCAGATTCTTGTAGGGGAATTTCTTCTGCTTCGCGAGGCGGGTCCAGTATGCGAACGAGTCGTTCACAATAGATGGCAGCATCAATACGCGCCGTCCTTCAATGGCAAGATCCGGATCAATCTCCTGAATTGTGCCAGCCGCCATAGCCCGCAAAACCGCATCGGCAGCGTGCTCAAGCGATATCGCGCGATAGACCGTGTCCTCGATAGATGAGCCGACACAAATATGGCCGTGGTTCACGAGAATAGCCGCGTGAAGTTCACCCAAAGCCTCACTGATGAGGCGCCCTTCCTCGTCTCCAAACGGTACGCCTGGCCAACGTGCGAGGAACCCGCAGTCGTTGTAGAACATGCAGGAATCCATGTGCGCAATCGGCAGCGGCTTGCCGAGCATGGAGAACGCGGTTATGGCTGGCGGGTGGGTGTGGACGATCGCCTTGATGTCGGGGCGATTCCGATATACCCATAGATGAAAGCGGACAGCCGGATTGGGTTTTCCGTTACCCTCCAGAACGACCATGTTATCGTCGATCAGGAGGAGGTCATCCGACGTAATCTCGCCAAAACCGGAACCAAGGCGCGTTGTCCACCAACCCACCCCCATTTCGTTCCGACACGATACCTGGCCGGCTGTATTTATCGCGTGCCCTTGCGAAGCAAGGATATGGCAAGCGTCAATCAGAGTACCAGGATTTCCTGAGGTATTGTGCAAGTCTTCAATTGAACAGATCTCTTCGCATGACCGCATGTCTGCATTTCCTGAAGTCTGACGTTTTACACCCGTAAGATCATTACCTTCCGGTGCGAGTGAAGTGATCGTACGAAATTGACGCCAGCGAAGGTAGGCATTTTCAGGAATAGCAGACTTAACGAAGGTTTATCGGGCGTCCCCACGCCGAGCAAACGCTATCGCTTCCCGAAGAGCGTCGGTTTGAATCGAATCCCTGCGATGGATAGCAACGATGCGGTTAGTCGTGTAGTCGTTTCCGAGTGGCATCCGGCACAATCCACGGTCTTCGACATGGCTCCGTGGAACGTCATCGGGCATGACGGTTAGCCCCTGGCCAAGCTTGACGAGTTGCAACATGAGTTCAAGTGAATCGCACTCGATCGCCGGAGCAAGTGGGCCGCCTGAAGCACGTTCCAGCGCACGACGCAAAACAAATTGCCGGGGCGGCAGGATCAATCGGTCGGACAAGGCATGAAGAGACTCGGACGACACCTTTCCGGCGTCAGAATCGTCAGGACGCGAAACGATCACAAGCCGCTCTGCATAGAGCGGGACCGCCTCGACATCGATCGAATCGACAACCGAGTCGTATACAAAGCCCAAGTCGACCTTTCCACGTTGCACCGCCTCTACGACGTCGAGTGCGCTACTGTGATTTACGGAGAGGTGTATCTTCGGATAGACATCGCGGATATGACAAACCAGATCGGGCAACAGATTCAGCATGTGAACTGTCGCAATCCGCAGCGATCCGCTCTGTTTTCCCTGCTCGGTGTAGAACCGTTGGACAGTTGCGTCGATGGCATCGAATGCGCTACCGATTTCGTCGTACAACTGGCGCCCTTGCGGCGTGAGCGCCATGCCACGACCATGCCGGGTAAACAGCGTTTGTCCGAGTTCGGACTCAAGCGCGCGAATCTGTCTGCTAAGCGCCGGTTGCGACACCCCAACCAGATCCGCGGCGCGACGCAAGGATATCGACCGTGCAACGATGACGAACAATCTAAGTTGGTGATCAGTGTAGTTATTTTGCACGTTTGATCAGTCTCCAGGCGGTGGCCACTATCAATGAATAGATCTCGCCAGATTTGAAATCGGGACCATGGTGTGTCAAACGACGACCCTAGTCTCCATGGCGGTGTCACCACGCCGGCTTCACGACGACCACAGCGTCGGAGAATCGCTCCCAAGCATATCTGCATAGACTTCGAATGATCCTAGGTCTGAGTGGCGTAGCCGGTAATGCCGAGCAACTGGCCGAGGCTCTTCTCGCCGCGCATCCGCGACGTTTCGACCCGCTGCTGGATATCGCGAAGATGCGCTTCCATATGGGCCATTGCGCCGGCGGCATCGCGCGCCTCGATGCAATCGACGATCGCCGCATGCTCCGCGTGCTCGCACGGCGCATGCCCCGGCGGTTCATACACGCCGACAATCAGCGAGCAGCGCGACACCAGCTCCTTCAGATAGTTTTGCAGAATCGAGTTGCCCGCAAGCGCGGCGATGCGCATATGAAAGCCGCTCGCTAGCGTGGCCCACGAAGGCTGGTCGAAACGATGCATCGCCTCGTGCTCACTCGCCAGTTGCTGGCGCAGCGCCTCGATGTCTTTCGCACTCGCACGCTGCACGGCCAACTCGACCAGCATGCGTTCGACGGAACGCCGCGCCTCGAAGATCTCGCGCGTTTCCTCCGGCGTCGGCTCGGCGATCACCGCGCCCTTGTTGGGACGCAGCACGACGATGCCGTCGTAGGCCAGCTTTTCCAGCACCCGCCGCACGACCGCGCGGCCCACGCCGAACAGTTGGCACAACTCGGGCTCCGGCAGCTTCGTGCCGGGCGTCAACCGATGGTTCAGCACGCCGTCGAAGATCGACTGATAGATAAGCGCATCGACGTCCGCTTCGTCATTCGGCGTTCTTCTGGCGGTGACGGTGCCGGCTTTCCGAGTCGTGCTCATGCGATCTCGGGGCGCAGCATGCCGCCCCGCTCCAGTTCGTCCATATGACGCGCGATTGCGCCTGGCGTCGTCACCCATACATCGCCTTTTGCTCGCGCCGCGGCGATATGGCCGAGCGCGCGGCGCAGATGCCGCAGCCGATAGGGCTGCCCGACCAGATAAGGATGCAGCGCGATGCCCATCACCAGCGCCTGTGGCTGCGTGCCGCGATTGGCCTGTTCGAGCATCTCGTCGAACTGATCGACGATCATGTCGGCAAACGCGCGGCCGTCCATATGGCGGCCTACCATCATCGGCAGATCGTTGAGTTCCTGCGGGTACGGAATCGACCATAGCGGGCCGCCGCGTGTGGCCATGCGTACCGGGCGATCGTCGTGACACCAGTTCAGCGTGTAGCGATACCCGGTCTCCACCAGCAGATCGGGCGTCAGGTGCGATTCGGAGATCCAGGGCGAGAGCCAGCCCTGCGGCGGCGTGCCGGACGTTTCAGCGATCCGCTCGCGGCAATGCAGAAGCAGTTCACGTTCGCCGTTTTCGTCGAGATCGCTCTGCCGATGCGCATTGGTGTGCCCATGGCCGATCAGTTCGTCGCCACGCGCCACGCATGCCGCGATCAATTCCGGGCAATGGTCGTAGAGCGCGGTATTGATGAGCATGCCCGCGGGCATGTCCAATTGATCGAACAGTTCGATGCAGCGCCATGCACCCACACGGTTGCCGTATTCGCGCCAGCTATGGTTCAGCACATCCGGTTGCGGCGAAATCGGGCCGAGCGCGGCGCCCAGTCCCTCGCCAAACGCAAAGTGCTCAATATTGAAGCCGAGATAGACCGCGAGTCCGCAATCGCCGGGCCAGCGGAACGCGTCGCTGTCGGTGATCGGGCGATACGCAAATCGGCCATGCGTGGCGATCGATTGACGGGCGCGATTCTCTGCTGCGGGCATGTTCCGTGAGTCGTTCATGTAAAGAAGCCGTGAGTGACGACAAGCGCTGCGCCGCGTCCCGCATGAACCGAGTTGGCCGGATCATGCCCCGGGACGGACCGAAGACGCACCGCGATTGCGCAAAAAAATCTCCTGGATCGCTGACGATCGACGTCGCGGATCGTTTGCAATATGTGCGCCAACTCGTCGACGTTAAGCACACCGGCGCGTTTGCAATCGGTGAACGTCGCGACGCAGCGGATGGCACATGTCTTGCATTTGGATGGTTTCGCCATGGCGCCGCGTGTAGTTTTGCGGGCACCCGCTCTTCGCCGTTCACGAGGACATCCACTTCATGATTCAGCCTGCTTCAACGGTGCTCGAAACCACGGCCGCCGATATCGAACTGGTGCACGTGTCGAAGCAGTACGGCGACTCGCTTGCCGTCGACGCCATCGATCTGCGGATCGCCGGCGGCCAGTACTGCTGTCTGCTCGGGCCGTCGGGATGCGGCAAGACCTCGACCTTGCGCATGATCGCTGGGCATGAATCGGTCAGCGAGGGTGACATTCTGATCGCGGGGCGCAATGTTACGCGCGAGGAGCCCGCTGCCCGCGGAACCGCGATGGTGTTTCAGAACTATGCGCTGTTCCCGCATCTGAGCGCGGTCGATAACGTTGCGTTCAGCCTCAAAATGCGCGGCATCGCGAAGGATGTGCGCCGCAAGCGCGCCGGCGAACTGCTGGAACTGGTCGCGATGTCCGCGTATGCCGAACGCAAGCCGGCGCAACTGTCCGGCGGCCAGCAGCAACGGGTGGCGCTCGCGCGCGCATTGCTCAATCAACCGGGTTGTCTATTGCTCGACGAGCCGCTATCCGCGCTCGACCCTTTCCTGCGCGTGCAGATGCGTGCCGAGCTCAAGCGTTGGCAGAAAGAACTCGGCATCACGTTCGTGCACGTCACGCATTCGCAGGAAGAAGCGATGGCGCTTGCCGATCTGGTGGTCGTGATGAGCCATGGGCACATCGAACAAAGCGGCACACCGCACGAAGTCTTCAACCGCCCGCGTACTGAATTCGTCGCGCGGTTTCTCGGCGGTCACAACGTCTTCAATACGAACGGCCGCTCGTTTACCGTGCGCGCCGATCATCTGCGCGTGGTGCCGCACGGCGTCACACCCGTCCAGACGGCAACCGGCGAGAGCGGCCTGCCCCGGATCGGCGGCGTGCCTTGCAAGGTGCGCGAAGCGGAATACCAGGGCACCCATTTACGCATGACGCTCGATCCGCTGGACGGATCGCCGGAACTGATTTCGCTGGTGAGCGACGGCGACTACGACCCCGCGCGGCTCGGTCCCGACGCGCGCGTGGTGGTCTGGTGGAACGAGCAGGACGCGCATCCGCTGGCGGCCTGAGCGGGCGCGGTGAATGGTGTGGCATGACCTGGCAGCGAGGAAAACGTCTGCACGACATGCGTGAACCAGGCTTCAACCGAACGACAAACAAGCATCGATTAAAGATCAAGCGAACGTCAACTGAGGAGAAAGCAATGAGTGAAGCGAACGAGAGCCCGGCAGCAGCCGCATCCGATCTGAAGGAAAAAGGCCTGTCGCGCCGCACGTTCATCAAGGGCGCCGTGGCGGCGGCCGGCATTGCCGGTTTTCCGTATGTGCATGCGCAGGAGAAGATCACGTTGCGCTACCTCGGTACGGCGGTGAATCAGAGCGCCGACATCGCGAAGAAATTCAAGGAAGACACGGGCATCGAGATTCAATACGTGCCGGTGACGACTGACGATGTGGCCAAGCGCATCATCACACAGCCCAACTCGTTCGACATTGTCGACACGGAATATTTCGCGCTCAAGAAGCTGATTCCGGCCGGTACGCTCGCAGGTCTGGACGCGAAACGCATCAAGCTCGCCGACAGGATCACCCCGGTGCTGACGCGCGGTGAAGTGAACGGCAAGAAGATCGGCGATCAGGGCACCGCGCCGAAGAAGGTCATGTTTCTGACCGGCCCGCGCTCCACCGAATTCTCCGCTACGCCGACCGAATGGATGACGCTGATCCCCACGACATACAACGCGGACACGCTCGGCATCCGTCCCGACCTCATCAAGCGGCCGATCGACAGTTGGGCCGAACTGCTCAATCCGCAATTCAAGGGCAAGGCCGCGCTGTTGAACATTCCGGCGATCGGCATCATGGATTCGGCGATGGCGATCGAAGCGATGGGTCATGTGAAATATGGCGACAAAGGCAACATGACCAAGGCCGAAATCGACCAGACCATCAAGATCCTGATCGAAGCCAAGCGTGCCGGCCAATTCCGCGCGTTCTGGAAGGACTTCAACGAAAGCGTGAACCTGATGGCGTCGGGCGAGGTGGTGATCCAGTCGATGTGGTCGCCGGCTGTGACCAAAGTGCGCACCATGGGCGTCGCCTGTAAATTCCAGCCGCTCAAGGAAGGTTATCGCTCGTGGGCGTCGGGTTTCGGTTTTCCGCGCTCGCTGCAAGGCAAGAAACTCGACGCCGCGTACGAGTTCGTCAACTGGTTCCAGGACGGCTGGGCCGGCGCTTACCTGATGCGCCAGGGCTATTACTCGGGCGTGCTCGAGACCGCGAAAACGCACATGCAGCCCTACGAATGGGACTACTGGATCGAAGGCAAAGCGGCCACGCAGGACATCAAGGCACCCGACGGCCAGTTGCTCGAAAAAGCCGGCACCGTGCGCGACGGCGGTTCGTACAACCAGCGCATGGGCGCGATTGCCTGCTGGAACGCGGTGATGGACGAGAACATCTACATGGTTCAGAAGTGGAACGAGTTCATCGCGGCTTGAACGGGCCCATGGCAACGATCGATCTTTCCTCTCACGCGCAGGATGAGCCCGCAAAACACCGGCGCGCGCCGGCCTGGTTGCAGGCGACGCCGCTTTCGCTCACGTTCCTGCTGTTTTTCATCGTGCCGTTGGTCATCACGTTGATCGTCAGTTTCTGGGACTTCAACGAATACCAGATCATTCCGGCTTTCACGCTGAAAAACTACGCGGCGATTTTCAATGGCTGTTCGTCGATGACGGACGTCTGCGTGACCTTCAAGACGTACTGGTCGACGCTCAGGTTTTGCGCGATCGTGTGGGCCGTGACCTTGCTGCTGGGGTTTTCGATCGCGTACTTCCTTGCGTTCCACGTGCGCACGACGAGCATGCAGACAATATTGTTCCTTGTCTGCACGATTCCGTTCTGGACGTCGAACGTGATCCGCATGATCTCGTGGATGCCGTTGCTCGGCCGTAACGGACTCGTCAATCAGGCGCTGCTGGGCGCGCATCTGATCGATCAACCGCTCGAATGGTTGCTGTATTCGAACTTCTCCGTCGTGCTGGCGTTCGTGCATCTCTACACGTTCTTCATGATCGTGCCGATTTTCAACGCGATGATGCGGATCGACCGCTCGTTGCTCGAAGCGGCGCGCGATGCCGGCGCAAGCGGCTGGCAGGTGATTTGCGACGTGGTCTTGCCGCTGTCGAAGACCGGCATCGTGATCGGCTCGATCTTCGTGATCACGATCGTGATGGGCGATTTCCTGACCGTCGGCGTGATGGGCGGCCAGCAGATCGCATCGGTCGGCAAGATCATTCAGGTGCAGACCGGTTACCTGCAATTTCCCGCCGCGGCGGCCAACGCGATCATTCTGCTGGCTGTGGTGTTGATGATCGTATGGGGTTTGACGCGGGTGGTCGACATCCGCAAGGAGCTGTGACGATGCAGGCCATTCGCCTCAAACATCGGGAGCGCCGGCCGGCCAGCTTTTACTGGCTCGCGCTGCTGTTCGGCCTGTTCGTGCTGTTTCTGTATGGACCGGTCATTACGATCTTCATTCTCTCGTTTCAGGGACCCGAGGGCGGACTGACGTTTCCGATGCGTGGCGTGTCGTTGCACTGGTTTGCGGTACTGCGCGACGGCGTCGGCGATGTCGATATCTGGGCCGCCTTTGGGCGATCGGTGCGGCTCGCGCTGGCGGTGACCGTGTTGACGGTGCTGTTCTCCGTGGCGGCCGGGTTGGCGTTTCGCCGCCGGTTTCGCGGAGCTACGGCGGTCTTTTACGTGTCGGTTGCCAGTCTGATCATGCCGTCGATTATCGTTTCGCTTGGGATCGGGTTGACGTTCCGTTTGCTTGACAACGGCGTGAAGTACCTCGCTTCCGCGTGGGGGTATCAGTCGTTTGCCGACAGCTATACGACGTCGATGGGTTTGTTCACGTCGGCGCTGGGGGCGCATTTGACGTGGACGCTGCCGTTCGGTTTGCTTGTGATGTTTGCTGTTTTCAACCGCTTCAATCCTGCTTATGAAGAGGCTTCGCGGGATCTGGGCGCCACGCCGTGGCAGAGCTTCCGGCATGTTGTTCTGCCGATCATCGGGCCTTCTGTCGTTGGCGTCGCGATGTTTGGGTTCACGCTTTCATGGGATGAGATTGCGCGTACCTCGCAGGCGATTGGGGATCAGAATACCTTGCCGCTCGAGTTGCAGGGGCTTACCACGTCGGTGACGACGCCTGTCATTTATGCGCTTGGGACGATGACTACGGTTTTGTCTTTTACTGTTATGGTTTTTTGTTTGCTCGCGGTGCGGGGGTTGGGGAGGCGGCGGGTGATTTAAGGTTGTGTTTTTTGCCTGCTCGGCGTTTGTGTTTTTTGCTTCTGGGGGTTGGTGTTTTTGCTTGATCTGGGTTTTGGGCTGTGTGGCGATGGTTTTGGGCTTTCCTTGATCTGGCTGCCTGTTTTGTGCTTCTTGTCCTTGTGCCTACGGCTTTGGGCTTTCCTTGAATTGCTAGTGGTCTATTAGTGTCGCCCCTGTGCGGGGCAGGCACTTACTTCTCTTTGCCGCCGCAAAGAGAAGTAAGCAAGAGAAAGCGGCTCAAACCGCTAATTCTAAGTGGGCGCCGTAGCTCGCACACGGTAGTGGTGCATCTGGAATCCGTGCTCGCGCCCCTGCATGCGCCAGTGACAAGGGGTTCATCAGCTCCCACTCCGCACTGCGTGCGTCGCGGACGGGTCTGCCAGGGAAACCAGGGGCTTCGGTTCAAGTCAGTGGAGCCATCGGCTTTGCCTCGGCGACGCACCAAAGCGACAGGGGTGGAACAACCGGCCACTGCGCCGAAGGAGGCGTCAGCGCTAAAACGCAGCGATCGGTTTTGTGAAGTACGCTTCGGCGCGCGCAGCGCCGCCGGAAGTATGACGCCCTTGTCACACGCGCAGGCAGGGGCACTAACACAGATTCCAGATGCACCACTACCCGTTGTGCGCTACGGCGCCCGCTTAGCAGGATCGGTGTGAGCCGCTTTCTCTTGCTTACTTCTCTTTGCGGCGGCAAAGAGAAGTAAGTGCCTGCCCCGCACAGGGGCGAACGCTAATAGACCACTAACAATACAAGGAAAGCCCAACACCGTAAGCCCACAAACAAAGCACTCAAAAACAATCAAGCACACAAAAAAACCGCCGCACGGCAAAAACAAAACCATTCCACCAACCCTTCTAAGAATCAACAAAATACTTCGTTGCCGGCACCGGCCCCCTCCCGTACCGTTCCCAGATTGCGCCCGGGCGCCCGCCCCGCTTTGGAGAACTCATGCCAGCATCCGAACCATACCCAACCACAAATCCCATAACAGCAGACGCCGCCGACCTGTTCGGCGAAACCGAACTAACCCACCGCTTCGCACCCATATTCGCCCGCATCGCCGAAGGCGCCGTGGAACGCGAACAGAATCGGGAACTGGCCTACGCGCCAGTGGAATGGTTGCGCGAAGCCGGCTACACCAAACTACGCGTGCCAAAGCGCTACGGCGGCGAAGGCATCTCACTGAAGGCGTTCTTCAAGTTAGTCACGCGCCTGGGCGAAGCCGACTCAAACCTTCCGCAAATCCTCCGCGTACACGGCGGATTCATCGAATCGCTGCTGGAAAACGGCGACGAACCGCTGCGCGACCGGTGGCTCACGCGTATCGCACAAGGTCAAATCGTCGGCGGCGCCATTTCCGAACGCACCGGCGTCACCAACAACAGCGTACGTCTCATCCAAACCAACGGCGCGTGGCATCTCGACGGCGAGAAGTACTACACCACGGGCACGCTCTACGCCGACTGGGTCGACGTTACCGCGCACGATGGCGAAAGCGACCTCCGCATACTCGTCAAAACCGATGCGCCAGGCCTCGCCCGCATCGACGATTGGGACGGCTTCGGGCAGCGTCTCACCGGCAGCGGTACGGCACGCTTCGATCACGTGCCGGTCTCGCACGACAATCTGTACCGCCGCTACAACGCCTCAGAACCACGCCGCAACAGTCTGCTTACCGCGTACTATCAGGCACTGCATGTCGCGAACCTTGCCGGTATCAGCCGCGCCGCGCTACGCGATGCGGTGGCCTTCACGCAGGGCAAAACGAGAACCTTCGGCATCCCAGGCGAATCGAGCCCGCGCGAGAATCCATTGGTGCATCGTGTGGTCGGCCGGCTTGCGAGCCTTGCTTACTCGACACAAAGCATCTGCGCTTCGCTGGCCAGCGCGATCGATGATGTGTCAGTCGCGCGGCAGGAAGGCCGCACCGACGAGCAGACCTATGTGCGTCTCGACATCCAGACTTTCCAGGCGCAGCAGATCGTCATCGAGCAAACCCTGCAAGCGGCGACCTTGCTGTTCGAAGTGGGTGGCGCCTCGGCAACCAGCGAAACGCGCCGCTTCGATCGCTACTGGCGCAACGCGCGCGTGCTGGCATCGCACAATCCGGCGATCATCCGCGAAGCCGCTATCGGTGACTTTTATCTGAACGGCACGGCGCACAAGGAGAGGTTTGGCGTAGCGCGGACTCCGGATGTGTCCGCGGTGTCCGCTCATCGGTAGATAGCACGCAGAACACGGCGTCCGCCCATGCCGCGGCGCCCGGTACGCTGAAAGCAACTAAGGCCGCTCACGCGGCCTTAGAACGTGTTGTCCGACAGGAGTCCGGTTTGACGTTGGAAACCACGGGTTCGTCGAATCACTTCGCCGATGGCGTCCAGATGCGGATATCCGTCGCCTTCAAGGTGGCCGGAATGAGCCCGGCCGCGCGATAGGTGTCGGCAATGCGCTGCTGTTCGGCCAACTGGTCGCGTTTCACCGGCACGATGTCGTAGCTGCGGCGGCTGTTGGCCAACTCGACAGTCGGTTCCGGAATGTTGCCCCACACTGGACCGAGAATCTGTGCGGCTTCCTGGGGATGCGCCTTGACCCACTTGCCCGTCGTGTTCAATTCGTCGAACACGATGCGCAGCACGTCTGGATGCTTATCGGCGAAGGCGGTTGTCGCGGTGTAAAAGCGGTTGTATTGCGCGACACCTCCGCTGCCGTCCGCGATCACGCGAGCGTGCGCTTCACGCTGCTGCGCAGCGAGGAACGGATCCCAGATGGCCCATGCGTCGATATTGCCGCCGCGAAAAGCGGCGAGCGCGTCGGGCGCCTCCAGATAGCGCACCTGTATGTCGTTGATCGTCAGACCGGCTTGTGCCAAAACGCTCAGCAACAGGAAGTTGCAGCCCGAGCCCTTCGACACCGCCACGCGTTTGCCCTTCAGATCCGCCACCGAATGAATCGGCGAATCCGGCGGCACGATGATCGCCTGGGCAGTCGGCGCGGAAGTTTCTTCAGCGTAGTAGGTCAACGGTGCATTGGCAGCCTGCGTAAAGAGCGCGAAGGCATCCGCGACGTCCGCATGCAGATCGACGCTGCCCGCGTTCAGCGACTGCAACAGGCCGGTCGAAAACTCGTGCCAGCTCACGTCGTAGCCGAGTGCATTGAGTTTCTTCTCGAGAGCGCCGGTTCGCTTCAACAGAATGAACAGCGTCGATGAACGCTGGTAGCTGATCGACACCGTTTCGTTGGCGCATGCCACGTCGGCCGACAGCACGCCGCCGATCAACGTCAGGTATACGCAGAGGTATCGCAGGCTTCGGGTGCCGGAGAAAAAAGCGAGGGGCATCGATCGGGATCCAGGTGGTGTGGGGAGGCGTAATCGCTGAATATATAAAAGAACGGCATGCGGCCAAAGACCGATTTCATCGATCGATATGGGCAGAAATTGGAACGCGTGGCGGCGGCATCGCTCATCATTCGAGGTTTGATGCGAGCTGAAGCGCACGCTTTCACCGTGGAGATTTCCGCGTTATGTCGACACTCCCTCCCCGCTTCGGCGTCTGGGCGCTGGTTCATGGCAGCCGCGCCGCGCTGCAGGACCCCGATGAACCATACGACGCGTCGTGGGCGCGAAACAAAGCCCTCGTTCTCGACGCCGAGCGGCTTGGCTACGACGCCGTGCTGGTCGCGCAACATACGATCAATCCGCACAATCCCGACTTCGATCAGCTCGAAGCGTGGACCGCCTCGGCCGCGCTCGCGGCGTTGACCGAACGCATCGAGATCATCGCCGCCATCAAGCCGTATCTGTATCACCCGGTGGTGTTGGCAAAGATGGCGCAGCAGATCGAACACATCAGCGGCGGGCGCTTCGCGATCAACCTGGTCAACGCGTGGAATCGTCCCGAACTGGAGCGCGCGGGCATCGGCTTTGCGGAGCACGACGCGCGCTATGCGTACGGGCGCGAGTGGATCACGGTGGTGGATTCCCTGCTGCGCGGCGAACGTACGCGTTTTCGCGGCGAGCATTTTAATTTGGATGACTATCTATTGCGCCCCGCGGATCCGTTTCGCAACCGTCCGCGCATCTATGTCGGCGGCGAGTCGGAACCGGCGCGGCAACTGGTCGCCGACAAGGGCGACGTGTGGTTCATCAATGGCCAGCCACTGGATGACGTCAAAGCGTTGATCGCAGATGTTTCGGGACGCAAGCGCCCCGCGCCGCACGAACCGTTGCGTTTTGGTTTGTCGGCCTTCGTCATCGCTCGCGATTCCGACGAGGCCGCCGATCGGCACCTCGCCCATCTGTTCGCACTGGCCGCAAAAGATGCCCCGCTACGTGAGCAGCAGAAACCGAACATCGACCCGAAGGCGGTGATGTTCCAGACCTTCGCGCAAACGCCGCGGGTGGGTTCGAACGGCGGCACAGCGGCTGGACTGGTCGGCAGCTACGACACGGTCGCGCGGCGGATCGCCGGCTTTCATCGGGCCGGGATCGAGTTGTTCATGCTGCAATTCCAGCCGTTCGAGACCGACATGCGCGTTTTTGCCGAAGAAGTCATTCCGCGGGTGCGTCGCCTGCTTGGCTAGTCCGGGCGATTTCAGGGGCTTTAAGGAGCTTTAAGGGGCTTTCCGCCGCTTTCAGCGCGTCGCACTCATGTGGCACAGTATCGTCAGACGCATGCGCCACGTTTGCGATACTGGACAGACCTGATGAGCGACATGAAAAACCCGACCGCATATGAGCCCCCCGTCGACGAAGACCAGTTGCTGCTGAAGTGGATCCGGCGCGCGCGTGAATCCCAGATGAGCCATTACGACATGGCCGACCTGCTGTCGGCGCGAGACCGCAGCGTCGGCTGGCTGGTCACCGCATTGACCGCGTTCGTGGGGACCGCCGTGTTCGCATCGCTGAGTTCGACCGCCGTCTCTCCGGCGCTCAGGATCTTCGTGGGCTTCGTGAGCGTGGCGGCCGCCGTCTCCGCCGCGCTGCAGACGTTCCTCCGATACGCGGAGCGTGCGGAAAAGCATCGCGCGGCGGGTGCGCGCTATGGCGCGGTGCGGCGCAGGCTGGAAGCGATCTTCGCAGGCGACGCCGATGCCCGCAACGGCCACTATCTCACCGCGATCCGCGACGAACTCGACCGGCTCGCCGAGGATTCACCGAATGTGCCGCCGCGCATCTTCTATCGCACCCAGCGAACCTTGTCCGCCGAGCCGCGAAGAAGCCGCGATGCCTGAGCGGCCATGTCGCTCGCCTGAAAGCTACGGTGTGGCGGACACCGGCAACCTCATCGGCCGCGCGCGTTCTTCGGCCAGTTCAAGGCGCGCGACAAGATCGGCATGGCTCGATCCAGTTGGCTGCCGCTATCGTGGAATGTGGGGCGTCGTCAATGTTCTGTGTCGTTTGTAAAAGGCATTAACTTCAATTGAAACAACGTAGCGGCTGATGTATATGCGCGGAACCCGTGACGCATCATTTGCCCATTCGGTTTCAATTGCCAAGATCGGCCACAATGCCTGTGAAAGCACCGGAAAGCCTTTATGCGCCGCGCCTGGAGCACTCTTAAGCGTCACTTAAGGACACTGTGTGCACAATGCACGCTCGTGTAAATGCGCTTATTCATGGGCAGGTTTTTCCGCCGCCCATTCGAAGCACGATATTCCCGTCCGGTCTTCCGGTGTTGACGTCTTTTCGGGCATTTGCATCCGCCCGATTATGGTATTGTCCGACCTGCGCTTTAAAGCGCATTGCCACACTCAATCGGGAAGCGCAATCGCTCCCTTAAAAAAAGATTATGGAAGTACAAAACGCCCGCCGTTGGGCACCACGGGGAACACGCGTCTGGCTCGCCGCAGCCGCCGCATTGGCGATCGCCAGCGGATTGCGCATGTTGCTCCATCCGATGCTGGGACCGATCATGCCGGGCACTGCGTTCTGTATCGCGGCAGCGCTGGTCGAGTATTTTTGCGGGCTGGCTCCGGCGCTCACGGTCATGCTGCTCGGCCTCGGTATCGCCGACTATCTGTTCGTCCCGCCCTACGCAACCATTGCCGTATTCGATCGCGCCGATCTGATCCTGCTGGTCTCGTATCCATTGGTGACCCTGATCGTCATCATTCTGATGGAACGCCTGCGCCGCTCGCAGTTTCGTGCGGAACTGATCGCATCCGTTGCACAGTCGCGCTATGAGATGCTGCTGCGTCACGACAACGAACGCATGCTGGCACGCCGCGCCGTCGACGAAACGCACCGGCTGCTGCGCCATCTGTCGCATCATCACAAGACCTTTATTTTCATTCAGGCACTCGAGCGCAACGCGCTGCAACCGGTGGACGACGTCAAGCCGCACGGCGTGCTGCCGCGTCTGCCCAACGAAATTGCGCCGGGACCGCGTTTTGCCGATGTCGATCCCGAAGACATCCAGCGGCTCAGCAAGGCACTGTGGCCCGGCAGCCATCGCGTGCGCCTGAAAATCGGCGACGGCGCGTCGCGGCTGACCGAGTGCGTGTGCGAACGGTTCACCACGCACGCCGGCGAATTTCTCGTGCTGCGGATCGGAACCTGATCCATGAACCAACCAACGAGTCTCTTCTTACCCGGCGACGATCATGCCGTGCTGATGCTGCACGGCCTGTCGAGCTCGCCGCTCGAACTACGGTTTCTCGCCCGCTATCTGAACACCGAGGGCTTCACCACCTGCGCGCCGGTCCTGCCGGGCTACAGCGCAGGCTCGGAAGAACGGGCAATGGAGGCGTGGCTCGAAGCCGCCGTGCGCGAGTACGACGCGCTGGCCGCGCGCTTTACCCGCGTCTCGATCTGCGGGTTGTCGATCGGTGCGGCCCTCGCGCTGGCGCTGGCGCATCGCCGTCCGGAGGCGCAGTCGCTCGTGTTGTTGTCGCTGACGCTCTCATACGACGGCTGGGCAATCCCCTGGTATCGTTTCCTGCTCAACTGGGCGTACTTCACGCCGATGCGCAAACGCTGGCGCTACCGCGAGGAAGCGCCGTTCGGCCTGCGCAACGAGGCGCTCAGAGCGAAGATTGCCCGCGCGATGCAGCGTAGCGACTTCAGCGAAGTCGGGCCGTCGACGATCTCATTGCCGGCATTGCATCAGGCGAGCCGCCTCGCCGCGAGCGTGCGCGCGCAGGTACGCGACATCAAGACCGATTGCCTGATCGTCCATGCCATCGACGACGAGACGTCGAGCCCTCGCAATGCCCGCTTTGTCGCCACGAATATCGGCGCTGCTTTCTTACGCACAATCTGGCTGGATGATTCGTATCACATGATTACGTCGGACAACGAGCGCGAAATCGTTGCGCGCGAAACCACCCTGTTTCTGCGCGAGAGCGAAGTCGTCCATGGCGGCGACGACAGCGGCAAGCAGCAGGTCGTCTCGAAGGCTTTGGCGCGACGCCTCAGGCAACTCGCGGCGCTCGGCAAGGAGCGCGCATGACGGCGCCCACCACGCTGAGATTCGGCAGCACCGTGCACGCGTCGCTGCGTACTCGTACGCCACGCAGGTTCGGCAGATCCGCGCGCCTGTCGCTGCTGCTCGCCGCTGCGTTGGGCCTTGGCAGTGCGCGCGCTGCGTACGCGGACGACGCAAGCGCGGGTGCGAGCGCGACGAGCGACGCCGGCACGGGCGCTGCAACAGGCACCGACACTGCCGCCGGCGCGGGCACTGCCACCTCCACCGCCGCAGCCACCGACAGCAAATGGAAAATCGGCGTGGGTCCTGGCGTGGTGATTACGCCCAAGTACCCGGGGTCCCGTCAGCTGACCGTATTCCCGTTCCCCGCGCTGGACATCTCATACGACGACCGGATCTTCTCACAGGGTCCCGACGTGCTCGGCGTCAATGTGCTGCGCGGTCCCGCCTATCACGTGGGCGCGGCTCTCAGTTTCGATTTCCAGAGCCGCAAGGAATCCGACGATCCGCGCCTGCATGGACTTGGCAATGTGAATGGCGGGCCCAAGCTGAAGCTTTTCGCCGACTACACGTGGTGGGCATTCACCGGGTCGGTAGCGTTGTACCAGGATATCGCCGGGAATCACCAGGGAACGACGGTCAGCACGGATTTCGTGGCGTCCGCGCCGGTTGGCGGCTGGTTGTTCTCGGTGGGCCCGGGCTTCACCTGGGCGAATGGCACCTATACGCGGACGTTCTTCGGCGTGTCCCGTCAGCAGAGCGCGGCGTCAGGATTGCCCACGTACAACACCAGCGCGGGGGTGCGGGACGTCCATATGAACGCCATGGTGACTTACGACTTTTCAAAGCACTGGAATGGATCGGTTTCCGCCACGTTCGGACGACTGGAGCACGACGCGGCGAATAGCCCGATTACCGAAAAAAGATTCGAGCTCAATACGCTCGCTTCAGTGAACTACAAGTTCTAGTTGCTGGTTTCTCGTGCGCTCGCGGCACGCGAGAAACCAGTAGCCAATCGCGGTTCACTCCCCCGCGCCCAGCTCTTCGACTTCGATCCCCAACTCCGCAGCCATGCGCCGCACCACGATCTGAAGCCGGCTCACCTCATTGGCAAGCCGCTTCTGTTCAGCCTTGACCGCCTCGAACGCGGACAGCGGCACGACTTCATCTTCTCCCCCCGGCTGGGCAAGATCGCTTGCGCTGACTTCGCCGCATAGCAGATGCATCCAGCGATTTTCGCGCTCGCCCGGCGTGCGGGCCAGCTTCACCACTCGCGGCGGATCGTTGGCAGCCAGTTCGTCGAGAAACGCCTCGACCGACGAGATGTCGGCAAATCCGTGCAGGCGCGCGCTGTTCAAGCGCAACTCGGCCGCGGTCTGCGGACCGCGCAGCAGCAGCGTGGTCAGTAACGCAGCCGACTGGCTCGGCAACCCCAACACCCGATTCATGTTGTGCTCGAAGCGCGGCACGCGGCTGCTGCTGCCTTCCATCACCAGGCTCAGCCGCTTCAATCCGTCGACGGCAGTCAGCACCTCGGCCTCCGTCGCGTTCATCACCGGCGCCCGGCCGGTTTTCTGATTGCAACCCAAGGTCAGCGCGTTCAGCGAAAGCGGATAACTGTCCGGTACGGTGTGCTGCTTTTCGACGAGCACGCCGAGCACGCGCCCCTCAAGCAAGGTCAAAGCGCGAATGGAAGGACGGGAAACAGCGTCGGGCGTGGAGTTCATAGCGGATGTCGCGGCATGCGCCGCCGGGTCTCGTGGAGGGTGTGCCTTACCGTTGCACAGCCGGGCGCGGGTTTTAGTTTGTGGGCACTATGATAAACGGCCCGGCCGCTCGTGGTGCACGAATCTCGGCGATGACCTCGCACGTGCGGTGCTCTGTGGCACGACCCGCGTTGCCGCAAGACGTGCTTCCCTGGACCATTCACCCGCCCATCCGCTCGCGCGTCCGGCGATAAGCACGCTTTCGCGCCAGCGTATTTTGTTTCGTTGACGAATTCCCATATTAGAGATAATTTCCCTAATATGGAAAACACATTCTCAGACGACAACGCCATCGACCGCCGTATTGCCCAGCGTCTGCGCGGGCTGCGCGCCGAGCGCAACTGGTCGCTCGACGAGCTTGCCAAGCTGAGCAATGTCAGCCGCGCCACCTTGTCGCGCCTCGAGAACGCCGCCGTCAGCCCCACGGCGAGCGTGCTGGGCAAGCTCTGCGTCGCCTACGGCTTGCCGATGTCGCGCCTCATGCACATGGTCGAGGAAGACTTTGCGCCGCTGGTGCCGCGCGACGCGCAGACGGTCTGGACCGATGCAAGCGTCGGCTTCCGGCGCCGTTCGGTGTCGCCGCCGGCCCAGGCGCTGAGCGGCGAGGCGCTGGAGTGCGAGCTCGACGCCGGCGCGCGCATCACGTATGAAGCGTCGCCGAGAGCCGGCCTCGAACATCACCTGATCCTGCTCGAAGGGCAGTTGCAGATCACCGTCGACGGCCGAAGCCACGACCTGCAACCCGGCGACTGCCTGCGCTATCAGTTGTTCGGTCCCAGCACTTTCGTCACGCCCGCGCACAGCGCGGCGCGCTACATCCTCTTCATCGTCTGAGTTCGAGCCACCATGAACGCGACTGCCATCACGACCTTTTCCGCCGACGACCTCGTTCGCCATCTGCCCGAACTCGGCGCGCTGCTGCATGCCTGCGTCCATGACGGCGCAAGCGTCGGATTTGTACTGCCGTATAGCGTCGAAGAGGGTGAGGCGTTCTGGAGCCGAAAGGTGCTGCCGTCGCTGCGCGCGGGCGCGTTGGTGCTGTTCGTCGCCCGGCATGGCGAGTCGATCGCCGGCACCGTGCAACTCGATCACGACACGATGCCGAATCAGCGCCATCGCGCCGAGGTGCGCAAGCTGCTGGTCCACCCCGGGTTCCGCCGTCAGGGTATTGCCAAAGCGCTGATGGTGGAACTGGAGCGCTGTGCGCACCAGTTGCAGCGCAGCCTGCTGACGCTCGATACGCGCACGGGCGACAAGGCGGAGCCACTCTATGCCGCGCTGGGTTATCAGACGGCCGGCGTGATCCCGCAGTTTTGCCGCGACACGCTGGAGGAGCGGCTTGATTCAACCACCATCATGTACAAGACGCTGTAAGCGTGACGTCGTCGGGCCGCCTGTGAAGTGCGCGCGCAGTGGCCGATCCTGACCGATGCGCCGTGATGGCGGCCGCGACGCAAACACAAGCAAGTCTTCAGCGTGCGGTTTAACGGCGCGAATCGAACGCGATCCGCACCGCCAGGCCGGCGAGCACGGTGCCCATCAGCCACCGTTGCACCAGCAGCCACACCGGCCGCCCGGCGAGAAACCCGGCGATCGAACCCGCCATGCTCGCAATCAGCGCGTTGATCGTGACGGCGATGACGATCTGCACGCAGCCCAGCGCGATCGACTGCGTGAGCACGCTGCCGTGCGCCGGTGAAATGAATTGCGGCAGCAGCGACAGATACATCACGGCGATCTTCGGATTCGCGAGGTTCGTGACGAGGCCCATGGTGAAGAGCTTGCGACGGCTGTCGTGCGGCAGGTCGCGCACCTGAAACGGCGAGCGGCCGCCCGGCTTGACCGCCTGCCACGCCAGATACAGCAGGTAAAGCGCGCCGCCAAAACGCAACGCGTCGTACGCATAGGGCACCGTCAACAGCAGCGCGGTGATGCCAAACGCCGCGCAAAACATGTAGAACACGTAGCCGAGCGCGACTCCGCCGAGCGACACGAGCCCCGCGCGCCGCCCCTGGCAGAGCGATCGCGAGATCAGATAGATCATGTTCGGGCCGGGTGTGAGCACCATGCCAAGCGAGACCAGGGCAAAGGCGAGCAGCGTTGTGGCAGCGGGCACGGCGTTCTCCAGTGTGAATTGAAATCGGGCAATGCGGTCAAATATAGCCGATGCCGTCGATCCAGTCCGCCAATCCCATACGAAACATCCGGATGAGTGGTTGAAAGGCGTTTATCGCATCTGACTACGCCCCTTTTCGTCCGGCTGATTGCGCGCTGCATGACAGGAAACACTTGCGGTGAGGATTTTTGCCCGGTATTGTCATGCCGTTCTGCAACGCAGCGCGGGAGAGATCGTCAGAAGATTGTGACGACGCCGACGGAGCAACCGCCCCGGAAACTCTCAGGCAAAAGGACCGCGCAGCCGGAACATCTGGAGAGCGGCGCCGTGCGCGCCCACCGAAGGGGATTCCCTGCATACCGCTTGCATCGCGCGTACGCTCACGGGAAGAAACTCTCAGGTACATGGACAGATGGGGCATCGACGCCGGTTTCGACACGAAATCGACACCGGTGATGCTCAACTACTCTGGACCATGTCATGTCACGAATCGCCATTATCGGCGCCGGCATTACCGGCGTCACGACTGCTCACGCCCTGGCGCAATGCGGCCACCACGTCACCGTGTTCGAACGTCATCGCTATGCGGCGATGGAGACCTCGTTCGCCAACGGCGGCCAGTTGTCCGCCAGCAATGCCGAAGTCTGGAACAGCGCGGCCACAGTGCTGAAGGGCTTGCGCTGGATGTTCACGCGCGACGCCCCGCTGCTGCTCAATCCAATGCCCACGTGGCACAAGTATTCGTGGATGGGCGAATTTTTGCGGCAGATTCCGCACTACCGCGCGAACACCGTCGAAACGGTGCGGCTCGCGATCGCGGCGCGCGAGCATCTGTTTTCGATCGCCGAGCGCGAAGGGATCGACTTCGATCTGGAGCGGCGCGGCATTTTGCATATCTACAAGACGCGCAAGGAATTCGATGCGGCCGGCAAGGTGAATGAATTGCTGCGCGAAGGTGGGCTGGAGCGGAATCCGGTGACGTCGAGCGAGTTGCATGCGATCGAGCCCACGTTGCACGGCAATTTTTTCGGCGGTTTTTTTACGCCTTCGGATTCCACCGGCGATATTCACAAGTTCACCCGAGGGTTGGCGCAGGCCTGCGTGCGGCATGGCGTGGAATTTCACTACGATGCGGACATTACGTCGATCGAGCAGCCGGCCGAGGGGCGATTTTCGTTGATGGTCAATCTGGAAGGCGAGTCGCAACGGTTTGCCTTCGAGCGGATCGTGGTGTGCGCCGGTGTGAAGAGCCGCGAGTTCGCGGCAATGCTTGGCGATCACGTGAACGTCTATCCGGTTAAGGGTTATTCGATCACCGTGTGCCTGGATGATGAAGCGAGTCAGCAGAACGCGCCGTGGGTAAGTCTGCTCGACGACAGCGCCAAGATCGTGACGAGCCGGCTTGGCGCGGATCGGTTCCGCGTGGCGGGGACTGCGGAGATCAATGGGTTCAATCGCGATATCCGCTCGGATCGGATTGCGCCTTTGGTCGACTGGACTCGACGGTATTTTCCCGAGGTGTCGACTTCGAAGGTGATTCCGTGGGCGGGGTTGCGGCCCATGCTGCCGAGTATGTTGCCGAAGGTCGGGCGCGGGAAACGGCGCGGCGTTTTCTATAACACCGGGCACGGGCATTTGGGGTGGACGTTGTCGGCGGCCACGGCGCAGGTTTTGGCGAATTCTATTCAATAGGTGCTTTTTTTGGCCGCAGGCACGGGTGGCTTTTGCCTGCGGCTTCCTCGTTGAAGCTAGCCGTTGAGGCGCGGCCGAGGGCGGAAAACTGATGAAATTGAAGGCCCACCTGGAAATCCGCCTCCTTGAGCGTTGCTAGTCATACCTTCTTAAAAACGCCTCATACGCGACCGTCGAGTTGAGAGCTTTCGCTGATTCGTTTTCCAATCGGGCAGCATCATCATCGTCGCTAATCGACACAAACAGAACAATCTGTTCCCTGTCCGGTCCCGTGCCAAAAAGGCCCTCGTTGTCGAGCAACTGTAGTGCCGCCACCATGTCGCCGTGCACCCTCTCGACGAAAGAAGGGAAATCCGCGTGTTCAAGTTCAGATCTAAGTCTTGCGGAAATTCCGTTTAAGTTGGAAGCCTTCCACGCTTCATATTTCCATTCGGACACACTCCATTTGAACTCCGGCGCTTCTTCGTCATCAGGAACCTCCATTTCCTTCCTGATCTGCAGCAGCGCTTCGATCGAGTTGGCGGCCGGCACGACGGTCATGGCACTGCTGTCGGTGTATAGCGCGTACGCGTAAAAATGCTCACCCGGTCGGGCAGATCGAAGATCCTCAAAACTTGCTCTTGCTGCGTGAGCAATGTCTCGCTGAAAATCGGAAAAGGTATCCATGGTTTTCTCCGTCCAATCGCTACTATTGATTGCTATTTCCGAAAATGGCCTGGCCAATTTTTTGTAACTCTGCCGTCATTGCGGCAGTCGCGTCTGGAGGCGACAAATCCTGTCGACTGATCGTTGCATCTGCCCTCTGTAGACCATCTGCCACTGCCTTTGCGTTTGCAACGGAGTGGCCGGCATTCGGTGCCCACATGAGCGCCCCTTGATCATATACAGGGTCAATCCCATACTTCTCCGCGATCGCCCGACTCCTCGCCAATTGCGCCTGCATTCTTGGATTGTTAGCAAATTCGCCCTTGAAGATAATGTGATGCGCATGAGGATTTTCCATCCCTTCAGGAGGATTTGTTCCGGACAACTTCTTGAAATAGGTGCCCCAACATTCGGCTAACCCGTTTGGATCACAAAACTGTATCGGATCGTGAACGTATGCATGGGTACGCCAACCGCCATTCAGACCGATTGGATCAACGCTCAGGTAGTGTCCCGTTGAAGGATCATAATAGCGGTTGAGGTTGTAGTGGAGATCATCTTCCTCGTCTGCCCACTGGCCCGGAAAGCGCAGCGACAAATCAAATCCACCGTTTTCGTTCGACTCAGTGATCAATCGTCCCCACAGCGTATGGTCTACTTTACGGACCAGATGTCCTTGTTCATCAAAAATAGCGCCTGGCAACCCGATGGGGTTGGAGATTACTGGGTATATACCGGCATCCGTCTCTTGCGCCAACGGCACAAAGTCGCCCGGGGAGATATGCCATGTCGTCGCGCTTCCTACGGTGCCATTCTTTTCGTGCCACCGCTCGGCAAGCCTCGACCCATCCCACAGAAATCTCACCGCTTCAAGTGTACCGGCAGCGCGCTTCTCCACCCGCCGATTAAACGCGTCGTACCGATAAGTCCAAACCCCTCTTTCCGGTGTACGCACCTTCACCAGCCGGTTCAACCCATCCCACGTGTATTGCCAGGTCTTAGGCCTGAAGCCAGGCTGCTCAACCGTCTTTTCGATCGTCCGCCCGCGCGCATCGTAACGATAGCGTGCGTAACCGACGCGTTCCGGGAGTCCTCCTGGCAGGTAACGGCGAACGTCGGTTGGCCCCTGCCGGCCATGCGCTGCAATGTTGAGGTTCGCGTCATAGCGGTAATGCTCCGGTGGCTGACGGAGGCTATGTACGGACGCTATCTGTCCACGTACGTCACGTTGATACGTCACGCTGTCGGAGTCAGTATCTGCACGCTCCAACTGTCCGGCCGCATCGTACGAATACAGCTGACGCGTGAGTTGTTCCAATGCTTGAACCGGGTTCGACTGTATCTCGTCGAACGCCGATCGCGGCCCCGCGACCTGCCGACGCACACGGCCCAACGCATCGTATTGCCGCTGCATGACGAACTCACCAGCCTGCCGGCCTGTTTCGCGCCCCTGACTGTCGCGCAGGATCGACATCGGACCGACCTTGGTCAGTCCGCCGAACTGGTCGTATTCATACTGCGTCTGCCGATGCGGCGTTATTCGCGCACTGCGTCGACCTTCGGCGTCGTACGCGTGCTTCAGGAGATCACCGTGCTGGTCCTCTCCAATCAGACGCCCCTTTTCGTCATAGCTGAGGCGGGTTACGTGGGCGGACTCTCCTCGCACTTCGGCCATAGCGAGCCGACCCGCATCGTCGTAGGTGTAGGCCAACTCTACGTCGCCGGCATCGACCGTTGCCAATCGACCAGACGGGTCGTACCCATAGCGCCATTTACCCCCGTCCGGCAGCGTCTTTACAAGCAGACGCCCGACAGCATCCCGTTCGTAGTGCGTCGTGCGGCCGCCCCAGTCGATCTCAGTGATGAGCCGACCTGCGCCGTCGTAACGATATTCCCACGTCTCGTACAGCGCATTAACGACCTTCGTCAGCCTCGTAGCATGGTCGTACTCAAATCGGGTAATGTGGCCGGCAGCATCAATCGACGCCGTAACAAGATCAAACGGTCCGTACTCGCGCCGGGTAACGCGACCGAGTTGATCGCTCTGCTCGACGAGCAGACCTTCGGTGTTGTACCGCGCACGGACAACGGCGCCCTCCGGCTGGACAATCTTTGCGACCGCGCCACGTGGATTCTCAGCACCCGCCGAATGGTCATACCGGGTGACGTTGCCGTCAGGATCGACTTCTTCGAGGAGACGCCCAAGGACATCAAATACTGTACGGAATTCCGCGCCGGTCGGCAGTCGAGCCGTGATCAGCCGTAGCCGCGCGTCGTAGTCGAAACGCATTTCCCCACCGCCATCGAGGATGCGCAAGAGTTCGCCGCGCTCTCCGTATCGATAACGCTTATTCCTCCCGTCGGGTCCCGTGCGAGCTATCAAGCGCTGCAGATGGTCGTATTCAAACTTCGTGCGTACTCCATCAGGTAGCACGACCGCGGTCATCAGTCGGCTGTCGTCATATTCAAACCATGTCGTGTGGCCGCCTGGTTCCTCGACAGACACGAGATTGCCCGTATCGTCGTAGAGAAATTGGGTGCGTCGACCGAGCGCATCCGCCTGCGCCAACAGCCGTCCGAATCCCCACTCCCGTACGGTGGTGTGGCCGAGTGGATTTGTCTCAACAGTGACCAGACCGTCTGCGTTGTAGTCGTAGACCCACTCGCCGTCACCGTCGATGACGCGCGTGCGACCGTCCTCGTAGACGAATTGCCCGGTGTGATACCCCTGCCTCGTACCCGTTTCGACAACACGGCCAACCTCGTCGTACAGGTAGCGGACGTCGGTCTGATCGGTGTCGCACCAAGCCGTCATCCATCCATTGCGGTCGTACGTGTAATTGAAATGACCGTGCCGGAAGCTCGCGACGCGTGCCAGCATCTCCCCGTCATATCCGTATTCGACGAGCGTTCGCGGCTTGCCCGAACCGTCGTAAAGAACAATCTGGTCGACCTCGCGCTTCGCACCGCGATACAGAATATCGAGCCTGTAACCGTCCGTATGCACCAGTCCGTCGAGACGGCCGTCCGCGTCGTATGCAAAGGTGCAAGCATTGCCGTTCAGGTCCTCGATCCGCTCGAGCCTCGAAGTTTGAGCTTCGGCAAGCGGCGCAAATACCAATACCTGTCGTGTCTCGTAGTCGAAAATCCGCGGCTCGTCCCGCTTGCCGATCAGGCGATAGCGAGGCTCGCGCAGGTTGATGCCGTCGAGACCGACTTCCGGCGCAACGAAGGTGATCGTCTGTCCAACCGCGTCATGGAATCGCACGAGGTGTCCGTCGTCGAACGACAGGCGCTGCGACCAATTGTTTGACCACTTGGGGCCCAGAAGCCCTTTGTCTTCCGAACGCGTGCGGTAACGCCGCGTGAACTGCAAGGGCAACACACCCGGAATTGAAATGTCGGTGCGGACGTCGACCACCTCGCCGGTCGCTACATCGACCGGGTCTTCCTTGCACGTGGAGACTTCGTCTTTTTTTCCCGACACCTCAGCAGATCGGGTTGGCTCCCGTTTCGGAAGTGCATCTCCGAGCATGCCACCTAGCTTTGCGCCAAGCAGACCGCCAAGCAAACCCGCGAAGAACTCTTCACCGGCGGTAAGCTCGGGATTCTTCGGTCCGTATTGTCCCGTCGTTCGGTCAACCCAAACGCTTTTACGACCCGAATTGACCTTGGCACTGCAATGAGTCGAATGGCCGATACGCACCAGCGGCAGGCTGTTGATCGTGATGGTCTTGCTGCCTTCGACCAGCGGCTCAGGAGAATTCGAATGTTTGGAGCATGACGTAACATCGGTGACGCGGGCGGCGGCTTTTCCCTCAAACGTGACGTTTCCTGATCCGCGCGTGATCTTCCCGCAGTTGCTACCCATACTCTGACTCGCCGACGCGAGTGCGCTGCCCAGGCTCAGCCCACCGGCCATGCAGACGCCAACGATAAGTGCCCCTGCAAGTCCCCCGGTCGCCACCGTCGCGGCGACCATTGCTCCAATGGCGATGCCCACCGCGAGCCCAGCCATCATTCCGAGGAAACCGGACGAGTGTGCAATATCGTCGCCGACGCACGCCGGGTGAGGATCACCGCGACCGATGGTCAGGCCGAGCGCATCACCAACTTTCGTCACACCCTCGGCGATCGCTCCAGTGACGCCCAGCTTGCCCAACGCCCATGACCCCGCCAGAGCAACGACCGCGGGAACCGCAGCAAGCGCAGCGGCACCAGCCGCCGCCGCCCCGGTCGCGCCGGCTCCAATGGCTGCCGAACCTGCAGCGTACGCGCCGTAACCAACATCGGCGCCGAGCATCCCATAGTTCGCCCCGTCGACCCATTCCACTTGCCGCTGCTTGACGGCTTCGCCATCCTCCAGTGTCTGCAGATGAGTCAGTCGTTCGCTGGCGCTACCAGTTGGCTCGCCGCTGCTAACGGGCATGTCGTTGTCCTGGTCAGCCATGGTCCTGCGGTGTTCGGTTCGGCTCGTTAAGCGAGAAACTCTGGATCATCGCGTGTACCTGAGTTTTCTGCGTTTCGCTTATCGCGCCCGGAGCAGTAAACGTCAGCATGAGGACCCGCTTGCCATACTCGACCATCGTAAGCAGTTGCTGGATCGGCTTACCGTTATTGAGCCATCTGAATTCGTGCGTGTAGGCAGCGCGGCCTGACACCTCGGACTCCGCGCCGGCAACTAGCTCGTAACCCGCGACCTGTTTCGAGAGTTTCTGAATTTCGTTGGCTGTGTACTCGTGAAATTTCATCCCCCACGGCAGACTCTCCCGGGTCACGACAAAGCTCACGCCTTCCGTTCCCGTGGCCGCCGACACAAACACGTTCATGGTCTTGTCATGCCAGTCGGCCGGCAACGACAGTGAGCCTTCGTGTATCTGATACATGTTGTTCTTCCAGTGAAACGGACGTTTGTATGAATCGGGAATCAGCCGTTGTCGGGATTGATGTGTGTGTTGCCGGCCTGAACCTTGATCTGCCCGTCGTCGATGTGGATCACGGACGAACCCTTGTATATTTCAATCGCGTCCGCCGTCATATGGATCGACGTCCCGCCGTCCCCACCCACCTTGATCCACAACTCCTTTGCCTCGATCGTGTGCACGCCGGCGGGAGTCTGCTGGGTCGTATTGCCCTGCGTAACGGCGTCCTGCAGATTGCCGACCGACACAGTCGTAAGGTGGTCGCCCCTGGCCACCGCGATCGAGCGGTCGCCCTTCAGCACCTGAGTGCTCTGGGCGTTTTCCACCACAGTATTCATGTCCTTCTGCGCGTGCATGAAGAACTCCTGCGCACCGTTCACGTCCGAGAAGCGCAGTTCGTTCGAACCCTCTCCCTTGTGCGTCTGGCTCTTGAGGCCCATCGTCTGGCCACTGCTGCCGTGGTAGGGGTTGCCTGACTCGCCGTTGAACACGCGCCCGACGATGACGGGGTTGTCGGGGTCGCCCTCGTTGAATGCCACGATCACTTCCTGGCCGATGCGGGGGATCGCGGAGCCGCCCCAACCTTTCCCGGCCCACGGCTGCGACACGCGTACCCACATCGAATCGGAGCCGTCCAGCTTGCCGCGCCGGTCCCACATGAAGTGAAGCTTCACGCGGCTGCCGTCCGTGTAGATTTCCTCGCCCTTCGGACCGACCACGATCGCCGCCTGGGTGCCGTGCATGTAAGGCTTGGGCGTGCGCCGCTCAGGGCGGAACGGCACCTCGAAAGGCAGGCAAGTAAAGGTGTTGCGGTAAGGCATGTCGGCGTCGTGCCGCGTGTAGTCGTTCACCGCCTGGTGCCGCACGTGCAGGATCACGAAATCCTTGTTGTACGTCGCCACCGGGTGGTTCACCAGCGTGAAGCGGCCAACGGCGGTCATGCGAGAGGCATAGCCACTCCCCGTGAACCGACGCGCCTGCGCCTCTTCGGCCTCCATCGCGTAGCGGGCGTAGCGCTCGCCGTCGTTGCCGTGGTCGTAGAGCGAGTGATACTCGTATCGCTCCGTGCTGCCGATGTTCGGATTCTTCAACGTAGCGCTTGGCACTTCGACGTGCATCAGCGGCGACGACGGCGCGTTGTAATTGAAGTCACGAAAAGTGACTTTCCCCACGCGGAAACTGAATGCTTCGTCCCAGCGATCGATACCGTTCAACTCGCTGGCCGCGCTGTCCGCGTAGTAAGGGATCGCCTTCAGATTGTCGATCGGCGCAAACACGGAATTCGTGTCGCCGATCACGAGCACGTGCTTGTCTTTTTCATAGCGAAAGGTCCAGAACAGGCCTTCCTGTTCCATCAAACGCGCGCAGAAGTTGTAGTACGACTCCTGGTACATCACCACGTACTCGAGCTGCGGGCGCTCGCTCTGGATGTTGAACTCGAAATCCGAAAATCCCAGTTCCTTGAAGATCGAAGTCAGAATGTCCTGGACGGTCTCGTTCTGGAAAATCCGGCAGTCCGTCGAACGGGTGAGAAACCAGAACCACGGCACCACCGTCATTTCGTAACGGGTGACAGTGCCGGAATTACCCACACGGCTGAACGATGCCGCATATCCATGAAAATAGCGCTGATTGCCTGCGGGAGACGCTACGATCGCAGCCGGAATATTCGCATTCGCGCCTTGCGGGTCGAGTGTGAGCTTCACGCGCTGGCCGACGATCTTCTCAATTTCGATATTATTCCGGTGGGATAGCAGATCGAGATGAATTTCCGGAAGCTGGCTGACGAATTCATCCGCAACCAGCGCGCTGACAAGCAGCACGCCGGCGCCGAGCGGTGTTTCGATTTTGATAAAGCGGTTGTCCTGGGTCAGTTGCGGCCGTGCACCGGACATACCGTTGATCGAATCCGCAATCGAGGCCGGTGTCCGCCCGAGCAACGACATGCCCGTCTGCGCAAGCTGCACAGCGCGTGCGGCACCGCCCATCAGGCCCGCACCGGGCGCGCCGGTGAGCGAACCCACCTGGCCGGCGAGACCGGCAATCGAGCCGATGTCGCCGAGCGCGCCGCCCGCACCCAACGATCCGATGGGACTGCCACCGGCACCTTTACCGCTAACGCTTCCAGTTGATGCAAAACTCATGATTTACCCCGCCAGGTTATTGGGGAGTCTTATCGCCGATAAAAGCGATACACCGGAGGTTTCTTTTTCAGGAGTTAATCTGACATCGCACGAAGGCGGTCACTATATCAAGGTCTTGTGAATTAACGAACGCGCTGTCGAAATTTTTAACATTTTCATAATCCATTCACATTGAACGCGCTATTGATTGAATACTTGCGGCGATTTTAGGGGCGGTATCAAAAGACGATATTCCCATGCGCAATCAAAGGCAAAATCATCCGCATCTGTTAGTGTTCCCTGATCCCGGCGCCTCGATGGAGCTCATATGCGTAAATCCCGCCAGGCCGCGCACAGCGCGGGCCATACCGGCAACACGCGCCTGAGTGATGGACAGGTCGCGGCGGAAGCCAGAATGCGGCTGACGTGGGATGCCGCCGTGCCTAAAGACGCGATAAAAATAAAGGTCTTGCACGGCCGCATCACGCTGTCAGGTGAACTTTGCCGTGAGCAGCAAAGAATTGCGGCACTCGAAGATGTCACCCGTCTGTTCGGCGTAACCGGCGTCTCCGACCGCACCACGATCAAAGCAAGCTAGCCTCGCCCGGAACCGGGCTGCGACAGCCTCCGGCAATCGGTCCCGCCCGGCGAAGCCGCACAGGCGCCGCAAAAAGCAGAAAAGCTAAGCGCCCCCTGCCGTCCCGCCGCTCAGAAGCAGATTGACGTCGAGATCGGCCAGCTCCCCAATCCTCTCAATCGTCACATCCGCGGGCGGATTGCTCGAGATTTCTTTTGGATCGAAAGCGTAGTGCCCCTGGCGCGGAAAAACCGTCGTCAGCGCCTCCCCCCAGGCTTTCTTCATGGCGGTCAAAATCCGCAATTTGTCATCCACCATCACATAGTGCCGGGCCGGATAGCACGCCATCACCTGATCGAGCATCTGCTCCTTATGGATGTAGATCAGAACCCGTCCCTCGACCTCGTCCCACAAACCCGAGCGGGCGATCTTGCGCGGCTGGAATACCACGTCGCCGTCGGACAGAATCACCGCTGGCCCGCGCTGCGACACATGTTTGATCGCATCCAGTGCTCCCGGGTACAAGCGGTTTGCAAACGGATACTCGATCAGGAACGACGCCATCAACAACAGGCGCGTGTCCCGAGGGTGCTCCTGCCGATAGCGCTGCAACGCGCCAAGGTAATCGGCGTAGCCAAGCTCCGCGCGCAAGGCTTCAAAAATTTCCCAGTAACGCGCGCTGTTCTGCTCGCCGAACGCCCGCACCATGTGCGCACGCAAGTCCGCCAGCACATGATCGTTGTCCAGCAACGTGTTGTCGCAATCGAATAGAAAGACAACGTCGTGAGGCGTGGTATTGGAGGCTTGCATTGCGGCTCCCCTGAATTAGCGTGTGTGTCCATCGGCCGGCGTGGCCGCTTTCTCGACGTGACCGCCGAAGTCGTGCCGCATGGCCGACAACACACGGTTCGCAAAATCCGCGTCGCCGCGAGAGCTGAAACGCGCGAATAGCGCCGCGCTCAGCACCGGCGTCGGCACGCCTTCGTCGATCGCCGCCGCCACCGTCCAGCGCCCTTCGCCGGAATCCGATACGCGCCCGGCGTAGTTTTGCAGATCGGCGTCGCTGCAAAGCGATCCTGCGATCAGATCCAGCAGCCACGAACCGATCACACTGCCACGCCGCCATACCTCGGTGACCTCGGCGAGATTGAGTTCGTATTGGTAAAGCTCGGGGCGGCGCAGTGGCGACGTTTCGGCATCGGCCTCGCGCGCGTGTTTGCCGGCGTCGGCGTGACGCAGAATGTTCAGGCCTTCGGCATACGCGGCCATCATGCCGTATTCGATACCGTTGTGAACCATCTTCACGAAGTGTCCCGCGCCCTGCGGGCCGCAATGCAGGAAGCCCTGATCGGCCGTGCTGACGCCGGCTGCGCGGCCCGGCGTGGCCGGCGCCGCGCCCGCACCCGGCGCTAGCGTCGAGAAAATCGGTTCGAGCCGTTTCACGACCTCTGTCTCGCCGCCGATCATCAGACAGTAGCCGCGCTCGCGTCCCGCGACACCGCCGCTCGTGCCCACGTCCACATAATGAAGCCCACGTTGGGCAAGATCGGCGCCGCGGCGAATGTCGTCGTGATAATAGGAGTTGCCGCCGTCGATCACGATGTCGCCGGGTTCGAGCAGGGGCACGAGGTTCTCGAGTGTCTTGTCGACCACCGCTGCGGGCACCATCAGCCACACTGCGCGCGGTTTTTGCAGTTGCGCGACCAGATCCTCCAGCGATGCCGCACCCGCGACGCCGTCCTGTTTCAGCTTGTCCACCGCGGCCGGTTGCACGTCGTACGCGATGCATTGCAGACCGCCCTTCGTCAGGCGCCGCACCATGTCCGCGCCCATGCGTCCCAATCCAATCATGCCCAGTTGCCCCAGTTGCCCCAGTTGCATATCTCGCTCCGGAAAGTGTCTCGTTGCGCTGCGCGATCTGGCGCGATGTACTGCGGCCATGCGGTGCGCTTCTCATGCGGCGGGTGGCTCTCCTAACTGTAGTTGCGTTTCGCGTGATCCGACAGAAAGACGGTAGCCGCCTCGCATCGTCCATGCAGTGAATCGGGCATCCCGTCCGCATCGAACGACGATACGCCTCTTTGCAGAGGTTTTGCATAGCCTGGAGTTCCGGACGTGCGTCGACGCAAGCCGTAGCTGATCTGCCTGCTTCGATTTAGCTAACCGCCTTCTTACATTTCTGGCACAGGATAAAGTGGGACGCTTTGGCAGCCGCTTTTGGGCATTGAATCGGTGAGCGGCGCGGCGAACACGCCGCCGCGTGCGAACTGCGCGCCCTATTGCCGCCGTGCCTGGACCTTGTCGTACTGCGCGAGCGCAAAACGCCGCACCGCGCGCCACATGATCGGATAACGATAGCCCGGCACGGCAAACAGCACCAGCGCGCAAAGCGCCAGCAATCCGCAGAACAGGAACGTGCCGCGATAGCTGAATGCCTCGACCAGCAAACCCGACAACACCCCGGAGAGAATCGAGCCGACTCGCGCTGCGTTGAAGAATAGCGCCGTCGCGCGGCCCGGCGCCTGCGGCATCAGATCCTGCACGTAGACCATGCCGAGGCACGAGGTCACCGCGACCACGAATGCGTTGAGGATCTGCATCGGGATCAGCACGTGGACGGTCCCCGCCAGCGACATCGCGATGAAATACAGCGCGTGAACCGCCGCGCAGGCGGCCAGCCAGTTCGGCTTGTGCAACGTCGACGACTTGGCGCCGAGCGCGAGCATCATCGGAATCTCCGTCAGGGCGCCGAGACCGAGCATGACCGACACGTCCAGATGCGTGCCGTTCAGGCCGTGCACGATGTAGAGCGGCAGCACGATCATGGTGGCGTTCGCGGCGAGACCGAGCAAGGTGAGCGCGGCCACCGCACGACGGATGTCGTTCTGCGAGGCGACGTCAGGCAAGTGCTCGTGCGCCTCTTCGCCGGGTGCGGTCAGCGGCGGCACGGTGATCGAGGCCGACGGTTCCGAGGCCGTGTCTTCCACCGTGTGATCGCCCAGATGGCCTTGCGGCTCCCGCATGCGCCAGACGATAGTGGCGCAGGCCGCGAAACTTGCCGCCGCGAACAGGAAGAGCCCGTAGAAGCCGGCGCCGGCCAGCACCAGTGCGCCCACCGACGGACCGAACACCCATGCCGCCGAGAGAATGGTCCGCAAGGTGGCGCTGGCAAACGCACGTTCCGCGGGATCCTGCACCGGCAGCGCCGCACGGCTGAACGAAAACACCATGGAGATGGCCGAGCCGCCCGCGCCGATGAAGACAATGCCGACCGCCAGCAACAGCCGGTAGTCACGCACTACGCATAGACAGAGATAGCCGAGCGCGGCGGCCACCAGCGCCGCCAGCAGCAACGGCCGATGCCGTCCGCTCGCATCGCTCCAGCGGCCCGCGAAGGTGCTGGCGAGCACCCCACTGGCGGCGATCAGCGTCATGAAGATGCCGAGCCTGAGCGGTGTCATGCCGGCGCGCTCTACGCCGAACAGCGAGAGATACGGAGCGGTGAACGACATCGCCACACCGAGCATGAGCGTGGCGGCGGCCAGCGGCTTGAAGCCAGGGATGCGCAGCAGGTCGAAAAAACGGGCGGTTTTCAACACGAGTGGCGGTGGGTCAGGGAAAGCGAGCCTGCGACGCGCAATGTGCGGTGCGGACTTCGTGGCCGGAACAACCGGGGCATTATCGGCTTAGCTTGCGGGCGCGTAAACCTGCGCCCCCGCGTCCCAAATTTATGTCGCGCGTCGTTGCGGATGAACTGGCGGCTGCACGACAACATAGCCGCGCTGTTCGAGCGTCCATCTGTGCCACTGGTTGCCATAAGCACCGCAGGCGACGCCAAACAGCACCGACAGCACCAGTCCAATCGTGCCGATCGTTTCACCCCACAAGCCCGAGAAAAACAGCAACGTGTTGACCGCCAGCATGACGAAAGTGGCAAACCACATTCGCTTCGACATGGCCCAGACGAAGCCCAGCAGCAATGCGCCCCAACTGAAGCCAGTGCCGACGGCGACGGTTTCGTCCTTGCCGGGGTGCCGAAGGTAGATCTTTTCTGCCATGTCCTTTCCTGAGCGCGGTGGCGCCTCGAGAGCGAATCATGACGTTTAACACGTCACGCTGGCAAGAATATGAGTTTGTGTGAGATTCAGAACCGCGCGAGTCAGGATGCATTGGCTCTGGCGGCCTCCCTGACGACCGCGACCATAGCTGCTACTCTTACAAAAATCGACACGCAGCGAAACGCCGCAAACGCCGCAACAGCGGAAGATCCTGCCGGCACAGTCAAGAAAGCATCGGAGCATCCATTCATGGCAACCCAACCAGCCTATTCCCCCAAAGCGCCCGCACGAGCCGACGTCGACGCCTTCCCTGGCGTCACGGTCATAGAATTCGGCACGGACTGGTGCGGCTATTGCCAGGGTGCACAAGCATCGATCGCGAAAGCGTTCGAACCGCATGCCGGCATCAGGCATCTGAAAATCGAAGACGGGCCAGGCCGTCCGCTGGGCCGGTCCTTCAAGGTGAAACTCTGGCCCACGCTGATCTTCATGCGCGACGGCGCCGAAGTCGCACGCCTTGTGCGTCCCACCAGCGCCACGGAGATTTCAGAAGCCTTTGCATCGGTTTGAAGCCGGCGCTGTCGAACGAAAATAGTCAGACGCCGGCAACCGTTGTCGACGTACGTTTGCTGCAAGGCCTCATCCGCAAACCGGATTAATGGGAGCACACCTCATGGACACCCGTAGCGAGCTGCAAGCCACCGTCAATGCAATGGTCCAACCCGGCAAAGGTCTTCTCGCCGCCGACGAAAGCGGCCCGACCATCGCCAAACGCTTCAAGACGATCGGCCTCGAATCCAGCGAGGAAAACCGGCGCGCCTATCGCAACCTGCTGCTCACCACGCCGGGTCTCGGCGAATTCGTGAGCGGCGTGATCCTCTATGAAGAAACCCTCGGCCAGAAAGCGGACGACGGTACGCCTTTTCCGCAACTGGCCGCGAAAAACGGCATCGTGCCAGGCATCAAGGTGGACCTCGGCAAGATTGCGCTTGCACTCGCGCCGGGTGATGAAATCACCGAAGGTCTCGACGGCCTCGCCAGGCGTTTCGTCGATTACAAGCGGCAAGGCGCGCGCTTCGCGAAATGGCGCGCGGTCTACAACATCACGGCGAGCTTGCCGAGCCGCCTCGCCATCGAGGCGAATGCCGATTCCCTCGCGCGCTACGCGGCGATCTCGCAGGAAGCGGGCATCGTGCCGATCGTCGAGCCGGAGGTGTTGATGGACGGCGATCACACCATCGCACGCAGCGCAGACGTGACCGAGGCCGTGTTGCACGAAGTCTTTCATGCACTGCACCGGCATCGCGTGGTGCTCGAACACATTCTGCTCAAGCCGAGCATGGTGCTGGCTGGCGCTGAACATGCGCAGCAATCGTCGGCCTCGGACATCGCGGCGCACACCGTGCGGATACTTAAGCGCACGGTGCCGTCGGCGGTGCCAGGGATCGTGTTTCTGTCCGGCGGGCAAACGCCGGAAGAGGCAACGGCCAATCTCGACGCCATGAATCGCCTCGGACCGCGGCCGTGGAACCTGAGCTTCTCGTATGGCCGCGCGTTACAGGAACCGCCGCTGCAAGCGTGGAAGGGGCAGGCAAGCAACGTCAAGGAAGCCCAGCAGGCATTACTCAAGCGCGCCCGGCTGAACGGCGCGGCGGCGCTCGGCAGGTACGAGGCGTCGCAGGAAAAGAGCTAGCCTCGCGGCGAGCGCTGCATGCAAGCGTCGCGAACAATGCGCTTTGTGCCTAGGGTTCTTGCTTACTGTGGCCCCGCGGTATGCAACGCGGTGGCCGACTCGAGCACGCGCAAAAGCCGCTCCGGAGTCAGCGGTTTGGCGCAATGCGCGTCGAAGCCGGCGGCCTTGGCGCGCGCCCGGTCTTCGCGCGAAGCAAATGCGGTACAGGCCACCAGCAGCATGTCCGACGTCAACGGGTTGGCCCGCAGACGGCGAGCCAGCTCGAGGCCATCGAGGCCCGGCATCTTGATGTCGAGAAGAACCGCGAACGGCCGCCACTCACAGGCCATGCCGCAGACGGCGAACGGATCGTCCAGCGCGCGGCATTCGAAGCCGTCGGCGTTCAGCAGCATCTGCAACGCTTCGGCCGCTTCCCGGTAATCGTCGACCACGAGCACGCGGCGGTTTGATGCCATCGCATACTGAATAGTCCGCCAAACCACGACGTCATCGCTCTCGTCCACTCTGTCTTCGAACGTCACCCTGGTCTCCCTGGCTTCTTTATGGTGCTGCTTTTGGGCATCGAGGAACATGCGTGCAAGATTCGCTCCTACCGCGCGGCAAGCGCTTATCGCTCGCCGGGTAGTTGCTTCGGTTTTCGCGACGCCGCACCGGCTCCTCCGCCACACACACGCGCTACCTCACCACCATAGCGCACTGAGCGAACTGCCGCTTCCTGATTTATGCTGTCTTGACGCCTCCCGACACATCGTGCGCAAGCGCGGAATATTGCGTTGAAATATGGATGAAACGCACTTCCGCCGTGCATGCGGCCCTTGCCGCGTGCATTGCGCATAACTTCGTAGCGACCTCGGCATCATCGACCCGTTGTATACGGGCGAATATAATCGTGGCGAGTTGGGGAAAACACGCAAACGTCAGTTGAAGAAAAACGCGAAATTTTGTCGGAAAACGGCATCGCATCGAGAAACCCGCTTGCGGGTTATCCCGGACACCTGAACTGATATCGTCGCAGCGAACCGGCCATGCCAGCGAAGCGAATGGCTTTTCCGTGGCGCCGCGCAGCCCCGGCCTCGCAGCGAGACTGCTGTAACATTCCGCCTTCATACGTGATGCTTGCGCGCCGCAACGCGAAAGCATCTGTCACCGCGCAACAACTCACGCAGAACTTTCTCACCACCGCCGGAGACTGCTGCCCATGCTGGATGAAGCCCAGGTCGTCAACGCCCTCGCTGCGCGCGACATCGCGCCCGATGCGAACCAGCGCGAGGCAATCGCGGCGCTCGTCACGTTGCTCGGCTCCAATCGGCGACGCGCGAAGTCCGGCACCCTGCTCGCGCATCAGGGCGTCTATTGTCACGGGCTGCCTGGACGCGGCAAAAGCCTGGTGGTCGATACGGTGTTCGAGTTGGCCAGCTGCCGGAAGCGGCGCCTGCACTTCCACGAATTCCTGCGCGAAATGAACCGGCGTCTGGTGAGTGAGCCACGCGGCGACGACCGGCTCGGATCGGTCTCGCGACAATGGCTCGATGGCGTGGCGCTGCTGTGCTTCGATGAATTTCACGTGCACGATATCGCCGACGCATTCCTGATGGGGCGGTTTCTCGATACCGCGCTCGGCCTGGGCACGCGCATCGTGCTGACCTCGAACTATGCGCCGGACGGCCTGCTCTGCGACCCGGAGTTTCACGAGCGTTTCCTGCCGACGATCGAGCAGATCAAACGGTGCTTCAACGTGATTCACTTCGACGGCGCGCGCGATTATCGTTTCGACGGCGAACAGGCGTCGCTGCCGCATTTCTTCGCCCCGCTCGACGTGGCCACCGACGACGCGCTGCTGCAAATTTTCGTGCGCTATGAAGGCAGCGAAACGTTGGAACCGGCCACGGTCAGCGCGGCAGGCCGTCCGCTCGCCGTGCGCGCGGCAGGCGCCGCATTGCTATGGGCAAACTTTGAGAGCCTGTGTGTGGCGAGCCGTTCGCATCTCGACTATCTCGACCTCGCGGAACAATGGCATGGTCTGATTCTCGACGAGCTGCACACCGAGTGGCTCACTCGAGCCCATACGTTGCAGCGGCTCATATGGCTGGTCGATATCTTCTACGACCGCAAACACGCGTTGTTCATCGCGTCCGATCGACCGATCGAGGCGGCGCTCAGCGGACTCGAAGGCGCGCACGATCTGTCGAGAACGCTCAGCCGGCTTGCCGAAATGCGATCGCGCGGCTATCGCAGCACGCTCGACAACACGGCCGGCGAGACTGGCTTTGCAGAAGCGCAGACGATCGCCGAGCCGTAATGGCGGCGTAAAGCGGTATATAGCTGCCTAAAACGACGTATAGCAGCGCTAACGACCGTCTGCAAACACACACCCTACGCCTTGCCGCTCCCGCCCTTCACCCGCGCAATCTGCTGCTTCGCCGCGTCGTACACGCGCTCCGGCGTGAAGCCGAACTTCTTCTTCAGATCGGCGAGCGGCGCGGAGGCGCCGAACGTATGCATCACCACCTGCGCGCCGAGCCGTCCGACATAGCGGTCCCAACCCAGCGTGGCCGCCTGCTCGACGGCCACGCGCGCATCCACATCGGGCGGCAGCACGGCATCCCGATAGGCCGCGTCCTGTTGCTCGAAGATGTCCCACGACGGCATCGATACCACGCGTGCCGCAATCCCTTCGCTACTGAGCTTCTCGTAGACGTCGGCGCATAGCGACAGCTCGCTGCCCGTGCCGAGCAGAATCACTTCAGGCTTCTGCCCGACAGGCGCATCGGCGAGCACATAAGCGCCCTTCTGCACGCCTTTCGCCGACGCATAGCGCGTGCGGTCCAGAGTCGGCAGCGCCTGACGCGACACGATGATGCACGACGGCCGCCGCGGATGCGACATCGCCACTCGCCAGGCCTCGGCAACCTCATTCGCATCGCCCGGACGCAGCACCGTCAGTCCCGGCACGCCACGCAGCGAAGCCAGTTGCTCGATCGGCTGATGGGTCGGACCATCCTCGCCGACGCCGATCGAATCGTGCGTGAACACGTAGATCGCCGGTACCTCCATGATCGCGGAAAGGCGAATCGGCGGTTTCATGTAGTCGCTAAAAATCAGGAAGGTCGAACCGAACGGCCGCATGTTCGACAACGCGAGCCCGTTCACCGCCGCCCCCATTCCGTGCTCGCGAATCCCGAAGTGCAGGTTGCATCCACCATAGTTGCCCGATTCGAAGCTGCCGGCACCTTCGAATTTCAGATTGGTTTTGGTGGACGGCGCGAGATCGGCCGCACCGCCGATCATCCAGGGCACGCGTGCGGCAATGGCGTTCAGTACCTTGCCCGACGAGTCGCGCGAGGCAAGGCCTTTCGGATCGGCATCGAAGGCGGGGATGTCGCTGTCCCAACCCTGCGGCAATTCGTGCGCCTCCATCTGTGCGAATTCACGCGACAGGTCCGGGTATTGCTTCCTGTATGTATCGTACCGGGCCTGCCATTCCGCGCGCGCCGTCTTGCCACGCGCGCCGATACCCTGCGCAAAGCGTTCGTGCACGCCGTCCGGCACGTAGAAGAATTTGTCTTCGGGCCAGCCATAGAACTTCTTGGTCAGCGCCACTTCTTCGACACCCAATGCCTCGCCATGCGCGGCAGACGTGTCCTGCTTGTGCGGCGCGCCCCAAGCGATGATGCTATGGACCACGATCAGCGTCGGCCTATCCGTGACGCTTTTTGCCTCGACCAGCGCGGCCTCCAGCGCCGCGGTGTCGTTCGCATCGTTCACATGCAGCGTGTGCCAGTTGTAGCCGCGGAAACGGCTCTCCACGTCGTCGCTGTACGCGAGGTCGGTGTGGCCCTCGATGGTGATGCGGTTGCTGTCGTAGATCCAGATCAGATTCGACAGCTTCAGATGCCCCGCCAGCGAAGCGGCTTCGTGCGAGATGCCTTCCATCATGTCGCCGTCGCCGCATAGCGCATAGACGCGGTAATCGAACAGCGGTGCATCGGGCTGGTTGAAGTGGCTTTCGTGCCAGCGTGCCGCCATCGCCATGCCGACGCTATTGCCCAGCCCCTGGCCGAGCGGGCCGGTGGTCGTTTCCACACCGGTGGTCAAGCGGAATTCGGGGTGGCCAGGCGTCTTGCTGTCGATCTGGCGGAAATGTTCGATGTCGTCGAGCGAGACGGCGGGCGAACCGGTCGGCTTGCCATGCTCGTCCACGGCCTTCACGTTCGCCAGATGCAGCAGCGAGTACAACAGCATCGACGCGTGCCCCACCGAGAGCACGAAGCGGTCCCGATTCGGCCACAGCGGCTCGTCCGGATCGTAGCGAAGGTGGTTTTGCCACAGATGGTAGGCGACCGGCGCCAATGCCATCGGCGTGCCGGGGTGACCGGAATTGGCCTTTTGCACTGCGTCCATCGACAGCGTGCGAATCGTGTTGATGCACAACTGATCGAGGGCGGGATCGTTTTGCATGGGACACTCCTTGTTCGGCGGTTGGAGGCATCGCCGGGACGCGCACTGTATCGGTGGGTCGGCGACCGGTGTTCGTCTGGAAAAACGTGCAAGAACGTGGAAGAACGCATGAGGACCACAAGGCTCATCGATGATGCGCCGATGCGCGCGAATCTGCACGGCGCGTTACATCCTGTGCCGCGTCGTGCCGTGCTGTGCCGTGCCGATGATTGGCGACCGTTCTTTCAAGCGGCTTGCGATTCTGTCCGGCGCGCTACTTCTCCGGCATTGCGCGGGATTCGGGGGCCGCAATACGAATACGTACTGCAGACGCTGCGATGCCTGTCGTATCGCCCACCTGTTTTTAATGCTGTTTGCTGTGTTGCCAACGTTGCTGCCGGGCATGCCGCCAAAGCCGCGTTAAAACTGATGCAGCATCCCGACATACGCGCCGGTTTGCGATTCACCGGTAAGTGGGCTCGTGTTATTGGTGGCATCGCGCGGCGACGCTTCAAGCGAGAAATTCGAGTTGCTGCCGTTGCGCACGTAGCCCACCGTGCCGTACACGAAGGTACGCTTCGACAGGTTATAGGTCGTGCCGAGCAGGTACATCATCGCGTGGCCGGACGGGTCGTGCGCGGCATCGCCGCCGCCGTCGCCGACCTTGATGTAATAGCCGCCCGCCGTCACCGCCCAGCGCGACTGGATGTTGTACGTCGCGCCGAGCCAGTAGTGATCGGCACTATCGGCCACGCCCACCGGTGAATCCGGCGCCGAGTAATGCGTATACGCGCCCTGGATCTTCCACGCATCGAAATGCACATTCGCACCGGCGAAATATTCGCGCGAAGCCTGGAAGATATTGCTGAAGCGCCCGTTGCTGTCACGCAGTTCGTCGTAGATGCCGCGCACGTCGAAGAGCGGCGAGTGATAGGTCAGCATGATGCCGTCGGAGCGGCCAAACTCGCCTGACGCACCGCGGTTGAATGCGCCGGCCTGATTGCCCAACGCGTATTGCGCCTGCACGTCGAAGCCCCAGAACACCGGGCTGTGATACTCGACGTTGTTGCTGGTCTGCTGCCAGTTGCGCCCACGCACGAGCGACGCCGACGAAAATGCCTGCTGCACGAACGGATCGAATTCCCACACGCCGTCGCTATCGATAAACAGATTGCGCCCGGCTTGCAGCGTGCCCAACTGATCGCTCTTCAGGCCGACGAAGGCACGCCGTGACCACAACCGTCCGCCGCTCGTCGTGCCATTCATGATCTGCAGACCGGTTTCGAGGTTGAAGATCGCACTCAGGCCGCCGCCCAGATCTTCATTGCCTTTGAGGCCCAGCATACTGGTGCCCCAATCGCCGCCTTCAGCACTCCAGCGGCTCGAACTGCCGCCCGCGCCATTGTCGATGTGATTCAGATATTCCAGACCGCCGTCGAGACGGCCATATAACGACACGCTCGTCTGACCGTATGCCAGCGGACTTGCCACCGCCAGGGCGGCCATTAGTTTCGTATGGAGTCTCATTGTTTTGCCGTGAGTTTCTTCTGTCGAGAATAGAATGTTGCAAAACTACACGCTTCGCGCACGAACTATAGGTAATGGATGCTTCATAGCCTGTCCGTTTGACGCAATAAACTTTTGCTGACAGCGCGCCCGGCCTTGAAAATCCACAGTTGAATCGGCGTGCTTCAAAGGAAAATCGACGTGCCTCAAAGGAAACCCTTGCCGAGGGAATCGAAAGGTACTGACGATAAGATAGTCGGTCATTCGGCCTCAGCCAAATCGAAACGCATCAATCGTCTTTGACCATCATTCATATTTGCCACTCGCCATGAACGCGCCTGAACTGACCGAAGACGAAAACCTTGGCCTTTACCAACGTGTGACGGAAAGCGGTGCGGAATGGTGGCGCGTCAGCGTGGCGGACCGGCCGGAGAGCTATCGGCTCGAGCATGGCGTCGATGACGGCAGCAGCGCCGGATCCGTCGATATCGATCTGGTGGTCGACGCGGAGAACCTCCGCGCGAAACTGAAGAAGTGGCGCCGCGAAGGCTTTGCGATCGATACGCCCGACGCAGCGGACGCAACAGGCACGGCCGGCCGGGTGGCCTTCATGCCGGAGCTGCAGCGCGTTGCGACGCTCGCCTCGGCGGCGAAGCGGCGTCCGCAGGCGGAGGGCGCGGGCGGAACCGTGCGCGTCGGCCGTGTCGACGTGCCCTGCGGCGTCGAGACGCCGCTCGTGCCGCGCGTCAATCCTGCCTATCTGTTTTCCGAGCGCTTTAACGACATCGTCGAGGACATCGTGGAGAACCGGCGTGTCATGCTGATCGGCCACACCGGCGCCGGCAAGACCAGCCTGATCGAACAGGTTGCCGCGCGCTCGCATCACGGCGTGCTGCGCTCGAACATGAACGGGCAAACCACCGTCGGCGATTTTGTCGGTTTCTGGACGGTCAAGGGTGGCGAGACGATCTGGGTGGACGGCGTGCTGCCCACGGCGATGCGCGAAGGCTTATGGCTGATCGTCGACGAAATCGATTTCGCCGAGCCGTCGATTCTGGCCGCCCTCACCGCCGTGCTCGAACCGCATGGCCGTCTCGTGCTGAAGGAAAAAGGCAACGAGATCGTCGCGCCGCATCCCGCGTTCCGGTTGTTCGCCACGGCCAATGCGGTCGGCGCGATGAGCCAGTTCCGTCATCTGTATCAGGGCGCGAATCTGATGAACGAGGCGTTTCTCGATCGCTGGCGCGTCTACATGCTCGACTATCTGACGCCCGCCGAAGAAGCCGACGTGCTGATGCGCACCCTCGCCCCGCATATGACACGCGCGCTCGCCGCGACCCTCGCCGCGATTGCCGCCGACTGCCGCGCGGCGTTCGCCCGCGAAGACCTGTCGAGCGCATTCTCCACGCGGCGCCTGCTCGACTGGGCCGAGCTGATGCTGCGCACCGGCGACCCCGAACGCGCCGCCGGTCCCGCGATCTACGCGAAGGTCAGCCCCGAAGACGCGGCGCTGATTCGCGGTATCGTTCGCCATCACATTGCGCCGGCCGCCTGACGCCGCCTGTCGGTAAAAGTGAGCACGATACGCACGATGACCGCCATGCATGCCCTGCGCGACACCCGAGGCTTCGCGTTTGAATCGACGCTCAGCAAGGTGGCGCGCGTGCTGACCGGACAATACGGCGTGACAGTCGCCTTCAGCCCGGATGGGCCGCGCGTGGAGCCCGGCCGCATTGTGATTCCCGACTACGAGTTGAGCGGCGGCATCGAGCGCGACGTGCTGACCGGCTATCTGGATCTGCTGGTGGCACGCGCCAAACATTCGTCGCTCGCGCAGATGAACGCGCTGCCACCCGGCGTGGCCGCGAATCTCGCGCAGGTGATCGAGGACCGACGCGTTTGTTCACAACTGCTCGACGAGTATCCCGGCGCGCGCTGGTTCATCGGCAAACTGCGCGGGCATGCCGCCGAGCAGGCGCGGCAACGCTGGCCGAAACTCCATTGGCGCGACCGGCTGGTCTGGCTGGTGGAGCGCACGCTGTGGGACGAAACGCCGACCCGGACCGAAGCGGGTCATTCCCTGCTGGCCGCGCTGCACGCCGCGCAGGACCTGCTGGACGAGTCGCGCGAAAGCCGTTCGACCGCGCAAAGCATCGCGGCGGCGCAGGCCCTGGTGGCGCGCGTGCGGGCCTTGTCCGCAGGCGATGTCAACAGCATGGTGTTCACCGCGGATCCGGTCGAGGACATCGACACGCAAACTTCCGCCGCTTCGTGCGCACCGTTCGACGATGACGATGCGGTCTTCCCCGATCGGAACAGCGCAGCCTCGCCGCCGTCCGACAGAAGCGGTGGCGCACAAGCGGAAAACGCGGTGGGCATGGGGCAATCGCTGGCCGATGCACAGCGACCGTCTGCACGTTCCGAAGGCGACGCCGGCGCGGCGGCAAGCGTCGCTCGCACGCGGCTCTCGATTCCGCTCGCCACCGAGTTCGACGAGATCGCCGACCTCACCGGTCAAGGCGACAGCGCGACATGGCGCGAGCTTCGCGCGCAGGCGCGGGCGGACACGGCGCCGCTCAAGGAGAAACTCGAGCGTGCGCTAAGCGCCGACGAACGCACCCGTTGGCGCCGCGAACAGGAACGCGGCGAGATCGACCGCACCGCGCTGGCCAAACTGGCGACCTCGCCCGGTTATCGCACGCCGTTTCGCACGCAGCGGGCGGCCAAAGGACGCGACGTCGCCGTGACCTTGCTGATCGATCGCAGCGGCTCGATGGCCGGGCGCAAGATCGAGCTCGCGCGCCTGTGCGCGACCGCGCTGTGCGATGCGCTGACGCAACTGTCGTTCGACTGCGAAGTGCTCGGCTATTGCTCGCTCGAGTCCGCGCCGATGAAGCAACTGTACGAACGGCAACGGGCGGCCGGCGCGGATCTGCAGCGCTACAACCGCTTTGTGGAACGGCTCGATCTGAAGGTCTACAAACGCTTTGGCGCGATCGATCTGAACGGGATCGCCGCGATCGATTGCGGCCACGAGAATCCGGACGGCGAGGCGCTCGCCTGGGCCGCGACGCGGCTCGCGGATCATCGAGCCGAGCGGCGTATTCTGATCGTGTTCTCCGACGGCTATCCGTCGACCGGCGACGGCGACCCGCAGGTCTTGCGCCACGATCTGCGCGAACGCGTGGCGGCGATCCAGAAGCGCGGCATCGAACTGCTGGGGATCGGCGTGCTGACCGATGCGGTCGAGGACTTCTATCCGCACAACGTGGTGGTGAGCCGGCTTGCCGAGTTGCCGTCGACGGTGTTCTCGGTCTTGAGTGCGATGTTGCTGACGCGCTGACGCATCGGCCCGCATCGACCCGCATCGACCCGCATCGCCCCACATCCAACGGACTCTTCGACGGCGCGCCTACGCCAGTTGCGGCTTGAACGGATACTGCTCGATTTCCCCGCCCCGTGCGATCACCGCCGTGCTCTCCGGAATCTCCTCCCACCAGCCAGGCAAATCCGAGAGCGGCTCCGACAACACCAGAAAGGCGTCTTCACCCGCCGTCGCGATGCGCGGGTCGTCCGGATACAGATCGTGCAGATGCCGGAACGAAGTGCTGTGGAAGAGCGAGCGCGACTGCCCTTCGCTCGAATAGCGAACCGCGACGATCTGCTCGCCGTCGGTGGCGCATATGGTCATGTTCAACGGTTCATCGACGCCGTGTTTGCGCCCGATGTCTTCGACGAAACCCACCATCCGTTCGAGCGCGGTCACCGGCGCGAGTTCGAGACCGAAGGTCAGCGCGAGAAAAAACAGCACCTCGGAATCCGTCGAGCCTTCGACCGACGGAAACAATCCTGGATCGATCGCCAGCATCAGATCGCGGCGTACCAGCGGAAAGTTGCGCACGAGTCCGTTATGCATGAAGAGCCATCGGCCGTAACGGAACGGATGACAGTTGGTTTCCTGCGACGGCGTGCCGGTGGCCGCACGTATGTGCGCGACGAACAGCGGCGCGCGGATCGCCCGCGCGGCCTCGCGCAGATTGCGATCGCTCCATGCGGGCTGGATGCAGCGGTAGCGAAACGGGATGTCGGTCGGATGACCGTACCAGCCGATGCCGAAGCCGTCGCCGTTCGTGGTGGTCTGGCCGAGCCGCGAATGCAGGCTCTGGTCGATCAGGGAGTGTTTGGCGTTGAACAGCACCGTTTCGAGTTGAAGCGCGTTACCGGTATAAGCGAGCCAGCGGCACATGAGTTCCCCTCCTGTTGCAACGACATGCGACGAGATGTCTGACGAACCTCGCGCAGCCTCGAGCAGGCTCGCGCGCCGCCGATCGCTATTTGACCACGGGTTGCATCTGCGCGATCGGTATCAGGAACTCCGAGAAACCGGTCAGGATAATCTGCACGCCGATGCACAGCAGCAGAAACGACGAGACGCGCATCGCGACCTTGGTGCCGTCCACGCCGAGATACTTGGCAAAAACCACCGCCCGGCTGTAGATCAGATACACGGTGGCCGCCACCAGCAGCGTGATCACCACCGACGCGATGCTAGACAGCACGAACGCCGAGAGCTTATGCGTGCGGTTCGCGGTCAGCGCGATCGCGGTGGCGATCGAGCCCGGCCCGGTGGTGAGTGGAATGGTGAGCGGGAAGAACGCCTTCGACGTGGCGTTGTCCGCATCCACGCGCTTGACCGACGGCTGCTCGGCCGGTTGCGTGTCCGGCGCGTTGAGCATCTGCCAGCCGCCGACCGCGACCGCGAGGCCTCCGCCAATGCGCAATGCCTCCATGGAGATGCCGAAGAAATGGAGAATCGGGGTGCCGACGAAGAAGGCGACAAGCAATACGCACATGACGTTGAAGGCGATCTTCTTGGCGAGCGCCGTGCGGTCTTCCGTGGTGAGCGATGCGGTCCGGTCGAGAAAGACGAACGCCATGCCGATTGGGTTGATGATGCTGATCAAACCCGTAAAGCCAAAGAGGATGTCCGAGATCAGACTGTCGACCATATGCGATCCGTTTCGTGCAGCGGCTCGGGCGGCCTGACTGATTGACTGACTGCCCACAAGAGCGCCACGCCAGGTTGAAGTGCCGGACGCCTTCGGGCTGTCCAGATCGATGCTCGCGTTGCGTGGGTCAGATGATATCGCGGCGCGGCACGCAAATTGGTAAAAAAGGGGGGCGATGCAAGCGGCGCGCGGCGCTGCACCGCAGCAGACGAACGCCGAAAGATGCGCGCACAACTTTCGGAAAGCCTACACTTTTTTGACTGACTTTACGCAACCGAAGCATCAGGCATACAGTCCCCAGCGAAGCCGCACTTTCAACGAGATCAACGAGACGTACTTACCGGTTCGAGGAGTTGCCCCCATGTTGCTTCGTGTACTCGCCGCACTGCCGTTCGTCGGCATTCTGCTCGGCGTCCCGTTTGTGAATTACGTCGAGCCGCTGGTGCTCGGCATACCGTTCGTGCTGGCCTGGATCGTCATGTGGGTCGTGCTGAGTTCGATCATCATGGCGATCATCTACCGCCTGGACCCGAGCAACCGTCAGCTCGCCGTGGAAGGCGAAGAGGTCCGATCATGAGCGCACTCGTCATCATTGCGGCCATTACGCTGTTTGCGCTGTACCTGGGCATGCGCGCGCGGCGCGGCCACGACATGAGTCTGGAACAGTGGACCGTGGGCGGACGCAGTTTCGGCACCGCGTTCGTGTTCCTGCTGATGGCGGGCGAAATCTACACCACCTTCACCTTCCTCGGCGGTAGCGGCTTTGCCTACGGCAAGGGCGCACCGGTCTACTACATTCTTGCCTACGGCACGCTGGCGTACATCCTCTCGTACTGGATGCTGCCGCCCATCTGGCGTTACGCGAAAAATCACCATCTCGTCTCGCAGCCGCACTTTTTCACGCGCAAGTACGACAGCCCGGCGCTCGGCACGCTCGTCGCGCTGGTCGGCGTGGCCGCGCTGATTCCGTACCTCGTGCTGCAACTCAAGGGCCTCGGCATCATCGTGGCGACGGCCTCGTATGGCGCGATTTCGTCGACAGCCGCCATCTGGATCGGCGCCGCGGTGGTGACGTCTTACGTGACCGTCTCCGGCGTGCGCGGCTCCGCGTGGAATTCGGTGGTGAAGGATCTGCTGATTCTGGCGATCGTGCTGTTCCTCGGCATCTATTTACCGTTGCACTACTACGGCGGCCTCGGCGAGATGTTCCACGCCATCGACGCCGCGCGCCCGGGCTTCCTGACCTTCCCGGCCAAGGGTTCGAGCGTCACCTGGTTCCAGTCGACCGTGCTCCTGACCGCGCTGGGCTTCTTCATGTGGCCGCACACGTTCGGTTCGATTTTCACGGCGAAGGACGAGCGTATTTTCCGGCGCAACGCGATGGTGCTGCCGCTGTACCAGTTGATTCTGCTGTTCGTGTTCTTCGTGGGCTTTGCGGCGACGCTGAAGGTGCCGGGCCTGAAGGGCGGCGACATCGACCTGTCGCTGTTCCGCCTGTCGCTGCAGACCTTCGACCCATGGTTCGTCGGCGTGATCGGCGCAGCCGGGATTCTGACGGCGCTGGTGCCGGGCTCGATGATCCTGACGTCGGCGTCCACGCTGCTCGCCAACGACGTGTATCGCGGCATGATAAGCCGCAAGGCGTCGGACGCGACGGTGGCGAAGCTCGCGCGCTTTCTGGTGCCGCTGGTGGCGCTGGTGGCAGTGGGCTTTACGCTGCATGGCGGCGAAACGATCGTGGCGTTGCTGCTGATGGGTTACAGCTTCGTGACCCAGCTGTTTCCGGCGGTGATCTGCAGTTTGCTGCCGCACAACCGCGCGACCAAGTACGGCGCGTTTTGCGGGATTCTCGCGGGCGTTGCGGTGGTGACCCTAACGACCACCCTGCATCTGACTGTTGCACAATTGATGCCGTTTTTGCCCGACGCGCTGAAGGACGTCAATATCGGCTTCCTGGCGCTGGCCGTGAACGTGATTGTCTTTGCCGTGGTGAGCGCGGTGACGCAGCCGCGGCCGGTCGAGCAGACTCACGCGCCGGTGCATTGAGGTTTTCTTCGTAGCGTCCTGTCTAGCGGTTGAAGGGGCTGGTCGCCTGAAGCGCCAGCCCCTTTTTCACGTCTCCCGCAGCGTTCGACGTCAGACAGAATGGGGCACACGTCATGCCATTTTCGTGAGTCTATCGAGTGGGAGGCCTTCGCGAATCAGGCTAGACTACGCCCGACTTGAAGTCGATCGAATCGAATGACCGAATAACCGGACGAGTATGCGGAGCGAACGAATGGACTATCTTCTTTACTACTCGCCGGGCGCTGCAAGCATGGCCGTTCACTGGATGTTGATAGAAATGAACATCCCGTTCGACGTCCACCTTGTCGACATCGACGCCGGCAATCAGCGAAACCCTGAATATCTTCGGTTGAATCCTTCGGGCCGCGTTCCCACATTGGTAGTCGACGGGGCGCCACGCCACGAGTCCGCCGCGCTGCTGATGCTGCTGGCCGAGCGGCATCCTGAAGCCGCCCTCGCACCGGCGCCAGGCTCCGTCGATCGTGCGGCGTGGCTGGAGTTGATGATCTATCTGGCCAACACGCTGTTGCCCGCCATGCGCGACTGGTTCTATGCGGGCGTCGACGGCGATCCTGCCGGTGCCGAAGCGGTCCAGGCGCTTGCGCGGCGGCGCATCGAAGAAGCCTGTAACCGGCTCGACGCCGATCTCGCCGACGGACGTGACTATCTGATCGGCGGCACGCTCAGCACCGCCGATTTCCTCGCGATCGTGCTGATGCGCTGGACACGGCATATGCCGCAACCCGCACTCGGCTGGCCGCATCTTGCGCGCTATATCCGTGGACTGCGCGCCCTGCCCTCGTTCATCGAATTGAATACACGAGAGGGACTCACCGAATGGCGCAACCAGGACGATTGATGCGCGCGCAACCCATTCGCGGCTGGCTCCGGTCGGCTTGACCGGAAGGCCGTGCAGATCAAGTTGCCAGTTCGTTAATTCGCACGCGTGCCGACGATCACGATGCCGCGTGAAAGTCCGCTCACGTTGTCGACCGCTTGCGCCCCCGCGTACAGTTGAGCGACCGGCACCCAGACAGCCGGATATTTGTAGCGCGCCACATCGAGAAGCAGCGCGCTGTCGCTTGCGGCGTCGTAGGCGGCAAGCGGCGACCAGTGCCCGCCGCCTGCTTCGCCAATCTCCACCCGCCTGAAGTTCAACAGCGCAAAGCGGTCGCTGTGGCCCGTCGTGTTCCGGATCAGATCGCGAAACTGATCGAGCGTCAGATCGCCGGCATGGAATTTCCTCACCTCGACAGGAAATGCGCTTAGGGCCGTGCCGAGCTGGTCGAGCGTCATGCCCTCCTTCGACACTTGCGCGGCATTCGCCACCTGCGGATCGATGCCGCGAAAAAAATCCTCTTGCGAGAAAAATGGGAAATCCGGGTACTGCGTCGACGCCGGACGGCGAATACCCAATGCATTGAGCGCCATCACCGAGGTCGCGACCGAACAGTAGGCTTCGTTGCGCTGCGTTTCGAAATACTGCGAAAGCGGCCAGTACGACTGGTTACGGGTGGCGGCCATCAAACGCTTCTGACCTGCCGGCTGCGTCAGCGCAACGAGGTTCGGCGGAACGGGCAACGGCCCGTCGGCTGCGCGCGACGCACCCGGTGCGGGGGCTTGATGCGTATCTTGATGTGAAGCTTGATCCGTGGCCCGATTGGCAGCCGGTGGAAGCGGCACGCAGGCCGCCAGTGTTGCCGCCAGCACCACAACGATCCACTCAGGCCTGCCTACGCGCTCGACGGCGCGCATCAATGAATATCTGGACATCGACTCTTCCGCTTCAGATGAATTCGGAACCGCTTTGGCCGTGCCGATGCATGTCATCCCACATCGGCAAGCTCCGGTTTTTTAACACGAAACCGATGAGCGCGTGAATGTGCGGCCAGACGGCGGGCGAACTGAACCGCTGTCCGTCCGATCTGATAATATATACCCCCCTAGGGTATTTAGAGTGCATTCATGGGCCACACGATCCGGGAAAAACAGAAGCTGCTTAACCGCGTTCGCCGCATCAAGGGGCAAATCGAGGCCATCGAACGCGCACTCGAAGACGAGCGCGGCTGCGCCGACGTCCTTCAGCAGATCACCAGCTGCCGTGGCGCGATGAACGGCCTGCTGGCGGTCGTGCTCGAGGACCACATCCGAAATCACCTGGTGGATGCGCATACCGACGAGGCCCCTGTCGGCAGCGCCACTGAACAGCTCATCGAAGTCGTTCATAGTTATTTCAAGTAGACCGGAGCAGGACATGAGTGACTTCAGAAACGCCGCCTTCGGCGCGGGACACGATCACATTTTTCTGGGCGCCGCCCATGAAAAAAACGAACGCAGAACATGGGCGGTGATCGCCTTATGCGCCGCGATGATGGTTGCCGAAATCGTCGGCGGCAGCCTGTTCGGCTCGCTGGCGCTCGTCGCCGACGGTCTGCACATGTCGACGCACGCAGGAGCGATGCTGATCGCGGCGCTCGCTTATACGTACGCGCGCAGGCATGCGAGCGACTCGCGCTTCGTATTCGGCACCGGCAAGCTAGGCGACCTCGCGGGCTTCACGAGCGCCATTGCGCTGGCTATGATTGCGCTGCTGATCGGCTACGAAGCGGTGGCGCGCTTTCTCTCGCCCGTGCCGATTCATTTCGGTGAAGCGATTCCGATTGCCGTGGTGGGACTGCTGGTGAATCTGGCCAGCGTGTGGCTGCTGCGCGGCGATCACCATGGGCATGGACACAGTCATGGGCATGGGCATGGGCATGGGCATGGGCACCACGGTCATGAGCATGACGAACACGTTCACGGACGCGAAGGTCATGGTCACGGGGAACACGATCACGGACATGAAGCTCATGCTCACGGGGATCACGATCACGCAGAAGGTCATGCTCACCACGCTCACGACAATCACGACAATCACGCTCACGCCGCCCACCTCGACGCCGAAAGCGCGGCCCAGCGGGATCACAACATCCGCTCGGCCTACATTCACGTGATCGCGGATGCCGCGGTGTCGGTGCTGGCCATCATCGGCCTCGTTCTGGCGCGTGAATTCGGCTGGCTCTGGATGGACCCGCTCGCCGGCATCATCGGCGCGCTGGTGATTGCAAACTGGTCATACGGGCTGATCCGCGACACCGGTGCAATCCTGCTCGATATCAACCCCGACCAGCGTATGACGGAGAACGTGCGTCACGCTATCGAGGACAACGGCGACAAGGTGCTCGACTTGCACGTCTGGCGCGTGGGGCCCGGTCATATGAGTGCGGTAATATCCGTCGCCACCCAGGAAACGCGGCATGACTCGCGTTTCTATCACGCCTTGCTGAAACGCTTTAACGGACTGTCGCACGTCACCGTCGAAGTCAACCCAACGGAACTGACCGCCTGAAGATGGCCATTCAATCACCCTGCATCGACATCTGCAAGATCGACGGCAAAACGGGCTTCTGCATCGGATGCCTGCGCACCCGCGACGAGATTCGCGAATGGAAAAACATGACTGACCACCGGCGCCATCAGGTCATCAACGACGCGTCGCGCCGCAAGGCGAAGGTGAAGCCGGAGACACAGCAAACGCAGGAGACGTAACAGACGCAGCAAACGCAGCAAACGCAGTAGACGCAGCAGACGCAGCAGACGCAGCAGACGCAGGCATCGTAAAGGCGCGAGTCAGCGCGCCTGATCGGCGAACGCGTAACTATTCTTCCCGTTGCGCTTGACCCGGTACATCGCCTCGTCGGCCGCGGCTACGAGGCGTTGGTAATCGTCGACGGAATCCGGAAAACTGGCGATGCCGATGCTGGCGCGAACCCGCCCGACCCCCATCTCCTTGTCCGTTTGAACCACGCAGGCGATGAGCCGCCGGGCGATTTCGCCGAGTTCCGCGTTGGTCGAAAATTCGCGGACCAGAACGGCGAATTCGTCGCCGCCAATCCGGGCGACGACATCGACTTTACGCACCGACTCACGAAAGCGTTTCGACACCGCGATCAGAAATTCATCGCCGACGCGGTGCCCGAGCGAGTCATTGACCTGCTTGAATCCATCCAGATCGACATACAGCACGGCAATTTTGCACGGCACCGTGAGCGCGGGCGGTTTCGTCGCCGCCTCTTCCAGCGAGGCAAACAGCTTGCGCCGGTTCGGCAAGCCGGTCATCGCGTCGTGCAGCGCCGCCCATTCGAATTCGTGCGACTGCCCCGCCAGCAGGCGATTCCGTTTGGCATACATGCCGAGAGCGGTGATCAGCATGCAGAACAGCAACGCCGCCGCCGCGATCAGCGTGTGCGCGACATGGGCGATCCGCACACGCACGTCGGCGCTGTCGGCGTCGCGCTGCGCTCGCCACCAGGCCGACACGGCACTGAGGGCCGCATCCGTGTCGCGCAGATCGGCGTCGGGCGCGAGCAAGAATGCCGGCACGCGGGGCGCAGCCGACGGACTCGCATTCACCAGCGCCGCGAGCGACGTGAGGCGACGGGCGAGTTCGGTGCGCGCGTGCCGATACCCGGCAGTTTTGTTTTCCGTGGCGTCGGGCAGTTGCTGCCAGACGCCGACCAGACTCCGGGCGCTTTCCGCTCGTTCGACCGCTTCGAGAACGAGCCCTGCGTATTCCTGCTTCAGTTGGTCGGAAAAGATCGTCCGGACTTGCAGGGCCAGATACAGAAGGCCGATCAGCAGACAGCCCAGCGCGGCGGCGGCAATCACAGCCGGACCCGGTCCGAGGCGGATCGCGAGGGCGCGGCCGCGAGCGGCGCGCCGGGTATGCGCCCGCTCAGGGATGGGAATAGACGTCTTGCTGGCTTCCGGTGCCATGCTGACGGTAACTCACGCGACGAAAGAACGAACTCATCCGGGCAAACAGACTGCCCTTGTGCCGGGCATTGGCGTTCGAAGCAGCTCGACGATCCTGCTGCGCGAGACGCGCATCTCTGCCGGGCCGGCCGGACGCCAACTGCTGCGGAGCAGGATTGGCCGGGGGCGCCGCGCCTTGAACGGCAGGCGCGGAAGACGCAGCCACGGCCGGTGTTGCATCGGCCACGCTGGTTTGACGAACCGTGGACGCCGGGAGTCGCGTGACCGGGCCGGACCAGGAGGCCAGTTTTCCGCCTTCTTCTCCGTCTGATTCGGCCGCTGCTATCTGCGCCGGTGCTGTTGCCGGTGCAACTGCTGGTCCTGGTGCAGCCGCTGTTGCCGGAGGAGTAGGTGCCATCGACGGTGCAATTGCTGGCACCGGTGCAGCTGCCGTTGCCGGAGTATGTGCTGTTGCCGGTGCAACTGCCGGCGCCGGCGTAGCCACCGGCGCCGGAATACCCGCCGTCACCTGCGTGCCCGTTGCCGCCGATTCAACTGCGGGTGCTTGCATGCCGCTCGCTTTCCCCTCCGCCGTCGCCGTCGCCGTCGCCGATCGCGTCGCTGGCGCGAAAGCTGACGGCCGTGGCGGCGCAATCGAATTCGCCGACGTCGGACCTGCAGCCGCTGACGCAGCCGTGCCGAGCGCCTGCCGCGCGCGCGCCATCGCGTCGGCATACGCTTGCTGATCGTGGTTGAACCAGACGCCGTACGCGACCGTACCCACCACGCCGAAAGCCAGCGCGCTTGCCGTGGCGACGCACAGTGCGAGACGCCCGAATCGCGCGGGCGGTGTCGCAGACGACGGCTCTGCGCCGGCGTCGAAGCCAGTATTCGGGTTCCCTTCGGCAGATTTTGAAAAGTCGGTATCGTTGAGCATCGCAATACTCTCCGGAATCCCTACGCGTTCGACGCGTAAGCAGACTTTGTTCATACGGTTCGGCGGGGTCGCTCGGGCGACGTTGAAAGAATTGATCCCGCTCGCCGGGTAGCGGCAATACGGCAATGCTGCGCTTTAAACGCGCGCTTTGCGAGTCCGCTTTGCATCAATGAGACAGGTAAAGGATTCAACGCCGCGCGTATCTGCGCGCTGTGCGGCGAGCGCTTGCGCACCGGTTCCACGCCGGGGTTGGAGACGGTGACGGGAGCACGTACCGCATGCCCTCCATCACGCAATAAACACGCCAATGCGGAACGTGCCGATCGGCGGCCGCCGCTTGAAACGCGGCGCATGCCTGATGGGGCGCATGGCGCCCCACCGCCGATCCGGCACCTATTGCACCTATTGCACCTATTGCACCTATTGCACCTATTGCACCGTGATCGTTTCTTTCATGTTGGGATGGATGCCGCAAAACACCTTGTACACGCCTGGCTTGTCGAACTTGAACTGGAACGTGTCGTTCTGATCGAGCGCGGCGGAGCGGAACATGCCCGCATCGTTGACGACCGTATGCGGCTCGCCGTCGAGATTTTTCCACGTCACCGTCGAGCCGGCTTTGACCGTCATCGCCATCGGCGAGAACATGAAGTTCTTGATCACCACGGCGTTGGGCGTCTGCGCTCGTGCAACGGAAAGTCCGGCCGACGCCGCGATGAGCGCCGCCCCCCCGAGCAGCGCAAAAAACGCGCGGCAAATAGTATTGTTTTGCATAACTGATCTCCAGCGAAAGAAAAAACCTGAATTCAAACGAGCGTCGTATCGGATAGCGTCGCCTTGAGCGGATGATGCGCGATCTTGATGCTGGTCACCCCGAGCATCTTCGGGAGCTGATCGCTCGCTACCGTGAGCGGCCCAGGGCCGGGACCATTGCCGGCAGTCGGTTGCGGATACGCTGTCGAGCGGGCGGTATGGAAAGTGATATTGCCTTCGACCTTCGACACGATCTGATGAATATGGCCGTTCAGCACGGTCACCGAACCGAAGCGCTTCAGATAGCTCATGGCCTGGCCGGCATCGCCCGTCCCCCATCCCCAGGGTTCGTAGATCGTCCACATGGGCATGTGCGCGAAGACGACGATCGGCGTGCTGGACGAACGGCCCTTCAGGTCGCTTTCGAGCCAGGCGAGCTGGTCGTCGCCCAGCCCTCCCAATCCATTCGGCTTGAAATGCATCACGTTGACGAGTGCGACGAAGTGCACGCCGTTGTGGTCGAAGCTGTAATAGCCTTTATTGTCCGAAGCCTTGCCGAAGCGGCTGAAGTATTCGGTTCCGGGGCCGTCCGTCACGTCGTGCTCGCCGGGCACGGTGTGCAGCTCCGTGATATTCAGACCGGACATCAACTGCGCCGCGAGATCGAACTCCGCCGGCTTGGAAAGATGCGTGATGTCGCCCGTATGGATGGTCAGCGCGGGCTTGACCGGCATGGCGTTGACGTAGTCGATTGTTTGTTTGAGCGTGCCGGCGACGTCCGGATTGGCTTCTTTATTGAAGCCGATATGTGAATCGCTGATCTGCAGGAAAAGCGGTATGCCCCCGGACGCCGAAGCTGATTTCTCGTCGGCCGCGAGGGCCAGCTCCACCGGCGTTAGAATGCCGCCGGCGAGAACGAACACCGTGCCTACGCCGCCGTATGCGAGACACTTCAGCGCGCCGCGGCGTGACGGGTTAAATGCAGGATCGGAATGATGTGACGACATGTTGACCTCACGATAAGGATTCGCAGGCAAACCGCGGGATCATCCGGCGGGCCTCACGACTCGGTTCATCAGGAAGACTGCGGTGCCGGCGGTTTTATTCCCGGAAAGAAAAAATTGGCGCCGGCAGCCGAATCCGGCTGTCCAGGCTTGCATCGCCGGCGCCGGAACCCATGGGAATAGCCGGGCCGCGGCGGCGGTCATGCAGGTGAGAGAACCTGAAAGGAGTAGCCAACATGGACATCATCGACATGGCCCGTGCCTCGGGCATGGCGGTCATCCTCGACGGCAGGATTGGCCGCGAGGAATACCAGAGCGTGTGCGGCTCGCTATCCGCATTGCAGCGATTTGCCGAAGCGGTGCGCCAGGGCGCCGTGCAACAGAGCGGACATCGGAAACGCACCGCCACGCCCATTCGCAGAGCGTGAGGCGCGTCAAAGGCGTCGGGCGCGTCAGGCACGTCAGGCACGTCAGGCACGTCAGGCACGTCAGGCGCCTGGGAGGGCCGGCGCGGCCGCAGGTTCGACGCGGTTCGACTGCGGTCTCCCGTGCCGCTTTCCGGAGCCTACAATTTGAAAGGAGAATGATGTGCGACCGGAAATGCTGCCCGTTCTGCGCCGCTTGCAACTCGGCTCGGGCGTCGTGCTGCTGATTTATCTATTTTTGCACCTGGTCAACCACGCGCTCGGAATCTGGTCGCTCGATCTTGCCGGGCGCGGACTCACGCTCGCCCTGTGGATCTGGCATAGCGCCCCCGGCACGATTCTGCTGTACGGCGCAGCCCTGCTCCATTTCGCGCTGGCTGTGCGCACGATTTATGGGCGTCGCCACTGGGTGCTTCCGCCCGCCGAATGGATCCGGCTGTGGGCAGGACTCAGCCTGCCCCTGCTGCTCATCCGGCATGCCGTGGCGACGCGCCTCGCGACATCGCTGTATGGCTTCGAGCCGAACTACGAGCGAATCGTGATATCGCTGATCACGAGCGGCACGCAGGGTCTGCAGCTTGCGCTGCTCGCGCCGGGCTGGATCCATGGCTGCCTCGGCGTGTGGTTCCGCTTGCGCCACTATCCGGCGATGCAACGCGCAAGACCCGCCCTGCTGGCCTTCCTCGTGGGTTTGCCCATGCTGTCCGCCGTGGGCTTTCTGCGGATGAAGCAGGCTGTCGTGGCAATGCATGCCGTCCTCCCGGCGCCCGATTCGAAACTGCTGACGCATCAACTCACGCTCGAAACGTGGCGTCACAGTCTCGTCACGCTTTATCTTGCGGTGGTCGTTAGCGCGCTTTTCGCGGGTCTGTTGCGCAACTGGCTGGAGCGCCGACCGAGTTCGGCATGAGCGGCACAGGCGCGCTCGATCGCTTGCCTGCATGGATGCATATGTCAAAGCTTGATTGAAGACGCCGCGTTTGCGCGATGCAACCGACGTGCCGTGGCCCGCATCGCATGAGGATGCGGGCCACGGACTCGCCCGTTACGGCGGCTCGATACGGCTCGAGGCCGTTTGTCCGGCTTACCGGCTTACCGGGCTTACCGGGTCTATTGCGCTTGCAGCGCTTGCGGCTTCAGCTTGAACTTGCCTTGATACCGGATCGTCGGACGCAGCGACTGGGTCGTCGGCGCGGTCATCAGCAACTGACGCGCGAGCGGTGCAGCCGCCGGGTTAAGCGAACCGATGCTGGTGGCCCGCGACGGGTCCGCCAAACCGTTCTTCACCAGCAGCCTGGCCTCGAGTTGCAGACTGGTCAGCAACACCGGATCCTTCAGCGCGTTACCCTGCGCCAGCAACTGACTCCATGCATTGTTGCTGTAATTCGTCACGTAGTAGTCGAGGCCGCTCGGACCCGCGAGCACGGCCGAACAGCCGTTCAGACGCACCTGCATTTGCGTGTCCTTCATTGCAATCGTCTTGCGCGAGGTCAGTCCGTCACCGTAGGCGAGCGTCAGCGGAATGGCCCATTGCGTGCCGGGATACAGGTTCTGGTTCGGGAATGGCGACTGCTTCAGCGTGACCACGGTCTGATTGGTCGTCAGATCGCACTGGGTGTCGAGCGAAAGCAAAGGCACGCCGGTCTGCCGCACGAAACTGTCGCCGATCGCGACCATCGGCTCGCCGCTGGCCTTCGCCAGTTCGTCCCACAAACGTTTCGGCGTGCCGTTGCCGAGCGCGTAGTCGGCCAGATACGACTGCAACCCCTTGCGCAACACGTCTTCGCCGAGATAGTTCTCCAGCATCTTCAGCACATGGCCGCCCTTGTCGTACGTAAAGGCGCTGGCGCTCAGCACGAAGTCGTTCGAAGCCCAGCCGTTGAAGTTCGGTTGCACGGGGAACGAGGTGGATTTCAGATCGGCGTTGATGACCGCGTACTTGTTCTTTACCTGGTCGACCCAGCTGAAGCGGTCCGGGAAGAAACGCACCTTGGTCTTGTTCTCGAAGAACGTCGCGAACGACTCGTTCAGCCACACGTCGTCCCACCAGTCGAGCGTGACCAGATCGCCGAACCACTGATGCGCGGCCTCATGCGTCAAGACCGTCACGCCATAGTCGGACATGGCGGTGCCCGGCGCCGGCAGAATGTCGTCGGCGAATTCGAGAATCGCGCCCCAGTTCTCCATCCCGCCGAAGTTCAGGTCTTTCTGCTCCTTGAACGCGTCGTTGGCGGCGATCGTGTCGAACTTGGTGAGCGGCAGCGGAATGCCGGTGTAGCGGTAGTAGTAATCGAGCGCCTGCTTGGTCTGCTGCATCGCCGGTTTCGCCCAGTCACGCATGCCGGGCGGCGTGAAGATTCGCAGATGCAGGCCCTTACGGTCGGGCAGCGGACTCGAGAAGTCGTCTTCGAGAATGTCGAACTGGCCACCGCCGAAGAAGAGCAGATACGAAGGCATCGGCGGCGTCTTTTCGAACGACACCAGCTTGTAGCCGCTATCCACATTCACGGCCGGTTTTTCCGCCGCGTTCGAGACCACGTTCCAGTTTTGCGGGACCTCCGCGCTCACCTCATAGGTAGGCCTGAAGGCCGGCTCGTCCCAACCGGGGAACCATTGACGCGCCAGGTTCGACTCGCCTTGCGTGAGAATCGCGCCGCTCGTCGTGCCGTCGGTCGACTTCAGGTCGACGCGGAACACGCCCTCCGCCGCGGAGCAACCCGGATAGGGATCGTTGCCGCAACTGCCGCCAGTCTTCGCGACCGGATCGTCATAGGTCTTGAAGTTGATGATGCCGCTCCACTCCATGTGCAGCGAGTAGTTGCCGGCGGCGATCTGCCCGCTCACTGGGCGAAGCTGGTAGAAATCGCCGTCGTCTTGCGGCGTGGCGATCAGCGGGATGTTGCCGGGCTGCAGCGTGATCGTGCCGTTCGTGAACTTGATGCGGTGCCCGGCAATCGTGATCGCGTTGACAGCCTTCAGCACCTTGATCTGGACGTCCGCGCGACCGTCGAATGAAGAAAGCGCCGGATTCGGCCGGAACCACAGCTTGTAGTTGATCGGCGTGACCGTGTCTGGCAATTCGACCGGCGGCACGCTCTTGTTGATCGATGCATCCGCAACGATCGGCGCAGTGGGCGGGGCGAGCGGCACATCGGACGCGGCCGTGGGCGCCTGGGCGGACTTGCTCGAGAGCGCCGGCGAGCTGTCCGAACCGCCGCAACCCGCCAGAACCATTATTCCGGCTAACGCCAGACATTGTATCTGCAATCGGAAATTTATACGCATTGTTAATCCTCGACTGACAAAATCGGCATAAAGAAAGTGCGATGTGTGCTTAAGCTGTGTTTCTCTGTTTTTTCAGCAAAAAAGGTCTCCCGCACCAGCACCGGATTGCTAGCGAGAATATAAAGACGTGTTACTGCCTCAGCGCTTGTGGCTGATTTTAGAATTGCTTCGCTTATTCATTACAACGCTTTCAGAAAGACGACGTGAGCCGTTTTCCTGCTGCTTGATCCAATCGCCTGACTGACGGGCAAAGCAGCGGCTGACCTGCATTTGCCTATATCTGCAAGCAGGTGGACAGGAACCGGGTCAGTTTTTAGCGACAGTGCGTAGCCTAGATTGGCAAACGTTCTTGTGTCAACTTCCTTTCACAATCTTTCTTTCACTGTCGTGTTGCGTATGCAAATCGAATGGATGAAGTAATCGGCAGAGTTAATACTCTAAAAACCGAATATGCATACATTTCTACGAGAAACTTTGTTTTATTGCAGTGCGGAGTGTGTTATTAGACGCAGCGGCACCTAATGCCTTTTAAAATTAACTAGCTGTTGAGTTCACAAAAGAAAATAAACCGTTAGCGGATGAAATCCCCGCCAATCGGCATCGCGCGGACGCCTGTTTGCTTCCCAGCGCCACTCCGTTCTAGACTGCGGATCGGCCACTTTCGAAAGCGCAACCCGGTATGGACATTCTTCAAGGGATGGCGGTATTCAAGCGTGTCGTCGATGCGTCGAGCTTCTCGAAGGCGGCTGATTCGCTGGAGATGCCGCGCGCCTCGGTGTCGACGCTCGTGCAGAACCTGGAGAGTCATCTAGGGGTACGCCTGCTGAATCGCACCACCCGCAGCGTGCAGGTTACCGACGACGGCGCGCTCTACTACGAGTACTGCTCGCGCATTCTGGCCGAGGTCTCCGACGCCGAATCCGCGCTATCGAACAAGCGGCTCAACCCACGCGGCACGATTCGCGTCGACACGTCCGCCACGTTCGCGGCCAACGTGCTGCTGCCCGTCATGCGCGATTTCAATGCGCGCTACCCCGATATCACCGTCAAGCTGGGACTGGCCGACCGCAACGTCGATCTCGTGCAGGAAGGCGTCGATTGCGTGATACGGATCGGTGTTCTCGACGACTCGAACCTCGTCGCGCGACCGATCGGCGGCGTCCGCACGACGATCTGCGCGGCGCCGGCGTATCTCGAGCAAATGGGCGAACCCGTCACGCCCGACGACCTCGACCGCCATCGCGCCGTCAATTACTTTTCCGCGCGCACCGGACGCATCTATCCGTTCGAGTTTCAAGTGGACGGAACGTGGATCAGAAAGCCCGTCAACGGCATACTCGCGGTCAACGAAGGTCTCGTGTATGTCACCTCGGCGATCGAAGGATTGGGGATCATTCAGATTCCCCGCTTCATGGTCGCGAAAGCGATCGAGGCCGGCGCGTTGCGTGAACTCTTCGGCGCCTACCCTTGTCCGTCCTTGCCGCTTTCCCTGCTGTATCCACACCGTCGGCTGAGCATGTGCGTACGGGTATTCAGCGAGTGGGTTCACGAACTCGCGCAGAACAATCCGGACCTCAACGGCTAGCTGCACGCGCAACCGCGCTTCGCAACCGCACTAAGCACCCGCGCTTCGCACCCGCGCTACGTCCGCTCGATCAGCCCGCAACGCTCCAGTTCCGCAGACAACGCTTGCGCGCTGACGAATTGATATCCCCGCAGACCGGCGTCGAGCGCGCCCGTCACATTGGCCTCCGTATCGTCGACGAAGAGCGTTTCGGCCGCGGGAACCCCGAACTGCTCCACACAGCGAAGATAGGTCTGAGCGGCCGGTTTCGCCGCGCCGAACGCGGCGGACGCATAGACGTGAGGACCGAACAGTTGCGCGACGGGTGGATTCAGAAAACCGATGTTGTCCGTGAGCAGACGGCAGTTGTTGGTGAGTACCGCAATTCGACGATGTTCGGCGACGCGTTCGGCGAGCGCGAGCACGTCGTTGTTCGGTGTGATCGATGCGTGGCGTGCGCTCAGCCAGTCGTCCCGGCTGACGGGATAGTTCAGCAGTTCGCCGAGCATGGCCAGATAGTCGCTGTCGCTGATTTGCCCCGCGTCGGCACGCGCTTCGAGACCTGATCCCCAGATCGCGTGACGCACGGCCTCGGGCGTATTTCCGGAAATCGCCGCCAGACGATCGACCCGCGCCGACCGATCGTAGTGGGACAGAACGCCCTCCATGTCGAACAGGACCAGCGTGATGGGTGCAGTCATGCTGTCGGCCTCGCTTCGAAAGCTTCTAGAAATAAACATGCCATCCGACTGTATGCCATCGGACGACTATGTTTTCTATTGTGCCTCCGTTGGCCGGCGACGCCATGCGTGCCATGAGCGAAAAACGCTTGAGCGTGCAAACGCAAATCGCCGCGGGGCGGACACCTCGAACAATGAGGTGTGCCCACAGAAAATATTTATCGGATTCGCCGTCAGAATTTGCCCGCAGCCTCGACTAAGTCACGCCTAGACTTTTGCGGTGAGGAACCCAGCGTGAATGACATCGATTTCGAATGCACTACGTGCGGCAAATGCTGCCACGATTTGCGCCTCGCGTTGACGATTGCCGAGGCTATCGTGTGGCTGGAGCGCGGCGGCCACATGGAACTCATCTGCGAGGCCATACCGTGGCCCGTCGAGCCCGAGCCGGGCAATGCGCAAGCTGCGTACAAACGGGCGCGCTCTTCACCGGCAATGAGCGGAAGCCTGCCGGTCCGTATCTCGATCGTTCTCGCCGCGGCCTTCGATGGCGCCTGCCCCAATCTGCGTGCCGACATGCGCTGCGGCATCTATGAGGAACGACCGCTGGTGTGCCGGATCTATCCCGCCGAAATCAATCCTTTCGTCGATCTGGCGCCGGAAAATAAGGCGTGCCCTTCGGATGCGTGGCGGAACAAGCCGTTGCAACGGCAGGGAATCCTTGTCGATGCGGCGATCGTCGAACAGGTCGCGCAGTCGCGTCGCGCGAATCAGCTCGAAGCGCCGCTGCGCATGCAGGCATGCCTCGAGCTGGGACTGAACCATGCGGCGCTCGCGAACGAAGGCTTTGTCATGGTTTCGCCGGATAGCGAAGCGCTCCTGACCGTCTTGCGCAAGATTCACGCTACCGCGGAATCGCAGGACGCAGCCGCACAGTGGACCTTTGTGTCGAATCGGGCGGGAACCCTGGAAACGCTTCTGTCGGTGGGCGCCACCGGTCGTCTCGCAGAGCCCACCCCTGCCGGCAATTCCCGATATCACGGTTTTTTCCCGCCCTCATAAACGCAGAACCACCGGCGGCTTCTCCCGAAGCGTTACACGCTTAGACGCCGCTGCCACCCACCGTCTTGACGCTCTTCCATTGTCCTTGCTGAACCTGGAACAGCGTGTACGGCGGCTTGATCAGATCGCCGTACGGGTCAAAGGTGATATTGCCGGTCACGCCGGTCACCTTCACTTTCGACAGGCTGTCGACGATCTTTGCGCGATCGAGCGAGTCGGCCCCGTGAATCGCGTTGATCATCGCAAGTGCGGCGTCGTATGCAAACGGCGCGTACAGTTCGACATCCTGATTGAAGCGCGCCTTGTAGCGCTTGCCGAACTCCTGCGCGGCAGGCAGCTTGTCGAGCGCCGGACCGGGCTCGAGATCCTGCGTACCGTCACCCGCCGTGCCGGCGATCTGCAGGAAAGCATTGCTCTTCAGCGCACCCGCGCCGAACAGTTGCGCCTGCATGCCCAGCGAGCGCATCTGTTTGACCAGCATCGCACCCTGTTCATCCAGACCGCCGAAGAAAATCAGATCGACGTTCTTGCTCTTGAGCGTTGTCAGGACGGCGCGAAAATCCACTGCCTTGTCGTTCGTAAACTCGCGGTCGACGATATTGCCGTTCGCTTCCTTTGCGCCTTTTTCAAAGGCGTCCGCGAGCCCTTGCCCGAATGCCGTACGGTCGTCGATGATGCCGATGCGCTTCGCCTTCATCTGCTCGACCACGAAATGTCCCGCCACGACACCGCCGATGCCGTCGTGCCCCATGGTGCGGAACACGTTCTTGTAGCCTTGCTTGGTGAGTTGCGGATTGGTCGAGCCGGGCGTAATCATCGCGACGTTCGCCTGGTGATAGACCGTCGACGCCGGAATGCTGCACCCCGAGTTGTAGTGGCCGATCACGCCGACTACGCCGTCGTCGACCAGTTTCTGCGCGACCTGAATCGCCACGCGCGGGTCTGCCTGATCGTCCTGCACGTCGAGCACGAATTTGACCGGCTTTCCGCCAATAACCGGATGTTTCGCGTTCTCCTCATCGAGCGCGAGTTGCGCACCGTACTGCAGATCTTTGCCGACTCGCGCGACCGGACCGGTCAACGGCCCGACGAAACCGATCTTGACGACTTCAGGATCGGCCGCCCACGACGACGGGATATACGTGACGAGTGCACAAACGGTGGCACTCAACAGCCAATAGCGGCGATTCATGATGCGCTCCTTGCGTGATTTAACGTCGCGCGATGTGTAGGTTGGCCGATCCGATGCGCGACGCCTCGAAACCGTCCTGCGATGCCTGTTGTAAAGCGAAAAAGTCCGTGCGCCAAGCACCTCGAAGAAAATCAGAAACGCGTGGCCGAGTAAGGCGCGAGGTCGAGCGGCGGCGCACGCTGCGCGATCAGATCGGCGACGATGCCCCCGCTCACCCCGGCAAGCGTCAGCCCAAGATGCTGGTGGCCGAATGCGTAGATCACCCGCTCGCTAGCGCGCGAGCGACCGAGCACCGGCACGCCGTCCGGCAACGTCGGACGAAACCCGAGCCAGCTGCTATCCGGCGTATCGAGCGCGGGTAGGGCGCGCTTCGAAGAAAATGTCAGCAGGTCGATCAGCGAACGGTTACGCGTCTCGCCGAAGCCGGCCAGTTCGACCGTGCCCGCCACGCGCAGGCCGTCGCTCATCGGCGTCATGTAAAAGCCGCGCTCGGCCCAGCCGACCGGTCGCGAAACCAGTTGCTGCGCGCCCGGAAAGCGGACGTGATAGCCCCGCTCGGTATCGAGTGGAACCGGGTCGCCGCATTGTCTGGCGAACTGGGCGGAGCGCGCGCCCGTGGCGATCACCACGTGGCTGAAGCGGCGCGCGGTACCTTCAATCGTCACACTCGCGCCGTCGGCCGCGGGGTGCACCGCGTCGACGCTCGAGCGCTGCAGTGTCAACCCCCGGTCGGCAAGCTGCAGATAAAGCGTCTGCAGAAAGCCTTGTGGATCGGAGAAATGCCAACTGTTGCTGAACAATACGCCGCGCTCGAATATCGGCGCCAGCGCCGGTTCAAGCGCACGGATAGCGCCACCGTCAAGCACATCGAAGGCGACGCCCAGTTTTTGACGCAGATCGAGTGTGGGACGCGCGGCGTCGAACGAAGCAGCATTCGAATAAAGATAGAGACATTCGCGCGACCGGACGAACCGCGCCAGTTCCGCGTCTGCAAGCAGCGGCGCATAACCGTCATGCGCGCAATCGAGCAGCGCGGCGAGTGCGCCGGCGCTCGCTTCGTAGCGCCGCGGCAGCGAGCTCACCATGAACCGCGCGAGCCACGGCGCGAGGTGCGGCAGGTAGCCCCAACGCAATCTGAACGGGCTGTCGCTGGATAGCAGAAAGCGTGGCAGATCGCGGAACACGGACGGGTTGTTGACCGGAATGCACGCATAGTGCGCGAAGGTCCCCGCGTTGCCGAACGACGCGCCCTGCCCCACGCCGGCCGGATCGAACAGCGTGATTCGATGGCCGTCGCGCATCAGCGCCGCAGCGCTCGCGAGGCCGATGAATCCCGCACCGATGATGGCAATCTCCGACATCACTTGCGCCCTTCCATTTCGCCGCCGTCGCCGGAGCGCGCGGTCGTCGCGACATGCCGCTCACTTGCCGGCGCGCCGGGCTTCGGCGCGGACGGGGCTCGAGAAGACTGCGGGAAACGCATCGTCAAACTCCTGCTGACAGAATCTGGACACTGCCCGGCGGCACTTCGGCACGCACGCCACCAGACAAACTCTGGCAATCAGAATCACACAATATTTTTTTGTGTGCAATTAAAACTCGCATTGTGTGGCCCTGGCATTTTCCCTGGATGGTCCATGGCGCGTTGCTTGCAAACACGGACCGGCCACAGCCCGGCCCCCTGGACACCCGCGTTTAAGCGTTGCGGCGGCGCTTGTCTGGTATAGAATCGGCAAAATTCCGCACAATCGCGGACAAAGTCGATTTTGTATGGAGACATCAGTTCTTATGGCTTCTGACAAAGACACAGCGCCTCGCGCCAACGGGGCGCCGGCGCAGACGAAGCGTTCCACCTACGTCGAGGTGTCCAGCTCGATTGAGAACGAGATCCGCAGCGGCGTCTATCCGCCCGGCAGCCGCCTGCCGCCCCAGCGGCAACTGGCCACCGAACTGGGCATCAACGTGTCGACGGTGTCCCGCGCGTACAAGGAATTGCAATTGCGCGGGCTGGTGATCGGCAGCAAGCGGCGCGGGTCGCTCGTGACCGGCGGCGCCATGCCGAGCGTCGAACCCGCGCAGCCGGCCAGCAACGCCGCGATCGACCTGACCGTCAACCGGCCGGCCACCGGCGAATTTCTGAACTGCCTCGCGCGCACGCTGGCGGAATTGCCGCGCGATCCGCGCTACCCGCAATTGCAGGAGTACCAGCCGCCGCAAGGCCCCGCCTGGGCGCGCGCTGCCGGTGCCCGCTGGATGGCCGCGCCGGGCTTCACGCCGGCGCCCGATCACGTGGTGGTCACGAGCGGTGCGCAGCACGGCTTGTATGCGGTGCTGAACAGCCTGATCGGCACCGACGGCGTGATCCTCGCCGATCAACTCACCTATTACGGGTTGAAAGCACTGGCGCCGGTATTCCAGTTCGAGATCGTCGGCATTCCGAGCGACCGCGACGGCCTGCTGACCGACGAGGTGGAGCGCGCTTGCCGCCGCATGCCGGTGAAGGCGATTTTCACGGTACCGAATCTGCAGAACCCGACCGTGACGACCATGAGTCTCGAGCGCCGCATGGCGCTCGTCGACATTGCCCGCCGGCACGGTGTCGCGATCATCGAAGACGACGTCTATGGTCCGCTGGTGTCGCAGCGGTTGCCGACGATTGCAAGCCTGTGTCCGGAACTGACGTTCCACCTTGGGGCAACCTCGAAGATTCTCGCGCCAGGCCTGCGGCTCGGCTATCTGCTGAGCCCGCCGGACAGTTCCGCGCTGTGCGCGGAGGCGGTGCGCACCACCGCATGGATGCCTGCGCCGATGTCGATGCTGATCGCGTCGATCTGGATCGAGGACGGCACCGCACGCCACATCATGGACGCGCAGCTTGCCGAAATTCGCGCACGACAGGACCTGGCGCGCGAGTTGTTGCCACAGGAACTGCTGCAGACCGACCCGGCATGCATGTTCGTGTGGCTCAAGCTGCCGCCCCCGTGGCGCGCCGACGACTTTGCGGCGAATGCGAAGGCGCGCGGCGTGGTGGTGATGCCGTCGTCCGCGTTTGCCGTGGACCGCTCGGAGATCGAGCACGGCGTACGGATCAACCTCGCCTGCGCGACGAGCCGCGACCAACTCGTGAGTGCATTGCGACTGTTGACCGGCACGCTGAAGGATCGCCCTCGGGCACTGTTCGGCACGATCTGAACCAAGGACAGCTCGACCGCTGCCTCATGCCAAATCAAATTGTTCAACCGCCAAAGGAATAATCCCGCCACTCAGCACGTTCAATAACCGCAACGGCCGTCGGTCGTGAGAGAGGTGCGGTCATGAAGTCTGTGCTTAAGGTGTTGAGCGCCGCGGCGGGCGGCGTGGCGTTGATCGGGCTCGTCGCGTGCGGAGGCGGTTCGGGGTCGATCAACACTCAGTCGTATACTTCCAGCACGCTGGTCTCCGACGGCGCCGTCACTGCGCCGCACACCGACCCCAATCTGAAAAACGGATGGGGCATCGCCTTCAATCCAAAGGGCTTCGTCTGGGTTGCCGATAACGGGACCTCCGTCGCGACACTCTATGACGGCAACGGCGTGCCGCAATCCCTTGTCGTCAGTATTCCGAATGGAACCAGCGGCCCGGCGAATCCGACTGGCATCGTATTCAACGGCACAACGGATTTCGTGGTCGCGCAGAGCGGCAAGAGCGGCGTGGGCGCCTTTATCTTTGCCGGCGAAGGCGGCACGATCACCGCGTGGGCACCGGCGGTCGCACCCACCGCTGCGATCGTCGTGTTCGACGGCGGCACTGGTGGTTCGGTCTACAAGGGACTCGCACTCGCCAGCAATGGCGGAGCGAATTTTCTCTATGCCACCGACTTCCACAACAACAGGATCGACGTGTTCGACAGGAACTTCGCCAAAGTCGCGATGCCCGGCAAGTTTCAGGACGCAACGCTACCGGCCGGCTTTGCGCCGTTCGGCATTCAGGCGATCGGCGCCAGACTCTTTGTGACCTATGCCAAGCAGGACGCCGTCGCGCATGACAATGTCGCCGGCGCGGGACTCGGTTTCGTCGACGTCTTCGATACGGCCGGCAATCTGCAGCAGCGCTTCGCGTCGGCCGGCCCGCTGAATGCGCCGTGGGGCATCGCTCAGGCGCCCGGAAACTTTGGCAGATTCAGCGGTGACGTACTGATCGGCAATTTCGGCGACGGCGCCATCAACGCCTTCGATCCTTCAAGCGGACTTTCTCTTGGCGCCGTCAACCTGCCGAGTGGAAGCGCGTTCGTGCAACCGGGGCTCTGGGGTATTGCGTTCGGCAACGGACTCGATAACCAGCCGACCAACACGCTGTTCTTTGCCGCGGGGCCCAACGACGAAGCCGACGGCGTTTACGGGCGCATCGACGTGAAGATGTGAACGAAGCCGCATGCGTCGGCGATGCAACGGCGTAGTAGCGTAGCGGCGCATATGCGGTCGCGTGGAGCCGCCGCGCCGCGTCGCACGGCTTCGCTTGCCATAGGCTGCGGCATGACCCGCCGGCTAGTTCCTTACGCTGCGCAAGGCGTAAGCAGACAACGTCGCGAGGCGCTCGACACTGCGCAAGCCGGCGATCCGCTTCAACGCATGGCGCACGCGACCACGCAGATGCGCCATGCGCATGCGGCGCCAGAAACGCTCCGGCGCAAATTCGGCAAAACGCGCCTCCCTTTCCAGCAATGCCTTGCCACCGGGCAAATGAACGAACGAACAGCCGCGAAACCAGCGTACGTCGCGATAATTATTGCCGGGCCAATGGCGGCCGACTGCCTGATAGGCGCCGACCTCGACCAGGCCTTGCCCTTCGTCGACCAGCAGATTGAGTGCCGCGGAAATGAACGCTTCGTCGCCATGATGCTTCAGGCGCCCGATTTCCCTGATATAGCGCGCGTAACTGGCGCGCGCACGGGGCACCAGCCGGCGCAATGCGGCCGGCCTCGCCAGAAGAAACTCGCCGCCGTACCAGCGTGGATTTCTGAGCCGTCTGTCCGCCACGATCTCGAGATCCGCGACAACGCGTTCGCTGCCGTATGGCGGGAATACCTGATCCGAAATATCGAATGCGCCGAGTCCGGCTTCAGCACAGCGCTCGATCAGATTGCGCGCGAGCGGGCGCAGCGCGACCATGTCGGCGTCGAGCAGCAACAGCATTGCATCGGCGGGCAGCGAACCCGCCATCTGGTCCATCAGATCGAGCTTGAAATGCGCCGCATAGAACGGCGTATTCTTCGGCAGCTCGATTGTCGCCTTCAACGTCATCAACGCGGGCCGGTGCGCCTTTGCCATGCTATCGAGCCGTTGCGCGACCACCGCCGGCGCATTGGTCATGATGGTCAGCGCCGGCATGCCAACCTGCCGCAAGCTGTTGTTCAGGCAGATCGCCTGATTCACATACGACAGCGGGTCGCGATTCGTGGAATTGGGACCGGGGCTCGCATCGACATCCACATAAACCAGCGTGCAAGGAAAAAATTTCACGTTGCTCCTCACCAGGCATGAGAGGCGGGTGAGCTGATCTGCGGCGATGGACTCGGATGAACCGGGGCGCAGCTATCAGGTATGCGCTATCGTTTCACGTCCCCGCGTTGCCTTTCCGCCAAAAGTCAGCAAGACACAACGCGGGTGCCGTCAATCGGCTGTTGGCCGGTCGAAAGTACACGGCGCCATTCGGCGCATTGACATTCGAGTGAACAAGTTACCTTGCTGTCGCGCACGACCTTCGCCTGAGACATCACATTTCAGCGGCGCTGTCTTCGCTGTATCGCATGCCGTGCGAGCCAAGCAGACGGTACAGCGTCGCGCGTGAAATGTTGAGCTCTCGCGCGGCGTCGCCAGGCCGCCCGCGATGGCGCAGGAGCGCGAGTTCGATGGCCTGCCGCTCCGCTGTCTCGCGCGCCTGGGCAAGCGTCAATGGAGCGGTCGCAACGTAGCCCGACAGTTCGAGATCGTCCGCGGTGATCGTGCGGCCCTCCGACATCACAATGGCGCGGCGAACCCGGTTGATCAGTTCCCGCACGTTGCCGGGCCAGTCGTATTGATGCATCGCTGCGATCGCGTCAGGCGAAAAACCGCATAAACGGCGGCTCGCGTCCTTCCTGTAGCGATCCAGCGTGTATAGCGCGAGCAGTTCGATGTCCTTGCCGCGCACGCGCAGCGGCGGCTCGTCGACTCTCAGGACGCACAAGCGGTGGTACAGATCCGCGCGAAAACGCCCGTCTTCGATCGCGGCCTCCATGTCGACGTGGGTGGCGGAAATGATGCGCACGTCGACATCGATCGAGCCGTTGCCGCCCAGGCGGTCGATGGTGCTTTCCTGCAGGAAACGCAGCAGGCTCGCCTGACTCTCGAACGGCAGATCGCCGATTTCGTCGAGAAACACCGTGCCGCCGTGAGCGGCTTCGACGCGCCCTATTCTGCGTTGATTCGCGCCCGTGAACGCGCCGCGCTCGTAGCCGAACAACTCGGACTGCAACAGGTGCGGCGGAATCGCACCGCAATTGATGGCGACGAACGGCGCGTTCCGACGCGGCGAGTGCGCGTGAATCGCCGCCGCCGTCAACTCCTTACCCGTACCGGATTCACCGCTGACAAAGACGGGCGCGTCGCTTGCCGCCACTTTGCGGATCGAGCGGAACAACGCAAGCATGGCCTCGCAGGTGCCGATCATCTCGTCTTTCGCCGTCGAGGTATCGACGAGCGCCGGCTCGCCGAGCGAGATCATGCCGCAGGCATGTCCCACCGTATCGATCACCCTGGCGTTCGTGGCAGGCAGCGTCACGTAGTCGAAGCAGTAGTCGCGCACCAGCCTGCGTATGACTGTGTCATCCAGTTCGGGCGCCGCGGTCATCGCCACCCAGCCGATGTTCGGCATTGCCAGGCAGGCTTCCAGCGCGGCAATCTCACGCGGGTCGAACACGCTCGACAGGTCGGCCAGGCCGGCCGCCAGCGAGCCGTCATCCACGGCTTGCCGCACGTCGCGAACCGAGCCGACGACTTCAACCGCCCAATCGCGCTCTTCGAAGCTCGCCAATAGCGGCGGCGAAGGATCGCGCGTGAAGTAGATGACACGCCGCGTAATGGCCTTCTTTTTCTGCATTGTTCTTCGTTTTCCCGCTGAGCCTGCGCTGAAACCGATGGTGGTCAGCCTCCTCGTCGCGGCATCGTTCCTGTTGCCTCGCGGATGCCTGTCCTCGCGAATCAGGCGCGTACCGGGAGCTGCCGTTTTTGTCGTGCATGGGGTTGGCGCGAGTCGGCGGCGCTGCGGACGCCGGCTGGCGAAAAACCGGATGCGATCGTGTCCGCCGATCATACGCGGCTACAAGGTCGTCGAGACAGGTCCTGACCTTATTTGATGATTGAAGCCGCAAACGCGCCAACGGGCGCATCGGCGCCGCTATCGAGCCGGCGTTTCGCGCGCCGGCACTATCGCGACCACGCGCCTAGCGTCTCAACTTTCTGAAGAACTTGCGGATCTCGGCAGCGAGCAAATCGGGCTTTTCCATTGCGGCGAAATGGCCACCGGCCGGCATGTCGGTCCATTGGACGACGTTGAAGGTTCGCTCGAGCCACGTGCGCGGCGGGTGATTGATCTCCTTTGGAAAACGGGCGAAGCCCACCGGCGGCACGACGCGTTGCCCCTCGGCGAAGCGTATCGGCTGCAGCCGGTTTTCCCAATACATCTGTATTGCCGTGCCGATGCTCTGCGTGTACCAGTAGAGTGAAATGTTGGTGAGCAACTCGTCTTTCGAAAACACCCGCTCGATGTCGCCGTCGCAATCGCTCCACGCGCGAAACTTCTCGCCGATCCACGCAGCGAGTCCCACGGGCGAGTCGTTCAGCGACGCCGCCAGGGTCTGCGGCTTCGTGGCGTGCATATGGGCGTAGCCCCCCTCCTGCGCGACCCACTCGGCCTTTTCCTGAAGATAGGCTTCTTCTTGCGGCGTGAGCGGCGTCTGTGCGGCGCCGCTTGCCGGCTCGTACGAGCTCGGCAAGAAGTTGAGATGAATGCCGTCGACAGCTTCGTGATGCCGCGCCGCGAGCGCGATCGAGACGCCGGCGCCGAGATCGCCGCCCTGGGCGCCAAAGCGTTCATAACCGAGGCCGCGCATCAGCGAAGCCCACAGATCCGCCACCTCAAACGAGGAAGTGCCGGGCTCCACCGGCGCCTGCGAGAATGCGAAACCGGGCAGCGATGGAACGACGACATCGAATGCGTCGGCCGGGTCGCAACCGAATGCGGCGGGGTCGCATAGCCGGTCGAGTAGCGCGTGGAACTCGAAAAACGAGCCCGGCCAGCCATGCGTGACCACAAGCGGGTAAGACGCCGGGCCAACGCCGCGCCGATGCACGAAGTGCACGCGCTGACCGTCGACTTCGGCAAGAAATTGCGGTTGAAGATTCAGCTTGCGCTCGGCCTCGCGCCAATCGAAACGCTCGGCCCAATACTGCGCGAGTTCGTGCAGCCAGGTTGGTTCGGCGCCTTGCTGCCAGGCTGGCGACGGCGTCGCCGGTGCCCACCGTGTCGCCCGAATGCGCAGGCGAAGGTCGTCGATGTCAGCGTCGGGCACGGCAATCTGAAACGGCTCTATCTGCATGTCAGTTCATCCGGCACAGGGTGTGGGGATAACAGGCGCTTCGGCTTCGATGGTGCCGTTCGCGGCGATGCGCCGGGGGCCAAGGCGCGAAGCGGGCATGAAGTGCATGAAGCGCACGAAGCAATCTGCATGGTACACAAAGAACGCGATGCTCGTTTTGCGCGCCGGAGACCACCCTTTCTGCAGCACGTGCTGTTCGACCGCAAACAGAAAAGCCCGCAAAATGCGGGCTTCCTTACAGCCTACTGCCTACACCAGCACCAGCCGCTTAGAAGCGGTGACGAATACCCACCGTGCCGACCACCTGCGAGTCGGTCGACGAACGGCTCACGCCGACGATATCCGCCGTGATGCCCGAGTCGCCCACGCTGCCCACGTGCTGGTATGCCGCTTCAACGTAGACGTCGGTGCGCTTGGACAAGGCGTAGTCACTCTGCAACGTGATCTGCTGGTACTTCGGGCTCGCGCCGTTCAGACTTGCGTCGGTGTACGTGTACGCGCCCGACACGGTCCATGCCGGCGTGAATGCGTAACGTGCGTTCAGTTCATAGTTCGTGAAGCGCGCGCTGCCGCCGGTCAGCGCGAAGCCGCTCGTCGTGCCCGACGCCGACGAACTGATCGCGGTCGCGTTGTTCAGTTGCGTCTGCGTGAACACGAGACCGACGTTGGCCGCGCCGAACGCATAGTTCACACCTGCGCCATAAGTGCGCTGACGGCTCGCGTTGAACGTGGAGTCGCCGCTTGCCACGGCGCCGCTCGTGTTGGTCGTCGAACCGCCGCCGTTCAGTTGCAGGTAGCCCGCAGCGAACTTCAGGCCGCCGAATGCGTACGATGCGCCGACGCTATAGGCGCGGCTGTCCGCGAAGCTGCCCGCCGCATTCGAGAAGCCGTACAGCGCGCCGAACTTGAAGCCGCCGTAGTTGACGCTCTGAAACTTGACCGAGTTGTTGATACGCACCGAGTTGTTGAGGTTGTCGTTGTCGTACGGGTGCGCTGCGAGCGTGCCGCCGTATTGCGTGCCGTTCAGCGCGAGCGGGGCGAGATAGTCGACCACGCTGTCGTACTGGCGACCCAGCGTGACCGAGCCGAACTGGTCGCTCGACAGGCCGACGAAGGCCTGACGCCCGAACTCACGGCCGTTCTGCCCCAGCTTGCCGTTCGACAGATTGAAGCCGTTTTCCAGCACGAAAATCGCCTTCAAGCCATTGCCCAGGTCCTCCGACCCGCGCAGACCCCAACGGTTGCCGTTCAGCATGCCGCTGGCTTGCTGAAAGTTGCTGCTGCCGCCCGAATTGCTGGTGTAGGTCAGGCCCGTATCGATCAGACCGTACAGCGTGACCGAGCTTTGTGCATGGGCGGCACCCGCGGCGCCGACGAGTGCGAGCGAGAGGCCCGACAATACGAATTTATTCATTGATTTCTCTCCTGATTCGGATAGCGGATGCTATCGAGCGGCCGAGAATATCTCACTAATCGAATGACTGTTTTTCAGTTAATTACAGCGTTGCCTTTATACGACGCCACTGGTTTTTAAGATTGCCGATTATTTCACCGTAACGGCCGCTCTGCCGCCGCAAATGAAATGGGGCGTACTCCTCTCGCGAGCACGCCCCAAGTGCCTGATTTAATGCTTCTCTCGGAGAATCAAGCCGTCGCAGAATAGCATGGGGGATCCACACTAACAACCCGTATCAGGTGATTTATTATTCCAATTAATTCCAATGGAAACCAATTGGAATATCTTGCCAGATAAACGAATCCATTCGCCCAATTATTGCGGAAAACGAAAATAGTCATTGTTAATTTTAAAAACCATTGAAAACGTGCAATTGCTCGATGAAAGCGGGTGGGCGGTGTGCGTCGCCCGCTTCGCACCACGCCCTTCTCAATAGCCGGATAATGAGGCTTCTTTTACCGATCGAAAGGAGCTGGCCGCGATGTCCGCCTATGAATCCAAAGTGCCGCGAGTACTGTTGACGAACGACGACGGAATCGACGCGCCCGGCCTCGCCGTGCTCGAAGCGGTTGCCGCCGAGCTCGCACACGAAGTCTGGGTAGTCGCGCCTGAGCACGATCAGAGCGGCACATCGCATTCGATCAGTCTGCATTCGCCGCTGCGTGTCAGCCGCCAGGGAGAGCGGCGGTTCGGCGTAGTGGGCACGCCCGGCGACTGCGTCGTGATGGGCGTGCGGCATCTGATGCGCGACGCGCCGCCCACGCTGATTCTTTCCGGCGTCAATCGCGGCGGTAATCTCGGTGTCGAGACGATGTTCTCTGGCACGGTCGGCGCCGCGATGACGGGCCTGTTGCTTGGGCTTCCATCGTTCGCGTTGAGCCAGACTTTCAGCGACCGCGAGAAAGTGCGCTGGGACACCGCGCGTACGCTGGCTCCCGGCGTGATTCGCCAGTTGCTCGCGATCGAGCACGCTGCGCCCACCTGCCTGAACATCAATTTCCCCGACGTCGACGCGGCGTCTGCGGGTCCGCTCACGCCGAGCAAGCAAGGTGTCGGACTCGTCGAAGATATCGAGGTGCTGCCGCAAGTCGATCCGCGCGGCATCGCCTATCACTGGTTGCGGTTCCAACGCGGCACGCGTGCGAACGACCCCGATAGCGAAACAGCCGTGGTGGCGTCGGGACGCGTGTCGGTTACGCCGCTTGCGTTCGATCGCACGGACGACACCACTTTTGCCCGGCTCGCTGCATCGCTGCGCTAACCGGTGGCCGGCGCAGCCTCACGGACGCAGCGCGCCCGTCATGCTCGGCGCGCCGCCCGGTCCGGCCGGGTCCGGATTGCCGAACACCGGGAGGCTGCCGTCGGCGCGGGCGCGGGCGATTTCCGCGCGTACCTGTGCACGTGTTTTCGGCCCGCCCTCGGATTTCAACAGCGTGCTGGCAGCGGGCGCGAGTTGAGATGCCGGTGACGTCGGTATGACTTGTGGGGTTGGCGGTGCCGACGTCGGCTGTGCCTGCTGTGTTGGTTGTATCAGTTGTATCGGCTGTATCGGCTGTGATGCGGCAGGCGCGCTGACTACGTTGGAGAACCCCTTCACCTCAGCCGGAACAGAGGATGACGAACCCGCAACAGCAGGTGCGCCAACGTCACTCGCTCGTCCGCTCGACAGGCTACCCACGGCAACAGCGGTTACGGCGGTTTCGGGAGCATGCCGGGTCTTCGCGTAACTGGAAGACGCACGGTTCGAGTGTTCGCGCGTCGCTACGTAGCTTTCGTGCAGGCGGCCGGTCTTCCCCGAAGACCGCGAAGAAGGCCGCACCGATTTCGCCTCTTTCTGCATCGGCTTCTCTGCATGCGCAGCGGCCGGCGCGTGCCGCGCCTGCCCCGCACGCGCCTCGACTTCTCTTTGCAGCGCAAGAACCTGATCGTCGTTCCGGTGTGCCGACCGTAGCGCGTCCAGTTGCGCTTGCGCGGCGACCAGATCGTTGCGCTGCAGACTCCTGCGCGCCGCCTGGAGGTTCGTGGCAATGGCCTCGGCTGAATCGCCGCGCGCAACGACCGGTGCGGAAGTTACCGAACCCGTCACGATATCGCCACGCGTGTAATGAGCCGACGCATCGTCGCGCTCCAGGCCGAGTTCATCCGTCGACAGCCAGCCTTTGCCCGATTGCGAAACATACGCCGCGATCGCAACCGCACCGACAAAAAGGCTCGTGAGAACGATCTTCCTGGATTCGCTAAACATGACGTCTCCCTCTCAAACCCGTGGACATGTCTGTTTGCGGTGTCGCAAACGCGCCCGAATTCATCAGAGGGTCCGCAGGGAATCGATCGATGCCGCCGCAACGACGGCGAGTTCGGGCCGATACAGTCACGTACGAATAAGAGTGCAAGCTGGATGCGTGCTATCTGTTATTTATAGTCGCCAAACGCCGGTTCGTCCGCGTGCGCAGGGTGTGTTGTCCGAAAAAGCCAGCTTACTGACCATGCTTTCCTAGGACGATTGTTTGAACTGCGAAGCAATGAAAAGCCGGTTTGAATTCCGCGTTTCAATCCGGCGAATGCAGCGCACGCCTACACAAGCGGCCCTTCAGTCTGTTTGCCGCGCACAGCAACCGCAATCGAGCTTCCGACAATCAACGCAATCCCAAACAACGACATGCTGCCGATCGTCTCGCCCCACGCGACATAGCCGAATAACGCAGCCCACACGATGCTGGTGTAGTTATACGGCGCGAGCGCGCCGGCATCGGCCTGGCGAAATGCCATCGTCATCAGCAACTGCCCTGCCGTGGCGAATCCGCCGAGCAAGGCCATCACCGCGAGGGCCTGGATCGAAGGCGCGCGCCATGCGAAGAATAGCGATGCGCCCGTGACGATCGTACCGATCACCGTGAAGTACAGCACCATGGTGCCCGAATCGTCGGTGTGGCGAATCCGCTTGATCTGAATGATCGATAGTGCGCCGAAAAATGCGCTCGACATCAGCAGGACCGGACCGAGCCAGCTCGAATGCGAGCCGTCCGGGCGCACCACGAAAAGCACGCCGACAAAACCGACCGCGGCGGCAAGCGCATCGCGCGGCTTGAGCGTTTCCTTCAGCAGCAACGGCGCAAGCACGATGACCAGCAAGGTCTCCGAGTAAACGATCGCCACCGCTTCGCTGAGCGGCACATAGGGCAGCCCTGCGAAAAACAGTCCCGAGGCGCCGAGCAACGTCAGCGCGCGCAACGTCTGCCCACGCACATCCATCTGCCTGAAACGCTCGATGAGCGGCTTGCCGCGCAGGCAAACCGCTACCGCCGGCAGCAAGCCGAACAGCATCCGGAAGAACGTCACTTCATTGGCCGGATAGGCGAGCGCCACGGATTTCGCCAGGGCATCGACGAGAGCGAAGCAGAACATCGAAACGAGAATCAGCGCGACGCTGCGCAGCGGCACGGCTGCATTCCGGACGGCGGTGATGGGCGGCATGAATTTTCCTGAGAGCGCGAAGCAGCGCGTCGCTTAGGTCTCGCCTTCAATGAAAGAGAGGCGTAATCGGAAAAGGCATTATGCCTGCTGCGCCTTGCACGATCGACTCAACAATCTGCGTTCACCCATTCCGCATTCGCGCGGTCGGCGAGAATCGGTGCGCCTCCGCGCATTCCCCGCGCATAGTTTGAACCGCCCTCTGTTTTATGCGATGCTACCTGCGCCCCAGCATTCAAGAAAAGCAACAGGGCGTGAGGCAGACCAATCCTGTTATCCGTTCAAGAGGAGGAGACATGATTGTGTCATCGCAATTGCGCAGCATCGGCCTCGCCGGTCGCATGACATTTCCCCCATCGGTCGGCGCTTCGAGTTTAAGGAAAGCAACTGCCGTTTCCAGCTTCGTTTTCCTCACCAGTCTCATCGGAGTGTGTCATGCCGACACCCAGGTCGGCGGCACGCTTCCTCCCGCTCCCGACAAGCTATACGGCGATCTTTTCGTGGCCGTGCAAACCGCACAGATCTATCCCGATCAGAAGACCTTCGTCGACGCAACGCCGAACGCCGATCCTGCCGCGATCGTGCAACTGTACGAACAGCAGAAGAACAATCCCGGTTTTTCGCTGGCGAACTTCGTCAACCAGTACTTCACTGCGCCGAGCGAACCGGTCATCACGCCGCCCGCGAATCAGACGCTGCGCGAGCACATCAACTGGCTCTGGCCTGCCCTCACCCGCACCACGACAAGCGCGCCGGCCAACAGCTCGCTGATTCCGTTACCGAAACCGTATGTGGTGCCGGGAGGCCGCTTCCGCGAGGGTTACTACTGGGACACGTACTTCACGATGCTGGGGCTGCAGGAATCGGGCCACGAGGATCTCGTCGACAACATGCTCGACAACTTCGCGTATGAGATCGATACGTTCGGCCACATTCCAAACGGTAACCGCACCTACTATCTCGACCGTTCACAGCCGCCGTTCTTTTCGTACATGGTGGCGCTGGCGGCGAAGGTGGAAGGCCGCGGCGTCTATCAGAAGTACTTGCCGGCCTTGCGCAAGGAGTATGCGTACTGGATGCAGGGAGAGACCTCGACGCAGCCGGGCCAGGCGACGCGCAACGTCGTCGTGATGCCGGACCGTACGGTGCTCAACCGCTACTGGGACGAACTCGACACACCGCGTGACGAGTCGTATCTGGAGGACATTCAGACGGCGCAGCAGGCCACCGGCCGCAACCCGAACGACGTCTACCGCGAATTGCGGGCGACCGCCGAGAGCGGCTGGGATTTCAGCTCCCGCTGGTTCGGCGACAACATGACACTCGCAACCGTGCGCACCACGTCGATCATTCCGGTCGATCTGAACAGCCTCATGTTCCACCTTGAAATCACCATCGCGAAAGGTTGTGGCGAGACACGCGATTTCCATTGTGTCGGCGAGTTCGCCGAGCGCGCCGCAAAACGGGCGCTCGGTATCAACCGGTACTTGTGGAATGCCAACGGCTATTACGGCGACTACGACTGGACGCTCGCGAAACCGCGCGACAACAAGACCGCGGCGATGGTGTTTCCGTTGTGGGTCGGTGCGGCGTGGCCGGATCGCGCGCGAAAGACGGCTCAGCAGGTGCAGTCCGTCCTGCTGCAACCGGGCGGCCTGGCGACGACCACCTACAACACCACGCAGCAATGGGATGCGCCGAACGGCTGGGCGCCGCTGCACTGGGTCGCGATCGAAGGCCTGAAGCGCTATGGCCAGGATGCACTGGCGCAGCAGATCGGCACGCGCTTTCTGGCCGACGTGAAAGGTGTTTATGCGTCGGAGAAGAAGCTGGTTGAAAAATACGTGGTGGAAGGCACGGGCACCGGTGGTGGAGGCGGTGGCGAGTATCCGCTGCAGGACGGCTTTGGATGGACCAACGGCGTGACGCTCAAGCTACTCGATCTGTATAGCCCGGGCGAGTAAGCATGCCGTGAAGCGAATCCGGCTGAAATCTGGCTGAAGCGAGGCGCGCGCGCCAGCATCACATGACGTGCACGCCTCGCTTCAGCGCGCGCCTCGATACATCAGGCCATATCCTGCGTATTGAGGCGCCCCTTCAGGTCACGCCGAGTTTCGCGAGCAGCGCTTTGGCCGCGGCTTCCGACGACGCGGGATTCTGCCCCGTAATCAGATTGCCCGCGACCACCACATGCGACTGCCAATCCGGCCCTTTCGAATACCTGGCGCCGCTCTTCTTCAACATGTCTTCGACGAGGAATGGCACGACGTCCGTGAGACCGACCGCCGCTTCTTCGGAATTGGCAAAGCCGGTCACGGGTTTATCGCGCACGAGTGGCGTCTCGTCCGGCCCCTTTGCATGGCGTAGCACACCGGGTGCATGGCAAACCGCACTGACCGGTTTCCCGGCGGCATGGAGCGCTTCGATCAGGGCGATGGAATGCTTGTCCTCGGCGAGATCCCATAGCGGACCATGGCCACCCGGATAGAACACCGCGTCATAGTCCGCAGCCGACACAGTCGAAAGCTGCGCGGTATTCGCCAACACGGCTTGCGCGTCCGCATCCTTTCTGAATCGCCGGGTGGCGTCGGTCTGCGCGTCGGGGTCGTCGCTCTTCGGGTCGAGCGGCGGCTGGCCGCCTTTGGGCGAAGCGAGCGTCATTGCGACGCCGGCATCCTTGAACACGTAATACGGTGCGGCAAATTCTTCGAGCCAGAAGCCGGTTTTCCGGCCCGTATTGCCGAGCTGGTCATGTGAAGTCAGTACCACCAGAATCTTCATGGCAACCTCGCGAGCGGATTCAATGCGCGTTGCACCAGGCGATCGAGCGGTGTCGTCGGCGCGTGTTGCGACATGCCACGGAGCGGCGTTGGCGGCTCCTGGCGCTCTGGCAGTATAGGCGGCTATCCGGAACGCCGAAGCGATTTTCCGGCTTTACCGCGCGCGCTTTTCGCAGGCCGGCCGTGCGCGCTAGACAACATAAATGTCGGGGTTGTCCACCAAGGGCAAAAACTGCCCTGTGCGCCCATCGAGCGCGAGCATCGCGCCGCTTTCGATTTCGAAAATCCAGCCGTGCAGCCGCAGCGTCTTGTTCACGAGACCCAGGGCCACCGACGGATGCGTGCGAATGTTCGCGAGTTGAGCCATCACGTTGTCTTTGACCAGCGCGTCGAGACGCTCGGCATCGGACGCATAGGTTCGCGACGCGTTGATCGCTTTCGCCGCGTCGGCGTGGCGGAGCCAGCCCGCCACGGCCGGCAGATGGTCTAGGTTCTTGCACGTGCAGATCGCCGTCATCGCGCCGCAATTGGAGTGGCCGCAAATCACGATATCGCGCACGCCGAGCACCGCCACCGCGTATTCGACGGTGGCCGACACGCCGCCCGGCTCGGGACCGTAAGACGGCACGATGTTGCCCGCGTTGCGGATCACGAACAGCGCGCCGGGCTCCACCTGCGTCAACAGTTCGGGAACGACACGGCTGTCCGAGCAGGTCACGAACAGCGTGCGCGGATTTTGCGCAATCGACAAACGTTTGAACAATGCGCTCTGTTGCGGGAAGACTTCGCGTTGAAAGCGGACGAATCCTTCTATGATTTCCTGCACGACATTCTCCGGATAGTCAAAGCCTCATCCTGCCGCGTTTGCGGCAACGGTCCAAGGCGTGTCAGCGATCGGTTGGCGCGACTATACCGCAGCGCGAACAGGGCGCCCGCAAACCCTTGCGCCGCATGGGGGAGCAGGCCCGGCGCACCGGTGCCGGACCGCCCTCCGCAAGTCAGGAGTTGGGCCACGCGGGCCTCAGTTGAAATCCCCGGTTTCGAGCTCCACGGATCGTCCCCCGTTTTTCTCGAGGACCCGCCGCGCAGCATTTTCAATCCGCGTGCGATTGGCCTCGAAGGTCCCGACCAGATTGTGGGCCGACGGCCCCTCGTTGCCGAAATGGTCGTTCAACGCGTCCAGCGACACGCTGCACCAGACGTCGGCTCCATCGACATTGGCTTCGAAGGCGACGCGCGCCGCTGCCACCACTTCACGGCGTCCGGTGAATTCGATCCTCATAATGACCCTCCATTTGGCGAAAGTAGCGCTGAACGCGCAAAGGCTGTGCCAAGCTGCGGCTTCCAAGCCGTATAAGCGAATTGTCAGCCTCGCCATCGCTGCCCGCCCTCAGCGCACATTCTCCGCAAGGTGCATACTCGACATCGGCCGCTTTCGTGCGGCCGCGCTTTTGCGCCGCGGCATGCCTGCCACCTGTCACGCCGTCGGACGCTTCCAACATCCTAATACTACCCGCCCCATGTCCCGCAGCCCGCAATCGTCGCGTCCTTTAGTCATTGCCGCCGTGATGGCCTCCATGGCGATGGTCGCCATCGAAGCCACCATCGTTTCCACCGCCATGCCGCAGATCGTCGCGCAGCTCGGCGACCTGCATCTGTATAGCTGGGTCTTTTCGTCGTTCCTGCTCACGCAAACGGCGATGACCGTGGTGTTCGGCAAGCTCGCCGATCTGTATGGGCGCAAGCCGATCGTGCTCGCGGGCATCGCGATCTTTCTGCTCGGCTCGGTGCTGGCCGGCTTCGCCTGGTCGATGCCGGCCATGATCGTGTTCCGCCTGATTCAGGGCGTGGGCGCGGGCGCGATCCAGCCGGTCACGCTGACCATCGTCGCCGACCTCTATCCGGCGCGCGAGCGCGGCAAGGTGCAAGGCTATCTCGCCAGCGTGTGGGCCATCTCGGCGGTGGTCGGGCCGATGGTGGGCGGCTTCATCATCCACAACCTGTCGTGGGCGTGGATCTTCTGGATGAACGTGCCGATCGGCCTTGCGTCGGCCGCCGGCTTCATCGCGTTCCTGCGCGAATCGGAGCGGCACGCGCGTCCGTCGATCGATTTCGCGGGCGCGGCGCTTTTCATGGCGGCGATCGCGGCGCTGATGATGGCGCTGACCTACGCCGGCGACGACGAGATCGCCAGGGCCACGCTCGCGGGCGGCGCGTTCCTGCTGTGCCTGCTGGTGTTCGTGTTCCAGGAGCGCCGCGCGGCCGAGCCGATGATCTCGTTCGCGCTCTGGAGCCGCCGGCCGATTGCCGCGTGCAACGCCGCGACCCTGCTGTCCGGCATGATCCTGATGGGCTCGACGACCTTCCTGCCGATGTACGTCCAGGGCGTGTTGCACGGCTCGCCGGTGGTCGCCGGCCTTGCGCTCACGATGATGATGGTGGGCTGGCCGGTGGGCGCGACGCTCGCGGCGAAATCATTTCACCGCATCGGCCTGCGGCGCATTCTGGTCGGCGGCAGCGCGTTCATACCGATTGGCGCAGTGCTGCTGCTGTTCCTGCAGCCTGGCGGCTCGCCGCTCATCGCGGCGTTCGGTTCGCTCATCATGGGCTTCGGCATGGGCACCTCGAGCGTCAGTTCGCTGGTGCTGATCCAGGAGATCGTCAAGATGGACGAGCGCGGCAGCGCCACCGCGTCGAACCTCTTTTCGCGCAATCTCGGCAGCACGCTGGGCGCGACACTGTTCGGCGCGGTGCTCAACTTCGGGCTGAGTCACTCGAAGGACGTCGCCGTGGTCACGTCCGATCAGCTGAAGGCCCTGTTGCAGAATCAGGTGGCGAGTCTCGCCGACAGCGACATGATCCGCATGGTGTTGCATCACTCGCTGCACCTCACCTTCGTCTCGATCTTCGCGATTGCGATTTTTGTGGTCGTGCTGCTGGGCTTCGTGCCGGCGATCAACATCGGGCCGGCGAAGCAGGTGCCGCTTGAAGCGTTATCGCCGCTCGAGGACTGATCGTCGTCAGGAACCACCCGCTGGCAACGTGGCGGCGAAAAAATCGATTGCCCGTTGGGCCGTCTGCGCATGGACGGCGTCGCGATCGACGCCCGGATTGTCCTTGCAAAGGGTCGCAAGACGTTCGACTCCCGCAGGCAGACAGGTGTCGAGAAAGGTGTAGTGCGCCGCACCCGGCACCATCGTGACCCTGGCCTTCGGCATAAAGCCCGCGATGCGGTGAATGTTGGTGTCCACCGGCGCGGTCACGTCGGCCTCGCCCGCGAGCAGCGACACGGGAATGGCGACGTCGGCGAACGAGGTGTTGTCGAAGGCCTCGCCCAGCGCCGGCGCGATCGCAAAGACCGCCTTGACGCGCGGGTCGCGGTACGAGTCGCCGGCGTGCGCGCGTGACGCCTTCGCCTCCGGTGACGGCGTGGCGAGCGCCAGGGCAAGCGCTTGCGGGTCCTCGTGAAGTCTGGCGGCTTCCGGCGGATGACAGATGGCATCGGCCTGCGGCGACGCGCAGAAGCGCTCGAATGCCGGCAAATTGGTGCGCGCGCCCGCCAGTTCAAGAACCGTATACCCACCGAGCGAGAAGCCCACGGCGCCGATCCGGTCGCGGTCGACGTGCGGACCCAGCATCGGGTCGGCGAGCACGCCGTCGAGCACTTCGCTGGCGTCCGTGGCGCGCTCCCACCAGAGCAGGAAGCCGTCGCGGGTTAGCGGCTCAAGCGCGTTGTTACCCGGATGATTGGCGCCGGCAACAATGTAGCCTTCAGCGGCCAGCGCCGATGCCAGCCAGTCGAGACTGTCCGCGCTGCCGCCGGTACCGTGTGACAGGACAAGCAGCGGATATTGGGCGCGCGCGCCGGACAGCGGCGCACTCACGACGGCCGGATGCCCGTGGAAAAGCGGATGAGCGGGCACGCCAATCTCGTGCGCGACCTCCGGAAGTGCCGGATCGGCCGGATACCAGATGTTCGTCACGAGGGCCTGCGTCCGCGCCCCGCGCCAATGACGAGCCACAGCGGGATGAAAGACGCGCGTCGCTTCGCCCACATGCCAGGCGGCCTGATCTGCCGGCGCGGCCGCCACCGGCCACAACGCAGCCGCGCATAGGAAGGCGGCACAGTAACGACGAAACATGTTCGATCCTTGCGAATGGGGATCGCCTCGATTGCGCTGGCAATCCGTGGACGGTAGTCACGCTCGGTGCCGGGCTTCAGCATGGCGCCAGGGTTGCGGCCTCATTGCCGGAAGGCGGCGCAGAGCGTGCGAGATTTGCAGGGACGCCGGGCGAAATGGCCGCGCGCCGCTGTGCAGATAAGCACGAGGACCCGCTGCGCGTCAATGGCCGTCCCGGCAGAGCCTCACCATCCAGTCATAAACCGCATCCACTGCCGCGGAACGTGCCGGCTGCGCGGAGCGCATCAAAAAGCTGCGGCGTGTCCGTGCTCGATGCGCCGACCGACGTGTTCGCGGTGACGCTGCACTATCCCGGTCGCGATCCGAACAGCGTGAATCCGGCCGACTACCAGGCCGACTACCAGGCCGCCTACGGCGCACTGAAGAAAATCCGCCCGTACATCACGCAGTTCAACGCGACGAGTTACATCAACGATCTCGCGGGCGACGACATTTGCTTCGCGCTGAGCTGGTCGGGTGACGTCCCGATGGCGAGCCATCGCGCGCGCGAAGCCAACAAGCGTTACGAGGTCAAATACTTCATTCCTCAAGGCGGTGCGCCGGTCTGGTTCGACATGATGGCGATCCCGAAAGACGCGCCGCATCCGCAGGCGGCGCTCGACTGGATCAACTACATCGAGCGCCCCGAGGTTCATGCGGGGATCACCGATGCGGTGTTCTATCCGAACGCGGACGCCGCCGCGCGCAAATTCGTGCGGCCGGAAATTCTCAACGATCCGACCGTGTATCCGCCGGAGTCCGTGCTGAAGACGCTGTTTCTGCTCAAGCCCTTGCCCACCGAGATCAAACGCCTGGAAGGCAGGCTGTGGGCGCAGCTGAAGACAGGAGGATAAGGAAGCGACGGTGTGCGGATCAGCCGCCTTTCGCGTACAACGTCGACTCCGCGAATCCTTCGGCGGCCAACACCTGTCCCACCAGGATCAGCGCAGTCCGCTCGATGTTGGTGGACTGCACTTTGCCGACGATATCGTCGAGCGTGCCGGTGATCTTTTCTTCATCCGGCCAGCTCGCGCGATAGATCACCGCGATCGGGCACTCACCGCCGTAATGCGGCCGCAATTCGTCGACGATGCGCGCGAGATGGCGCACGCCGAGGTGGATCGCCATCGTCGCGCGATGCCTTGCGAGGTCGGCGAGTCGTTCGCCCTCCGGCATCGTCGTTTTGCTCGCGAAGCGCGTGAGAATCAGCGTCTGCGAAATATTGGGCAACGTGAGTTCGCAGCCGAGCGTCGCCGCGCATGCCGCGGTGGCCGTCACGCCGGGCACGATCTCGTAGGGAATACCGAGTTCGCGAAGTCTGCGGATCTGCTCGCCGATCGCCCCGTACAACGACGGGTCGCCGGAATGCACGCGGGCCACGTGCTGGCCTTTGTCGTGTGCCGCCTTGAGCAACGCGACGATCTGATCGAGGTCGAGTTCGGCGGTATTCACGACCTGTTCAGCGCGATGCCCCTCCAACACAGCGGCCGGCACCAGCGAGCCGGCGTACAGGATCACCGGGCAATCGCGCACGAGGCGCTGCCCCTTCACCGTGATCAGTTCCGGGTCGCCGGGACCCGCGCCGATAAAAAACACCGTCATTCAATACTCCATGATTCGTTTGGCCGGCATGTCATGCACGCGCCACTTGAGGCAGGACTCGCAATGCTTCCAGCAAGCCGGCCACGTCTGCAAACTCGCGATCCACCGTGGGTAGCTCAGGACGCCTCAGCATGACGACCGGCAAGCCGCGCTCGCGTGCGACCTCGAGTTTCGCCTCGGTGGCGCTGCCGCCGCTGTTCTTGCTGACGACGACATCGAATGCTTCCGCGTCGAACAGCGCTCGCTCGCCTTCGAGCGTAAACGGGCCGCGCGCCGCCAGAATCCGCGCGCGTGGATTGGCTTCATGCGCGTCGAGACAGCGCACCGTCCAGAACTGCTGCGGTGGGATTTCGTCGAGATGCGCGAGCGGTTCGCGGCCGAGCGTGAACAGTGGCCGCCTGAACGCGGCGAGCGCGGCCGAGAGTTCGGCCCAATCGCCGACCATGCGCCAGTCGTCGCCGGCCTGCGGCTGCCAGCCCGCGCGACGCAATGCCCAGCACGGCACACGCAGCGCGCCACTCGCTTTCGCGGCATTGGCGCTGATCCGCGCGGCATACGGATGCGTCGCATCGATGACGAGGCCAATGCGTTCGCTCTCGATATAGCGCGTCATGCCTTCGCTGCCACCGAAGCCGCCCACGCGCACCTCGCACGACAAATCCTCCGGCACCTTGCCGAGGCCCGCGAGGCTGTACACGTGCCCGGAGCCGAGTTGTCTCGCGATCCGCAAGGCGTCGCCGGTGCCGCCGAGCAGCAGGATCCGCGTCATCGCGCGACTCCGATCAGATTGCCCTGGCGGTCGATCGCGAACATTTCGACGGCGACCTGCGGCGGCACGATCGCGCGCGCGACAGCGAGCGCATGCCGGCAGACGATGTCGCCGAGCGGCACCTGCTGCGCGTGCGCCAACGCGACGGCCTGCTGACTCGTATTGGCGGCGAGAATCGCCGCCTGCAACGTGTCGTCAGCGCCATTCTCGGCAGCCCACGTTGCCAGCCGTTCCAGATCGATGCTCGAATTCCGGCTATGCAGATCGAGATGCCCGGCTGCCAGCTTGCTGAGTTTGCCGAAGCCGCCGCACACGCTCAGGCGCTCGACCGGCGCGCGCTTCATATGCTTGAGCACCGCGCCGACAAAGTCGCCCATTTCGATCAGCGCGATATCCGGCAGACCGTAGTGCGCGCGCATCGCGTCTTCGCTTGCGTTGCCGGTGCAGGCGGCGAGATGCAGGTAACCGTTGGCACGCGCGACGTCGATGCCCTGATGAATCGACGCGATATAGGCCGAGCACGAGAACGGCCGCACGATGCCGGTAGTGCCGAGAATCGACAGGCCGCCGAGAATGCCCAGGCGCGGGTTCATCGTTTTCAGTGCGAGCGCTTCGCCGCCTTCGACGCCGATCGTCACTTCGAAGCCGCCGCTGTATCCATGCTCCGCCGCCAGCTCGGTCAGATGCTCGGTCATCATCTTGCGCGGCACCGGATTGATGGCCGGTTCGCCGACCGGCAGCGTGAGGCCGGCGCGCGTCACCGTGCCGACGCCCGGCCCCGCGCGGAATATCACCCCCGGTTCCGCACACAGGCGCACGCGGGCGAATACGATTGCGCCGTGCGTCACGTCGGGGTCGTCGCCGGCGTCCTTTACCGTGCCCGCTTCCGCGCCGTCGGCGGTCAGCCGGCAGAACACCAGGGGCATCGGCACATGCTGGCCCTTCGGCAACACGATCTCCGCGACCTCGCTGACGATACCCGCGAGCAACAGGCGCGCGGCCGCGAGCGACGTCGCGGTGGCGCAACTGCCGGTCGTGTAGCCGCTGCGCAGCGGCGCGGGCTGTTCGGGGGTTTCTTCGCGCATTACGGGTGGGGTGGGGAGTCGGCTGAACTGGTGGACGTGGATGTGGCGTTATTGCATGAGGTGCCGCTTGTGCCGCTTGTGCCGCTTGTGTCATTCGTACCGTACGTGCCGCTCGTGCTGCTGGCCAGCTTCGTGACTTCCAGCAGCGTGATCGGCAACGCCTGCCGCCACGTATCGAAGCCGCCAAGCGGTTGCGCGTCGGCCAGCGCGATGCGCGTCAACGTGCCGCCGTGCTGCTCACGCCACGCGGCCAGCGCGGCTTCGCCTTGCAAGGTCACGGCGTTGGCGACCAGACGTCCGCCGTCGCGCAAACGCGCCCAGCAGGCGTCGAGCACGCCCGGCACCGTCACCCCGCCGCCGATGAACACGGCGTCCGGCACAGCCAATCCCTCCAGCGCATCGGGCGCGCGCCCGGCCACCAGTTGCAAACCCGGCACACCCAACGCATCGCGATTGTGCTCGATGAACCGCTGCCGCTCCGCGTGCCCTTCGATCGCAATCGCGCGGCATGTCGGGTGCGCGCGCATCCATTCGATGCCGATCGAGCCACTGCCCGCACCCACATCCCATAGCAATTCGCCGGGCGTCGGCGCGAGGCGCGCCAGCGTGATCGCGCGGACGTCGCGTTTGGTCAGCTGACCGTCGTGGCGAAAGGCGTCGTCGGGCAAGCCGGCGGTCAACGGCAAACGCGGGGCGCCTTCCGTTGCACGGCATTCAAGCGCGATCAGATTCAGCGCGGCCACTTCGCCCGCGGGCCACTGGTCCGCACGGCCATCGATGTGCCGCTCGAGATTTCCGCCCAAATGTTCCAGCACGGTCATCCGCGTCGCGCCGAAACCGCGCGCGTTCAGCAGTTCGGCCAGCGCAGCGGGCGTGCGCCCGTCCGCGCTCAGCACGAAGACGCGCGCGCCGTCGTGCAAATAGGCATTCAGTGTCGGTAACGGCCGCCCGACCAGCGACACCGTGGCGACGTCCTGCAACGGCCAGCCAAGCCGCGCGGCCGCCAGCGACAACGACGACGGCGCGGGCAGCACCCGCAATTCGCCGGCCGGCAAGTGCCGCGCCAAGGTCGCGCCGACGCCGAACAGCATCGGGTCCCCACTCGCCAGCACGCACACGGACCCCGTACGCTCCGCCAGCAAAGGCGCGAGATCGAACGGCTTCGGCCATGCCGCACGGCGCGCGGCGAGACGCGTGGGCAGCATCGCCAGATGCCGTTCGCCGCCGTAGACCACCGACGCCTCCAGCAAAGCACGCCGCGCGGGCCTCCCCAAACCGGCGAAGCCGTCATCGCCCATGCCCACCACGGTCAGCCACGCCGGCATGCATCCATCCTCATTCTGTATCTTCAAATAATGCGCTGTGCCACGCCGATCAAAGCGTCCAGCCTCGTTGTGCTGTTCGAAAAAAGGCATAATACAGCCGCCGGTGCCCTTCGGGGCCGAAGAGGGAACACAGTGTCACTGTGGCTGCCCCCGCAACTGTATGCAGCGAGTCCGCCTGCGCTCCGCGCCACTGGTTCGACCGGGAAGGCCGCGGTGGACCATGACCTGCCAGCCAGGAGACCTGCCGGCCAGACTGTTCGTGCCAGCCTACATCGGGCGGGGTGTACCGATGCCGCAGCAATGCCCGCCAGGGCGGCGCTCGGGCCGTCGCGCGACGCTAAACCCGGTGTCCGTCTTGAATCAAGCTTCGCCCTCCACTGCTTTGCCCGACGCGGCCCTGGCGCTGCGGCCCTCGGCGTGTCCGGGGCTGCTGCGCATTGTCGCCGCACGCGACGGCGGGCTTTGCCGGATCAGGTTGCCCGGCGGCGAGCTGAGCGCGGCGCAAGCCGCGGTAGTCGCCGACGTGAGCGAGGAGCATGCGGCCGGTGTGATCGAGTTGACCAATCGCGCGAATTTGCAGGTGCGGGGCGTGCGAAGCGGGCATGAAGCGGCGTTGATCGCCGCGTTGGTCGATGCGGGGCTCGGGCCGATTGGGACGATCAGGGCGACCGGTGCAGCAGATGCTGAGAGCTTGCTGCTCGCGATCTCGACGGATACTTCTGACACGCCCCGGATCGTCGCAGCGAACGCTTCAAATACGCGATCGGCAACCGCACAACACGCTGCCGGCTCGATTTCAGCATCCGCTGCGGACGATGTGCGCAATGTGATGGTGAGCCCGACTGCCGGACGCGACCCATTTGCACTGTTCGACACGAGGCCCCTTTGCGTCGAACTGCTCGCCTTGCTGCAATCCGATGCTCGTTTCGTGGCGCTATCGCCCAAATTCGCGCTTTTGCTCGATGGTGGCGAGCGTCTTGCCAGACTGGATCATCCGCACGATGTCTGGCTGGCGGCAACACAAGCTGAAGACGGCGTGCGATTTGTGTTTGGATTGGCGGGTTGCCCACCTGTGGTGGGCGACGCGAACACAGGCGCCCTCGCCGCCGTGCTCCCCGTGCAAGTCGCGGGTCTGGTCCGTGCGCTGCTACACACGTTCCTCGACCTGGCCGCACCGGATGCCACACGCATGCGCCACCTGCTTGCCCAGCAGTCCGTCGACGCGCTGTTACAGCACGCTCAAACGTATGTCGATTTCCCGCTGTCACGCGACACGTCGCTCGCGCACTGGCAACGCAGCACGCCTGCCGATGCCGCGCTCAGACTCGGCGCGCACGCACAGCGAGTCGCTGGCATGCGGCACGTAGGCGGCCAACCGCCGCTCGGACGCCTCGACGCCGACACCTTGCGCGGCCTCGCCGCGCTCTCGCAACAGCAAGGCAACGGCACGTTGCGCATGACGCCCTGGCAAAGCGTGCTACTGCCCGATATCGCGGCCCATGCCGCGCCCGCCGTGCTCGCTGAAATGAACGCGCTAGGTCTTGCCTGCGATCCGTCACAACGCGTTACGCACCTGATCGCCTGCACCGGTTCCACAGGCTGCGCCAAAAGCCTCGCCGACACCAAAGCGGACGCGCTGCTGCTGGCGAATCGCTTACCCGAGGGCGTCGATGTCCATCTGAGCGGCTGTCCGCGCTCGTGCGCCGCCGCCCATTGCGCGCCGTACACGCTGCTGGCCGCGGCGCCCGGCATCTACGACCTTTTTCGCCGCGATGGCGCGCCGGGTTTCGGCTCGTGCATCGCGCACCAACTCACGATCGAACAGGCCGCCGACATGCTCGACCCATTGGCACATCCGGCCCGGAGCCCCTCAGATGCTTGATTACATTCGCGACGGTCAGGAGATCTATCGCCAATCCTTCGCGACGATACGTGCGGAGGCCGATCTCGCGCGCATCCCCGCCGACCTCGAGAAACTCGCGGTGCGCGTGATTCACGCCTGCGGCATGGTCGACGTCGTCGACGATCTTCAGTTTTCCGAAGGCGCCGGGGTTGCGGGCCGCGCTGCGCTTGCTCAGGGCGCGCCGATTCTGTGCGACGCCGGCATGGTGGCGCAAGGCATCACGCGCGCACGGCTGCCCGCGAACAACGACGTGATCTGCACGCTCACGCATCAGGACGTTCCCGCGCTCGCGCGTGAATTCGGCAATACGCGCTCGGCCGCCGCGCTCGAATTGTGGCGGCCGCATCTGGCCGGCAGCGTCGTCGTGATCGGCAACGCGCCGACCGCCCTCTTTCATCTGCTCGACATGCTCGATGCCGGCGCGCCGAAGCCCGCGTTGATCCTCGGTTTTCCGGTCGGCTTCGTCGGCGCGGCCGAATCGAAGGCGCTGCTTGCCGAAGACAGCCGCGGCGTGCCCTACGTCGTGGTTCACGGCCGGCGCGGCGGCAGCGCGATGGCCGCCGCCGCCGTGAATGCGCTGGCGACGGAGGTCGAGTAAATGAGCGCGCAAGGACGGTTATTCGGACTGGGCGTCGGCCCCGGCGACCCGGAACTCATCACGCTGAAAGCGCTGCGTTTGCTGAAAGCGGCACCCGTAGTCGCGTATTTCGTCGCAAAGGGCAAGAAGGGCAACGCGTTCAGCATCATCGAGGCGCATCTGCACGATGCTCAGCAGCATCTGCCGCTCGTTTATCCCGTGACCACCGAAGCGCTCGAGCCGCCGCTTTCGTATGAAGCGATCATCGCCGACTTCTATGACACCGCCGCGCAGATCGTCGCCGGCCATCTCGATGCGGGCCGCGATGTTGCGGTGATTTGCGAAGGCGATCCGTTTTTCTATGGCTCGTACATGTATTTGCACGACCGCCTCGCAGCGCGTTTCGAGGCCGAAGTCGTACCCGGCGTCTGCTCGATGCTCGGCGGTGCGGCGGTACTCGGCTCGCCGCTGGTGTATCGCAATCAGAGTTTGTCGGTGCTCTCAGGCGTATTGCCTGAAGACGAACTGCGCCGGCGTCTCGCAGACGCGGACGCGGCGGTCATCATGAAACTCGGCCGCAATTTCGACAAGGTGCGGCGCGTGCTCGGCGAACTGGGGCTCGCGCATCGTGCGCTTTACGTCGAACGCGCGACGATGGGCAATCAGCGCATCGTGCCGCTCGATGAAGTCGATCCAATGGCATCGCCGTATTTTTCATTGCTCGTCGTGCCGGGGGAAAAATGGCAAGGTTGACGCCACCCGCCATTGTGATTCTCGGCGCGGGTGCGCTGGAGACCGCGCGGCGTATTCAGACGCTGTATGCGGGTTGCGAGGTGCACGCCTTGCAGGCACGTGTCGAGGCTGACGCGTCGTACACGGACCTCGGCGCGCATCTGCGTGAGCTGTATGCGCGCGGCACGCCGATCATCGCGTTGTGCGCGACCGGGATCGTGATTCGCTGCCTCGCGCCGTTGTTGTCGAACAAGGGCGTCGAGCCGCCGGTGCTGGCCGTCGCGGAAGACGGCAGTGCGGTCGTGCCGTTGCTCGGCGGTCTTGCAGGCGTCAACGTGATGGCTCGCGAGATGGCGGCTGCGTTGGCCGTGTCGCCCGCGATCACGACAAGTGGCGAACTGCGCTTCGGCACGTGCGTGCTCAATCCGCCTGACGGCTATGCACTCGCGGATTTGGCACAAGGCAAGCGCTTTGTTTCGGATCTGCTGGCGGGTGAGAGCACGCGCATCGAGGGTGAAGCACCGTGGCTCGACGATGCGCAATTGCCTCGCTCGGATTCGGCACGTCTCGCGATTCGCGTGACGCCGCGTGCGTGGGATGGGCGCGATGACGAACTGGTCATTCATCCACGAAGTGTGGTGGCGGCAGTGACAGTTGCGGGTGCGGGTGCGGGTGCGGGTGCGCATTCCGAGATGGATCCGGCCTTCGGTGCACATTCCGGTGCAGAGGCGCCGCCGGATTCCGGCGCGCGAATCGCCGCCCTGGTGCGCGACGCGTTGGACGCGCAGGGTCTTGCGACGCTTTCACTCGCGGCATTGCTGGCTTCAGCCGAACACATGGCGAACGCGGCGCTCGCCGACGCGGCGGCGAGCCTGAACGTACCGCTGCGGTTTGCAAAGGCGCGTCCGGAGGACGGCGAGCCGCCGAGCAATCTGCTGCATGCCGCGCTGCGCGTCCCCTATCAAACGTTGCATGACGACGCGAACGCCGGGGTTGCACTCGCGTTGGCCGCGCTGGCAATCGACCCGAACACGATTGGCCGTCCGCGCGGCCGCTTGACTGTGATCGGTCTCGGCCCCGGCCGCGCGGACCTGATGGTGCCCGCCGCGCGAACCGCGCTGAACGAAGCCACCGATATTCTCGGCTACGAAACCTACGTGAAAATGGCCGGCCCATTGCGCGCCGATCAGCGCGTCCACGGCACGGACAATCGCGAGGAAATGCAGCGGGCTCGTCATGCGTTCGAACTTGCGAGCACGGGACGCTCGGTGGTGATGGTGTCGTCGGGCGATCCCGGCGTGTTTGCGATGGCAGCCGCAGTGCTCGAAGCGCTCGAAGAAGGCGGTTCGACGAACGCCGACTGGCGCGCGGTCCAACTCGCCATCGTACCGGGGGTGTCCGCTGCCATGGCGACTGCCGCGCAAGCCGGTGCGCCGTTAGGCCATGACTTCTGCATGCTGTCGTTATCCGACAATCTGAAACCCTGGACCATCATCGAAAAGCGCCTTCGGCATGCGGCCGAAGCGGACCTGGTGATGGCCTTCTATAACCCGATTTCTCGCGCACGGCCCTGGCAACTGGATAAAGCGCTGGACATCGTGCGCGAATATCGCGGTGCGACGACGAAAGTCGTGCTCGGCCGCGACATCGGCAGGCCAGGCGGCACATTGCGCACGGTCACGCTAGGTGAGCTGCGCTCGTCCGATGTCGATATGCGCACGATGGTGATCGTCGGCTCGTCGACGACGCGAGGGTTTGCCAATGGAATCGAGGGTGGCGAGTGGGTGTATACGCCGCGGTGGTACGAGTAAGCCCCTAAGCCGCCACCGTCAGATCCTCGATTGCCCGCTGCCTGACACCCAGGTCGTCCCAGAGCTCGGGATGGCACGTGAACACCAGAATCTGATGCCGCGTGGCCGCATCGATCAGCGCCCGCTTGATCGCATCGCGCCGCGTCGCATCGGTATGCACGGCGGCATCGTCGAACATCAGCAAGGTCGGACGGCCCGACGCCTTGAGAAGGTCCGCATACGCCAGCCGCGTCAGGATGCCGAGTTGCTCGCGCGTGCCGAAGCTCAACGCATCGAGCGTATCCGCCCGCCCATAGCGGTCTAGTGTCGCGGGACTCAGATCGTCGCCGAGCGCGATCGTCGACTGCGGGAAGATCCGCTTCAGGTAGTGTCCAAGCCGCTCGGTCAGCGGCGCACGCAACTGCGCCACCGCCGCATCGCGTTCGTCGACGAGCACCTCGTCGAGCAGACTCAACGCGCCCGCCCGCAGGCTCAGTTCGTCCTTGCGGCGCGTGGCCTGTTCGACGGAAGCGTTCACTGTCGCGAGACGTTCCCCGAGACCCGATGCGCCAACCGTCTCCAGCTGACTGCGCAGTTGAGCAATCCGAACCTGCCGGTCATGCTGCTCGTTGCGCGCCAATTCCGCCGACGCGCGATAGCGCTTCGCCTCCGCCGCCGGATCGTCGAGGCGGGCCGCTTCCAGCTCGCGCTCGCGTGCTTCGCGTTGCGCTTTCAGCGCCTCGACCTGCACGCGCTGCTCGACAATCTTCGTCTGCCATTGTGCGCGGTTGCGGCAGAACGCTTCGTCGCCCAGTTGCGCTTCCCTGCGCTGCAGCTGCGCCGCGAGCGATTCCGTTGTCGCCGTAGCGCTCGAGCGCTTTTCCGCGGCCTGCTCCAACACTTTTCGGGCGGCGTCCAGCGCATCGCGCGCGATCTCGGCGTTGCGACGCGCCTCGTCGAGCGGCGCTGCGGCGGAGACATCGGGCAAGGCCGCAAGCCGTCCGTTTGCCGATTGCAATCGTGCATCCGCCGAAGCCATCGCCGCCCGCAGCGCGTCGATACCCTGCGGCGCATGCACCTCGAGAATCTTCGCCTGGCTTTTCTGCTGCGCGACCAGCGTCTTCCACTGCTCGTGCCGCGCCTCGGCCTCGCCGAGCGACGCCACGCCCAGCGCCTGCAATAGCTGCGCATGCCGGGCTTCGAGCGACGCCAACTCGGACAAGCGCGCCGGCAGATCGGAAACGCCCGGAATCACCCGCAATTCGCCGAGTTCACCAAGACCGATCCGCTTCTGCTCGTCGAGTCGCAGCACGCCCTCGCCGCTGACCTCCGCGTCGCCGACGGTGATCACGCCGTTCAGCCGGTATTCGATACGCGTCATCGCCGCTTCGGTCCGCGCGCGCAGCACGGTCAATTCCGCATCGAGCGATTGCAGCCGTTTCAATTGCGTCCCGTCGATCTCGAGCGCGGCTGCCGCGCGCGTCGCCTCCAGCACGGCCTCGTTCGCCTTGCCGGCGGCCTCGATCGACGCTGCCAGCCGCTCGCTCTCGGTGCGATGCAGAGCAATCTGACTGCGCAAATCGCCAGCGGTCACCGCGGCGTTCGCCAATTCGAACGCGCGGCCGGCATCGGCGTGCACCTGTTCGAATTGCGCGACGCTCCCCTGCGCCTGCACATGTTCGTTCTGAACCGTCGATGCATTGGCTCGCGCGGCGTCGAGTTGCAGCCGCTCGCGTGCAACCGCTGCTTCGAGTTCGGTCGCCGCCTGTTCCTGCTGCAACGAAAGCGCCAACTCGGCGTCCTTCAATTGCAGCGACTGGGACAGCCCCTGAAGGCCGCGTTCGAGTTCCGCCGCGGCATCGGCGCGCTGTTGCGCCTCGACAGCCTTCTGCTCAAGAAGCACCCAGGGCCGCTTGCGTTGCGCGTCGTCGAACGCTTCCTGCTGCGCGGCAAGCCGCACGATGTTTTCGTCGAACTGCTGACGCTGCTGCTCCAGATCGTCACGCTCTTCGATCAGGTCCGCCAACGCCTGTTCCGCCTCGGCCAACGGACCGGTGGACTTCTGCGTACGCGCCGTAAGCAGTTGCCGAAGCGCCCGCTGCACCGTAGCGATGAGCGCATCCTCACCCGCCGATTCATTGCCGCCCGACAGTTGCGACAACGCATCGCGCAGATACTGCGCCGCATGCCCCGTGGAATCGCGCACCTCCTGCGTGCCGCCTTGCTGCACCCACAACAACCCGGGGACGCCGGCATTTTCCGCCTTCAGCGGCCCACGCGCGGCGCGCGAAAAACCGAGTAGCGCGGCGAGCTTGTCTTCCGCTTCGTCCTCGCCGAACACCGCCTGACCGATCTTCAATTCGCAGCGCTGCCGCGTGACGAACTGCTTCGACAACCGGCATGCCGTGCCGTCCATGTCGAACGTCACTTCAACCGATGGCTGCCCGCTCGCCTTGCCCCACGGCAGCAGGTCTTTCAGATGCGAAGCCTTGTAGCGTTCAAGGAACACCGCGCGCACGGCCTCGGCGATCGTGCTCTTGCCGGCCTCGTTCGGACCAGTAAACAGATTGAGTCCGGGCTGCAGATCGTCGATGACAAGCCTGCCGGCGAACTGCTTGAACTCCTGAATCGCGATGCTTTCCAGCTTCATGCGGACCTCGCTTCGCGCGGCAGTTCACGTTGAAAACGCGCCAGAAGCAACAACGCCTCCGCCGCGCGCTTGACCTGTTGCGGGTCGGACTGCGGGTCCTCCTGCAAGCCTCGCAGACGCGCCACCACCTTTGCCAGGTAGCCGCTTTGCGCGCCAAGCTCGGCCAGATCGTCGGCGGTGGGCAGCACCTGCAGACCCGTCAGATCGACGCGCAGCGCACGCACCCGCGCACGGGCTTCTTCCACCGCGACGTGAATCGCTTCGGCCCCGGCGAGGGCGGTCGAGCCGCTCACCGTCACCCGCAGCACGTCGTGACTGCCTAGCGCGCCAAGGCGCATCCTGAGCGAATCCACGTCGGTCGGCACCGAGATCGTCTCTTCCCAGCGATGCCATTGATACTTGCCGACCCGCACCGCGTCCACGGCCGGCACGGCGCCTGGCTCGGTCAGCGTGACGTCGAGCACGAAGCCCGGCTCGTTGGCGCGGAAACGGTCCTGTTCGTGCGTGCCGGCATACCAGGTGCGTTCGTCGACACGCAGATGGCCGTGCCAGTCGCCGAGCGCGAGATAGTCCAGACGCGCGCTCGCGGCGCGCGCCGGGTCGATCGGGTTCGACGAGTCGATGCCCTCCTGCAGGATCCCGCTCACGCTGCCATGCGCGAGGCCGATGCGGTGATAGCCCGGAGGCGTCTCCGTGGTGTCGAAGAAGCCCGTCGTGTCGTCGTAGGTGATACGTTGCGTGAGCGGCGCGCAAAGCAGCGCGCACCGGCAGGCGTCGAGCGTCACCACGCCGGGCTCGAGCACCAGCCGCACATTCGGCGCAACGCAGTTCAGGCGCTGCGCACGGGTCCATACACTCTCGACCAGGGCGGCATCGTGATTGCCCGGTAGCATGATCCACGGCCCCGAAAACGCTTGCAGCGCGCCGAACAAACGGCGGATCACCGTGTCCGATACGGTCTGCAGGTCGAACACGTCGCCGGCGACCAGCACGGCGTCGACCTTGCGCGCCGCCGCTTCCCCGGCGATCCGGCGCACGGTTTCGAAGCGCGCTTCCGCGAGGTGCGCGGCCTCGTCCGGCTCGAACTGGCCGAATTGCGTGCCTATCTGCCAATCCGCGGTGTGCAGAAACCTGATCACTGTGCCTCCATTCCATTCAATTGCATCGACATTCACTGTTGCTGGCAGCGCCTCGCAGTCTAACCGCAGATGTTACCGCGCCGGCGCGGCAAAGATTGTCCAGAGGCCGATAGCACACGGCCGCAACAGCGGCGCTACACTCGCGTTTTCGGGCGAGCACCCCAATCGCACCACAACGATCCAATCGATTTGAACCCCGCTGCCCTGCTGCCGATGAACAAGGAAACCGAACTCAAGAAGGCCAAGCGCACCCCGTTGCTGCTGCTGGCGGCGGCCGCCTGCGTTTTCGTCGTGACCGCTTTCATGCCGCGCGGCATCTGGGTGGACGGCATCAAGGCCGTGGCCGAAGCCGCCATGGTCGGCGCGCTGGCCGACTGGTTCGCCGTGGCCGCGCTGTTTCGCCGCGTGCCGATCCCGATCGTCTCGGCGCATACGGCGATCATTCCGAAGAACAAGTACAAGATCGCCGACAACCTCGCGGTGTTCGTGCAGGACAAGTTTCTCGACGTGCCCTCGCTGGTCGGGCTGATCCAGAAACACGACCCGGCGCGGAGCGTCACCGGCTGGCTGACAACGCCGGCCAATACCGCGCGTCTGGGCGACTACGTGGTCAAGCTGACGAGCGGCATTCTCGAACTGACCGACGACGTGCGCATCCAGGTCTTCATCAAGGACGCGCTGCGCGACGTGCTGGCCAAAGTCGATCTATCGCAGTCCATCGGCGCGATTCTCGACACGCTCACCAGGGACGGCCGGCATCAGGAACTGCTCGACGCCGGCATCGAACAGGTTGTGGCGCTGTTGCGCGAACCGCAGGCGCGCGAGTTTATCGCCGAGCGCATCGTCGAGTGGGTGAAAGGCGAATATCCAAAGATGGAGATGATCCTGCCGTCGGCATGGCTCGGCGAAAAAGGCGCCGAAGCGATCGCCAATGCGGTGAACCGGATGCTCGAGCAGATCAGCGAGAACCCCGCTCATCAGTTGCGCCGTAAATTCGACGACGCGGCGCAGAAGCTGATCGCCAAACTCAAGAGCGATCCGGCGTTCCTGCAGAAAGGCGAGGAACTGAAGCGCTATCTGGTGGAAGGCGACGCCCTCAGCACGTATGTGAAGGACATGTGGGGCGAATTGCGCGCATGGCTCAAACGCGATCTGCACAGCAGCGACTCGGCCCTGCACGCCAGAGTGATGGCGATGGGTCAATGGGTCGGCCGCGAACTCGCGCATGACCCCGCGCTGCGTCAGTCGCTGAACGACCACCTGGAAGAAGCGGCGCGCGCCATGGCGCCGGATTTCGCCCAGTTCCTCACGCGCCACATCAGCGATACAGTGAAGAACTGGGACGCGCGCGAGATGTCGCGGCAGATCGAACTGAACATCGGCAAGGATTTGCAGTACATCCGCATCAACGGAACGATTGTGGGCGGTTTTATCGGCTTGCTGCTGTACGCGAGTTCGCAGCTGTTCGAGCTGTTGCGTTTGCACATGGGCTAAGGGATACGGTTGCCGCGCGTCAAAGCGCCTACAATCCGGGCATATGAATTGCTCAAGCCCGTTGCGTTTTACCTGAGCGCCGCCGCTCCATCCGCGCGAATCCTCAGTCAAGGCGACAGCACCACAACATCGAGAAGTACGTTCATGAAAATATCGTTACCGCCGCCTGGGCGGCCGAACCGCGTATACCCACCCGGCACGCCCAGTCTGCATGGATTGGCCTCGGTCATCACCGGCGTCGTGGTGGTGTGCGCACTGTACTTCGGCCGCGAGGTGCTGATCCCGATCACGCTTTCCGTGCTGCTCAGCTTTCTGCTCGCGCCGCTGGTCCAGGCGTTGCGGCGTTTTCACATGGGTCAGTTGCCGTCGATCTTTATCGCGGTGCTGTTTGCCCTCGCCACCTTGCTGGCCGTCGGCGGCCTGATCGGCGCCCAGCTGGTGCAACTGGCGGGCGATCTGCCGCAGTATCAGGTGGCGATCGAGCAAAAGATCGAGACCGTGCAGGAGAAAACCGTCGGCCGGGCCGATTCGCTGATGAGCCGCGCCGCCGCCACGCTGCAGCGCGTCGCGCCGAGCAAGCCGAGCCCGCCGCGCCTCACCGGGCGCGCGGCGCGCAATGCGCCCCCTGTGCCGACGCCCGTCGAAGTGCACGAGCCCTCGCCCACGCCGATGCAACTCGCTCAACGGGCGCTGTCGCCGGCAATCGCGCCGATCGAGACGACCTTTATCGTGCTGGTCGTGACGATCTTCATCCTGCTGCAACGTGAAGACCTGCGCGACCGTTTGATCAGTCTGTTCGGTTCCCGCGATCTGCACCGCACCACGACCGCGATCAACGACGCCGCCGGGCGGCTGAGCCGCTATTTCGTGGCGCAGCTGGGTGTGAACCTCAGCGCGGGCGGGATCATCGCCATTGGCCTCGCGATCATCGGCGTGCCGGGGGCGTTGCTGTTCGGCGTGATCGCCGCCTTGCTGCGCTTCGTGCCGTACATCGGCATCTGGATCGCCGCGATTCTTGCCGTGTTTCTCGCCGCCGCCATCCAGCCTCAATGGACCATGGCGGTCTATACGCTGATCCTGTTCATCGTCGTCGACGTGGTGGCCGGGCAGATCGCCGAGCCGCTGCTGTACGGCCATCGCTCGGGCCTGTCGCCGCTGGCGGTGGTCGTGGCGGCGATTTTCTGGAGCTGGCTGTGGGGGCCGATCGGCCTCGTGCTGTCCACGCCGCTCACGCTGTGTGTCGTGACGCTGGGCCGTTACGCCGACCGTCTGAATTTCCTCACGGTGCTGCTGGGCGACCAGCCTGCGCTCACGCCCGCGCAGAACTTCTACCAGCGGCTTCTGGCGGACGATCCGCACGAAGCCATCGTGCAGGCCGAGCGCCTGCTGCGCGAGATGTCGCTGATCGATTACTACGACAACGTCGCGCTCGAAGGCCTCAAGCTCGCGCGCAACGACGCGATGCGCGGCGTGTTGATGCCCGAGCAGTTGGCGCGGATCAATGACGCGCTGGTCGATATCGTCGAAAACCTGGAAATTGTCGAGGGGCTTCCAGACCGGCTGTCGGGCACGGAATCGGCCGACACCGCCGAGGCGTTGGTGGCTTCGGCTTCAGCCGATCTTTCGGAGCGCCACGACGGCCACCTTTCGGCACACCCGGCACCGCGCCCTGAAACCGGCAAGGCGTCCGTGCTGTGCGTGCCCGGACGCGGCGCATTCGACGAGGTCACAGTCGCAATCGCCGTGCAATTGCTCGGGCGCCAGGGACTCGCGCCCTTGATGGCCACGCATTCCGGCTATCGCAGCGCGCATGCCGGCGAAGCGAGCTTCAAGGACGCGCCGATCATCTGCATCGTCTCGCTCGACGCGCCGGAGTCGCCGCCCTATCTGCGCAACATGCTGCGGCGCACGCGCGAATGGCGGCCGAGGGCCACGCTGGTGGTCGGCGTGGGCGGCGCACCGGAAGGCGGGCCGGAGATGGGGGCGACCGGCGCGTCGCACGCGGCGCCGACGTTCCGCGCGATGATCGAGGAATGTCTGGTGGCAACGAGCGTGCCGCATGTGCGCCAGGCTTCGCACGCGGCTGGAGCGGACTAGGCGCGCCGTGCGGCGGATGCGGGCGGATGCGCTGCATGGCGCCATAACCACACGCCAAGGGCCGCAGGGCATGTCGATGCCCGACGGCCTTGCCGATGCTCCGGTTCGACGCCCGGCATGGACCTCGGCAACTTGCGGCCTCAGGGTTGGACAAGCAAGTCGGGCACGCTGCCGGAGAGCCCGCCGCTCATGGCCTCAGCGGCGAAAACCTCCGCCATGGAAGCCACCGCCGCCACCGCCCCCGAAACCACCACCGCCTCCAACACGTCCGGCTCCCTGCGTGCCTCGCGCGTCGCCCCACTGACTCGACGTGTGATCGAAGCGTTGCTCGCTGACGTCGCGCGCCCCACGCTGCTGCTCCAGATCGCCTCCGACGTCCGCTTTGGGCTGGACCGATTGCCAGCCGCCGGCGGTGTGCTGCTGCCACCCGCCGCCCGCCGTGTGTTGATAGACGTTGCCGTCGTGACCGGCGTACACGTCGCCGTTGTTCCAGGCGACGGCGTTGCCCCTCGACCGATTGGTCACGAAACCCTTGCTGCCCGCGGCGTACTGCCCAGTGTGCGTATTGCCCGCAACGCCGAACTCGGCAGCACCGGCTCGTCCCGTCTGTGCGTTGTATCCCGCTGTCTGGCGGCCGCCCGCGAAATTTCCGTTGTACTGATTACCGGCGATGCCGCCACGCGCCGCGCCCGCGCGCCCGGTCGATGCATTCGCAAACGAACCCTGGCGGCCCGCTGCGTAGTTTCCTGAGTAAGGATTGAATGCGGCGCCAGCGCCGCCCTGAAAGTGCGCGCCGGTTGCAGGGTTGTAGCCCGCCCCCGCGGCGCCGCGCCATTGGGTGCCCGTCCACGCGTTCCAACCCGACGCGTGCGTGACCGTGCCCTGCCCCCAGCGCCCATAGAAGTTCGCCTGATTGACGTTCACGTTGCCCCAGCCCCCGCCTCCCCAGTACGGTCCCCAGTAAGGGGCGGCGGCACCCCAGATTGCGCCGGCCGCGAAGCCGAACGCGAACCCCTCGGCGGCGCTCAGTGCGAAGCCCGCACCATAGCCGTAAGTAGCCGGATAGCCGTAGTAATCGGCGCCGACATAGGGGGAGTAAGCATAGCCCGTACCGTAGACGACCGTGCCGTCCGCATTGACCACGACGCCCATATAACCCGGCGTATAACCCACGACGACGGTATCGGCCGTGACGGAATAGATCCGCACGTAGACCACATAGTGCAAAGGCGAGCTGGCCGGGATCGCGTAAATGGTGCTGGGGACCTCGGTCGCCACTTGCCATGCGCCAGCCGGCGTGGGCGCCTGGAACCAGACACCGTTCGTCACCGCATAGTAATGACCGGGATCCACCTCGATCACCGGTGTAGCGGTATTGATCGCATAACTCAACGCGGTGCCGGCGATCGGTGCGAAATGCGGCGCACCGTCATACTTGACGCTCAGCGTAGCCGTCGCGCGCGAGACAGAAGCCGTCTGCGCGATGGTCGCCGCGATCGCGGCCTCCCTGGCTTGCGGCGTGCCGGGCACGGAGACCAGCACGTTGGCCTTCGGATCGTGCGGCGATATCTTCGCGAAATCGGCAGGCAGTGTGCTGCCGGCGACGTATTGCCACGGTCCGCCCGCCGACGCCGCGCGAAACCATCGGCCGGAAATCAGCACATAGTATTGATTCGTCGCGGGGTCCACGAACACGGCGTGGTCGGTATTGGAGACCGACAACAGGCTCACGCCCGCGATCGGCGTGAGTTTCTCCGGGCCATCCGTAACGATCAGCTCGGTCGGCTCCGTGGCGATCAGCACGACGGGCGCATGGGGCGCGCGCTTGCCGCTCGCGGGCAGCAGCGGATCGGCCTTCGCGCTCGCCTCAGCCTGCCGCGCGGCGGCGAGCACGGACTGCGGCGGCGCCGTTTGCACGACCCAGCCCGCATCCGGAGACTCGGCGACATACCAGTAACCCGCGGCATTCAGATACCTGACACCCTTCTCGTCCCGCAGCAGCAGCGCACGGCTGTTCAATACGCGCTCATAGTGCGTGCCACCGACCGGCCGCCACACCGGCGCGCCGTCCACCATGACGAGCACGGTCGGCGTGGTGGAAAAGACGATTCGCGGGGCATCGTTCTTCACGGCGACTGCATGTGTGGCAGCGTGTTGCGCCGATACGGCATAACTGGTTTGCAGTTCGTCGAGCGAGGCAGTCAACCCCGCTGCGGGCAAGCGGGCCAGCAAGGCTGTTCTTATCGTGCCGGCGAGGTCCGGGTTGGTGGGAACTTCCACGCTCGCAATCTCGATGTGAGTCAGTTGCACGAGACCCGAGCGCTTGTCGATATCGGCCGTTGCCGAGAAATGCGCTACGCCATAGGTTGGCGCGCCATCGGTGGGGCCGACGGCAACCGCGGCCCGTCCCGCAATCCGGTTGCCGTCCCATTGTTCGATTTGCGGCTGATACATTTCAATTTGCTGCTTGCCGGCATCGAAATTGCGCGGCCAGATCAGCGACGCAGCGGGTGTAGCGGCATTCGCCGCAGACACGTCATGCGACACGCTCCAGGCGAGGCAGGTGGTGGTGAGCAGTACGGTCAGACTTCGCGTTAATTTGAACATCTTGCAACTCCTTGATTGGCAACCCCGCCCGACGCGCCGTCTATGTGCATCGCGATGAAATGCCGGTCTTCCTTCTCTATCCCTCAGGCTCAACCCACTGCAACCGATCAGCCCACTAGAGCACTATCGATCAGAACAATGAACTACATTTACTTAGCATGACGAATATTCATATATGAATTTCATTCCTACTCTTGAATGCAATGGACTTGTCATCTCATTGAGACGCTGCGCCCTCAAACGCTTGAGCGACATCTCCGCCCGGACGCGATCCAGCCGGCGTGTCGACGCCCCATCCGCCGCCCATCGCCTTATAAAGCGTCACGAGCGATATGTATTCGTTACTGCGGGTTTGCGTATAGCCCAGTTGCGCGTTGAAAAGGCTGCGCTCGGCGTCGAGCACTTCCATATAGCTGGTATAACCGCCTTCGTAGCGCGCCCGGGCGAGCTTCGAGTACGCGATCAACGCATCCACCTGGCGCTGCTGTGCGGCTAATCGTTCGCGCGACTTCTGCACGCCGATCAGTGCGTCGCTCACCTCCTGGAACGCGGACTGGATCGTCTTCTGGTAAGAAAACAGCGCTTCCTGTTGTTGCGCCTGCGCCTGATTGACCTGACCGGCAATATTGCCGGCGGTAAAGATCGGCGCCGTGAGCGCACCGGCGAACGACCACGTATTCGCCGGTCCGCTGAAAAGTTTGGCTAGCTGGGTGCTCGTCGAGCCAAACAGCCCCGTCAACGAAATCTGGGGAAAATATAGCGCGCGCGCCGCGCCGATCAGCGCGTTGGCGGCAATCAGATTCTGTTCCGCCTGCAGCACGTCGGGGCGGCGCTCAAGCAATTCCGAAGGCAACGCCGCCGGCACGTTCGGAGCCTGAAGCGTTTCGAGCGTACGGCCACGAAGAACGGGGCCCGGATTGCGGCCGAGCAGCACGGAGAGCGCATCTTCCTGTTGCCCGATCTGCGCCTCAATGGCTGGCACTTCGGCGAGCGAGGCCTCGTATTCCGACTGACTCTGCGCCAGCTCGACCTGCGAGATTTCCCCGGCCCTGAAACGCAGCTCGAATACTTTGACCGACCCGGCGCGGCTCGCCACGGTGGCATTCGCGATCTCCAGTTGCTGATCGAGATTTCGCAGATTGATATACGAGGTCGCCACGGACGACACGAGCGTGAGAATGGTCGCGCGCCGGCCTTCTTCACTGGCGAACAGACTAGCGCGCGCCGCCTCGGTCTGCCGCCGCACTCGGCCGAACACGTCGAGTTCCCACGAGATGGGCAAGGTGGCATTGAATGAGTCGTAGGCCGTGCCGACACCCGGCGGCAGCGACGCCTGTGCGAGTGGCGAGACACGCTGGCGCCCGGCATTGAAGCCCGCGCTCACCTGCGGAAACAGCTGCGAACGCGTACTGACGAATTGGCCGCGGAATTCATCGACCCGGGCGGCCGCGATTTGCAAGTCCTTGTTCTGCGCGAGCGCCGTTGAAATCAGTTCGTTAAGCACAGGATCACCGAACTGCTCCCACCACGCCGTATCGGCGATCTGCGACTGAGCACCCTCCGAAAACCGGAACGTGGCCGACGTTTCGATTGACGGCCGCACGTAGTCGGGGCCGAGCATGCACCCACTCAGACACAGAGAGAGTCCGAGTGCCGACACGCGGATGAGACTGGAGACGACTGGACGCATGTCAATTATCCCGCTTCGTGATCGGCGCCAAACCGGCCGAACCATGATCCACCGGCGACGGACCCGGCAATGTTGTTTCACCTCGCTGCGCCGGCGTTGCCGCGGATGAGTGTTTGGCCGCGCGCCGCGCGCTGATCGATTCGAGCATGAAGAAGAACACCGGAATAAAGAACACGGCGATGCCCGTCGCGCCCACCATGCCACCGATCACGCCGGTGCCGATGGAATGCCGGCTGTTCTGCGACGCGCCCGTCGCGATCGCGAGCGGGACGCAGCCGAGAATGAAGGCGAACGATGTCATCACGATCGGACGCAGCCGGTCCCGCGCGGCGGTCACCGCGGCATCGAATACCGACGCGCCGTTCTGGCGATTGAGCACGGCGAACTCGAAAATCAGGATCGCATTCTTCGCGGCGAGCGCGACCAGCATGGTGAGACCGATCTGGAAATAGACATCGTTGTTCAGGCCTCGCAACAGGATCGCCAGCAACGCGCCGAACAGCGCGAACGGCACGGCCATGAGCACACCGACCGGAAGATTCCAGCGCTCGTACTGCGCGGCGAGAATCAGGAACACCATGACGAGACCGAAGGCGAAGACCAGCACCGACGTGTTGCCCGATTGACGCGCTTCGTATGCTTCACCGCTCCAGCCGACGCCGAAACCGGCCGGCATCGATTGCGCGAGTTCCTGCAAGGTGGCGATCACCTGCCCCGAGCTGTAGCCCGGCGCGGCGTTGGCCGTAATCAGAACGGCAGGAAAATTATTGAAGCGCGTCATCAGCGACGGGCCGGTGACGTACCGGTACGTCACCACGGATTTGAGCGGCACCATGGCGCCAGTGGCGCTGCGCACGAACACCTGATCGAGATCCGAAGGCTTCAACCGGTACGACGGCTCGGCCTGCAGGATCACTTGCCAGAGACGGCTCGCCTGATTGAACTGCGAGACATACAGCGAACCGAACATGGTCTGCATCGTGCTGTAGACCTCGTCGATCGGCACGCCGAGCGTCGCGGCCCTGTCGCGATCCACGTCGACGCGCAACTGCTGTGAAGCCGCATTGAAGGTCGAGGTGACGCCGGCCAGTTCCGGCCGCGCCTTCGCCCTGGCAACGAAGTCGCGCACCACTTGAGCAAGTTGTTCAGTGGTCGCGTCGCCCTTGCTCTGAATCCACATCTCGGTGCCGCCGGTCGTACCGAGCCCCGGAATGGACGGTGGGTTCACAGGCACGACAAACCCTTCTTTCACGCTCGACAACGCGCGATAAGCGCCCAGCAGCAGCGTGTGAGCATTCTGCGCGCGTATGTTGGCCCATGAATAGCGTTCGTCGAATCCCTTCAATCCGATGAAAAACGACGAAGCGTTGTTCATGGTCTGGTTGTCGAGCAGACTGTAGCCGTCCACCACCGTCACGCTATCCACCCCGCCTTGCTTCGAAAAGTAGTCCGTCACTTTGGCCGACACCTTTCCCGTGCGGTCGAGACTGGCCGCATCGGGCATGAGGATCGCGCCGAGCAGGTAGCCCTGATCTTCGGGCGGCAGGAACGCGCCTGGGATCGAACGCATCATCGTGATCGCCAGCACGACCATGCCGGCGAACAGCAACAGCGCCACACCGAACCGTTTGATCGCCAGCGTCACGGCGCGACCGTAAGCCGCCGTGACGCTGGCGAAGGCGGCGTCGAACCATTTGAAGAAGCCGTGCTTTGCCTTCGTCTGCGGCTTGAGCAACAGCGCGGCCAGCGCCGGCGACAACGTCAGGGCCACGATGCCGGAGAGCACCACCGAAATGGCAATCGTGATGGCGAACTGCTTGTACAACTGCCCCGTAATGCCGCCCAGAAACGCCACGGGGACGAACACCGCACACATCACGAGGACGATCGTGACCACCGGCCCCGACACTTCGTCCATTGCCTTTTTGGCGGCGGCCTTCGGATCGAGTTTGTACGCGCTCATATTGCGTTCCACGTTCTCGATCACCACGATCGCGTCGTCCACGACAATGCCGATTGCCAGCACCATGCCGAACATGGTCAGCATGTTGATCGAGAAACCTAGCGCGGCCATGCCCATGAACGTGCCGAGAATCGAAACGGGGACGGCCAGCACCGGAATCAACGTCGCGCGGAAGCTCTGCAGGAACACGAACACGACGATCACCACCAGCACTACGGCTTCGAAGAAGGTCTTCACCACGTCCGCAATGGAGGCGCGCGTGAAATTGGTGGTGTCCATGGCGATGCTGTAGTCGATTCCCTCAGGAAACGATCGCTTCATTTCCGCCAGCGTGGCGCGCACCTTGTTCGACACGTCCAGCGCGTTGGCGCCCGGCTGCTGGTAAATGGCGATGACGGTGGCCGGCTTGCCCTGGAATCTGCTGCGTATCGAATAATCTTTCTGGCCGAGTTCGGCGCGCCCTACGTCTTTCAGACGCACGATCGCGGCACCGTTGCTCGATGCGCGAATGATGATGTTCTCGAATTCGGCGGGATCGGAGAGACGCCCGCTCGTCGTCACGGCGAACGACTGTTCAACCGGCGCACCGGTCGGCGACTGGCCGAGACGGCCCACCGCGAACTGCTGATTCTGGTTGGCGACCGCGGTCTGAACGTCGCTCGCCGTGATGCCGAGTTGCGCCATGCGGTCTGGACGCAGCCAGATGCGCATGGCGTAGTCCGGCGTGCCGAAGATGCTGGCCTGATTCGCACCCGGAATGCGCTTGAGTGCATCGAGCACATAGACATTCGCGTAGTTCGCGACATAGCTGGAGCTGTAGCGGTTATCGGGCGAATAGATCGCCACCACCATCATGAAGGCCGACGACTTCTTTTGCACCTGCACGCCTTGCGACTGCACCGACTGCGGCAGTTGCGGCAGCGCGAGGTTGACGCGGTTCTGCACGTCCACCTGAGCCAGATCCGGGTTGGTGCCAATGCCAAAGTACGCGTTGATCGTCAAGCTGCCCGTGGACGAACTCGACGAACTCATATAGATCATGTTGTCCGCGCCATTGACCTGCTGCTCGATGGGCGCGGCAACGTTGTTCGCCACCACGTCGGCGCTGGCGCCTGGGTAGCTGGCGGAAATCGTGATCTGCGGCGGCGTGATATCGGGGTACTGCGCGATCGGCAAGGCAAACATGGCCAGCATGCCGCCCAACGCAATGATGATGGAGATGACCGACGCGAAGATCGGCCTGTCGATACAGAAATGGGAAATTTTCATCCGGCTTACCGCCTGGTGCTTAGTCTGGGTGCTTCGCGTTTGCTTCCGGCTGCGATGCCGTAGCGAGCGGCGCGGTGGGGGCGGCATGCCCGGCGGAAGTGCGATTGCCCGCGATCCTGAGCGTCGAAGCGGGCGACACACGGATGGCGCCGTCCACCACGACTATTTCGCCTGGACGCAATCCGTCGCTGATAAAACAGTCGTCACCCTGCCATTCGCCTACCTCGACGACGCGTTGATGGGGCTTGTTATCCTTGTCCACGGTCCACACGAAATGGCTTTTCGCGCCCTGTTGCAACGCGCGCTGGGGAATCACAACGGCGTTCGGACGCACCGCGCCGGCCACTCTCGCCCGCACGAACTGCCCTGGCCGCAAGGTGCCTTTTTCATTGGCGAAAACCGCGCGTACGAGAAATGTGCCGGTTTCCGTGCTGAAGACGGGATTGGCGAAGTCGATGCGGCCATGCACGGGGAACGTCGAGCCGTCCGCGAGCTCAAGCGTGACGTCGAACTGGTTGTTCGGCGGAAAGCGTAGCTGGCCTTTAGAAATCTGCTCGCGATAGCGCAGCATCTCGTTTTCCGAGATACTGAAGTCGACCCACATCGGGTCCATCTGATACACATACGTCAACAGGCCCGACTGGGCCGGCGTGACATAGCTGCCCTCCTGCTGTCTCGCATAGCTCGACAAGCCGGTCAGCGGCGATTTGATCGTCGTATAGCTGAGGTTCAGTTGCGCCGCCTGCACCTGGCCTCTCGCGGCGATGACGGCGGCCTGCGCCTCGCGTTCCTTGCCGGTCGCGTCGTCGAGATCCTTCTTGCTCAACGCGTTCTGCGCCGCCAGCGGAATGACGCGGGCGAGGTTGGCCTTGGCCACTTCGAGCCGCGCCTGCTGCTGGGACAGTTCGCCCTGCGCAGTTTGCAACGCGGCCTGGAATGGTTTGGGGTCCATCAGAAAGAGCGTCTGCCCCTGACGCACGATCTGGCCTTCCGTGTACATCCGCTTGTCCAGAAAGCCGTCCACCCGCGCGCGAATCTCCACGGCGCGCGAACTCTGCGTCTGGGCGGTAAAAGCAAATTCGGTGGGCGTGTCATGCTGCGCGACAGTCATGACGGTAACCTCGACAGGCTGGGCAATTTCCGGCGCGCCTGATTTGCCGCAGGCGGCAAGCAGGGCACACGCACTCAATGTCGACGCGAGCGTGCCTTGCACGCCTCGACACCAGCGCCTGGGCGCGTTCGGGGAGCGCGTCATGCCTCCCAACAACGAAACTGACATGGATGTCCCACGAATGATTGGTCGATAGCCGGGCAGCGCATCAACGCAACGGCTCGCGGCCGATCGCACAGGAAACGCGATCGGCGCGAAGCCGTAAACCATTGCACCGGAGGTAGACCGTCCACACCGAAAAACGGAGGTCCGGTTTCCCCGGCCCGGCAAAACTCGGGAAGGAAGCGGAATCAGAACCGGTGGCGGATGCCGCTCGTCACGAGAAACTGCGTGCGGGACGTCGACTGCATGGACACGCCATTGATTCGCGCGGCGTTCAGGCCACGACCGTTGTTGGCGCCGAGCTGCGTGACAGCCTCGGAGTAAAGATCGGTGCGCTTCGACAGTGAGTAATCAGCTTGCACTCCAAGCTGATTCCAGTGCGCCGCACCCGTATCCGAATCAGTGGTGCCCGGCGCAGCGCGCAGTGCCTGCGTATACGTGTAGGCGACGCCCAGGCCCAACGCAGGCGTCACGTTGTAGCGCGCGTTGATTTCGTAGTTGTTGTAGCGAGCCGAGATGTCCGAGACGCGATCCTGGAAGCGGCTTTGCGTGAAGATCGCGCCGATGACGGCCGGACCAAACGTATAGCTTCCGCCGAAACCCCATGTACGCTGATTCTGCACGCCGCTAATCGAGGAAGCAGCGAACGTACCGCCCTGGATGGCGCCGGTGGCCTGGTTCTGGTCCAGACCCTGATACTGGGAATAAGCGGTGCCGAACTGCAATCCGCCGTTTTTGTATCCCGCGCCCACACTGTAAGCCCGATTGCTGGCGAAGCTCGAGTCATTCGAGAAGCCATACAGGCCGCTGAACGAAAAACCGCTATAGTTGGCGCTCTGGAACTTGACCGAGTTGCTGACGCTGATCGAAGCGTTGGTGTTGTCGTTGTCGCCCAGATGCCCGAAATACGTGCCGCCCCAGCTGCCGGCTGCCGTGAGCGGCGAGAGATAGTCGACCACCGAGTCGTACTGGCGGCCCAGCGAAACCGTGCCGAAATCGCCGGACACGCCCACATACGCCTGACGGTTGAACAGGGTATTCGACTTCGACAGGCTGCCGTTCGCGATATTGAAACCGCTTTCGAGTCTGAAGACCGCCTTCAATCCGCCGCCCAGGTCCTCGACGCCGCTCAAGCCCCAACGGCTGTTCTGCAGATTGCCGCCCGTCATGCCGATCATTGCCTTGCCGCCCGTGAGGCGTCCGTCGGGCGTAACGTCGGAGTTGTCGCTGATTTCATTGCTCACATAGGTAAGCCCCGCATCGATAATGCCGTAAAGCGTGACGCTGCTCTGCGCGTGCGCCGCACCGGCGAAAGTGGCGGATACGGCAGTAGCAATAATGATTTTTTTCATGTAAATACCTTGGCGTTGAATCGTAAAAACCGGTTGACGGCATGGCTCGACCATTTGCCGAAACCACCCTGCACCCGGTTCCAATTCCGTTTAATCGGTATGGAACGCGGACCCTGTGTGCTGACCGAATTCTAGTCATCCGACGCCATGACAAATCGGATGAAATAGTGCAAAACTATTTTTGATTATTAGCAAGATGAGGGGCCAACAGGGCCCAAACCCCACGCAGCCACATATCCGACAACGCCTTCACCCTTCTTGACACATCCGCCCCATAGCCAATTGTTGCTTACACCCAACAGCGGCAATCGACGCCTATTTTTGATACGGATTTGCCGATACTTTCGATGAAATTAATAATTTACACAGACACCCCAAAAATACACGAATTAATAACACTTTCGACCATTTAACTGTCACCCGCCGGATTTTCAGCCACGCAACATCCGTTATAGCTTTGGTAAACTTATGAATCAGCTTCAGGCAATGCGAGTATTTATAAATGTCGCCGAAACCATGTCGTTTGGACATGCCGCCGCCAATCTCGGCATTTCGAATGCAATGGCAACACGTTATCTTGAGCAGCTTGAGGCCCATCTCAATACGAGACTTGTCAATCGCAATACGCGCAGCCTCTCCTTGACCGAGGAGGGCGCGATGTACGCCAAATGCTGTCGCACCATACTCGACGATATCGAGGAAATGGAATCGATCGCAATCCGCGGTTCGATCGAGCCGTCCGGTACCCTGCGGGTCGCGGCCGGTGCGTCGTTTTCACTGTCCAGCCTGACACCGTTGCTGCAGCAATATCTTTTGAAGTACCCCAAAGTGAAACTCTCGCTCACGCTGCTGCATCAGCACGTCGACTTTGTGCGGGAAGGTTTTGATGTCGGCATCGTCATGCCCAATCAGATCAGCGGCACGACGCTGATCAAACGCCCTTTGCTCAGCGTGCGCCCCATTACCGTAGCTTCGCCCGGCTATCTGGACACGAATGGAACGCCGTCGACACCGTCGGACTTGACCGCACACACTTTTCTCACGCTCTCGTCCGCCGCGCTTGACGGCGACTGGGTCTTTGTCGCGCCGGATCAGCAGGAAACACGGGTTGCGCTCGACGTCGCGCTGGCGGTCAACAACGCGCTGATGCTCAGACATGCCGCGCTGGCGGGCATGGGAATCGCGGTGCTGCCCGAACATCACGTACTGGACGATCTGCGCAGCGGAACCCTCAAGCCGTTGTTGACGAATTACCGCATCACGAATGCCGACAAGGAATTGGCGCTGGTGTATGCGGACCGGCGTCACATTTCGGCAAAAACGCGCTCATTCGTGGATTTCTCAGTCGACTGGTTTCGCATCAATGCGGACCGTTTGACCAGCGCCAGGTCGCGAGGCAAACACGCCACGCGGTGACGCCCCAACGGCGGAGAACGCGACGCCCGTGCGCCGGCGCCCTGTACCCAAAATGAGGACAGGGCCGCGCCAGGTTTCCCCCATACTTCCCTGTCGATTCGCACCGCCTTTGCAGAGCGACCACGCCTGGCGGACGTTCGACACTGAAGATCCAGGAGACAGGCATGAACCTCAGCTTCAAACCCTATCCATTCACGCCGCGTCACTATGCGGGGGTGGTGCCGCCGCTGGTCGACGGACGCGACCCTGTGCGGCACGCCGTAGCGATCGTCGGCGGCGGTCCGGTCGGCATGACGCTGGCGCTCGCGTTGGCTCGCCAGGGCGTCCGCTCGGTGCTGATCGAAGCCGATGACGGCGTGTGCACCGGTAGCCGCGCCATCTGCATTTCGCGGCGCAGCCTCGAAATATTCAAACACCTCGGCGTGGTGGACGGCTTCCTGCAAAAAGGCTTGCCGTGGACAGGCGGCCGCAGCTTCTACCGCGACGCCGAAGTGTTCCGCTTCGCCATGCATCAGGACGACGAGCAATCGCTGCCGCCGATGATCAACATCGCGCAATACCAGATCGAACAGTTACTGCTCGACGAAGTGGAGCAGCACGCCGATCTGATCGACATCCGCTGGCAAACCCGTGTGAGCGGCATCGAACAACAACCCGGCAACGGCGCAACGCTTGACCTGAGCACCGGCGACACCGCTTGGACAATGCGCGCGGATTGGGTCGTTGCGTGCGACGGCGGCCGCAGCACGATCCGCGAGGCACTCGGCCTCAAGCTCACCGGCACCACGTACGAGGGCCGCTACGTGATCGTCGATATCGAACTGAAAAGCGAGCGCGCCACGGAACGCCTCGCCTATTTCGATCCGCCCTCCAATCCAGGCTCGACCGTGCTGGTGCACAAGCAACCCGACAACGTCTGGCGCATCGACTACCAGCTTCGCGACGATGAGGACCCGGAGAGCGCGGTCAAGCCTGACAACGTGATGCCACGTGTACAGAGCGTGCTCGACTCAATGGGCGAAACAGGCGAGTGGTCGCCGATCTGGATCACCGTCTACAAGGCCAACGCGTTGACGCTCGAACGCTACCGCCACGGCCGAGTGCTGTTCGCAGGCGATGCCGCGCATCTCGTGCCTATCTTCGGCGTGCGCGGCGCGAATTCCGGCATCGACGACGCCGACAATCTCGGTTGGAAACTTGCTTACGTGGTGAACGGCATTGCGTCGGACCGTCTGCTCGACAGCTACAGCGACGAGCGCGTATTTGCGGCGCGTGAAAACCTGAGCTACGGGATGAAGAGCACGGAATTCATGGCCCCGCCCTCCTTCGCATTCGACCTGATGCGCAAGGCAGTGCTGGGACTTGCCGAGCGTCATGCCGCCGTGCGGCCGTTGATCAATCCACGGCAGACGCATGCGATTGCATATGCGCAGTCGCCGCTCAATCGGGTCGCCGCCGCTGCGTCGGACGCGTTCGCCAAAGGTCCGGCGCCGGGGACGGTGCTGCCGGAGTGCCGCCTGCAACGCATGGGCGAAGGCGTCGCCGTCGATATCCATCTCACCGATCTGCTTGGCCCTTGCTTCACCGCACTTCGCTTCGGCGCGGACATGACGCAAGACGAAGCATGGCGGCAATTGCATCACGCGCTCGGCGAACACGGCATTCCGTTCAAGGCGATCACGCTGCTCTCCGGCAACGCGCCGTGCTCCACCGGCTCGCATGGTGTCGATCCGGAGGGGCGCCTGCACGAGATGCTCGACGCCACGCCGGGCACCGTCTATCTGGTCAGGCCGGACGGCCACGTGCTCGCCCGCTGGCGCAACGGCAGTGCGGCGAAGGTGCAAAGCGCCGTGACGGCCAGCCTGACGAACTGATGCAAGAGGAACCCACGCCATGACCGATAGTGAACTCGACCTCGTCTACACGACGCTCTGCAAGACACTGACCGCCGAAGGCGAAGCGCAAGCGACCTTGTATCTGGCCCGCCTTGCACTGCTGTGCATGACGGAACTCGACGATACGCAGCGAGCCTTGTCGTTGATCGACGCGGCGAAGCTGCCGGCCTCCGCCGCTGTGACCGCGTAAAGCGGAACGCCCGGCACATCGGACGCAAAACATAAGACGAAAAAAAGCCCCGCTGATCACGCGGGGCGGCTTCTTTTCGAAAGTCGGCACAACCTTCACTGCCGCGGATACAACCCCAACGTACTCGCATGCAGGCGCGCGAGCCCGAGCAACGCGTCCGTGTAAGGCGTCGGCACGCCGGTAAGCTGCCCCAGTTCACGCACCGCGGCCACCAGCGCGTCGAGTTCGACGGCCTTGCCCGCTTGCACATCCTGCAGCATCGAGGTTTTCATCGCGCCGAGTTTGAGCGTGACCTCGTGACGATCCGCCGGCGCCTGCTCGATCGGGATACCGAAGCGCGCACCGATCTCCTTCGCTTCCAGCATGATGGTCGTGACGAAGTTGCGCACCAGTTCGTCGCTGAGAATCCGGTCGGTGGTTGTGCCGGTGATGGCGCTGATCGGATTCATCGTCATGTTGCCCCACAGCTTGTACCAGACATCGCGCTGGATCTGCTCCGACATCGACGCGTTGAAACCGGCGGCGGCCAGTGTGGCGGTCAGCGCCTTGACGCGCTCGCTCGGTTGCCCCGACGCCTCGCCGACGATCAGCCCATTGCCCTGATGATGCCGGATCACGCCAGGCGATTCGATCAGACAGCTGGCATGCACCACGCAGCCCACCGTCTGCGCGGTCGGAATCGCGGCGGAGATCGCGCCGTCGGGATCGATCGACTTCAGCCGCTTGCCGGCGAAATCGCGGCCGAGGCCGTCGCAGAACCACCATGGCACGCCGTTCATCGCTGTCAGCACGATCGTCTGCGAGCCCAGCAGCGGCGCGATATGCGCGGCCACCGAGGCCATTGCCGGGCCCTTGACCGCCACCACGACGAGGTCTTGCGCGCCAAGATCCGCCGGCTGTTCGCTCGCATTCACCTCGGCGGTGTGCGTCACGCCGCCTTCGATCAGACGCAAGCCGTGCTGCTGCAACGCGCTGAGCGTTGCGCCACGCGCCACCACGCTCACGTCGTGGCCGGCCTGCGCGAGCTTCACCCCCATCCAGCCGCCGATTGCGCCTGCACCGTAGATACCTACTTTCATTGCTTCAATCCTTGCGTTAATCCTTGCGGTAATCTTTGCTTCGCTGTTCGCCTCGAACCTTGCCTCAATCCTTGTAGCTCGCATCGATGCGGTCCACGCGCCGCACCAGTGCGTCGAACACGTCCTGTCCCGCACCGTGACGCGGATCGAACTGCAACGAGTCGCGCGAGCAGCGGATCGCCACCTCTTCCGGCACCGGCCTTGCGCGGCCCATCGAGAACGTGGCCATCTGGATTTCGCACGCACGGTTGAGCGTCCACAGAATGGCAAAGGTCTGCGGCAACGTATGGCCCCATGCGAGCAGGCCATGGTTGCGCAAAATCACGGCCTGTCTGTTGCCGATATGCTGGATCAGACGCGGCCCTTCGTCCGCATGCACCGTAATGCCTTCGAAGTCGTGATACGCAATGCGGTCGTGCAGCTGCGCGCTATAGAAGTTGGTTTGCTCCAGGCCGTTTTCGAGGCAGGCCACGGCGACGCCGGCCGTGGTGTGCGTGTGCATCACGCAGTGCGCATCGGGCAGGCCTTCGTGAATCGCCGCATGCACGACGAAGCCCGCGGGATTCACCGGATACGGCGAATTATCGAGCACGCGCCCCTGCGCGTCGATCTTCACGAGATTGCTCGCCGTCACTTCGCTGTAGTGCAGGCCGAACGGATTGATCAGGAAGTGCCGCTCGCCGCCGCTCACGCTTGCCGGCACACGCAATGTGATGTGGTTATAGATCATCTCGGTCCAGCCGAGCATATCGAAGATGCGATAGCACGCGGCCAGTTGCACGCGCGCCTGCCATTCGTCGGGATGCATCGCGGCGAGCTTCGCCGGACTGGCCGGCGGCATTTCAAGAGTCGTCATCAGGGTCTCCGTTGTTATCGTTCGCGGTCGTTCTCGGTTATTCGCTGGGGTGTCGTCAGGTTCGGCCGTTGCGAGTAACAACCGTTATGCGCCCGCCACCACCGCTGCGATCGACGACGCTACATAGCCCGCGTTGCGCTCGTTCAATCCAGCGACGCACATGCGTCCCGAACGCAGCACATACACGGCGTATTCGTTGCGCAAACGCTCGACCTGCGCTTCGCTCAAGCCTGTGTACGTGAACATGCCGCGTTGCGCGACGTAACGCGCGCGCATCACTTCATCGACACGGCCTGCGAGGCCTTGATGAATCGTGCCGCGCATCGCGAGAATCCGTTCGCGCATGGTGGCGAGTTCCGCTTCCCACGACGCACGCAAGGCAGCATCGGACAGCACATTGGCAACGAGGCGCGCGCCGTGCGTCGGCGGATTGCTGTAGTTGGCGCGCACCGTCGACATCAATTGACCCAGCACGCGCGCCGCCTCTTCCTTGCTCTTGCACACCACGCTCAAGGCGCCGCAACGCTCGCCGTACAGCGAGAAGTTCTTCGAAAACGAATTGGCGGCGATCAACGGCACGCCCGCATCGGCGAGCAGACGCACGCAGGCGGCGTCCTCCTCGAGGCCTGCCCCGAAACCCTGGTACGCCATGTCGACAAACGCAATCAGTTTGCGGCGCTGCAATACCGGCACCAGCTCCGCCCATTGCGCCGGGCTCAGATCGACGCCGGTCGGGTTGTGGCAGCACGCATGCAGCAACACGATGCTCTGCTCAGGCAAGCGGTCGATCGTGCCGAGCATGTCGGCGAAACGCAGGCCGCCGGTGTGCTCGTCGTAGTACGGATACGTGTTGACCGTGAGGCCCGCGCCTTCGAACACCACGCGATGGTTTTCCCAGCTCGGATCGCTGATCCAGATCTGCGAGGCCGGGAAATAGCGCTTCAGAAAATCCGCGCCGACTTTCAGCGCACCCGAGCCGCCGATGGTCTGCAAGGTCGCGATGCGGCCCGCTGCGCGCGCTTCGCTGTCCGCGCCGAACACCAGCGCCTGTGCTGCGTCGCGGTAGAGCGGCAGGCCTGCCATCGGCAGGTAGGAGCGCGGGCCGATCGCACCGAGCAGCGCGGTTTCGGCGCGCCGCACGGCGTCCATCACCGGCAGCTTGCCGGCGTCGTCGAAATAGATGCCGATGCTCAGGTTGACCTTGTTGGGGCGCGGATCGAGTTGAAAATCCTCGTTCAGGCTCAGGATCGGGTCACCAGGATAGGCGGGAATGTGGTCGAACATGGCAATTCCTTGAGTGGCGCTCTGCATGTGGCTTGATGGCGGCCTGCGTATACCCTGGATGTGGGCTGGTGCAACCGGGTCGCAGCCGCGTGGGTGAGTCGAAAGTCTAAGCGGGTTTCCAGCTCCGCGTCGACCAGGACGAGTGTCAGTCAATGGCCCGCTGCCCACAATCAATCGATTTTTCACGATTAGTAAGTTTTTCTTTAGAATCGCCTGATGCCACTCACACGCGTCACCATCCGTCAGTTCGAAGCGTTTCTCGCCATCGTCGATTTGCACAGCATCGGCGCGGCGGCGGAACGGCTCGGGCTGACTTCGTCGGCGGTCAGCCAGCTGCTGGCCGAACTGGAAACCGAACTGGGATTTCGCCTCTTCGACCGTACGACGCGGCGCGTCAATCTGTCGAGCGCGGGGCAGGATTTTCTGTCGTCGGCCGAATCGGTGTTGCGCTATGTGCGCGCCGCTGCCCAGTCCGCCGACGACATTCGCAATCGCGCGGCCGGCATCGTGCGAGTCGGCGCGCCGCTGGTACTCGCGGCGACCGCGCTGCCGGCGGCCATCGCCGAATATGCGCGCGACAAGCCGAAGGTCGTCGTGCGCATTTGCGACACCGTGGTCGAACAGTTGGTTGAGCGCGTGGAAAGCGGCGACGTGGATCTCGCGATCGGACCGGACCTTCAGAGCGGCACGCGAGTGCGTTGCGATCCGGCCTTCGCGAGCCCGTGGGTGATGTGGTGCGCGCCGACGCATCCGCTGAACGCACGGCGCCGGGTGCAGTGGCAGCATTTGCGCGGCGTGCCGATCGTTGCCACCGGCCGCGATCACGAGCGTGCAGTCGAACAGATGCTGGCGAATCTGCCGGTGGAGGCGCGCATTATCCCCGTCGACGTGGTGGACAACGTCACGACAGCGTTCGGCCTGGCATCACAAGGGCTTGCCGTGACACTCGCGCCCGCCTATGTCGCGCCGCTCGCGCGAACCTTCGGGCTGGTGATGAAGCGGATCGTCGATCCCGAAACGATTCGTGCAGTATGCGTGTATCGTTCGACCGGACGTGCGCTGTCGCCGCCCGCGGATGGATTCGCGGAATTCATCATGCCGTGGTTGAAGCGCTGGGATCGTGAGACGCAGGCCGATGCGCGGGCGAAGCGCGGATGATTTTTTGATGCGAGCGCCATGATGCCTAGGCGGTCGTTCTTCGGCCGCCTTGCGGTTGATCTACGGCTGCAACTCCGGCGCTGCGGCTCAGCCTACGGCCGCGAGGTGGGTGCGCCGGCTCAGTCCACGGCTGCAACGTCGGCGCGCCGGCTCAGTCCACAGCTGCAACATCGGCGCGCCGGCTCAGGACCGCTCAGGCAGCAGACACAACGCGAACAACTGGCGCTGGCTCGAGATGCCCAGCCGCGCGTAAGCGCGCTTCTGATAGGTAATCACGCTGGTGGCCCTGACGCCCATCTGCTCCGCGATCTCGCTGGCGCTTGCGCCTTCGAGCGTGCCGCGCAGCACGTCGATCTCGCGCGGCGTCAATGACGGGCACGCGCGCCTGACGCGTGCCAGCATCGCGGCTGCCGTTCCTTGCTGATGCTGCCCATTGAGCGCGTAGTGGCTTTTTGCCGCGTGGGCGAACAGATGCGCCACGCTTTCCACGTGCTGCAGTTCGCCCGGCTGAAACGTGCCGTACGCGCTGTCACGATACAGATTGATCGACAGCCAGACGCTTTCCATGGGTTGCAGGAGCAACGAAAGCCGGTCGGACACGTTGGGCTGCGCGTAGCAGGCGGCGCGATAGGCTTCGTTTTCGATTTCTTCACTGTGCTGCTGATGCAGCACCAACGCTTCGCGCGCCTGCGTTGCCGGCGGGCGGCCGATGATGGCTCGATTGCCGTCGAGGGCATGGAAGTGCGCGGCGTAGCGGTTGGCGACATCGCGGAGGAAGCGGCCGCCGCGATGGTCGGCGGCGGAGACGGTGCGCGGCCTCGCGTCGAATTCGTACGCGAAAATCGTGCACTGCGACACGGGCAGCGTGTCGCCAACGGTTCTCAGAATGCTTGCCGCAAGCGCATCCGGGTTGTCATGCGAGATCGACATGACAAGATCGGTAACACGCGACGTGTCGATGTGCCCGCTGCGGGCCGGAGTGGATACGCGCCAGGAACGCATGATGATGGCGAATCGCGCTACATGAGGTTGGGTCCGGCAAGCGTAGCACAAGGGAGCATTGCGCCGGAATCGCGCGCCGGCGTCCATGCGGTCGATCAGCGAACCGCTGCATCAGAAGCGATAGTTGATGGAGATATCGGCCACGCCGGTGGCCCTGCTATGCGTAATCGGACTATTGCCCGCACTGCCGACCAGCTCTTCAAATGCGCCGTCGGCAGTGGCGAACCAGTGCTTGTCGAACAGCCACACGGCGCTAATGCCGAAGCCCACCGACTTGAAACCCGCACTCGCGTGATACTGCGAGTATTGCGAGTGCGCCGCCTGGTTCTGATTCACGCCGTACCAGGCGTTCATGTAGTTGGAGTCCGCAAGCGTCACGTTCGGTCCGGCGAACCAGAAGAATTTCTGGGTGCTGCCCGGCATCGGCAGATAGGCGCCGAGATCGCCGATCCAACCGTTCGAACCGCCGAAATAGCGGCGGACGTCGGCGCGCAACACGAGCGGGAAATCCTTCGACACGACATACTCGCCGGAGAGCTTGAGGCCAGGCGCCTGATTGATGTTGCCGAGGCCGTTCAACTCCTCCGGATCGTCATGGCCGCGACGCCCGAGATCGTAGACGGCCCCGAGACTCGCGCGCCAGTTCTGCCCCTGCGCGAAGTTGAACCCAAGGCCCTCGCCGCTCGAAAAGTAGAACAGGTCCTTGTAGCGCACGTCGATGCTTGGACCGGCCATCACGTGATACCGGTCGGAGCCCTCGTAGCGCGGCTGGAACGACGCCGCCGCGCCAACGCGCACCTGCCATTCCGGAATATCCGGCTGCCACATCTTCTGCAGCGGAATGCCCACGGAGTACTGCCATTCGCCCAATGGCGAAGGCGTCTGGGCCAAGGCCGAACCCGGCAGAATACCGATGCCGCCGAGGGTCACGGCGACCAGAGATGTTGCCGCGATGCCTGTTTGTTTTTTGCGAATCCTGCCGATCCGCTTTCTACGGCTGATCAACACCAGAAGCCTCCGTTCTCGCGTATCGCGAAGAGGTTTATGTTCGCGCCCGAGGTCCGCAATGGATTGCACACCATCCGGGCAACCGCCGCCTTGCTACGCACGGCATGTAAATTTTTCAGCAGACGACACGCATTGCCCGGAAAAAATGCACCCTTTGTTCCTGATGCCGCCCCGTCAATTGGGCAATTGTACGAAGAGATGCGCGTGAACGCTTCGCCGACGCACGGAGCTGCGCAAAATGCGGGCCTGGTCGCTGGGGAATCGACTCTGATCGGAACAACGGGAGGACAGACCGACGGACACCGACAAGCGTGCCGTGGCGATGATGACAGGCAGAATACAACCACAAAAAAAACCGGCGCCGCCCGATGCGGCACCGGCCAGGGAAGGCAGCCTACTGTACGGCACTTGCCGCCTTACTGCGCCGCTTCGACCAGCACAGGCTTGTCGCGATAGAGATTCGGAAACAGACGCTTCAGGTTGGCGACCTTCGGCATGTCGTTGATGGCGATATAGGCGGAGTTCGGATGCAACGTCAGGTAGTTCTGATGGTAGGACTCAGCCGGATAGAAGCCCTTGAACGGTTCCGTCTTCGTGACGATCGGCGCCGGAAAGGCGTGCGCCTTGTCGAGTTGCGCGATGTAGCTTTGCGCGACGTGCCGCTGCGCGTCATTCAGCGGAAACACCGCCGAGCGGTATTGCGTGCCGCTGTCCGGCCCCTGGCGGTTCAACTCGGTCGGGTCCTGAATCACCGAAAAGTAGACCTGCAACAACTGCCCATAGGTGACCTTGGTGGGATCGAACGTGACCTGCACGGATTCCGCATGGCCGGTCTCGCCGCCACTGACGGTCTCGTACTGCGCCGTGTCGCGCTGGCCGCCCGAATAACCCGATACCGCCTTTGTGACGCCCCGCACGTGCTGGAACACGCCCTGCACGCCCCAGAAGCAACCACCCGCGAACACGGCGGTTTCTTCGTGCGATGTCGTGGCGGAGACCGGTTCGTCGACGGCGGGCGGCGCAATCACCACCCCGGCTTCCGACGAAAATGCCATGCGCTGCGCCAGCAGCAGCGCCAGCGCGCCGAGCCCGACCGAAAGCGCGATGGCTGACCCGCGCGAGCGGGCCGGTTTGCCGATGATGCGTTTCTCGATGTTCATGATGTCTGTCCTGATTCGATCAACTCGTGCCGCGCGCGGCGGGCGTGAAAGTCAACGCGAGACCGTTCATGCAATAGCGCAGGCCGGTCGGTTTGGGGCCGTCGTCGAAAACGTGCCCCAGATGGCTGCCGCAGCGCCGGCACAACACTTCGTCGCGCGTCATGCCGAACGACTTGTCGGTATGCGTGATGACCGCATGATCCAGCGGCTGCCAGAAACTCGGCCAGCCGGTGCCGCTATCGAATTTCGTCTTCGACGAAAACAGCGGCAGCGCGCAACCGGCGCACGCGAACGTGCCGACGCGGTGCTCGTCGTTCAACGGGCTGCTGAATGGGCGCTCCGTGCCCGCTTCGCGCAGCACGCGGTACTGCGCCTCGGTTAGCAGCTTGTGCCATTCGGCGTCGCTGTGCATGACCTCGTAGGCCGCCGCTGCGCCCGACTCCGCCGCCCCTGCCGTGCGCCATGCCGCCGTACCGCCGGCGAGCGATGCCGCGCCGATTAACCTGAAGAATGTTCGTCTGCTGCAAGTCATGATGATCGTCCCGGAGAGTCCGTACCGTTCACCCGTTCGGGCGTTGAACGCGCCGCCCTCGAGTGGTCCCGACACTTAGTCGTCCAGCAAGGGGATTTATGACAGCATGCGCGTCTTTTTGCGTGACGGCAGCGGCTACAGCGGAAATTTCGTGGTCGACAGGATTTCCTTGAGCACCATAAACGAGCGGATTTGCCGGACGCCCGGCAAATAGAGCAACTGTTCCGCGTGCAGACGATTGAAGCTGTCGCTATCGCGGGTGCGGATCGTCATGAAATAGTCGAACTCGCCTGTCACGACGTGGCACTCCATGCACCCCGCCACCTTCTGCGCCGCCTTCTCGAACTCGGCAAACGACTCCGGCGTGGACCGGTCCAGCACGACGCCGATGATCACCAGCATGCCCGCGCCGGCCGCCTTCGGGTCGATCAACGCGACGACGCCGCGGATCAGTCCCGATTCCTTCAGCCGCTCGACGCGCCGCAGACACGCCGGCGCACTCAGTTTGACTTTGGCCGCGAGCGCGACGTTCGAGATCGACGCGTCGGTTTGTAGTTGGCGCAGGATCGCCCGGTCGATGCGATCGAGCGCGTGAAGAGGATCGGCTTGCGCGGATTCAGATGTGGCGCTGGCTGTGGCCGGCGCGATCGATGCACCACGAACTTTTCTTGTGCTCATATATTCAGATTAAGATTTTTATTAGGTCATTCTCTTTTTTTCAGTTACAAAAGTATGCCGGGAAGAATTTATTTGCAAGCTCATTTCCAGCACTTTTCCCTACCATTTGTTCTAGCGCGACGACTTGCTGCTCGCGTCGAACCTACAATTTCGGAGCTGCCATGAACCTGCAACGATTCCCTCGCTACCCGCTGACTTTCGGGCCCACGCCGATTCAACCGCTGAAGCGTTTGAGCGACCACCTGGGCGGCAAAGTGCATCTGTACGCCAAGCGCGAGGACTGCAACAGCGGCTTTGCCTTCGGCGGCAACAAGACGCGCAAGCTTGAGTATCTGATTCCCGAGGCGTTGGCGCAGGGTTGCGACACGCTGGTGTCGATTGGCGGGATCCAGTCGAACCAGACCCGCCAGGTGGCGGCGGTCGCTGCGCATCTGGGAATGAAGTGCGTGCTGGTGCAGGAGAACTGGGTCAACTATTCGGACGCCGTCTACGACCGCGTCGGCAACATCCAGATGTCGCGCATTCTGGGCGCTGACGTCCGGCTGGTTGCCGACGGCTTCGACATCGGCTTTCGCAAGAGTTGGGAGGATGCGCTGGAGAGCGTGCGCGCCGCGGGCGGCAAGCCGTACGCGATCCCGGCCGGCTGCTCCGACCATCCGCTGGGCGGTCTCGGTTTCGTCGGCTTTGCCGAAGAGGTGCGCCAGCAGGAAGCCGAACTGGGTTTCAAGTTCGACTACATCGTGGTGTGTTCCGTGACGGGCAGCACCCAGGCCGGCATGGTCGTGGGTTTCGCCGCCGACGGCCGCGCCGAGCGCGTCATTGGCATCGATGCATCCGCGAAACCGGCGCAGACTCGTGAGCAGATCATACGAATCGCGAAGCAGACTGCGGAACAAGTCGACCTTGGACGCGACATCACCAGCAAGGACGTCGTACTGGACGAACGCTACGCCGGCCCCGAATACGGCTTGCCGAACGAAGGCACATTGGAAGCGATCCGCCTATGCGCGCGACTCGAGGGCGTGCTGACCGACCCGGTATACGTGGGCAAATCGATGCACGGCATGATCGACATGGTAAGAAACGGCGAATTCCCGGAAGGCTCACGCGTGCTGTACGCCCACTTGGGCGGCGTCCCGGCACTGAACGGCTACAGCTTCATTTTCCGCAACGGCTAAGCGAGCGCAGGCCCGCGAACGACGGGCAGCGGGCAGCGGGCAGCGGGCAGCGGAGAATAGTGTGCCGCGACGAAGTCCGCCGCTGCTCGACGAAATAGCGTTGAACTGAACTGACGGAGCTACGGATTGAACCGTAGCGGGTGTTTTTTGAAGCGCTCTTCGGCGCGCGGAGCGCCGCCGGAAGTATGACACCCTTGTCACAAGCGTATGCAGGTGCAGGAACACAGATTCCAGATGCACCACTACCCGTTGCACGCTACGGGACCCGCTTAGCATTAGCGGTTTGAGCCGCTTTCTCTTGCCTACTTCTCTTTGCGGCGGCAAAGAGAAGTAGGTGCCCGCCCCGCACAGGGGCGACGCTAATAGACCACTAACGAATCAAGGAAAGGCACCAAACCCAGAAACCCGAACAACAAGCCCCGCCGAAGGCAAAAAAAAAACCATCACCCCTCCCCCAACCTCCCCTTCAAAAACTCAACAAAAACCCGAATAGTGACAGAACTCTGCCGATGCTGCGGATACACCGCATAAACCGTAGCCGCCGTAGGCAAAAACTCATCCAGCACAGTCACAAGCAACCCTCGCCCAACCGCATCGGCAACAATAAAATCAGGAAGCCGAACAATCCCCAACCCGGCCACCGCCGCATCGCGAATCAGCTCCCCATTATTGGCCCGCAGCGGCCCATGCACTTCAAACCCCTTCGAAACCCCATCAACAACGAACTCCCAACTCACCGCCCCGCCATGTCCATACAGCAGGCATGAATGCCGCGCCAGATCTGCAGGATGACGAGGCGCTCCACGCCGCCGCGCATACCCCGGACTGCAACACACCACCATCCTGACATCGACGAGCTTCTGCGCGATCAACGTGGAATCCTGCAACGTGCCGATCCGGATCGCCATATCGAAGCCCTCACCGACCACATCGACGGTGCGATCGCTCAACTCCATATCGAAGCGCACATCGCCATGCTCGCGCAGAAAGCTCGCCACCAACGGCGATAAATGCATCATCCCGAACGACATCGGCGCGCTGACCCGCAACAGACCACGCGGCCCGGCGCGGCGCAGCGACATCGCCTGCTCGGCGTCCTCCACCTCGCCGAGAATGCGCCGCGCACGCTCGTAAAACTCCTGACCGAGTTCGGTCACGGCCAGCTTGCGCGTATTGCGGATCAGCAGTTGCACGCCAAGCACCTCTTCCAGCGCCATGACGCGCCGGCTGACGAACTGCTTCGACAGCGCAAGCCGCTTTGCCGCGGCGGTGAAGTTATGGGCGTCGACCGTGGCGACGAAAATCCGCATATCCTCGAGTTGCATCGTATTGTCCACCCCACGGAGACAGTGTTTCACTTTTTCACTCAATTATAGCCACTCTGATTGACCTACACTGTCGTTCATGGATCGCGGCCAAACATCTGGCCGGATCGCACAACCGGAAACAAGGAGAAATACGATGCTCGATATCAGACACGCCAATCAACGCGGCCGCGCGGAGCACGGCTGGCTTAGCTCGCGTCATACGTTTTCCTTCGCGAACTATCACGACCCGAAGCAGAACGGCTTTTCCGACCTGCTCGTGATCAACGACGACCGTGTCGCACCGGCGCAAGGTTTCGGCAAGCACCCGCACCGCGACATGGAGATCTTTTCGTACGTGCTGGAAGGCGCGCTGGAGCATAAGGACACGATGGGCACCGGGTCGGTGATCGTGCCTGGCGACATCCAGTTGATGAGCGCGGGAACCGGCGTCGCGCATAGCGAATACAACCATTCGAAGAGCGAGCCCGTGCACTTCATGCAGATCTGGATTGCACCGGCGCAGAAAGGCACCGCGCCGCGCTATCAGCAGCGCCACTTTGGCGTGGATCAGAAGCGCGGCGTGCTGCGCCTCGTGATCTCACCGGACGGTGCAGACGGTTCGCTGGTGGTGCAACAGGATGCGCGGGTCTATGCCGGCCTCTTCGACGGTGATGAAACCGCGCGCCTCGAACTGGCCAGCAATCGCTATGCTTATATTCACGTGGCGCGCGGCAGCGTCAAGGTGAACGGCGTCGAACTTGGCGAAGGCGACGGCGCGCGAGTCCGCGGCGAAGAAGCCTTGACCTTCACGCAAGGTCACGACGCGGAAGTGTTGGTGTTCGATCTGCGTAACATCGAAGTGTCGGAGTTGTGGGCTTAAGCGGCTCATCCTGCCGATAGACCTGGCCGGCTTGAGCGCGGCTCGCAGCGGACTTTGCGGCGAGCCGCACCCTTCCTTACCTAAAGAGAAAAATCATGCGCTATACGCTATTTGAAAACCAGAAAGACACGGTCATTCTCGTCGCCCGCGTCCTGCTGATGGTGCTGTTCGTGATGTTCGGCTGGTTGAAGCTGACGGGCTTTTCCGGCACCGTCGCTTACATGACGTCGACCGGCGCGCCGGCGCCTGAGTTGTCGGCGATCATCGCCGTAGTGATGGAGCTGGTAGTGGGCATTGCGCTGCTGGTGGGCTTCTATACGCGGCCGCTTGCACTGCTGCTCGCGATCTATACGCTGGGCACGGCATTCATCGGCCATCACTACTGGAACATGACGGGTGCGATGCAGTACGACAACATGATCCACTTCTACAAGAACATCAGCATCATGGGCGCGTTGTTGCTGTTGTGCGTGACCGGTGCCGGCAAGTATTCAATCGACCGGCGTTGAGCTTGCGCCGCCGGTGTTCGACAAGCCCGATAAAAAAGCCGCCCGGCATTGTCCGGGCGGCTTTTTCTTTCCATGAAGCCGTCCACGTTAGCCGGCAAACTGCGCCAGCACGCGCTCACGAATTGCCGGCCGGATATTGGACTGCGCCATATTGCCTTGATAATGCGCGACCACGCGCGGGTTCATGACGCGAAACCACAGCGGCGGCACGTACGCGAGCATGATCATCGTCGCGTAACCCGAGGGCAACTGCGGCGCGCCGTCGAAATGACGCAACGCCTGGTAAGAGCGTGTCGGATTCGCATGATGATCGGCGTGACGCTGCAACTGATACAGAAACAGATTCGTCACGATACGATTGCTGTTCCATGAGTGCTGCGGCTGGCAGCGCTCGTAACGGCCGCTCGCGAGCTGCTTGCGGCCGAGCCCGTAGTGCTCCAGATAGTTCACCACTTCGAGCAGCGAGGCCCCATACGCCGCCTGAATCAGCAGAAACGGAATCACCGTTTTGCCGAACAGCGCGATCGCCGCGCCCCACAGCACGGCGGTCATCGCCCACGAGTGCAGGACCTCATTGCGCCATGTCCAGGGCGATTTGCCGAGGCGTTCGAGCCGATGCTTCTCGAGGCGCCACGCCGATGCGATGCTGCCGAAAACCGTACGCGGCAGAAACCGCCAGAACGATTCACCGTAGCGCGCGCTTGCGGGATCGGGCGGCGTAGCGACGCGCACGTGGTGTCCACGATTGTGTTCGACGAAGAAATGGCCATAGGCGACCGGCGCCAGTGTGATCTTGGCGAGCCATCGTTCGAAGCCATCCGTCTTGTGGCCGAGCTCGTGCGCGGTATTGATCGATACGCCCGTCGCCGCGCCCAGCGAGAGCGCAAAACCAAGATAGTCGTACCACGTCAGGGCGTGCGTGCCGACGATCCACAGCGCGCCGAGGAACGACACGTATTCGATGAAGGTGGCCAGATAGACCACACGGCGGTAATAGCGCTCCCGCTCGAGCGTGGGAACGACCTCCTCGGGTGGATTGCTCGGATCGTCACCGATCAGATAGTCGAGCACCGGGATAATGCCAAACACGAAAATCGGCCCGAACCACCAGAAAATAGGCCAGCCGGTCTGCAACGCCAGATTCGCGGCGTGCAACGGCAAGGTGATGGTGAGTGCGCCCAGCAGCCACAGATAGCGCTTGCCGTCGACCCATCGGGCGGGGGCCGCTTGCGATGTTGCCATTGTCTCCCTCCTTGTTTTATGTCGTCCGGTATCGGCAAGCTTTGCGCTTGCGAGCCGGTACGCAGGTCGGCTGGACCGAGCCCGACTCTCAATTTATACGGCCTGACGGGCGGGATCGCCAAGGAATCGACCTAGATGGGAGGCTCCAAACGAAGGGGCCGAGGGTGCGGCATTCAGGGTGGGCGTCGAGCGGGTGTAAAAAACGTAGCGCCGCCCGGGTCACCGGGTTCCACCTGGAGTGGAAATTTCGCCGCAAGGTGAATAGAGAATCCCGCATGCGACGGCTGCCGAAAGGCAGCCGTTGGTTTTTGTGGCTCGTCATCGCGGCTAGGGACGAATCTTGCGCCCCTCATAAGTTGCCCGCAGCAGAGTTTTGAACGCAACCTTTTTCGCTTGCCGCTGACGCTTCGTCAGTTCTTTCTCGAGAAGATAGGCAGACTGAACTCGCAGAATCAGACGCTGCTTTCTTGCCCTATCCTTCTCCACTTCAAAGAACACGGCGTATAACGACGAGGTGCCATCGGCATTCGTTTTTTGCAGCGTCATGAAGTTCGGCTGCTTTTCGTCGGCAACGACAATCGGGCGCTCACCAATCGTCATAGCCAAATCCCGCAGCAAGTGCTTCGACAACTCATACCGGACTGGGTCGAGAACTCGTTGCTCACGACCGTCGTCGTAAATCTCGTCGCTCGGAATTTCAGCGCGCGCTCGTCCGAAATGGCATAGGAATGTGAGCTTTTTCTCAAAACACACTCAAGACCCCTGAGAAAAGCAATTCCTCCCCAAGGCGGCGGTCAGATTATCCTGACAGACCGCCGTCCGGCCTTCGCTTAGCCAAAACAAAGCCCGCTCAAAAGCGGTTTTAGTCTCACTACAAACAAAAACGGCGGCCCGCAGGCCGCCGTCCACCACTCACGCTACGCGATCAAACTGTCGCTTCGGTTTCAGCTTCGCTCACCACTTCATCCGCGTCGCTGCTGCGGATCAGGTGATCGAACGCGGAGAGCGATGCCTTCGCGCCCTCGCCCACCGCAATCACGATCTGCTTGAACGGGACGGTGGTCACGTCGCCGGCGGCAAACACGCCCGGCACCGACGTTGCGCCGCGGGCATCGACGACGATCTCGCCGTGCTTCGACAATTCGACCGTGCCCTTCAGCCATTCGGTATTCGGCACGAGACCGATCTGTACGAAGACGCCTTCGAGTTCGATGCTTTTCGTTTCACCCGAACGCAGGTCCTTGTAGACCAGACCGTTGACCTTCTTGCCGTCGCCGGTGATTTCCGTGGTCTGAGCCTGCGTGACGATCGTCACGTTGGCGAGGCTGCGCAGCTTGCGTTGCAGCACTTCGTCAGCACGCAATTGCGCGCCGAATTCGAACAGCGTCACTTCGCGCACGATGCCCGCGAGGTCGATCGCCGCCTCGACGCCCGAGTTGCCGCCGCCGATCACCGCCACACGCTTGCCCTTGAACAGCGGACCATCGCAGTGCGGGCAGTACGCCACGCCGTGGTTACGGTACTCGCGCTCGCCCGGCACGTTGATCTCGCGCCAGCGGGCGCCCGTGGCCAGAATGATCGTCTTCGCCTTCAGCACCGCGCCGTTCGCGAGACGCACTTCGTTGATGCGGCCGGGGATCAGCGCCTCGGCGCGCTGCACGTCCATGATGTCGACTTCGTAGCTCTTCACGTGCTGTTCGAGCGCCGTGGCGAACTTCGGTCCTTCGGTTTCCGTCACGGAAACGAAGTTCTCGATCGCGAGCGTATCGAGCACCTGACCGCCGAAGCGTTCCGCCACGACACCGGTCGCAATACCCTTGCGTGCCGAGTAAATCGCCGCAGCCGCGCCCGCAGGCCCACCGCCGACGATCAGCGTATCGAACACCGGCTTCTTTTCCAGTTCCTTGGCAGCGCGCGCACCGGCGTTGGTGTCGAGCTTGGCGAGGATTTCCTTCACGCCGCTGCGGCCCTGGCCGAACACTTCGCCGTTCATGAACATGGTCGGTACCGCCATGATCTGGCGTGCTTCGACTTCGTTCTGGAACAGCGCGCCGTCGATTGCCACGTGGCGGATGCGCGGGTTGATCAGCGCCATCACGTTCAGTGCCTGGACGACTTCCGGGCAGTTCTGGCATGACAGCGAAAAATACGTTTCGAACTGATAGTCGCCGTCGAGGCTGCGGATCTGTTCGATCACCGCATCGTCGAGTTTGACCGGATGGCCGCCGACCTGCAAAAGCGCAAGCACGAGCGACGTGAATTCATGCCCCATCGGAATGCCGGCGAAACGAATGCCCGTTTCCTTGCCGGGCTCGCCGATCGAAAACGACGGCTTGCGCTCGCTGTCGCCACGACGTTCGATCACGCTGACGCGTTCCGACAACGTCGCGATATCGCTCAGCAATGCCAGCAGCTCTTGCGATTTCGCGCTGTCGTCGAGCGACGCGACGATCTCGATAGGCCTGCTAACCTTTTCGAGGTAGGATTTCAACTGAGTCTTGAGATTGGCGTCCAGCATGGCTATTCGATTCCGTGACGAGGGGTGTTGGGTCCCGGGCGCCGCGCGCATCCGGATGGGAGGCGCGCAGCCCGGGCACGCGCGAACCGCCGTATCAAGCGGTCCGCACGGCGATGCGCCGTGAGGCGCGTACTGCGTGAGGCTTTAGACCTTAGATCTTGCCGATCAGGTCGAGCGACGGGGTCAGCGTTTCAGCGCCCGGCGTCCACTTGGCGGGGCACACTTCACCCGGGTGAGCCGCGATGTATTGCGCAGCTTGAACCTTGCGCAGCAGCTCGCCGGCGTCACGGCCAATGCCGTTGTCGTGAATTTCGGCCAGCTTGATCTCGCCTTCCGGGTTGATCACGAACGTGCCGCGCAGTGCCAGGCCTTCTTCTTCGATCAGCACGTCGAAGTTGCGCGAAATTGCCAGCGTCGGGTCAGCGAGCATCGGGTACTTGATCTTCTGGATCGTGTCCGACGTGTCGTGCCATGCCTTGTGCGTGAAGTGCGTATCGGTCGACACGCTGTAGATTTCGACGCCGAGCTTCTTGAATTCGGCGTAACGATCGGCCAGGTCACCCAGTTCGGTCGGGCAAACAAACGTGAAGTCAGCCGGATAGAAAACGAAAACCGACCACTTGCCCTTCAGGCTTTCTTCAGTGACGGTCTGGAAATCGCCATTGTGATAGGCCTGTGCCTTGAACGGTTTGACTTGACTGTTGATGATCGGCATTTGCTGAGTCCTCTTTCGGAGTGGTTGGAAAGTGGAGTCAGTATGTCAGACCGCGCTTAATAGGTAAAGTAGTGCACATAAAATATTTCAATAGTTTATTACTATTTGACTGACTGCCGACGACTATTGCGTCGCACCAATCCTCGGGTCAGTCTCTCATCAGCCGCCAGAGGGTCGTGCGGCCGATTCCCAACGCCCGGCTTGCTGCAGCGCGATTGCCGCCAGCCTGTTCGAGCGCGCGTACGACATCCTCGCGGGTGGGCGAGCGGCGGCCTGAGGCATCGACGGGGGTGTGGGCGGGGGTGTGGGCGTGACCCAGGGCGCCATCCACGTGCGCGGCCACCTGCCGCATCCGGCCGAATTCCGGAAACACCGTCTGCAGGTCCTGCCAGTCCTCGCCGGCCGAATCGCTCTGATAAATCGCCGCGCGCGCCAGCAGATTTTCCAGTTCCCGCACATTGCCGGGCCACGCATAGTGCTCGAACAGAGGCGTAAGGAACGCCAGCACCCGCTCGAGCGCGGCGTCCGACAGACCATACTGGCGCGCATTGCGGTTCAACACATGCCGCGCCAGTTGCGCGACGTCGCCGCGCCTTTCGCGCAGCGGCGGCAGTCCTATCTGGAGCAGATTCAGCCGGAAATACAAATCCGCGCGAAACACGCCCTGCTCGACCAGCGCGTGCAGATCGCGATGGGTGGCGGCAATCACCCGCACGTCGACGGGAGTCGCGCGCCCGGAGCCGAGCTTCATGACTTCGCGCTCCTGCAACACGCGCAGCAACCGGCTCTGCAGCGCCGCCGGCATCTCGCCGATTTCGTCGAGAAAGATCGTCCCGGTGTGGGCGATTTCGAAGAGGCCCGGCTTGCCGCCCCGGCGCGCGCCGGTGAACGCGCCTTCCTCGTGACCGAACAGCTCGCTTTCGATCAGCCCTTCAGGGAGCGCCGCGCAGTTGAAGGCGACAAACGGATTGCCGCGCCGCCGGCTGGCATTGTGGATGCCCTGCGCGACCAGTTCCTTGCCGGTGCCGCTTTCCCCGCTCAACAGCACGGTCGCGTCGTGAGCCGCGCCTGCGCGTGCGAGCCGCCGCACCCGCTCGAGCGCCGCCGAACTGCCGACCAGATCGTCCAGATGATGCCGCGCGACCAGATGCTTCGGCCGCTGGCTGGTGCGCAACGAGCGGTCGATCCGCTGCGCGACCAGCGCATCCTGCACCGTCAGCACGGAGCCCGAACGCACGCCCTGCTCGAGGATCGGCACACAGTTGACGATTAGCGCGCGGCCGCCGATCTGCTCGATACGTTCCTCGACCGGCATGTCATGCTCAAGCGCCTCACGCAGCAATGGGCCGACGGCGCGCGTCAATTGCGCCGGGACGTCCTGTTTTCGATCGAGTCCGAGCAGATCGAGCATCGCCGGATTGACGGCTTCGAGCTGACCGGCATCGTCGAACGCGGCCACGCCGTCGCGCAGATGGGCGACGATCGTGTTCAGGCGGACCCGCTTCGATTCCTTCTGACGGCTCACGCGCGCCAGTTCGACCGAGCGCTCGAACGCTTCTTCGACCGCGCCCAGCGAGTACAGGAAGACGCTCGCAAGTCCTGCTTGCTGGGCAAAATCGCAGGCCATGCCGGGGCCGATGATGACGCTGCAGTCCTCCGCCGCGAGGCCCGCGACCGCGAGACGCACTTCATCGATCGAACGGTAGGCGCGCTGTTTCAGGCCGACATTCAGCCACGCGCTCAGGTCCGCGAGTTCGTGCGAGATGGTTTCGTGCAGGACGAGGCCGATCTTCGCGCCGGGCCAGCCCGTCGTGGCGCGGGTTATCGCGCTCAGCACGTCGAAACCGTTCACCTTGACCATCACGACCGGCACGCTCAGGTTGTCGCGCAGGTAGGCGCCGTTCGATCCGGCCGCCAGCACGACGTCGACTGCGCCCGCGTCCACATAGGCCTGCAAAGCCGTGACGGCGGCGCCGTAGCCTTCCCGGACCGAAAAGAACCGGGCCCGCCCGGCGTAACGCGGCGCGACCGACTCGCAAAGCGATTGCAAGCGGCTGATACTGACCAGGGCGACGCCAGGGCGGCTGGAATTGGAATGGGCCAGGGACGACGTGAAAGTGGACACTGCGACGCTCCGCTCGTAGCTGAAACGTTCCATGAAACGTTTCATGGAACATGCCAGCCATTCTGCCATGAACTACGGTGCCGCCCCTTTCCGCCTAAGCTTTTGATTGTCCGGAACAAATCGTGAAAGACGGCAAATGGCATGCTTCCTGCACATTGGCTCGTCGTTCTATCACTCACCTCCCATCTGGAGACACACCGTCATGAGCATTTCCGCCAGCCGCCGCGCCGCGTTCCGCGCCAAAGTCAACCAACGCCAGGGCCTGCTCGTGCCGGGGGCCTTCAACGCGATGAGCGCGCGCGTGATCGAGGACGCGGGTTTCGAGGCGATCTACATCACGGGCGCGGGCGTGACGAATATGTCGCTCGGGCTGCCCGATCTGGGCTTCATCGGTCTCGCCGAAGTCGCCGAACATTGCGCGCGGATCCGCGATGCGGTCGCGCTGCCGCTGATCGTCGACGCCGACACCGGCTTCGGCAACGCGCTGAACGTGCGCCAGACCGTGCGCGTGCTCGAGCGCAGCGGCGCCGACGTGATCCAGTTCGAAGACCAGATCATGCCGAAGAAATGCGGCCACTTCTCCGGGAAGGAAGTCGTCGGCACGAGCGAGATGGTCGGCAAGATCCGAGCGGCCGTCGACGCCCGTGAGGACGGCAATCTGCAGATCATGGCGCGCACCGATTCGGCGGCGGTCCACGGCATCGAAGACGCGATCGAGCGCGGCCATCGCTTCATCGAGGCCGGCGCCGACATTCTGTTTATCGAAGCGACCGAATCGCTCGCCGACATCGAACGTTTGCCGTCGCTGTTCGACAAGCCGCAACTGATCAACATCGTGATCGGCGGCAAGACGCCGGTGCAATCGCGCGAAGCGCTCGCCAGGCTCGGCTACGGCATCGTCCTGTACGCGAACGCGGCGCTGCAAGGTGCGGTGCTCGGCATGCAGCGCGCGCTCGGCACGTTGCGGAGCAATGGGCGCCTCGATGAAGACGCGTCCCTCGTTGCGCCGTTCAGCGAACGCCAGCGCCTCGTGAACAAGCCGCTGTACGACAAGCTCGACCGTGAATATGCGGCGAAGGACTAAGCGGTAGGGAAAGCTGTGTTTGCGGCGCGGTTTTGCCGGGCGGGTGTCGTGTGTTGTTGTCGGTCGCCGTGCGGCGTTGTTTGCCGCCGTGCGCCGCTGCAGGTCGCGGTTGCCGGTTGCCGGTTGCCGGTTGCCGTTGCTGGTCGCCGTGCCGCCGCGTCGCCACCTGCCACTGTGTCCCGCGAATTGTTGCGTTACGATGCAGGGTTGGCGGCGCAAGGCCGCGACCTCGTTGCCCGTCCATCGAGGAACGCCGGAAACACGTTTTCGAAAGGTTGTCGCAAGAACATGAAGTCAACATCATCGCGCGGGACATGCCGGCACGCTCAAGGCGCGAAAGGCGTCATCGAATCCACACGCAACGGCAAGGTGTCGAGGACGGCGCAATGACGGCCGGCGCACGCCATTCCCATGTCGGCTGGCTGCCGTACATCGTCGCGGCCACCTTCTTCATGGAGTATCTCGACACCACGGTGATCGCCACTGCCTTGCCGCAGATGGCGCACTCGTTCGGCGTCGGGCCAAACAGCCTGAGCCTCGGCATGACGGCCTACATGCTGGCGCTGGCGATTTTCATCCCGGTGAGCGGCTGGGTCGCCGACCGCTGCGGCTCGCGCACCGTGTTCTTCAGCGCGATCGGCGTGTTCACGGTGGCTTCGGTGTTGTGCGGCTTGTCGCAGAACGTGGCCGAATTTACCGCCGCGCGGCTGCTGCAAGGCATGGGCGGCGCGATGATGGTGCCGGTGGGCCGCTTGATCGTGGTCCGCAGCACGGAAAAGAGCCGGATGATGCAGGCGATCTCGACCATCACCTGGCCGGCCATTGCCGCGCCGGTGGTTGGACCGCCGGTCGGCGGCTTCATCACCACCTATGCGTCGTGGCGCTGGATCTTCTTGCTGAACGTGCCGTTCGGTCTGGCAGCGATGGCCGTTGCGCTCGCGCTGGTGCCGAACCTGCGTGGCACTGAACGCAAGCCGCTCGACGTCGTCGGCCTCCTGTTGAGCGCCACCACGCTCACGGCGATTCTGTATGGTGCCGAACTAGCGAGCCAACCTGGCGAAAATCCCTGGGTGGCGGGCGCGTTCATCGTCGGCGGATTGCTGATGGGCGTGGTGGCGTTCCAGCATGCGAAGCGTCACCCGCATCCGCTGATCGACGTCTCCACGCTGAAGATCCCGACTTTTTCCGTGACGGTGGTAACCGGGTCGTTCACCCGCATCGGCATCGGCGCGGTGCCGTATCTGATGCCACTGCTGTTCCAGGTCGGTTTCGGCTTGTCGGCGTTCAAGTCTGGCCTGTTGCTGCTCGCGAGCGCGCTCGGCAATCTCGGCATGAAGGCGCTGACCACGCGCATCCTGCAGCGCTACGGTTTCCGGATGGTGTCGATTGTCGATGTGATGGTGGCCGGTATTTTCATCGTCGCGTGCGGCCTGTTGACGCCGAACGTGCCGCTCGCGCTGGTGCTGTTCGTCGTGTTCATCTACGGCGTGGCGCGCTCGATGCAATTCTCGACGCTGGCCACGCTGGCCTACGCCGACGTCGCACAGCCGCAGATGAGCGCGGCAAGCACGCTATGGAGCGCCGCCGCCCAGATGACGATCGGTTTGGGCATTGCCTTCGGCGCCGTCTCGCTGCGTGCGGCGGCGTTCTTCAACGGCGAAACGACTGGCCGCGTCTTCACCCTGGACGATTTCCGTCTGGCGTTTCTGTTTGCCGGCGTGCTGACACTGGTGTCCGTGACCGGCTACCTGGGTCTCGCGCGCAACGCCGGACAGAGCATCGGCGGCGGTTCGCGCGGCACGGAAGATCCGGCGAAGGGCTGACCTCGCAACGGAATGGATGAACGGCACGGTTTGAAGCGAAGTTACAGCAGCGGTGCCCAACCGGCGCCGCATCCTTTGATTACCTGATCAGAACAAGCGGAGACGCGCGGTGCAAGCAAACGACCTGACGATTTCGAACAACAAGGCCGATCTCGACATAGAGATGATCTACGCGTTCCTGTCTCAGGAAACGGCATGGGCGAAGGGCATGCCACGCGAGACGTTCGATCGGGCGATAGCAGGGTCGCTATGTTTCGGCGCGTATATCGAAGGCAAGCAGATCGCGTTTGCACGCCTGATAACGGACCAGGCGACATTCGCCTACCTGTGCGATGTATTCGTGCTGCCGGCGTACCGCGGCAAGGGCTACGCGTCGGCCTTGATGAAGCACATATTCGGCAGCCCGTCGCTGACCGGTTTGCGCAGAATCGTGCTGGTGACGACAGACGCTCACCACGTCTACGAACCGCACGGCTTCAAGGGACTGACAACGCCCGAACGTTATATGGAAGTGCACAACCCGGACGTTTACAAAACCGCTTGAGGGAAGCGCTAAAAAACCTGAGAGAAGCTTGAGCAAATCGCGAGCGGCCGATGACCGGGCCGTCCGCCAGAGAAAGTTGGGACGCGGGCCAATGAATGACCGCCGGCTGACGAGGAGGTCGCCGATCGCCGGCAACCGTGGCGGCACTGTCATCGGCGCTCTGCTGATTGTCACAGCAGCCGAAATGCTCTGGCACAGCATCGGGCAAAACCGCCGCGCCACACGCGGCCGACTAGCTCGCGCCTCAACCGTAGGCGCGCTCGCGCATCCACTTCGTCATGATCCATTTGTCGCCGCCGAGCACCGGCGCGCCGCCGTGCAAGGTCAGCGGATCGAGTTGACGCCGGCTGTTCATATAGCGGAAATACACCGCGCCACCCTGCCTCGCCGCGACCGACATGCCCGCTTCCGGGAAAATCGTCTCGCCGCCGTCCGGCACGTCGTTCAGATAGATCACCAGGGTCGCCACCCGCTGGCCGCCCTGGGCGGTATGCACCGCGCTGCCAGGCTGATCGGGCGGGAAATAGTCGAAGTGTGGACGATATTCACCGCTCGTGCCGTAATGCAGAATCTGCAGCCCCTCACCGTTTTCAACCGGCCAGTTCATCAGGCTCGAAATGCGGCGGTCCATCTTTTCAATGAACGCGTCTTCCCCGCGCTGGTACCAGATGCCTTCGCTGGTGCGGTTGCGGATCACGTCTTCCTTGCCGGTGGCGGGATTGACCGTGGTCGAGCGCTTCAGCCGATGACGCGAGCGTTCGATCATCTCGTTGCATTCGTCTGGCGACAGCACATCCGCGAACACGATCACTTGGGGCCGCTCGCAGCGCATCAGCACGCGGACGTCGCGATCGTGCGCACGGATCACATTGCCACGCGCAACGGGCGTCTCGTCGTATTGGTAGGTCTGTGACGCGGTTTTCACCAGCGCCGCCTCGGTGGCTACAGCTGCCGGGCCGGCAGCGGCGTCCGCCGGGTTCATGCCGAATGCTCTGTGCACTTCCGCGCGCGCGGCCTCCGTGGCGAAACCGGCTTGCACCATCGCGTCGATCATCGAGTCGATGCTGCAGCCGCGCGCTACGTTGCTGCTCAGCCACGCTTCCCATGACGCATCCACTACCGGCATAGAACTCCCCGCTCGTCGCTATCACGAAATACTGCATCAACTGACCGGTTCATAGCAAGACTGGGGGAATGCGCCGGGCTGACCCGTTATGCGCCGTTATGCGCCGCGCTGCCGGCGTCGAAAGAGGTCGAGGCCTTTTCTCGCCTGTGCCCTGATCGCGCCCTGCACGAAAGGGGTCCAGCCCAGCAGCACGCCCTTGATGCCCAAGGCCTGCCGCGTCCAGCGCCAAAGGTCGAACGTATCGCGATGTTCGACGATGCGGCCCTCGCGAAACACAAAGCGGGCATCGATGCGGTTGACCACCGTGCGGCCCGTTTGACCGAATGTGTAACGGGCCACCCAGTGGGCGCTACCGTCGTGGTCGTTTGCTTCGACGCCGTCGAATGTCAGCGAAAAGTCCTGCGCGCGCGACACCAGCATACGCCACATGTCGCGGGCCTCTTCGCCGCGCAGCTCGCCAAAGGCCGGATCGCCGAAGACTACATCGTCGGCATAGCAGGCAGCCATCGTTTCGGCGTCGCGCTGCTGGAACGCGGTGTAAAAACGCTCGATCAGGTCAGTGTTGGGATGGCTCATTTTCTTGTGCTTATACGTTACCCGGTCAGCCGGTCGTGGAAACGGCCCGGAAAGGAGCGCGCGCCGAGGTTCGAGCACGCACGAGCAGCACGATATCGGAAAAACGGGGCGGCCGGGAGCCGTGAGGCCGTTGCGAACGGCAAAGCGGCGGTCGCACAGGCGTGCTTCGACAGCAAACCCACCGCCTCGGAAGTTGCCATTGCCTATCGAAAGTTCGAACAGGCGCCGGCCGTGCGGGCATTTCCCGAGTTCCCGCCAGGCGGGTAAAGCCGCCCGCGCTACCCTCACGTCGCCTTTCGTTATATCCTGTCGAATATCACGGTATGCTTTGTGCAGCGCAGCGGCTCGCCCGCTATTCACGCGCAAAGAAGCGAAACAAGCCAGCAGGAGCCAGCGGCAGTGCGTAGTCGACCCACATTGCGATCCACCTCGCCCGAGCCGGCGGGACGCCGCCCGAAAGGGCTTCCGTCGACCATCGTCGCGGTGAAATCGGCCTCCGAACGTGGCCGCGCCGAACTGATTCGCGACGTCGTCGATGCTTACCGGCGCCTTTACGGCAGCGTGCAACGCTTCGTGCTGATGCTGACGGACGACCGGTTGAACTTCGCGTCGGTAGGCACGTCGGGTTCGCACTCGTTGAACCAGCTACTGTCGATCCTCGCTGAACAGGCCAAGGCGGCGGCTTTCGTCCGGCTGCGCGATCTGAAAGCTTCGATCGAAGAAGCCCGCTCGGCCGAGCAACTTCGCGACGCGATTTTCTCGGATGCGTTCAGCAACGATCTCGCCGCGTTGCGCAAGGTGGTGGCGGAACTCGAGCGGCTCGATACGGCGTTTATCGGCCTGTGCGTTGGGCATGTTCTGGATCAGCATGCACGGGCAGCCGGCGGCGCAGGACCGGCCGACATCCGTCGCGCCGCCGACCGCACGACCGCGACAACGCCCGCCAGGACTACTGCTAAGGCTTCTGCCAAGGCTACTGCCGCCGCTTCTGTCACGCTCACTCGGCGCAAATCACGCGCTGAGCCCACGCTCGTCCACCCGAACGACTAATTCGCCATTGCCGCATATGGACGGTTTCTTTTACCGATCGTTATATCTTTTGGAATATATCGCGAGCAGCGCCTGCATGGCGCGGATGTCCAGCACGCACGTTCAGTCAGCCTGACGCCAGAACCGGATTCGAGGTCCTCATGCACACGCCCCCGTTTCGTCTCGCCCAGCCTTCGCGCCTCAAACTGTCCGGCGACGAGCTTGCCGGCACCGGCTTGCGAGCGGCCGATCCGTGCTGCACGCCCGCCAAGGTGTCGCTGCCCAATGCCAAACGGCGTGCGCGCCTCGCCGAACTCGACGGTCAATTGCATTGTTCGATCATCGGCACCTGTCTCGGCACGCACGAACTGCGCAAGCTGGTGCCGAAGTTCACCGGCCTGGATCGCCGGGACGCGAGCGATCTGGAGATTCATCACTCGGCCGTCGAACTCGCGATCGATGGCGGCGCCGGCGCCAAAGCCCTGCACAAGTTGCTCGACGAGCACTATGCGGCGGCGATCCGCCGCTTCGACAAGGCCGCCGACGACGTCGAGCTGCTGAAGCTCTGGGACGACGCGCTGAAAAGCGGCGAGATCCCACCTGCTTACTGGGCGTTGATGACACATCCGTGCGCGACCTTGTACGTCCGCCAGAAAGCGTTTGGCGAATTGCACATGCTGTCGCATCTGGTCGGCGCGGCGAATCGCGCGGATATCCGCAGGCTGGTGGCGCTCGAAGCGGAAAACGCCGAGTTGAAAGAGAAGGTCGAGCGGCAGCAAAGCCGCCTGCAGGAGATCAGCATGCAGCGCGACGCAGCGATCGCGGCGCTCAACGAACAGATCGCGCAACTCACGGCCTTGGCCACGCGCCGGACGCCGACGGATTCCACCGATCTCGAAGCCGAGATATCAAGGCTGCAGGACAAGCTCGCCGACAGCGACCAGCGTGTGGCGCTGCATACGAGCCGCCGCGAGGCCGCTGAACAGCGCGTGCTGCAGGAACAGGACGCGGCGCTCGCATTGCGCAGGAGCCGCGATCAGGCGTTGGCACAACTCCAACTGGTGCAAAGCGAATGCGATGCGCTTGAACGCGCGACAGTGGATGCCGCGGACGGCAGCCGGGGTGCGCAGGCGCGGCAAGCCAGCCTCGACGGCGTACGCGGCAAACGGATTGTGTATGTGGGCGGCCGCCCGGGCTCGAATGCCGCGCTCAAGCGGTTGGTCGAGGCCGCCGGTGGCGATTTCGTCGTGCACGACGGCGGCGTGGAAGATCGCAAAGGTCTGCTTGCCGCCGCGCTGCCGGGGGCGGACATCGTCGTGTTTCCAGTCGACTGCGTCGATCACGATTCGATGAATACCCTCAAACGGGTGTGCGAGCGCCATCGGATCGACTATCACCCGTTGCGCACGGCTAGCGTGGCGAGCTTTGTCGAATTGGTGGACCGTCTGCGTCCCGAGCATCTTGCCCGGTTGGGCAATCCACCGAGCCCGGCGTTTTGCCTGCGCCACGGCTGAGCGGTTCTCCCGTACTCAGGAGCGAATCATCCTCGTCAGCTCGGCAATCTGTTTCGCGCAGCTTCGTTGCGCCTCGACCTCGACATCGCGGTACAGATGGATGATGCGTTCGCCGACCGGCGTCAGCGTGCAGCCGCCGCCGCTTTGACCGCCCTGTTCCGAGTGCGTGGCGGGCGTTTTGAGCGAGCGGTTCAGTTCGTCGATCAGCAGCCATGCGCGCCGGTACGACATGCCGAGACTGCGCGCCGCAGCCGAGATCGAGCCGAATTCGCGCACGGCCTCGAGCAGTTCGACTTTGCCCGGTCCGAGCGCGACAGCGTCGCCGCTGCGGATGCGCATTCTGAAGCGCACTTCAGGGCGCGGCTTCGCGGGTTGTGGCGCGGGTCTTGGTTTGGTCTTCGCGGTATCAGCCATGCGCGAAAGCATACACGAACCGCCAGGCGCTGCCATCCTGGCTGAATGGCCTTCAGCGATGACTGGGAAAGCAATGTCCGTAGTCTTCGCAGCCTGGACAACCGGGCGCCGGGCCAGGCTGAAGCCCCAACGAAAGCGCGCGTTGCCGGGCGAGGAATTTCTTCCAGCGCAGATTATCGACATTCAGCACCACGAGCGTGGGGAAATAACGCGTCAGCATCCATGTGACTTCTTCACGACCCGCAAGGCCGAGGTCGCGCCACAGGTGATCCGGCCGCAAGCACGCGTGAGCAATGATCGATGCAAGGCAGTGAGCGTCGTTCGCGTCGACGGTGGTGGCGGCATACGTGAACAGCAACGCGTGCAGCGTTTCGACGAATGCCGCGTGTTCGCTGGTGTCGATGGACGGCAACGCAGACAGGGACGCAAACGCGGACGCTGGTGCGTGCGCAAAGTGCCGCTCCAGTAGCCCGCGCCACGCCGGCAGCGGCACGCCAAGCAGGCCGAGTTCGTGCCGGACGTCGCGCGCCGCAATCAGCTTCGCGAACAATTGGGTATCGGGCGACGCGGCGTCCGTGGCCGCGGCCAGCCACTTCGCCGTGCACTCGGCACCCCGCGCATCGAGCGACGCAAGCATTGATTCAGGACTGAGCGCGGCCGTATCGGCAACAGGCGAAGGTGGTTCGTCGGACATGTCGGCGGTGCGATGAAGAACACCGAACCCTACTACGGCCGTCATTTGAATCACCTATGCCAAAGGCTTCAGGACTTGCGCCTCGATCCGCGCGAGGCGTTTGACGTGGCGTGGCGCGGGCAGCATGTCCGAACCGGAAAACAGAATCGGCGCGCCGTCTTCGGCATCGAGCGCGCGCCCGCCGCATTCGTACGCAACCAGCACGTTGTCGCCGACCGGCGTGTTGAACAGTTCATGCCACGAGAATGTCACGACGTAGCCGTCGTGCCCCACCGCCACGAACACAGTCCGCTTGAACTCGCCCGGTACCGCGTTCGGCAGGCCCGCTTCCGAGATCAAGGTCGTCAACCGCACGCCGCGGTAAGGTTCGACGCTCCGGATGAAGCGGTTCGTCGTATAGCAGCGCAGATCGAATGGCCGGGCTAGCACGCTCTCGTAACCCTTGAGCCGCTCGAGGTCGAAAGACAGCGTCCGCTGGAATCGTCCGCTCAGGACGAGCGCGCTTTCGACGGCAGGCGCGGCAATCACATTCACACTATCCATACGCGGTTATCTCCAGCATCGAAGCCTGAGCGGCTTGTTCACTCGTTATTTCCGTGTGTATATTACGCTGCGATGGCCACCCCGGTGCGAGACCGCATCGATACGCAATATATCGCCCGGCATATCGGCCACTCCCTCGGATCGCGCCGGACGGCGCCATCCGCGTCCTTGCAAACGACTTTCAGGACGCCCGCGGCGTGGCCATGAACGCCCCCCGCCACCTGCCGTACGCCATCGACCGCGCCCCCAGCAAGGGCGGCACCCGCTACGTGCGGATTTTCCCGCTCAATTGACCACACGGAGCGCGCAGCGACCCACAACGCCATGCGATGGCATCGTAATATAGCGCTCTTAATAACGTATCGGGGTTAATCGCATGATTCGCAAGCTGCTCGCCTCTTTCGTGGTTGTCACCGGCGTAGTGACGGCCGCGCCCGCTTTCGCGCAGGACGACACGGTCAACGTGCTTTATGCGGGTTCGCTCGTCAATCTGATGGAGCGCAGCGTGGGCCCGGCCTTCGAAAAGGCCACCGGCCAGCACTTCCGCGGCTATGCGGCGGGCTCGAACAAGATCGCCAACGAGATCAAGGGCAAGCTGCGCCGCGGCGACGTGTTCATCAGCGCGAGTCCGAAAGTGAACACCAGCCTGATGGGGCAGGCGAACGGCGAGCACGTCGCGTGGTACGTGAACTTCGCCGAATCGCCGTTGATGATCGGCTACAACCCGCAAAGCAAATTCGCGGCGGATTTCAAGAACAAGCGCTGGGATCAGGTGTTGCAGGAGCCGGGCATCCGTATCGGCCGTACCGATCCGAAGCTCGATCCGAAGGGCGCATTCACCGTCGAGATGATGACGAAGGCCGCGGAGCTCTATCATCAGCCGGATCTCGTCGAGAAGACGCTGGGCGACGCGGAAAATCCCGCGCAGGTTTTGCCTGAAGAAACGCTGGTGGGCCGCCTGCAATCCGGCCAGCTCGATGCCGGCTTCTTCTACTCGACCGAGACGTCCGACCTGAAAATTCCGGCGCTCCGCCCGGCGCCCGAATTGCAGGCCAAAGCCAGTTACACGCTAACGATTCTCAGCGATGCACCGAACCGTGCGGGCGCAAGCAGCTTCGTCGACTTCCTGCTGAGCGCGCAAGGCCGCGCGTTGCTCAAGCAACACGGCGTGGACGTCGTCAAACCCACCGTGACCGGCAACGTGCAAGCCATGCCGCCCTCGGTGCAAGCCGTGATCGACGCCGCGCAATAAGACGGTGGAACAGGCGGCAAAAGAAGCGGTGAACCGATCCGCCGCGCGTCCGCTGCTGTGGCTGGCCGCGCTGCTCGCCATCTATTTGTGCGCGCCGTTTGTCGCGAGCGTGCCGCAGCTCGGCGCGGCCGATTGGCCGAACGTCGACTGGCGCGCGGTGTGGTCGGCGCTCGGCATATCGGCGGCGAGCGCGAGCGTGGCCTCGTTAGCGATTCTGCTCGGCGGCGTGCCGCTCGGCTATTTTCTGGCGCGCTCGAACTCGCGCAAGATGGCGCTGCTCGGCTTCGTCGTGCAGTTGCCGCTCGCCTTGCCGCCGCTTACGAGCGGCGTGCTGCTGCTGTTTCTGCTCGGTCCGTATAGCTGGGTCGGCCGCTTCACCAGCGGAGCGCTGACGGATTCGTTTGCCGGCATCGTGCTCGCGGAAATCTTCGTGGCCGCGCCCTTCCTGATCATCGCGGCGAAATCGGCGTTTGCCGCCGTTGACCCCGTGCTCGACGACGTGGCCGCAACGCTTGGCCACCATGCGGGCAGCCGCTTCTTCCGCGTGATGTTGCCGGTTGCATGGCCGGCGATTCGCGCGGGACTCGCGCTTGCGTGGTTGCGCGCATTCGGCGAATTCGGCGCGACGGTCATGGTGGCCTATCACCCGTATTCGCTGCCGGTGTACACGTACGTCGTATTCGGCGGCCAGGGCCTGCCTGCGATGATGCCCCTGCTGCTGCCGACGCTCGCGATTGCGATCGTCTGCGCCGCGTTGTCGATCTATAGTCTTCGGCAGAAAGCCTCGCTCGAGCAAACCGAAAACGGCGACGAGGCGCTCGAACCCGGCACGGATCTGTCGGCAAGCCGCGGCGAGACTTCCGATCTGCGCCTCGCCTTTCATCTGCAGCGGCGCCTTGGCGCGTTCGAGCTCGACATCGCATGGGCGCCCGCCACGCGGCGGCTTGCGATTATCGGCCCGTCCGGCTCCGGCAAATCCCTCGCATTGCGTCTGATTGCAGGGCTCGAATCCAACGCTTCCTGTTCCGTCCGGCTCGGCACAACCGACCTCGGCACACTGCCGCCCGAGCGCCGCCAGATCGGCTACATGCCGCAAGACTATGGCCTGTTTCCGCACATGACGGTCGCGCAGCAACTCGCGTTTCCCGTCGACGCCGACGCAGCCAGCGCACGCTACTGGCTCGATCATCTCGGCCTGGCACAACTGGTTGCGCGCTTGCCGCATCAACTGTCGTTCGGCCAGAAACAACGCGTGGCGCTGGCGCGAGCGCTCACGCGTCATAGCGAATTGCTGCTGTTCGACGAGCCGTTCGCGGCGCTCGATACGCCGCGGCGGCGTCGTTTGCAACAGTCGCTGCGCGCCTTGCAGCGCGAGATTGCGGCGGTCACGATCATCGTCACGCACGATCCCGACGAAGCGGCACTGCTCGCCGACGAAGTCCTGGTTGTCGAACAGGGCCGGCTGCTGCAGGCGGGTGCCATCGACGAGGTATTCGAACGGCCGGCCTCGATGCGGGTTGCCGGGTTACTCGGCTTGCACAACGTCGGCGAAGGTGTGATGACTGCGCCTGGGCGCGTCGCGATTGGCGAAGGGATAACGATCGCGACCGGCGATAGCGGTTTTGCCATGCCTGCCGGACAACGGGTCATGTGGCGCATCTCGTCCCACGCCGTGGTCATTTCACCCGATGGCCCCTATGCCGGCGTGGTCGACTCGGTCGAGTTAAGGCGCGGCGAGCGATATGTCCGCCTGAATATCGCGGAGGTGCGCTTCGATATCGCGAACGAGGATGCGCGGCTGCGGGAAGGAAGCCCTTGCCGGATTGACGTCGATGCCCGGGGCGTGTCAGTCTGGAATCTCAGCCGACACGGCGATTTCGACTCGGGCTGCGGCATGGCGATCTGGCCGCCCCGCGGCGATAGCCAAACACCCGGCCAGACAAGCGCCTAACCCTCACCCGCGTGAGCCCTCTTCCGGATTTCAGAAAACGCCATATCGACGAGCAGTTTTCCCGAATCGAAAACCGTGACGAGCGCTTCGTCCCACTCACCTTCAACGGTACGGTCATCCCACACCACCGGCAGCGTCACCGTTCGATACTCGCCCGTGTGACGATTCACCAGCAACGTAAGCCGCCCTTTCATCGACCGCTTGCCGGCATCCGTGACCGGGTCTTTGTGTACGTCGTGCCATTCGTGCCCAAGCCGGATGGCCGAACACTTCATCGCGAAGCGCTGCGTATCGCGATTGATCTGCTGCAGCAACGCACCGCCCATGCCGAACACGATGTTGTCCGTGGCAAAGCCGGCTTGATCCATGGCCGCAAGAATGGCCTCGATCGAATCCGGATTCACACCGTCGCCCTGAATCACGCGCACGTTGTTGAGCACGCGCCGCCCCTTGCCGTTCACCGTCGATCCGAACGACGTCTCGAGCGCCCGCATGGTCTGCAGGACAATCGTCTGCGGATCGCCGGAATCAGGGCGGATCACCAGCGTGCCGCCGGAATCGAGCACCGCCTGCTTCAACGTCGTGCCCCATGCATCGAGCGCGGCAAACAGATCGTAGGAGTCGGACACCACCGAAACGATCGCCCCCGGCTTGCCGAATCTCGCGATCATATTGCGGAATGCATCGGTTTCACGCTCGCGCCCCCACGACGTGATCGTGCTGTGCTCCGCGGCCGGCACGGAAAACGCCGCCATCGGTTCGTTGTAGTAGTGGTTCGCCGCAACCACGCCGAGCACCGTATCCGAGCCCATGAAACTGACAAGATGCGCCGAGCCGCCAATCGCCGCCGACTCCGCACTCGACACGCCACGCGCACCGAAATCGTGCAGCTTGAACGGCAGTTGCGTCAGGTCGTCGCTACTCTTTTCCAGATAGCCGCGGATCGTTTTGCGCAGATGCCAGCTTTGCGTCGCGACCGTGATCGGATACCACACGCGCATCAGCATCGTTTCCAGATACGAGGCCAGCCAGAACACCTGAGGATCGTCGCATTCGACCGTGACCAGCACGTTGTGCGTGGGCACGACCGAACCTTCCGGCACCGCGCGAATCCGCACCGGCAAATAGCCGTCATGCTGCTCGACGATGTGGCGCCAGCCCGCTTCGTTGAACGGCTCGCCATGCACGGTGAAAAAGGCCTTCGCCTGCTCGATCATCGCCGGTGTGATGGGCCGGCACAGATATGCCTTGATCAGCATCTGCAGGCCGAAAAACAGCGTGCGGTCGTAGCGTCCCCCGCGCGACTCGATGTATGAAAACATCGCCGACGCTTCCGGCGGATATTGCAGATAGTGCGACGCCTTGTACGAATCCGTGTTGAGGATCGGATTGGACAGAATCGACGCCATGTCGTTGAACGGGTTGATATCGTTTTGCATGGACGGGGCCGCGCTTAAAACTACACGATACACCGTCAAAACACGCCTGGAATCACCCGGGAGCGCACCTTACCCCGGTACGCCCGATACTGCTCATCATCGGACAGAAGCCGCTCTTCCCGCACAATGCGTCCGACCTGCAGCGCAAACTGGCATCCGTAGACAATCACGTTCTGAATCCCGAAGTTCGCCAGCAGGAAACCGATGTCGGTCACGAAATACCCCAGGTACATGGGATGACGCACGAACCGGTAAGCCCCGCGGGAAACGACCCCGCGATTGGCCGGCAAAATGCCGAACGACCTGCGCAGCGACACCTTCGCGAACAGTTGCCAGACAATCCCCAGTAGTTGCAACGACGCGCCGGCCGCCTCCGGAATCAGTTGGACGCCGGGCGAAAGCCGCACGGCAAGAAAATAGAACGTCCCGCCCACCGAGCAGATGAAGGCGAAAGGCGTCCAGTCACGGTGGATGGGCACGCGTGCAAACAGCGACAACCCCAAGGTCATGAAAGCGCTCACCACGAGCAGCAGCAACGTGACGCGGGTGGGCGCCGCGAGCCATTGCTTGACCGCAGCGTAAGTAAAGAGGCTCAACATGAGCGCCGCGGCGACACGTGCGAGGACTTCGATCAACGCCTCGCGCATGCCGCCGGCCGGCATCGCGCTGCCTTCAACGTCGGCGCGCAGCACTGCGCCCGACGGGTCCACGATCGTGGCATCGTGGAGACGGCCCTCACCATCGAACTCCCGCGAAGGTGTGGTCTTTGTCATGGCACGCTCGTTTCGATATGCGAATTATTTTTCAAGCCCACTTCATCAAGGCTGCCTGTCTGTCAGTGTCGCAGCGTAGCAGTCCCACCGGGCAAATGTCCATATCATGCCACGCGCGCCGGGATTCGATTCCGGCGCGCGGGTTTCGGTGACCGGATGGCGCAAGGCCACGCCGACAGCAGTCGACGCTCAGACGTAGTCGTCCGGATCGGATGGGCCGATGTTCGCATTGCGCTCGTAGCCTCGTTCAGGCGACACCGGGATTTCATAGAGCGTGTCGCGCAGCACTTCGCGCTGAATCTCGGCCTGAGCCTTGCGTTTCTGCGCCTCGGCGATCACCAGCGTGAGCAGATCGACCGGAGGCGTGGCGAACAACGTGCGCGGCCCCGCGACAAGACGTTGATAAGAGAGAACCGTGGTGCGGCGGTCCAGCCGCAATGCGGCCGGCTTGCTGATCGTGTTCATGACAACCCCCGAATGGTGAGCCATTTCAAGGCCGCATCCAGGTGAGCCGTGCCCGCGCAAGTGCGCCGGCACGGCGCCTGGTCTACCTCGTCATGCGGGCCTCTCTATGGAGACTTAGGCCATCCCTCCCCGCTTCGTCGCGCCGGCTGGTCCCGACCGTGCGCTGTCCCTTCCCTGTTCTGTGCTGTGCGTCGCGTGCCCGCAATCTGCGCAAGCACGGTACCTGTCGTTATAGCAATCGATTTCGGCCATCAACGCCGAGTCCGTCCAGCTTGACGGAAAAAATGGCGAGGTCAGCGCTTCACGTCGTCCGGTGATGAAAGGCCGAAACTTCGCATCGACCATTCAACCCGTTTTTTTGACGTCCGTTTTTTCAGTGGCCCCGCCGCCCGCTCGTAAGACACATTGGCTTCCCCGGCCGTGCTTACGAAGACGATGTTTACCGCCGGGTTCCGGCTGCTTTCCCCGTGCTACCGGAGCGGGCGGCAATGTATCTACTTGTGACTCTCCTGTTGCAATGGCTATGCCATGCCCTCTCAAGCCCTTGATGCACGGTCGGTTTCACTGCCGCGCACCGCGCCGGACCCCGTCCCATGGCACGCGTTGATTCGGATTTGAGACGTGACGGGCTCATCCTTCAACCCGCTGCAGCGAGGCCTCCCTACCCCCGGGATTGGACACGCGCTTCACGGGCCCCTGCCCGGTCACGCTTTGCCGCGCGGCCCGGTCAAATGTGCCGACGCCTCGGGCCTCGAAACGGCCCTGGCAGCCGTCGCCGGGAATGTCGCAAGCTTGAGACGTGGTGATTGGGCGGCACGGTATCGGTTACGCGATTACCGCCATCCGACTTGCAACACTGTGCGATACACCACGCATAGACTGGATTGACCGGCTATTTTTGAAGGGCAAGGAGGCACGTCGCAGCGGGAAAAACGTTTCTGAATCCAGATTTGTTTGTATAGCGCTCGAAAGCACTTTCGCTTATCGTTAGCTATGCGCCACATAGAGCGCCTATGCCAGACTACCGGGGTAGACAACGGCTTTTGTGATTCGGGGATGAAATAGCGAGGCGGTTTCAGCGTTGGAAACTGTCCGGCTATCTGTTCGACGCGTAGCACCTCGCGGTTCATGCCGCTCTACGCCCCCACCATTGCCGCTACCGTGAATTTGCCATTGCCGGTCTGTCCAGTTCATCGAAGAGCAGTTCTGAGAGCAGCAACGAGCCGGGGGTCACATGAATACGACTTGCACGCCTGTCGACGCTGAACGCACCGTTCTGTACGTGTCGAACTCGCCCGATCAGGATCTCGCCCGCTTCCTGGCCGCATCCGGCTGGCAAGCGGTGCACGCCAAAAGCACGGCGATCGCCGAACGCATGATCGAACGCGACAATATCAAGGTCGGCCTTGTCGAATTGCCCGGTGACTGCACGTCCCAACATCTGTCCGCGCTGGCCTCCTGCATGCGGCGCGTCGAGACCAACTGGGTCGCGCAAATCGCGCCGGGCCAGGCGGAAAACGACCTGGTCAGCCGCTTCATCCTCGATTATTGCTTCGATTTCGTGACCCGGCCGTGGCTGAACGAACGGCTCGTGTTCGCGCTCGGCCATGCGCACGGACTCTCGAGCCTGCGGCACGGCCCGGTCGCGCCGGAACCCTCGCTGGGCCGGCACGGCATGGTTGGGCAATGCGAGGCGATGCAGCAGTTGTACCGCCGCATCGACAAGTGCGGCGTGACTGAGGCGCCTGTGTTCGTCGCCGGCGAATCGGGCACCGGCAAGGAACTGACCGCCCGTGCGATTCACGAGCGTTCGCCGCGCGCCGGCCGGGCGTTCGTCGCGATCAATTGCGCGGCCATTCCGCCGAGCCTGCTGCAGGCCGAATTGTTCGGCCACGAGCGCGGCGCCTTTACCGGCGCGCTGCAGCGCAAGATCGGCCGGATCGAAAGCGCCAACGAAGGCACCCTGTTTCTGGACGAAATCGGCGACATGCCGCACGAGTGCCAGGCGGTGCTGCTGCGCTTCCTGCAGGAAGGCACCATCGAACGGCTGGGTGGCAACGGGCCCATCACGGTCGACGTACGGGTGATTTCGGCGACCCACGTCGATCTGGACAAAGCCGTCGAAGACGGCCGCTTCCGCTCCGACCTGTATCACCGCCTGTGCGTGCTGCGGCTCGTCGAGCCGCCATTGCGCGAGCGCGGCGGCGACATCAAGCTGCTCGCCAACTATGCGCTCAGCATGTACCGGCAGGATGGCGCGCGTAAATTGCGCGGGCTGTCGAGCGACGCGATCGTCGCCATGTCGAACTATCCGTGGCCAGGCAATGTGCGCGAGCTGATCAACTGCGTGCGCCGGGCCGTGGTGATGAGCGAGGGCCGCTTTATCACGGCAAGCGACCTCGGCCTGCCGGAAACCGACAACGGCCCGGCCGTGACGCTGGCGGAAATCCGCAGCAAGGCCGAAAAGGACGCCATCGAGCACGCGCTGCAGCGGCATGGCTACAAATTGTCCGAGGCCGCAGCCGAGCTGGGCATTTCGCGCGCCACGCTGTATCGCCTGATGCATGCGAGCCGGCTGCATCAGGAGCCGGCGGCCGGACGCGCGTCGAACGCCGACGGCGGCGCGGATGCCGACGACGAGGCGGAGCGGGCAGGCACATTCGCTGGTTTGACCTCCCAGACTGCCTGAGCGGGCCTCCGCGCAAATATTGCCGCGCCGGCGCCCAGCCGCTTGCCGCGGCCCGGACGGTGCTCCGGGCGGCTTGCCGTCGTCACCCGTCGTAGCCGCCCAGGCGGGCAGACGCCGTTGCTCGTCGCCCGCCGTGGCCGCCGTGGCCGCTGTAGCCGCTGTAGCCGCTGTAGCCGCTGTAGCCGCTGTAGCCGCTGTAGCCGCCGTGGCCGCTGTAGCCGCCGTGGCCGCTGTAGCCGCCACAACCGCCTATCGGTTCTCCCTAGGCGTTGCTATGCTGAAAGCCGTTCATCCAGACGGGAGTGGACTTGGCCGATCAGCCCGCCCCGGCGCAGGTGCGCCGCCCTTCCCCCGCTCTGCCCGCCCAGGCGAGCCCGTGCGACGCGCTGGCGATCCGTGCCCAGCCCCTCAGCTTCGCTCACCCGTGCCGGCGCAAAAAGCTCGCCCTCGCCGCGACGATCCTCGGCTCGAGCATGGCGTTCATCGACGGCTCCGTGGTCAACGTCGCGCTGCCGTCGATCCAGACCGAACTGGGCGCGAGCGTCGCCGCGATCCAGTGGGTGGTCAACGCCTATCTGCTGTTTCTCGGCGCGCTGGTGCTGGTGGGCGGCTCGCTAGGCGACAAGATCGGCCGGCGCAGGGTGTTCATCGCGGGAATCGGCTTGTTTACGCTGGCCTCGATCGGCTGCGGCCTCGCACCGGGCGTCGGCGCCCTGATCGCGGCGCGCGCCCTGCAAGGCATCGGCGCGGCGCTGCTGGTGCCGAGCAGTCTCGCGATCATCGGCGCGGTGTTCGACGACAAGGAGCGAGGCAAAGCGATCGGCACCTGGGCCGGCGTCGGCGCGATCACGTCGGCGCTCGGGCCGGTGGCGGGCGGCTGGCTCGTCGATGCGTTCTCGTGGCGGGCGATTTTCTTCCTGAACGTACCGATTGCGTGCGCAACCATCGCACTGGCGGTCGTCGCCGTGCCGGACAGCCGGCAGGAAGACGATTCGTCGGAGCCGAACCCTGCGCTCAACGAGCATGCGCCGCCGAGGCTCGACTGGCCGGGCGCCGTGACGGCGGCCGCCGGACTCGCCGCGTTGACCTACGGCCTGACCATCGCCTCGGCGCGCGGCTTCGGCGACCGCTGGGTGCTGGCATCGATCCTCGGCGGCCTCTTCGTGCTGACCGGCTTCGTCATGCTCGAAGCAAGGACCCGCAATCCGATGATGCCGCTCGACGTGTTCCGTTCTCGTGACTTCGTCGGCGCGAACCTCGTCACGCTGCTGCTCTACTTCGGGCTGGGCGGCGCGCTGTTCTTCCTCCCGTTCACGCTGATTCGCGCGTACGGCTACAGCGCGACCGAGGCGGGCGCCGCTCTGCTGCCGGTGCCCGTCACGATCGGCCTATTGTCGCGTTTCACCGGCGGCCTGACGAGCCGTTACGGCGCACGGGCCTTGCTGGGCATCGGCCCGGTGATCGCGGCGGCCGGCTTTGCGATGCTCGCGCTGCCCTGGGTCCGTGGCGAGTACTGGCGCGGCTTCCTGCCGGCGCTGGTCGTGCTCGGGCTCGGCATGACGATTACCGTCGCGCCATTGACGACGACGGTGATGACCTCTGTATCCGCCGCCCGCACGGGTGTCGCCTCGGGCATCAATAACGCCATCGCCAGGGTGGCGAGCCTGCTGGCGATCGCGGTGCTCGGGATCGTGTTCGTGTGGTCGCACGACGCGGCGCTCGATGCGCGGCTCGCGGCGTCGCACGTGCCGCAAGCCGCGCGTGAGACGGCACGCTTGACGCACGACACGATGAACGCGAGTTCGGCAGCGCCAGGCGCAACGGACGCCACGACCCGAGCGGAAGTGGCGCGCGCGCAAGCCGAGGCGCTCGGCGCGGCCTTGCGGGCGGTGGCACTGGTCTCGGCGATGTGCGCATTGGCCGGCGCGGCGCTCGCCACGTTGACGATCCACGAGACTAGCGGAAAAACGGGTGCATCTTAAGGAATGAGCCGCGAGGCGCGGCGCCGCTTTCCCCATGCGCGGCTTTCGTAACGCCATTGACTGCCTCCATTCAATGCCGCCCGCGCCGCTCAACGACAGTTCGGAAAGCAGTGAAACGTCGCGATCAGACGAACTTCATACTGATACTCACCCGCTTCAAACACCCCTACCCGACCGGGAGCCTGCACATGACGATTACCTGCTTCATCCGCTATCAGATCGACCCATTCCAACGCGATGCCTTCAACGACTACGCTCGCAACTGGGGCCGCATTATTCCGCGCTGCGGCGGTCATCTGATCGGCTACTTTCTGCCCCACGAAGGGACCAATGACATCGCCTGGGGATTGATCGCTTTCGACAGCCTCGCCGCCTATGAAACCTATCGGGCGAGGCTGCGAGCCGACGCCGAAGCGCGGGAAAATTTCCAGTTCGCGCAGACGAAGCGCTTCATTCTGCGCGAGGAGCGCACCTTTACCGAGGTGGTCGAAGGCACGCTCGGGGTGGCGGCGACGGATTCGGTGGAAGCCACGGAATAGGTATCTCCGGGCAGCAGCGCTCCCCGTGGCGCAGTGCCCGTGCGGTTTCGCGCCAGCGCTTTTGACGACGCAGCCCCCGGTGGCTGCGTCCGCGCATGGCCGCCTGTCACACGGCGCCAGCAGCCTCGAGTCGCGCGATCTTGCGCGCCGCGCCGTCGACGGCGCCCTCTTCCAGGCAAGCTTTCTGCTGCCTGACGTTACAATTCGCAGCAACAGGCCGCACCCTCGCGTGAACGCTGGAAGCCGCCGCGGATGGAACTTGTACGACCAGACCCGTGTCGGTCCAAGGTCACGCCGCCGAATCGACCCAATCGACCCAATCGACCCAATCGACCCAATCGACCCATGCGTCCCATGCGTCCCGGCACCGCCGTCCGCTCCTGGTAGCCTGCCTTACACCCTATGCGCAAACAACTTCACGCCCGGATTGTCATTTTTCTCCTCCTGAGCGCCTCGCCGGTCTTTGCCGCCGTGGCGCAACCCGCCGCCGCCTCCGCGGCATCGGGCGCGGCGCTGACCCTGACGCCCGAACAGGCCCGCCAGGCCCTCAGCGTCCTCAACGACCCGACACGCCGCGCGCAAGTCAGCGATACGCTGGCGGCGATCGCCGCAGCGGGCGCGCTCAGCGCTCCGCCTGCCTCGGCGGCCGCGGCCGCGTCGGCACCCGCCGCGGCCAGCAACACCGCCGCGCTCGTCCCTGCCGCCTTCCAGTCCAATGGCCTCGCCTCGCAACTGGCGCGCCAGGGCGCGCATTGGGCCGTGCATCTCGGCAAGTCATTGCGCGGTTCGGCCGCCGCGCTGCTCGACGTCGCTTCGGTGCGTGCCTGGTGGCACTGGCAGTCGACCAATCCGCAAGCGCGCAGCGTGCTCGGCCAGGTCGCCTGGTCGCTGCTGGCGGCACTGCTGCCCGCGCTCGCGCTCGAATGGCTCGCGCGCCGCCTGTTGCGTCGCGCGTATACGGCCCTCGCCGCGCGCCGCGGACGTGGCGACGACGACGCTGCGCCGCCCGCCGACCTGCCCGTCGACGTCCGTCCGCAAGCGGCCGACGCACCGAATGCCGCGCTGAATGCCGCGCTGAATGCCGAGCCGCCGTTGCCCCCGCTGCCGGCTTCTCCCGCGTCTCCCGATGCAACGGCACAGGCGGCAAAGCCCAGCGCGACCGCAACAGCGCCCACGCCCTCCGCCGGTACCACCACCGGCACAGCCACCAGCACCGCCACCGAGCCCAAAGGCCAGCAGAAGGCCGTGCATCACTTGACGCTGCTGCAGCGCCTGCCGCGCGCGCTCCTGACGATGCTGCTCCGCCTGGTGCCGCTCGCGGTGTTCATCGGCGCGGCGAGCGCGCTGATGTCGATCTTCACCGAAGACGGCACGCCACAAGACCGCGCGCTCGATTCGCTGATCGACATCTACGTGCTGTGCCGCCTGATTGTGATAGTCAGCGGGTTCTTCCTGCAGCCCACCGCGCCCCGCCTGCGTCTGTTGCGCATGAGCGATGCGTGGGCCGGTTTCGTGCAGCGCTGGATGGTGCGGATCGTCGCCGTGGTCGGCGCCGGTTCGGCGCTCGCGGAGATCGCGCAGTCGCTCGGCCTGAACGACGCGGCGCATCTCGCGCTGATGAAAGTGGTCGCGCTCGCCGGCCACATCATGACCTCGATTCTGATCCTGAAATGCAGGCAGCCGGTCGGCGAATTGATCCGCAAACGCTTCGCAGCGAGCGAATCGCTGGAAATGTTCGGCAACGCGCTCGCCGATGCGTGGGCCTGGTTCGCGGCGTTCGTGGTGATGGCGCTGTGGTTCATCTGGGCGCTCGACGTGCAGAACGGCTATCGGACCCTGCTGCATCTCGGCGGCGTGACGCTGGCGATCCTGGTGGGCGCGCGGGTCGTCGCGATCGTGATTTTCGGCGCCATGGCGCGGCTATTCAATGTGCAGGGCGACGCGGAGAAGTCGCTCGTGCAAGAGCACGCCTACCGCTATTACCCGCTGTTGCGGCGGGTCGTCGCGTGGATCATCGGCATTGTCACTACGCTCGCGCTGCTGCAGGTATGGGGCGTCGACATGGGCGAACTGTTCCGGGCCGGGTCGATCGGCCATCGGCTGGCTTCGGCGCTGGTGACGATCGGTGTCGCCGCGGCGATCGCACTGGTGGTGTGGGAAAGCGCCAACGTGGCGATCGAGCGGCGGCTGAACCGCTGGACCACCAGCGGCGACCTCGTGCGTGCCGCCCGTCTGCGCACCCTGCTGCCGATGCTGCGCAGCGCGCTCTTTTGCGTGATCGCGCTGGTGGTCGTGCTCACCGGCCTGAGCGAACTCGGCGTGAACATCGGGCCGCTGCTGGCGGGCGCGAGTATTTTCGGCGTGGCGCTCGGTTTCGGCTCGCAAAAACTGGTGCAGGATTTCATCACCGGCATGTTCCTGTTGATGGAAAACGCCATGCAGGTCGGCGACTGGGTCACGCTCGCGGGCGTATCCGGCACGGTTGAATATCTGTCGATCCGCACCGTCCGCCTGCGCGGCAGCGACGGCTCGCTGTACACCGTGCCGTTCAGTTCGGTCACGACCGTGAACAACACCAATCGCGGACTCGGCAATGCGGCGGTGAAGGTCAATATCGTGTTCGGCGAGGACGTCGATCTGGCGATCGACACGCTCAAGGAAATCGGCGCCGCGCTGCGCGAGGACGAGAAGTTCAAGGACGGCATCCTGTCCGACTTCAGCTTCTGGGGCGTGGATGGGGTGGATGGCTCGGCGGTGACCCTGGCCGGCCAGATTCAATGCCGCGACACCGCGCGCTGGGGGGTGCAGCGCGAATTCAACCGGCGCATTCTCGACCAGTTCAGCGCGCGCGGCATCGAAATCGCGAACCCGCAGCGGCATTTGCTGACGTGGGACCCGGAGAGCGCGTTACCGTCCGGCACGCCGTCGGCGGGCAACGCGGGCAATGACGCGGCGCCGTCCGCCGATGACAGGCGCGGAAACGCGGCACGCAACGACGCCGAGTCCGCCGACACCACAGCCGAGGCTGCGGCGCCGGACGCGCCGCCGAAAGGCCAGCCGCCTGTCGAGCCCAAGCCTGAAGCGCCCGCAGGAACACCCGCCAATCCCGGTTCTGCTTCTCCGCATGCGTGAAGTGCGGCACCGGCTAACGGCAGCGTTAGCCGCGATCGATTTCGATCAGCCGCGCGTCGAGCCGCCGCGCCAGCGCAAGGCCTCCCTCGCGCATCACCACGTCGTGGTTCCACTGGAAAAATGGCCGCAGGACGGGCGCCAGCGCATTCATCCACGCGCGGTTCGTCCGCACGCGCCAGTCGTAGCGGACCACGGTGTGAGCGGCCTCATCGGTGGAAAAGCGCCAGTGCCCGCTGCCTTCGAGATCGCCGCTCGCGTCGCCGTCCAGCGCGACAAGCGGCTCGATGCGCGTGATCCGCATGTCGAACACCAGCCGGTACGGCAGCAGTCCCTTCCATGTATAACGCTGCACGGCGCCTACGCCGTCGGCGTCGCCCGCTTCGAGTTGCGCAACCCGTTCGACGTTCTTCCACCATTCGGGCCAGCGCGCCGAATCGTGGATGACCGTCCAGACGGCCTGCAACGGCGCATCGAGGCGCCACACGGTCGAGAACTGGTAGTCGATGCGCTGCACGGCTGCTCCCGTCGTTCTTGTTGTCAACGCTATTGTCGCTGCAGTCGTCACCCGTGCGAAGCAAAGCCGCCGCTCACTGCACCTGCCACCAGCGCGGCAACAGACGTCGCACTTCGGGCCGCCGGTAGCGGTCGTCGATCAGATGCACCACGCCCTGATCCTGCTCCGTGCGAATCACACGGCCTGCGGCCTGCACGACCTTCTGCAATCCCGGATACAGATACATGTAGTCGTAGCCGTTGCCGAACTTCGCGTCCATCGTGCGGCGCATCTGCTCGTTGACGTCGTTCATCTGCGGCAGGCCGAGCGTGGCGATGAAGGCGCCGATCAGTTGCTGACCGACCAGATCGACACCCTCGGAGAATGCGCCGCCCAGCACCGCGAAGCCGACACCTTCGTTCATGGTGCGAAAGCGCGCGAGGAACGCATCGCGCGCGGCCTCGTCCATGCCCGGTTCCTGCACCCACACCGGGAGCGCCGGATGACGCTCGCGCATCATCGCCACCACCTGTTGCAGGTACTCGAAGCTGCTCAGGAACCCGAGATAATTGCCCGGTTGCCCGGCGTACTGTCGCGCGATCAGGTCGACGATGGGCACGAGCGAACGCTCGCGATCGCGCCAGCGCGTGGATACGTTGCCGGCCACCCGCACCTGCAATTGTTCGGCGCGGAACGGCCCTTCCACGTCGAGCCAGTTGGTCTGCTCCGGCAGACCCAGCGTGTCGCGATAGAAATGATGCGGATTGAGCGTGCCCGAAAACATCACCGTTGTGCGCGCGGCAGCGTAGCGCCCCGCGAGGAATGGCGCCGGGATGACGTTGCGCACGCACAGCGTGGCGCCCGTTTTGCCGCGCGGGGCGGTGCGATCCGCGGCAAGCGTGATGTCGAAAATCGAATGGTCGCCGAACTGCTCCGCCAGCGCGACGAAATGCATGGCGTCGAAGAAAAACCGCAGCGACGCTTCGTCGATTGAAAGCGGTGCTTCGGCGAGTTGATCCGTCACCGCGCCGATCAGATTCTGCGCGGCCGAGAGCAGGTTGGCGGGGACGTCGGCATAGACCTGATAGGTGTCGGTCTGTGCGCGCTTGACGCCGTTCCATGCGCGCTGAAGCCGTTCGAGCGGCCTCTTCAACGTCGCGGGCGCGGTTTTGCGGGCGAGCCGGAACGCCGCCTGATCGAGCGACGCGCTGTACATGCGCCGCGCCCGGTCGAGCAGGTTGTGCGCCTCGTCGACCAGCACGCCGACGCGCCACTGATTGATCTGCGTGAGCGCGTACAGCATCGCGCTGCTGTCGTAGTAGTAGTTGTAGTCGCCGACCACCACGTCGCACCAGCGCGCCAGTTCCTGCGCGAGATAGTACGGGCAGACGTCGTGCCGGAGCGCCGCTTCGCGCACCGACGCCCGGTCGAGCCGCGGCCCGGCCAACGCCGCGCTGCGGGCCGCGTCCAGCCGGTCGTAGAAGCCGCGGGCAAGCGGACAGGACTCGCCATTGCAAGCCTTGTCGGGATGCTCGCAGGACTTGTCGCGCGCAACCAGTTCCAGCGTTCTCAACGGCAAGCGCGCGGAGGACGGCGCGGCGCTCCGATGGAGCGTTTCGATCGCATCGAGGGCGAGCGCGCGGCCAGGCGTCTTCGCGGTGAGGAAGAACACGCGGTCGATCTGGTCCGATGCACACGCCTTGAGCAGCGGAAAAATCGTCGCCAGCGTCTTGCCGATGCCGGTCGGCGCCTGCGCCATCAAGGGCTTGCCGTCACGCGCCGCGCGATACACCGACACCGCCAGTTCACGCTGACCGCTGCGAAACCGGCCATGCGGAAATGGCAAGGCGCTGAGCGCGGCATTGCGCGCGGCGCGATGCGCCTCTTCCTGCACCGCCCAATCGAGAAAGCGCTCGCATTGCTCGACGAAGAAAATCTCCAACTCGCGCGCCGTGTGCGTTTCGGTCAGCAACGTCTCCTTCTGGCTGCCGATATCGAAGTACACCAGCGCGACCGTCAATTCGGCCAGCCCGCGGGCACGGCACAGCAGATGGCCGTACACCAGCGCCTGCGCCCAATGCAGAGCGCGATGATTGGCGGGGATCCGTTCAAGCGCGCCACGATGGGTCTTGACCTCTTCCAGCCGGTTCGACGCCGCGTCGTAGCCGTCGGCCCGGCCCCGCACGGTCAGGCCGCGATGCGTGCCGGTCAGCGTAATCTCGGTTTCGTAGCCGCTCGCGCGACGCCCGGCGACAGTCACGTGGCCGGCCATGCCTTCCAGCGAGGTGGGCGCGGGCGTGAAGCGCAGATCCAGATCGCCGCGCCTCGCGGTGAATTCGCACATCGCCCGCACGGCGACCACGTAGGTCATGTTGCGGCCTCTTTCGGAACCGCCGTCACGACCTCGGCCGCCGATCCGTTCGGAACCGCTGTTGTGCCCTCGGTTGTGCCCTCGGTTGTGCCCTCGGTTGTGCCCTCGGTCGTGCCCGCTGTCGCGCCCATTTCCGCGACCTCAGCCGCGCCCTCAGCCGTCAACCCCGCCGCGGCTTCCGCCGCCATGCCGGACGCGGCGACGTCGTCATCGGCCCATCGCACGTCGAGCACGCGCACCGGCATGCCGTGCTGCGCGCAGTACGCGAGCCAGCGGATCTGGTTGTCCTGCAGACGATCGCCGGGGCCTTTCACTTCGATCAGTTCATAGCGACGCTCGGCTGGCCAGAAACGAATCAGATCCGGCAGGCCGGAGCGGTTGCCGCGGATGTCGCGCAGCAGACGCTCGAACCATAGTTTCAGATGCGCGGCAGGCAGGCAATCGAGCGCCAGCGCGACCAGTTCCGGCGTCAGCAAGCCCCAGAATACGAATGGCGATTGCAGACCCGCCTTGCTTTGCAGATGCCGCTGAATCGTCTCGCGATAGGCACTGCTCTCGAGTTGCGCGAGACACGCGGCAAACTGTCCGGCGCGGCGCGCGTGAAAATCCGGCGCATGCAGATCAGCCGGCCCCCGCTGGAACGGATGGAAAAACGCGCCGGGCAGCGCCGCGAACACCGGCTCCCAGCACAGCAAGCCGAACAGCGAGTTGATCAGCGCGTTTTCGACGTAATGAACCGGCGCCGACTCGCAAGTCAAATAATCGCGCGCGACGTATTCGACCGGTTGCGGCGCGTGCGGCCTCGGCAGCACCAGCGTGCTGCGCTCGACCGGCCGTGCGGCAGACACACGCGCCACCGGCTCGCCACGCTTGCGCTGCAAACGCGGCAACATGCGCGCGACGCGCTGCGCTTCCTCTTCGCTTTCAGGTCCGGCAGCGGCTTGTGAAGCGAGGGTGAAGGCTTCGTCGAATCGTTCGCTGCGCTCAAGCACACGCAGGCGCCGATGACGCGCGCCGGGCCACGCGCAGCGCGCATAGACAGCGAGCGCAGCGGGCCAGTTCTGCCGACGCTCGCAATGCTGGCCGAGACGAAACAGCAGTTTCGCGCGACGCGTTTCGAGCCAGGGGTTCGAGGTTTCGATCGCGCCGATCGCGGCAACGAGTGCCTCGATCGCCCCGGACTCCGCGTCATCCGTGGGCAGCCATTCGAGCGCTTCGCGGCACGCATGCAACGCAAGATAGACGTCGACGTCCGCGCGTTGCTGGAATGCACGCGACGACGGCGCGAACGCAACCTTCTCGTACTGGAACACGCCGAGGTCGGCAAGCACGAACTCCGACCAGTCCTGTTGCAGATTGCCGAAGAACATCAGGCGCAGACGTTCGCAAAGAGGCGCGATGGCGACGTGGAAGACACGGTCGGCCGTTTGCGTGTGCCATGCGGACAATGGACGCGCAGTGGCGCCTTGTTCCTCGCCTTCGCTGTTGCCTTCGTAAAACGGCCTCAACGTTTCCAGCAGCTCAGGTTTGCGCAAACCCTTCGCGCCGGGGATCGACGCGATGGCGTCCGCAAAGATCTGCAGCAACTCGGGACGCGTGGTGAGCGCGAACAGCTCGTCGAGCGACAGGTCCGGTTCGGTATCGACCCAGCCGAGCGCGGCCAGCGGCGCCACTGCCTGGACGGGGCAGCCGATCTCGCCGTAAGAAAGACGGCTGGCGCGGAACAGCGCGCCCTTGCGCATCAGCATGCGAACCAGCAAGGTGCGCGACGGCTGCGGCAAAGCGGAAAAATCACGCAGGAAGCCGTGTTCGTGCGCGTCCAGCAAGTCGGCGTAACGCTCGGCGAGCCACGCCAACGCACGCTCGAAATTCAGCAGGTAATAAAGGGCATCAGAGCGGATGTCTGACGGAGCATCTGTCGCCACGGGGGTTTTCACGAAACCTGTATGTTTATACAGTCATGATATCAAAACCGGTGGAGGGGACGGCCGATCCGGAGGCAAAGTCACGGTTGACGGGGTGGTTGCCCCGATTTCTTAGGCGGCCACCCACACCACCAGATGCCGCACGCCGCACCCCAGCGCGCCGACTACCTACTCGCGCCCGCCGCATAGAAGCTCGCCAGGTCGCGCTTGAGCGCATGCAACGCGGCATCGTCGAGATAGATCATGTGGCCGGTCGGGTAATAGGCGATGTGCACGTTGGCGCGCAGCGGCGCATCGATGCCCAGATGCGCGAGCGCGTACTCGGTCGCATAGAACGGCGTGGCAAGGTCGAAATAGCCGTTCAGCGACAGCACGCGCAGGTGCGGATTCTGCCGCATCGCTTCGGCGAGATCGCCCGCCGCATACGGCACGGACAAGTGTTCTCCCCACCACGCACGGTGTTTCCAGTCCCACTGCGTCAACGCGTCGTCGTTGAAGACGCGATAGCGGTCAGCGGGCGTGAAGTGCAGGTCTTCCCCAAGATGCTGGTGAAGCGCCGCGTCGAAAGCGCTCGCCACGCTGCTCACCGAGGCGTCGTAATCGGGACGCTCGGACACGCCGTCGTACTCGAGTCCTTTGAAGCGTGCATCGAAACGGCCGATGCTGCGTGACTGATCGCGCAGCAATTGATCGCGAAAGCGCGATGGATAGAGACGCAGGCGGCTTCGCTTCACGTAGTCGACGTCGAGTCCGGTGAACTGCGCGACACGTGCGGCGATCTCGTCGCGCTCAGCGTCGGGCAACGCGTCGCCTTGCGCGAGTGCCTGCGCATAAGGCCCGCGTGCGAACGCGCGGGCCTCGTCGAGAAAGGCCGGCAGGCTGGCCGGTTTCGGCACGATCTTGTCGTGGTACCACGCGATGGCCGCGAAGCTCGGCAAGTAGCTTTCGCTCTTGAAATCGAAGCCGGGTGAGAACGCGGATGAATCGAGTACGGACGACATCAGGATCACGCCATTCAGCGCGATATTGTTTTGCCCAAGCTGATACGCGAGCATCGCGGCACGCGCGGTGCCGTACGATTCGCCGAGCAGGTACTTCGGCGAATTCCAGCGCTGGTTGATCGTCAGATAGCGGTCGATGAATTGCGAGAACGCGTCGAGGTCTTTATCGACACCCCAGAAGTCCTTCCCCGTGCCGTGTCCGACGACCCTCGACAGGCCCGCGCCGACGGCATCGATAAAGACCAGATCGGTGGTGTCGAGCAGACTGTCGGGGTTGTCGTCCAGCGCATACGGTGCGGGCGGTGTAATCGCGGGACTCGCCGTGCGTACCCGTTTCGGTCCGAAGGAGCCGATCATCAGGAACACGCTGCCCGAACCCGGTCCGCCGTTGAAGAGGAAGGTGACGGGGCGCGTCGACGGCGCTTTGGTGGCGACCGTGTAGGCGACATAGAAGACGCTCGCATTCGCCTGGCCGGTTCTGTCACGCAGCAGCAGGTTGCCCGCGGTCGCCGTGTAGTCGATCTTGCGGCCGTTGAGCCGGATCGAATGCTGCGTCACGGCAGCGCTTTCCGGCGGCACGGGAATCGCCACGGCGTCGGGTTTGGCGGCGTGCTGCGGGTTGTCTTGCGCATCGTTCTGGGCAGCCGCCGAAGCCCGCGGCGGATGACCGATACGCGATGGATTGGCGCGCGGCGTCTTGCTTGGCTGGCCGTTCGCATCGGTGGCCTGGCCGGCCGTCTCAGCCTGAGCCTCGGGTGCGCCGGGCAAGCCCGGCACGTTCACCGAGCTGGCCGGCGACGTGCCGGGTTCCGTGCTGGCGGTTGCAGCGGACGAGTCGTCCAGTTCGGCCGCCGCGCACATCTGACTGAACGTGGCGACAATAGCGAGGACAAGCGCCATCGCGACCAGAGCGGCCGCCATGGTCCCTGCCATCAGCGATCGGCGCAACGAGAGGTAGAAGTGAATGGCCATGGGGTTTCCGGCTGCGAGTCGATAGGCATCGATGTCCCGATTGCCCAGGTTAAGACGAATCAGGCGACCGATTCTTGACGCAGGCATCGAGGACCGTCAATCGAAAACTGGCTCTAATATGCGCGTTTCCCAAGACGCATCTTTTCACAGAGGGAAACGAAAGCAATACGAAATACATGAGAAAGCCGCGCCGCTTTTGCGATGCCAGCAGGACAACGCCTACGGTTCACGGTTCGGGCGGCCTTCCCTGTTCCGCGCCTACGCCGTCGCGCGCACCGGCAATCCGCCGACGAACGTAGCAATCCGTTCGCACGCGTCGATCAGGCTTGCTTCGTCGACCACGAAACCCAGCCGCACAAAGCCGTTCGCGGTCTCGCCGAATGCGCTGGCGTCGAGCAGCGACACGCCTTGCGCGCGAAACAGTTGCCAGGTGAAGTCGACCGTGTCGAGGCCCGTGCCGCTGACGTCGACCATCATGAACATGCCGGCTTCCGGCAACAGGCAACGCAAGCCCGGCACACGGTGCAAACGCTCGAACACGACGTCGCGGCGGCGCCGGTAAATCTCGCGCATCTCGGCGACGATCGGCGCCTTGTTCTGCAGCGCCGTCAACGCGGCCTGCTGGATGAAGCCCGGCAAGCCATACAGCATGGCCAGCGCCAGCCGCCCCATATGCTCGATCAGCGTGGCGGGCCCGATCGCCCAGCCCACGCGCCACCCCGCCATTGCATGCGATTTCGACAGACTGCCGAGCGTCACCGTGCGCGCCGCCATGCCTGGCAATGCGGCGATGCTCACGTGCCCGCGCTCGAATGTGAGATCCGCATAGACTTCGTCGGACAGCACCCACAGGTCGTGCTCGCAAGCAAGCCGCGCGATGCGTTCGAGGTCGGCGCGCGGCATCACCACGCCGGTCGGATTGCAGGGCGTGGCAAAGAAAATAGCCTGGGTGCGCGGCGTGATGGCCGCTTCGAGCGCATCGCAGTCGAGGTGAAACGCGCGCTCGGGATCGACCGGCACCGGCACGAGCGTGGCGCCCGCGGCGCGCACGCAGGCTTCGTAGGTGAGATACATCGGTTCGGGGACGATCACTTCGTCGCCCGCTTCCAGCAGGCATAGCGATGCGGCAAACACGCCGTTCTGCGCCCCCGCCGTCAGGATCACGTTGGCCGCGCTGACGACGCAACCGGTGCTGCGCGCATGGTCTTCGGCAATCGCGGCTCGCACCGGCTCACGCCCCGACACCGCGCTGTAGTGCGTATCGCCGCCGCGCAACGCCTCGATGGCGCGCTCGACGATCGGCGCGGGCGTCGCGAAATCGGGGTCGCCAACGCTCAACACGATCACGTCTTCGCCATTGGCGCGCGCCTGCTGAGCGACACGATGGATTTCCCAGGCCGACGTGCGCCGGCCTTGCAAACGCTCGACCAGATTCGAGTACTTCATTGACTCACCCCGTTTCGACTTGAGCCGCCAATGTAAAGGGGCGCAGGCGAAACGTCCAGATACGAGAAAGAGTCACGCGAGCCCTCAGTCTCGCGCGACGCTTCGATGAAGCCTCGTTTTGATGGGGCGAAGCGCGCCTACACCTGGCGGCGCAGTTCCGCCGGAGGCACCTTCATCAGATGGCGGTATTTCGCCACGGTGCGCCGCGCCACCAGCACCCCCATATCCGCGAGCATCCTGGCGAGCGTCACATCCGACAGTGGATCGTGCGTGTTCTCCGCGGCGATCATTTCCTTGAGCAGCGCGCGCACGGCCGCGGCGGAACAGGTGCCGCCGCTTTCCGTGCCGAGCTCGCGCGGGAAGAAATGCTTGAACTCGAAAATGCCGCGCGGCGTGGCCATATATTTATTGCCGGTCGCTCGCGAGATGGTGGACTCGTGCAGGCCGAGTTCGTCGGCCACGTCGCGCAGCACCATCGGCTTGAGCGCGATTTCACCGTACTGGAAGAAGGCCCGTTGATGCGCGACGATGCACTCGGCCACGCGTTGAATCGTATCGAAGCGCTGCTGCGCATTGCGGATCAGCCAGCGCGCTTCCTGCAGTTGCTGCGCGAGCGGCGAGCGGCTCGCACCGGCCGACTGCGCGAACAGCTCGGCATACATGCGATGGATGCGAGCGCGCGGCTGCACTGCCGGATTGATCGTCACCATCCATTTGTTGCGCACCTGACGCACGATCACGTCCGGCACCACGTAGTTGTCCTCGATACGGCCGTAGTTGTTGCCCGGTTTCGGATCGAGCTTGCGCACCAGCGCACAGGCCACCCGCAGTTCCCCGGCGCTGCAGCCGATCTGCTTTTGCAGTTCGGCCTGCTCGCGGCGCGCGAGCCGCTCAAGATGATGGTCGACGATTTGCCGCGCCACATCGCGTCCCGGCGTATCTGCGGCCAGGGCGTTAACTTGCAGCGACAGGCACTCCGACAGCGAGCGGGCACCGAGACCGGGACGATCGAGCGATTGCACGAGCCGCAGCGCCACCAGCAATTCTTCTTCGGTCAGCTCGGGTTCGAGGTCGACGCTGGCCGCGAGCTCGGAGAGTTCCTGGCGCAGATAGCCGTCGTCGTCGAGCGCCTCGATGATGAAGCGGGCTATCGCGCGGTCACGCTCGTCGAGTCGATATAGACGCAGCTGGTCGTGCAACTGCTCGCGCAAGGTCGGTTGAGCGCGCGCCCATTCAGCGGGATCGCGACTCTCGGATTCGTCGTTCCGGCGAATCGAACCGCGGCTGCTGTAGTCGCCCGAAAAATCGCCGGGTACGTCGTCCTGCCCCGCGCTTTCCATCGTGTCGGCGCCGGTGTCCGCCGCTGACGAGTCAGGTTCGGCCGCGGCGACCGTGTCGGTAGCGGACGTCGCGCCGGCGTCGCCGCCGGGGGTCGTGGTGGCAAGCGCCACGTCCTCCGTGTCCGTCGAGTCGTACTCGAGGAACGGATTGGTGTCGAGCGCGGTGCGCAACTCCTGCTGGAATTCAAGAGACGACAACTGCAGCAGACGCACCGATTGCTGCAGACGCGGCGTGAGTGCGAGGGACTGTCTTGCGCGTAGTTCGATTGACGGCATTGTAGTGAGGTCCCGTTGATGGCTGACAAAAAGTAGATGGGTAGACGGGGTAGATGGCCTCTGCGCAGCAACTGTCATACCAACTTGCCCAACACACTGTTTCTTTTAAGTTATGCGGTTTCAGGCCCGCCAATTGCGCAGTCGGCGGGCGCCATTTTTACAAGGACCCGGCAATTTCCGGTCGTGAGCCTTGCGGCCTGCCGCACAGCGCGTCGCACGCGGCCGCCCCGCTATTCATCAGCCTAAACGCAGGGGCCGAAACGGCTTTTTCGGCACTGGGCGTTCGTGCGGCGTGCCGGGCACACACCTTGCGGATCAACACGGCGACTCCACGCGAGTCATCAACGGTTTCGGCCGCGATCGACCGCGGGCAACAAGACCGCATTGTTCATCCACACCCGAAGGAGAAACCATGAAGACCGTCCAGCTTCTGAAGACCGCGGGCAGCATCGCCTGTGTCGCATTCGCACTGAACGCTACGGCGCAAACCAGCGGCTCGGCCCCGTCGGCAGCATCCGAAACCATCGGCCAGCACGTCGACGACGGCACCATCACCACCAAGGCCAAAGCCGAACTGCTCAGTGCGAAGAACGTCAAATCGACCCACATTCACGTGAAGACCCGCAAGGGCGTGGTGTGGCTCACGGGTTCGGTGCCGTCGGCTGACGACAAGGCCGCGGCGGGAGAAGTCGTCAAAGGCATCGATGGCGTCTCGAGCGTGAGGAACCATCTGAAGGTCGCAGCGGATTAAGCGCGGCGTTCCAGTTTGAAATGCAAAACGGCCCGACATATGTCGGGCCGTTTTGTCGTCTATCGCGCTTCGCTCAAACGAAGGCGATCGCCCCGCTCAAGCATGCCGTTCGGTGAATTCGCCGAGCGGCTCGGGCGTTCTGAGCGGGTCGAAGCCGGCCCAGCGCCCTTGCTGCCGGCGACCTCGCTAGAATACGAATCCCTCATGCTGCAACAAGCGCCTCCCCATCCGATGACCGCTCCCGACGAATCACGACGTGCCGCGCGGACGAACGCCGCCAACTCGCTGTTTGCTTTTCTCAAGGCGCTACCGCTGGGCGACCGGCTGGCTGAAGGCAGCGTGATGGCCGCGCAGGCGGTGGCCGGCGCGAGCCTCGCCTTCGTGATCGGCCGTTGGCTGCATACCGAGCAAGCCTTCTGGGCCGCGATCACGGCGATCGCGGTCAGCCAGCACAGTTATATCGACACCCGCAATCTCTCGCGCGATCAGTTCATCGGCGCGATGGTCGGAGCCGTTTGCGGGCTCGCCGGCGCAACTCTCGGCGGCGGCAATCTCGCCGCTTACGCGGCCACCGTTGCCGCGGCAATCGTGATTTGCTGGGTGGTCAACGTGGGCAGCGCCGCGCGTCTGGGCGGCATTACGGCGACCATCATGCTATTGGTGCCGGGCGTCGGTTCGCCGTGGGACAGGGCCTTGCTGCGCCTCGGCGAAGTCACGCTGGGCACGGTCTGCGCACTGCTGGTGACCTTCATCATGTCGCGGATAGAGAAGTACTGGTTCGGCAGACCCGGCAAAGCCTAGCCGGATTTCCGATCGTTCTCTTGCGGTTGACGCCGGTAACGTCCCGGCGTCACGCCGACGCTCTGCTGAAACGCCTTGCCGAAGGCGGCTTCCGATTGGTACCCCACTGCCTCACCGATTTCCGCGGCGCTGCGCTGCGTGCGCAGCAGCAGATCGCACGCGATCGTCATGCGGATCTGCGTGAGGAAGTCCATCACCGTCATGCCGGCGCGTTCGTTGAAGTGGCGTGCGTAAGTCGCGCGGGACATCGCCGCGAGTTCGCCGAGCTCGGCGATCGTCCACGCCCGCTCGGGTGTGCTCAACATACCTTGTACGGATGCACCCAGACGCGCATCGGCCAGCAGCGCCAGCACGCCGGAGCCCGAAACGTTCTGCTCGCCATGCACGCGCAAGGCCATCGCGAAGAGTGCGTGGCTCAATGCGGTGACGATCGCGAGCGCGCCGGGTTGACGCTGCTCGGCTTCGGTTCGCATCAATGCAATCACGGTCTGCAACGCGCCGAGCGTTTGCACGCCGCCGAGCGACACATGAAACGGGTCCGGCAACGCGTCGAGCAGCAGCGCGGAAGAACCGGGCGCGTAGACGAACCGGCCGCATAGCAGATCGAGATCGGCGCCGTCGTCGCGATCATCATTGCGCTCGTCGTTGCGGCGCAACGGCAACATGCCGTCATCGCTCAACGTCAGCGGCGCCGTGACCGCTGTCCGCTCGACATCGCGCACCCGATGCGCGGCGCCACGCGGGAACAGCATGAAATCTCCCGCGTGCAGCGCAACCTGCCCGCCACCCGCAGTCTCGACGACGCACGCGCCGTCCAGCACCAGATGAAACGGTGCGATGCCCGCCTCCATCGGCGCGTGATCGATGTCGAAGCCGCCCGTGAACAGGCAACGCAGATCGAGGCTGGCTTGCGGCCGGGCGAGGTCGATCAGTCGGCTGAGCGTATCCATGAGACGGGCGCGCTAAAAGTTGAGCGAATCGAGTATTCAGGATATCGCGGCTCAGCGCAATACTTTGCCTAACGACACCGGCACCCCGCCGGCGCGTGGCAAACAAAGGAGCACTGTCATGTTGAACTGGATCGATTACCGCAAGGAACTGTTCGGCCGCATCGGCGAAATCGCCAAACTGTCGCCGGATACCGTGAAGGCCTATCAAACGATGTCGAGCGCGGGCCAGAAGGCCGATCTGCTCGGCGCGAAAGCGCGCGAGCTGATTTCGCTGGCGGTGGCCGTGACCGTGCGATGCGACGGCTGTATCACCGTGCACACCGCCGAAGCACTGAAACACGGCGCGACACGCGAAGAGATCGCCGAAGCGCTCGGCGTGGCGGTCGCCGTGAACGCGGGCGCCGCCATGGTGTACTCGGCACGCACGATGGACGCCGTCGCCGCTTATGAAGTGGACAGCAAGCCGGCGGCGTGAGCGAAGTGGCGCGTTACGCCGGATGACGCGCCTCTTCAAGCTGCTTGCGGCGCACCTCGCCCTGGCGTTCCAGCATCCAGCCCGGATACTCGGCCGGCAGCGTGCTGACCCGATCGAGCTTTGCCAGCTCGTCGGCGGTCAACGTGACGCCGGTGGCGGCGATGTTGTCGTCGAGTTGCTCGATTTTCTTCGCACCGACGATCACCGAGGTCACCACGCGCTGATGCAACAGCCACGCAAGCGCGATCTGCGCCACCGACACTTTTTTCGCTTCCGCCATATCGCGCATCACGTCGATACAGTCGTAGGCGCGCTCGCGATTCACCGGTGGAAAATCGAAAGTCGTGCGGCGGCTGCCCGCTTCGCCCTGCTGCTCGCGTCCATACTTGCCGCTCAGCAAGCCGCCCGCGAGCGGACTCCACACCATCAGTCCAAGCCCTTCGCTGCGCAGCATCGGCACGAGTTCGCGTTCGAGATCGCGGCCCGCCAGCGTGTAATACGCCTGGAGCGTTTCAAAGCGCGCGAGACCGAGGCGCTCCGCGATCCCCAGCGCCTTCACGATCTGCCACGCGGCCCAGTTCGACACGCCGACGTAGCGCACGTGACCATGCTGAACCAGCGTATCGAGCGCGCGCACGGTTTCTTCGATCGGCGTGGCCGGATCGAAGCCGTGGATCTGATACAGATCGATATGATCGAGTTGCAGACGCTTCAGGCTCGCCTTCACTCCGTCGATGATGTGATAGCGCGAGGCCCCACGCGCGTTCGGAAACGCTGCCGTCTGACCGAAAACTTTGGTCGCGACGACAACCTTGTCGCGTGGCACCTGAAGGTTCTTGAGCGCCTGGCCCGTAATCTGTTCGGATAAGCCTTCGGCATAGACGTCGGCCGTGTCGATGAAATTGATACCCGCGTCGAGCGCCCGGCCGACCAGCCGCTCCGCGTCCTGCTGCTGCAAATCGCCGATCTGCCTCCAGATGCCCTCGCCACCACCGAAGGTCATCGTGCCCAGGCACAGCTCTGAAACAAACACACCGGTACGGCCTAATGGGTTGTATCGCATCGTCGAGACTCCATCGTGGGTTCGCGGGTCGGTAAGCCGTACAGAGTACCGCACCTGGAAAATTTCGACAGGACCCGGTGCGATACCGGGACCACCGCTCGGCACACGTCTGTTTCAAACACCTTGCGATTCGCGCGGCAACATCGGCAGAGCGGCTGAAAACCTGCCAGACTGATCGCTGACCTTCGAAACAGGCCGGCGCTTGCCGTCCTATGGATATGGCACGCCGCGTCCCCATTTATGCCAGCATGACTTCGGCCTCGACATCCGCCACCGAATTAGGTGTGCCCGCTGATTCTTCGGGCTTCGATCCGGCCTTGCCGACGGCTTCAGATGCCCCTTCGCGCCCCGCTTCGGGCGACGCTTCTGCCTGTGCTTCCGCCACCGCTTCTGCCCTTTTTACGGCCAGCGCGCTGGATGATTTTCATCCGGCGGTTGCCGGCTGGTTCCTGAAGACGTTTCCCGCCCCCACCGACGCCCAGGCCGCCGCGTGGCCGCAGATTCGCCTTGGGCGCTCGACCCTGGTGGCCGCGCCCACCGGTTCGGGCAAAACCCTCACCGCCTTCCTGTCCGCGCTCGACGAACTCGTCCAGCAAGGCCTCGCCAACGGCGGCGTCCTGCCCGACGAAACCCTGGTGGTCTACGTCTCGCCGCTGAAAGCGCTCTCCAACGACATCCGCATCAATCTCGAGGCGCCATTGCAAGGCATCGCCGCGGAACTCGATGCGCGCGGCCTGCCGCCGCTCGACATCCGCACCGCCGTGCGCACCGGCGACACCACGCAGCAGGAACGCAACACGCTGAAAAAACGCGCGCCGCATATTCTCGTGACCACGCCGGAATCGCTGTACGTGCTGCTCGGCTCGGATTCCGGCCGGCGCATGCTGTCGACGGTGCGCACGGTGATCGTCGATGAAATTCATGCGCTCGCCGGCAGCAAGCGCGGCAGTCATCTGGCGCTCAGCCTCGAACGGCTCGACGCGTTATGTCAGCGGCGCCTGCCACGGATTGGCCTGTCGGCGACGCAAAAACCGGTCGGCGCTGTCGCGCGCTTCCTGGTGGGCGGCGCGAGCATCGAAAGCGGCGCACCGGCGGACTGCGCGATCATCGACGTCGGCCACATCCGCGAGCGCGATCTCGCGCTGGAGATTCCGCCCGTGCCGCTCGAAGCGGTGATGCCGAACGAAGTGTGGGAGCGGGTCTACGACCGCCTCGCCGAACTGGTGGCGATGCATCGCACCACGCTGATTTTCGTCAACACGCGCCGCATGGCAGAACGCGCGGCACGCCATCTGACCGAGCGGCTCGGCAAGGACGTGGTCGCCGCACACCACGGCAGTCTCGCCAGGGAACATCGCTTCGACGCCGAACAACGTCTGAAACGCGGCGAATTGCGGGTGCTGATCGCGACCGCTTCGCTGGAACTGGGAATCGATATCGGCGATGTCGACCTGGTCTGCCAGATGGGTTCGCCACGCGCGATCGCGCCGTTCCTGCAACGTGTCGGGCGTTCGGGCCACCATGTCGGCGGCATGCCGAAGGGCCGGCTTTTCCCGGCCTCGCGCGACGATCTGATCGAATGCGCGGCGCTGCTCGATTGCGTGCGGCGTGGCGAACTCGACGCGTTGCGGATTCCGCGCGCGCCGCTCGATGTGCTTGCGCAACAGATCGTCGCCGAAGTATCGAGCGCCGAGTGGAGCGAAGACGCACTGTTCGAGATGCTGCGGCGCGCGGCCCCCTATGCCGGCCTCGAACGCGAGCAATACGACGCCGTGCTGCACATGCTGGCCGTTGGCTATACGAGCCGCCACGGCCCGCGCGGCGCCTATATTCATCGCGACGCGGTGAGCGGCACCTTGCGCGGCCGGCGCGGCGGCAAACTGGTCGCCGTGACGTCGGGCGGCACGATCCCCGAGAACGCCGACTATGCGGTGGTGCTCGAGCCGCAGGCGATCAATATCGGCACCGTCAACGAGGATTTCGCCGTCGAGAGTCTGGCCGGCGATGTGTTTCAACTCGGCAATGCGTCGTACCGGATTCTGCGGATCGAGAGCGGCCGCGTGCGGGTCGAGGACGCGCAGGGACAGCCGCCGAATATTCCGTTCTGGCTCGGCGAGGCGCCGGGGCGCAGCGATGAATTGTCGTTCGGCGTGGCGCGCCTGCGTGAGCAGATTGGGCGCCTGCTCGATGGGAATGAGGTCGCGACCGCGCGCCTCCAACACGCAATCGACTGGCTCGTCGACACGCTCGGTCTCGACGAAGCCGCCGCGCGGCAAATCGTCGACTATCTCGCGCGCGCACGTGCCGCGCTCGGCGTGCTGCCGACGCAAAACAGGCTCGTGATGGAGCGTTTCTTCGACGAATCCGGCGGCACGCAACTCGTGATCCATGCGCCGTTCGGCAGCCGCGTGAACCGCGCGTGGGGTCTCGCGTTGCGCAAGCGTTTCTGCCGGACCTTCAACTTCGAGCTGCAAGCCGCCGCCACCGAAGACGCGATCATCCTTTCGCTGACCGGCAGCCATTCCTTCATACTCGACGACGTGTGGCGTTATCTGCATTCGAACAGCGCCGAGCATCTGCTGATCCAGGCACTGCTCGACGCGCCGCTGTTCGGCGTGCGCTGGCGCTGGAACGCGACCACCTCGCTCGGCCTGCCGCGTTATACCGGCGGGCGCAAGACCCCGCCGCAAGTGCAGCGCATGCGCAGCGAAGATCTGCTGGCGAGCGTGTTTCCGGAACAGGCCGCGTGCCTGGAGAACATCGTCGGTGAACGCGAACTGCCGCGCCATCCCTTAGTGAACCAAACCGTCGACGACTGCCTGCACGACGCGATGGACAGCGAAAGCTGGCTAGCCTTGCTGCGCCGTATCGAACAGGGCGAGGTGCAACTGGTCGCCCGCGATCTGCCGGCGCCCTCGCCGCTTGCCGCCGAAATCCTCACCGCCAAGCCCTACGCCTATCTCGACGACGCGCCGATCGAAGAGCGCCGCACGCAAGCGGTGCAGAACCGCCGCTGGACGGATCCGTCCAGCGCCGACGATCTCGGCGCGCTCGACGCCGATGCGATCGACAGCGTGCGCGACGAAGCATGGCCGCAGGCGCGCAACGCCGACGAGATGCACGAAGCGCTTACCGGTCTCGCCTGCATCGCCGAAGCCGAAGCGCGCAACGGCGAAGGCTGGCCCGCATGGCTCGCTTCGCTTGCCGAATCCGGCCGCGCGACCCGCCTGCGCATTGCCGCCGACGACGCGCTGTGGCTGCCCGCCGAGCGCCTGACCTGTTTCCAGGCGCTTTACCCCGACGCCCCGTTTGAACCGCCGCTCAGCGCACCGAAGGGCTACACCGACACGTGGAGCGCCGACGACGCCCTGCTCGACGTGCTGCGCGCCCGGCTGACCGGCTTTGGCCCGCTGCCGGCGCACGCGATAGCGCAGACGCTGAGCTTGCCCGCGGCATCGGTCGAACACACGCTGACGCGCCTCGAAGCGGAAGGCTACGTGATGCGCGGCCGCTTCTCGCCAGGCGCAACCGAAGAGGAATGGTGCGAGCGCCATTTGCTTGCGCGGATACACCGCTACACGGTGAAACGCCTGCGTCGCGAGATCGAGCCGGTGGAGCGGCACGACTTCATGCGTTTTCTGTTCGAATGGCAGCATTTGACGCCGGACACGCGCAGCGAGGGACGCGACGCTTTGGCTGCCGTGCTCGACCAGATGGAGGGTTTTCAGGCTGCGGCGGGCGCATGGGAAGAAGATATTCTGCCGGCGCGCGTGCGGGCATACGCGAACGTTTCGCTCGACGAACTATGCCGTGCCGGCAAGATCGTGTGGACTCGCCTGACCGAACGGGCACGCAGCGCCGCGGGACCGGTGCGCAGCACGCCGATCGTGCTTTTGCCGCGCGCCCAGGTGCGTGCATGGCGCGCGCTGATCGACCCGTCGAAACAACCGGAGCTATCGGCGCGCGCACAGAGCGTCCACGACACCTTGTCGCAGCATGGCGCGATGTTCTTCGACGAATTGCTGGCCGAGGCAGGCGGTTTGCGCATGGAACTGGAAAACGCGCTGGGCGAGCTGGTTGCGGCGGGCCTCGTGAATTCCGACAGTTTCGCCGGCTTGCGTGCATTGTTGAAACCCGTTGCAAAACGCAGTGCTCATGGCGCCTACGCAAATGGCCGGCGAGTCAGGTCGAGTGCATTGATCGGAGGAATGGACGACGCGGGACGTTGGGCCCTGGTCAGCCGACCGCCCGTTGCTGCGGCTGGGGCAGTGGAAACATCGCCGGCGCGCCGTCAACAGTTCGCCCCCGAGGTACTCGAGCATGTCGCAATGACTCTGCTGCGCCGTTATGGCGTCGTATTCTGGCGTTTGCTCGAACGCGAGGCCGAGTGGTTGCCGCCGTGGCGCGATCTGTTGCGCATGTTTCAGCGGCTCGAAGCACGCGGCGTGATTCGCGGCGGGCGGTTCGTGAACGGCCTCGCCGGTGAGCAATTTGCTTTGCCTGAAGCGATTCCGGTACTGCGCGAGATCCGAAGGCATGCGAACGATGGTGCTTTTGTATGCGTGGCGGGAACGGATCCTCTGAATCTTGCCGGCACCTTGCTGGTCGGCGAACGCGTGCCTGCTGTTGCCGGAAATCGGGTCCTGTACCGGGATGGAATCGTTATCGCGACCCTTGTTGCGGGGGGTTTCTGGTTTGCCCCCTCGCTGGAAGCGACTCCCACAGAGCGGGAGCGCGCCCGAAGCATGCTGGCGCGGCGGTTTTGAGGCAGTCCTGAGGCAATATCAAGGCAGTTTCAATGCGGTTTCAATGCAATTTCAATGCGGTTTCGAGGCTTCACACCGGCTTCACACCGCTTCACACCAATACGCATGCCAAAACAAAAGCTTCAAGACAAAGGCCATCACGGCCGTTAATGTTTACAGTCCCGAACGCCAGCCGCTTCGCTACAATGGGGACAGTCTTTAAGTATGATGAAGACTGTTTGCCGCCCCCACCTTCATGGTTGGCTCATCGGCACACCGCTCGGGGATCTCATGAACGACGATCAACACGATCAGGTGCTTTTTGCCCAGTTCGGCACAAGCAGCCCTTGCTGGCGCCTGTCGAACGACAGCAACGCGCTGGAGCTCACGCCGGTCACCGGAGACGTGCCGGCCAACGTCGCCATTCCACTGAATCCCCAACAGGCCTCGCAAATCCGCTGCCTCACCGGCATTACCTCGCACCTCATCCTCGACGTACGGCTGTTCGGCGAGCCGCTGCGCCTGCACCTCGTCGGCAAAAAACTCGCCAGCAATACGTGGGCCGGCACAGCCTCGGCCTACGACGACACCGAATCCGTCGCGCGCGATCTGGTCCACGGGCTGTCTTTCGCCGAACAGGTCGTTTCCGAAGTCAACTCGGTCGTGGTCATCGTCGACAGGCACGGCCGTATACAGCGTTTCAACCGTCTCGCGGAGGAACTCACCGGCGTCAAGGAAGAGGACATCGTCGGCCGCAATGTTTGGGCGCTGTTCATGAGCACCGAATCCGGCGCGGCGTCGAGCCAGAACATCACGGGTTTCTTCAATCGCGGCGTCGCGTACGAAGTCGAGCGGCGCGTGAAGACCCTCCGCGGCGAACGGCTGTTCCTGTTTCGCAACAAGTTCGTTCACAGCGGCAGCGGCGTCGAAGAGCAGTTTCTGATCTGCTCGGGCACCGACATCACCGAAGAACGGCTCGCGCAGGAACGGCTCACCGAACTGGCCAACACCGATTCGCTCACCGGCCTCGCCAATCGCAATGCGATCCAGGACAAGATCAGTGCCGCGATCGAAGCAGCCGCCCCTGGCGAATCGGTCGGCGTACTGTTCCTCGATCTCGACAACTTCAAGAAGGTCAACGACCACTACGGCCATGTCTTCGGCGACCGGCTGATCCGCGATGTCTCGGCCACCATCAGCACCTGCCTGAACGAAGGCGACACGCTCGCGCGCCTCGGCGGCGACGAATTCATCGTGCTCGCCGCCCAAGGCACCGCACACGATCTCGAAGCCACCGCACAGCGCATTCTCGAACGCCTGCGCAGGCCGTTCAGCCTGGGACTCGTCGAGGTCTACACGGGCTGCTCGATCGGCATCGCGCGGTATCCGGAACACGGCAACGGCCTCGAATCGCTGATCCGTTCGGCGGATACCGCAATGTACGTTGCCAAAGACGAAGGCAAGCGCACCTATCGTGTGTTCTCGCCCGAGATGAACCGCAAGGTCGCCGAGTACATGTGGCTCGACACCAACCTGCGGCGCGGTCTCGAAGAGGGCCAGCTAACGCTGCACTATCAACCCAAACTCGTGCTCGCCACCGGCGTGGTGCAAGGTGCCGAGGCGCTGGTCCGCTGGAACTCGCCGGAGCGCGGACAGATCATGCCGACCGAGTTCATCCGTTATGCGGAAGAATCCGGGCTGATTGGCGTGCTCGGCCGCTGGGTCATGGAAACGGCCGCGAGGCAGGCGGCCAAATGGAAGGCGGACGGCTACGACCTGCGCATCGCGATCAACGTGTCCGCACGGCAACTTGTGGATACCGCCGTGGTCCGCCATTTCAACGACGCGCTGCAGCGCGCGAGTCTCGATCCGTGTCTGATCGACCTGGAGCTCACCGAGAGCTGCCTGATCGAGGACGAAGCGGCCGCGATCGATCTGATCAAGCAGTTCCGCCAGCTCGGCGCGCAGGTTCACCTGGACGACTTCGGCACCGGCTATTCGTCGCTCTCGCAGTTGGGCCGCATTCCGCTCGACGTCATCAAGCTCGACCGCAGTTTCGTCCGCTCGATCAATGCCGACACCAAAGCGCAGGCACTCGTGCGCTCCATGGTGGTGGTCGCGCAGGAGCTGAATTTCAAGGTGGTCGCCGAAGGCATCGAAACCGAATCGGAAGAGGTGTTCATGAGGGGGCTGGGCGTCGACTACGTGCAGGGCTTCCTGTACGGCCAGGCCATGCCGGTCGCGGAATTCGAACGCTGGTTGCAGGATAGGCAGAAGCTCAGACTGATCGCCTGAGCTTCCGCACGCTGCGAAGGATGTCCCGTTGGGGGGCTGAGGGACCGTTCGCCGCGGCTCGATAGGGTTGGGAGTCGGAGCGGTTCAGGCGAAATTGGCCGCGCTCGCGGCCGTCTGGCGCAGGTTCGAAGTACGGCGGTTCTGCAGCATCACCAGCCGCTCCATAAAGACGAGGTCCTTCTCCTCGATCGTGAACGCGGCGTCCACCCAGTCTTCGGTAATTTCCATCAGCTCGGCGCGCGAGAGTTGCAGCACTCGCTGGCGCGCCCGCAGCATCGCGCGGATCCCGTTTACCTTTGGCCGAAGCGTGTCGATGAAGGTGCGCGTCGCCATATAGGCGTCGCCAGGTTCGAACAGCTGATCGACCAGTCCCTTGCCGAAGTACCACTCGGCCGTGTGCGATTCGCCTAAGCCGATCAGCTCCTCGGCGAGACGCATCCCCGCTTTGCGCGAAACCAGCGAATAGCCGCCCATGCCCGGGAACAGATTGAACGCGATTTCCGGGAAGCCCATGCGTGCGTCGTTCTGCGCCAGCAGGAAATGATGCGCGAGCGCCGCCTCGAACCCGCCTCCAAGCGCCGTGCCCTCCACCATCGCGATCGAAATCGCCCCCGTATCGAAACCGCGCGCCGCCGCGTGCACGCAATCGACGCAGGCGCGCGCGTACGCCATCAGCGCGTGGCGCTTGCCGGAGCGGATCGCCTCGGCGAAGAAATCGAGGTCGCCCCCGACATTGAACATGGAAGGAATCAACGAGCCGGTCACCCAGAAGTCGATCGGCAAGCCGGACTCTCGTGCTGCCTGCGCGAGACCCAGAATGTCATGCACCAGATCGAGATTGAAACAGGGACGCGGCTGCGCCCGCAACATCATCCACATGATGTTGCGGCCTTCTTCGTAGTAAGCGGAGACTTGCGACAAATTGCCGGCTTCGAGAAACGGGCGGCAGGCGTGGTGATTTTGCAGATTCATTTTGAACGGTCCTTTTAAGGTTAAACACCGGTATTGCAATGCGAGCCTAAAACAGACCGGAATCGGATGGGAGCGGGGTAACCAACAGATGACCGCAATACGCGTGTGAAACCACAGCTGACGGCGCTCCGCGGCGCGGCGATCCGACTGGCCGAAGATGTCGCGCACGCAAACGCTTGCGCACCGAAGAAGGGCGAAATTAGCCTGCCAATGAACACCCGGCTCGCAATGAATTAGCGAGCGAACAAAGCTTGAATTTCCTGCCGGATTTGAAACAAAAAGAAATAGTCTTCGATTAGGTAATGCAATCGAAAATAGGACTTGCGGAGGTTAGTTTTTTTATTTGTGGGCCAACAGACGGACTATTCAATTCGCATATTAAAACGCGGGCGCACCAGAGCGCCCGCCGATTCGCCTGCAACGTCATTGCAGGAAAGGCTAAGGTGAAACGCTCGTCAAGGCGCGGCGGCGATCACCTGCGCAACGGCTGCCGTCAGCTTCTTGCCGTACGGCACGTGCAGGAACTCGTTCGGTCCGTGTGCGTTCGACTTCGGTCCGAGCACGCCGCACACCATGAACTGCGACTTCGGGAAGCCGGACTTCAGCACGTTCATCAAGGGGATCGTGCCGCCCTGCCCCATGTACGCAACGTCCGCGCCGTAGTGCGCGCGCGACGCGTCGTTCAGCGCGGTGGCGAGCCATGGCGCGAGATCGGGGGCGCTCCAGCCGCTCGCCGCGCCGGCGTCCGGTTTGAAGGTGACCTTGGCGTTGTACGGCGGATCGAATTCGAGCAGCGCCTTCAGTTCGGCGACGGCCTTGTCCGCTTCGATCAGCGGCGGCAGGCGCAGCGACAGCTTGAACGCCGTGCGCGGACGCAGCACGTTGCCGGCGTCGGCAAGCGCGGGCAAGCCGGCCGCGCCGGTTACCGACAGCGACGGACGCCAGGTCGAGTTAAGCAAGGCCTCTTGCGGATCGGTGGTGGTGGGCAGCACCTGACGGCCGTCCTGGCCGCAAGCCCACGGCAGTTTCTTCCAGACGTCGTCGCCGAGAATCCGGGCGGTTGCTTCCGCTTCGCGCAGACGGTCAGCCGGAATCGGAACGTGGAAACCCTTCGGCAATAGTGTGCCGTTGGCCGAGTCTTCGAGACGGTCGAAGAGTTGCCGCATGATGCGGAAGCTCGACGGCGCGATGCCGCCGTAGCCGCCCGAATGAATGCCTTCGTCGAGCACCTGGACTTCGAGGTCGCCGGCAACCAGCCCGCGCAATGACGTAGTGAGCCACAGTTGATCGTAATTGCCCGCGCCCGAGTCGAGGCACACCACGAGCCCGACTTTGCCGAGCCGTTCACGCAGTGCGTCGACGTAGGGCAGCAGATCGTAGCTGCCCGATTCCTCGCAGGTTTCGATCAGGCCGACGCAGCGCGGACGCTCGATGCCCTGCGCGTCCAGCGCGGCCAGTGCCGTGAGGCTCGCATAGATCGCGTAGCCGTCGTCGGCGCCGCCGCGGCCGTACAGCTTGTCGCCTTCGAGTTTCGGCGTCCAGGGGCCGAGGTCGTTGCGCCAGCCGTCGAATTCAGGCTGCTTGTCGAGGTGACCGTACAGCACGATGGTTTCGTCGCTGCCCGACCGGGTTGCGGCCGTTTCGAAGAAAATCACCGGCGTGCGGCCCGGCAAGCGAATCACTTCGAGCTTCAGACCACGCACGGGTTGCTGTTCCGCCCATTGCGCCGCGTCGGTGACCACGTGCTCGAGATAGCCGTGCTTGACCCACTCGGGATCGAACGCCGGACTCTTGGCGGGCACGGCGATGTAGTCCGTGAGCGCAGGGACGATCTCATCGTTCCATTTGCGGTCTACGAATTCGCGTAGCGTGTCCTGATTGATGCGCTGGGTCTGCTGGGTCGTATCGTCGGAGATCATGGTGGCGGTCCGTGGCGGCTCTGTTCAGTCGAAACGTCCATGATAGTCCTGATGCGCGACGCGCTGAACCCCTCGCCGCGCATGCACGGCTCGCGGCGAGGATGCGCCAGGCAAACAATCGCGCGACAATTGGGGCATACGTCGAGTCCTGAGGAGCGAGTCTATGAGTGGCAACGTCGTGGTTCAGGCCATCGCCGCAGTGCTCGCGCTGGCGCTGTATTTTCTGCCGAGCATTCTCGCGGACCGGCGCAAGCGTCATGACGTGCTGACGCTGGCGCTCTTCAATGCATGCATCGGTTGGACGGGTTTTGGCTGGCTGCTCGCACTCTACTGGTCGCTGCAGCCTAACCCGCCGAAGAACGTGGCCGGCGAAGTGGTAGCGACGCGGAAGATCGTGCGGATGCGGGCGTTTTCGTCGGCGCTGCTGATGCGCGTGCAAAGACGCGCCACGCTGCGTGACCGGGAAGAGAAATAATCAGGCGGAAAGAGTCAGGCGCACTAACCCTGCACAATAGGCCGGCGCAAAAGGCAGACGAAAAAACAGGCGCGATAAACCGGCGCAACAATCGGGCGCAATAATCGTGCGCAATAAGCAAGCCGAGCAGACGGCCGATCAAGCCGCCCGGCCCATTCTGCCCCACATCACCGAGCCGGCGGGAATCGAGCGCGGCTCGGCCCGCACGCTCTCGTGCGCGAACATTTCGCGGCGCAGTTCGCCATATTCGTCGAACCACTCGCAGATCAGCCAGTCGCCAGGATTGAGCGCCACCGGACCTGCATACGTCACGGTCATGCGCGAACCGCCTTCCTTCAGCGTGACAACATCGCCGACGTTGAAGCGTGCGGCTGGCGGTGTTTCGAATACCTCAATGGTAGCGGTCAGCATATTCAATCCCCTACGGAACCCGTTGAGCGGAATTAAGTCATCGCATCGTGCTTTGCAACATTGAACCCTGCCGAAGGAAAACTCTAAAAAGTTGGCCAAGATTAACAATCGAAATTAACCGCGGCAAGTGCTTTTTATTGATACCGTTTTCATTGGCATGGGAATAGTGTTTCCCAGCCCACACAGTGGACAAGGAGACCCGGGAAAACCCTTCATAACGACGCCAAGCCCCACCCGTGCGGCATTGCACGATGGCAAAACTTACGGTGGCAAACCTGCTCCGCAAGTAGAAAATGCGAACTTGATTTACCGCATCTAAACCACCCCGACAAACCCGATTCGGGTTTATTCCAATCACCCACAAGCGCAATTACCTATGAACCGAAAACTCATCGGTAAATGCATCCACTCCAAAACCGGTTTTGTTTAAAGTGCATAATAGTTTTTAGCGGCCACCGTTGAAAACGATCTCCCGCCCGCTATTTTCAAACCGCCTGTGCCGCCCGGCGCAGTGCGAGTTGCTGATGCCGCACCAGCAGCACGCTCAAGCCGATACACACGAACATCAGACAGGCGTTAATCGCGAGGCTGTACTGGAACGCATGCGCGTAGGCAGCCGGCGTCTCGCGGCCGCCGATCACGCCGAAAAACGCGCCGCTGATAGCCGCCGTGCCGAATGCCGAACCGATCTGCAAAGTCGACGACACCACGCCCGAGGCAAGCCCCGCCTTCTCCGGCGCGACCTCCAGCAGCACGATGCGCATGATCGACGGCAACAGCAAACCGTGACCGACGCCCGCGCATACCAGTCCGCAATAGAACAGCAGGTCAGGCGTAGCGGCATGGGTCGCGGACCAGCCGGTGACCGTGAAGCCGACCGTCATCATCGAGAAGCCCAGCGCCAGCACATGGCCGCCGATACGCTTGACCACTGCGGGCGACGTCAGCGGCCCGACCACGAAACCGATCGCGAACGGCATGATGGCCATGCCCGAGGCAAGCGGCGTCCAGTGCAGACCGGTTTGCAGAAAGATCCCGTAGGTCAGGAAAAACGCGCTGTTGCAGTAGAACAGGAACGCGAGTACGAGACCCAGTGCGAAGGCCGGATTGCGGAACAATTGCAGATCCACCAGGGGATGGCCGCCGCCGCGCTCGACGCGCCGCTCGGTTGCCACGAATAGCGCGAACGCCGGCACGGCAAGCGCGAACATCGCGAAGGTCCACGCAGGCCAGCCGGCTTCACGGCCGTGCGTCATTGGATAGATCACCAGCAGCAGCACGATCGAGAGCAGCGCGACGCCCTTCAGGTCGATGCCGGTGCGCGTGGCCGGCTGATTTTCCGGCACGAACTTCCAGGTGCCGATGAAGGCCACGATGCCGATCGGAATGTTGATCAGAAAAATGATGCGCCAGTCGAGCCCGAACGGGTGATAGGTGATCAGCGCGCCGCCGCCCAACTGGCCGACGATCGACGAAAGCCCGAAGACGAAACCGTAGAGGCTCATGACCTTGGTCTGCCGATGCAGCGGCACGACCGCGCGGATGGTCGCGAGCACTTGCGGCGCCATGACCGCGGCGGCGATGCCCTGCACGATCCGCGAGATCACCAGCATGTGGCCGCTGGTGGCGAAGCCGCACAGCGCGGAGGCGACCACGAACGCCGCCATCCCGGTCATGAACATGCGACGCCGGCCGAACAGATCGCCGAGACGCCCGCCCGTGATCAGCAACACCGCATAAACCGATGCGTAGGCGGACACCACGAGTTGCAATTGCGCGTTGGTCGCGTTCAGGCCGGTGTGAATCGACGGCAGCGCGAGGTTGACGATGAAATAGTCGAGCGGTGCGAGGAAGGCGCCGACGAACAGCACAGCGAGCGCGAGGCCCTGGCGCTCGAAGCCGGACGCAGCCTTCCCGCCACTGGCTGACGCAGTCTTCCCGGCGCCGGCGACCACGGCACCCACGCCTGGACAAACGGCGGCAGGTCCGCCTGCCGCTCCAGCAAATGCCGCCGGAGCGGGCTTGATGGCGTCTCTATTCATGACCGATCGTTCAAAAATTAGGTAAAAAATTAGACGAGCGCGCGCATGGCGACGTCGACGATTCCAATCAGCGCATCTTCCTTGTGGGCGACTCGCCCCAATACGCGCAGCCCTTGCATCACGCACAGGAGGAAATCGCCCACGGCTTTTTCGTCGAGCGTGGAATTGAAGGCGCCGCTCGCCTGCCCGCGAATCACCGACGCCGCCAGCAATGTCGCCATGCGGCGTTGAATAGCCGCGACGCGAGTGCGCAGTTCCTCGTCGCCGGGTTGCATCTCCAGCGTGGTGTTGGTGATGAAGCAGCTGCGCTCGCCGGTCAACGCGCAGGCGACCCGGGCGTAATGCAGCAAAGCGTTGCGCAGCGCCTCGTCCGCCGGCACCGGCGCGTTCAGCCGTTCGGCCAGCCGGGCGACCGACCCTTCCGCGTAGTGATCGAGCGCGGCGAGCATGATGCCGTGCTTGTCGCCGAACACGCCGTAGAGGCTGCCGCGCAACAGGCCGGTGGCCTTGCAGAGATCGTCGATCGAGGTGGCGTGGTAGCCGTGATTCCAGAAAACCTGGCTCGCGCTCGCCAAAACGGTGTCCGTGTCGAACTCGCGCGGACGCCCCCGAGAGCAGACCTCACCGTCTTTTTTCGCGAATTGCTTCGAATTGCCAGATTGCTTCATGTGACGGATATTATGACTAACCGTTCAACAAAGCAAGGCAAGATTGGAAATTGACGCTGCGTCCTCCCGGTAGGCTCACGCGCGCCTGCTTCCTGCGTCAGTGACTCGGCCGGCCCGGCCTTCACGGGCCGGGGCCGGACCACGGTCCACAACGTCTATTTACCCCACTTCTGCGCAGCGCTCGTGAAGAGCCGGTTAATCTCATTGCCGCTGGCGGCTTCCTTCGTATAGTTGAAGGTGCCGTGATCGCGCATTTCGTGCGCGGCACGCAGAAATGCGCCCAAGGCCGCACGCGCCAGCGAGCCGCCCACACTGACACGCCGCACACCCAGCGCGCGCAGATCCTCGAAACTGAGCAGGACGCCCTGCAAGCCCATCAGCACATTGACCGGCCGGTCGAGCGAACTGACCACGGCGGCGATCTCGTCGCGCGTCTTCAGGCCGGGCGCGTAAAGCACATCCGCCCCAGCCTCCTGGTAAGCCTGCAGACGCCGGATCGTATCGTCGAGATCGGGCCGGTCGACCAGGTAGTTCTCGGCGCGCGCCGTCAGCGTGAAGGGAAACGGCAGAGCCCGCGCCGCCTCGGCCGCCGCGCGCACGCGCTCCACAGCCGCTTCGAACGGGTAGATCGGTGCGTCGGCGCGACCGGTTGCATCCTCGATCGAACCGCCCACCACGCCCGCAGCCGCGGCCTGCACGATCGTTTCGGCGCAGTCTTCCGGGCTGTCGCCGAAACCATTTTCCAGATCGGCGCTGACCGGCAAATCGGTCGCACCGGCGATTTCGGCGAGATGCACCATCATCTGCGCGCGGCCGATGGCGTTATCCGGCAAGCCACGCGAAAACGCGTAGCCCGCGCTACTGGTGGCGAGCGCCTTGAAACCGGCCAGCGCCAACAGCCGTGCGGTGCCAATATCCCAGGGATTCGGGATGATGAAGGCCTCGCCCGCTGCGTGATATGACTGGAATTGCCGTGCTTTTTCGGTTTGCGTTGTCATCGACGGTCCCATTGAAGGCGGCGACCGGCGTAGTGCGCCCATGCGCTGCCGGATCGTCGTCGTGTGCGTTGAAGGGAAAGTGAGTGGAAAATGAACGGAACGTCGCGGCCGGCGGTGGGCTACGCCCGCCAGCCGAGCCTTCATGTGTCCGTAATCGACCAACCGCGCGCTCAGGTTTCGAGCTTCGCGTCCATCGTGATGGTGGCGTTCAGTACCTTGGAAACCGGGCAGCCGGCTTTGGCGTCCGCGGTGGCCTTCTCGAACGCGGCCTTGTCGCCACCGGGGATTTTCACGGCCACATCGAGATGCACCGCGGTGATCGAAAAGCCGCCGCCGTCCTTGTCGAGCGTGACGGTGGCCGTGGTGCCGATGCGTTCCGGCTTGATGCCGGCCTTGCTCAGTTCGGCCGATAGCGCCATCGAGAAACAACCCGCGTGCGCAGCCGCAATCAGCTCTTCCGGATTCGTGCCGATGCCGTCCGCGAAGCGTGTGGCAAACGAGTATTGCGTGTCCTTGAGGACACCGCTGTCAGTGGAAATCGAGCCCTTGCCGTCTTGCAGGCCGCCTTGCCAGACTGCCGATGCCTTGCGCTTCATCGCTCTCTCCTGTTTGTGCCCTGCTTCGCGCCGCTCCTCAACCTTACGTGATGCCGTCCACAACGGTCCAGCCCGGGTATTCGTAGTATCGGCATCGGTCGCGAGTGCCCCAAGGGGATGTCCTTCGGGATGTGCCGCGCGGCGCAAGAGGCGCGGGCGTGGACCGAACTTCATCATAGGCGCTTCCGTGTGCCAGTGTCATGACGACACCAGGCAGCGGTTCGCCGATGCGCGCGCACCGCGCGCCGGACTGGTTGCCGGACTGGTTGCCGGGCAAAAAGCGGGCCTCGCGCCAGGCGGCGCGGCCGCTACTCGGCGAACGGCAGGCTCTCCTGCCCCACCGCGCGCATGTCGAACACGTTCAGCGTCATCGCCACGAGGGCGTAGTAGCCGAGCAGGCCCACCAGGTTAATCACCACCTGGTGACCGAAGCGCCCGACCGCCTTTGCATAGGTGGCATCCGAGACCCGCTTCGTATCGTACAGTTCGCTCGCGAAGTCATGGATCAAGGCGTCGTCGGCGTCCGCGAAGGACGGGCGATGACCCTGGCGAATCGCCTCGGCATCCGCCTCGGCCACACCGGCCTCCAGGGCGATCGGATAATGGATGTACCACTCGGCCTGCGCCTGCCAGCGCGCCGCGGTCACCAGAATCGCCAGTTCCGACAGACGCAGCGGCAAGCCGGTGCGATAGCGGCAGAACGCACCGAGCCGCTGCGCCTGCTGCGCCAGTTCCGGACTATGAATCCAGCCCAGAAACGGGCCGTTCAGATTGCCGCGCGGACCGGACAAAATCTCGTCGAGTACGGCCTTTTGCTCGGGCGTGGCGTCGGGCAATTCGAAATGAGGCAAACGCTCGGTCATCGCGGATCTCGCAGGAAGGGAAAGGGTGTCAGATGGCGGTCAGCGCGCCTTCGATCGCATCCGACAAGCGGCTGACGATCTCGTCGATGTCGCGTGCGGTGCAGATGAACGGCGGCGCCAGCAGCACATGATCGCCGATCTTGCCGTCGACCGTGCCGCCCATCGGATACACCATCAAACCGCGCGCGAAGGCTTCGCGCCGGATCGCCGCGTGCAGTTTCAGTTGCGCGTCGAACGGCGTTTTGTTGGCTCGGTCCCGCACCAGTTCGACCCCGACAAAGAGCCCTCGCCCGCGCACGTCGCCGATATGCGGATGTTGCGCATAGTGCTCGCGAAGCCGGCCACGCAACTGTTCGCCGCGTGCCTGTACGTTCGGCAGCAGGTTGTCGTCGGCAATCACGCGTTGCACTTCGAGCGCCGCGGCGCAGGCGGTCGCGTGGCCGATATAGGTATGCCCGTGCTGAAAGAAGCCCGACCCGCCGACGATCGCCTGATAGATCCGGTCGCTGACCAGCGTCGCGCCGATCGGTTGATAGCCGGCGCCGAGCCCCTTGGCGATGGTCAGCATGTCCGGCGCGACGCCGTCTTCTTCGCACGCGTACAGGTAGCCCGTGCGGCCCATGCCCGACATGATCTCGTCGAGGATCAGGAGCACGCCATAGCGATCGCACACCGCGCGAATCTTGCGAAAATATTCGCGCACCGGCGGCACGGCGCCGGCCGTCGCGCCCACCACCGTCTCCGCAACGAACGCGGCCACCGTGTCGGCGCCGAATTCGAGAATCTTCTGTTCGAGTTCGTCGGCGAGACGCTGCGCGAACTGCTCTTCGGTTTCGTCGGCGCGCTGCTCGCGATACGCGAAACACGGGCTCACGTGATGCGCTTCGATCAGGATCGGCAGAAACGGCTCGCGCCGCCACGCATTGCCGCCGATCGCCAGCGCCCCCAGCGTGTTGCCGTGATAGCTCTGGCGCCGCGCGATGAAATGACGGCGCTGCAACTCGCCCTTCTCCACGAAATACTGGCGCGCGAGTTTCAGCGCCGCCTCGATCGCTTCCGAGCCGCCCGACACGAAGTACACGTGTTCGAGTCCTTGCGGCGCGCTCGCCACCAGACGGTCCGCGAGTTCCTCCGCGACCTGGGTCGTGAAAAACGACGTGTGCGCATACGGCAATTGCTGCGCCTGCCGCTTGATCGCGTCGATCACGCGCTGGTTGCTGTGGCCGAGGCACGAGACGGCTGCACCGCCCGAGGCGTCGATATAGCGCTTGCCGGTGGAATCGATGATTTCGATGCCGTCGCCGGCGACAGCTACCGGCAGTGACTGTTTCGGCGAGCGATGGAATACGGTGGACATGGCTTTCCCTTTCCTTTCTATTCTGTTGGCGGCGGCTCTGCTCAGGCGCCGGTCTGTGCCGGCGGCATGCGTGCAATGACGGTATCGAACGCGCATTGCCCCTGTCGATAGACTTTCATCGAGACACTGTCGCTGCCGATTTCGAAGAGCGCCGTGGCGAGCGTGTTTTCGTCGTCGGGATCGAGCGGATCGTCGCGGTAGATGGGCAGGCCGGCAGGTGCGCGGTCCTGCAGCACGTCGAGCAACGCAGCGGCGGTAATTGGACTGTTGGAGGTGCTCAGCAGATAGTCGACACGCGCCTGCCGGTCACGCGAAGAATCGGTGACGATTTGCGCTTCGGCTTCGCAGCCGGGATGAATCAGATGGTTTGCGTGGCCGGCGATCGTGGACACCGTTTGCACGGCGCATCGCTTTGCGCTTGCCTCGACGCTGAGGAGACGCTCGTCTCCCGCACAGCCGAGCGTGTGGTGAAAGCCGCTCGCAGCCGGCGTGTCGCGCAGGATGTGCAACGTCTCGTCGAGCGAGGCCGCATCGAGCACTGCGCGCGCGAGAATCATGCGCGGCACGCCGGCTGCGGGTACGCGGATGCGTAGATTGTTGATCGCCTGTACGAGACCGGCACGGTTGGCGGCGAAGGTGTGCCCCGGCAGCGATCCCGGATAATAGAAGCTCACGAAGCCAGGCTTGCCGGCAGGCTGCACCTCGACCAGCGAGCAACGCTCGCGCAGGAAGGGGTCGCCGTCTTCATTGTGCGCAATGAAACGCGCATGGCCTTCGACAGCGGCCAGCGTCGTGCAACCGTCCGGCGCGTTGTGAATCAACTCGCCGCGGCAATTCCACAAAAAGAGGTCGTCCGCCGCCCAGCCCAGTCCCGCCGCCATGCCGTCGAGTTCGGTCAGCAGCGCCGGAAAATGTGCCTGGGCCGCATCGCGCAGTTGCTGCACGAACGGATCGCCGCGCCAGCGCCGAACCGCTCGCCACGCGCTGCTCTGCTCCATGTACTCGGCGAACACCGGCCTCGCGAGTTCACCCAGCCGGTAGCCGATGTCATACGGCTCACCGCTCACCTGAAAAAGACTCAAATCCTGCTTCGACGCCACGGCTCGCACCCATTCAACAATCGGTACGCATTTATACTTCTAAACAACATTTGTTGTCAAACGATGTGTCGATGAAGCAAACGGAGCGCCGATGCTCCGCGACCGATGCCCGCGTGGCTCAAACGGAAAACATCAAGGCACGTACGCGCCCTTGTCATGCAGCGATTGCTCGGCGATGGCGAGCTGCTCGACTGCGCCCGCCCCTTCGAGCGCGAGCAGATGCGCGACCAGCGATTCGGAAATCGCCGCGGCCGCCACCAGCGAAGGAAAGAACGACGGGCTTTCGTGCGAAAAAATCAGCACTTTGTCGGCGTTCAACGCGATCGGCGAAACCGCGCTGTCCGTGATCGCGATCAGCTTGCTGCCCTTTTCCAGTGCGGCCTCGGCCACGCGCGCCGCTTCGACCGAATAGGGCGCGAAACTGATGACGATGGTGGCGCTGTCGCGCTCGACCGTGCGCAGTTGCATCTCGAGCGTGCCGGCTTCGCCGTTGAGCAGCGACACCGACGAACGGAACAGCCGGTAACCGTAGACAAGGCCGAATGCCACCGCATAGCAGGAGCGAAAGCCCGCGACATGCACATGCGGTGCGCGCCGCAACAGACGCGCCGCTTCCACGATCACGCGGCCGCTATGCGCGGCGGTGACCTCGAGATTGTGTTGTTGCGCGACCAGCAGGTCGTTAGCCAGCGCGTCTTTCGATTTGACGAGCGAACGGGCGCGGCTGGTGAGCGGCTCGGGCCTCGTGCGTACGCGCGCGACGAACAGATTGCGCAATTCGTTCCAGCCGGGAAAACCCAGTTGCTGCGACAGGCGTACCAGCGAAGCCGGCTGCACTTGCGCCCGCTCGGCCACTTTGCGCATCGACGAGACCGCGACTTCGTCGGGATGATCGAGCAGGAACCCTGCTCCCATCTGGAACTGCGGACTCAGTTCGGAGAAGCGCGCCCGGATCAGGGCGGCGAGCTGGTCAAAACTGTCTGGCATGCGATATACCGGGCGAACGGTCGATAAGAATGACAACAAATGTTACCACCCGGTGCATCGCATCCAACAGAACTTCGAGCGTGCGCGTCATACCCGGCAAAGAAAGCAAGTGCCGCCCCGCACAGGGAACATAACCTCATCCCACCTGCACATCCCATGCCAAACAAAAAAGCGGAAACTCCCACGTGATAAGTTCGTCTGACGCGGACAGACCCTCTACAATCGGAAGCGACCCGTCCGCACCCAACGGCGAAGGAAACGGGAAGTGAGCGCGAAAGCGAACACACCGGTCAACGCCCCGCAGAAACCGAACCTGAAAGTCACCGCGAAAGCGAACCCATAGGAGCGACCCTGATGCAGCAGCCAGAAGCCCTCGGCGGCCTGTCCCACTCGGGTGGAATCGACCACCGCGAACCCGAGCCGGACGGCGCATTCATCCCGACGGAAAATCTCAACGTCGCGAGCGCCACGCAGCATGTGCTGAAGTCTGGCGACACCTTTATCGTCAACGACCCCCTCGGCGATATCACAGGCCACGACGACGGCCTGTTCGTCAACGACACGCGCGTTCTCTCGAGCCTGCGCCTTACCTTCGGCGGCCGCGCGCCCTCGCTGCTGTCAGGCAGCGTCAGCAGCGACAACACTTCGTTTACCGCGCATCTGACCAACCGTCCCCTGCCGCCGCTCGGCGGCGACAGCACACCGGAAGGCGTGATCCACGTCGAACGCGTGCGCGTGCTCTCGGGCACGGTGCTCAACGAAGCCATCGAACTCACCAACTACGGCACGAGCGACGCCGTCGTGCCGCTGTCCATCTCCTTCGCCAGCGACTTTCGCGACATGTTCGAAGTGCGCGGCCTCAAGCGCGACAAACAGGGCCGTGTCGAAGCGGCGCGCATCGAGAACCGTGAAGTGCTGCTCGGCTATATCGGTCTCGACGACGTGGCGCGCAATGTGCAGATCGCCTTCTCGCCGGAGCCGGACAAGCTCTTCGCCGATCGCGCGGACTACACCGTCAAGCTGCCCGCGCAGGCATGCGTGTCGATCTATCTGTCTGTCTCGGTGCAAGTCGTCGCGCAATCCGGCAAGCCGTCCGCGGGCGTCGCACAACCCACGCACGCGGTGAGCGAAGCCCATCTGTCGCAAATCGATGCGAAGCGTCCGCGCGTCGGCCGCGCGGCCGTGCGCGCCGCACTGGTCGACGCCCACCTGGTGATGCGTGAACGGCGCCGAGTCACCGCGCGGGTGCGTTCGAGCAATCCGCTCTTCAACGCGTGGATCGACCGCTCGCTTGCCGACCTCGGTTTGCTGACCACCGATCTCGCCACCGGCCCCTATCCCTACGCCGGTATCCCGTGGTTTTCAACGCCGTTCGGCCGCGATGCGATCATCACATCGTTGCAGACGCTGTGGCTGCAACCGAATCTGGCCGCGGGCGTGCTGCGCTTTCTCGCCGAACATCAGGCACGCGAGAATTCGCCGTTTCGTGACGCGGCGCCCGGCAAGATCATGCACGAGATGCGCAAGGGCGAAATGGCCGCCACCGGCGAAGTGCCCTTCGCGTTGTACTACGGCGGCGTCGACAGCACGCCGCTCTTCATCGTGCTGGCCGGCGCCTACGCGGCACGCACGGGCGATCTCACGCTGGTCGACGAGTTGTGGCCGGCGCTGGAGCGTGCGGCGCAGTGGGTCGCGGGCGTGTGCGACAAGAATCGCCATGGTCTGCTGGACTATCAGCGCGAGTCCGACGGCGGTCTCGCCAATCAAGGCTGGAAGGACAGCCACGATTCGGTCTTCCACGCCGACGGCCGTTTCCCCGACGGTCCGATCGCGCTCGTCGAAGTGCAGGCATATGCGAGTGCCGCCTTCGATACGATGGCTCACTTCGCCAAGCTGCGCGGCCTGCACGATCAGGCAAAGCAATACAGCGAGCGCGCAAAGAAAATCCGTCAGTGCGTCGAAGAAAAGTACTGGATGGAAGAGTCCGGTTTCTATGGCATCGCGCTCGACGGCCATGGCGAACTGTGCCGCGTGATGGCGTCGAATGCGGGGCACTTGCTGGCCTTCGGTCTGCCGTCGCGCGAGCGCGGCGAAGCGGTGGTGCACGCACTCGACTCCACGCTGTTCCATACCGGCTGGGGCGTGCGCACGCTGGCCGCAAGCCAGGCGCGCTTCAACCCGATGGCATACCACAACGGCTCGGTCTGGCCGCATGACAACGCGCTCTGTGCACGCGGCTTGTCGCGCTACGGCGGCAAGGCGGCGGCCGTGCGGCTGTTGCAGGCGCTGTTTCAGGCGGCGGTCAATTTCGACATGCGCCTGCCCGAGCTGTTCTGCGGTTTTCCGCGGCGGCGAGGCGAGCCGCCCACCGCCTATCCGGTCGCTTGCCTGCCGCAAGCCTGGGCAGCGGGCTCGCCGTTCATGATGCTCGAAGCCTGTCTGGGCATCACGATCGACGCGGAGCGGCGCGAAGTCGTGATCGAGCAGCCCATGCTGCCCGAGGGCATCGACTGGCTCGAAGTCGGCGATCTGAAGGTGGGCGACTCGTCGGTGTCGATCACGTTCCGGCGGATCGGCGACAAGGTGGTCGCGTCGGCCGCCGAACAAGGCGACGTGCGGGTGGTCGCCCTTCTGTAGAACCTCGCCTTCGCGGCGGCAAGGAAAGTAAGCGCCGCCCCGCATAGGGGCGGCGCTCATGGACCACTAACAACTCAAGGAAAGCCCAGCGCCGCTGGCATACAGACTAAAAGCGAGACTAAAAGCGAGACTAAAAGCGCAGCAGAGGCAAAACCCCGCTTCTTTATCGCTTGCCAAGCGGCAAAGCCTCGCGCTGCGTCTCTCCGACAAACAACTGCCGCGGCCGGCCAATCTTCTGCTCGGGATCGGCGATCATTTCGTTCCACTGCGCAATCCAGCCAACCGTGCGCGCCATCGCGAAGATACACGTGAACATCGACGTCGGGATACCCAGCGCGCGCTGCACGATGCCCGAGTAGAAGTCGACGTTCGGGTACAGCTTGCGCGACACGAAGTATTCGTCTTCCAGCGCGATCTTTTCCAGCGCCATCGCGAGCTTGAACAGCGGGTCGTCGTGCAGGCCCAGCTCTTCCAGCACTTCATGGCAGGTTTCGCGCATCAGCTTCGCACGCGGATCGTAGTTCTTGTAGACGCGGTGACCGAAGCCCATCAGCTTCACGCCGGAGTTCTTGTCCTTCACTTTCGCAATGAACTCAGGAATGTTGTCGACCGAGCCGATTTCTTCCAGCATGTTCAGTGCGGCTTCGTTCGCACCACCGTGCGCCGGGCCCCACAGACACGCGATACCGGCCGCGATACACGCGAACGGATTGGCGCCCGACGAACCCGCCAGACGAACCGTCGAGGTCGACGCATTCTGTTCGTGGTCCGCATGCAGAATCAGAATGCGATCCAGCGCGCGCACCAGCACGTCGTTGACCTCGTACTCTTCCGCCGGATTGGCGAACATCATCCGCATGAAATTCGCACTGTACGACAGGTCGTTCTTCGGATAGACGAAGGGCTGGCCCACGGTGTACTTGTACGCCATCGCGACCAGCGTCGGCAGTTTCGCGATCATGCGGATCGCGGATACGTCGCGATGCTGCGGATTATTGATGTCGAGCGAGTCGTGATAGAACGCCGACAGTGCGCCAACCGCCGCGACCAGAATCGCCATCGGGTGCGCGTCGCGACGGAAACCGCGGAAAAAGAAATGCATCTGCTCATGCACCATCGTGTGCAGCGTGACGGTGTTGACGAATTCTTCCTTCTGCTGCGCATCCGGCAGCTCGCCCTTCAGCAGCAGGTAGCAGGTTTCGAGGAAGTCGGCGTTTTGCGCCAGATTGTCGATCGGATAACCGCGGTACAGCAGCTCGCCTTTGTCACCGTCGATATACGTGATTTCGGAATTGCATGCCGCCGTCGACATGAAACCCGGGTCGTACGTGAACTTGCCGGTCTGGCCGTACAGCTTGCGGATGTCGATGACATCCGGCCCGAGCGTGCCCTGATAAATGGGCAAATCAATCGTCTGATCGCTGTCGGAAAAGCTCAGCGTTGCGTGTGTCTTCGAGTTCATCTACACATTCCTTTTACTTTCACATCGCACACATGCCGGCATGCGCGATCGTCGGGTCGCCGCGTGGCATGCTCAGGCTCCGCTGCGCATTCTACGGTTCGAAAGCGCATTGATTGCGGCGATTGATCGCAACAATCCATCTCGGCTGGCGCAACATTCGTTGGCGGAAGAATCGGCGTAATCGCCAGAAACACGCGGAAACAAACGGAAGTACGCGGTACGGAACCACACGCAATCTACAAAGCGGTCTCGCCAACCAGATGAAAGTGAGTGCGCGTACTGCAACAATGTTTTGCTGTAGCCAGGCTGCGCAAGCAACGCCGCTCTGCGATACTGAATCCGTGTTTTGCTTCCCCTGCGAACACATCGCTGTCTTTGGCCCGCCGTCCTTCGGCGGGCCTTTTTAATCAGCCAGAAGAACAGGAAGGACCAGATGAATGCCTCTCTCGAAACGCTGTTTCCGGATCATGTCCACAACGAAGACAAGATCGTCACCGCGCTGAATCATCAGGACATCGTCGTGGCGTTGTCGGCGGCGCTGAAGACACAAGACGTGGCGGTGCTGCATATGCTCTACCCGCGTACCGACGCGCGTACCCATCGCAGCCTCGATACGCTAGTGGATGTGCTGCACGGCCACGGCCTGCATGAAGTCGCGGATCTGATCGCGCAGGAAGCGCACTATCTGCTGTTCAAGGACCCCGTGAAGGCATGGAAAGCCTTCCACGAAATTCGCAACGACTCGCTCGCGATCGGCGTGCATCTGTACTACCACGGCCTCGTTGGCGAAGCGGCGGAACTCGCGCTCGATAAAGACGCGCATCGCAAGGCTTGAACTGCACCGGTGATTCAAACGTCCACTGAACGAATGAACTCGTCGACGTAGCGATTGAACGCAGCCGGATGCGCGAGGTTCATCCCGTGCGAGGCGCCACGCACCGTTTCGCGGCGCGAATCCGGCAGCCACGTTTGCAGCGCCGCCGCCGTGCGGCGGAACATGTCGGGGCTTTTTTCGCCGTCGATCAACAGTACCGGGCAGCGCACTTCGGCCGCCTGCCCGGGTACGTAAGCCGGCAACGGGTCGCGAAATTGACGTGCGAGGGTGTGCGCGTTGTCGGTCGCCATCCTGCGAAAACCCGGCGTGCTCATCGCCCAGAAACCAGGGCGGCTCACCGAATCGACGAACAGTTGCAAGCCGGCTTCCACCTCGCCTGTTTCGATCAGTTGCGCGGCTTTTGCGCGCAACGCGTTCACGGTCTCCGGCAAACTCGCGGGCGCTCGCCCGGCGATCTGCAACGGACCGCCCGGGTCGGCGAGCGTCAACGTGCGCACGTACTGCGGATGGCGCCGCGCGAAATGAAATGCGACGCACCCGCCGCGCGAATGACCCACCACGTGCGCCGGCCCGGCGCCGAAACGATCGATGAATTCGGCCACGTCGTCCGCATGTTCGCTCCAGCTGAACGGCTGGCCAGGCTCGGTATCCGTCACCGGCCAGTAATGCGTGAGACTCACCGATACGCAGCGGTATTGCTTCGACAGACCCGCGAGTTGCGGCTGCCAATAGCGGTAGTCGCACAGCGAGCCATGCACGAACAGCAGCAACTCGCCCTCCCCGGCTTCCACATAGGGCATGCGCAGGCCGCTATGCAGTTCGATAAAGGACGGTGAAGCAGACGAGGACGAGGACGAAGCGGAAACGGATTGATTCACGGGTGGTCACGGACGGCACGGCAACGGCTAAAACCGTCGGCGGCGCCGGCTGGAAATGGATTCGACGAGGAAAGCGCGTTCACGTCCCGGAAATTGGGATGCGGAGCGTATTGTCACACAGGCATTCAACATGCGCCGAGGCTCGTTCGGCTCCCTGCTCCCTGCCCGCTACACGGCGCGCGGCACGTTCTCCGTCAAATCATTCGTAGGCACTGTCGTCGAGCAAACCTGCGGCGGCTGCCGCGCCCGCGCCACGTACCGCGCAAGTGAGCGGTTCATCGGCGACGCGGACCTCGAGCCCGAGTTCGTTGGTCAGGCGGCGGCCCAGATTGCCGAGCAGCGCGCCACCGCCGGTCAGCACGATGCCGCTGTGGGCAATATCGGTCACCAGTTCGGCCGGCGCCGTTTCAAGCGCGCGCTTCACAGCGCCGATCACCTGACGCAGCGGGCCCTCGATCGCATCGGCGACGTCGTGGTTGCTCAGTTGAACCGTGCGCGGCAAACCATCCTCGACGCTCCGCCCGGTCGCGTTCATATGTTCGACCGGCACGTCGCGTACGGCCGAGCCGATGCCTTTCTTGACGTGTTCGGCGGTTTGCTCGCCGAGCAGCACGCCGTACAGGTTGCGCACGTAGCTGACGATCGCCATGTCGAAACTGTCGCCGCCCACGCGAATCGCGCCGCTATACGCGAGGCCGCCGAGCGAGATCACGCCGACTTCGGTCGTGCCGCCGCCGATGTCGACCACCATCGAGCCAGTCGCCTCCGACACCGGCAGGCCCGCTCCGACCGCCGACGCCAGCGATTCGCCGATCAGACTGACCTTCCACGCGCCGGCCGCCACCGCGGCTTCCTTGATCGCGCGACGCTCGACCTGGGTTGCGCCCGCCGGCACGCACACGGTGAACGCGGCGCGCCGGCTGAACAGCGGCCGCGGGCGGGCCATGTCGACGAATTGCCGGATCATCTGCTCGGCGGCGGAAAAATTGGCGATCACGCCGTGCCGCATCGGCCGTATGGCTTCGACGTTACCCGGCGCGCGGCCGAGCAGCTGGCGCGCCTCGGTGCCCACGGCCGTCACGCGTTTTTGCCCGGCGGCGGACTCTTTCTGGAACGCCACGACGGACGGCTCGTTCAGCACGATGCCGCCGTTGTCGGTATAGATGAGGGTATTGGCCGTGCCGAGGTCCACCGCCACGGAATGACGGAACAGTCGATCGAAAAGCGGGTAATACGGCGTCGGTCTGGCCATAGGGAGGCTCTGATGTGTCGTTATCCGCCCTTTGCGGGCAGTCTGAAAAATGCGCCCCCGGTTACCCGAACCGCTTGGCACGCCTGGATGGGCGTTGCGCGATCCGCGCGGCGGGGGTGATTTTCATGCTAATGACTAGTTAACGGCAAGCAGATCAGAATCTTTAGGGCCACTTTTCAATTGGGACCGTGTCAGTCGCGCGACAAAGTGCCAAGCGCATGTTCCAGCGCCTGTTTGCCGAGCTCGACGCCGTCCGCGTCGATGGTGTGGCCGATGCCGGGCAAGGCGTAGGCGTCGACGGCATAGCCGGCGTTGCTGAAGGCATCCGCGGCGTATTCCAGTTCCCGGACCGGGATCACTTCGTCTGCTTCGCCGTGCACGAGCGTGAGCGGCGTGCCGTTTTGCGCGACGATCGACGAGGCGAGCCGCCCCGAATACGCGACGACGGCGGCCGCACCTTCCGCGCTGGTCGCCACGTGATGCATCGCCATGATCGAGCCTTGCGAGAAACCGACCAGTGCAAGGCGATCGAAAGAAAGACGCCAGTGCGCCAGTTCCGCCTCGAGCATGCGCCGCAATGCCGGATAGGCGGCCGCCACGCGCGCCTCGCGATTGCCCTCGCTGACGTCGCGCAGGCTGAACCACTGGCGTCCGCCAAAGCCGCCGTCGAACGCGTCGGTGCCGTCGAGCGATGTAAACGCCACGTCCGGCAGGCTCTCGCTCCAGATGTCCGCGAGCGGCATCAGATCGCGCGCGTTGCTGCCCACGCCGTGCATCAGCACCACCAGCGCCTTGGCCGGCGTTGTCGCCGGCGCGCGCCGCCAGCCGTGTTCGAATTGCTCCCAGGCCATATTCAATCCCTTTCTCTGTACTCGCTGTACGTGTGGTTCGTGTTTTCGCAGGCGCGGGCGGCCCCACGCCGCTTCGTGCCGCTCCATGCAGCCTCAGCCGGGAGCATACGCTGCCGGGCCGGTTTCTGCCGTCCGGCCTGCATGGATCGACGACGCCAAAACACGAATGCAGGTATGCTTTTTTGCGAGCATTCGATCGGCCGCCCGGCTCATTGCCCGGGTGGTGAATGGAACGCCGCGCCCAACGTTCGTCGCATCGCCATCCGGAGAATCGTTTGAGCCAGCCCGCTTCCGCGCCTGCCGCCCCACCTGCACCACCTGCACCGCCTGCGCCGCCCCCGCCGCTGCACGGCGGCAAACTGGTTCTGGCGACCATCGCCGTTGCGCTCGCCACTTTCATGAACGTGCTCGACACGTCGATTGCGAACGTCGCGATTCCGACCATTTCGGGCAACCTCGGCGTCTCGGTCGATGAAGGCACGTGGGTCATCACCGTGTTCGCCGCGGCCAATGCCGTCTCGATTCCGCTGACCGGCTGGCTCACGCAACGCATCGGCCAGGTCAAGCTGTTTGTCGGCGCGATTCTGATGTTCGTGCTGGCTTCGTGGTTGTGCGGCATTGCGCCTACGCTGCCGATCCTGCTGGTCGCACGGGTGTTCCAGGGCGCGGTGGCCGGCCCGCTGATTCCGCTCTCGCAAGCGATTCTGCTCGGCTCGTATCCCAAGGAGAAATCGTCGACCGCGCTCGCGCTATGGGCCATGACGGCCACCGTCGGCCCGATTGCGGGTCCCGCGCTCGGCGGCTGGATCACGGATAGCTACAGCTGGTCGTGGATCTTCTACATCAACATCCCGGTCGGCATTTTCGCGGCCGGCGTGACGTGGATGATCTATCGCACGCGCGAGTCGGCAACCCGCAAGCCACCCATCGACGTGGTCGGGCTCGGCCTGCTGATCACGTGGGTCGCCTCGCTGCAGATCATGCTCGACAAGGGCAAGGATCTCGACTGGTTTTCGTCGCCGGTGATCGTGATTCTCGGCATCACGGCGCTGATCAGTTTCGCGTTCTTCCTCGTGTGGGAATTGACCGAAGAAAATCCGATCGTCGATTTGCGTCTGTTCCAGCAGCGCAATTTTCTCGGCGGCACGATTGCGATTTCGGTCGCGTACGGCGTGTTCTTCGGCAATCTGGTGCTGCTGCCGCAATGGATGCAGGAATATCTGAACTACCGCTCCGTGGATGCCGGCCTCGTCACCGCGCCGCTCGGCGTCTTCGCGGTGCTGCTCGCGCCGGTCATGGGCCGCGTGCTGCCGCGCTCGGACGCGCGCATCATCGCGACCCTCGCGTTTATCGGCTTTGCGATCGTGTTTTATATGCGCTCGAAGTACGTGATCGAAATCGACACGTGGCACCTCGTGCTCCCCACGCTGCTGCAAGGCATTCCGATGGCGCTGTTTTTCGTGCCGCTGACGGCGATCATTCTGTCGGGCCAGCCGCCGCACAGGATTCCGGCGGCCGCCGGCCTGTCGAATTTCGTGCGGGTGTTTTGCGGCGCGGTGGGCACGTCGATCGCCGGCAACGAGTGGAACAACCGCACAGTGCTGCACCATGAACGGCTCACTGAACAGGCTACCGTGAACAACCCGCTGTTCAACCAGCAGATCGATTCGACCCAGTCGCTGCTGCAGCTGAATCCGCAATCGGCGCACGCGCTATTCGATTTCACGGTGAACACCCAGGCCGCGATGATGGGCCTGAACGACATCTTCTATGTGTCGGCGATCATTTTCATTCTGATCATTCCGCTGATCTGGATCACGAAGCCGGCCAGGGGTGGCGGCGCGGGCGCGGCGGGCGCGCACTGATTGCGGTATTTTTCGGCGCTGCGTCAGCGGAAATAGCGCGCGGGCGTATCGCCGAAGGCATCGCGAAATACCGCGATAAACGACGACACGTCGTTGTAGCCGACGTCGAGCGCCACCTGCGTGACGCTCGCCCCGCCGCCCAGGTGCTCCAGTGCAGCCAGCAACCGCAGTTGTTGCCGCCACTGGCCGAAGGTCTGCCCGGTTTCCTTGACGAAAAGCCGAGCCGCCGTGCGAGCGGTTACGCCGGCGGCCCCAGCCAGATCGTCGAGCACGGCCGGTTGCGCCGGGTTGGCGTTCAGTGCTTCGGCGATCCGCTGGATTCGTGGATCTTGCGGCCAGTGCAGTGCGAGAGGCGCTGTGGGCAACCCCGCCAGGCGATCCAGCAAGACTTGCAGAAGGCGCTCAGCGGGTTCGTCGAGCGGTTTGTCGTGCGGCAGATCGGCTGCGGCGCCCAGCAAGGCTTCCGCCAGACCGTCGAGCGCCAGCGCGACGCTTTGCGCGGGCAGCGGCGCGGCATCCGCATCGGCATACAGCGAATGCAGCCGCACCGGCTCGACAGCCGACAGGCAATGCTGCACGTTCGCCGTCAGCCAGAGCGCGTGACCCGGCGGCACGACCCATCGTCCGGTTTCGGTGCGTACCGTCAGCACGCCGGCGCTCACATGGATCAGCCGCGCGCGACGGTAGGCGCGCCACAGTTCGTCCAATGTGTCGGTACGCTCGTCGACCACGAATACCGGACGCTCAACACCGTCCGGGTCGAAGGCTTGCATCATCAATGTCTGTTTTGCCCTGTTGCAACAGAAAACACAGCAAGACTAACACAAGCTTCGCACAACGCTCCTCGAACCCGGCCGTGCCTTGCGTCATACAATTCGCGCCAGGTTGCCAGTAGAATCGCGGCTCCAACGGTCCGAGCCCCATGAACTACGCATCCATCCTCGAACAGATTCATCGCGATCTTCAGCCTTATCTGGGCACCGGCAAGGTCGCCGATTACATTCCCGAACTCGCGAATGTCCCCGCCGACAGTTTCGGCATGGCGATCGTCACGGCCTCCGGCGACGTGTTCCGCACCGGCGCCGCCGACACGCGCTTTTCCATCCAGAGTATTTCGAAGCTGTTTGCCTGCACCATGGCCTTCCGGCTGCTCGGCGACGCGCTGTGGCAGCGCGTGGGGCGCGAGCCGTCCGGCAATGCCTTCAATTCGCTGGTCCAACTCGAAGCCGAACACGGCAAGCCGCGCAATCCGTTCATCAACGCGGGGGCGCTGGTCGTCACCGACGTGCTGTGCCGGCGCTTCGTGCAGGCCGAAACGGCGCTGGTCGAATTCATGCGGCGTCTGACGGGCGAAATCAGCATCGACTACGATTTGCGCGTCGCGCAGTCGGAATTGCAGCACGCCCATCGCAACCGCGCGATGGCGCATTTCATGGCGAGCTTCGGCAACATGGAGATGCCGCCGGAAGTGGTCATCGACGCTTATTGCCGGCAGTGCGCGATTTCGATGAGCTGCGTGGAACTGGCGAAGGCGGCGCTATTTCTGACCAATCATGGGGTAGTGCCCGCCACCGGCGAACGGATTCTCGACACCAGTTCCGCCAAGCGGCTCTCCGCGCTGATGCTGACCTGCGGCACGTATGACGCGGCGGGCGATTTCGTCTACCGGGTCGGCTTGCCGGCGAAAAGCGGCGTGGGTGGCGGGATCGTTGCAGTGCTGCCAGGCGAGATGGCCGTGTGCGTGTGGTCGCCGGGGCTGGATGGCAACGGCAATTCGCTGGCAGGGGTCAAGGCATTGGAATGGCTGACCACACTCACCGGGCAATCGATCTTTTGATACCGCCGACGCGGCTCGCGTCACGACGGCGATCCCACTGGCGCTATCTCACCCCCACCGTCCGGCGAGAGCTTTGCGCTCGATGTCCTTCGCGAACAACGGTGTCTCTTCGGCATTGTGGGCGGTTAGGGCCTGCTGCGCGAGCTCGCTCGCTTTGGCGAAGGGCACGCCACGCTGCTCGAGCACCTGGAGATAGTCTGGCGTGGCGCGGACTTCCACGCTGTTGGTCAATCTAGTCGTGTCGGCATCGACAGCGTCGACGTTGAAAGACCAGATCACGACGATCTTGACGCGGCTGCCGATGTCCGGACCGATTGAGTCCGACAACGACACGAGACGGCAATGGCTGCGCCCCGCGATGTCTTCGACATAGTGCTGCACCATCAGATTGCCGACGTGCTCCACATTGATGGACATGCGCTTGCCTTCAGGCGTGAGCGTTGCGGCCGCGGCAATGTGATTCTTCGAACAGGCCTGATATTCGCTGTCGGTCAGCGTGAACACCCATTCGGTCAGATCGATGGGCGCAAGCGGCGCATGAATGGTGGCTTCGGCGGTCGAGCTGGCGATGACTTCATGGGTCATTTGTCGTTCTCCGGAATGTCAGACTGACAGCTGCGCAACGATTTCGTCGGTCGAAACAATGGCGTTCGCGTAAGCCGGCATATTGAACCGGAGCGAGGCGTCCATCTCGGCCTGACCGAAGCTGCCGATCGCATCCTTCACGAGCGTGACTTCGTAGCCGAGCTCGGCGGCAAAGCGCACGGTGGACTCGATGCACGTGTTGGCGCGCATGCCGATCACGATGAGCTTGCGCACGCCGTGCTTCTTGAGCTGGAGGTCGAGATCCGTATTGGCGAATCCGCTCGAGAGCCAATGTTCCTGCGCGACGACCTCGCCGGGACGCGGCTCGAAATCGGGGTGAAAGCTGCCGCCCCACGTGCCGTCGGCAAACACGCGCCCCTTGTCGGCGGAGGCCCCGATGGGCGGAATCGTCTTCCAGTGACTGTGCAGATCGCATTCGCGCCAACGGTGGTGAGGGGCGATGAAGACCTGCAAGCCCGCCGCCCGAGCTGTAGCGAGAACCTGCCGCATATGCTCGACGACGCGGTTCGCTTCGAGGGTCGAGCGGCTGAGTTCGTAAAGCTTGCCGCCCTCCGACAGAAAATCGTTGTAGGGATCGACGATCAACAGCCCCGTCAATTCAGACTCGTACGTCAGCTCGGACGTCGACTGGTTTGCCATATCCCATGCTCCTCTGCTTCGTTGATCGTGTCGCTACAATATTTGAAGTCACTAGATTTGTAAAGGACATCACGGCGATGCACGACGGTGGCGATCTTGGATTGCACAGCGGACAGGTTCACAATGCGGGGTTCAGTGAGAGACCGAGATGAAACAACAGACTACTGGCGAGACGCTTTGCCCCCTCGCCCGCGCGGCTGCCGTCATTGCGGACCGCTGGACGATCCTGATCCTGCGCGAGCTGAGAATGGGGAATGACCGCTTCGACGGCATTCAGGCACAGACCGGCATGTCGCCCAACCTGCTTACCCAGCGCCTCAAAACCATGGAGGACAACGGGCTCATCGAGCGCCGGCTCTATCAGGAGCGACCCAGGCGGCACGCTTACTGCATTACCGACAAGGCGCGCGAGCTCGACGCAATGATGCTGACCCTTCGCTTATGGGGGATGCGGCACTGCGGGCTGGATCCGCAGGCTGAAGGCGCTGTGACGATGAAGCATCGTCGGACCGGCGCGATCATCGGTAACGACTGGCAACCCGAAGAAGCGGATTTACCTTTCAGCTTCAGCCAGGTCGAAACCCGGATAAATGCAGCATGGGCCGCCGAACGCGCCGCTCGCGCGGACGCTTTCGCCGCAGGGCGGCGCATTCAGGTTGCCAACCGCACGCCGCGGAAAAAACGTGCCGAGGCCGCGTCGAAAACCGAAAGCGAAAAACGCGCTCCGCGAAAACGCAATGCTGTTTCCGCGAAGAACTGACCTTTACGCCGCCCCACGTGCAATCCTGCCCGCCTGCTGCATTCAGACAAGCGGTGCGTCGTCAGTCGCCTGTCGCCCGGTCTTCGCGTGGCCTTTTTTAATCGTCGCTGGATCGCGCACGATCGTAACGGCACACGGGGCATAGGCGAGAACCTGGCGGGCGACTGAGCCGATCAGCCAGCGATCGAACGGCGTATGGCCGCGATGCCCGACGACAAGATGATCGATCTCGTGCTGCTCCGCATAGAGCACGATCTCCTTCGCGGGCTGCCCTACCACGAGGTCGAACGCGGGACGTTCACCCCAGGAGGTGAGCTTCGCCTTGATGTCGTCGAGGATTTCGTTGGCGTGGCGCACCTCGTAGTCGACGATTTCCGTTCTTTCCAGTTCGATTGCGCCCCAATCCGGCGCGCGCGCCACCACAAGGACATGCAGCCGCGCATCGAAACGCTTCGCGAGGTCGACCGCGAAAGTGACAGCATGTCGCGCGGACGGCGACCCGTCATAACCCACCAGCACATTTTTCATGGTCTGCTCCCGTCCGGCTTAGACCGGAATACGCTTTGAGTGAGCCGCGACCGTTCTTCGACATCGCCGCGCCGACGCCACAGCGCGTGTCGTTACCTCGCGGGCATGCCGTGAAGATCATGGCGAACGACGTCGATACGCATGGCGTTCGATCAGTTGTCGTCGCTGCGGCTCGGAAGATGTTCGTGAGGAACGGGCTCTGCCGCGTTAGCGTCGGGAAGGTCGTCTTTCGCGGGTTTCGACGAGCCCGGCGAGCCGGTCTTGCGGGTCGTCTCCAGTGACGGCTGTGCGGGGTCGAGCGGCTTGTCGGTCGACCTGGGGGAAGGATCGGAGGGCATGGTTTGCTCCTACGCCGATGAGACTGTTTCTACCATGATAGACCCCATCGACACCGCGATGGGACTGGCGCGAAAGGCGTGGCATGGACCGCCGCGCCGCTCATTTGCCCTCTCACGCCGGCAATCGCATACATGTTCGTCGCTTCTGGCGTTCGGCCAACGCCGCTCCGGATGCGACTCTCAGCGTTCGCCACTGAGCTCGCGAAGGCATGAACGTCATAATGCCCGCGATTTTATTGTTGCAATGCACCGCCGAGGCAGAAGGCTCCAGGGCAAGTTTCTGTGAAGACGGGGAAGCGGGGGAGCCAAAAACAGGTGGCGCCCCTCCTCTACCGGCTTGCGGACAATCGCTGTTTCACCACGGCCCGCGGCGGTGATGGCGATATTGAGCATCGGATGCATAGACCTGAATCCTTTTGCGGACAGGCGTGGCGACCGTCCGGTAGCAAAGTTGACTGGAAACAATGGGGAAACAACGTGGCATCACGGGTTATCCGGACCCGCCCGAAACCTCTCCTTAGAGGTCTCGCAGTAGCGCCTGTTGCATATGACGCGTGACGTTCCGGATAAGTCGAGCTACGTCTACGTCGGAAGCCGGCTCACATTGCGTGCCACCAGCGCACGAACCAGCGCCCAGTCCGCGTACTCGCAGAAGTCGATCATCATGGTTCCGCACGGCCCCTCGTAAGTCACGAGGCGCTCAACCAGCATGTCATTGATACCGCGACGCCGGCCGCTTCCGCAGGCGACCCTGCGTGGGTTGGCGCCCATCCCCGTACCGCTGCAGAAATTGACGATCCAGCGATCCAGCGCGCTCTGCCCGGTGAGAACGAGCAGTGCCTCAATCGCACGATATTTGTAATCTATCGAGGCCTCGACCGGCACGCGGAATTCGTCCTGAATGGCAAAGAGCGCCCCCCGCCGGTCGAGTTCGAACGTGGCATTGTCAGGCCACATCGACAGATCAATCCCCAGCACGGATTCGCTTGCGAACCGTCGCAATAGCACGATCGAGCCGCGCACGTCGCCCAGACGAGGAATGGTGTCGCCCAAATACCAGCGTACCTCCGCATAGCGCTCAGTATACGACTCAAACGTCTGCGCGAAGCTGCGCGTGCAGTCCTGGTCGCCGCATTCGTCCTTCACCGACATCACGATGCATTCGCCGGGATGCAGCACCAGAAATTCCGCGCACACGGCGATGACATCGTCGAACATCAGGCCAAGCGGAATGCGCGCATGATTGATGTGAAATACATCGCCCTCATGCCGGCAGCGAATATCAAGCACCCGCACGCCATGCTTCAATTGCTCCGCCAGGGTTGCGCCCTGCGTCTTCGCGAGCGAATCTTCGACGGTATAGGCGCAGCTGTCGTGGCTGCCCGGCAAAGTCAATTGGCTCAATGCGGAATCGTCGGAAAGGGTCGACATCCAGCACGCCAGCGCCGGGGCGGCAATATCAGTGTTCATAGGGTGTAGTGGGTTGAGTGGCCTGTCATCACTTTCTTCCGTTGTATATTGTTTGACGGTCATCTTCTTGTCCTCTTGATCGGGCAAGCTGGGCGAAGCTTGCTTCGCGTCCCTTCACTCGTTAATACATGCCGAAGAAACAAACACTTTGGGTTACCGCCGCCGATGTTGCGCGCCGCGCCGGTGTGTCGCGTTCTGCCGTATCGCGCGCCTTCTCGCCGACCGCCAGCATCGCACCCGAGACACGGGAGCGCGTGATGGAAGCTGCCCGCACCCTCGGCTATCAGGTCAACCTGATCGCGCGGGAAATGATCATGCAGCGCAGCAGCCTGGTCGGCGTCGTCACCGCGGGTTTCGAAAACCCGTTTCGCGCGAAGCTGCTTTCCCAGATCATCGCGGCGCTCGGGCGCCACAAGCTCACACCGCTCGTGATGAACGCGGAAGATCCCGTGCAAATCAAGCACTCGCTCGACATGCTGCTGAGCTACCGGATCGCCGGCATCGTCATGACCTCCGCCTCTCCTCCGCTCGGCCTCGCTCGCCAGTATCTCGAAGGCGAGATTCCTGTGGTGATGATCAACCGCGCATCGAATCTGCCCGGTGCGGACGTCGTGGTGAGCGATAACATGGCGGGCTCCGCGCTGGCCGCGCAAATGCTGGTCGATGCCGGTGCTACTCGGCTTGCTTTCGTTGGCCCGACGAAGACCAGCTACAACGGAAAAGCGCGCGGCACCGGTTTTACTCGTGCAGTCCAGCGCATTGCGAAGCAAAACCCGCACGTCGCCCATCCGGTCGAGACGCACGTCACGGCGGCCGATACCTACGAATGCGGCATAGCGGCCGCTCATGCGCTGCTGAAACAGAAATCGCGGCCCGACGGCGTGTTCTGCTCGTCCGATTTGCTCGCACTGGGTTTTATCGATGCCGCACGCCAACACTTCGCGATACGTGTGCCTGAGGAACTTCGGGTAGTGGGTTTCGATGATATCCCCGCCGCCAGCTATGAAAACTACCAACTCACCACCATCCAGCAAGACACGCGCTATCTGGCGAATGCCGCGATCGACATGCTGGCCGACCGTATGGACGCGTTCTCCGGCGCCTCCCGCACCTGTGTGGTGCCGGTGGCAGGCGTGGTGCGAAAAAGCTGCGCCTGAACGCCGCTCAAGCTACGCGCCGGCAATGGAAATCCTCGGTCCATCGTTGACGTGGAAATGCAGCCGGTCATCAGACAGGCGGCCGTGCAGCAGATTCATCGCGGGCGCGCCCATAAAGCTGGCTACAAAGGTGCTCTGCGGGCGTTCGTAAATTTGCTCCGGAGTCCCGATCTGTTCGATGCAGTCTTGATTCAGCACGACGATGCGTTGCGCGAGCGTCATCGCCTCAACCTGATTCACGATGCGCGAGCCGATCCTGATGTCGCTGGACGTGATGCTCTCGAGTCCGGTCGTCATCCTCAACAAGGTCGATTTACCGCAACCCGACGGACCGACCAGCACGACAAATTCGCCGTCCGCCACATCGAGATCGATGTCGCGCAAAACCTGCTGCCGACCGTGCCGCGTCTTGCAGACCCCACGGAGTGTGAGTGTAGCCACCCTGTATTCCTTGTCGTATTACCGTCGATTCCCGCCACGGAGCAATGCCGCTGCGCATGGCGGCCTCCCCTGCCTCGTACGCGGCGATTATTCGATCTACTTCAGCCCGCCGGAAAAACCGCGCAACAGGTAACGCTGCACGTATCCCGCAACCGCCAGCGTCGGCAACGAGGCAATCATTCCGACGCTCATCAAATCGCCCCAATCGATTCCGTTTTCCGTGACATAGCCCGCCACGGCGAGCGGCAGTGTGAAGCGGCTCGGCGTGGAGAGAAACAGCAGTGCAAGCAGAAATTCATTCCAGGCGGCAATCAGCACGAAAATCGCCGTGGCGACCAGCCCAGGCGCGCACAGCGGCAGCACGATATGCACGAGCCGCCGGGTGAGGCCGGCGCCATCGAGGCAGGCCGCCTCTTCATACTCGATGGGCACTTCGCGCACGAACGAAAGCAGCATCCAGATCGATAGCGGCAGCGTGTACACCTGGTAGGCGAGCATCAGTCCGAGCTCGGAATCGAGCAGATGCAGGTTTTTTGCGAGCGTGAACAACGGCACCGCCACCGTAATCGGCGGCATCAGCTTGACCGCGAGCACCAGCATCAGGAACAGCAGGTCGAGGCGGCCCGGAAACCGCAGGCGTACGAGTGCGTAGGCGGCTGGAAACGCGAGCGTCACCGATAGCAGCGTGGTGCCGCAACTGACGAGCAGCGAATTCAGCAACGGGCGGCCGATGCCACTTGCCCAGACCGACTCGAAGTGCTGCAGGGTCGGCACGCGCGGCCACAGTGCAAGCGGATGATCGAGACGCTCGAGGGTCGGCGTGAACGCGGCCCCGAGCATCCAGATGCAGGGCAGCAGCAATGGCACCAGTGCGGCGGCCCGCAGCAGCCAAAGCACCGCATGCCGGCCCGTCGGACGAAAAGCACGCGATGACGCAGCGGAATTCATCATGCGCCTGCCTTGCGGATCGACAACCATACGTTGGCCGCGACCAGCACAGCCGAGACCAGCAGCATCATCACCGAAGCCGCGCTGGCCGGCCCCATATTGAAGAAGCGGAAGCCTGTGTCATAGATGTAGGTCGACAGCGTCTGGGTCGCGTTCCCTGGTCCGCCGCCCGTGAGCGCGTAGACCTTGTCGAACAGCTTGAAGGTGTCGATCGAGCGCAGCAGCATCGCCAGCACGATCTGCGGAACGATAAGCGGCAGCGTGATGTGGCGCAGGCATTGCCACTCGCTCGCACCATCGGTACGGGCCGCTTCATACAGCTCGGGGGCGATGGACTGCAAGCCAGCGAGAATGATCAGGAATGCCATCGGTGTCCATTGCCAGACGTCCACCAGAACGAGCGACCAGATCGCCAGGTTCGGATCGGACAGCCATTGCACGCCCGGCAAACCGAACACCGCGAGCAAGGCATTCAGGAACCCGCTGTAGTTCAGCCAGTTGCGCCAGATTGCCGAACACACTAGCGTCGACAGCATCATCGGCAGAATGAGGAGCGGTATGACGAAGCGGCGGCCACGAAACGCACGAAAAAACAGCAGCGCCAAAGCGCCGCCCAGCACAACCTCGCTAACCGATGCCACGACCGTGAACTGCAGCGTATTGAAGAAACTGGCCGCAAATTCACTGTCCGCGAGCACCGCACGATAATTTTCCAGCCCGGTAAATGTGCGCTGCCCCGACGCGTAGTCGACGTTGAAGAATGAATCGGCCAGCACTCGCAGAATCGGGTACAGCGCCAGTACGCCGAGTACCAGCACAGACGGCCCTACCAGCAAGACCAGTGGCAAAAAACGGCGCACGGCGTTCATGGGATGGTTCAATGTAGCGTCGTTATCTGGCTACCGCGGCCATCGCCGGCGTGATCTTTTGGGCTGCCTGATGCAATGCTGCGTCAGGCGCGAGCTGCCCTGTCAGCACAAGTTGCAAGGCGTCTCCCAGAATGCTCTCGATCTGCTGCCAGTCCTTCACGCGCGGGCGGGCACGGCCTGCCTCGAGCGCCTTGAGCTGATCCGGATACCAGCGGAATTGCTGCACGAGTGCCGGGTCCTCGAAAACGCTCTTGCGGGTCGGCGGAATGCCCATCGCGGCGAGGCGCGTCTGCGTGTCGCGCGCGGTCAGATAGGTGAGGAATTCCTGTGCAAGCGGTGCATGCGGCGCGTCTTTCGGAATGGCCATCTGCCAGATGCCTAACATCGGCGACGGCCCTTTGACTTGTCCGGGCGGCGCCTGCAGCGCAACCTCGCCGACCACGCGAGACTGCTTCGGATCGTCGAGCGCCGGAATCCATGCCGGCCACACCTCGAGCGCTTGCGCCGCCGCACCCTTTTGCAAGGCGTCGCGCACTTCGGCTGCGCCGTAAACCGCGACGTCCTTCGGCGCATAGGCTTTCAGCGCAATGAACATCTTCAATGCCGCCAATGCTTGCGGGGAATCGATCGTCACCTTGCCGCCCTGGTCGATCACGTCGCCACCGTACGCCCACAGAATCGGCATGAAACCCGTCACGATCGGGTTACCCTTGGTGCCGCGAAACACCACCCCGGATACGCTCGCATCCGCGCCACCCGTGACCTGCGCGATCTTCAGCACCTCGTCCCAGTTGCGCGGCGGCTGCAGCTTGTATTTCGCGAGCAGGTCGCGACGGTAGGCGAACATCTCAACGTTGCCGACCACCGGCAACGCATACAGGCCGCCCGACGGCGCACGGCCGAGCGCGACAGTCGACGCGAGCATATCCGTATCGGCCAGCGTGGCCGGCAGTGGCTTCAGCCATCCGTTCGCGATGAATTCGGGCGACCAGGTGTCGTCCATCATAACGAGGTCGTATGCGCCGGTTCCTTCACGCATCGACAACTTCAGCTTCTGATAGAGGTTCGCATTCGGCAGCTTCAGCAGCTCGATGTCGGCGCCGGGATGCAGCTTCGTGAAGCCGGCGACGGCCTCCGCCAGGCCACGGCCATAGATGTCGTCGCGGCCCGCGATCACGAGATCGGCTGCGCTGACGCTCAAGGTCACGACAGATAGAGCGACCGCCACGGATACGGCGCGCAGGCTACTGAACAGTTTCATGCGATATCTCATTGAATTTGCGGAGTCGTCACGGCGTTTTGCACACGTGTGCAAAACGGGCTGAAAAAAATGCCCCCGAGGCACGAGCGTCATTCTCGCTGTGGATCGTTAAAGATTTGTGGCAAGCAAACGGAAAGCTTCGATAGTGGGTGAGCCGCCCGGGAATCATGTAACCCGGCCGGTACGGCGCGGTACCTTCCGGCACCGACCGCGCACTCGCGATCACCGCGGCCCGCTTCAATGCGCCCGAACCGGCGGACGGTCGATTGAAGCAAACCGACCACCCACGCGCTATCGAATTCAGAAAACAGCAGGTAACACCACCTTTAAATTGTGCAGCGCACAACGGTTCTTTGGAAAGTAGCAGACTTTGTTGTACACGAACGACCAACCTTACGTTCCTGCAGACGTTGCTGTGCGCCGATAAATACAAAAAATAGATTTGACAAACTATCTTTAGATATATATCTTATGACACATCTTAAGACACAAATGGGAGTACCCAACATGCGTCATCAACATCGTTTTTCCCGTTCGCGTGGCGCGGATGAAGGTTTCTTCTCTGGGCATGACCGCCCGTCGCTGCATGCGCTTTGGCATGCGTTCGCCCGTCATTACGCGTTCCGCGGCGAGCGCCTCGGCGAACAGCGCGGCGGCTGGCACGAGTTTCATGGCGACGAACGCCGCCACGGCGGCCGACACGAGTTCCAGGGCAATGAAACCCGCCACGGCGAACGCAGTGAGCGCGACAGCTTCGGTCACGGCCACCGCTTCGGCCATCATGGTCACGGCCGTTTTGCCCTGCACGCACTGTGGCACGCCATCGGCCGCCATCACGAGTATCGCGGCGGCGGCCCCGGCGGGCGTTTCGGCGGCGGCGGTCCGGGCGGCTTCGGCGGCGACGGCGACGGTTTTCCGCGCGGCCGCAAATTCAGCTCCGACGATCTGCAATTGCTGCTGCTCTCGATGATCGACGCGCAGCCGAGCCACGGCTACGAGCTGATCAAGGCGCTCGAAACGCGCTCGAACGGCTTCTACAGCCCGAGCCCGGGCATGGTCTATCCGGCGCTCACGTATCTGGAAGAACTCGGCTACGTGACCGTGCAACTCGAAGGCAACCGCAAGCGTTACGAACTGTCGGAAGCCGGCCGCGAATACCTGGCCGCCAACCGCGAGCGCGTCGAATTGATGCTCGCCAAACTGACCCATATCGCCCGCAAGATGGATTCCGTACGCCGCGCGTTTGCCGGCGAGGAACCGGCCGACATCAGCGAAGGCGGCTGGCTGCCCGAACTGAGCGAAGCACGCCGGGCGCTGAAGCATGCGCTCCTGCGCCGCGACAATGTGCCCGCTGCCGAGCAGCGCCGCATCGCCGCGATCCTGAAGCGCGCGGCGAATGAAATCGAAGGCGAAGGCAATCCCGGTGGCGAACAAGGCGGCGACCAAGGCGGCAATCCCGGCGGCGATCAAGGCGGCGAACCGGCGGCTTGAGATCGCGCTACCCGACACCCGCGTTCGAAGGTGCCCGTGAGCACCTTCGCGCGCCAATCAAACCAACAGGAATAGCACCCTTATGTTGACAAACGACAACCGAGCCGACCTGGCCGTCCATCGCGTACGGCATCCGCTGAAATTCAGTCTGTTGCAGGTGAAAGAGGTGCGCGCGCTGACGCCGCATCTGATTCGCGTCACCTTGACGGGCGAGGATCTGCACGACTTCGTCTCCGCTTCTTTCGACGACCATATCAAAGTGTTCTTCCCCGAGCCCGGCGCCGACAAACCCGTGCTGCCGGAAGCCGGCCCTGACGGTCCCGTCTTTCCCGCAGGCCAGCGGCCGACGGCCCGCGATTTCACGCCACGCCGCTTCGACGCCGAGGCGCGCGAACTGGACATCGAGTTCGCCCTGCACGAGGCCGGCCCGGCTGCAACGTGGGCGGCGCAAGCCAAAGTGGGCCAGTATCTCGGCATTGGCGGCCCGCGCGGCTCGCTGGTGATACCGACTGGCTTCGACTGGCATCTGCTGATCGGCGACGACACCGCGTTGCCGGCCATTGCTCGCCGCCTCGAAGAACTGCCCGCCGGCACACGCGTCGCGGCGGTGATCGAAGTGGCCGATCCGTCGGCGCAGATCGAATTCGCAACACGGGCCGAACTGCACCTGATCTGGCGCCATCGCAACGAATCGGGCTATCGCGGCGAGGCCTTGCTGCAAGCAGTACGCGAAATCTACTTGCCCGAAGACGGTGAAGGCTACGTATGGGCCGCCGGCGAATCCGCGACGATGCGCGCGGTGCGCTACCACCTGTGCACGGAACGTGGCGTCGACAAGTCGCGCATTCGCGCGGCCAGCTACTGGAAACAAGGCGCCGTAGCGGTACATGAAACGCTCGACGACTGACCATTCGAAGGCTGTGCGGAAGGAACTGCGTACGTTGATGCGTTGCGCGGACTGTCTGGGCCGCGCGAAATGCGGCGCTCACGCGGAGATGCGCGAAGCGCACCGGCCGCGCGAGTCCCGCAAGATGCGTTAGCCGGACAAACCGCGTGCTTCGAACAAAAACAGGGAATTTGCCAATGTATTCAATCAGCACAAAGCACGAGCGCCGTTTGCTGTGGCTGCTTGCGCTGACGCAGTTCACGATCATCATGGACTTCATGGTGATGATGCCGCTCGGCCCGCAGATCATGCACGCGTTCAGCATCACGCCGGCCGCGTTTGCAACAGCCGTATCGGCGTACTCATGGTGTTCGGGGCTGTCGGGCCTATTCGCGGCGACCTATATCGACCGCTTCGACCGGCGTCGTTTGCTGCTGAGCGTCTATGCGCTGTTCGCGCTGTCGAACCTGGCGTGCGCGCTGGCGAGCAGCTTCCCCCTTCTGCTTGTCGCGCGCGCCTTTGCGGGCATTACGGGTGGCGTGCTGGGTTCGGTGATCATGGCGATCGTCGGCGACGTGATCCCGGTTCAACGCCGCGGCGCCGCGACGGGCACGATCATGACCGCCTTTTCGTTGGCGGCGATTGCCGGCGTGCCGGCCGGCGTGATGCTGGGCGCGCACTTTACCTGGGCGGCCCCGTTCTATTTGCTGGTGGCGCTGTCGTTGCTCGTCTGGGTTGTGGGGTGGCAACTGGTGCCGTCGCTTGCGGAGCATTTGAGCCGCCGCCAGCCGGCGCTCGGCGAAGTGCTGCCCGATTTGTGGCGGCTGTTGAGCAACCCGCGGCATATGAACGCGTTTGCGCTGACTTTCATGATGATGGTCGCGCACATGCTGGTGATCCCCTTTATCTCACCGGTATTGGTCGCCAATCATGGCGTGGCTCCCGCGCAGCTGTCGTGGCTGTACATGGCAGGCGGCGCGGCGACGTTCTTCACGTCGCGCCGGGTGGGCCGGCTTGCCGATCGGTTCGGCGCCTCGCGCGTATTCCGGATTGCAGCGGCATTATCGTTTCTGCCCGTCCTGTTCGTGACGCATCTGCCGAATCTGCCGTTCTACGCGCTGGTGATGTTTTTCCCGTTTTTCATGGTGCTGATGTCAGGGCGGATGGTGCCGATGCAGGCACTGCTGACAACCGTGCCGGAGCCCGCCCGCCGGGGTGCTTTTCTGAGCGCCAACAGCGCGCTGCAGGCATTGGGCACGGGGTGTGGCGCGTGGATCGGCGGCTTGATGCTGAGCAGTTCGCCGACGGGACAAATCGTGGGATACGGAACCGTTGGATGGGTCGCAGTCGCCGTCGCGCTGATCGGGGTGTTCTGGATTTCCCGGGTTCAGGGCGTGCAAGGCGCATTGCCGCCGACCGGCGTATTGAGGGGCGACACGGTCGGCGAAGGTTGAGGATCAGGCACGCCGGTGCAGTCTGAAACGCCGCGCCGGCGCGCGCAGCGCCGCCGGAAGAATGACTGCCTTCTCGCGCAGAATGCGCAGGGAGGCACATTCCGGATGCGCCACTACCCCGTTCGATCTTCTTCAATCCCTAAGGCAACCAGCGGATGCGCTTCCCGCTTCCACGGCGACGCCAGAAAATGCCGCACGCGTTCCGGCCGCACTTCCGCGAGCGTCGCGGGCGCCCAGCGGCTCTTGCGATCCTTGTCGATCAACTGCGCCCTCACGCCCTCGCAAAAATCGCCTTCCTCGATGACCCGTTTGACGATGCCCAGTTCCATCCGGAAGCACTCCGCCAGCGTCATCTGACGCCCGCGCAGCAATGCCTCGCGCGTGACATACAGCATCGTGGGCGAGTGCCCGGTCATCGCGTCATACGCAGACTGCAGCCACTGCTTCACCTCACGCGCAGGCTCGCGCTCCAGATCGTGGCGCAGCGTCGCGACGATCCGCTCGATGCTCGAACGCCGGTCGAAATGGCGCAGGATCAACTGGGTAAACGGCCCCAACGCGGCATGCGGGATGATGTTGCAAGGCGGCTCGAATACCCCGCGCAATGCCGGCATCAAGTCCCCCGCGTGCGACATGCGCTGCAGGCGCTCTTCGAAAGTGCCAAGCCACTCCGACGGCACGCACAGATCCGCCAGTTGCAGGCGCAACGCGTCGGCGCCGGATAACGTCACCCCGGTGAGCCCGACATACAGTTCGACCTCCGTCGGCATCACACTCAGGAAACGCGTCGCGCCGACGTCGGGCAGGAAGCCGATGCGCGTCTCCGGCATCGCGATCTTGCTGCGCTCCGTGACGATGCGCAGCCGCGCCGCCTGGCCGAGCCCCATGCCGCCGCCCATCGAAATACCGTCGAGCAAGGCGACCACCGGCTTCGGAAACGTGTGCAGCGCGTAGTCGAGCCGGTATTCGTCGACGAAGAACGCAAGCCACCGGCTATCGCCGTTCTTCGCGAGCCGCTGCACCTCGCGCACGTCGCCGCCAGCGCAAAAACCCTTGGTGCCCGCGCCTTTCAGCACGAGGGCCACGATGCCGTCGTCGGTGCGGCAATGTTCGACCAGCACGGCAAGCTCGCGCACCATCGCGTGCGATAGCGCATTGAGCGCGGCCGGCCGGTTCAGCGTGATGATCGCCACACGGTTGACGACGCGAAACAGAATCTCGCGCTCCGCTTCGACGCCCGTATCGGGCACGGCGCTTTGCAAGGCGCTCATCGATGGGTCTCCGGCCCGGCGTTTGCAGTCTGCTCGGCCTGCGCCACCTGCCAGCGTGGCGCGCGCTTCTCGAAGAATGCATTGACGCCTTCGCGCTGATCGGCGCCGTCGAACAGATCGACAAAGCGTTCCCGCTCCACCGCCAGCGCCGCAGCACGCGGCACGCCGTTGCGGCCCTGGTGAATCAGCGTCTTGCTGAAGCCGACCGCTTGCGGGCTGAGGCTCGCGACACGCGCCGCCATCGTCAGCGCGGCTTCGCGCGCGGCGCCCTTTTCCACCACTTCCTCGACCAGGCCGATGCGCAATGCGGTCGCTGAGTCGACGCGTTCGCCGGTCAGGATCATCCGTTTGGCCCAGCCTTCGCCGACCAGCCACGGCAGCGTCTGCGTACCGCAGCCGCACGGCAGCAAGCCCACCGCCGTTTCGGGCAAGGCCATCACCGCGTGTTGTTCGGCGATACGGATATCGCAGGCCAGCGCGCATTCCAGGCCGCCGCCCATCGCGTAGCCGTTGATCGCGGCGATCACCACCGGCCGCGCATTCTGCAACGCCTCGAATGCCGAACCGAAACGCGTCGCCGCCGCGCGCGCGACTTCGCGATTGCCGTCGGCGAACGTGTTCAGGTCGGCGCCTGCGCTGAAGAACCTGGGGCCATCGCCCGTGATCACGACGGCCCGCACGCGCGCTTCGCTGTTCAGGCGCTCGACCGTTCGTTGCAACAGCAGCAGGCCATCCGGCGTGAACGCGTTCGCGGGCGGCCGTTTGAGCGTCAGCAGCGCGACGGCGCCGTCGTGTGCGTAGTCGAGTTCGATCATGACGCGTCTCCGTCCTTGCTGTCCTTGCGATAGAGCTTGATCACCGCCGAGAAGTCCAGACGTCCCGCGCCCTTCGTGCTCATCGTCTGGTAAAGCTGTTGAGCCAATGCGCCGAGATACACCGGTTGACGCGCGAATTTCGCGGCGTCGGTGGCGAGGCCCAGATCCTTCAACATCAGATCGGTGCCGAAGCCGCCGGTATAACCGCGCGTGGACGGCGCGGTCTCGATCACGCCGGGCATCGGGTTATACGTGTCCGAGCTCCAGCAGCGGCCCGTCGAGGTATTGATGATGCCGCCCAGCACCTTCGGGTCGATGCCAAGCGCCTCGCCCAGCGACATCGCCTCGGCGACGCCCGCCATGGTGATGCCGAGCACGAGGTTGTTGCAGATCTTCGCGACCTGGCCGGTGCCTGTCTCGCCGCAATGCACGATGTTCTTGCCCATCGCCGACAACACGGGCTTGACCTGCTCGTACGCGCGCGCGCTGCCGCCGACCATGAAGGTCAGCGTACCCGCCGCCGCGCCGCCGGTGCCGCCCGAGACCGGCGCGTCGACGAAGGTATTGCCGCGTTGCTCGGCAAGTTCGGCAAACGCCTTCACACTCGCCGGGTCGATCGTGCTCGAATCGATGATCGTCACACCTTCCGGGATGCCGGCGAAAACGCCGTCGTCCGCCATCAGCACGCTGCGCACGTGACTGGCAGCGGGCAGCATCGTCACCACACACTCGGCGTCAGTCACCGCCGCTTTCGGCGAACTTGCAGCTTTGGCGCCCGCATCGACGAGTGCTTGCACGGCCTGCGCGTTGAGATCGAATACGTTGACCGTGTGGCCCGCCTTCAGCAGGTTGAGCGCCATCGGCGCACCCATGTTGCCGAGTCCGATAAAGCCTATTTTCATGATGTCTTCTCCAGTCTCCAGTCTCCAGTCGCCGCATCGACTCAGCGCAAGCTGATGGTCGTGTTGACGCCGTCGTTGACGGTATCGTCGTCGAACCAGCGGGCCGTGACGGTTTTGGTCTGCGTGTAGAACTGCACGACCTGCTTGCCATAAGGCCCGAGGTCGCCGAGCTTCGAGCCGCGCGAGCCGGTAAAGCTGAAGAACGGCACGGGCACCGGAATCGGAATGTTGATCCCGACCTGGCCGATATCGATCTCGCTCTGGAATTTGCGCGCCGCCGCGCCGCTTTGCGTGAAGAGGCCCACGCCGTTGCCGAACGGATTGGCGTTGACGAGCGCGATCGCGTCATCGAGCGTCGCTGCGCTCAGCACCACCAGCACCGGGCCGAAAATTTCCTGGCGATAGATTTCCATCTCGGTGGTGACGTCGGTAAAGATCGTCGGGCCGATGAAATTGCCTTGCGCGTAGCCCGGAACCTTCACGTCGCGACCGTCGAGCGCCAGCGTCGCGCCCTCTTTCACGCCCGTTTCGATCAGGCCGAGAATGCGTTGCTTCGCGGCGCGCGAGACCACCGGACCGATGTCCGTATTCGGCTCGTTGCCCGCGTTGACCTTCAGCGTCTTCGCCTTCGCGACCAGATCCGGCAGCCATTGCTGCGCCGCGCCGACCAGCACGACCACCGAGGTCGCCATGCAACGCTGTCCCGCTGCGCCGAACCCCGCGCCTGCCAGCGCATTCAAGGTCTGCTCGCGATTCGCATCGGGCAGCACGACCGCGTGATTCTTTGCGCCCATCATCGATTGCACGCGCTTGCCGTGTTCGCTGCCGAGGCGATAGACATGCGTGCCCACCGCGGTCGAGCCGACGAACGAAATCGCTTTCACCAGTTCATGCGTGCACAGTGCATCGACCACCTCCTTGCCGCCGTGCACGACATTCAGCACGCCCTTCGGCACACCGGCTTCAAGCGCCAGTTCGACCAGTTGCATCGTCGACAACGGATCCTGTTCCGACGGCTTCAACACGAAGGTATTGCCGCAGACAATCGCCATCGGAAACATCCACAACGGGATCATCGCGGGGAAATTGAACGGCGTGATGCCGGCGCATACGCCGATTGGCTGACGCAACGTGTAGGTATCCACACCGCCCGCCACGTTCTCGGCAAATTCGCCCTGCTGCAAGGTGCCGATCGAGCAGGCATGCTCGACCACTTCAAGCCCGCGGAAGATGTCGCCTTCCGCGTCCGGAATCGTCTTGCCCTGCTCCGCGCTCAGGGTCCTGGCGACGCGCGGCGAATGCTCGCGAATCAGCGCCTGGAACTTCAGCATGATGCGCATGCGCGCACCGACCGGCGTGTCCTTCCACGTCTTGAACGCGGCATGCGCGGAGCGGATTGCTTCGTTCACTTCATCGGCGGTGGCGAACGGCACGCGTGCGAGCACCTCCTGCGTGGCCGGGTTGACGATGTCGCGCCATTCGGTGGTTTTGGATTCGACGAACTCGCCGTTGATCAGCAGTTTGACGGTGGCGGCCTGGTTCGAAGCAATTGCGCTCATGCTGGAACTCCTGTGCAGTGGCCGCGTGGCGGCCGGACAGTGATGTGGAATAAAAATAATCAACGCAGATCCGGGAAGTCCTCTTCCCAATACTCGCCCGGCAGGCGCGCGGGTTCGGCTTCGCGCTCCATTTCGCGGCGCCGCAATTCGACGCGGCGGATCTTGCCGGAGATGGTTTTCGGCAATTCGCTGAATTGCAGGCGGCGAATCCGCTTGTACGGCGCGAGTTTTTCGCGCGAGAACGCGAAGACCGCGCGTGCCAGTTCAGGGCTGGCTTCATAGCCCTGACGCACGGTGACGAACGCTTTGGGAACCGACAAACGCAGCGCGTCGGCGCTCGGCACCACGGCTGCTTCGCCGATCGCCTCGTGTTCGATCAGCACGCTTTCGAGTTCGAACGGGCTCAGCCGGTAGTCGGACGATTTGAAAACGTCATCGGCCCGGCCGACGTAGACGTAGTAGCCGTCATCACGCCGCAGTGCGACGTCGGAGGTGTGATAGAAGCCGTTGCGCATGGCTTGCGCGGTGGCGTTGGCGTTGTTCGCGTAGCCGGTCATCAAACCCAGCGGACGTTCGGCCAGGGGCAGCGAAATTTCGCCCTCGGTGACGGGTTGATCGTCCGCATCGAGGAGCTCGATCCTGTAGCCCGGCAGCGGACGGCCCATCGAACCCGGCACCACCGCTTGCCCCGGCGGGTTGCCGATCTGGCAGGTCGTTTCGGTCTGGCCGAAACCGTCGCGTATCGTGATACCCCACGCGTGCCTGACGCGTTCGATGATCTCCGGATTCAACGGCTCGCCCGCGCCGACGATCTCGCGCAGCTTGACCGGATAGTCGGCGAGATGCTCCTGCACCAGCATGCGCCAGACCGTCGGCGGCGCGCACAACGTGGTGACGTTGAAACGCACCAGCACGTCGAGCGTGTCTTTCGGCACGAAGCGCGGAAAGTTGAAAACGAACACGCAGGCCTGCGCATTCCACGGCGCGTAGAAGCAGCTCCACGCGTGCTTGGCCCAGCCCGGCGAGCTGATATTCCAATGGATGTCGTTCGGCTGCAGGCCGATCCAGTACATGGTCGACAGATGACCGATCGGATAACTCTGGTGCGTATGCTCGACGAGTTTCGGCTTGGACGTGGTACCTGAAGTGAAGTACAGCAGCAACGGATCGGTGGCGTGCGTGATGCCGTCGGGCGCGAATTGCGGCGATGCGTCGTAGGCCGCGGCAAGATCGATCCAGCCGTCGCGCGGCGTGCCGACCGAGATGCGCGTGAGCGGCGCGTCGAGTGCTTCGAACTTGGCCAGTTCCGCGCTATCGACCACCACGAACTGGGCGCCGCCGATCTGCACACGGTCGCGCACGTCGTCGGCGGAAAGCTGGGTGGTGGCCGGCAATACGATCGCGCCGAGCTTCATGGCCGCGAGCATCACGTCCCACAGTTCGACGCGATTCGGCAGCATCAGCAGCACGCGGTCGCCGCGCCCCACCCCGAGGCCGCGCAGGAAGTTCGCCATGCGCGACGAGCGCTCCGACATCTGCGCGTAGGAGAGACGCAGGCCGTCGCTTGCCGGATCGTCGACGATCCACAACGCCGGGTTGTCGTTATCTCGCGCGATCACGTCGAAGTAGTCGAGCGCCCAGTTGAACTCGCCTGGCGTCGGCCACGCAAATTCACTGTAGGCGCGGTCGTAGTCGGTTCGATGGCGCAATAGCAGGTCGCGCGCGTCGAGAAAGCCCTTCGCTGCAGTCATCGTCGTCTCCAAGTGGCGCGATATGCGCTCTGATTTTTGCCTGTGCATTTGCGCTGCCGGCAGGCTATTTTGCGCTCAAACGCCGTCTAACTTGCGTTTAAACATGCCGCGCGATAACCATCCGCTGCACTTCGCTGGTTCCTTCGTAAATCTGTGTGATGCGGGCGTCGCGATAGTGGCGCTCCACCGCATAGTCCTCCAGATAACCGTAGCCGCCATGAATCTGGATCGCATTCGAACAGATTTCCTCGGCGAGTTCCGATGCAAACAGCTTGGCCTGCGACGCCTCGGACAAACACGGCTTGCCCGCCGTGCGCAGCCGCGCCGCGTGATGCACGAGCAGACGCGCGGCGTTCAGGCGGGTCGCCATGTCGGCGAGCATGTTGGCGATGGTCTGGTGGTCCTTCAGCGCCTTGCCGAACTGGATGCGTTCGTTCGCATAGCGGCGTGCGGCATCGAACGCGGCCCGCGCGATGCCGACCGCCTGCGCCGCAATGCCGATGCGCCCGCCCTCGAGATTCGACAACGCGATGCGCAGGCCCTCACCCGGTTCGCCGAGCAGATTGGCTTCGGGCACCGCGCAATCGTCGAACGAGATCGGGCAGGTGTCCGAGGCGCGGATGCCGAGCTTGTGCTCGGGCTTGCCCACGTTGAAGCCCGGCGTATCGGTCGGCACGATGAAGGCGGACAGGCCGCGCTTGCCGCGGTCGGGATCGGTGACGGCGAACACGATCGCGAGGTTCGCGCGCGCCCCATTGGTCACGAACTGCTTGTTGCCGTTGAGAATCCATTTGCCGTCGCGCAGCACCGCGCGGGTGCGCAGATTGTTCGCCTCGGAGCCGGCTTGCGGCTCGGTCAGGCAGAACGCGCCGAGGCGGCGTCCGGTGGCGAGGTCGTGCAGATAGCGGTCTTTTTGCGCGTCCGTGCCGAAGTTCAGGATCGGCCCGCAGCCGACCGAGTTGTGCACGCTCATCAGCGTGGCGCAGGCGGCGCAGCCCGCGGCGATCTCTTCGAGGGCGAGCGCATAAGCTACGTAGTCCGTATAGGAACCTCCCCACTCGGACGGCACGATCATGCCGAGAAAACCCAGCTCGCCCATTTGCGTCACGACTTCCGCCGGCAGTGCCGCGTCGCGGTCCCACTGCCCGGCGTGCGGCGCGAGGCGCTCGGTGGCGAAGTCGCGGGCGGCGTCGCGGATCATCCGCTGTTCGTCGGTGTAGAAGCTGTCCATGGGTTCGGTCCTGTCATGTGCGTCGAGCCGCGGCGGCGAGGTGCTGCCTTGTTGCCCGCGACTCATCGCGGGCGGTGGCCGGCCTCGCCGTGGCATCGCCGGCCAAGGCGTTCCCGCGATGGGTTCAGGCCCAGTGTAAGGAAGCTGCTGGACAGGTTCGATGCTCAGCCCGATCATTCTGGTTGAGCGCATTTGCCATACCGGTATTGCGCAAACCCGATTCAGGCCGCATTTTCAAGGGCTTAGCGAATCGCCACAAGGAAAATGCTGAGCGCGTTTGCCAGATGACCATGAAAAACCCCAAAAACGCAAAGAACGACAAGGGCACGATTTCCGTCAGTCTCGTCGAAGAAGCGCTGGCGCTGGCGCGAGCGCGCGGTTTCGAAGCGCTGCCGCTCGCCGAAGCCGCCGGCATCGCGGCGCCGATGCTGGCGTCGCCGAAAAGCCGGGTCTCGTCGGCGCAGTACGGCGCGCTGTGGGCCGGCATCGCCCGCGCGCTGGACGACGAGTTCTTCGGGCAGGACTCGCACCGTATGAAAAGCGGCAGCTTCATCGCGATGACCCAATCCACGCTAAGCGCGCGCAATGGCGCGCAAGCGCTTGCGCGGGCGGTCGGCTTCATGCGGCTCGTGCTGGACGACCTTGGCGCGCAGATCGAAACGGATGCGCAGCGTGTGCGGTTGCGGTTTGTCGAACGCGAGGGCGCGAGGCCGCCCGCCATGTTCGCTTATGCGACCTACTTCATCGTCGTCTACGGCCTGCTGTGCTGGCTGGTCGGGCGGCGCATTCCGTTGCTCGAGGCGCGCTTTCGCTGCGCCGAGCCGCCTGCCGCCCATGAATACCGTCTGATGTTCTGCGACGACATGATGTTCGACCAGGCCGGCTCGTACGTCGATCTGTCGCCGGCATTTCTCGACCTGCCGGTGATCCAGACCACCAAGTCGGTCAAGCCGTTCCTGCGCGATGCGCCCGGCAGCTTCATCGTCAAGTACCGCAATCCCGGCTCGCTTGCCGCACGCGTGCGCAAGATGCTGCGCGCGCTGCCGATGTCAGGATGGCCGGCCGCCGACCAGATGGCGCTGCGCCTGCACGTCGCGGAGGCCACCATGCGGCGGCGTTTGAAACAGGAAGGCTATACGTATCAGTCGATCAAGGACGACTTGCGGCGCGATATCGCAATCGGCGAACTGCAGGACACCGATCGCACGATCGCGGACATCGCCGCCGCCGTGGGTTTTGCCGAGCCGAGCGCGTTTCATCGCGCGTTTCGCAAGTGGACCGGCATGCGGCCGACCGATTACCGGCCGGCGCGTGCGGATTTCACGCACCGCACGGAATCGGACTAAGCTGTAAGAAGCAGGCCAGCCTTTTTGGGGTATCGGCCCGCGCCGGTCGATACCCGTCGGCACGGCGCGGCAGCCGTCAGCGATGAGCACGTATCCGCGCCTCCCGTTCCGGCAGTCTGGTCCGCGCTTTGCGCTTATCCGTGGCGGAGTCGTGGGCCGGTTGATGCGCGGCATGACCGCGCTCGGCGTACTTTTGGCATTTGGATTCGCATTGTGCGAAAGCGCACCGCGAGTTGGGGTCGCCGAGGCCGCCATGGCGCCGAATAGCGTTGTCGTGATCCCGGTGAACGGCGCGATCAGTCCGGCAAGCGCCGACTTCATCGTGCGCAGCCTGCAGCGCGCCGACGACGAGCACGCGCAACTCGCCGTGCTGCAACTCGACACGCCCGGCGGACTGGATACCTCGATGCGGCAGATCATCAAGGCGATCCTCGGCTCGCCGGTGCCGGTCGCGACCTTTATCGCCCCGAGCGGCGCGCGAGCGGCGAGCGCCGGCACCTATATCGTCTACGCCAGCCATATTGCGGCGATGGCGCCGGGCACCAATCTCGGCGCGGCGACACCGATTCAGATGGGCATCGGCGGCGCGGAACCGCCCGCGGGCGGCGGCGGCATGCCTGGCTTGCCCGGCACGGGCGCGGGATCCGGCTCCGGTGCGCCGAAGAACGGGCCTGGCATGCCGGCGTCGGCGGATTCCGCGAACCCGGGTAACCCAGGTAACGCGGCTAATTCGGCTAATTCGGCTAATTCGGCTAATTCGGCTAATTCGGCTAATTCGGCTAACTCGGCTAACTCGGCTAACGCCGCAGCTGCCGCAAACGCCGCCAACTCGGCCAGTTCAACGCCCCCCGCGAACGCCGGCAACTCCGCCAGCGGCGCCCTGCCGCTCGACACCCAATCCACCGAACTGCGCAAGCAGGTCCACGACGCGGCCGCCTACATCCGCGGCCTCGCGCAAATGCGCGGACGCAACGCCGACTGGGCCGAGCGCGCCGTGCGCGAAGCCGTCAGCCTGTCGGCCAGCGAAGCGCTCGCGCAGCACGTAGTCGATCTGAATGCGCGCGACATTCCCGACCTGTTGCGCCAGGTGAACGGCCGCACGATCGGCACAAGCCGTGGCGACGTCAAGCTCAGCACCGCCAACGCCCCCGTCGTCACCCTCGAGGCCGACTGGCGCAGCCAGTTCCTCGCGGTGATCACCGATCCGAACGTCGCGCTGGTGCTGTTGATGATCGGCATGTATGGCCTCTTCTTCGAATTCGCCAATCCGGGCTTCGTGCTGCCTGGCGTGGTCGGCGCCATCAGTCTGCTGATGGGACTCTTCGCGATGCAGATGCTGCCGGTCAATTACGTCGGACTCGGCCTGATCTTTCTCGGCATCGCATTCCTGATCGGCGAGGCGTTTCTGCCGACCTTCGGCTCGCTCGGCTTCGGCGGCATAGTCGCGTTCGTCATCGGCTCGCTGATGCTGATCGATACCGACGTACCCGGCTACGGCATTCCGCTGCCCCTGATCGCGGCCGTGGCCGTGTTCAGCGTCGCGTTCGTGTTCGGGGTGTCGAGGCTCGCCCTGCGGGCACGCCGCCGGCCCGTGGTGACGGGCGCGGAAGGGCTGATCGGCAGTCTCGGCGTCGTGCTCGACGGCGGTCTGTCACCGGATGGCGGCCTGCCGCCTGGGGACGCGGCGGCGGGCGGCACGCTGGCCGGCTGGGCGCAGGTGCATGGTGAACGCTGGCGGGTGTCCAGCACGGCCCCGGTCGCGGCCGGTCACGCGGTGCGCGTCACGGCGCGGCGCGGACTGACGCTGACCGTGGTGCCCGCGGAAGCAGAACAACAAGGAGAACGCTCATGATCGGTTTCACATTCGGCTTCAGCAGCATTCTGATTCTGCTGGCGGCCGCGCTGATTGCTTCATCGATACGGATTTTTCGCGAGTACGAACGCGGCGTGGTGTTCATGCTCGGGCGCTTCTGGAAGGTCAAGGGGCCGGGCCTCGTGTTGATCATTCCGATCGTGCAACAGGTGGTGCGCATCGATTTGCGCACCGTCGTGTTCGACGTGCCGCCGCAAGACGTGATCACGCGCGACAACGTGTCGGTGAAGGTCAACGCCGTCGTGTATTTCCGCGTCGTCGATCCGGAGAAGGCCGTCATTCAGGTGGCGCGCTATTTCGAGGCGACCAGCCAGCTATCGCAAACCACGCTGCGCGCGGTGCTCGGCAAGCACGAACTCGATGAATTGCTGGCGGATCGCGAGCAACTCAACGCCGACATCCAGAAGGTGCTCGACGCACAGACCGACGCGTGGGGCATCAAGGTGGCGATCGTCGAGATCAAGCATGTGGACATCAACGAAACGATGATCCGCGCCATCGCCCGCCAGGCTGAAGCCGAACGCGAGCGGCGTGCCAAGGTGATTCATGCGGAAGGCGAATTGCAGGCCTCGCAGCATCTGCTGGAGGCGGCGCAGACGTTGGCGAGACAGCCGCAGGCCATGCAGTTGCGTTATCTGCAAACTCTCACGACGATCGCCGCCGACAAGAATTCGACGATCGTTTTTCCGTTGCCGATCGATCTGTTGAGCGCCGTGCTGGATCGCTTCAGCAAGCCGTCGGCCTCCTGAACCGGGGGGGCGCGCCGCTTCACTTTGGCCCGCTTTGGATCGCGGGGTGAAATGGTGCATTGCCTTTAATCGACTTACTCGGAATGCCCATCAAAATTAAGATTGTGGGGTCGCTTTTAACCGCTCCTTAGGAGCCGATCATGAAAATCGTTTCTCTGGTTGGACTCGGCGCGCTGTTGGCCGCCGTGAGTATGAGCAGTGCGTTCGCGCAGACTTCGCGTGCCTACGACCCGGCGGCACCGCTGACGCGTGCCCAGGTCAAGGCCGATCTGGCCGACTGGCGCGCGGCCGGCTACGATCCGCTCGACTGGATCGACTATCCGGACAACGCGCAGCGCGCGGGCCGCATCGTCGCCGCGCGGCGGGCGCAGCAGATGGGTGGGCGCATGACGCAGTAGTCGGTCTCAGGTCTCATCCGGGCCTTGAAGCGGCAGGCCGGGTCGCAGCCGACTGCAAGGGTCGCTGACGACGCCGGCCCTGGATGCTCTACCCATCCTGAAGCCGCGCGCGATAAATGCGGGTCGGCGGCCAGATAATCGCTGCTCGCCATTAGTTTGGTAGGTTGCAAAAGAATTGCAGGTTTTCATGAGCCGCGCCGACTTCCGGTTACCGGAGGTCCGGGAGCAGACGCCGATAACTCATAAGCCCCCTAAAAGCGAGGCATGGCGAAGCCCGCAAGATAGAACAAAACCACAAGAATGCTTCCAACCCCGAAACTGATGGTCCATTTTCGCGTCGACCAGCGCCTATACGCTACCGCATTGAGGATCGCGAAGCTCAGCGCCGGCGTGGACAGCGTCCCTAAAAGTGCCGAAATCACGACGACGCGCGGGCTGCAATGCTCCATGTCAGAGCAGCCGGAAGCTTTTGCGTGTGCTGCCGGCCAATCGAGATGGCTGAGTGTGTAAAGGGAAAGCCACGTCAATAGTAATCCCCAGAGGAAGCCCGATAAGGCGACCAGGAAACGTCTCACCTGACCTCCCAAAACAGGATTTGCCTAGAGTCTGAGAGGTTCGAGTATATGTTGTCTCTTCGCCCGCTCAACCAAGACAAGGGGTTGGGAATTTCCGGCATTCCGATCCGAAACCGCAGAAACGACTCCGCCGAAGGTGTAAGCGTGTCTTTGTTCCAGAGGTCAATGTGCCCGCCCGTTAGCTCGGGTCCCGAATCCCCATCCTGTCGCCAGTAGCCATAGAAGAAAATAATGCCAGTCCGGCCTTTCACCTTGCCTTGCCAGTCCGGGCCAGTTACGTCTTCGGCTGCTGGGACGCCGGCAAACGGCCTCAGTTGCAGCCATTCAGCCAGCTCGTATGCTCTCGTCGCGGTCGGTTTTTCATCGATCAGGATTCGACCCAAGCTGGACTTACCGGGCATTGGGTGGACGAGCTTCTGCGAGAATGACTTCATTTCGCTACCCACGCGATGGAATGTCACGCTCAAGCGAATCGCGCATTGGTTCGTGTAGTTGCCGTTGGGATCGTCGTAAGGATCGCTTGACGGGTAAGCGCTCCAGAGCTCCTGGAACGTCACGGCCTTCAGCGGTACCTCCTTGATCGAATTGGGCGTCGAGTTAGTCCGGACGACGGTTTTCTTGTTCGGCATACGTCAGGCACCATCCTGCATTACAAGGGCTTCGTCGCCCCAACACACGTTGTAGTTGTCCTGGAGGTCGGTGTAGACGCGCGGCAATTGGCCGTTGCGGTCAAGGCGACCCGAAAACATTCGGCCGTCCGCTGTCTCGATGAAATAGGGATAGCCTTCCGATGCGCCATGTCCGATCGCCCTGATCTGCTCATCGAACGCGCCAGATTCCTTTGGCATGGGACTGCCATCTGGCCGAAAGCCCATTGCCGCGAGTTCGTCGGACTCAAAGAACATCGAGGCGTTGTTCTGCGAAGCAATCAGCCGGGGCGCCGGGCTGCATTCGCAGATGCAAATGTCGTTTTCTAGTGCTGCCTGATTGCCCATGAGGAGCATCGTCCGGTAGGGCGGCACATTGCAGATGTAGCCCGTGGTCTTGCACGCGTGGCAGTATATCTGCGCTCCGTGATATGACAACGGTTTTCCATGATTCCGACAGGACTCTTCGGGCTGGACCACTACACCACCCGCCGTCGTTTGATCGCCCAGCACAATGAAGTAACGTTTCACGTCAAACGCCTCCGTTAGTCAAATTACCTTTCTAACCAACGAAAGTGATTTGCACAATATTCGAGATGGCGGCCCGACTATCCCTGACATGTGTCGCGCTTGCATGCCGCTGCAGCCTCCATGGAGCCTTCTAGAAGAAGACGACGTTTTTTCACGGCTGGCTTCCGTCCGAATCTTCGCAATTCACGCCGTCCCACCAGGCTCCGCCTGTCCCCGTGCCCCCGCAAGCCCACCGTCTCCGGCCACAACGTCGTAAATTCGCTTGCCGCGCCGCCGCGCGCGCTGGCAAGGTATCATCTCGCCCCTTCGGCAAGGCCGCAGTCGCGCAAACCGGTCCGGCGCCGCCAATCGTGATTACAATCCGCCCGTAGGCGTGGGCCACGTGGCGCATCGGTGGCGTGCCGGACGGCACGGTCGCCCGCTGATCGCCACGCATTGCCCGTATCAACCACAAGAAACGCTTTTTGAACAACGAGAGACCCGCCTCATGGACTCCATAAAACGATACTTCGGCTTCGACGCCGCCGGCACCAACCTGCGCACCGAAGTGCTCGCCGGGCTGACCACCTTCCTGACAATGGCCTACATCATCTTCGTCAACCCGGCGATTCTCGGCGACGCCGGCATGCCGAAGGACGCGGTGTTCGTCGCGACCTGCATCGTGGCCGCGCTGGCCTCGCTGATCATGGGTCTCTACGCCAACTACCCGATCGCGCTCGCGCCCGGCATGGGCCTGAATGCGTACTTCGCGTACACGGTCGTGAAGGGCATGGGCTTCACGTGGCAAGCGGCGCTCGGCGCGGTGTTCGTCTCCGGCTGCCTGTTCCTGATCGTCACGCTGTTTCGGGTGCGGGAGGTGATCGTCAACGGGATTCCGCATTCCATCCGCATTGCCATCACCGGCGGCATTGGCCTCTTTCTCGCGATCATTTCGCTGAAATCGGCCGGTGTCGTGGTCGGCAATCCGGCCACGCTCGTCACGCTCGGCGATCTGCATAACCCGCATGTGATTCTCGCGGTGATCGGCTTCTTTGCGATCGTCACACTCGACTATCTGCGGGTGCGCGGCGCGATCCTGATCGGCATTGTCGGCGTGACGGTGCTGAGCTTTTTCTTCGGCGGCAATCAGTTCCACGGCATCGTCTCCGCGCCGCCGTCGATTGCTCCGACGCTGTTCCAGCTCGACATTCGCGGCGCGCTCTCGGGCGGCGTGCTGAACGTGATCCTGGTGTTTTTCCTCGTCGAACTGTTCGACGCGACCGGCACGCTGATGGGCGTGGCCAATCGCGCCGGGCTGCTGGTCGAAGGCAAGATGTTCCGACTGAACCGCGCTCTGCTCGCCGACAGCACGGCGATTCTGGCCGGCTCGATGCTGGGCACCTCGTCGACCACCGCGTATATCGAGAGCGCCTCGGGCGTGCAAGCCGGCGGCCGCACGGGGGTGACGGCGCTCACCGTCGCCGTGCTGTTCCTTGCGGCACTGTTTTTCGCGCCGCTGGCGGGCGTGGTGCCAGGCTACGCGACGGCGCCGGCCCTGCTGTACGTCTCGTGCCTGATGCTGCGCGAAATGCTCGATCTGCCGTGGGACGACGCCACCGAAGTCGTGCCGGCCGCATTGACCGCGCTGCTGATGCCATTCACCTACTCGATCGCCAACGGCGTCGCGTTCGGTTTCATCTCGTATGCCGGCCTGAAACTACTGACTGGCCAGGCGCGCAAAGTGAAACTGGTGGTGTGGATCATCGCTGCGATTTTCCTGTTCCGCTATTTCTACCTCGGCAGCGAATGAGCGCGCCGGCCACGCCTAAGGCGAAGGCACGGGACACGGCTTGGCTTGGCTTGGCTTGGCTTGGCTTGGCTTGGCTTGGCTTGGCTTGGCTTGGCTTGGCTTGGCGCTGCACGATGCCACACCGCGCAACGCGTCGCAGCCTGACTGAAAACACTGCGGCATCGTCGCGGTGTCTGACCACGATGCCGCCTGGTTCAACAATCATTTTTACAGCCGCGCGAGTGCGGACCTGGGCGGCGCGAAGGGCCGCGGCCAGTGGACTATCCGTCTGAGGATCCGTTGAAGTGCGGACGCCGCGCCTGGGTTTGCGTCTCGTGTTGCTCTTGCGCGGCTGGTTCTGCTTTTCTGCTCTGCCCGCTCAGTGGGCCTACCTTTGAGCTTGCTGCCGGGCCTGTTTTCGGGCGGGTTCCCGCCAGGCGCCGATTCGCTCAGTTGCGCCAGTTCGCTTCATAGAAGCGCACGTAGCCGCTCCTCAGCACCAGACATTGCGCCCGCGTTTCCGATAGCAAACGGCGCGTGGCCGCTTCGATGCGGGCCCGGTGCGTGTCGAATGCGCCGACCATGTCCTCCAGACGCGGCGATGCGGCACCGAAGTGATCTTCCAGCGCTTCAGCGGTGATCATGCACTCCACCCTTTGCCCATCAACCATCGCCGGGAACGCCAAGGTAAGTTCGCGACCTGAATATTCAGGAGTTTCGTTCGGGAATAGGATCTGCATGGGAGTCACCTGAGAGGTTGGGTGCTGCGCATGGGTCGATTGGTACTGCGCACGCTGGTTGAGTCTGGTCGCACCTGCAGCGCTTTTTCCTCCTTGTCGAATGCCGGTGGCGCGGGTCCGTCACCCCACGATTGCGAGGGCGCCGTACTTCGCGCCCTGTGGAGGTGATTGGATTTACTGTAGACGAGTTCGGGCGCGGTGCAAGTTTTCCTTTTCGTTTGCTCGAATTCTGGTGCCTGACCGGGTGTTTTGAGCAGATGATTCTCCATTGCGCGACCCGGTTTTTTCCTGCCGCGCGGCTTGCGCCTGGGCCGCGCTTCGTCCTGTAATATCGGTGTTCGGCCGCAGTCGCGTATGTTGCACTGCGGAACGCAACCGCGGGCAACGCACCCGCCGGATCCGATAACCGGAGACATGCTTTGAGCCATCGTCCTGCCACGCCGCCCGCCATGGGCCGACCCGATGTCATCGCGCAAGCTCATGCCCGCTCGCTCGAAGTCGGCCTGCGCGCATCGGAAACGCCGGACTTCCATCCGCTGCGCCGGCTCGCGCTGCGTGAGCTCGTCGATCGCAATCAGTCGCTCTATACGCACGCGCTCCCCGTCATGGAGACGCTGCACGCGCAGATCGTCGACACGCAAAGCATGGTGCTGCTCACCGACAGCCACGGCGTGATCCTCCACAGTCTCGGTGACAGCGACTTTGTCGAAAAAGCCAATCGCGTCGCGTTGTGCCCGGGCGTGTCATGGGCCGAAGCGGATCGCGGCACGAACGCGATCGGCACCGCCCTGATCGACGGCCAGCCGACCGTCGTGCACGCCGGCGAACACTTCCTGCACGCGAACCGGATTCTCACCTGTTCGTGCGCGCCCATCGCGGATCCGTTCGGGCGCACCATCGGCGCGCTCGACGTCAGCGGCGACACGCGCGGCTTCCACAAGCACACACTCGCGCTCGTGCGGATGTCGGCGCAGATGATCGAAAATCATCTGTTCTCCAATCAATTCGTCGACGCCATTCGCATTCACTTTCATGCGCGCGCGGAATTCATCGGCACGCTGTATGAAGGGCTCGCCGCGTTCGCGCCGGACGGCACGTTCCTGTCCGCGAATCGCAGCGCGCTGTTTCAATTCGGGCAGCCGCTCGCCGAGCTGCTACGGCAGCCGTTCGACGCGCTGTTCGGCGTCGCCCTCGCCAGAGTGCTGCAGCAGATCGCGCGCGCGCCAGGCGAAAATATCGAACTGACGCTGCCGAGCGGCGTGCGCGTGGTCGCGCGCGGCGAATTTGCGGCGCCGCGTTATGTTGCTTCGGCAGAGGGCTTTCCTGACACAGCGCGTGCTGCCGCGTCCAGCAGCGCGCGTGCCGCGGCTCAGCCCTGCGAAACGGCGCCGCTCGCCACACTCGAAACGCTCGATACCGGCGATGCAACGGTCTCGGCGATCCTGCGGAGAGTCGCCAAGCTGCGCGGACGCGATATTCCCATTCTCGTACTCGGCAAAACCGGCACCGGCAAGGAGTGGCTCGCCCGCGCGATCCATCACGATTCGCCACGGCGGGCCGCACCCTTCGTCGCGCTGAATTGCGCATCGCTGCCCGATACGCTGATCGAGGCAGAGTTGTTCGGTTACGAAGACGGCGCGTTCACCGGCGCCAAGAAACGCGGCAGCGTCGGCAAGATCGTGCAGGCCGACGGCGGTACGCTGTTTCTCGACGAAATCGGCGATATGCCGCTCGCCCAGCAAGTGCGGCTGATGCGCGTGCTGCAGGAGCGCACCGTCGTGCCGCTTGGCGGCACACGGGCGATTCCGGTCGATCTGCGCATCGTCTGCGCGACCCACCGCAATCTGCGCGCGATGATCGAGGCCGGCACTTTCCGCGAAGACCTGTATTACCGGATCAACGGCCTTGTCGTCACCTTGCCGGCGTTGCGCGAGCGCAGCGATCTGGCGGCGCTCGTCGAGCGCATGCTGGCATTGCAGCCGGATGGCGAGCGGTTGCCGCGCCGCGTCTCCGATGAGGTGCTGGAGCGGTTTGCGCAATGCCGCTGGCCCGGCAATCTGCGGCAATTGGCCAACGTGCTGCGCACCGCAAGCATCATGGCCGAAGGCGCGGAGCAGATCGAACTCGAGGATTTGCCGGATGATTTTCTGCAGGACTGCGGGGGGGCGCCGGCCGACGCCGGCATCCAGACGCCCGTGGCGCTGTCGAGCAACGGCAACGGCAATGGCGGTGGCGACGGCAATGGCGGCGACGGACGCGAGAAGCCGGGTGCACCCGTGAATGCGTCGCCCGCGCGGATGGAAGATTGGCAGGCCACGCTGATCGCGCAAACGCTCGCGCGACTCGACGGCAATGTATCGGCTGCGGCGCGCGAGTTGGGGCTTGCGCGAAATACGGTGTATCGATATCTGCGGCGGAGCAACACGACTCATTGAAACGGCGACGCGAGAGCCTGGTGTTCGGTGTTCGTGGGACCTGGTGCTCCCGGGCCTCGTGGGAAGCGAGGTGTGCGACGTTAAGCGTGCAAAGCGTGCGCCAGGAACGTGTGTGCTGTAGGCACTCTGCGCTGCGTGTAAAGTGTGGCGCAATCCGTCACCGATTCACACGATGTCCGACTCTATCCGCCCGCCTCTCGTTCGCGTCGAGCCGCTCGGCCAAAGCTTCGAAGCGCCCGATTCGCTCACGATCCTCGAAGCCGCCGGCTTTGCGAATCTGCGTCTGCCGCGTTCGTGCCGCAACGGCACCTGCCGCACATGTCTATGCAAAATGACGGCGGGACGCGTGCGCTACACGATCGAGTGGCCGGGTCTGAGCCGGGAAGAAAAAGCGGAAGGCTACATCCTGCCGTGTGTGGCGATCGCGGAAACCGATGCGGTGATCGAAGCGCCGGACGCTATTGAATTACAGCAGCGCTAATCCAGGCGATATGCGCGGCCGGCCGGCCATCGGCGCCCCACCCAGGCCGCCTGAGTCCGGCGAAAGCGGGAAGCGGGAGGCAGCCCTCTCGCATGCCCTTCGCCGCCAGCCGGCGCGGCGCACGACGTACGCCGCATTCGGCCTTACCGCCCGTTGCCCATCGCCCGGGCGATTTTCTTGTCGGTGTTGTACTGGCTCAACGCATATACCGACCAGATCGCGGCCGGAATCCAGCCGATCAGCGTGATCTGCAGGATCAGACAGATGATGCCGGCAAACGGCCGGCCGATCGTGAAGAACTGGAACCACGGCAGAATGAGGGCAAGCAAAAGACGCATTCAGATTTCCTGTGTGTGTTTATATTGGCCTCGCCGCACACGTTCTTCGAGCACAATCGTGATGACGATTGCCTGAACGAGGCAGACTAGTTGATCGGTGCGAAGCGCGGCACCCTGGTGCCGTCGATTTCGACCAGCTCGAAAAACACCGAAGCCGGACGCGTCCAGATCGTACCATTGCCGGCTTTGTAGACGATCATCGTGATCGTCGGATCGGACTCCAGCGTGGCCTCGCAAACCAGCTCGTAAATACCGCCTTTGTAGTGTCGATAACGCACCATGCAGCTACTCCTGTTCGGGTCAACGGAATCTTACCAGTGAGGACAATGATGACGCTCGCCATCGCAACCGCCATCTCGGACGCAGACTCACCCAACTATCTCCTCAAAGTCGATGCGGGCACCCACAGCCTGCTCGGCGATGAAGGGCCTCGCGAAGGGGGGCAGGACAGCGGCCCGGCTCCCTTCGAATTCGTGCTCTCGGGTCTCGCGGCATGCACCGCCGCCACGCTCAGAATGTACATGCAGAGGAAAGCATGGCCGGGCGGCCGGATCAAAGTCGGCACGGAATTGCACGTCGAGCGCGACGGCGGTCAGTACATTCGGCGCACCGTATCCGTCGATGGTCCCCTCGACGACAGCCAGCGGACCCGCCTTGCCGAAATCTGCGAGAAGACACCCGTCACCCTGTTCGTCAAACGGGGCACACGGATCGACACGACAATGGAGCGGTGATAGTCGCTGTGTCTCGTTACGTCGGCATGGAGAGCGGCTCGCGGCCGGCAGAGGCAGTGCCATCCCACTGCGTGTCGAGAACCCTCAGCCGCCCTCTTTCATCTGCTTCAGAATCTTATAGACGGTGGCGCGCCCCATCGTCAGCACGGCGGCCACGTAGTTCGCCGAACTGCGGCCGCGAAACGCGCCCTGCGCGTGCAGCGCCTCGACGATCTCCCGCTTGTGTTCGCGCGTGAGCGCATTGATGCCGATTTGCCGCTCGCGCAGCCAGGTGTGCAGGAACGTGTTGATGCGGTCCTGCCAGTCGTCGCGGAACAGTTCCTCCGCGGGCGCGTCCGTCAGATTGCCGCCTTTGATGAACAGATCGAGCGTGGCGCGCACATCTTCGAACACAGCGATGTTGAAGTTGACGCACAGCATGCCGGCCGGCTTACCCTCGTCGTCGAACAGGATGTTGCTCACGCAACGCATGCGGCGGCCGTCCCAGTTGAGCTTCTCGTACGGTCCGATCGTCCGGCCGCGCGCCGCGTAGTGGACTTCGTCGAGCACCGAAGGGCCACCGACCTCGAGCTTCGACAGGTTGTTCACGAGATACGCGATGGTCTGATCGCGCAGGTCGTGAATCACGACTTCGGCACACGGATAGAACAGCGCCGCGATGCCGTCGGCAATGGGTGCGTAGCGGTCCAGCAGCAGGTCTTTCACAGGAGAGACGGTCGTCTTGCGCATCGAGAAATCGCAGTGTTCCAGAAATGCGGCACCGCTTTCGTCTCAATGAGCCAAAAGGGACGCCGAGGTTATGGCCGGCAGGCAATGCAAACCCAGCGATGCCGGGCGGCCAGGCGCTGCAACTCGCCATTGTAACGACCCCAATCGCCGGCGACGACCGTGACCGCATGGAGACACCGCGGCGCCTGTTTTATTGCGGGGCCGCATCACACGCCAGGCCTTGACAGGCGCTCGACAACCTGTTGCCCGGGGATTCCGGTTGTTGCATCCGCACGCGACGATTTTTGTTCGCTTGGCGAGCCATTTTTTTTCGTGCGATAAAAGAGCCATCTATCTCACGGAGCAACAGATGGCCACGCTCGAAGCGTTTCGCGCCGTGCTCGATGACGAAGGCACGCCGGAAATCATCCGCAATCACATCATCGATTCGCTGCAATACACGCTGCGCAATCACGGGCAGATTTTTACCTCGAAGGAAGTCGAATGGCTGGCCGGCTGGGATGATGCGCGTATTCCGCTCGCCGCTTCACGCGAGCTGCAAAAGCGGGTCGCCGAAACCACCCGCTGAAGCTCACCCGCCCTCCTCTCCCTGGCGGTCCGGCCCCATACACGGCGCGCCGGTCGTCACCAGGGCGCGCCGTTCGCGGCAGCCCTTTCTTGCCCAAAGCCCCGCCGGCTGGGCGGTTTGTCCGCACGCGGAACTTTTTGCTATCCAATTAGACCCATTTAGTGCATCATATTGGAATAGCTGTATTCCGCATCCGCACGGCCAGCCTTAAAAAGCAGCCATACGCGCGGTAATACAAGCGGCAAGTATCAAGCACAGTATCAATTGGCGTCCCCGCACCACCCCCGACTGTTCGACCGCTGCCTGTCAGCGATCCCGTCACTCCGGCAATGCGCCGCCTGCATTCGCCGCCGCGAGTTGTGCAGCTGAGTGGTTCATTTACGCGCCCGGTGTCTGCGCGACATCAGCGTGTTTCTTCTCCATCGAATCCGCGATTTTGCGCGGCCGCGCTCATGCCCTCGCCATCGGGCCTGTGCCAACCTTTTTCCATGGCGGCGCGCCCTTGGGTGCTGCGCTGCCGGGTCCGTTGTGGCGCGCGTAACACGCGTGACACGGGGGCCACGTAATACAGGACACGTGTTTCATGAATTCAGTTGTCAAGACGTACAAGGGTTACGAAATTCACCCGCTCGTCTATCCGCGCCGCCCGGCGGACGGTCAGACGAGCCGTGATCCGGGCGCGGGCTACGACGCGTCGGTGCGCATCTGCCGCGTGGGCGCCAATCCGGCGGCCGACGGGCGTGTGTTCCGTCTGCAGTACCTGTTTCCGTTCGACGGCACGGGCAAGGCGCGCATTGCGTGCATGGCTCATGCCGAGCAGCTGATCGACGGCCGCGTAGACGGCCAGTCCGTCGCCGATCTTTGAGCGGTACTATCAGCGAATCCGCTGGTGCCGCAGCAGCTGGCCTGAAAGCCAACTGTCAACCGTATCAGATGTTGCACCGGGCTCATGCCCGGCCAACACCCACTTATCCCATCGACCAGGAGTTATGCATGGCGAAAGAAGAACTGCTTGAACTTGACGGTATCGTCGACGAAGTACTTCCGGATAGTCGTTACCGCGTGACGCTCGACAACGGCGTCGTGGTTGGCGCCTACGCGTCCGGACGCATGCGCAAGAACCATATCCGTATTCTCGCGGGCGACCGCGTGACGCTGGAACTGTCGGTTTACGATCTGACCAAAGGCCGGATCAACTTCCGTCACAAAGACGAACGCGCGGGCGGCGGCGGTGGCGCGGCCGGCGCACGCAACACGCAATTCCGTCGCCGCTAAGGCTGATGACGGCACGCTGACCGCTCGTTAGCGGTTGTTGCGTGGCCCTTGCGTGTGGCTCGTGCGCGGCTCGTGCTCGGCCTGTGTGCCGCTGATTGCTACTGATTGCTGCCGTTGTTCCCGAAGCCTTTCGCGCGCCCCACTCCGGCCTGACTCGCTGATTCGAGCCTGAGCGGCGCGCCGCGGCGTCGCACGCGTTACCCCTCCTCTTTTACCCTCCGAACACCGCTCCAAGACTCTCTCCGGCGGCGCTTTTGCGCACCTGCTCGACGACCCGCTCCTCCAACTCCGACAGGTGTTCGCGCATTGCCGCGAGGGCCGCATGCAGGTCTCCCGCGTCGAGCGCCTCGATGATCTCCATGTGCTCGTCCGCGGAGCAGGTCGAACCCTTCGACGGGTCGAATAACGCCTTGTACAACTCCGTTTTCGCGACGAGTTGCCCGACCAGGCCAAGCAATTCCGTACCGCCCGCCAGCTCCGTCAACAACACGTGAAACTGACCCGCAAGCCGCACGGATTCCTCGACCGCGCCGGCGCGTGAGGCCTTCTCTTCGCTGCGCACGTGAGCGCGCAGGCGTCGCTTGTGAGCCGCACTCAAACTCCCGCATAAAGCCGCGACGATGCCCGCCTCGACAATCTGCCGGGCGCGATACACCTGACGAATGTCCTCTTCCGATGGCGACGGCACAAACGCGCCGCGATTCGCCGCGAGCACCAGCTTGCCCTCGAAGCCAAGCCGCGCGAGCACCTTGCGCAACGCGCCGCGCGTGCAACCGAACGCGGCAGCGAGATCGCGCTCGACCAGTTGCGCGCCCGGGCGCAAGCGGCCTTGCAATAACGCCGCGGTGATCGACGCGTAAATACGCTCGTCGACGCTGATCGCGTCGTCGCCGGACGCGCTGCGGACGGACAAGTCGGCGCCGGTGGACGGCGTATGCGAGGAACGCGAGGAGCGGGAGGCCATGAATTCAGTGACGGAAAACGGAGCGATATCGCCCGGCATTGTAGCGACGCGGGATGACGGACGCCATCCGCCGGCGCTCGGACTTATACCGGACATCAGAAAAATGGTTAACCATTTTAAGTTATTATGGTTGACCAAAAATGGCCTCGGGCGATCTTTTTCCACCCTGCCCGAGGCGCGTTGCCCGTCTTGCCGCCGCCGGTTGTGCAGCCTCCTCTTCCCGCTCGCAAGGCGCCGCCCACTCACGCATCCAGGTCCATCGTGAATTCGCACTCCAGCGCCAGCTCGCCCCAAACCCATGCCAACGACGCATCCCAAGCGCTCACGTGGCGGGACACGTTATGGTTGTGCGCGATCGTCTTGATCGGCGTCAATCTGCGTCCGTTGCTGACGTCGATCAGCCCGTTGATGACGACGATCCGCGACGCAACGGGGTTGAGCTTTTACGGCGCGTCGTTGCTGACCAGCCTGCCGGTCGTCGCGATGGGCATCGGCGCATTCGGCGCCGATGCGCTAAACCGCTCGATCGGTGAAACGCGCGGCGTTGCGCTCGGTTTGCTGGCCATCGCGCTTGCCTGCGGCACACGCTGGACGGCCACCGGCGGCGCCGTGCTCCTTGCAACGGCGGCACTCGCGGGCGCCGGTGTCGCCGCGATCCAGGCGCTGCTGCCCGCCGTCATGAAGCAGCGCTTCCCGGCGCACGTGCCGCTGGCGATGGGCGTTTTTTCGGCATCGATCATGGGCGGCGGCGGCCTCGGGGCGCGCTTGAGTCCGTGGGTGAGCGCCGCCACGGGATCGTGGCATGCGGGGCTTGCTGTCTGGGCTACTCCCGCTGTCGCCGCGTTGCTGTGCTGGCTGGGGTTGAACCGCCGGTCGTCGCATGGCGCCGAGGCGCAGTCCGCTCCGGCAGACGCGATGTCTCGCCCGCTGTGGCGCAAGCGGCGCGCGTGGACGCTTGGGTTGTACTTCGGCATCGTCAACGGCGGATATACGACGCTCATCGCGTGGTTGCCGGCGTTCTACCAGCAGCGTGGCGTGAGTGTCGCGGATAGCGGTTCGCTGCTTGCCGGCATGACGGTGTTTCAGGCTGCGTCGGCTTTGTTGCTTCCGCTGGCCGCAGCGGCGTTCCGGGATCGACGGCCGTGGCTGGTTATAGGGTTGTCGGCTCAATTCGCCGGGTTGCTCGGGTTGATCCTGTGGCCCGATGCGGCGCCGCTGGTCTGGGTCGGCGTTGCCGGCGCGGGACTTGGCGGGACGTTCTCGCTGACGCTCGTCACGGCCATGGATCATTCGGCCGATCATCGCGTCGCGGGCAAACTGGTCGCGTTTACTCAGGGCGTCGGATTTATTGTGGCCGCCGTCACGCCCGTTCTGGCAGCGATCGTTCGGGGCTGGAGCGGCGGGTTCTGGGCCGTCTGGGTCATGCTGGCGGTCAGCGCGGCTCTCATGATTGCCGTCAGCGGTTTGTTTTCGCCCCGGAGCTACGGGAGATGGTATTGATCTGGGGCGCTTCTTTCCTCCCGCTTCTTTGTCTGGCGAGGCGTAGTCCCGCTCTCGGTCAGACAACCTGAGTCGATCCGTTAGCCTGCCCGACTTACGCGATTTACCCGATTTGCACGACCCCGCGACTATCCCGCGCCAGCGGTCCTACACGCTCGGCAAACTATCCGACGAACAAATAGAAAAGCCCGATAGCTTATATCGATCAAGCTATTTATTATCCTGCTCACGCCATTCAACGAGCGCAACCACAACAAATCAGAGAGCTAACTGACAACGGCGGAAGATGGGCGCATAGCACAAGACGCCACCCACGGTGATTAGTCAGGAATCTTAAAACAGTCGAAACATAGCCGGTGCGAGAAGCGCAACGATAGGCGCGCGCTCGTGGCTCCGGGGTTATGTCCGCAGTACGACTACTCAAAAACAGGGGCAATCATTTCCATGTCGTACGAGGTAGGAAAGAGATGCACAAAGAGAAACACGAGGGCGCGCGGAACGGCGCCCTCAACGCCGTAACAGGTATCGGCACGCTGTGGTCAAACATAAAAACGCGCCGCTTGCCGATCGGTGCGGCCTGTTTATCCTTTTCGCTGGCACTCACAGCGTGTGGCGGCAACAACGGCAGCGACAACCACAACGATACGGCTGCCGCCACGACAACACCGACACTCGAGCAAACCGCGGCGTTGGCGGCTTCGTCCGACAGCGTTCCCCTACCGATGTCGTTGAAGATGAACACGAGCGGTTTGTCATCGGAAGCGTCTAACGACCGCTTCATTATCAAATATAAAACCGGCACCGCAGAAGACAGATCAGCCTCGGCCGTCCAGGCGAAACTGGACCGGCTGGAGAACGCATTTCCTGCGAGAGCACGCCATTTGCGCCGCATGGGCATCGGTTCGGACGTGGTGACAACCGGGAGAAAACTGAACGGCAAGGATGCGAGGGCGTTCATGCGCGCCATTGCCTCGGACCCAAACGTCGAATACATCGAAGCCGATACGGAAATGTCCACGACGATGGTTCCGAACGATCCGGAATACAGCAGGCAATGGGGTTTGACTTCCAACCAGAAACCCGGCATCACGACAGCGGGCATACGGGCAGAGAGCGCATGGGATATGGCAAACGGCGCGGGCGCCGTGATCGCGGTGGTGGACAACGGCGTCACCAGTCACAGCGATCTGAACGCCAACGTCCTGCCCGGTTACGACTTCACCGCGAACAACCGCGGCGGCAACGGCACCAACCCCGGCGTCACGACGGAAAATTGTTCGGTCCAGTGGCATGGCACGCACGTGGCGGGCATCGCCGCTGCGCTGACCAACAACGGCAGCGGCATAGCCGGCGTTGCACCCGCGGCGAAGGTCGTCCCGGTCCGGGTCATGAATGCGTGCGGAATTGGTTTTACCTCTGACATCACTGACGGCATTGTGTGGGCAGCCGGTGGGAGTGTCGCGGGAGTCCCTGGCAACGCTTACCCGGCGAAGGTGATCAATGTGAGTCTTGGCGGCAGCGGCGCCTGCGGCACGACGTTTCAGAACGCCATCGACTACGCCACCAGTCGAGGCGCGGTAGTCGTCGCGGCAGCCGGCAATAATAGTTCTAGCGCGACGAATTTCTCGCCCGCGAACTGTCGGAACGCGATCAGTGTCGGTGCGATTAACCGGCCGGGCTTGAGGTACGTCGTGTCGAACTTCGGGCCGGCCGTGGATCTTGCTGCGCCTGGCGACTCGATCTGGTCGACGTATAACAACGGAAACGCCGCCCCAGGCACTGAAGGGTATGGATACAGTTCCGGCACGTCGATGGCGGCGCCGATGGTCAGCGGCGTTGCGGCACTTGTCCAGTCCGTCGCGCCTGCACCCTTGACGCCGGTGGAAATACGAACCCTGCTCACACAGAGCGTGCAACCGTTTCCCACGGGCAAGCCGGATCAGCCGATCGGAGCGGGCATTCTGGATGCGGCCGCAACCGTCATGGCCGCCAGGTCCGGGAAAATTCCAGCGGCAGCGGACTTCACATGCTCGCAATCGCGCGTGATCATGCAGGTGACGTGTAAAGACCTGTCCACTGCCAGAGGCGCACCGATCAAGTCATGGATCTGGAATTTCGGCATGGGTGGTCCCGATATGGTACGCACCCAATCGGTCACGCCGTATGCGAACTATGACTATCCTGGCACTTACGAAATCACGTTCACCGTGACGGATAGCACCGGAGCGGCAAGTACGCTGACGCGTCCGTTCCAGGTGCTGCCGCCGAATGTCACGGACCTGAGCGTGAATATCCCGCTGAAGCTCTCGGCCAGCGTCGACGAAATGCTGCACTATGGCCTGGTCGTACCCGCGGGCGTCAAGAGCCTGACCTTTACGCTGACGCCAGGGACATCCAGCCAAACCGCCGGTCTGTACATACGGGCGGGCACGCCCTCCTTCCTCCACCCGGACTGCCAGTCAGCCATGGTGAGAGGCGGCGCGGCCACCTGCACGATCTCCAATCCGGCGCCTGGCACCTACTACGCTATTGTCAGCGCCAGCACACAGTTGAGCGGCGTTTCTCTCCTCGCGACCAACACGCAATAAGCCGGTCGCGCCAGAATCAAGCCCCTGCGTCGCGACTGCGGATCGCAGGGGCGTATTGCGACAATCCCCGAGCAAGCGATGAATCACGATGACGCTGACGTGGCCGCTCTCGTCGCGCGTGCAAATGCGCATTTTTCCGCGCGTCGAATGACGGAGGCGATGATCGCTTATCGGCAGGTGCTAGCCGTGCGCCCACGCGACGCTCACGCGTTGCACCGTCTGGGACTCATCTGTGTTCACACGAACGAAATAGATCGGGCGCGCGACTACGTGGAGCAGGCACTGCACGCCGCTCCCGAGCGGGCCGAGTTGTGGGAGCACGCCGGGCTACTGGCCGCATTGAAGCGCGACCCTGCATCGGCTGAAGCGTTCTATCGCCGCGCGCTGCATTTGACCGGCGACACCGCGAGTCTTCGCAGGAACCTGGCCGACTGTCTGCGCTCGACCGGCCGCCTCGATGAGGCAATCCTCCACTATCGGACATCCCTTGAAATCGACCCGCGGCTGCATCATGCGGCTCGCGCCCTGGCCCGGATCGCTGCGCAAATCGGGCGGATCGACGAGGCCGCGAACTACTGGCTCCGGGCGTGGGCACTCGATGCCGCCAGCCTGCAAGACGCGCTGGAGCTGGTCGCGGCTCTGGCAATCGCCAGCCGTAGTCGCGAACTCAATGAAGTGCTCGACCAGATCAGAGTCCGCTTTGCCAACGACGCCGAAGCACTCAAGTCACTCGCTTTCGTATTGAACACCAACGGCCGTTTCGACGATGCGCTCAGTGTCGCGAGGCAAGGTCTTTCAATCGATCCACACCACCCGCTCCTGCATCACAACGCGGCTCGCGCACTCAGCATACAAGGCAAGCTCGCGGAAAGCCGGCCGCACAGCATGGAAGCGGCACGCCTCCTGCCGGACAATCCATACCTGCAATTTCAGCTTGCGGGCGTGCTGCTTGGGCTAGGCGAATTTGCAGAAGGCTGGAAGCGGTACCGATGGTTCTACGCCCTACCCGGCAAAGCGGAAGAACAGTGTCGACCGGCCTTCCCTGAGTGGAACGGCGAATCTGTTGCCGGGTGCCGGTTCCTGCTGGTCGGCGAGCAGGGACACGGCGATGAAATCCAGTGCCTCAGATTCGCAACGTGGTTGCATCGGCAGGGAGCAGCGGTTGATGTGCGGGTTAGCCAGCCAATTGCGGAACTCGCTACCGGTATGGAAGGCGTGCAGTCGGTATTTACCACGCCACCATCCGGTCCTTACGACTACTGGTGCCATATGTTAAGGATGCCGGAGCATATGAAACTCGATCTATCCATGCTCCCTGTTGCGATGCCGTACCTCGCGGCCACGCCGCAAAAGGTGCGGCACTGGCGAGATCAGATCGAAACCCGCTCGCGAGGCAAAACGCAGGGAAAAACCAAACGCATCGGTATCGTCTGGGCAGGCAGCCCTCGTCACGCGCTCGACCGTTTCCGTTCAGTTCGGATCGATGCGTTAAAACCCCTGTTCGCACTTGCGGGAACAAGCTGGTATTCGGTACAGAAAGGCCCCCGCGAGAACGAGAGCAGAGACCTCGCACGTGACTACCGCTTGCACACGCTGGGACCCGCAATCGACGACTTTACCGACACGCTGGCGATCCTGCAGACACTCGATCTTCTGGTTACCGTCGACACGTCGGCCGCCCATCTTGCCGGTGCGGCGGGGCTTCCCGTTTGGGTGCTCTTGCCCGCCTATGCCGAGTGGCGATGGTTGACCGGCAGAACCGATAGCCCATGGTATCCGTCGATGCGCCTGTTCCGGCAGCGGGAACTGGGCGAGTGGGACCCCGTTGTCGAAGAAGTGTGGACTGCGCTGCAACTGTGGCGCGACGCCCCGGCAGCCAACCTTCAGACCTGATGCGCCGCTTCGGTGCATTCCCCTCGCATGCCCCGTTCGGGTGCAGCCCCCATTAGCCGCACGGTCTGTAAGTCCGTGATTGCGCTACTTTCGTCGCGGCTTTCGTCTTCTGGCATACAGGTTGCTTTATAAGTGGCTAGCCGTCGATAAGCCATTCCCCATGCTGCGTGTTCTCCTCGTCACCGATACCGATAAGCCCATTGGCGATCTGCGCGACGCCCTCGCACGACTCGGCTACGAGATGCTGGCCAGCACAGCAACGCCGCAAGCGCTGCATCGTGTGGTTCAGAGCGAACGGCCGGACGTCATCATCATCGATACGGAATCGCCGTCGCGCGACACGCTCGAACAACTTGCCGTGATGAACGCCACCGCGCCGCGCCCGGTGCTCATGTTCAGTCACGACGCCAACCAGCAATTGATCCGCGACGCGGTGGGCGCGGGCGTCACCGCCTACCTCGTCGAAGGTCTCGCCACGGAACGGCTCGCGCCGATTCTCGAAGTCGCGCTCGCGCGGTTTGCACAGGAGTCTGAATTGCGCGAACGCCTCGCGCAAGTCGAAAACGAACTCGCCGAACGCAAGCTGATCGACCGCGCCAAACGCATCCTGATGGATCAGCAGAAAATCACCGAACATGCCGCATACGCCACGCTGCGCAAACGCGCGATGAACCAGGGCGTCAAACTCGCCGAAGTCGCGCGCGCCGTGGTCGCAGCCGCAGACTCGCTCAAATGAAGCGCCGCTCATGAACCCTTCCGCCCCGCTCACCTCTTCGTCCACGCCCGCGCCCGCGCCGCTCGAGAAAACTCATCTGAGACTCGGTTTCGTGGCGCTGTCCGATGTCGCGCCGCTCGTTGCCGCGAAGCTGCTCGAATTCGGCCACGCGCATGGTTTGACGCTGGAACTGTGCCGGCAGCCGTCATGGGCCGCCGTGCGCGACAAGCTCCTGTCAGGCGATCTCGATGCGGCGCATGTGCTCTACGGTCTCGTCTACGGCGTGCAGCTGGGCCTCGGCGGTCCGCAAACGGATATGGCCGTGCTGATGGTGCTCAATCGCAACGGCCAGGCGATCACGCTGTCGAACCGTCTCGCCGATGCCTTGGCCGAACACGGCACGCTGCCCAAGGCTCTGGCCACGCTCGACCGCAAGCCGGTGTTCGCGCAGACTTTCCCTACCGGCACGCACGCGATGTGGCTGTACTACTGGCTCGCGTCGCAAGGCGTGCATCCGTTGCGCGATATCGAAAGCGTCGCGATTCCGCCGCCGCAAATGGTCGCCGCGCTCGCGGAAGAGCGGCTCGATGGCTTCTGTGTCGGCGAGCCGTGGAATGCAATGGCCGAAGCAGAAGGTGTGGGCCGCACGGTCGCTTATACGAGCGAGGTGTGGCCCGATCATCCGGAGAAGGTGCTGGCATGCCGGCGCGATTTCGTTCAGGCCAATCCGAATGCGGCGCAGGCGCTGGTGCGCACGATGCTCGAAGCATGCCGATGGCTCGACGGCGCGGGGCACCGCGAGGAGATTGCGCGCTGGCTCGCACGACCCGAATTCATCGGCATCGATGAAGCGTTGATTGCCGCGCGGCTCGGCAACGAGATCGCGGCCTCGGCGCCGCGCGGCCTGCCCATGCGCTTCTTCGACAACGGCACGGTGAACTACCCGCGCGCCGCCGACGGCGCCTGGTTCCTCACGCAGTTCGAACGCTGGGGCATGATCGACGCACGCGCGGACTACGCGGAGATCGCGGCGCATATCAATCAGACTCAGTTGTATCGTGAAGCGGCCGCACGCGTGGGCATCGCGGTGCCGGGCGACGAGGGTTCTCAAGCGCTGATCGACGGCAAGGTGTGGGGTAGCGACACGGTATCCAACGCTTACGCGCAGCGTTTCCCTATCCGCGCATAACGTTAAGGTAACGGTTGCGGTTGCGGCGTGCTCGTCACGCGAACCTGAACGTCGGAAACAGCACGCTGACCACAAGTCCGCCCCCGGGCGCATCGCTCAACGCAATCAGCGCGCCATGCACGCGCGCGATTTCCCGCACGATCGACAAACCCAGTCCGCTGCCCTCCACAGCCTGAGTCGCCTCGCTACGATAGAAGCGCTCAAACACCGCATCGCGCTCACCCACGGCGATCCCCGGCCCGTTATCGGTCACCTGCAGCAACGGTTGCCCGCCTTCACATGCCACGCACACGGTGATCACCGATCCATCGCCCGCATAACGAATCGCGTTGTCAATCAGATTGCCGACCAGTTCCGCCAGCAGGTCGGTCTGCCCCATCACGTCGATACGCACGTCCTGTTCGAAGCCGAGATCGATGCCACGCGAGCGCGCCACCGGCGACCAGTCGAGCGTCACGCTGCGCGCCACTTTATGCAGCGGGACAGCGGCGTGCCTGACCGTATAACCGCTGTCCGCATCGAGCCGCGAGAGCGACAGCAATTGCTGCACGATGCGCACCGCCTGCTGCACCGCGCGATTCAGCCTCCGCAAATGCACCCCTTCGCGGCGATCGCCGTTCGAGGTCCCGTCACCACCGTCGATATCGCGCAATGCCAGCTCCGACTCCGCCTGAATGACCGCAAGCGGTGTCTTCAACTGATGCGCCGCGTCGTTGAAAAATCGCCGGCGCGACAACTGCATCAACTGCGTGCGGCCAATGTACTGATTGATCGAATCGACCAGCGGTGCGACCTCGCTCGGCAGACCGACCGTGTCGAGCGGCGTCGGATCGTCTTCGGCACGCGCCGCAACTTTCGCCGACAGCCGGTTCAGCGGCCGCAAGCCGCGCGCTACCCCGAGCCACACGATGCCGAGCGCGAGCACCACCAGCAGGAATTCCTGCTGCAGCGAGCCGGTCAGGATCTCGCGCGCCAACGCCTGGCGCTGCTCGATCGTTTCGCCGACCCGCACCAGCACCACGCGCGTCTGCGCCGACGGCACATCGTGGACCGGCAAGCGCAGCATGGCGATGCGCAGCGGCCTTCCGCGAAACACGTCGTCATAAAACTGCACGCTGTAGGGCTCGGCAAGCGCCTTCGTGCCTGACGGCAGATCCGGATAGCCGGTCACCACCCGGCCGCCCTCCTCGCGAATCTGGTAGTAGATGTTGCCGCCCCCGTTCGATTCGAACATCTCCAGCGCGAGATACGGCAGATCGACTTCGATCTGCGCGTCGCGCAAGCGGATGCCGTCGCGTATCGAGCGCAGCGAAAACTCCAACGTGCGATCGAAGGCCGCGTGCGCCGCGTTCATCGCGCGTTGATACGTGAGCCATGCATCGAAGGCGAGCAACGCGAGCAGCGGCAGCAACAACCACAGCGCGACCCGTACGCGCAGATTCGGCCGCGTCATGCGCCCTTCGCTTCCAGCAGATAGCCAAGTCCGCGCAGCGTCACGATACCGACCGAACTGCGTTCGAGCTTCTTGCGCAGCCGATGCACGTAGATTTCGATGGCATCGGCATTCACCGATTCATCGAGCCCGAAGATTTTTTCCGAGAGCGTGTCCTTGTTGATCGCGCGGCCGTTGCGCAGGATCAGCACCTCGAGCACCGACCGTTCGCGCGGTGTCAATGCGAGCGGCTCGCCGTCGAGCGTGAAGCCGCGATCGACGCTGTCGTAGAGCAGCGTGCCGCATTGCGCGTGCAACGGTTCCTGACCGTGACTGCGGCGCAGCAGCGCCCGCGCACGCGCCTCGAGTTCGGTAAGGGCAAAGGGCTTGGCGAGGTAGTCGTCGGCGCCGAGATCGAGGCCGCGCACGCGCTCCTCCACCGACCCATGCGCGGTCAGCATCAACACCGGCACCGCGTTGCGGCGTGCACGCAAGCGGCGCAGGACTTCGAGGCCGTCGAGCTTCGGCAAGCCGATGTCGAGAATCACCAGCGCGTAGTCTTGCGTGCGCAAAACATGGTCGGCGGATTCGCCGTCGTGCATGCAATCGACAGTGAGTTTCGCACCGGTCAGCGCGTCGGTTAGCGAGCGGGAAAGGATCGGATTGTCTTCGACGAGCAGCACACGCATAAACAGAATCCCAGGGAAATCCATGAGGCGAATTCGGCCATTGTGACGCATTTTCCCCGAAAAATGAAAGCATTCAGAAAGCATGTTTCTCTTACCATTTGCCTACACAAAACCAACACGAAGTTTTCTGGAGGAAGACGTGCACATCTCTTTGAAGTCTCTCGCCGTAGCCGCTGCATTCGCCGCAAACTCAGCATGGTCGGCCTTTCCGGCCGGTTATCCCGGCGACTACCAGGCCACCGTGGACGGCGCAAGAAAGGAAGGCAAGCTGATCGTGTATTCGGTCACGGACACCGCTCTCGTGCGCCCGCTCATCAAGGATTTTGAAAGCCTGTACGGCATCAAGGTCGAATACAACGACATGAACAGCACCGAGCTGTACAACCGCTACATCAGCGAAAACGCGGCCAGCAGCACCAGCGCCGACGTGCTGTGGAGCTCGGCGATGGACTTGCAGGTCAAGCTCGTCAACGACGGTCTGATGGCCAGTTACGAATCGCCGGAAGCGAAGCAGTTGCCGCAATGGGCGCAATACCAGAAGCAGGCGTACGGCACCACGTACGAACCCCTTGCCATCGTCTACAACAAGCGTCTCCTCGCCGCCGGCGACGTGCCGCAAACCCGCGCCGATCTGATCAAGCTGCTGCAAGCCCGGCCGGATCAGTTCAAAGGCAAGGTCACCACCTACGACATCGAAAAGTCCGGCGTCGGCTTCAACTATCTGACGCAAGACGCGCGCGTCAATCCGCAAATCACGTGGGATCTCGTGAAGGCAATGGGCGCCACCGGCCCGAAACTGCAATCGAGTACCGGCGCGATGATGGAGCGCATTTCCTCGGGCGAAAACCTGATCGGCTACAACATTCTCGGCTCGTACGCGCTCACCAAGGCGAAGAAAGACCCGTCGATCGGCTACGTCTATCCGAAGGACTACACGCTGGTGGTGAGCCGCCTCGTGACGATTTCAAAGAAGGCGCAAAGCCCCAACGCCGCGAAGCTGTGGGTCGACTACCTGCTGTCGCAACGCGGTCAGACCTTGCTCGCGAACCAGGCGAGCCTGTTCTCGATCCGCTCGGACGTCGACGGCGAAACGTCGATGGCGGGCCTCTCGAAACAACTCGGCGACTCGCTCAAGCCGATCCCGATCGGCGCCGGCCTGCTGGTCTATCTCGACCAGTCCAAGCGGCTCGAATTCCTCAAGCAATGGCAACAGTCGATCAAGCGCTAAGCCTCGGCTGACCTGACGGCGTCCGCGCTGAAACGCGCGAACGCCGCGCCTTCCTTCACTACCTGTCGATATGCGGCTTTCACGCTGCAGGGGGACACTCATGCTTTCCACTAGCGCAACCGGACACCGCGACGCATCACCTCGCGCGGCCGACGGCGGCACGATAGGCGCGCTGCCGCGCGGCGGCCTGCAGCCGTTGGCAGGGCTGCTGCGCTGGCTCGTCGTCGCGGTGCTGACCGTCGCGGTGGCGCTGCCGCTCGGCTTCATTCTGTTTCAGAGCGTGCTGAACGCGCCGTTCTTCGACGCCAGACGCACGCTCGGTCTTGCCGGCTTCGAATTCATTTTCAGCGACCCGGACTTCTGGTCCGCGCTGAAGAACTCATTCGTCATCGCGGCCGGCATGCTGTTCATTTCGATCCCGCTCGGCGGCATTCTCGCGTTCCTGATGGTGCGCACCGATCTGCCTGGCCGCCGCTGGCTCGAACCGCTGCTGCTCACCCCCGTGTTCGTTTCGCCGATGGTGCTCGCATTCGGCTATGTCGTCGCGGCCGGCCCAGTCGGCTTCTATTCGGTCTGGTGGAAGGAACTGTTCGGCACCGCCGAAGCGCCATGGAGCGTGTATTCGATTTTCGCGATCACGGTGATCGTCGGGCTCACGCATGTGCCCCACGTGTACCTGTATTCGTCGGCAGCGCTGCGCAATCTCGGCTCGGACGTCGAAGAAGCGGCACGCGTCGCGGGTGCGCGGCCGTTCCGTGTCGCGCTCGACGTCAGCCTGCCGATGACGCTCCCTGCCCTGCTGTTCGCGGGCGTGCTGGTGTTCTTCCTCGGCTTCGAAGTGTTTGGCCTGCCGCTCGTGCTCGGCGACCCTGAAGGACACCTCGTGCTGGCGACGTATCTGTACAAGCTCACCAACAAGCTCGGTGTGCCCTCGTATCACCTGATGGCCGCGGTCGCCGTGTGCATCGTCGCGATCACATTCCCGCTGGTGCTGCTGCAACGACGCTTGCTGAAGAGCGCAAACCGCTTCGTCACGGTCAAGGGCAAAGCGGGACGCCAGACCGTGCTGCCGCTCGGCGCATGGCGCTGGGTCGCGCTGGCGATCGTCGCGCTATGGTTGCTGCTCACGGTGTTCGTGCCGCTCTCCGGCATCACGCTGCGCGCGTTCGTCACCAACTGGGGCGAAGGGGTGAATCTCGCCGACGTGCTGACGCTCGCCAACTTCACCGAACTGTTCGAACAGGACAACCTGGTCCGCGCGATCCTCAATACGCTCGGCATCGGCGTGATCGGCGGCGCGCTGGCAGTGGGTTTCTATTCGCTGGTCGCATTTGCCGGCCATCGCCGCAACGACTGGGCCACGCGCCTGCTCGACTACCTCGTGCTGCTGCCGCGCGCGGTGCCCGGCCTGCTCGCCGGTCTCGCGTTCCTGTGGATCTTCCTCTTCGTGCCAGGCCTGAAGGAACTGAAGAACTCCATGTGGAGCATCTGGATCGCCTACACGGTCGTGTGGCTCGCGTACGGCATGCGCCTGATTCAAAGCGCGCTGCTGCAAGTCGGGCCCGAGCTCGAAGAAGCGGGCCGCAGCGTCGGCGGCACCCGCGCGCGCGTCAGTCTCGACGTAACGCTGCCGCTCGTGCGTTTCGGCCTGCTCGCGGCATGGCTGCTGATCTTCATGATCTTCGAGCGCGAATACTCGACCGCCGTCTATCTACTCTCGCCCGGCACGGAAGTGATCGGCGCGCTGCTGGTGTCGCTGTGGGCGACGGGCGCGGTCGATCAGGTCGCGGCGCTTTCTGTCATCAACATCGCGATGGTCGGCGTCGGACTCGGCGTCGCCCTGCGCTTCGGAGTGAAATTGCATGGATAAGCTCTCGGTCGACAACCTGTTTCTCAGCTATGGCGACAACCCGATCCTGAAGGGCGTGTCGTTCGAACTGAACCCCGGCGAAGTGGTGTGCCTGCTGGGTGCATCGGGCAGCGGCAAGACCACCCTGCTGCGCGCGGTCGCAGGACTCGAACAGCCCTCCTCGGGCCGGATCGAACTGGACGGCAAGGTGTTCTTCGACGGCGCATCCAAAGTCGATCTGCCGGTCGAACAACGCTCGCTCGGGCTGGTGTTTCAGTCATATGCGCTGTGGCCGCATCGCACGGTGGCGGACAACGTCGGCTATGGATTGAAGTTGCGGCGCGTGTCGGGTACCGAGCAAAAAAAACGCGTGCAGTCTGCGCTCGACCAGCTCGGCCTCGGCCATCTCGCCGCGCGCTATCCGTATCAGCTTTCCGGCGGCCAGCAACAGCGTGTGGCGATTGCACGCGCGCTGGTCTACAACCCGCCCGTCATTCTGCTCGACGAACCACTGTCGAATCTCGACGCCAAGCTGCGTGAAGAAGCGCGCGCCTGGCTGCGCGAACTGATCGTCTCGCTGGGCCTGTCCGCCTTGTGCGTCACGCACGACCAGACCGAAGCGATGGCGATGTCCGATCGCATCCTGCTGCTGCGTAACGGTCGCATTGAACAGGAAGGCACGCCCGCCGAACTGTATGGCGCGCCTCGTTCGCTTTACACCGCCGAATTCATGGGCAGCAATAACCGGATCGACGCGCGCGTTGCCGCGGTCGACGGCGAACGCGTCACGCTGGCCGGCGACGGTTGGCAATTGCAGGCCCAGGCGCGCGAAGCGCTCAGCACCGGGCAAAACGCGCAGGCCGTGATCCGCCTCGAACGCGTGCAGGTCGCCGATGGCCCTGGCGCAAACCGCCTCGAGGCCGACCTCGTCACGTCGATGTATCTCGGCGACCGCTGGGAATACCTGTTCCATTGCGGCGAGCTGCGCCTGCGCGCCTTCGGCCACGTGCCGCGTGCGGCCGGCCGTCACTGGATCGAATTCCCCGCCAACGACTGCTGGGCGTTCGCGCAGGCGAGCTGAAGCGAGTTGCAGCGAGTTGCAGCGAGTTGCAGTCAATCGATGTGAGCGGGTGGCCCCAGCCGCACCGTATCCCCAACCGAAGTGAATAAACCAACCACAGGAGACTGTTGATGAAGTGGAGCATGACAAAGGCGACCCTCGGCGTGACGTGCGCCGGCCTCGCCGGAATGGCAGCAACGGCACATGCGCAATCGAGCGTGACCTTGTACGGCATCGTCGACGCAGGCGTCGAATACGTGAATCACGCGAGCAAGGACGGCGGCGCCGCGCGTCTCGTCTCGGGCGGCAAGAACACCTCGCGCTGGGGCCTGCGTGGCGTCGAGGACCTCGGTGGCGGATTGAAGGCGGTCTTCCAGTTGGAGAGCGGCATCAACATCGCGAACGGCCAGTTCGACGACAGCACCGGCGCGATCTTCGACCGCCGCGCCACGATCGGCCTGAAGAACCGCTTCGGGCAGATCACGCTCGGCCGCAATTTCACCACCACCTACGACTACATGTTGCAGTTCGACCCGATGGGTTACGCACCGAACTACTCGTGGGCGACGTCCTCCACCGCTACCGGTGGTCGCAAGGACGGTTTGTTCTCGCGTTCGTCGAATGCCGTTCGCTATGACGGAACATTTTCCGGCTTCAAGTTCGGCGCGATGTACGGTTTCGGCAACGTGCCGGGCAGCCTGAAGTCGAGTTCCAAGTACGACTTCGGTCTGGGTTACGAGAACGGTCCGTTCGCCGTGGTCGCCACCTTCGACCGGCAGAACGGCGCCAACGACAGCGTGACGCCCGCGGACACCACCAACTACATTCAGGGCATTCACGCAGGCTTGAGCTATGACTTCGGCACCGTGAAGGCCATGGCCGGCTATCGCAACTATCGGCGCACCTTCCACACTGCCGCGCCGACCTTGCGCAGCGATATGTACTGGGTCGGCGGTCAATACGATGTGACGCCGTTCTTCTCGCTGTTTGCCGCCGTCTACCATCAGGACATCAAGGACGCGAGCGACGCCGATCCGACGCTGTTCTCGCTGCGCGCGCAGTACGCATTGTCGAAGCGCACGGTGCTGTACATGGCGGGCGGCTACGCGATGGCCAAGCATGACAACGCGGTCAGCCTGTCGCGCGATCTGACCGGCGCGGCGGATACGCAAGCCGGTGTGACGGCAGGGATTCAGCATCGGTTCTGAAGCGTCCGGAACGGATAAAGCACTGCAACGCCCAGGCATCCAAAGCGGAGCGAGGCGCGGCGAAGGTTGGTCCTTCGGCGCGCCTCGCTCGTTTTCTTTTGGATAGATCAGGGCGATGCAGTAGCCTAGAATGATTCAAACACGCAGAACAACGGCCGGCGTCATCGTCAAACTGATGCCTATGCAGACATGCGTACGGGTGCGGGTGAGGGAGATTTCAAGCGAAGGCGATCGGGGGGCCTGCATCACAAGCCCACAGGAGGAATGCCATGTCACAAACAAGCCGTGGGTCCGGAAAGACGTTTCGCCGGGGCCTGATATGGTTCGTTGCACTGTGGCTGCTCGGCGTCATCGGGACGGGACTGCTCGTACTGCCGTTTCATCTTCTCGTCACGGCAGCCATGCGTCACTAGCATTCACTCGCGTGAAAGCGCCTCGCAGGGAGCAGAATCAACGAGGTATCGATTTACGTGTGTCCGCGGCGACAGCAAACCTGCTTCAGTCATCCGGACGAAAAATTTGCACCCACCCCAGGCAATCGACCACCAAGGCGGCAAGACATTCGCGCCATTCCCGCAATCACTAACGGTTCTTCACTATTCAATCCGATGCCCAAAGACATCCCAGAATCGCAAGCCGTTTGTAATGACATTACGCGTAGCGCGATCTTCATGGTCGCGACCGTCGCGGAGGGCGAGGAGCCCGCCGAACAGGTGCGCGCATGGTGCGGGGACGTTGCCGCCCTGGTGCGCTCGGTCGGCAAGCGCGTCCCCTCCGGCAACCTGTCGTGCGTTGTCGGCTTCGGCTCCGACGTGTGGGACACGCTGTTCGGCGCGCCGCGCCCCGCGTGCCTGCATCCGTTTCGCGAATTCGGCGAAGGCGAACGTCGCGCCGTGCGCACGCCGGGCGATATCCTGCTGCACATTCGCGCGGATCAGATGGATCTCTGCTTCGAGCTCGCCACGCAGCTTATAGGGCGGCTCGGCGCTGCAGTTACGGTGGTTGACGAAGTACACGGCTTTCGCAACTTCGACCTGCGCAGCATGGTGGGTTTCGTTGACGGCACCGAGAATCCGGTGGGCCGCGAGGCCGTCGATTTCACTCGCATCGGCGACGAGGATGCCGGGTTCGAAGCCGGCAGTTATGTCATCGTGCAGAAGTATCTACACGACATGACCGGCTGGAACGCGCTGTCCGTCGAGACCCAGGAGCGCATTATCGGCCGCACGAAACTATCCGATATCGAACTCGACGAAGCGGTCAAACCGTCGTGCTCGCACAGCTCGCTCACCACGATCACCGGCAACGGCGAGGAGGTGAAAATCCTCCGCGACAACATGCCGTTCGGCCGCCCCGGCATGGGCGAGTTCGGCACCTATTTCATCGGTTATGCGCGTTCGCCCGAGCCTATCGAGCAGATGATGGAAAACATGTTCGTCGGGCGGCCGCCGGGCAACTACGACCGCTTGCTCGACTATAGCCGCGCGGTCACGGGCGGCCTCTTCTTCGTCCCGTCGGCCACTTTGCTCGAGGCACTCGCGGATCGCGATCCGCAAGCTGCCGCCGTTGTCGAGCAACGGCCCGAAGCGCCTTCATCCGCCGAGCCGCGTCTCGACGGCTCACTGAATATCGGCTCTCTCAAGGGAATCTCTCAACATGAATAACCTGCATCGCGAGCTTGCCCCGATCTCCCGCGCCGCCTGGTCGCAGATCGAAGACGAAGTGGCGCGCACGTTCAGGCGCAGCGTCGCCGGCCGTCGTGTGGTCGACGTCAAGGGTCCGGGTGGAACGGAGCTATCCGGCGTCGGCACGGGGCATCAGATCGCGATCGCCGCGCCGCAGCAGGGCGTCGTGGCGAAACTGGCCGAGGTCAGGAGCCTCGTGCAGTTGACCGTGCCGTTCGAGTTGCAGCGCGAAGCGATCGACAGCGTGGTGCGCGGCGCGAAAGACGCCGACTGGCAGCCCGCGAAGGAAGCCGCCAAACAGCTCGCCTATGCCGAAGATCGCGCGATCTTCGATGGCTATAAGGCTGCGGGCATAGGCGGGCTTCGCGAAGGTTCGTCGAATCCGCCGCTGCCGCTGCCGGCCGATATCAGCGATTATCCGAACACGATTAGCAACGCGCTCGAAGAACTGCGCCTTGCCGGTGTCGACGGGCCCTATTCCGTGCTGCTCGGCGCCGATGCGTACACGGCGCTCGGCGAGGCACGCGATCAGGGTTATCCGGTGCTCGAACACATCAAGCGCATCGTGAATGGCGACATCATCTGGGCACCGGCGCTGGCAGGCGGCAGCGTGCTATCCACGCGCGGCGGCGACTTCGAGTTGCACCTGGGCGAGGACCTGTCGATCGGATACGTGAGCCATACCGACACGGCAGTGCGCCTCTATCTGCGCGAAACGCTGACATTCCTGATGCTGACGAGCGAAGCATCGGTGTCGCTAATGCAAGCCGATAGTTAGTATCGGAACGCATCGGGATGCGTCGGATTGGCGAATTGCCGATAATCCAATAGAAGTGGACTTGCGGGCTCAAGCCCGCAACGACGGCGTCAGAAGCGCGGACACCTCATCGTCGGGTAGTTCTTCAAGGCGGCTGGTCACTTCACCACAGTCAACGTGCACTCTCTCCAGAATATCCGACGTGCACTTTCTCAGCATCGCCACGATCATCCGTACCCGTGGCGGCACCGGACGTTGCGCCTGAGTCAGGATATTCAGATCGAAGGGCAGCACCTCGAATGCCGGCAGTATCCGCACGAGCCGGCCCGCTGCGAGCGCCTCCACGCACGCCGGCTCTTCCAGCACGCCGATGCCGGCGCCCGAGAGGATCATTTCATACATGGGCCGCCAATGACTGGTCCTGACCGCGGTGCGGATCGGCGCGCTCTCCACGACGGCCTCCATGTACCTGAGCGGCAACTGTTCCGCGCCGAACATGCCCTGCACCCGGATGAACGGGTGGTTGACCAGGTCGGCCGGCCCGGTGATCGGACCGTGCCGGCTCAGATAGTCCGGCGCGGCAACGAGAACGCGCCCAACCTGACCCAGCTGACGGGCAATGAACGCCCCTTCGCCAAGTTGCCCAAGACGAAACGAAATATCGACGCCCTCGGTCACAAGGTCGACGATCCTGTCGTTCAGGACCAGTTCCAGATCCAGTTGAGGATAGGCTGCGCGCACCCGCGTCAACGCCTCCGGCACGACCGTCTCGCCAAAGCAGTGGGGCGCGGCGATGCGAATCGTTCCCTTGAGATCCTGCCGGTCGCTCGACACCTCGGCGACCGCCTGCTCCACGGCATGCAGAATCCGTTTGCTGCGCTCGTAGAACGTGAGGCCTTCGGGCGTGCAATTGAAAGCGCGTGCGCTACGGAGCAGGAGCCGGCAGCCAAGATACTTCTCCAGCCGCTCGATACGCTCGCTTGCGGCCGGCTGCCCGATATTGAGGTCCCGTGCCGCGCCGGAGATACTCTCGCGCTCAACCACCCTGACATAAATCCGCATGGCTTCTAGCAGATTCATCGTGCTCAACCTCCCTGTGTGCCGATCCCGTGTCATTCAAACCCGCTCTTGCGCATCGACAGGCTCCAGCGGAGCGGCCTGGCCATGCGCTTTCGATGGAGAACAGGTTAAGGCCGGGCCATCCATCGCTGAGTGCACACATCGGGCCGACTCGAATCAGTACAGTTCTGCTACGCTCATCGCACCGGGCGGCGACATGGCGAGACGGGCGCGTGCAAGCCAGGGGAGCGGCCGGTACAGCTTGCCGCTGCGAAACGCTGAGGAAATCGTCCGATGAATCTCTACGAGAAGCTGGCAGACGACATTGAAAAGCTGATCCGGCAAGGCGTGTACGGGCATGGCGAGCGCCTGCCTTCGGTACGGCAGACCAGCCAGCAACATCGGCTCAGCGTGACGACTGTCATCCGCGCCTACTTGCTGCTCGAAAGCCGTGGCTTGCTGACGGCGAGGCCTCAATCAGGCTATTTCGTCAACTTCCGGGGCGACGGGCGTGAACGGAAGACGCTCGAACTCCGGCCATCGAAACCGATCCCGATTTCGTCGCCGGTCGACGTCAGCCGGCTGGTGCTGTCCACCTTGCGCTCGATCGGTGTCGACGATGCCGTGCCGCTCGGTTCGCCCTACCCCGACCCGGGTCTCTTTCCCTTCGAAAGGATCAACCGCTACGCTTACGACGCGGGACGCGGCAAGACGCGCTGGGGCGTGACGGACGCGCTGCCGCCCGGCAATGCGGCGCTCGTGCGCCAGATCGCGCGCCGCTACCTCGAGAACGGCATGGCCGTCGATCCGAACGAGATCATCATCACGGTCGGCGCGACCGAGGCGATCAATCTGTGCCTTCAGGCGGTTGCGAAACCCGGCGACGTGATCGCGGTCGAATCGCCGACGTTCTACGCGATGCTCCATGCGATCGAGCGGATGGGCATGAAAGCGATCGAGGTGTCGACTCATCCGGAGCATGGCATCGATATCGAGGCGCTCGCCGCCATCGTGGAATCGCAGACCATCACAGCCTGCATGGTCATGCCGAACTTCCAGAATCCGCTGGGTTTTCTGATGCCCGACGAACGCAAGCGCGAACTCGTGCAATTTCTGACGAAGCGGGACATTCCGGTCATCGAGAACGGGGTCTACAACGAGCTTCACTACGACAGCACGCACCCCAGCACGTTGAAGTCCTTCGACACGAAGGGGCTGGTGCTTCACTGCGGGTCGTTCTCGAAGACCCTCACGGCGGCCTACCGGATCGGTTGGGCGCTGCCGGGCCGATACCGTGACCAGGTCGAGAAACTCAAGTTTCTGAACACGCTGACCTCGCCGTCGATTCCGCAAATGGCGATTGCGGAATTCCTCGAGCGCGATGGCTACGAGCATCACCTGCGCCGGGTTCGCAGAGCCTATGCGCAGCAGGCCAATCTGATGAAGGCGACTGTCTCGCGCTTTTTTCCCGACGGTACGCGCATGTCCAACCCCGCGGGCGGATACGTGCTGTGGATCGAACTGCCGCCCAAGGTCGACGCCATGCGGCTCTACAACCTCGCACTCGATCAGGGCATCACCATCGGGCCGGGCTACATGTTTTCGGTCTCGGAAACGACCTATCGGAACTTCATCCGCCTCAATTACAGCAGCCCCTGGTCGAGCGAAATCGAACAGGCGGTGATTACCGTCGGCAAGCTCGTCGCGATGTGCGCCCGTTAGCAACACGGTGGCGCACAGGCCGCGGCCTGTGCGTGTGTGGACACGGATGAACCCCGTGCGGCTCGATCCTGATCTTCCGGGCGGCCTCAGCCCCCCGTGACGGGCGGAAAGAACGCGACTTCGCTGTCCTCGCGCACCACGAACGTGTCGGCGACCATCTCGTGATTGACTGCGGTACGGAGCGGCCGGCCCGCGCGCAGCGCCTCGGCCATCCGTTCGTTTCGGGATGCGAGCCTGCCCCGCAGACAGTCGACAGCGAGTTCGGGCGCGTCGATATGCACGATCTCCTGCGAGATGCCGAGTTGTTCACGAACGCTGGCGAAATATCTAATGGTGAGTTTCATTCGTCTGTTCCTGTTGCCGGCACGATGCGGGCGCACGATGTGGGCGAATCGCGCCTCAACCCCACCGCAGCATCGACTGCTCGTCGCGCGTTTTGGCTTCGACCCATCTGAGCGCCCCGTCGCGGCGGATTTCCTTTTTCCAGAGCGGCGCATGGGCCTTGAGGAAGTCCATCAGGAATTCGCAGGCGTCGAATGCCGCCCTTCGATGCGGCGCGGCGACCACGACGAGGACCACCGCCTCGCCGAGCGCCACGCGGCCAACCCGATGCACGATCTTCACCGCCTCGAGACGCCATCGTGCGATGGCCTCTTCGACGATGCTGCCGAACGACTGTTCGGTCATCCCCGGGTAGTGTTCGAGCTCGAGCGCGACGACGTCGTCGAGATCGCCGCAACGACGCACCACGCCGAGAAAATTCACGATGGCGCCCACCTCGGGATTGCGCGTGACCGGCATGATCTCCGACTGGATGTCGATCGGCTGCTGCTGAACCCTCACCTCGAAGCCCGACGCGAGGGTGGCCTCGAGCAGCGCCGGATCGCTTGTACGCGCGTCGGCGTGCGCTGCATCAGGTTGTGCGGGATCGCCTGGTGACGGTGTTGTCATGGCGGAGCTCCGGTCTGTGTCTGCTTCGCAAGGATTCGCCAGGCGTCAGCCGCCGACCAGCGACATGCGGACGGTCGGATAGGTTTTTCCCGATCCTGGCCTGCGCGGCGTCGAGCGAAGTTCGGAATAGCGATCGTCGCGTTGGCTCCACCGCCCGCGGATGGTCCCTGCCAGTTGCTCGACTGAGGCGGCCTCGGTGAGCCAGGGCCTGAGGTCCGTGCCCTGTGTGGCGAAAAGACATGCATACAGTTGACCGTCGGCCGACACGCGGGCGCGCGAACACGAACCGCAGAACGGCTGCGATACGCTTGCGATAAAGCCGACTTCGCCGGTGCCGTCGGCATGGCGATAGTTGACGGCGGTGCCCGTCTGTTCACGCCCTATGACAGGGACGAGCGGAAACGCCGATTCGACGATGTCGCGGGTCCCGCGCGCCGTGATCACCTTCGTGTTCGACCAGCCGCCCGCGCCGCCGACGTCCATATACTCGATGAAGCGCACGGCGACGCCGGTGCCTTTGAACAAGCGCACGAGCGGCAGGATCTGGCTGTCGTTGACGCCCCGTTCGATCACGGCGTTGACCTTGACCGGCGCGAGTCCGACTGCGCTCGCGGCCTCGATCCCGTCCAGGATCCGCGCCACGGGCATGTCGACGTCGCTCATCCGGCGGAATACGGCGTCGTCCACCGCGTCGAGGCTCACCGTCACGCGGCCGAGGCCGGCATCGCGCAGCGAGCGCGCCTTCGCGGCGAGCAGGGAGCCGTTTGTCGTCAGCGCGAGCTCCATCGGTTTGCCGCCCGCCGTGGTGAGTTTCGCGAGCTGTTCGATCAGGGATTCGAGCCCGCGCCGCAGGAGCGGCTCCCCGCCGGTGATCCGTATCTTCTCCACCCCGAGCAGCGCGAACGCTTTCGCGAGCTTGAGGATCTGTTCGAACGACAGACGTTCCGAAGACGGCAGGAAACGGTAGTCCGCGCCGAAAGTGTCCCTTGGCATGCAGTACGTACAGCGGAAATTGCATTGATCGATGACGGACAGACGCAAATCCCGCAGCGGACGATTGAGCGTGTCGAGCGTCGTCACGGCACCGGCTGATACGCCAAGGCGCGATGCTGTATCGGCAAGTACGGGCGGGTGGATGAGGTTCACGATCTATCCGAAGGTGGGCAGCATGCGGTGGAATGCGGGATACGGTGGAATGCGGCATGCGGCACGCAGCATGAGCGCAGTCGATCTGTCTGAGCGGAAAAGCCGCCGGTCTGTCTATGGCCTGTTGGCAGGATAGTGCGCCGGCTCTGCTTGCGGGACGCACAGTCCGCGCCGAATTTCAGGAGTACAGTTCGTGCGCCGTATCGGGCGCGGCGGCGAGACTGAAGTACGCCCTGCCGGACAGGCAGGCCGGATCTACCGAAGCGCGCCGCCTAAGTCAACTGGTACGCGCGCACCGGCACAACCTCCTCGGGGAGTTCGCAGCCGCACAGTTCGAGAACCGATCGTTCGATGTTGCGGGTCATGGCGTCAAGCGCCAGCGCATTCGGCGCAACTGAAAACGGTTCGGCGACTTCGCTGGCGATCGCTTCGAGCGCAATGAGCGTGTAGGAAATGAAAACGCAGAGAAGCGGCGTGAAGAACTCCGTCGAATCGACAAGGCCGAACGGCAGCAAGACGCAGTAGGCGTAGACGGTACGGTGAAGCAATACGCTGTAGGCAAATGGAATGGGCGTGGAGGCGATCCGCTCACACCCGCCCACGGTCCGTCCCAGTTCGTTGATCTGCGCATCCAGCATCCAGAGTGTGGTATCCGGGATCGGTGCCCGAACCCGCAGGTCGGCGAAGTCGCGACGAATGTCGTTGAGCAGCGCAGCCGGTTTGTAGCAGGTGTGCTGCAATGCCTCGGTTCGGGTGCGCCCGAGCAGGCGAATGAGATCGGGCGTCGGATCGGTCCCACGCAGTTGGTGCTTCAACGCGTACACCGTCGCAATCAGTGTATGGGCCATCCGAACGTTGTGATCGCCCTGCGGTACGTAACACAGCATCTGCGACGTCAGCGCGCGCGCGGAGATCAACATGGTGCCCCATAGATGGCGCGCCTCATTGAAACGCTCGTAACTCGCGTTATTGCGGAACGCAAGGAAGATCGCAAGCGCAAGGCCGAACAAGGTGAACGGCGCCGTATTCAGCGGGATCTTCTCGCCGAAAATGCGCCCTTGCGTCACCACGGCAAGACTGCTGACAGCCGCCATGAAAACCAGTTGGGGAATAATCGACTGCAACACGGAACCGTTCCAGATAAACAGCAGCCGGAACCAGTTCTGCCCTGGCCTGACAATCATGATGTGCTCTTGTAGTGGTTTGAATGGTATGACTGCGTGGACTGACGGCGCCGTCACCCTCAGTGGTAACCGGCGTCCCCTTCGCGTACCTTGCCGCGGAATACGCGGTACTGCATCGCGTTGTAAATGAGGATGACCGGCAGCACGATCACAGTGCCGACCAGCGCGAACAGCTGGCTCGAATGACTCGACGACGCCTCCCAGATCGTCAGGGACGGCGGAACGATGTTCGGCCAGATGCTGATGAGCAAGCCGCTGTAGCCGAGAAAGCACAGCGCGAGCGTGAGAAGGAACGGGGTCGCTTCGTGCTTCGATCGCAACGTGCGGAAGATGCCCCACACGCAGGCAACGACAAGAACCGGCACCGGCAGGAACCAGCCGAGATTGCCGCTTCCGAACCAGCGATGCGCAACCGCCGGCAAGCCGATCACCGTCCACAGACTCACGACGATCATCGCCCCGAGCAGGACGCTCACGAGCGGGCGCATCACCTCGCGCATCTTGCGCTGCAATTCGCCGTCGGTCTTCAGGATGAGCCAGCCGCAGCCGAGCGTCGCATACGTGGCGAGCACGCCGATCCCGCAGAACAGGCTGAACGGCGAGAGCCAGTCGAACGGCTCGCCGGCGAAGCGGCCATCGACGATCTTGATGCCTTGCAGCAGCGACCCCAGCACGATACCCTGACAGAGCCCTGCGAGCGCGGAGCCGCCCATGAAGGCGAGGTCCCACGCATGCTGGGTCCTGACCGCCTTGGCGCGCAGTTCGAAGGCCGCTCCGCGAAAGATCAGGCCCACCACCATCAGGATCAGCGGAAGATAGTTCGCCGGCAGCAGCGTGGAATAGACCACCGGGAACGCGCCGTAAAGCCCGGCGCCGCCAAGCACGAGGAACGTCTCGTTACCGTCCCACACCGGTGCGATGGTATTGAGCATCACTTGCCGGTCGCCTTTCTCCTCGAAGAACGGAAACAGCAAGCCGATGCCCAGATCGAAGCCGTCCAGCATCACGTAGATGAAAACGCCGAGTCCGATGATCGCGGCCCACACAACAGGAAGATCGATTTGCATGGTGTCACTCTCCTTCCAGCGCGTCCAACGGGCGATTACGCAAGACCGGATGCCGGCGGGATTCGCGGCGCTCGGCGTGCTCCTCAGGCCCGCGCTTCATCATCTTCATCATGTAGTAGAACCCCATGCCGAACACGACGAAATACACCAGTACGAAGATCAGCAAGGAAACGCCGACTTGCTGGGAACTGACCGGCGAGACGGAGTCCGCTGTCCGCAGGACACCGTAGACCGTCCACGGTTGACGGCCGACCTCGGTCGTTATCCACCCCGCCAGTAGCGCCACGATGCCGGAAGGGCCCATGCACAGGACGAAGCCCTGATACCAGCGTGTCTCGTAGAGTCGGCCGCGCAGTCTGAGCAGCAAGCCGAGCAGCGCCGTCAACAGCATCAGCATGCCGAGACCCGCCATGACCCGGAAGGTCCAGAACACGATCGGCGAGTACGGACGGTCCTGTGGCGGGAATTCTTTCAGGCCGCGAATCTCGCCGCCCCAGCTGTGAGTCAGGATCAGGCTGCCCAGATGCGGTATCTGGATCGCGTATCGCGTCACTTCCGCATCCATGTCGGGCAGGCCGACCAGGTTGAGCGCGGTGCCGCCGTGTTCGGTTTCCCACAGGCCTTCGATTGCCGCGATCTTGGCCGGCTGGTATTGGCGCGTGTTGAGGCCGTGCGCGTCGCCAACGAAAATCTGCACCGGCGTCAGGAAAAGCAGGATCCACAGCGCCATCGAAAAACTGCGCTTGACGGGTTTGTCGCGCCGGCCCTGCAACAGATGCCACGCACCACAAGCAGCAACGATGAAACCCGCGACGATGAACGCGGCAATGGTCATATGCGCGAGGCGATACGGAAACGACGGATTGAAGATCACCTTCATCCAGTCGACCGGTACGATGCGGCCATGCTCGATGACGAAGCCTTGCGGCGTCTGCATGAAGCTATTCGACGCGAGAATCCAGAATGTGGAAATGAGCGTGCCCACCGCAACCATGAGCGTGGCGAAGAAGTGCGCGCGTGGACTGACACGTTGCCAGCCAAACAGCATGACGCCGAGAAAGCCGGCCTCCAGAAAGAACGCCGTCAGCACTTCGTAGGTCAGGAGCGGCCCCGTGACGTTGCCGGCCACGCTGGAAAATCCACTCCAGTTGGTGCCGAACTCGTAGGCCATCACCACGCCCGAGACCACGCCCATTCCAAAGCCGACTGCAAAGATCTTCGACCAGAACTGGAACATGTCCTTGTAGGCAACGTCGCCGGTGAGCAGCCAGCGCCATTCCAGCACGGCGAGGAAACTCGCCATGCCGATGCTGATCGCGGGAAAAATAATATGAAACGACACCGTGAACGCAAACTGCAGCCTGGCAAGGTGGAATGCATCGAAGATTTCCATGATCGGTCAATGGCTCCAGGTGATAACGGCGTTTGCGTAAGAACGGCGTTCACGCGTGGCATCTCGCGGGCCGATCAACTATACGCGCAAGTCCGGCTGATCGCTCCATAAGCTCGGTCGAGTCGAGTCTATGCCGACCGCACGACATGAACAGGAACGGACTTGTACGAAGGCGTGCCGCTCTCCTTGTCGATGAAGTCGAGCGGCACCAGCACGTTGGCTTCCGGATAATAGGCCGCCACCGAACCCGGCGCGATGTTGTAAGCGATGGCAGTGACCTTCCTCAGGCTACGCTGCCTGCCCGCTGAAATCGTTTCAATGTCGACCAGATCGCCGTGCTCGAGTCCACGCGCGGCAAGATCGTCCTCGTTCATGAACAGCACGTCGCGCCGGCCGAACACGCCCCGGTAACGATCGTCCATCGCGTAGATGGTGGTGTTGTACTGGTCGTGGCTGCGGATCGTGATGAGACGCAGCACATTTTCGGCGCCGAGAACGTCCGCATCTTCCCTCACGCCGCCGTACACCGAGAACATCGCCTTGCCTGACGGCGTGGGCCACACGCGTTCGGTCGGAGGAAGCGGCATGCGGAATCCGCCCGGCACTCTGATTCGTGCATTGAACGCCTCGAATCCCGGCACGGTTTGCTCGATCAGGTCCCGGATCCTGTCGTAGTCGGCAACCAGTTCCGACCATGCCACCTTGCTGTTCGGCAAGGCGGCCCTGGCAATGCCGGCGACGATCGCCGGTTCGGACAGCAGATGCCCGGACGCCGGCGTCAGCTTGCCCGACGAAGCGTGGACCATCGACATGGAATCCTCGACCGTAATGGATTGCCGGCCGGTCGCCTGGATATCGAGTTCCGTGCGCCCCACAACAGGCAGCACATACGTTTCCTTTGCCACCAGCAGATGCGAACGATTGAGCTTGGTGCCGAGGTGGACGCTCAGATCGAGCTTGCCCATTGCCGGGAAGGACTGCTCCGAATCGGGTAACGCAACGGCAAAGTTTCCACCCAGACAGATCAGGGCCTTGGCCGTGCCGGCGATCATCGCCTGCATGGCCTGGACCGCATCGTGCCCGTGCGCCGCGGGCGGCTTGAAGCCGAATACCTCCTCGATACGCTGGAGGAAGGCGGCGGACGGCTTTTCGGTGATGCCGACCGTGCGGTTCCCCTGCACGTTGGAATGGCCGCGCAAAGGACAGATGCCCGCGCCGGGCTTGCCGATATTGCCGCGCAATAACAACAGGTCAGCAATCAGACGGACATTGGCCGTGCCCTTGTTATGCTGGGTAATGCCCATGCCATACGTGACAATCGTCGCATTCGACTTTGCATAGGCAATCGCCACTTCTTCGAGATCTTCACGGGTGAGTCCGCTGGCCTTTTCGATGTCGTCCCACGACGTTGCTTCCAGATCGGCCGCAAACGCGTCGAAACCCTCGGTATGCGTTGCGATGAACGCGTGGTCGAGGACCGTGTTGCCCTGCTCCGCGTCCATCTGCAGGAGCGACTTCATGATGCCTTTCAGGGCAGCCGCGTCTCCGCCGGCGTCGAGCTGGAAATAGGTGGACGCAATTCGTGTCGACGCGAACGTCGCCATTTCGATCACGCTCTGCGGATCGGCGAAGCGCTCGAGCGCCCGCTCGCGCAGCGGATTGAACACGATGATCGGGACATTGCGCCGCGAGCATTCGTGGAGCGTCCCCATCATGCGCGGGTGATTCGTGCCGGGATTGTGGCCGATCGAGAGGATGAGCTCGGTCTTGTCGAAATCCTCCAGCGATACCGTGCCTTTGCCGATTCCGATCGACTGCGGCAACCCAACGCTGGTCGGCTCGTGGCACATGTTCGAGCAATCCGGGAAATTGTTGGTGCCGTATTCTCGCGCGAGCAACTGAAAGAGGTAGGCAGCCTCGTTCGACGCTCTGCCCGAGGTGTAGAACTCGGCTTCGTCGGGCGAGGACAATCCGCGCAGCACTTCACCGATGCGAGCGAATGCGTCCTCCCATTCGACCGCCCGGAATTTGTCCGTTGCGCGGTCGTAGACGAGGGGATGCGTCAGTCGGCCGAGGTCCTCCAGTTCGAAATCCGTTCGTTGCAGCAACGACGACACCGTGTTGTTCTCGAAAAATTCCGGCGTCACCCGCTTGGTCGTCGCTTCCCACGTGACCGCTTTGGCGCCGTTCTCGCAGAACTGGAAGGTGGATTTGTGTTCCTTGTCCGGCCACGCGCAACCCGGACAATCGAAGCCGTCGGGCTGATTGGTCCGCATCAGCGTGATCGGCGCCTCGATGTTTTCCATCTGGGTTCGGACGGCTTGAGCTGTCGCCCGGAGCGCCCCCCATCCTCCGGCGGGTGCGTCGTACGGTCGGATTCCAGGAACTTCGCGTCGTGTGGTCATTTTGAAACTCCATGGCCTTCATTAGGATGCCTGACATCAATCCGGATTGAACTTACGCCGCGTCCCGGCATGAAGCGCGGATACGGCTTTAGTCTAGTTGGGTTGATGCATGGCGAAAGAGTACAGATCGGCCAGTGGCGGACGTGCACAGTACACACGGTGCACGTCCACCCACATGGCCCGTATCGCTCACGCCGGGAGCCCGCGCATCGTCGGCGATGACGCAGCGGCGTCTCCCAGCGGGTTGCCCACGTCATGCCTTCGAGTGGGCGCTTTCAGTTGGCTCGGGGCTGCCGGCCTCTTTGGACAGCTTCTTCTTCGCACGGCCGTTGCTACCCTTCGCGGCCGTCGCCTTCGGCGCGAAAGCAGATGCAGAAGCAGGCGGCGCCTCGCTCTTGCTGAACTTCACTTCGCCGCTTTCCTTGTCGTAACTGACCTCGACGCTGTCGCCCGACTTCAGGGCGTCGCTGAGAATCTCCTTCGCAAGCCGCGTTTCCAGTTCCTGGCGAATCTGCCGCTTCAACTCGCGCGCCCCGAACTCCGGCCGATAGCCGGCATCGGCGAGGCGATCGATAACCGACCCATCTATCCTGAGGGTAATGTCCTGCGCGGCGGCGGTGCGCACGACCCGGTCGACCTGGATCTGCACGATCGAGCGGATGTTGTCGCGCGAGAGTCCGTGGAAGACGATGATCTCGTCGATCCGGTTCAGGAATTCAGGACGGAAGTGACCCTTGAGCACGCCCATCAACGCCTCGCGAATCGCTTTCTCAGCCAGGCGATCCGCCTCGGGCTTTTCGAGGTTGTCCATGATGATCGACGCGCCGAGGTTGCTCGTCGCAATGATGATCGTGTTGCTGAAGTCGACCACGCGGCCCTTGCCGTCGGTCAGCCGCCCGTCGTCGAACACCTGCAGCAGCACGTTGTTCACGTCGGGGTGGGCCTTCTCGATCTCATCGAGCAGGATCACGCTGTAGGGGCGCCGCCGGACGCGCTCGGTCAGTTGCCCGCCCTCGTCGTAACCGACGTAGCCCGGAGGCGCGCCGATCAGCCGTGCGACCGCGTGACGCTCCATGTACTCGGACATGTCGATGCGGATCACCGCCGACTCGTCGCCGAACACCGTTTCCGCCAGCGCCTTCGCGAGCTCGGTCTTGCCGACGCCCGTGGGCCCGAGGAACAGGAAGGTCGCGATCGGCCGGTTCGCCTGGCCGAGTCCGGCACGCGACAGACGCACGGCATCGCTCACGGCGGTCACTGCGTCGTCCTGGCCGACCACGCGTTCGCGCAGCTTCTTCTCCATATCCAGCAGCTTCTGGCGCTCTTCCTGCGTGAGCTCCGTGACCGGAATGCCGGTAAGACGCGACACCACTTCGGCGATCGACTGCACGGTCACTTCGAGCGTCTCCGAGCCGGTCTTGCGCTGCCATGCCTCCATCTGCTCGTCGAGTTTCGCCTGCTTCTCACCAATACGTGCCTCGAAAGCTTTCGCCTCATCGAAGCGCTTGCGCGACGATGCATAATCCTGCTCGCGCTTGAGCTGGGCGATTTCCGCTTCGAGTTCCTGGATGGCCGCGGGACGCGAGGTCGCGCCGATGCGCACGCGCGCCGCCGCCTGGTCGATCAGGTCGATGGCCTTGTCGGGCAAGAAGCGCGACGTGATGTAGCGATC